>CAISDA010000065.1 GCA_903884005.1 uncultured Ignavibacteriota bacterium | reverse complement strand
TCCCAGCATGTAAAGTGTCGAACGCGATTGTTGCCGTTGTGTTGATCGACCATTGAAATAAAAACATAGTCATTGATAAAGTCCGTCAACTGAGAAAAAACCGTTCTCCCAACATTCATGCCAAAGCTCCGTAAAAATGGTCAGGGGGAAAAATAAAAATACCATTTTTGGAGCAATGAAATTCAAATCGAAAAAACTACAAAATGCTATAATCGGTTTTAATTCAGCTACTTACAGAGATGCAAATTCTCTTAACAGGACACTACTGGTTCACGAACACCGTTCGCGAACGTCATCGCAGGCAGCTCACTGCACACACACACACACATTGGAGGAACAGATGAACATCAGCGAAATGCTTTTACCTGAATTCGACATGGAAATGAACAATACACGAAAGACGCTCGAACGCATCCCCGAAGATAAATTCGCGTGGAAGCCTCACGCTAAATCGTTCACGCTCCAAAAGCTCGCAGTGCATGTCGCGACACTGCCGTCGTGGCTGAACACCACGCTGAATTCGGATCATCTCGATGTGACGGCGCCCTTCCCGCAATACGCCATTCAAAACAGGAACGACGTCTTGGCGGTGTTCGAAAAGTCTGCCGCGGAGGCACGAACGGCACTGGTCAATGCGCACGACGAGGATTTTTTCAAGACGTGGTCGTTGAAAAACGGAGAGACAGTGATATTCACGATGCCGAAAATTGCCGTCATCCGGTCGTTTATGATGAACCATCTTATCCATCACCGGGCGCAGCTGGGCGTCTATTTGCGGTTGAATGATGTGGCGGTACCCTCGATCTACGGCCCTTCGGCCGATGAGAGCAACATGTAGGACAACACGGTTGCCGACCGGCAAGCAGAGCCGCCCTCGGGCGGCTTTTTTTATGCAGCCCAATTGACGATTTCCAGGCCGCGTACACGCGGGATTTTTTTCGCAGTATTTGTCGCCAGCGTTATGGAGCCGCGCCGCATCACCCTTACGTAACTATACCGAAAAACTTGCACCGCGCACGCGGTGCGGGCGAGATACCATCTCGCCCTACATCGCACCGATGCAACGACAGCGAGTTATTTCGAGAAGAGAATTTGCCGTTGGCGAACAGATCGCGCTATTTAACGAGACCGACTTCCAGGAACGACGGAGCCTCCGGCGTGTGATAAATTCTGTGCGTAGCTTTCCGGTAATCGGCATCCGCCGCATGGTAGATATCGACGAATGTCTGCGGGTTCCGGTCCACGAGCGGGAACCAGCTGGATTGCACCTGCACCATGATCTTGTGCCCCGCGCGGAAGCAGTGGTTGATGTCGTTCAACGTGTAGCGCACCTGTGTCACGGCATTGGGCGTAAAGGGCTCGGGCTTCTCGAAACTGTTGCGGAACTTGCCGCGCATGACGTCCATGCGCACGGGCATTTGATATCCGCCCATCGGCGAATAGACGGGGTGCGCAACCGAGGGCTTCGCATCGTCGGGCAGCACATCGATGAGTTTCACGATAAAGTCGGCGTCGGTGCCCGTGGTCGAGACGTTCAGGTTCACTGTGATCGGGCCTGTGAGAGTCAGGTCGTCGTCCAGTATATGCGTCTCATACGACACGACATCGGGCCTGTAAAACGCGAAGCGCTGGTCTTCCGTCATGAACTCGCGGTTGCGGTTCGTATGTATCTCTGATGTGTACGGCACGGGGTGGTTCGGGTCGCTCACGTAGTCGTCGAACGCCGATCCGCCTTCGGGGGGAAGGAACGACAATGTTCCATTCTCATTGAAATACAGTTTCTTGCGCTCGAGCCGTACGGGAGGCCACTGCGCATAGCGCCTCCACACATTCGATCCGGTTTGAAAGACGAGCGCCTCGGGTATGGTCGGCGAACCCTCGTCCTTCAAATAGTAGCGGAAAAAAACGGCCTCGATACTGTCGCGATAATATTCCGACGTCTTGCTGTCGAAGCCGATATTGCCCAGTTGCTCGCCTGCAGAACGAGACCAGCCTCCGTGATACCACGGCCCCACCACGAGCGTGTTCGCCGCCTTGGGATTGTTCTCTTCGATCGCATGATAGATGTGCAAAGGGCCGTAAAAATCCTCGGCATCGAACAGGCCGCCGACCGTCATCACCGCGGGAGAGACATGCGTTAAGCGGCTCGCCACGTTCCGGTCTTTCCAGAATTGGTCGTATGAAGAATGTGCGGCCATGTCGTTCCAGAATCCGATCGTGTTCTTGAAAATGCGGGTGTTGATGTTAGCGATGGCGCCCACGCCGAGCAGGAACCGGTACGGATCGGGATTCGTATGCACATATCCCTTCGCATATCCTTTCGTGGGCTCGGCACGGTGCTGGCCGAAGCCGGACATGAAGTTGAATGCATCGAGCAGGAAGAGCGCGCCGTTGTGATGAAAGTCGTCGCCCATGAACCAATCGTCGATCGGCGCCTGTGGAGAAACGGCCTTCAGCGCCGGATGCGCATCGATGAGTCCGAGCGCCGCATAAAATCCGGGATACGAGATGCCATAGAGCCCCACGCGTCCGTTCGAGTGGGCAATGTGCTTCACGAGCCAGTCGATCGTGTCGTACGTGTCCGAACTCTCGTCGATGTCGGCTGGAATTTTCTTCACGGCCGCATACGGGCGGATGTTTTCGTACTCCCCTTCGCTCATCATTTTTCCCCGCACATCCTGATACACGAAGATGTATCCTTCCTTCATCGTGATGTCTGAGGGGCCCAGAGTCAGCTTGAACTCTGCCGCGCCGTACGGGGCGATGCTGTACGGAGTGCGCATCATCAGCACGGGATAGTTGCGCGTCGTATCCACCGGCGTGTAGACGGCGGTAAATAATTTTTTCCCGTCCCGCATGGGAATAGAGTATTCGCGTTTCGTATAATGTTCGCCGACGTCGAACCGGTCCTCGGCGCGGGCATTGAGTGCAGCGGAAAAAAGAAATATTAGGGCGAGTACAGCGATTCTGCGTGATGAAGCCATGGCGATTGTTCCTTTAACGATCCGGCGTTTATCCTTGAGTGTTATTTTTTTCTGACTTCGAGAAGGTCCGGCACGGCGTCCAGGAGCTGCCCGTTCGCATTGAAGACCTCGAGTCCGATCTTTTTTTCGTTCGCCGTGAAAATGAAATAATTATTCTGCGCCGTGAATTTTTTCACCGCACCGCTCCACGGCGTCGGTTCCTGCGTATAGTACGGCGCGCCCGCGCCTCCGCACACCATGAACCATGTGGGATGTGTGAACTTCGCATCGGGCGAGAACCGGCCATCGTTCAGGATGCCGTCGTGGTTCAAGTCGTCGAGCTCCGGCACGCCCACGGGGGTCGTGTTCGTGATGAGCGAGCGGTGGTAATTGTGTTCGTCCGAACCGAGCACGGCGGCTACTTTTTTCGACCGGCTGATCACTTCCCACAGCCTGTCCCTCATGTCGATCACGCCATAGTCGAATGGTGTCATTGTGCCGTTCACGGCGCGATAGGACCGGACCGTGTTGTCGCCGAAGTGCCACATTGCATCGCTCGCGTGGCCCCCATTCGGAAAAAACGGCTCGTGTGCGAGTAGCACGATGTATTTTACGGTCGGGTCGGCTTCGGCGGCCTTCAATTCGCGCTCGAACCATTCCACCTGATTGGGCAGCATGTAGCCCTCGGGTGATCCGCCAAACGTGCTGATCGCATTGGCGGACGTGTTCCAGTAATCGGTGTTGAGCACGATCGATTTCACCGGGCCGTACTGAAAACCGTACACGTTGCGTTTGTATGTCGGCATGCCGGGGTATGCATCGGGCCCCGTGGAGGGCTGTATGAATTCGCGGGCGATGATCGCCTCGGAGCTCAGGCTGTCGTACGGGTATTTGTCGATATTGACTTTTTTCCCCCGCGCATCGGCATATCCGAAATAATGCGCTTCATGATTTCCCACTGCGCAGTAAACGGGAACCGAGTTCATATATCCGGAGAACGTGGTCTTAAACGCCTTCAGCATGAGCGTGAAATCCTCGGCCGAGGAGGTGTAGCCGCCGATCATGTCGCCGCCGAAGAGAAAAAAGTCGGTCCCGCGCCTGAACGCCTGTTTGGCGATCTGTGTGATCGTAGTGCGGTTCACGCCGATGTATTCATTCTCGCCTCCGCCCGTGGTCGCTCTTCCGTCGCCGCTGTATGCGAACACGACAGTGCCTTTTCCCTTCACGGGAGCGGTCTTGAACGACATCCACGGCGTGATCACAGAATCGGTTCCGACGATTGCAACGGCGCGATAGCGGTAGCGGTGCGCCGGCTGGAGGTTGCCGATCGTAATTTCGTGATGCAGTGAGACGGACAGATCCGGATACACGCCGATCTCTTCGAGTTCGATCATGCCGGTGGACATGCGATCGGTGTCGAAACCGATCAGCATCCACTCCGGGTGGTCGCTTTGTATGCATCCGACGATCGGCCCTTCGACGATGGACAGCGGCGTCGCATATCCCGATGCGGTCTTCCTGAAATCGACCCTGCCGTCGAACACGCCGAGCGTGACGGGGGCGCCGTCTCTTATCCTCATCAGCTCGAGCCTGAATCCGAACGTGCCCGAGGTCGTCCAGTGGTTCACATTGCTGAGGGATTCTTTCTTGAAGTACGAATTGATCTCGAGCAGCCCCTTCCCCTTCTTGATGTCCGAACGCGACCGGAACCGCGCCTCATAATAATCCGAATTGACATAGTCGAAATATGCGGGACCGTAATGGAGCCGGCCGTAGAGCGTCGAATCGCCGAGGTCCAGTTTCAGTCCCTTTTCATCGGCCGAAAAGATCACCGAGGGATACAGTTGCCGCTGCGTCAGCGCATATGCGCGCTGTTCCGGCTGCAGCGTGTAGCCCCGTTCCGCCGGATCGATAATGGCCGAAGGAACCTGCGCCTGTGTTTCTGTGATGAAGAAGAGTACGACTGTGAGCAATGCAGCGGAAGAAATAATTTTCATGGTAAGCGTGTATCCATTCTTGCTTGTGAGTGACAAAGTGCAGCGCTCAGCCGTGCATACTTACAGCTTCTGCACATGATCGGGAGGAAGATGCGGCAGTTTCTTGCGAGGCGCGAGACTTCCAACGATAAGGCCGAGAACAACGCCGACGGCCAGAAGCGAAAAAATGAGGAGTGCTTTGGAGATCGAGATCTTCCAGAACCATAATGTGACGGACACCGGATCCGAATTTTGCACCGTGAACACGATGACCAGGAGCAGCAGCACGATGGTGATTTCAATTTTGGTGCGCATGCGGAATATGGGAGTGGTGAAAGGAAATTGTTATGGACACGGACTAGAACATGTAATGAACAGCACAGTCTGTTCGCCAACGGCAAATTTTTTTCTCGAAGCACCTCGCTGCCGTTGCATCGGTGCGCATGTAGCGTGCATTAATATGGGGTTCACCACCCCGCATGAAAATGCCAGTTTCGCAGACGCAGCATTGTAGGGCGAGATGGTATCTCGCCCGCTCGAGCGAAGCGGTGCATGTTTTTGTGTAGTTACTTGAGAGTGATATTCATTGTACCCAAAAACAGAGTGATGTGCAAATCAGCACAAGCGCCGGCAGTACGAGGAGGGGTCACGACGCGACCGAAAATTCGAACACCTCGGGAGCCGCTGCGGCTGCATACTCAGCGGTGGAGATGATGAGCGAATCGGTGAGCGAGCCGGCGTTGAACGCAACGATCGCATTGGCAAGCACCGACGAGTCGACGTAGAGAGGAATGTCAAAAATCGGAGGGCCGAACGGCGGAAGGGAACCCGGAACGAGGCCGGTCTTCTCCAGAAGCTCTTCGGAAGTGGCGAAGCGGATCTTCTTCGCGCCGAAATGCTCCTTGATCTTTTTTGAATCGATCTTCAATGCGGCGCTCAGCACGAAGATCCTGAAATCGGCATCCACTTTCATGAGTATCGCCTTGCCTCCAACGGCAATGGATTCGCCGCGAGCGAGCGCCGACTGTTCCGATGTGGTTGTCGGCTCGTGATGCACCGCGCGATAGGCGATAGATCGTTCGGTCAACAATGCGACGATACGGTCGTAGACCGGCGTACTTAAAACCTGTACGTGAGTGTCCATGCGTACTCTTCTCCAGGCTGCAGCGTGCGCTGCAGGAACGGTTCAATGGAAAATGTGTTGCGGTTTGCCCACAGCGCCACGCGGAAAAGCGGAAAGTTGCCGTCCGCGTGCACTACGCCGCAGAGGGGATGGTGCTGCCGAATGCAGAATTGCTCATCTTCTATCCCCTCCAGCAGCTGAAAGCAGCCGGCATTCCAGTCGAATGATTCGCGCAATCCGATCGCCCCGGTCCTGTCTACAAAAAATCCTGCGCATTCGGGAAGCACATACGCGAAGCCCGGAGAGCACGCTTCGTTCTTCGCCATGCGGGGGAAGAAGGGATGAGCGAACCATCGGAACGGCATTTCGCCGGCACCGGTGTTTTTCAGTGTTGTTGTCGATGCGAGCGTTCGCTCGCTGAGGTGGAGCGTCCGCGCGAGCTCGAGCGAACGGCCGCCATGAGCCTGCCGGGTCGTCATCGAAACAGTATCGGCGGCGGTTCTAATATCCCATTCGCATGCTACGGATACGGGAAGCGAGAAATGACTGTCTGACGCCTTCTGTCGCGCGGAATTGTCCAGCACGCCGACTCCGATGATCATTTTCTTCGGCGGACATTCTTCCGGGTCTGCAAAAAATGTGAACTGAAACACGTCGGGCATGCCCTGTCCATTGATCACGGACGGAACATCCTGCGGGTATTCGGGGCCGGACAAGAGCGGTCCCATTTGTTTGTCCTCCACCTGATACACATAGCCGCCGGCGCAGTATCGCGCCCCGAGACGAGCACGGTCGGCCACGGGATGAAGGATGGAAACGCCAAGTTCCGAATTTTCAAGTGTGATCATAAGAGTAGCAATTCATAGAGCGCCGATGCCGCTCCTTCGTCCATGATATTGTAGACTGGAACGTCCACTGCGGCACTCACCGCATGGAGCAGCGAGTCCTTGTCGATGTACGCCGGCATAAATGCATGATCGTGCTGGCACGGATAGAACGGATTGACGGTCATTGCCGCCGCTCGTATTGCATGGCGGTAGCCGATGGACATCCCATGCCCGGCAGCACTATCCATCCACCGCCGCACTGCGATGGGCTCGCCCGCAAGGAGCGCGATCGTCGGATCGTTGACAATGATCGCCATAGGTGCGTGAGGCTGTGCCCGGAGCCTCTCGGTCATGTACTCAAGCGCCTGAAGCGACACCATGTTCGGTATAACCATGCTTGCCGGCGGGACGGTCATCGATTCCACAGCAGAGCGCGCATCGTCCGCATCGAAGAGGGAGCGCATGGCCAGGTGCTTCACGAGCACGCCCGAGGCGTCATGCAGAGCGATGCCGAGGGGCGACGAAGCAAGATCGTAATTTTTTCCTTTAAACACACTGATGATCGCGCGCGCTTCTTCGGCTAAGAACGAAAGGTCGACGGTGCGCGATGCGCCGGTCGAGAAGACCATCGTGTCCACAACGGCCGTTGCGGCGATGCGGTTGAGCGAACCGTCCACAAACAATGCAGCAAGGTTCATGCCCTCCAGCTCCGCGATGAGGCCTTGAAGCAGCCGCTTCGTATTGGGGCCGGCAAGCACCATGAGTCCGGCCTTGAGAATTTCAACAATAATGACGGCCCCGAGCGCGGTGTGCGTCTCCGTACGTTTGATCACGGTATATTCGGCGGAGGTTGTGAGCAGGCACCGTTCAGAAGTGGCAACGATGGTGCCCGGCTGCAGCAGCAAGCGCGGCTTCGGCAGCCCAGTGACGGTGTCGATCTCCTCCCCGTCGTAGCCGATGCCGGTCACGCCGATGCGCTCGCGCCTGCGGCCGGCTTCCCGGATGAGCGCGGCGAGCGTCGTCGTCTTCCCCGTATTTTTTGCAGTGCCAACGATTCCGATGATGTGCATGAGGTGCATCTTTGGTGACTGGAAACACGCACCGCTTCGCGGTGCGGGGCGAGATACCATCTCGCCCTACATGGTGAGCGTTACGGTACCGGCGCCGAATTTTCCGGGATACGCGCCGTCTTCCTCGTTGCCGAGGAGGCCCGCATAGATCGCCTCGTGCAGTGTCGGAAGTGCGGCGACCTCGCGGAGCACGTCCTTGATCTTTGTCAACAGTTCGTCCGTGTACTCTGCCGCCATCGGGCTCGGAGCGATCTGTGCGTCGCCCATGAACCGGAACGCATCGGTCACTGCGCGTATCGTATCGATGCGCGAGGTGATGCAGATGGGTCCGCGCGAATATGCTTCGTCGGTCGAGGCGATGGTGATCGCATCCACGCCGAGTGTGGCTGCCAGCGCGGCGTGATACGACGTCGTATTGGCCGATTGAATGCGTTCCTCGGACTGCGTCATGAATGCGATCGGCTCGCCGGGCCAGATCGGACAATCCACGATATGCCGTAGCGCATAAATTTTTGCCGAGTTGTAATCCACGAAATTTTGTTTCATCTGTCCGTTCAGCACGATGTGCGGCCCGTAGCAGAAGAGCGGCTTCAGTATCGCCTTCGCGCCCAGTTTCTTGCCGAGCATCACATTGATGAGCAGGCCGGCGAGCGTTTTCCACGCGGGCACCCCGCTCAGTTCGTCGTTCCCCGGGATGTCGAACGCCATGTTGTAGCGCGCGCAGAGTTTCATCGCTTCGATCCCGTCCACCACGATGCGCTCAGGGTCCGTGCCTGCGCCGAGCGAACCGTAGACCAAATCGATCTTGGACAGATTTGCTCCGGCCTCGCCGGCGAGCAGCACCGTCTCGGGCGTGTTGAGTCCCCGATGCGCCCGCACGGTGAGCAGTGTGGATTCGTCGAGGCTTTGGCGCATGAGGCGTATGTTCTCGAGCGATGTGATGGTGCCGTCGTTCTCATGCGTCAGGCATCCTTCGATCAATCCTTCGTACCGGGCTTCCCACGAGGGATTGATGATAAGGAAGCCGTTGATTCCCCAGCGCTCGCAGATCTTGCCGTGCGTAATGTCCATGATCGGGCATCCGCTGCCTAAAAATTTGAAGACGACGGGCTGCTTCTCGTTGTGCTGAATGCGCACCGGCTGGTATGGCAAGGAGGCCGAGAGAAACGACGAGAGCGCACCCAGTTCCTCATTCGAGACCGTGCGCACTCCCTTGGGCAGGATGTTGTGGTGGTTCGCATCCACGATCACCGCGTCGCAGAGGGCGTTGTAGCGCACGCGCGATTCCGCCGCCGCCGCACTATCGGCTGTGTGCAGCATGGCGTCGCGGAGCTTCATCCGCTCCACGCCCGGGGAGGTTCTGCGTTCGGCCCACGCGAGGAGCTTGTCGCAGATCGAGTTCAGGAGCGATTCGACCTCCGCGTCGAAAAATCTATACGAGTACCCGCCGGTAATATCCTTCTTCGTTCTCGTGAGTCCCGCGGCTTCCTTCGGGAGCTCACGCCCTTCCACATAGGCGATGATCTCGTCGATGGACGACTGGGCGCCGAAGCCTTTGTCGTAGCCGAGTTCGGCCGCAAGTTCGGGCGTGACGGGCTTGCCGCCGATCACGACCTTCGAGCGTTCGCGGATGCCGGCGGCATCGAGCAGGTCGGTGAAGCGGGCCAGGAGTTCGGCAACCCCGTACCCTAGCGTACGGCTGACCATGATGAAGTCATACTCTCCTTCCGAGGCCTTCTTGACGATCGTCTCCATTGGCAGGTCGGGCTGGAGCAGCAGCGTCTGGTGCCCGTGTTTGACGAGTTCGCCGTTGATGATCTTGATGCCGACATCGTGCACCGGATCGAGCGGTACGCAGAGAATTTTTGCCATCGTTTCCATTCCTTATCGTTATGACGGGTTCATGCCTTCACACGGGCCGCGAGCCACTCGTACCGTGCCCCGGGCCGGTAGATGTATTTCCGCATTCGGAGGCGCATGCCATAGCCGTCGAATTCTTCGAACATGATGTCCACATCGCCGAGATTCATTTCGCGGCCGAGCGCAAGCGCAAGCGTTTTGCCCTCGGCGGCCGTTGCGCACACGATATAGGTTTCGATATCGATCGCATCCATCACGCTGTTCATTGCTGTATTCATCGTTCTCATCTCCCATGAAAAACAATGACCGCCACCGACGGTAGCGGTAACGGTCATTGTGTCGACGTTCACATCGCAGACGCCTCTTAGTCGAGAATGCCTGCGTATTTCGAAACGATCTCGACGAGCATCACGAGACCGCGCACCGCCATGGCCATGCGTTCCGGGATCAGGTTGCCTTGATTATCCGTCGTTCCGAGGCCCGGCGAGATGAAGAAGTTTCCGTCATAGGCGATCGTGGGAATGATGCCCATCTGCGCGCAGCCGTCCTGGAAGAGGTTGGTGCTGGCGTACATGTCTTCGATCGAGAAAATGGGAATGCCCATCTTGCCGTTCGCCCAGCTGTCCTCGTAGTTCACTTCGACCGCACCCGAGTTGTAGCTCTTGTAGATCTTGAAGAACGGTTTGAGGCGCGGGTCGATCTTGTCGAATTCCGCCGTCACGACGGCGAACAGATCTTCCACCGGCTTCTTCGCCTTGGCGGGATTGTCGCGCAGCACTTTCAATGCGGCGACCTGGCCCGCGAGGGCTTCCTTGCCCGGATCGAATCCGACATAGGCGGCCTTGCCGTACGACATCGAGCCCGCGCGGTTGCCGTGCACACCCATGGCGCGCCGGATGTTTACCATCACATCTTCCTTGCCGATGATGAGTGCGCTGGTGGGCGAGCCGGTTGCCTTGTCCATTGAATAGATCATGACATCGGCGCCGACGTTCTTGATGTTTGTGCCGACGAAAGGCAAACCCCATGCATTGTCCATGACGTAGGGCACGTTGTATTTTTTTGCGATTGCGGCGATGCCTTTCGAGAGCAGCGGCGTTCCGTTTTCGTCCTTCTCGCCGTATCCGTATCCCGGCGTGTCGTAGCCGATGGAGGCAAAGCCGCCGAGCAGATGCGCATTGGTCTGTGCAGCCTGTTCGATGGATGCGAGGGATGCTTTCGCCTTCACGTTCTTCAGCAGCGGAGTGGACCACGGTTTAATGCCGTGCACCGTATAATCGGCTCCTTCGAGCGGGACCATGACGGTGTCGAAATTATTCTGGCGTTTGCCGTAAAACCCGAGTTCGCCCGAGGCGACGCCGCGGTCTGCAAGAATGTCCTTATACTTCGCGGGGAACGGACGGCCGTATGCCGCCTGATGATGCATGTGGCGTTCGAGCGGCGCAATGTAGCGCGTGCGATAATTGTCGCCGCGGCCAAGTGCGGGAGGCGTCATGAGCGTATCGAACGAGACCCAGAGGCCGGCTTCGCACGTGTTGATCGGGCAGGCGTCGTACCCGTCGCCATACACGTCCTTCACGATCTCGCGGATCTGGTCCACGTACACCGCAAGCGGCACGACCTTCTTTCCCTCGGTCTGCATCGCATGTTCGATATCGTCGCGAAGCGGAGCGGGACAGCCCGAAATGGCGCCGGTAAGGCCGAAGGCGCCTTTTAATTCTGCTGGGATATTGAGAGACTCGGCTGCTTTTTTCGCGTCGGCATAAATGGCCGGCATCGACTGCTGTAATTTTTTATACATCTGAAATCGATATTTGGGAGCTGACATGGTGTGTCCTTTCTGTATGATATCCACGTTTGAAGGGAGAGGAAGATCCAATTCCTTCGGTAAAAAAAATTTCGTTAAAAACCTTTGATGAAAATTTCGTCGCCGGCCTTCATGCCCATCCCCTTGCCGGAGACGCGTTCCTTCATGAGGACGATCGTGTTCTGGTGGTTTGGCACATGCGTATCGTCGTAGCCGGCGATGGTGCCGATGACCGTATCGTTCCACACGAGTTCGTCGCCGACCAAGAGCACGCCGCCGGCGGTCATTTCGACGAAGGCGATATACGCGATCGTCTCCACCACAGTTCCTGGACCCACGTTCTTTTCGGCCGTGCCGATGAGTTCGATGATTGACCCGTGCGGAAACGCCCGGGAGATCGGCTGAATGAGATTCAGCCCGCGGTTCTCCAGCAGACCGTCCAGCACCACGACGACTCTGCCGGTGACGGCGGTCTTGGCATGGAAAAAATTTATATTCGTCAGTTTGCGTGCGTATGGATCGCCCATGATATTTCCTAGACGAGTGACTTCACGAACGCGTCGATGCCGCCGCAGAGATAATCGACCACGGGGATCTCGATCATTGTGTAGCAGCCCGGCTTCTGTTTCATTGTTGCGCGCGCCGACGACACCATGACCTGCGCCGTGAGCGCGGGATTGTTCACCTTCAATTCGAACTTCATGATCTGGTTCTGGGTGATGCCCGAGACGCCTTTGCGTTCCATGAGCACGCCGTGTCCCATATCGATAAGGTTCTCTATGTTTTCCACCTGCGTCACGTACGTGCGGTCTTTGATGAAGTACGGATCCTGCTTGATATTCTTTTCAACTTCTTCGAACGCCGCGCCTGCTTCTAATTCAACATACACCATGCGGCGGTGGATGCCCATGCCCGCAGGCACGGTGATGGAGAGCGCGTTCTTCACGCCCGAGACCGCCTTCACGGCAACCGTGTGTCCCATGGACATGCCCGGGCCGTAGTTGGTATAGGTAATGCCTTTCGGGGCCATAGCCATGAACCAACCGCGGATAACGGAATTGACTCCCGGGTCCCACCCAGCCGAAATAATGGAGACGGCATTATGTTCTTTCGCCACTGCGCCGAGATCAGCCCTCAGACCTGGAATTTCGCCGTGAATGTCGAAGCTATCAACGGTATTGATGCCGAGCTTCAGGATTTCCGAAGCCGTCTCTTTGATAGAGCGCGTCGGCCCGCAGAGCACGGCGACATCCACTTTGCCGAGTTCCGCGATCGTGGTGACGATCTTTGTGCGCGAGAGTTCAAGGGGCTGATCTGCGCCA
Organism: uncultured Ignavibacteriota bacterium; assembly: GCA_903884005.1. GTDB lineage: Bacteria > Bacteroidota > Ignavibacteria > UBA10030 > UBA8401 > CAISDA01. The sequence goes on along the minus strand of CAISDA010000065.1, from coordinate 44,437 downwards.
ACTGAATTTTTGCGGCGGACGATGCCGACGAGTTCCATATCCGGTTCCTGTGAGATCGCTTCCAGTGCTGAACGTCCGACGTTTCCGTAACCGACAATGGCAATTTTTAACTTATTCATACATTCTCCTGAATTTTTATATTGAACACATCATGTGGGGGTCTCACTTACTTTCGAGCATGCGCTGGTGAATGAATTCGCACAATGCCTGACGCGCGGTGTTGCTGTGCGCCTTCACGATAGTTTCTGCGGCCTGCGCATCCTGCCGTTTCAGTGCAGCGATAATATCATCGTGGTCATGCACCGATCGTTCGAGATTGGACAGTCCCGTGACATAAATAAAATTGTAGCGGAGCGACTGCTTGCGCAGGATGTCTATGAGCTGGTACAATTTTTCATTCCCGCAGATGCCGTTCAGCAGCGAATGGAAGCGGGAGTTGAGGTCGAGGAGCATGCGCATGTCTTTTTTCTTGGCAGACACATGGGCTCTCATCTGATCATTGAGTGCGGCAAGCTTGTCGATGACCGGTTGTTGGGCGCGTGAGGCGGCCAACCCGGCTGCGAGGCCTTCCAGAACGCTTTTAATGAGATAGATCTCTCCCGCATCTTTTTCGGAGAGTTCGGCAACAACGGCTCCGCGGCGGGGTGTTACTTTCACAAAGCCTTCGGATTCGAGCTGCAGAAATGCCTCGCGAAGCGGAGTGCGGCTGACCCCCAGCATCATCGAAACATTTTCTTCCGTCAGGCGTTCGTTCGGCTTGATCTTGCCTTCGATGATGGCATCGCGGATCGTCGTGACCAATTTTTCGCGCAGCGACTGAATTTCAGCGCGGTCCAGATTGATCCGAGACGTGCGCATAGTATGCACAGTGTTCACAGGTGCTCCCTATTGTATATTGTATACAATGAACATGATCGCTGATTTTTCTTGAAAAGTCAAGGAATATTTTAGCATCGGAGAGGAAATTCAGTGCCGCTGCAGAAGGGGCCCACAACAGCAGTCCCCGCAATGCCTTATGGCGCTGCGGGGACTGTGACAACGTGGCACTTCAGACGAACAGACTATTTCACCAGCTCCTCGGGGATCCGTTCGCCGCGAATGAGGTCGTCGTAGGTTTCACGGTCGCGCACAACGTAAAATTTATTTCCGTCCACTAACACCTCGGGCACACGCAACCGGGCATTATAGTTCGAACTCATGGTGAATCCGTATGCGCCGGCAGACATGATGGCAAGGAGGTCATTTTGTTTGCACTTGTTGATCGTCCGGTTGTGCGCGAAAAAATCTCCCGATTCGCACACGGGTCCGACGATGTCCGCAACCATGGTCTCTACTTTTTTCAGTTCCACCGCGCGTATTTTATGATAGGCGTCGTAGAGACTGGGCCGTATGAGGTCGTTCATTGCGGCATCGACGATGAGAAAATTTTTATTCTTGTGCTTCTTTGTGTAGAGCACTTTCGTCACGAGCACGCCGGCGTTGCCCACAAGAAAACGTCCCGGCTCAAAGAGGATCTTGCAATCGGTCACATTTAAGATGGAGGAGATCGCGTCGGCCAGATCCTTCGGCGACGCGGGCTTCTCGACTTTATAGGGAATCGCCATTCCGCCGCCTATATCCAAGTGCTCGATATTGAACCCGGCCTTTTTCAATTCCAGCGCCAGCACCGCCATCTTCGTTGCAGCCTGGACGAAGGGATCCACGTCGACAATCTGCGAACCGATGTGCATGTCCAGACCGACCACGCGAAGATTCGGCAGCGAGGCTGCGAGTCCGAACGATTCGAATGCCATGGATTGGTCGATGCCGAATTTATCTTCGGCGAGTCCGGTGGCGATGTACGGATGCGTTTTAGGATCGACATTCGGATTGATGCGAATGCCGACCGGCGCCTTCTTTCCCATTTCTCCGGCAATGCGGTCTATCGCGCGAAGTTCGCTGCGCGATTCGACCTTGAACATGAGGATGTCGTATTGCAGCGCGAAGCGGATCTCCTCTTCGGTCTTACCGACGCCCGTGAAGATGATCTTGCTCGGATGGGCGCCCGCCTTCAATGCGCGGAAGATCTCTCCGCCCGAATTGCAGTCGATCCCCGCCCCGGCCTTCGCAAGCAGCGACACAACGCTCAGGCTGCTGTTCGCCTTCATCGCGAAACAAACAAGATGATCGACGTTTGCAAATGCCGTATCAAATTCCGTGTATGCCTCCAGCAGTGTTCTCTTGCTGTAGATGTATACCGGCGATCCGACTTCCTTCACGATGTCGGAAAGGCGAACGCCTTCACAGAACATCTCTTTGTTGCGATAGCGAAAATGGTGACCCATGCAGCGACCCTGATATGATGAAACAATTGTACTTCGTCTTTATAATAAATTATTATTTGTGCGAGATGCAATCTCTTTCCTGCAATTAACGAAATATAGTGTCGCATGTGCCGCGCGCGGGCGTCAGGAGACGGCTGCTTCGGTGATCGTCAGCGTCTTCGCGTCGGCATCCACCGTGGCGCGCACGCCGATCGGCATCGTCAGTTTGTTCTTGATATGTCCGATCATCACGCCGGAGATTGCAGGAATGCCGAGCGGCACAATCCGCTGCTGAAACAACTCTTCGACCGTGAAGGACGATGTATATTCCGGATTGTTTTTCTTCGGCACGCAGTTGTGAAATTTTCCGATCACGAGTCCCGCAAGCCGCTGCAGGTGTCCCGTCATCCACAGGTGCGTCAGCATGCGGTCCACGCGATACGGCTCTTCGTCCACCTCTTCCAGGAACAGCACCTTTCCCCTCAGGTCGATCTCGAACGGCGTGCCGAGCATCGTCACGATGAGCGAAAGGTTGCCGCCCACGAGCGGCCCGCTTCCCCTTCCCTTGCCGAGCGACACGATCGATGTGTCTGGTGTGTCGTCTGTGCCCGCCGGCGGCTGCACCACGAGACCGATCGGCTTCGGTGTGAAGACCGCTTTTTTAAGGTATTCGTTCGTATACTCGTTGAATGTGGAAATGGCGACGGGTCCGTGGAACGTCACCAGTCCCGTGCGGTGATAGATCGCGTTCAACATCGTCGTGATGTCGCTGTATCCCATGATCACCTTGGGGTGCCGCCGGATCATCGCGTAGTCGAGGTAGGGGATCATGCGCAGGCAGCCCCAGCCTCCCCTCAGGCAGATGATACCGTTCACGTCCTTACGCCGGAACATCGCGTTCACATCTTCGGCCCTGTCCCGGTCGCCGCCTGCCAGGTACCCGTACCGGTCGGAGACGTGGCCGCCGAAGACGGTCGTGAAGCCCAGGCCTTCGATCGTTGAGCGCGCTTCATCGATGTCCGCCTGTTTCTCCACGTACGAGGCGGGGGCGATGATGCCGATCGTGTCGCCCGGCTTCAGGGCTTTCGGTTTGATCGTTCGGCGGCGCAAAGTGCGGCGCGGCACTGTCTCTGCCGCCAGCACCGATGCGGGCAATCCGAGTGCAGCGGCGGCCGCTGCTGCGTGTGCAAGAAATGATCGTCGTTCCATAGTTATTAATGATTAGATGTATGTGTGCATGATCAGGAGTCGTTCGCGTGGCTCCCGCTTTCACGCAGGTGCATGGAGTGAACAAGAATCTGTGCCGGGGGCGGGAGAGCAGAACCGGAAGAGTCTGACAGCACACACGCGTACGCGAAACTCGCCGTATCTCATTTTTTCATGGCGTTCGGTTTTTCCTTGAGTTTGCGCGCTGCAGTCTGCCGGTAGGATCGCGAGAGAGCATCGGGCTTGATCCGTTCGGCCTTCTTGAAGTACTGTATGGCAACGGGATAATTGTGCATGTAAAAGTACGTCAGGCCGATGTTATAATATGCCGCGGCCTTGCTCTTCTTCACGCCCTTTTGAAATTCGACGATCGCGCCTTTCAAGTCGCCCTTCACCGCGCATGCCTTTCCGTGGACGAATGCGCCGACGCCCTGAACGAGTTTCAGGTCCTCCCACCGGTACTGCTCGGATTTCAGTTGATGGATGCCGACGCGAAGCGAGTCGGGGTTCTGTGCCGCCAGCGCCTGCACAGTAAAGAGGATGAGAGCCGCAACAAGTCGATTGTTCATCGTGTGAGCACCAGTTTTTTTGTCTCAGAAAATGTTCCCGCATCGAGGCGGTAGAAATAGACACCGCTGGCGAAATTCCCGGCATTCCATTGGACGGAATATCGTCCCGGCTGCATGCGTTCGTTCGAGAGGGTCGCCACTTCGCGGCCGAGAACATCGAAGACCGCGAGATGCACATGCTGCGTCCGGGCGATGGAGTACTGAATGCGTGTCGAGGGGTTGAATGGATTCGGATAGTTCTGTCCCAAGTACCACGTCTCGGGAGCAGCGGCACTGCCCTGCACGTCGTCGATGACCGGTGTAAATTCGAACACGTCGTTCGAGGTGAACGGCTTCGCAATTTTAATGAGGAACTGATCGCCGGCTGCCGGTTTTACATACACATCGTTCGCGGTGAACATGATCTGCCACGTCAGTTGCTTCGTCCCTTTGGAATTTTTTTCGACGACATAGAGTTCGTCGTTGCGGCTGATCGATGCGTCGTTGTCGTTATCATTATAGAGCACTTCGGCCCGGCGGTTTTCGGTCCGGTTCCACACGGTGAATTTCATCGGTGACGGCACGGCGTCGAGAAACGCGCTCGATGTATCCATCACGTTGTCCGCCGTCGTGACGACATAATCCGCCGGATAGGGGACGCCCCTGACGAGGCCGGTTCCCAGCATGAATTCGGGAAGCGACACGCTCCCTTCCAATTGACTGTGCCCGTTGGTCCATCGGATGGAATCGGCGAGAGGCTGAGGGGCGGTATAATCCGAGATGATCAGGCGTAATCCGTCGAAGTAGGGCCCTTCCTGGCCGTTGACGATGCGTGTTTTCGGCACGACGTGCAGTGCGCGTGCAATATTGTCGACGGTATAGTACCTGGCGGAAACATCCGAGTCATCAAATTTTATTCGATAGCCTGTGGCCACGACCGGCGAGGTATCGACGCGGACAAGAGCGATCGAACCGTCGCCGCTGCCGGTTCGGTGGACGATGAACGGATAGAGCGGATAGCGCTTGTTCTTCACGGTGAAGACACCGGAAGAGACCGCGGTCGATGCCGTTCCGTCCGAACACGTGATGCGAAGCAGGCACTTCGCGGAATTGACGTCGGCAGCGGAGTTCCACATGCAGGAGCCGGTATTCATGAGCGACGAGGCGATCGTCTTCCACGACACGCCGTTATCCGCGCTGAACTCGATGGACACGCGCAGCGAATCGCCCTCGGCATCGGCCGCCTTCCATCGCACGGACACAGTATTGCTCACCGTGTCGTTCGGTGACGGCGAGAGGAGCTCGACATCGGGCGCCGCGTTGCCGGGATTATTCACCGTAAAGCGTCCCGCGCTGCGGGCAACGCCGATGCTTGAATCGGCAATGATGAACAGGCGCAGCATGTACCGCGTGCCGTCCGGCATCAGCCGCGTATCCCATTGAACAACGGAATCACGCGTCGTGGACATACGCAGCGTCTGCCATGTCGTGCCGCCGTCGCTGCTCGTTTGCAGCAGAGTCATCGCGCTGTCGCGCGTACCGCGCAGCCATGCGAGAGGGACCGTTCCGGCGACAACGCTCGAAGGGGCCGGACCGGCAAGCGGCGTATAGAGCGATGCGATCGGAGATTGAAATTTCGTCCAGTGTCTGGGGAACGTCTGCGCGGCGTGCATGTCTGCATAGAACCAGTTGTGCTGCGCAGTGGGTGTGATATTGACCACGGCGAATCCGTTGGGGATCCCCTTGTTTGCCAGCAATCCGATCAGCGCATTTGTCCTGTCGTCGTTGCCGCCCGGCGTTGCGTGGAACAGGAACTGCATTTGCTTCAACGCCGCGGTGAGCGCGGGCGATGCATCGCGGACGATGTTCGAGGCATTGTAGTGCGTCATGGAGGCGATGTCGCGCGGCTTGTTGAACATCGGATCGAACATGCTGTTGGTGACCCACAGATCGTTCATTACGCCGGTGGAAGAAGCCCCTTTAAAATCGAGCCACATGAGAGTACCGTCGAACGAGCCCGCGGAGCAAAAGAGCTCCGGGTGCTTTATGGCGAACATCATCGATGTTTGTCCCCCGAGCGAGAACCCATCCACCGCGCGGAACCAGCGCGATGGGATGGTGCGGAAATTATTGTCCACATACGGGATGAGTTCCTTCACCAGATAGTCTTCAAACGCACCGGTGCCGAGGCCGTCCCTGCTCGCGGCGATGCTCACATTGAGCATATTCACGCCGCACGCCGGCACGGCATTATCGGCGGAGGACATACCCGGCATCACCAGGATCGTGCCGCCGATCGCTCCCGAGGCGGCAAGCGCGTCGGCATCGTCCTTCACCGTTTTCCCCAGGCGCGATCCGTCCTCGTCCGGATTTGCCCACTCGCGCTCGTGTCCGCGGAACAAATAAATAACAGGGTAGCGCTCGGTGGACTTGTCGTAGTCTTTCGGCAGGTAAATGTTGTAGCTTTTTATAATGCCCAATGCGGTGCTGGGGAACGAGCGCAATTCAATGCGGCTGTTCTGCGCCCATGCCGAGGCCGCAACGAGCAGTGCGAGTGCGATACGGTTCACTGATGTTGTTATGGAGAATACGCGCGAATCATTCAGCATCATCGGACACCCGTGGCTCTCATTGGCCCTTGATCCATTCCTCTGCGATCTGGACCGCGTTGGTGGCGGCGCCCTTGCGGAGATTGTCCGCCACGATCCAGAGATTCAAACCGTTCGGCACCGAAAAATCGCGGCGCACACGGCCCACGAATGTCTCATCCTTGTCGTGCGCCCAGATGGGCATCGGATATATTTTATTTTTCGGATCATTTTGCATGATGATGCCCTTCGCGTCGCTCAGCAGCGTGATCACGTCGTCCATGTCGAACGGCTGTTCGAACTCGACGTTGACGGATTCGCTGTGGCCGCCCACGGTCGGCACGCGCACGCATGTTGCGGAGACGGAGATCGACGCATCGCCCATGATCTTTTGTGTTTCGTTGATCATCTTATGCTCTTCCTTGGTGTAGCCGTCGTCGGTGAATTCGTCGATATGCGGCAGGCAGTTGAAGAGAATTTGGTACGGAAATTTTTGGAATTCCGGCACTTCGTTCTTCAGTTCGCTCATGAGCTGGTCGAACCCGCGCTGGCCGGCGCCGGTGACGGATTGGTAGGTCGACACGATGACGCGCTTCACGCGGTAGCGATCGTGCAGCGGCTTCAGCGCCACGACCATTTGGATCGTGGAGCAGTTCGGATTTGCGATGATGCCGTTGTGCCGGAAGATCATTTCGCGGTTCACTTCGGGCACCACCAGCGGCACGGCGGGGTCCATTCGAAATGCGCTGCTGTTGTCGATCACCAGCGTGCCGTTGGCGGCCGCGATCGGGCCGAATTCGCGGCTCACCGATGCCCCCGCAGAGAACAAGCCGATCGGGGCTTTATAGCGGGCGAGCGTTTCGGCGGACAGCAGTTCGACCGGCACCTTCCGGCCCTGAAATTCCACTTCTTTGCCGACCGACCGTTCAGACGCGAGCGGAATCAACCGCTCAACGGGAAATTTCCGTTCTTCCAGCACCTGGATCATCTTGCGGCCCACCATGCCGGTCGCCCCGGCAACGATCACGTCGTATGTGTTCATAGCATCCTTTGCAGTATAGAGTTATTCGAAAATTTCCGTCAACGCCGTCACATCCGAGAACAGCTCGCGGTGCAGCCTCCGAACCACGTCGTCCACATTGTCTTCATCGACGACAAAACTAAAATTGATCTCGGACGCGCCCTGCGATATCATATTGATGTTGATCTCGCTGATGGAACTGAGCACGCGCGCGGCCACGCCCGGCACATTGCGGAGATTGTCCCCGACCACGCAGATGATCGCCTTTTTTTCGGCCACGGTGACCGTGGCGAACGCGCGCAATTCTCGGACGATGGAATCGAGATTCTTGGAATCGTCGACGGTCACCGAGATGCTCACCTCGGACGTCGCCACCGTATGGACGGTGGTCTGATGTTTGTCGAACACGGTGAACACCTGCTCCAGAAAGCCGTGGGCGAGGAACATGCGCGACGACACGATGCCGATGAGCGTGACCCCTTCCTTATAGGCGATGGATTTCACGAAGCAGCGGTTGTCGATCTTCGGCTTTGTCACGATCAATGTGCCGGTGGAGGACGGCCGTTTCGAATTCAAGACGCGCACCGGAATATTCTTCGACACCGCAGGCATGATCGTATCGGGATGCAGCACGCGCGCGCCGAAGTACGCCAGCTCGGACGCTTCGTTGAACGACATGACCTTGATTTTTTTTGCGTCCTTCACAACGCTCGGATCGGCGGTAAGAATGCCGTCCACATCCGTCCAGATCTGAATTTCATCGGCGCCGATCAGGGCGCCGATGATCGCCGCCGAATAATCGGAACCGCCGCGGCCGATCGTTGTCGTGATGCCCTGTTCGGTGGCACCGATGAATCCCTGCGTCACCACCACATGCCCCGTGACAACCTTGGGCAGCACAAAATTCCTGAGCTTGAATTCCGTGAGGTCCAGTTGCACTGCCGCCTTGGTGAACTTGTCGTCGGTGATGATGATCTTGCGCGCGTCGATCCATACGGAACGCACATCGATCTTGTCTAAATAATACTGGAGGAGGAAGGACGACAGCCGTTCGCCGTATGCTGCGAACGCATCGATCGAGCGCGGCGTCAATTCTCCCAGCACGGCCACGCCGTTGACGAGGGCGGCGAGTTCTTCGGCGCACGCGGCGAGATGCTTGTTGAGGCTTTTTGCCGTCTCGCCCTCGAAGAGATCCTTCACAATTTTTTTATGGCGGCTTTCAATGGCGGCCACATTCTCGAGCGCTGCGTCTTTATTCCCCTGCTGGGCGAGCGACGCCGTTTTTAAAAGCTGGTTCGTGATTCCCGCGCACGCCGACGAGACAACGACCGGGCTGTTGGCAACGTTCCTCTTCACGATCTCCGCAACATTGGCAATGGCCTTCGCATCTTCCACCGAAGTGCCGCCGAATTTCATAATGATCATTGGGTGCTCATTCGCCTGTGATTAAAGTTTGTATCCTATGGTCCGCAAAAAAATTTTCCGCTGCACAATATCGGCCTCGGATTCGATGCCCTTCGACGCAACTCCGTCGATCACTCCCATGATGCCGCGCCCCTGTTCAGTCTCGGCAACAATCACTTCAACGGGATTAGCCGTGGCGCAGAAGATCCGGCATACCTCCGGGAGGTTCTTCACGGCGTTCAAAATATTGATGGGGAAGCCGTTCTCCATGAATAAAATAAACGAATGTCCGCACGAAAGCGCAAGGGCATTCTTTTTTGCGAGGTCGATGAGCGCCGCATTGTTCCCCGAGTACCGCACGAGCGCCGGACCCGACGATTCGCAGAAGGCAAGGCCGAACAGCATTGCGCTGTTGGCCTGCACAACGGCCTCATGCATGTCTTCGACCGTCTTGATGAAATGCGACTGGCCAAGGATAAAATTGACCGCCTCTGGCTTTTCGATGGTTACGATCGACAGTACCATAATTCCTCCGTGTATGTGATCATAGCAGGTATGCAGTACATATTCACCGCGTCCTAAAGTTCATGTCCCATTCTGAAGGAGCCCGAGCGACTGAAGAATCTCGCCTGCTGCACACACGATGCAAGATTCATCGCTTGCGCTCAGAATGACACAGTACGTATGTCCGATATGTATGAAGATTCTTGACGAAGTCAAGATGATTAACTCAGAATGTCTGTGGCATACATGCGGGCCGGGTCGATATGCATCCCGCCCCGGAGCACTACGTCAAATAGGATACGAGCGCGTCGGCCAGCTTCGCGCCGCCGAAGCGGAACGCGTCGACAGCCGGCAGGCCCGTGGCGTCTTCGATCGCGTCGGCCGCGCGCGCGCTCTCGTCGTCGGTGAGCCCGATCGAATTGATGCCGATGCCGACGACCTTCGTCGAACGGAATATCGAGATGACCTCTTCATGCAGGCGGATAAGGCGATGAAGGTCGGGAATTGCCATGCCGTAATCGTCGTGCGTTCGTGTCGGCTGATGGCACAGGATCATGGCATCGGGCATGGTGCCGTGCATCAGTCCGTAGGTGACGCCGGAATATCCCTGATGCGTCAGCGCGCCCTGCCCTTCCACAAAAATATACGCGTGGCCTTCGGCGGCGGACTCGTCTATCGCTTTTTCGATGCTGCCGGCGATGTAGTCGCTGATCGCCGCATCCACCGCAATGCCTTTGCCGGAGATCATGATACCCGTCTGCCCCGTGCCGACGAAATCGCTCGAGAGGCCTCGCACCCGGAATTCCTTATAGACCTCCAGCATCGTCGTCATCTTGCCGATATTGCAATCCGACCCCACGGTGAGAATGGTCTTTGCCGTGCGTGTCCGCCAATGGCCTTTGGCCACGACCTCGTACTCGAACGGAATTTTGCGCCAGTCGGTGATCGTGCATCCGCATTCCTCTGCAACTAGAGAGAACTCGGCGTCGTCCGAAAGGATGGTGTGAAGGCCCGAGAGAATATTCATCCCGTTTCGCAGCGCCGAGAGGATCCATTGCCTCCATTCATCGGGAAGGCGTCCGCCTGGAGGGGCGATGCCGATGAGGAGAGAGTCGGGGCCGTATGCCATGCCCTCTTCGATGCTTGCAACCACGGGCACTGCGCCGCCGTAGCCGAGCACATCGCGGGCCGTCATGCCCGCTTTCGTACTGTCCACGATTGCGACAACTTCATTAGGCAAATACGCCAGGGCTCCGTTGGCAGTTTTCGATTTCAACGGACTGAACCGTCCCTCGGCCAGCGCCAGAATTTTTCTCATATGGTTTTTTCGTTGCTGTTGCGCGAGCAACAAGTTCACTGTGAGCTCAGATGCTGTTGCGTTCGTAAAACATGCCGGCGCGGATTCCCTGTATCGCCGCATGCTGTGCCGTGAGCCCAAGGCGCTTCTGCGCAAGACACGCATAGGCTTCGTCTATCTCGATCCCGACGTAGCGGCGGCCAAGTTTTTTGGCGACGACGGAGGTAGTGCCCGATCCGAGGAACGGATCCATCACCACATCCCCGTGGTTCGAACTGGCCAGCACAATCTTGGCGAGTAATTTTTCGGGTTTTTGTGTGGGATGTTCCGTGTTTTCGGACATGGACCAAAACGGCACCGTCAGGTCCGTCCACATATTGGACGGGTGCGTGACGCGGAAACTCCCTTCCTCGGTTTTCTTCCAGTCCTTCGGATCGCCGTTACCGTGTGTGTATGGCGCGAGCACTTTGCGCCTCAGCTTGACAGCGTCGAGATTGAACGTATAGTCGTCCGACATCGTACAGAACCAAATATCTTCCGATGCATTTTTCCAATTCGCCTTGGCGCCCCTTCCCTTCTCGCGTTCCCAGGTGATGCGGTTGCGGATGAGAAAATATTTTCGGGCCACGAGTTCGATCGCCGTGGAGCTCCGCCAGTCGCCGCAGATGTACACCGATGCGTTCGGTTTCAGGCATCGCACGATTTTCGACAGCCATGTGTCCATCCATTGGGCATAGTCTTCGATGGAGCGCTGCGAGAACGAGGCGGCGTTGAATTTTTTCTTCATGTTGTACGGCGGATCCAAAAACAACAGGTCCACAAACGATGAGGGCAGAAAGCCGGCGGCGCTCATGATGTCCTGATTGATCGTCGTATTGACGACCTCGCCGGGCGATGCCGTCGCATGCATGCGCACACATTCGGCCAGAAGCACCGTGTGCTCATCCTTCGTCACACTCATCGTTTTGTTTCTCGGTGCAGGCATCGGCTTACTCAATTTCGTAGTGCTGCTTAGTACGGACATCGGTGTTGTTCTCTTCGTGTTGTCTCTCGGTGCAGGCATTGGCGAACGTTATCCTCGTGGATGGTATTTTGCGTGTTCGGCCTTCATCAATTCGCGGTCGACGTGCGTGTAGATTTGTGTCGTGGCGATATCCGCATGCCCGAGCATTTCCTGAACCGACCGGAGATCCGCGCCTCCTTCGAGCAGGTGTGTTGCAAACGAATGTCTGAACGAATGCGGGTGCACGTCTTTTTCTATGCCGGCGCGGCGCGTATATTCTTTCACGATATTCCACACCGCCACGCGCGACAGGGGCCTCCCGCGCCAATTCAGGAAGACCGCGTCGCCGGTCTGCTTTTTCGCGGCGAGCGTCACGCGCACGCCTTCCGAGTATCGGGCGATCCACTCCAAGGCCGGCGCGCCGATAGGCACGAGCCGTTCTTTGGAGCCTTTGCCGAACACGCGTATGAGCTGCTGATCGGGAAAGATGTCTGCTCGTTTCAGCGTCGTCGCTTCAGAGACTCGTATGCCGGTGGCATACAATGTTTCGAGCAGCGCCCGGTCGCGCATCCAGAGTCCGCTCTCGGTGGTGCCGGAGGGAGTCGCGGCCGACAGGATCAGTTCGACCTCGTCGTAGCTCAGTACATCGGGCAGCGCATGGCCGATCCTGGGCAGTTCAAGATTCTGCGTCGGATCGGTGTCGATTTTTTTTTCGCCGAGCAGATACCGGTGGAGCCCCTTGAGTGCTGAAATGGTGCGCGCAATGCTTTTGGCCGAGAGGCCGACGCCGCTCAACGCGCGCACAAATGCCGCGGCATGTTCGTCCGTCGCCAGGCCGATGCCGCCGATGCCCTCGGCCGCGAGGAACCCGCAATACACACCCACGTCGCGCCGATAGGCCTCGAGCGTGTTCGGAGACAATCCTTTTTCCAATTGCAGAAAGCGGAAGTATTCCTCGATCTCGCGGATGCGGGGCGCCGTCATACCGTATCCGCTTTGGGAGGCCGGCGGCGGCGAGGTTTGTCCTCCTCCGTCTTTTTTATTTTAACTTTCGTCTCGCCCGAAAGCTCGGCCGCGCGCGCGTCGTCCGCTTCGTCTTTTTCGGGATACCGGATGCGCGGATGATAGACGCCGAGCAGGATGGCGAGGAACCGATCCTGAATTTTCGTGAGATCGCTCAGCGTCAGGTTGCTCTCGTCCAATTCCCCTTCCATGAAGCGCGCCTTGAAGATGGCGCTGATGTTCTCCTTGATCCTTTCCGATGTGGGTTCTTCGATCGACCGTGTCGACGCTTCAACGGCGTCGGCCAGCATGACGATCGCCGCTTCTTTCGAGTTAGGACGCGGGCCGAGATATCGGAAGTCTTTTTCGTTGACCGTCTCCGGAGCGAGGCTCTGCTCAAGGGCCTGTTCATGGAAGAAGCCGATCTTCGTCTTGCCGTGATGCATCGGGATGAACAGGAGCACTTCTTCGGGTATCCCGTACTCGCGCCCCAGCCGGATGCCGTCTGCTACATGCGAGGCGATGATCCTGGCGCTTTTTTTCGGATTGATCGCTTCGTGCATGTTTTCATCACCCTTCTGATTTTCAACGAACATTACCGGATTCACGATCTTTCCAATGTCGTGGTAGAGGGCACCCACGCGCGTCAGCACGGGATTTGCCCCGACGGCGTCGGCGGCGGCTTCGGCCAGCGTGCTCATGCTCACGCTGTGATGGAACGTTCCGGGTGTTTTAAGCGACAGCTCCTTTAAGAGCGGATGATTGAAATTTGAAAGGTCCAGCAGTGCTAGATCGGTGGACACATGCAGCACCTTCTCGAAAAAGATGAGGAGGCCGTAGGTAAGCACGGGCGACAGCACGGCGTTGAGCGCGGCCATGAGCACCTGGCTCACGGCGACGGCCGGCGCGTCGCAGCGTTCGAGCGCCAGCGCGCAGATCGAAACGGCATAGCCCAAAAAAATGAATGTGATGGAGCGGAACAATTGCGTCCGCGTTTTAATGTCGCGCACGGTATACACGGCAAGCGCGCCCGCGGCAAGCGAGCAGAGCGCGACGGAATAATCGTTGCCCCGTACGCCCGCCACCAGGAGCGAGGTCACCACCGTTCCATAGAAGGCCACGCGCGAGTCGAAGATGATCGCCAGCAGCATTGATGTGACGGGAACGACGATAAGAAATTTCATCGGCAGTTCGCCCTCATAGAGCGTGGTCGCATAGGCGGCCACCGCGCTGCTCAGAACGATGAGCGCGATCATGCCCAGCTTCGCGTTGTTGTGGAAGATCGATTTCCGGAACATGTACATGTACATGCTGAAGAGCCACATGATCACGAAAGCGTGGAGAAATTTTCCCGCAAAGGTTGCCGCCCTGTTGATATCGGCGCCCCGTTCAATTTTCGATTTTCGGAGCGAGTCGAGCTTCCGCTTGACCTCTCCGGTGATGCGTTCGTTCTTCCGGATGATCCGGTCGCCTTCCTTCACCGCACCGTACGTGTGCGGCACCGATTCGACAGCGAACCGCATTTCGCGTTCCGTCTGTGTCTTCCGGAATTGGATGTTCGGCGCGATGAATGACAGCACGATCTTGGAGGCGATCGCCACCGTGTCGTTGTCGCCGCGGTAGAGCGCGGTGAATGTTTCTTCGGTTTTCCTGCCGAGGGCGTCGCTGTCGATAAAGGTGTTGAGGGGCACGATGCGTTCGACCGTTTTTTTCCGGACTGCGCCGACGGTATCCGCCTCCGAACTCCGGATATCGATGATTCCCTGGCCGTACAACCTGTCCACGACGCCAAGCACATCACGTTCGAATGTCGCCAGTGTCTGGCGTCCGCCGTGCTGCAGTTCTCGCGTGCGCAGGTGCCAGAGACTATTCCATTCATCGTTCGTGAACGAGACGGGCAGGGACCGGGTGAGGCGTTGTATTGCCGCAGAATCGGCCTTCCGGTTATCGATGATCATCCGGAGATCGGAAAAAAACATGTGGATGGAATCGGCTGCCTGGCGCGGCACATCCGTCTCCTGTTCGAAGACCCGGTAGACGTGAGCGGCTGCGTCCGTGCGTTCGCGCTGGTATTCCTGATCATCCTTGAACAGCGGGAAGGAAAACGGCGCATAGAGATCGTTGTCCGTCCACACCGATCCGAGCGCATACTCGTTCTCGACGCTGATGCTCGATGGGAACATCAGCGCCATGGCCAGTGCACTGACAAGCAGGAGGAGCCATTTGGCAGAGAAGCTGTCTCTTTTTGCCAGCGGCCGTATGTATTCTGTAACGATGCTCATGGGGTATTAGGTATGAATATCTGAATAAAATGAAGGATATGCAACCGCACTGCGGAGGCGGTTGACAAATGCGCCCCGCGTTCTTATATTAGTGTCACAGTTTTTTTTATCACCTCTGAGCGGTTCATGAAGACCTTCTGCTCGGCTTTCCCCGGCACACGCAGTGAGCATACATAGCAGACCAAAAAAATCACTTGGGCAGAATTTTCTCCACGACACGAATGTCATTCAAAAGATCATTCGCTCGTTCGATGCACAACCCACCGAAAACGTACTCGAGATCGGACCGGGGCGCGGGGCGCTGACATCCATGCTCATGGAACAGCTCCCTCATCTGACAGCGGTGGAATTGGACAACGAACTCGCTGCGTCACTGCAGATGACGTACGGCGACAGGCTCACGCTGCTGCATCAGGACATCCTGTCGGTCGACCTGCGCGCCATCGCCGCAGAACGCGGAAAGAAGCTCCGCATCATCGGGAACATTCCGTATAACATCACCAGTCCGATCCTCTTTCACGTGATCGACACGCGCGACGCCGTGCAGGATTTCATGGTGATGATGCAGACGGAGGTCGCAGCCAGGCTCGTGGCGAAACCGCGGACCAAGGACTACGGAATTCTCTCGATCTTCGCGCAATATTACGCCGCGCCGCGCCTGCTCTTCGGCGTCTCGCGCAACTCGTTCTTCCCGATCCCCGCCGTGACATCGGCGGTCGTGTCCATGAATTTCACTACGCCGGCCGATCCGACGGCTGAAAACGACGTATTGTTTCGCACGATCGTACGGGGAACATTCGGCAAGCGCAGAAAAACAATGAGGAACGGACTGAAAAGCCTGAATGTGCCGCCGGAAGTGCTGGACACGCTCTCGGTGAATCTGGACTGGCGTCCCGAAGAATTGACGGTCGCCGATTTTGTCCTGCTCTCCAATCAGCTGCTCCCCATTGCCGGCATCATCACACCGCTGGTCTCCGACGACGAGCATGCCTGAAGAAGAATTCATATCAACCGCGCCTCACGGACTCGAAAGGGGCAACCGGTGGCTCCGCCAGGCGTTCGGCGCATTATCCACCAGCGAATTCATCACGCTCATGTTCCTGCTCTTCCTGACTCTGTTGAATGGCATTTTTTATGCACGCGTCACAATTTGGCCGACGCTCGTGTCGCTCAACATCGCGATCATTGCCGGCATCCTCGTCATTTCTCATGCGGCCATGACGTCGCACTCGCGGTCGCTTCGCCTTCTCCACAACTGGTATCCAATCGGCATGCTGCTGTTCGTCTTCAAAGAGACGTACTATATGGTGCACCCGATACACCCCGTCGATTACGACTCGTATTTGATCGCAGCCGATTTCTTCATCTTCGGCGTTCATCCCACGCACTGGCTCACGGCCTTTTCGCATCCGTTGCTCACCGAGTTGCTGCAGTTGAGTTATAACTCCTATTACGTGCTGCTGCTGCTGCCGGTCATCGAACTGTATCAGCGCGCGAACAGGGCGCAGTTTTTCACGGCGGGATTTCTGCTCATCTACGGATTCTATCTCTCGTATATCGGGTATTTTCTTTTTCCCGGAGTCGGGCCGCGGTTCACTCTTCATGAATTCGGCATGCTCAACATCGAACTTCCCGGCGTCTGGCTCACCGAGAGCCTGCGCCATTTTGTGAACGTCGGAGAGTCCATTCCCGATGGCGTCGTCAACGCCGCCGCGTTCGCACAGCGCGACATTTTTCCCAGCGGCCATACGCAGGTCACGCTGGTGGCGCTGTATGTCGCATTTTCAGATCGTATCCGGACACGCTGGATCATGCTGGCGCTCGGCACGCTGCTGATCGCCGCGACCGTGTACCTCCGCTATCATTATGTGGTCGACGTAGCAGCCGGCGTGATTTTCTTTGCCTTCACAATTTGGAGCGGAAAGAAGATCGACGCCTGGTGGAACCGCGTTGAGGGGGAAGTGGTGGAATAGCGGCGATACCGCACAAGAGTATTTTACGGAAAAACTTGTTCCCTGAGATCGTTCTGAAGGCCTATCGCATGTGTAAATTTTTCATCGCAGATGCTCAGCGGAAACAACGGACGCGAAAAAAATTCTTGCCTTCGGCGATTTTTTTCCCTATCTTAATAGACAGATTAAGTCTGTCGGCATGCACGATGACGGACTTTTTTGCGTTTCAATGGTGGCCATAGTTCAGTCGGTTAGAACGCCAGGTTGTGGCCCTGGAGGTCGTGGGTTCAAGTCCCACTGGTCACCCAGAGTTCTTCAAAGACTCCACCTCGTTGTACAGTCACTCTTTGCCGTTTGTAGAATATTTGTATTCCTGCCCTTGTCGTCTAGAGGCCTAGGACATGGGCTTTTCAAGCCCAGTACACGGGTTCGAATCCCGTCGGGGGTACAAAAACAGTCCGATTCCGCCATTTTCTTCCTCGAAGAGAATTGCGGAATTGCTGTTTTAAAGGGGATTGGATGGGCTTCCAACTTGCACTTTAGCTTGCACTTTTTCCAATTGAAAAACAGTATGGGGACGCTCTTATGAAACAGTCGGGGGAACCGTAAACGGTCGGGTCTGAATCAGATCCGACCGTTTGTATTTGTACCTGGTTGTGGCAATCATTTTTCGTGATGATGTGGGTCTCTTCGCCACCGTCAGGTCGAGCGAGAAGTTCACGGAGATCGGGCCGTCGTGCATAACATCGTATGGTGCTCCCGTTGAACCCAATCTTCGCTGGAATCCCTCAATATGAAAACCTGCCACAAGTCGCATGCCGTCAAACGAACCAATGTAATCCACCGTATTTTTCCTTGACACCCGTACCGGTCACATCCATACCCGTATGGTCACTGAATTGTGCGAGGACATCGGAGTGCGTCACCAATGTCATGTCATCCCACCTAATCACTTCAAGCCACGTTGCCGGCCACGTGAATTTCAACGGGCCACCCGACGCCATTTTTCCGGCAAAGGAAATTATACGGAATGGTGTTCCCCCATAGGTATCCGCCCATTCTGTCGTTGTAAGGATGAAGTTTTGTTTATCGCATCAGAACTAAAGAAATTGTTTTCATGACTTTTTTATGTTCACGCGGGTCTGGATAACAACCAAAATGTTACCTTGCACGCATCCCTTAACGGTGGATACAATCGCTGCCGTTCTGCCTCTGAAAAACGAGACCGTCATATTTGTGATTGATAAGGATTTCACTGTTATTACAAATGGACGACCGTCCATTTGTCAAGGAGAATTCCGATGATCACACTGCCGCACCTTTTTGAAAATAATAAAAAGTGGGCTTCAGAAATATCCGCCGCCAATCCCGATTTTTTTTCAGGGCTCGCGGCACAACAGTCTCCCGAATATCTTTGGATCGGATGCTCAGACAGCCGGGTGCCGGCGAATGAGATCGTCGGCCTGCTTCCGGGGGAATTATTCGTCCACCGCAATATTGCCAATCTTGTCATCCACACGGACATGAATTGTCTCTCAGTGCTGCAATATGCCGTCGATATTCTCAAGGTCAAACATGTGATCGTATGCGGACATTATGGGTGCGGCGGTGTGATGGCGGCAATGGAAGACAGGCCGCACGGATTAGTCGACAACTGGCTGAGACATATTCGCGACATACAGCAGCGTCATGGGCGGATCCTTGAGTGCATCGAAAATGAACCCGAGCGAATTCGCCGATTATGCGAATTGAATGTCGTTGAACAGGTCATCAATGCCGTCAACACGACGATCATCAAGGACGGCTGGAAGCGCGGACAGCACATCGTCGTCCATGGATGGATCTACGACATCGCCGATGGCATGCTCAAAGACCTTGGTGTATCGATTTCTTCACCGGCCGACTTGAGTCTGTAAAAAATCCCGCGTACATGGCCCATCCGCTCCGAATTGAACTATTGGTATTTCTCAGAAAACTGAGTAGTTAACCCCAAGCGCCAGCATTTGTTTGACCTGCGTGCGTGGTGTCACCTGCACGTCGTTGATAAGGACAAGGTTGAGCGACACGACGATATACTTGCTCACTTTGGCGGTGACCATATTGTCCGAGCGAACGACAATGCGATCGAGATGGTTGACGGGATCGAACAGTTCCAAATGAGATGTGAAGAGCACGTTGTCATCGAGTTTCACTTCGAGGTCGGTGACAGACTCGATGCCGCCGTCTGTTTTCGTCTTTTCGACCGCCACTGTCGAAGGATCGTCGGAGTAGACTGTATAGGTCGATGTGATCACTTCACGGAGCGCCGCGCCGAACCGGGTCTTGATGACAGGGGACGGTTTGTATTCGAAACCGATAGACTGCACGAGATACGCGGGGTCGAAGAATGCGGAGACGGCGATGGGATTGTCGTTCGCATCATACGTGTAGCCGTCGGTGAATTGCGTCAGGAGCGTGGCTGCGCAGTACGGATTCACAGGCCAGCCTGTCGTATACGCCAGAACCGAAGAGAGGTCTATCTTGTCGTCGGTTTTCCGTACCGATTTTCCATCAAGTTTAGCCTGGCCGAACGCAAACTTGTAATTGTTCGTCCACGTCCACCGCGGAACGATCATTTCCGATTTCCCCTCGAGACGTACCGTCCAGGCGATGGCATTTTCGCCGCCCTTGACCCAATCGGTAAATGCAACCTGCGTAGCGGAGAGACTGGCGACACCCGTGTGTTTCCACGTCGTGTCTCTCGGTTGAGCGGCCGTGTCGGGAGTTTGCGCCGTTGCCGCAGAGAGGCAGGCCGCCGCAAGTGCCACCGTACAGATAAAATTTTTCATTAAAGTTCTTCCTTCATTTTATGATGAGTGGAAAACAGACGTGCAATGACCGCAGCGTTTGGCGGCAAGGGGGATCTCCATCATGCACTCCGGACACGGTTTCGAGGTTGGTTCCGCCGGCGCGGGTATCGGCTGCTTCCTAAGGCTGTTCATACCCTTCACGATAAGGAAAATTGCGGCAGCAACGATCGCGAAGTCGAGCACAGTGTTCATGAACGCACCGTACTTGATCGCCACGTCGACAACGCCGGGAGCCGATTGTTTCAGCGGTATCATCAACCCTTTGAAGTCCACTCCGCCGAGAAGCATGCCGATGGGAGGCATAATAACATCGTTAACGAGCGATGTGATGATCTTGCCGAATGCTCCGCCGATGATGATACCGACCGCCATATCGACGACATTGCCCTTCATGGCAAATTCTTTGAATTCTTTGACGAGTGACATGGTTACTCCCTCCATAATGTGATACACATATCTGTAGTCGTGTCCTCAGCGATGAACCCAGAATAGACGAAATATATAGAAATTCCAAAAAAAAACAAGCCGTCCTCCATTTGAAAGGACGGCTTGTTGTGACGGTCGGCAAGTATTTCTGTCACACACGAGAGCTGAAAACAACCGGCGGTTCCGTTGACCTTCATCGGATATTGTGACGGATGGCGCATCGGCGTGTTACTGCGCGACGGACAACATGCTCATCAACGCAGTATTGAACGCCGCGACTCCCGACGCGTTCAGGTGGTCCGAATCATAAAAATCTGTCGAATCGTGCAATGCAAGGATGTTGTTGAAATTTCGGTATGCGCCGTAGGCACTGATCTTGTCGTCAAATGCGTCGTGGTGCAGGTACGATGCGTATAACGATCGGGCAATAGGCGCCTGCACCATGAGCAGTTTGGAGCCGCTTCGTTTGATCAACGAGACGCAGTTCTCGAATGCGGCGAATTGTTTGTCGTTCAAGCGGACTTCAGATGTGCTTCGATTGATGATCTGGTAGGGCTGCGGATCCTTTTCAACAAAGCCGCCTTCAATATAAACGTCATCGGCCTTCCTCTTCGCTTCGGTGAACGACGCATTCTTATGGAAGACGTCGAGATAGACGCTATAGATCAATGTGTTGTAGACAGTGATATGATTTTGCTTTACCGCCATCATGACCGAATTCAGATCGTTCGGGTCGTTCGAAATGACATCGAGCGACGATTCAACGCCGTCGGACATGAGCGATGCGGGACCGACCTCCCAGACGATCGTGGCGGGGTGGATCTTTTCCAAATACCGTTTCAGCAGCACCTCCGTTTGGATCACGGATTGAGCGCTCGATCCCAAATTTAAAGTGCGCAGCCCATGCCGCGTAAATATTCTCGTGTCGAATCCCCGATAACAATGGGATGATCCAAGGAACAGGATGTCGGTGTTCTTCGCCCGATCGATCTCCTGCAGTCTGGTATATAAATACCCGATCGAACCTTTTCTGTAACTCAGGTTCTTCCTATGCAGTCCCGCCTCAAAATTTCCCGTCAACACAACCAGGAGAACATAGATCGCCGCAGCGAACGGGAAAAAAAGCGCTATCGATCGTAAGAACCTTTTCATGATATCAGAATTGAAAATAGATGAACGGCGTTTCCGTTGTTTGCATGAACATTCCCATGATGAAGATCAGCAGCGAGTAGAACATCCACCGGACGGGGCGGGGCCAACGGATCCCGACCCGTGCGATCGCATAGTGCTGTTCCCTGCCGATCCATTCCACGACAAAAAATGCGAGCACCAGGAACATGATGACGACGGCATTGTCTATTTTTTCGAATCGGGGAACGGTAAACAATGACATGGAAAAAATCCCGGCACAATATTTCACTGCGTGGTCTATGCTCTCGGCCCTGAACACGATCCATGCAAAGACGGTCAAACAGAACGTCCTGAGTATAGCCGCAAATTCCTTCACCGTCGGGAACATCTTTCCCCTGGCGGCACTGTTCAGGTTGACCCGATTGGTCTTCAACAGGACCGAGGGCATGATGAAGAGCGCATTGAGTCCGCCCCAGGCGATGAACGTCCAATTTGCTCCGTGCCAAAACCCGCTTACCAAAAAAATGATGAATGTATTGCGCACGGTAGTCAGTGTTCCGCCCTTGCTGCCGCCAAGCGGAATATATAAATAGTCCCTGAACCATGTCGAAAGCGAGATATGCCAGCGTCTCCAGAATTCGGCGATATCGCGCGAAAAATACGGGTACGCAAAGTTACGCAGGAGATCGATCCCAAAGAGCCGGGCCGTGCCCAGCGCAATATCCGAGTATCCCGAAAAATCGCAGTAAATTTGAAACGTAAAGAACAATGCCCCCGCAAGGAGCGTACTGCCCGATGCGGAACCGGAGTTCGAGAAGATCATGTTTGCGTATTCGGCGCAATTGTCCGCGATGACGATCTTTTTAAAGAGGCCCCAGAGGATCTGCCTCGCTCCATCGACAGCCTGTGAATAGTCGAACTTCCGTTCTTTGAGTATTTGCGGCAAAAGGTGTGTGGCCCGTTCGATGGGCCCGGCAACGAGCAGGGGGAAAAAACTGACGAAGACCGAATAATCGACGAAGTTTTTTTCCGGAGTTATTCTTCCCTTGTAGATGTCTATAACATAGGACAAGCCGTGGAACGTGTAAAACGATATTCCCACAGGCAATATCACCTGCAGGGTTCCGAAATTCACTTTCATTCCCAACAGCGAAAGGGCATCGGCAAAAGAGGCGCTGAAAAAATTGTAATACTTGAATATTCCCAGAAAGCCGACGTTGACGCAGACGCTGAGCCAGAACCAAAACCTCTTCCTGTTCCGGTTCTCCGCCTCGAACATTTTTATTCCAGTGACATAATCGAGCACTGTCGAAAATATCAGCAGCAGTAAAAACCTCGGATCCCAGCACGCGTAAAAAAAGTAACTGGACACAAGCAGCAGCACATTCTGACGTCGTGCTTTTCCCTCTGTCGCAAACCAATAAAGAAGAAATACGATCGGCAAAAACAGTGCAAAGTGTATTGAATTAAAAAGCATCGTATCCGTTCATTCATCATCAGTACTAAAAATTTCCGCGCGCAAAAGTTCATCCTGCCCGGCTGCCGTGTGTATTGCCCACCAATATACGGATAATTTATTTGTGTCGAGCAAAAAAAATGTGCGGGTGTCCAGACTCTGAAGAAAATTTTAGCCGATCAGCTTTAAGATCATCCCACACTTTCGGCGTCACACGACTTGAATGACTGATTCGCCATCATGCACGCAACAGCATTGCTGCGATATTTCACATGCGCTTTCATGTCGCAAGCGCATTCGAAACGATGCCGTAAAAACTCTCTTCAAATTTTTTAGTCGAAAATTTCTCTGCGATCTCTTCCCTGCCCGATGGCTGCGGCGCCGAATCCTGTGCGGCGCGCCGAAGGGCGTTCTCCAGTTCGTCCACATCCTCCCAGAGAAGCGTTGCAGCGGGCGCGATTTCCGGCGCTCCGCCTCTCCGGTGCAGGAGAATCGTGCATCCGTGCGCAGCCGCCTGCGCGATCGCGATGCCGAAATGTTCGCCCCGCATCGTGTGGAGGAATATCCGCGCACCGCTCAGGTACTCTTCGATCTCCCGATCGCTGCAGTTCATTTTCACCGTGACGTTCGGCAATGCCGCCGCCTGTTCGAGGAAGTGCTGCACGTACGGGTCGCCTTTGTACCCGAAGCCGATGATGACAAACTCGTACTGCGGAAATCGGCGCGCCATTTCAAGCTGCAGCCAATGCCGCTTCTCCGGATGGATCCTGCCGAGCGAGACGATCGGCGATACGTGTTTTTCAACGGCAGGAACCGTTGCGGGCATCGGCACGGGCGGATAGAGAACCGTCTTCCCTTTCCGTGCGCGCATATGGCCGCCCCTTTTGAGCGAATAACGGCTGTTGAACATGAGCACATCCGGATGCTGAAGCATTTCGACGCAGAAGAACACGAGCGCCGCAGCAAGATTCGCCGCCTTCCTGAGCGCGGGCTTCCACAGCATATCGTCGATATAGCGGAACGCAAAACTGTGATGGACGTAGACGATCTTTTTCAATCGCCGCGGAAGCAGCAGTGAAATCCCGTTCTCAGCTATCAGCACGTCTCCGTCGCGCAGATGCACACGCAGCAGATAGTTCTGCCACAGTCCATGGAGGAACGGCGGAAGCACGCCGATGCCACCAACGTCTTTTTTTTCTCCATCGGTTTCAATGATCACACGGCCTCGTTCAACATACGAATCGGCGATCGGCACATTGAACCGCTGCACCGCCTTGAGGATCGAACATGCGACAACATACGCGCCGCCTTCGGGATAATTATCCCTGCGCACCAGGACAAATCGTTTCATCGTGCAAGCGCCTTTCGTGAGAGTGAGAGATAGCCGGGAATACGCTTGATTTCTTTTACGACCCGGCGTGTGAACGCCGCACCAAGCGATCCGTCGGCGGTGAGCCGGCGTGCGTCCGTCCAGATGCGCGCATCGGCAGAATCGAGATGGCGGATGCGCCCGAGGCCCGAGAGCGCCAACCCCATGCGTCCGTCTTCGAGCACCATGCTTGATGTATCGAATCCGCCTGCGGCGATTCCGTCGGCCGTGCGGAATCCGAAATTCGCGCCGCGCACATACAGAAACTCCTTCGCCCTCCGCTTGAGACGGAAGAACTTGTCCGTCACAACTTCATACACGTACAACGGGAAACGCGACGATCCGTTGGGAGGAATGAACGAGTACCGCTCGTACGCACAGGAGACGGTCTGATCGGACAGCATCGAAACGTACGGGCCGATCCATGTGGGAGGATAGATCGAGTCGGCATCGGCGCAGAGATGGATCGATCCACGCGCGGCCATCAGTCCCGCCTGCCGCGCAAAACTTACACCCTGCCGCGTCTCCTGGATCGTGCGGACCCCGAGGCGCTCGAGTATCTCCTGCGTCCGATCCGTCGAGTTGTTGTTCACGACGATCAGCTCGGTCGGCACCGTCACATCCATCGACGCAAACGAGAGCAGCGTCCGTACTATCGAGTCCTCCTCATTCCATGCGGGGATCACGATCGAGACGACCGGATCGGGAACATTGAAGCGGGCCAATCCGAGGCGGATACGGGAATCCAGCGAAACCGGATCGCCGCCGATCGCCGCGTCGGCAATGCAGCGCCGGGCCCATAGGGGCAGTGTGAGTGGTATGGTCGTCATGACATCCTTCCTTCAAAGTGCGGTAGTTTGTTGATGATCGCGATCACAACATAGATGATGAGGCTGGTCGGAAATTGTATGAGCGCTTCCTGCGGAAAATTTGCAACCAGCAGCGTGAACAACAAAGTCAGCATCGCGGCGCTGTACGTCTTGAGACGCGGGTCCCTGATGCGATGATAATCGGTGATGCCCACATGGAACACCGTGTAGAGAAATGCAAAATACAGCAGCAGGCCGATCCATCCCATCTCAACGGCGGTGCGTATATATCCGCTGTCGGGCGGAAATTTCGCGAGCGCCGAATTCGGAGAAAACCGTTGTCCCCACACGCCCACACTGCCGAGCCCGCCGCCGAACGGATGCGTCTGTATATACGGCTGTATGAACGCCTGGTTCTGCGCCCGCACTTTATACGATGCATCGTCCGAGGGATGAAAGGCCGACTGAAAACGCCGGACGTGCTCATTGCTGCTGGGAATATTCAGAAATACAAGCGCGACGAGGCCGATCATCAGCGACGACAGGAGAACGGATTTTTTCGCCGTCAGCACGGCATAGAAAAAGAGCGCAGCGCCGGGAAGCACATACGCGGCACGCGTGCCCGAGAACAGCATGGCATAGCTCATGAAGATTCCGCATGCGAACAACAGCCCGCGCTTAAACAGGGAGAAGGCCCCCCTCGCGAGCGCGAAGCACAGGATCGCCGAATACGAGGTCACGATGCCGAAGACCATCGGATCTGAATAGAATGAAAATTTCCGAAAATGTCCGTTCACAATCCACAGGTTCATTTTCCCTTCGTCGATCACCGACTGCATTTCGAAAGGCAGAAGGCCGACATATTCCTGATATAATCCCCAGAAGGCGCCAAGAAACGCCAGCGCGATCCAGACTTTCAGTATCAGCGTTACATCCTTCACACTCTTCAGACTGTAGAGAACAACGAAATACATCGCCATATATCCGGCCGTACCCCGGATCGTATAGACCCAGGCCATTCGGGATTCGGCAACAGGGTTGGCTACCTCCAGGAACGTGTAGAGGATCCACACACCGATGATACGGCTGATCGGATTGGCCGCGAACGACCAGTCGCGTTCTTTCGTCTGACGAACGAAGAGGCCGAATCCCATCACGGCCACCAAAGCGTCCATGGCCAGCCCCAGCGGTATGCCCGAGAGCGCCCGCTTCATGCCCAGCACGAGAAATGCCATGATTAAAAGCAGTATGATGCCGAAGCGGAGATCCAGCATAACCGTCAGACCGAGAGGAATGCCGACGAGCAGCACCACAAAAAGAACGCCGCCGCTGAGTCCGGCACGCGCAACGATCGCCGCAGAGGCGAGCGCGAGCGCGACGAAGAACGCATACCCGGCGGGCGTATTCAATTTCTCACGCAGTATCTCCGATACGGCCCGGCGGCCGATGCCTCGCCACCCGGCGGCGGCCGGGGTCGGCTTCTTCATTGTAAACGTGATTTTTCTCATACCGTGACCATGCTTTCGGAAAAATAATGCCACTGCAGCGTGCGGCAAGAGAGTCGAGCATTGTTCCGATAGCGTCGGCGGCTATAACGGTGCCGGGATTCAGCAGCAGCTCCTTCATATTCGAAGTGTATCATGATGATCGAACAGTCGATTGTCATAAAAAAATGATCTTGATGAAGAGTGCAATGAGTGTGAACAAGACAAATCCAATGGCCCACATGCGTGCAGTGTTGTCCGTCTTCATGCCGCCTCCAGGTTTGATGCTTCGCGTATCATTGCAAGCAGTTCTGTTGCCCGCGCCTGCCAGTTGTGTGATGATGCAGCAGCCATCCGGTCCGATCGTTTGGACGGAGAATCGGACGCGATCTCCTCGTCGATGCGCCGGATGAATTCATCGTGAGAGCGCGCGATAGCAACGACGCTCTCGAATTCGCTCACATCGGCAAAGTCCGTCATCACGACGGGTTTGCCTCCGGACAAATATTCGTTCAACTTGAGCGGATAGATGCTTTTAGTAAGCACGCTGCATTCGAAGGGAATGATGGCGCAATCGAAGCAGGCAAGGTACGCGGGAAGCTCATCGAGCCGGCGCGCACCGGTAAAGACGACATTCGGCATGTCCTCGAGTCCGACCGGACGGTAATCGGCATTGTCCTTCGATCCGACGAGAACGAGTGTCTTGTCCGCATGGTACTCTGCGGTTTTCTTCAGAAGTTCGTAATCGAGCCGCGTGCTGAGCGCCCCCATATATCCGATGATCTTTGTGGAGATGGAGCGCAATTCTGCCGGACGCGGCAGCGCTTCAGTGCCGGCACGGCGGAACAATTCGGTGTCGGCTGCGTTGGGCAGATATCGCACGCTTGGCGAGATTCCTGTTTTCAACGCGGTCAGATGTTTCGATGTGGCAAGCGTGAGCCCGGCACGGCGGATCATTTCATTCTCGGTACGAACGCCGTGGCGGGCAGTGTACGGCGCCTGGCTGATGTCATCCGACGTCTTGTAGACTGTAAGCGACGGACGGAATGACGCAGGGAAATGCAGTCCATAGCACGGATCGTACGAGTTGAGATACACGAACGATGTGACGCCGAAATCCCTGATGATGCGCCGCACCGTTGCGTACAGGATGCGGTCGTTCACGCGAGAGAGAAAATCGTACAGCCGTCCCTCGGGAAGCACATTCACCGGCAGCATGAGGCGCGGTGTAACGGCAGTGAACGTTTCGGGAAGACCCGGCACCTTCGTATAGATATCCCGGCCGAACAACAGCGCCTTCAGGCGCCGGCGAATTTCGGGCGCTGTGAATTTTGTCACGAAGTCCTTCAGCGTGAAGGGATGATCGATGTAAAACACGCGTCCGCCGTTGGCAAGCGCTTTTGCCGTCGAGTACGTTCCCGACGAATACACCGCATCCCAACGCGGCAGGGCGAGAATGATGAAATCGGGCTGTCCGGTCATGGCCGCTCCTTGTGAACGAGGTGTTCGACTATCCTTACATCCGTCCGATGCTCGGTGATCATGAAGTCGCGTTTCGATTTCCCCATCTGAAGCAGTGACACGATCTGCCTCCCAAGAAACACCGGTATGCCCCACACGGACGTCCAGATCCGGGCATCGGCGCCGCCGTGAATGAGCGAGTAGGCCACTGTTGCCGCAAAGAGCGCGAATGCCGCCGGCCATGCGTAGACTTCGGGAGCGGATGTGATGGCTGCGATGAGCACGCACGCCGCCGACATGCCGAGCGTAACGATAAGGGGAGGAACGCTGGTTGCCAATCCGAATGCGAATGCATTAAAATCGCGCGCCCGGATTCCTCTGCCAATGAGCGCGACTGCACCAGACACATTTTCGAAATACGAATTCAGCCAGCGCGTTCGCTGCCGTTCGATCTGCTTTCCCGTGCCCACCTTTTCGTCGAAGATGATGGCCGTGTCGGCAAATGCGATGCGTTCGCCGGCGCCGACGATCTGCACCTGAAAGACCTTATCCTCGCCGGCGACCACACGTCCCTGTTCCCGAAACACATCGGACGACAGGATGCTCCTGAACAATTTCGTCTCGATCGCCATTCCCGACCCGGCAATGACGGCCGAAGAGCCGGCATGGAAAAGAGCAAAGCGTGTAATATGATTGTAGTAGAGTTCGCCAAGCGCATCGAGCCGTGCATACAGCGTATCGAGGTTCTTCGCGGTGCGCCGTCCCTGCACGACGTTGAACCCTGATGCAAGGTAACGGTTGATGGTGCTTAAAAAATCTGAATGCGCAATGTTGTCCGGATCGAAGACGACAACAGCGTCGTGTTCGCGCACGAAGCGGGAGAATGCATACGAGATCGATCCCGCCTTCGAATTCAGTTTCTGCTCCGGTACAAGCATCGTTACATTGCCCGGGATGGACGGCAGGCTCTCCGGCGCACAACCGTCGGCGACGAGGTAAATATGGAAACGTGCGTAGCGCTGCGAGAGGAGCGAGTGCACGAGCGGTACGGCTGTGCCGGCATCGTTATAGGCAGTGATGACCGCGGCGATATCACGTTCCGGCACATCCCCCGGCGGCAGCGGCAGCCGTGTTCGCAGAAGGGCAATTGCCGTCGTCATAAAGGGTATGAGCAGCATGAATACCGCAATCACTTCCGCGGCAATGAAGAGATCTCTAAGCATAGTGTTTCTCGATGACTGTGTGATAAAATTGTTCGGTCCGTTGGGCGATCGCCGGCCATTGAAAACGCTCCAGTATGTGCGTCCGCCCGCGTGCAGCCATGGCGGCATATGAGTCCGCATCGAGCAGCGCATCGCCGATGGCGCGCGTCAACGCCGCCTCGTCGCGAAGCGGAACAAGCGTCGCGGTGTTCCCGTTGGCGAGCACTTCGTCCACGCCGGGAATATCGAATCCGACCACCGGCACACCGCACAGCAACGCCTCCATGAATGCGATGCCCTGCGTCTCGCGCAGCGATGGCAGCACGAAGAGCTCCGCCTGCTGAAGTTCGTCCAGCAGCGCCTGGCCTCGCAGTGCGCCGGTAAGCGTTACGACGCCTTCCAGATGCAGGTCGGACATCATGCGTTCGAGCAGCGGACGTTGGGGGCCCTCTCCGACAATGTGCAGCGTAAGGCCCGGAACCAACGGCATGAGCTTTGCAGCCGCCGCCAGAAGATAGGTATGCCCCTTCAGCGGATCGAGGCGCGAGACGGACACGATGCGAAGCGGCACCGTGCGATGCGGCGCCGGCATGAAGTCCCCCGCATTCACTCCGTTGGGTATCACCGCATGCGGTTGATGCAAGGGCGCAATGTCTGACGTCACCGTCTCGAGCATCGAGCCGCTCACGGCAATAACACCGTCCGCATGCCGCGCCATCCGCCGTTCATGCGCCGAAGCATACCCGGCTGCACATGCCATTTCGCATCGCAGCTTCGGGCCGATTGTGCCGGTCGAGATCGCGGCCGCATGTTCAGACCGGAGATGTCCGTGAAACGTCACGACGCACGGAGTCTTCCTTCGCGTCCGGTCGCCGGCGAAGAGCGCGCCGCTTCGGCCCTGAAGGTGGACAATGTCGAACTCGCCGGCGTGTCTCTTAAGAAAGCGCAGAACGGACAATGCGAATGTCGCATCGTCGATTGTATGAAGACGGAGCACGCCGAGGCGTCCCGGCACATAGAACACAGGCTGAATCGTGATGTGCTCCCCGATGCGATACGCCCGCCGGTTCGTCAGACTGCCGGACGCCGTGAGGATGGTCACTTCGTGCCCGCGCGCACCGAGCGCATGCGACAGATTAACCGTATGCGTCTGCGTTCCGCCGGGATAGGACGTGGGCAGCGCCTTCGATACCATCAGGATCTTCATGCCGTTCGTTCCTTTCGCATGACGATCAGGTATGTCACCTGGTGAAAGCCCTCCGCATAGAAACTGAGTGCATGTCGCAGCACTGTCGACGTTTTGATGCCGAGCTCTTTCGAGGCCGCATGCCGCGTAATGAAAAATCCGATGACAAGCGCGGTCAGTGTTCCGTATGCAGCTCCGAGGAAGCCGAAAAAATGCAGGTAGAAATAATTGCTCGCGATGTTGATCAGCATGGTCGTGAGCGTGATAGAAAAATTGACGCGCGGTTTTCCGATCGACTCCATCGCGATGCCGAACTGACGGCCGAACGGCTTGATGAGCGAGAAGAGCACGACAATGGTAAGAATCGGCGCCGCGTCTTGATATTTCGCACCGGCAATAAGACGCACGGCGGTCTGCGAAAAGAGAATGAGCGCAAGCGCCGCAGGGACCGTCATTGCAAAGATCGCGCCGACGGAGCGTTCGTATAAATACTTCACGGCCGAAGGCCCCTCGACTTTGCTTCGTTCGACGCTCTTCGGAAAGACGACGGCCGAAAGCGACGTCATTGGTATCTCCATCACATTCGCGATGCGGAAGGCTGCATTGTACGAAGCGACAGCAGGAGTGCCCAGGAACGCACCGAGCATCATCGTGTCGATATTGTTGAAGATGACGGAACTGACTGTGGTACCGAACGTGAATTTGCCGAAGTGGAAAAGTTTCATCATCCACTCGAGCTCGAGGCCGCGCGACAACGGGGCGCTGCCCCTTGTAAAATAATATGCCAAACCTCCGGACAAGATCCAACCGAGGGTCTGCAGGCCGAGCAGTACCGAAAGCGATACGCCATACCCGAAAAATGCCGCCGCCGCGATTCCCCCCACAAACGTTCCCTGGTTAACGACCTTCGTGTAGAACAGCGACGTGAAGCGCATGTTCGTCTGGAGCACATACGTCGACTGCGACACAGGAATGGAAAGGAACGACAGGACGGCGAACAGATACAGCAGCGACTCCAACGCAGGCGCCGACCACAGCAGGGCGAGCGGGTGCGCAACAAGGCACACAAGCAGCGATCCGGCTGCGGTCAGGATGATGTTCAGGTTCATGGCCGCACGGAGCACCGACGGATACTGCTCTGGATTGGCTGCCCCTGCAAACTTCACGAGTGCATTCTGGATCATGCCGTTGCGCGTGAGTTCGATCAGCGTCGTGATCGTTGTCAACAGGACCCAGACACCGAACTCCTCCTTCGTCACAACGCGGACGAGCAGAAGAAATCCGGCCATACCCAGACCGAGGGCGGCAATATTTTGCAGCATAGAGAAGAATCCCGAGCGGATCCAGAATGCTGCGGTTGTCGGCTTCATATTAATTCAAGTTCCTTTTTACAATACGTTTCACAAACTTGCGGATCGTGCTCCTTTTTCGCTCCACTTCACCGTAGGTTTCTTCAAGATCCTCGGTCCTGACAGAGTTCAGTATGCACCCTGCAAACTTGCCGTTGAGCGAGGCCAGGTATTCGAACGAGCGCCTGTCCGGTTCATCGAGCACGGCATGCGCCGAAACGACCGCGACGACGGAATCGGCCGCGTCTGCAAGTTCCTTCGAATCGGAGTATGAATTCAACGGGGCGCCTTCCACGAACACGTAATCGTACTGGTGCGCGAGGCGTTCAAGAAGCGACCGCAGTTTCGCCGCGCCGGCAACCTCGCAGGGCGAGTATTCGCCTCCCTGCGAACCGAGAATGTCCACGCCCGGCTGACCCGTATGCGTCACTGTGGCATCGTCCGCATCGCCGGTACGCAGACATTCTTCCAACGCCGGACGGGCGGCAAAGAGCAGCGAGAGGCCGTTCTGTCTGAAATGCGTATCCACAAGCAACACACGCTTTTCGACCTTCGCCAATGCGTATGCGAGGCAGGCCATTGTCAGCGATTTCCCTGATCCCGTTCGTGTGCCGGTAAAGAGAATGATCCGGCCCGCTTCAGACGAGGCGGAAAATTCGGAACGCACAGACCGCAGCAGCTGTCTGAAAATGCGATGTTCGACCGATGCCGGTTCGCCGCCAAAGATCTCCTCTGCGCCCATGGTTCCCGCCGGCAGTTGGTTCAAATATCCCATAAGCCGGCTGCTGTTGAGACGGGCGAATCGCTTGGGCGTGCGGATCGTGAGATCGATATATTCGAGCACGAAGATGACGACGACGCAGGCAATGAAGCTGATGGCGCCGGCAAGCATCACAAGCAGAGATTTTTTTGACGGCTTCGGATGCCCCGGCATCCCCAGCTGCGTCTGGCGCAGATCCGCCCCCACGTTGTTCGTGAAGATCGCTTCGTTGAGCTTCTCAAGAAAATTGAGGTACACTTTGGCCGCCACATCGACGTCGCGTTCAAAGGCGGTGATCGTGGCTTCGTATGGAATAAACAAATCGAATTTTTTCTGAAGCCGCCTGAGATTGTCGTCGATCGACCGGACGTTGTTGACCGCCATGTCCCGGCTGATCTCGTACGTAAGACGTTTCATGGCCAGATCCTGCTTCGGAACATTCGGATCCAGGGCGAACACATCCGCTACTTTTTTGATGACCGCATCGAGGTCCGCCTGCGCGACCGCGAGCGAATCGCGCAGCGCACCGCCGTCGCTTGTAGCAACGACAAGTGCCTGTGAGAAACCCGAGACGCGGCTCTTGCGCTTCAGGATCTCGGCATTGAAAGGCTTGAGGTCCGATTCGAGGTACATGCGCTCCGTGTGCGAAAATTTTTTGTCGATCTCCGCAATGGCGGCCTCAAAGGCGGGAATGGTCTGCTGTACGCCCTCGCGCATAATTTCAATCTGATTGATCTGGCCGTCGATGCCTCTGGTCTGGTCGGTAAGATTGATGATGCGGTTCCTGATCTTATACTCCTTGAGCACACCGACCTTCTGATCGAGCTCGCTCTTTTTTTCTTCGGTCAGCCGTGAAAAAAAGGCGACAACCTCTCCGGCGTTCTTCTTCGAGGTTTCCTTGAAGTACCGAATGAACTCGGACGCCAGTGTGTTCACAACGAAGGCCGACAGGTACGGGTCGTCCGATTCGTACGTGATGTGGATGAAATCGGAATTTTCGAGCCGGAAAATCTTCAAATTTTTATCGATGGAGATATTATCGTACTCCATGCTCTCGATGACATCGATCAGTGTTCGTTGATATGCATCGGTAAACTCGAGGCTCAATGCCGAGTCGACCTTCTGTCGAAGCAGTGCCGCGGCCTTTACCTTTTCTCCGGCAGTAAAAGACGTAAAAAGTTTGCTGGGAACGCGAAACGGTCTTTCCGTTCCCAAATCGTTGATCATCAGTCTCATGGACACGAGATCGACCACCCGTTTCGAATGCATCATGGCGATGAGGTTCGAAAATTTCAACTGCAGGTCGCTCATGCGTATTTCATTGTCCATGAGCGCGGCGTTGTTGCCGTCGGTCAATCCCGTCGCGATCTCGGCCTCGGCGGTATACGAATTGGCGGCATTCCGCATCAGCAGCAGCGCCGCGATAATGGCGATCGGCGGCACGGTCAGGAGCACAAATTTTCTCTTCAGCAGCACATGGATGAAATGGATGAGATCCATCACTGCACCTCTTCGATTGTCGTTCCGAGGAGTTCTTCCAGCGCAGCCCTGTTGCTCTCCAACGCACTCTCTGCACCCACCTGTGCGACCAGCGCATCGGAATAACTGGTGAGTGCAAGCGTGTACCGATCGAGCTGCACTTCCCCCTCTTCAAATTTCTTCTTTGTCAGCATCAGCATATCCTGGAACTCACGGGCCGTCTGCGTCCGAAGCGTGCACACACGATATTGCTCGACGAAGCGAGCATACCGCTGCAACACGTCTTTTCGGATGAACAGACGCTGCGTCGCAAGCATCGCGTTTTCGATCTTCAGTCCTTCTTCGGCCTGAACGATACGGCTGGGTACGCTGAGGAGTCCCCCGACATTGATTGCAAGGCCGAGTCCAAAGCGCTGATCGGAAGTTCCCGTGCTGGCCGTACTCATGAAATCGGGCGTGTAGAGGTATGAAAGATTCACCGAGTTCAGGTATGACCACCGTGTCTGGTGCACCTGCTCTTCGGCTGTCCGGACACGGCTTTCGAACGTACGGTTTGCGGGATATCGTTCCCAGGCTGCGGCGATGAGCTTTTCGGCGAGATCCGTGTCGAAATGGTCGTATGTGCGTGCCGGCTTCCCGTTTTCCGACGCCATGCCGACTGCCAGGAATGCGATGAAACACCCCGAGATCAGGGCAAAGCGCAGCAGGACGACGCCGGGAAGATCGATGAGTGTATGGAAGTGTGCGTTTTTCATAAGGATCTGGATCACGGAATACATGCCCATGTTTGTGTTAATGATTGAACAAAAATAACACATCGGAGGGGAAATTACGTATTTATTCGGTGAACAGGCACGTGCGGGGCATGAATGGGTGCTTGGAACGGATAGGAAATGCCGGAAAACACTACCCATGCCGTTAGCGGCGGGGAGTTGAACGTGGAAATGGACGCGATGCTCTGCGGGGGACTTACGTCCCCGACAGACACTCGCGGACGGCGGCTAAAAATTGCTCGTTGACAAAAGGTTTCTGAAATGCATAATCGGCTCCGAACTGCTGGGCCATATGCAGATATTGTTTTGGCCCCAATTTTCCGCCTCCTGAAATGGCGATGATGGGGATCGTCTTGCTCTTCTTGCGTATCGCGACGATTGTCTCGAGCCCTTCCTTTTCCGGCATGATAATATCTGTGACAATCAGATCGAAGGATTTGGTTTCGAGCAGATTCAATCCGGCCCGACCATCGTGTGCTCCTTCTGCTTCATAGCCGGCACCCGACAGCAACTGCACGACCATAGCGTTCATGATCGTATCATCGTCAATGACCAGGATTTTTGGCATCCGGCTGCTCCTTTTTTGTATTGTCCAGTACGTATCGAATTGCCGCACAGAGTTCATGTGGCCTAAATGGCTTCATCACGAATTTTTTGATGCCGATCGACGACGCCCGTTCGGGATTCACTTCGCTGCTGAAGCCGGTACACAAGATAATGGGAATATTTTTATTAATCTTCAAGGCCTCTTTTGCGAGCTCGATGCCTGTCATGCCCGGCATCGTCTGGTCGGTGATGAGGATGTCGATCTCGCTGCTCTTCTTTTTTATAAAGGCCAGCGCTGCCGGACTTTCCGTCATGGCCGTTACCACATAGCCGAGACTGGCCAGCCGATCTTTCACCATCTCGACAATCATCGGTTCGTCGTCAACAAAGAGGATCCGTTCGCTACCGCTGGTGCACGCCGCAGATTCGGGCTCACTGTTTTTCGAATCCGTCATCTTGGCCGCAGGCAGATAAATTCGGAACGTTGTCCCTTTTCCAACTTCGGTTTCCATACAGATATCGCCGCCATGCGACTGCACAATTCCGAGAACAACACTGAGCCCCATGCCGATCCCATCGCCCACGGTTTTTGTCGTAAAGAACGGTTCGAAGGCCTTCACTTGTGTCATGGCATCCATGCCGCAGCCCGTGTCTGCAATCTCTATCATTGCATACTCGCCTGGTGCGATTTGTCCGCTTCGCCCGTGTTCCACATGGTCGAGGCAGACAGCGGAAAGACGTACCGTCAGCGTTCCCTTCCGGCTCATGGCATGCACCGCGTTGGCGGCGAGATTAAGGAGCACTTCGTGCAGCCGTCTCGGGTCTGCCAGAACCGGTTTCGTGTTTGTGTGCAGATCGGACTCTATGATGACCGACGAAGGAATCGAAGCCCTGAGCAGTTCCAGCGCTTCTTTTATGATCGGGCGGATGGATGTAACAGATTTCTGCTGATTACTGGTTTGGCTGAATGCCAGTATCTGCTGGACCAGACGAGCCGCCCTGTCTGAAGCCTGGAGGACTTTGCGAAGATTTTGCTCCACCACCGAATTCTTTTCAACCAGAGCGAGCGACATATCCGTGTAGCCGATGATGCCGCCAAGCACATTGTTGAAGTCGTGCGCAATGCCGCCGGCGAGCTGGCCAATGGCGTCCATTCGTTCCGATTGCATGAGCCGCGCTTCAAATTGTTTGCGGTTGCTGATGTCCCGGCTCACGCCCACGAGCCCGATTGTGTCTCCCTTCGAATCGCGGAAGGGAACTTTACTGACGAGTATTGTTGCTGTCTCACCCGTCGGTGTGATCGTCGATTCTTCACGGTTGTAGAGGGCTTCGCCTGTTTGAATGACATGCCGATCGTCGGCCAATGAATCGTCGGCGAGTTCGAACGTGCGAAAATCGTGATCCGTCTTCCCCGAGACCTCGGCCTGAGACTGAGCACCCAATGCGTGGATGTGGGCGGTGTTATTAAGGAGGAACCGGCACTCCCGGTCTTTCACATACACTCTGTCCGGGATCGTGTTGATCATCGTCAGGAGAAGATTCCGTTCCGATATTAACGATTCCTCCACTCGTATGCGGTCTGTAATATCCAGGCAGTGACCGATGTATCCGATGAATTCGCCGCCGCTATTATACCGCGGAGAACCGTCATCCAATATCCATCGGTATTCGCCGTCGTATCGGCGCAGGCGATACTCCAT
Organism: uncultured Ignavibacteriota bacterium; assembly: GCA_903884005.1. Classification (GTDB taxonomy): domain Bacteria; phylum Bacteroidota; class Ignavibacteria; order UBA10030; family UBA8401; genus CAISDA01. The sequence continues at coordinate 7,347 of CAISDA010000065.1, read as the reverse complement.
GCTGAATTTTTCCCGCCGGTCGAACGCCGTCACGTAGATGTCCAGGCAGCGCTGCAGGTCACTCTCATGCACGCCGTCGGCCCAGCCATTTCCCATTTCCTGCGCCAGCGTACGGCCTGTGAATTTCAGCCAGACCCGATTGAAATAATTGCAGAGCTTATCCGTACCTGCGACCCAGATCAAGGCCTGGCCCGAATCTGCCAGACTTTTGTAGTTCTGTTCGTTTTCCCGAAGAGCCTCCTCTGTCTTCTTGCGCTTCGTGATGTCGTGGGCAGTTCCCCGTGTGCCGACGATGTCGCCGGCATTGTCACGAATGCATTTCGAATTCATGAGAAGCTGTAGTTCTTCTCCCGATTGCATCAGATACACCGTTTCATACTCTGTGAGCGATCCGCCCCGTATCAACAGCAGGAACTCGCGCATGTCGCGCCTCGCCATATCCGGCGATTGGAAGTCTGAAAATTTTCGACCGCGCATGTCCGCAAGTTTATAGCCAAACGCTGTTTCCCATGCCGGATTGAGGTACGTGAACCTTCCGTGCACGTCGCATTGCCAGGTAAGGTCCTGCGATGTCTCCACAAGATCCTGATAAAGTTTCAGCATTTCGTCGGTTGTTGAAAATCCCGAAGCGGCGTTCTTGATCATTGCGTTGGTTCCTTCGCGCCCCGCGAAAAAACGGGGCAATGAATGCACTTGAGATCGGTGCTAATTTTTGCCTGCGGTACTGCATCCATCATCAATGCGCTTCCCCGGTCAGACATTCAAGCAGTTCGGCTTTGGCGATCGGTTTGTTGATGACGGCAGTTCCATCGCTCGGCGATGCTCCATCGGCAGTGTGACGTTCACCCGGCCGTACCATCATGATCACTCGCGTGTCATTCAGATTGGGATTCGCCTTGACCCTTTTGGCGAGCGCATCGCCTGCCATGCCGATTGTGCGCATGTCGACGAACACACAATGAAGCGGGTCACCGGAGTCTTTCATTGCATGAAGCAATTCCAACACGGCAGCACCGTCCGTCTCTTCTTCAACCCTCACGCCCCATGATTGAAGGCGAAGCGTCAGCATCATCCTGTTGGCGGCATTGGCGTCGACGACAAGCACGTGCATGCCGATGATAGCTGGATACACCTCTGCCGTCTGTCTGCATTGCGGCTGTTTGGTATAACGGACCGTGAACCAGAACTCCGCCCCGCGGCCTTCCGCGCTGAACACGCCGATCTGCCCGTTCATCAGCGCGACGAGCTGTTTTGCAATTGCAAGGCCCATCCCTGATCCGTTGAATTTTCTCGTTGAAGACGCATCGACCTGTGTAAACGTGCGGAACAGCAATCCCTGTTGATCCTCAGAGATGCCGACTCCGGTATCGCTCACGCTGAAACGGATGTCGACCGTTTCGCTCGTTTCGGAGAGCAGGCTCGAACGGATGGTGACCTCGCCCGCCAACGTAAATTTCACGGCGTTTTCAGTGAGAGCAACAAGCACCTGGCGAAGACGTCTCGGGTCACCCTTCAGCAGTACCGGCACATCCGGGTGCGTGATGCAGACAAGGTCCAGCCCTTTCGTCTGAGCGTCAATGGCGCACACCGACGCAAACTCGTCGAGCAGCACTTGCAGATCGAACGGTTTTTCTTCGAGCATGATGGCGCAATGTTCCAATTTTGACAAGTCGAGGATGTCGTCGATGAGCTTCAGCAGCAGCAAGGCGCTCGAATGCACCAATCCGGCATACGAATGCTGTTCTTCGGTCAGCGGCGAATCGATCAGCAGGCCCGCGAAGCCGATCACGCCGTTCAAGGGCGTTCGCATCTCGTGGCTCATGTTCGCCAGAAAATTGCTCTTGACCACATTGGCCGCATCTGCCCGTACCGCCATCTCGTTGGTGCGTATGACGGCATCGCTCAGTTCAATGGTCGCTCGTTCACGTTCGGCTTCGATTTTTTTTCGATCCGAAATGTCGCGGAATGAAAAGAACGACATTGTCTGGTGGTCGATCGTTAAAACGGTATGCGACGCCTCGGCCCAGAATTTCGTGCCGTCCAATTTCCTGCCCGTCCATTCACTATGCCTGACTTTATCCTTTAGATTTTCCTCCAGGACCGCTTCCGCTTGCTTCCAGGACAAAACGCTGTCGTACTGCATTTGCGGAAATAGGTCGAGAATGGCCGATCCGACGATCTGTTCGCGCGTGCCGTTGAGCATCGTTGCAGCAGCGTCGTTGCATGCGACAATGACGTTGTCTAAAAGCAGCAGATGAGGGTCCGGAGACTGTTCGAACAGGTTGCGAAACCGCAGATCGCTCTGCCGAAGTTCAAGGGTCCCCTTTTCTATCATTTCTTCGAGAACGTCCTTCCGGCGTCCAACGAACCCGATGAATGCGGCCAACACGGCCGTCAGCAACAATCCTGCGGCTCCCGAAAATTCGGCGTACCACATCGGCCGTGAGTTGCCGTACTCGCTGCGTTGATGGATCACAGTTGCCCATGTTCGGCCGAACAAGAACAGAGGCGACACGTCGTAATGTTCATAGCTGCCGAGCCGTTCGGTAGAGAGATGCTCTTCGGTCGAATCCCCCCCCCTGGTAAATGCAAGGAGGCTCACGCCGCCTTCACTGTGGGCATCCACAATATCCACTTCTATGTGAGCATTGATCTCTGGATGCAGAATAGTGATCCGGTCGAGCAGCCGCTGCGGCCTCATCACTGCCAGCATGAGTCCTTCGAGACTGTCAATGCTCCAATCGAACACCGGATGAAAGAGGAGCACTCCGGTTCCGCTGTCAGGAATTTGCACGAGAGGAATAGCGCCTGTCGAGACGGTGAGCCGAGACCTGATCGCCGCATCGATTGCGGACTTCCTCACGCCTTCGCTCGAAAGATCGAACCCTTCTGCAGCCGCGTTCTTTGCACGAGGCATGATATACGCCGCGGGGAAATACGGACCGGTCTGCCTCTGGGCACCGCCCGCGGAACCCGGGGAACCGCCGAAAATTTTAAAGCCTCGCAGTCCCTCCCGACGAAGACGGTCCTCGTAGCGCCCCTTCCGGGCAGCGGGGATTTTCGGCACCCACGCCCACGCCTGCACGCCGAGCGTGATATTCACCGGCGCAACATATGACGAAAATCCGCGAAGGGTCAAATCGTTGCTGCTTTCGGCATACAAGGCCAGCCCTTCCAAATAATTTTGCACATCGGAGAGCCTGTCGTGAATCTCATTCTGCAACATCACCGCCGTCCGGTGAAAATCCCGTTCCGATTTTCGCGCTTCAATATTGTACACAATGTTCACGAAGATGACGGTCAACATCGACCCAACGCATGCGGAGAAAAGAGAGGCGGCGTGGCGCATCCACCAATGTTTGTTCACCTTCGCCGACCGTTTTCGAAGCGCGAACATTTCCCATCCGGCCGCCACAAGAGCACTCAGGATCAACGTAAGCAGTATCGACACACGCCTGGCAGCGCCGACAGCGGCATGCCAATCGCCGGCGGGAAGATCGATCCCGATGATAAGAATGACACGGTTGGTTTGCCTCGAGATGACCGGCGCATAGGCCGTGACGAACGTGCCGTATTCATCGGTATAGGGACCGACAACGTCCGGCTGTGCCGTAGTGAATTCTGTTTTTAATGAAGCAGGCGGAACCACATAGCGTTGGCCCGGCAGGGATGCCATCGGACTGTTCGTGTCGTACGTCTCAGGTCCGAACACGATCGATGTGTCGCGCAGGGCCATGCTGAAAATTCCGCGGATATCGCCCATATATTTTGCATACGCGATAAATTGAGCCCGGATGAACGTGTATTCGGGACGGGCCGCATCCTCCCCGGTAAACGACAGCGCAAGGATCTCATCCGGAGGAACCGACTTTGCGACATCGGAAGCATATTCCAAATATTTTTGGCTCACCCCGTCTTCCGTAAACCGTCCGCGCCACTCGGTTCCTATCCAACCGAATCCGATGAACACGGTCAGCAGGGCGAGCAACGGCCATGTGGCCGCAATATTTTCCCCGGTGCGGACCGTTGGGGAAGAGAACGAATGCCGCGGGAACGAGACGCTAGCACCGAGCGCGAGCACGATGCGCACCAGGACGGCAGGGAAGCCTGAGTATGACTCGATCCACTGGCTGAATGCCGGCACAAGCGTGCACACACCGGCTGCGGCGAAAAGAACAGCAAGAATGAATATCCAGGCGGGGGCGTCATGCTTGAGCGCGAGTTGTCTTCCACGCCGTGCGAAATCGATCAGCATGGCGAGGGACACAAGGAGGAAAAATATTTTCGGCACAGCGATCCACGCCGACGGGTGGATGCTCTGTGCCGGCACGTCACACCAGTCGTGCAGACCCAGGGCCGATCCGACAAATCCGAGCCGGCGCCACAGCGCCCGCGAGCCGATATCGGCTCTGGAGGCCTTAAATGCCGATGCGGCGGCGAGCAGGAACGCGCAGCCGCTGATAAAATAGAGATAATCTAATTGAGCATGCATACAATAGAGTATGTCTGTCCGCTAAAAAAATGTAATGTTATCCGATGGCTTGTTGTTCAGTTCGTGCGTCAATTTTCCGCGGTATGTGATCTCCCGGTCTTCGGTAGAGCTGAAGCGCTCCGTGGTGAGAGATTTGACGAACACTTCAAACGTGTGGGGAAGGTAGACGACCATCAGCCCCTGCTTTCCGCCGACACGCGATGTGATAACGGGAATGGATTCTGTTTCCAGAAATCCGTGGACGAAGCGTATATTTTTTTCGCCGACCATCATGTACGGATGGCCGGAACGGAAGATGTCGCCGCCGCCGAAGATCTTCGCCTGGATGGACGCGCGCCGCGCGCCGAGTTTCATCATATCGTTGATGAGGACTTCCATCGCGTTCACGCCGTAGCGCGTCGACAGCTCAGGGTCTTCGGTGTCGCCGGGAAGGAGAAAATGGTTCATCCCTCCGATGCGCGTCACGGGGTCGAACAAACATGCGGCGATGCAGGAGCCGAGAATGGTCTTGATCTTGACGGGAACCTGGCTCACATGAAGGTCGCCGATATGGAGAGTCACATGGTGCAGTTGATGCAGATGCTTCTCTTTCATCGTTGGTAACTTCAGGGAACGGTGACCGATCATCGGCTGGTACTTTCCGGCTGTTATGCGTGATGCAACGCGTCTGCTGCGATCGATTGAAGCGGCAAAATTTTATCCACGCCGCCGAGCTTGATGGCTTCGGCCGGCATGCCGAAGACAACGCTTGTGGCCTCGTCCTGCGAAATCGTATAGGCCCCGGCTTCCTTCATTTCTTTCATTCCTTTAGCGCCGTCGTCGCCCATGCCCGTCATGATGATACCGATCGCATTTTTCCCCGCATAACGCGCGGTGGACCGGAAGAGCACATCGACCGACGGCCGATGCCTTGAAACGAGCGGACCGTCGCGGACTTCAACGAAGTACCGAGCGCCGCTGCGTTTGAGCAGCATGTGCTTGCTGCCCGGAGCGATGAGCACTCTGCCGCGTATCACCGAATCGTTCGATTCGGCCTCTTTCACGGTCACCCGGCAGAGGCTGTTCAACCGATCGGCAAACGACCGTGTAAAATGCTCGGGCATATGCTGCACGATGACGATACCCGGAGAATCGCTGGGAAGCATTTCAAGGAACACTCTGATCGCGTCGGTTCCTCCGGTAGAGGCGCCCACGGCGATGATCTTTTCCGTCGTCTGCACCATTGCATTGCTCGACGCACGTGCCAGCATCACATCCGCATTCAGCTTCGGCACGGGGACTTCCATCGGCGCTACTTTTTTCCGGACTCCGGCCTTAAATGCCGCCTTCACGGCGTCGCAGATCAGGATGCGGGATTCTTCAATGAACGCCTTCGTACCCAACTGCGGCTTTGCGATGATCTCCACCGCCCCGTGTTCGAGCGCCTTCCACGCCGATTCGGAACCCTTCCCGACAAGACTCGAGATGATGATCACGGGTATGGGGTGCTGCACCATGAGCTTCTGGAGGAACGTCAGCCCGTCCATCCGCGGCATTTCCACATCCAGCGTGATGACGTCCGGCACTTCCTTCGAGATCCTCTCGACCGCGATATACGGATCGCCCGCGGTTGCGATCACTTCGATCTCTGGGTCGGACGAGAGCACTTCGCTCAACGTCGATCTCACCACCGACGAATCGTCCACGATCAACACTTTGATGCGTTTGATGGGAGCCGTCATAGGTGCTTTCGATAGATTGTCGGTGCGACCGATTCTAATTTCAAGGGAATGCCATTGAGCGATTCGGAATGGCCCAGGAAGAGGAATCCCCCCGGCACTAAATAATGGTATAAGTGGGTCAGTATATCAGCCTGTGTCGGTTTGTCGAAATAGATGATGACGTTCCGGCAGAATATGATCTCGAACTTCGAGTCTATATGGTAATCGTGTTCCATGAGATTCAAGTGGCGGAACTCGACATTATCCTTCAGCGCGGGAACGATCTTCACAATACTCTTCGACGGATCTTTGCTCTTGAGGAGATATTTTTTCTTTAACTTCGTTGCGATGACCGCGACATCTTCGTCGCGGTAAATTCCTTTGACCGCATGCTCCAGCACGCGTGTGGAGATATCGGTCCCGAGTATCTCCCAGCTGAAGCGGGCCTGCGTCTCGGCATATTCCGACAACACCATGCCGAGTGTATAGGCCTCATGCCCGTAGGACGCCGCAGCGCTCCACGCGCGCAGATGATGCTGGCGCAGCAGGCCGTCTCGCTCGAGCGAGGGAATGGCTTCCCGGACGAGATACTCGAAATGATGCGGTTCGCGGAAGAAGTCGGTCTTATTCGTCGTCACGACATTGATGAATTCTCCGATCTCGTTGGCGATGCCTTCGGGACTGAAGAGATAGATCACATACTCGCGGAAATTTTTCATCCCGAGCACGCGCAGCCGTTTTTGCAGGCGCGCCTGCAGCATTGTTTTCTTGACCGCCGGCAGATTGATGCCGATCTGATCCTTCACAAATTCGCTCAATCGGCTGAACTCATGATCGGAAAGTTCATGAACCGGTTCGAACCCGATATCATTATTTTCACGCAATACAGCATCCGACGCTTCATACTTCATAGTGATCGATTTAATGTGCGAGTACGGTGGCTCCAAGAGCGAACGTCAGCCGGGCCGATGATTGACCCGGCCGACACTGCTCCTGTACTACGTTATTCTTCCGTTGTCTGTCCGACCGAGGACGTCACCGCGGCAAGTTCGTCCGTCGAGAAAATGCGCTCGATGTCCAGGATGATGACAAACTTCTCATCCCGTTTTCCCATGCCTTTGATGAAGTCCGTGTTCAGCTTCGTGCCGATCTTCG
>CAISDA010000064.1 GCA_903884005.1 uncultured Ignavibacteriota bacterium | reverse complement strand
TGACGGGTTGACTACACACCGGAGTATTTTAAAAACGAATAATTATTTTTAACAAAAAAAGGCTTGCCGGAGGAAGTAAGCTTCACTGATTTTTCCACCTTAATTTCCTTCACTTTTGGTTTGGAAATGGGGTACACCTCACTTCCCGCCTTGTATGCCTTCCATCGGTTTCTGGTTTCGCTTGCCCAAACCGAATCGATCTCCGGATCCGGTTTATCCAATTTTGATAGAATAATATCAACAAGCGCGAGCTTTTCAGAATCAGCCAATGCTTCAATCTGCAAGACAAGGTCGTTAAGATCCATGATGTTTTCCTTGGTCTTTTTAAAAGATACCGTTTTTTCGACCGATGTGCAATGTTCCACAGACTTTCCTTCCTCGTGGCAACAAAAACGGCTGGTTGGGTTTCGATCAGGACATATGGCTCCTCTGACTTCCAGATGAAATCGCCATCGTAACCAGCAACACCATCCCGTCGATTCTACTCGATAACCGGGAATCCGACTCTGATTACGATTATGGCTACTTCAGCGGCAATTCGAAGATGACGGGGAGGAAGTGATTGATGCCGGGATGCTCATTTGGGGCGGAATTCGGCACTTCAGAGTTAGTAAGTGAGACGAAGTTCCGCGCCCCGCTACAACGCAAGACGACAATAGCAGCCTAAATGGCTGCTATTGCTGTTTTTAGGGGGATCGCATTGTTAGAGGTATATCGTGGTGCGATTGACACTGTTCCGAATTGTGGAATGCAATTTATTTTGTTCTCCCCATTTTCTGCCAGAACGCAGATTTTCTTGCATGCAGTTTCTCAAGTCGGGCAACATATTCTTCATGCGTTTCAAATTCCTGCCAAGTTTCAACGAGTTTCGCAATGGTGCGCAGGTGCCGCATGTAGCGCACGGCGTGATGATAATATTTTGACAGTGCCCGTTCCAACACCGAATCCACAAGTGCTCGGTGCATGATGCTGGACACCAAGTATCGCTCATGCTGTTCAAAGATCTCAGCAAGCGGAAGAATTGAAAAGTACCATGCCCCGTTGATTTGTTTACTGTGAGTCAGAACCAATTTTTCGGCCCGATCGATGTCGCCCATTTGAAGCATGAAGTGAACATGATCCAAATGCAATTCCGTTTCGACGGAGAGAAGTCTGATCTCCTCTTTCACAACACGGTTACGCTCCTGCTCACCGATAATGGAAAGAAGAAGATCGAGTGTCTGCGGCGACCTGTTTCGTCGGAACACCTGCCAGGCAACTACGCTGCGCTCCTCTTTCATGGCTAGCTTTTCATAAATGGATAACAAGGCGGTGTCGCGTTCATCAGCCATATACTCATTCCCAGCCGGAATTTTCTGTATCCACGATAGCGCGGCTGCTGCATCATTCGCGTCAAGAAATACCTTGGCGATATCAATGCTTCCGGCAACGTGAACTTTCCCGCCCCAACTCAACAGGCTTGCTTTCACGAACAAGTGCGGGTCCTTCAATTGGCGAGCGAGTGATTCAACGCTGAATAAGATTCCCCGTTGCTCATACTCATTGGACTTTGTTTGAGCTTCAGTCCAGAGTGTATCTGCCATTGTCCGGAGAATGTCCGGCGGCAGATACTCCGCCGCCCGGTCTATCAGTTTGTGCCGCACACCAAAAGGATCTTCGCGATTGACCTCCAGCACACATTCTGCGATCCAGTGATGGAGCTGACGGGTCGTGTGGCTCTCTTTACCATTTGTATTCGGGCCATTCGTCGCGAGTTGATGTCAATTCTTCGGGTTTACACCCTTTCTGCTTCGCGATCATCTGCATTTGCATTTCAAATTCCAGATATTGCGCAGATGACGGAGCGATCGACCGAAGTATTGCAGGCAACTGCTTGAATCGTTTTTTTCCGGTCGACGGATATCCGATATATTCTTCCGCGCGTTCGTCGATGAACTTTACAAGGTAATCATGCGCCAATCCTGCATAACAATTCATGAGCTTGATGCATTGCGTACCGATGGCATGATCGTACGATAGAAGCGCTTCTTCCGTGCATGCTTCCAGCCGATACAGATTCGATTGGATTTCTTTTGTGGTGGGCATGAACGCCGCAGCCCACCGCAATAATGACACCTGAACAAGAAAATATGGCCATAAAATTGACACTCCATAATACGGAGCATCTTTTTGGGTGCCAGAATCCATCGCAAGCGTGTCTCGGTCTCCCTGGTAGGCATGCCTGATATCGTATGCAAGCCCAAGGACGTATTCATTCATTTGCCCGATCAAAGGGCCACCTTCAGCGCATAATTCATGAATTGTCTCATGGAGACTCCGTAGATCGTTATAATCGCCATAAAGAGAAATTCCCGCACCGTGCGGCGTTGGTTTCGATATAATCATATGGTCTTCTAAATTGGATGATGAATATACTCCGATGACGGGTTCTTAATTTAACAGGTGTTCCATGAGAAGTTATTTCAATCTGGGACCTTTCACAGGAGGAAGAAAGTTTTCGGATGTAACAACTTTTTTGCCGGTTTTTGATTCCAATTCCAGTCTAGCCGTCCTCGCGATCTTTCCGCCCTTCTTCCCTGCATCCGCATTTTCATTCACACCAGTTGCATTCTCGCTTTCGGCAATCTGTCGTGTCGAGAGTTCGGCGAGTGCCGTGAAGATCAATTCCGCTTCGTTCATGTGATCGCGCAGGTTTTGCGTTTTAAGACCTTTAATAGCTTTGTGCTTTTTTACCGACACTCCGCTCCATTCCTGATGAATAATATTGGTCAGAAACGCATATTCCTCTTCCTTCGTGATTTCGTGGTCTTTCCAGTAATCGGTGAGTTTATTACGTGTCTCCTGCCCCATCATCCGCTGCTGAATCCACTTTTCACTTCTTCCGTGCTGCCGCCAAAACTCACGGGCACGATCGACTGAACGCGAGGGGTCATTCATATCTTGCAAGCGCTCGTAGCCCACTTTTGCCAACCAAACTTTGATCGGTTCCGCTTTGGGTGAAGGAACAGATTGAATGAGCCTCAATAATGTTTCGGGATTAGCGACATCGGTCAAGTATTTTTTTCCATCGGCTGCTTCCATTTTCAGTCGGTGACAATTTGTCACCGACTGACTTCCTTCTTTTTTCAGGCGTTCTTTTAGTTTATTCCAATATTTTCTTGCTGTTTGAAATTCCGAATGTTGTAATAGGACTTGGATGATGTCAACAACAGAAAAATACCACGTTTCGGTCTGCTCATCAAAGTGGCGACGAATTTTGTAAGATTCAAAAACGGCTAGTTCTGTTGCAGTCATGGCATTAGTCTCCTCTGATTTCCGGATTCTCTTTGTGGTCTTCTGCTTCACACTGAATGTACCTGATTAGACTGTGAATTCAAAAAGGCATCTCGTAAATGATCAGTGGAAATTGATCACTACTAATGTCCTCATTTTGGGTGGGATTCGGCACTTCAGAGTTAGTAAGTGAGATGAAGTTCCCCGCCCCGCTACAAAAACAGAATATAACGGCAGCCTTCGGGTTGCCGTTTCTGTTTTTAAACGGGTTGACGAGATTCCAGCTTGCACTTTTGCTTGCACTATTTTTAACGTGCAGGAAGAGAAGTGAGGGTTGAGCTTACCGGCTTGACATGTCGGTATCTGAAAATTGAATTTGCTAACTGACTCACCCACGAATATAAATAAATACAATCGGCAAACAATATAATCGACATCGGGAACAGCTCCGAGATAGCTTCCAGCCCCCCTCATGCGATCGGTCGTGTCTACAGGTCGGTGTTACCCACCAGTGGGAACTGAGGAGTAACGGCTTGTTCACTATACCCCCGGTATGCGAGATGGTCTGTTACGCGTAACTTATCGATCGCATTAGTTGAAATTTTGTAAATGCTCAGTCAAATTGAGCTAACGGCGTGAGGGGATTTCCTTCGAGCGCATTTTGAATGGACGTGAAAACACGGATGCCGTTCTTGCGTGCCGTGCTAATGTATCCGCGGATGCGGCAAAAAATTTCCGCACCTCGAATGCTGCGAAAGGTACCTGATATTTTTTGTCTCACTTTGAACATTCGGATATCGCGTTCGCCGAGATTGTTGGTAAATGGAATTTCAAAATCATACATGAACACAAGAATCGCATCACGATAGAGACGGAGTCGCTTCAGCAGATTAAACGTCTTGGTTTGTTTGACGCGTCCGCGTTTGATCGCGACTCGCTTCGTCCGATGGTTATGGCGATCTCCCAATCGAAGCAATTCCTCGTATTGTTTTTCATACGATAGGAGCGTCGATACAGATAATGAGGGACGCCCGTGCACACGTGCCTGATTGACGACCGTCTTAATTTTCAGTAATAATTTTTTCATCTTCTTGGCGAACGGTTGCTTGTCCTCTTCGGCAGCAAAGATCAGTTCGCGAAGAATGTGGGCATTGCAGAGTCCATGTTTGATCGGGTATTTGAAATATGGCCCCCAACAATCATGGATCACCGTGCCGTGGAAATTGGAAAGAATGCCAATATAATCGATTGCTTCTTGTCCGCGCCTCTGATGCATCTCGTAATACGTCAGTGTCGGTGTTGATGCAACATGCAGCCAATGGAGCTTCGCTTCGCAATAAATGCCCGTTTCACGGCATGAATGACGTCGGACGTGCGAATGAGGTCTTTTATATACTGTTCGACGCCTTCGAATTTTTCGTGGAGTGCAAGTGACCAGTTATGCAGTGTGCCTTCTGAAATGGCACATCCATAGAGATCTTTCAACACCTCGCATAATCGCTCATTCGGGATCAATTGATAATACATTAACAGGAGCGTCACTGCTTTGATATGCGGACCATACTGGACGGCTTTTGTTGCACCCTCAGGAAATAGTGCGATCGTAGTCGTTCCGCAGCTCGGGCATTCTTTGAGTTCGGCCTGGTGTTCAATGACCTCGATCTCGACCGGTGGAATATCCGCGACCTGATGGCGAATGGTACGCGCTCGCACACGAGTCAGATTGTGTCCACACTTTTTACACCCGGTCACCGGGTGAAGGACAATATGGTCAGGCGTTTCGACCATCGCAAGCGTAGAACCTTCGTGACCTTGTTGGCCGCCGGAGGTCTTGTTGCTCTTGACTCGGGTGGGTTTAATCACACGCTTCAATCCATCACTCGATGGTGGTTTATGACTGTTGTGGCTGTCTTTGTCTTTCTGTGATTCGAGTTCTTGTTTGCGTGCTTCCAACTTCTCAACTTTTTCAGAGAGCTGCACAACATGCAAATGCTCCTGTGCGTATTGCCGCCGGTAGTGAGGTGTTCTAGGACTCGGCAGCGGGGGTTACACATCTTTAACGCACAATGGATCGGCCTCTGGATAACCGCGCAAGATCCTCAACGGATCGTTGGCAAACACCCTGTCCTTAACGACGAATGTCGTGACATCGCACTGTAGTTTTCGCTGCAGCAGAATGTCATGCCCCATACAGATCCCCATGAGAATCACAAGGTCCGCTCCCTCTGCATTGAATTGTTCTGCCTGGCCGATAGGGTTGCACGAGACCGTATGAGTGCTGCTCGACTGGTTCACATCATCCTGTGCGACACCGCCGACAGTGCACGCCACCCCCATCAAACGCATCCCATGCTCGCGGAAGATCGCACCCACTGACTCGGCGTCACGTTCCATTCCATAACAATATGCGAGTCCGATCTTTTTATACTTCATCGACTGGGCAAACTCTATGATCTCCCGCAGCCTAGACACTGTGCCGGCTTTACCGCCGTCGACAAGCGCGGCTGCGGCTTGAACAATAGCTTGTGCCGACGGGTCCCGATAGGCTTCTTCAACGGCCGCCTCATCATAACGTTCAGCCCCGCAACTGTCTAAATTTTTACATGTTTTGGGTGTGCAATGTGTACAGTCCATAATGGTTATACTCCTGGTATTCGCGGCATACGGCCGGTTTTTGTTAATTTTGTGTAGGTTCCCCATGCTTGTTTCAACCAATGTCCGATGACGGGCAAAGGGATCACAAAATTTTTCGTGGAATCCCGATACACGAATGCAGCCCCGTTTCCCGTATCCATGATGCACATGATCGAGAGATGTTCCTTGTATCCTTTTCGTTCAGTTTCATGCCGTTCAATCGCCGCGATATTAAACACAGCAACACGCGCCATGACCTCGGCAGTGTGTCCCTGCTTCGCCCTCCACCCCGGTCCTTCGATTGCGGCGCTGTCACCAACGGCATAGACATTCGTCGTGCCTTCAACAAGACAGTGATCGTCGATTTTTATAAATCCGGCATCGTTCAAATGAAGGTCTGAACTGCGGAACACTGAAGGTCCTGCAGCACCCGCAATAAATACAACAAGGTCGGCATCGAGCTGCGAACCATCCTCGAATGTCACACCTAACGGCGTAAATGCCTGTATCTTTTTCCCGTAACGATGAAGAATCCCGGAGGTTGTGAACATAGTGTCGATCATCGACAACGCTTTCTTTCCCATCCGTGCGCCCGGCTCAGCCATTGGAGCAAAAAATGTCAGCGTGAACTTGTCTCGGATTTTCTTCTTCTTCAGCATTGTCTCAATGTTAAACATCAACTCGAATGCCGGTCCGCCCCGCACGGCCGACACGTCCTTCGGGTTGCCGCCGAACCCCACGGCGATCGACCCCGCACCGCGCTCGATCAGGGCGTCAAGCCTGTCTCTGATCGCAAGCGATGATTCGGGGCTGCCGCATATCGACAGTGTGTGTTCATGTCCTGCGGGCATCATCTTCCCCGCCCCTATCCCGATTACGAGAAAATCATAGTGGAGCGTACCGGTTCCACCAATAACAATCTGTTCATATGTGCGTATCTCTTTCACCATATCGATGACGAGCCTGAAGCCGTTGGCTTTCTGAATGTCGCGAAGGGATATTTTTGCATTGTCAAATGTGGATTCTCGGGTCGGGATCCATATCGATGTCGGGTACAGAAACAGGTAGTCTCTGTCAGACATCAAAGTGACGTCAAATATTTTCGTTTTCTGCAAGTCGATAGCCGCTTGCACTCCGGCAAACCCACCGCCAAGAACCAATGCTTTTTTCATCAAGGAATACACCTTCAGTAAGATTTTGTCAACAACGTATTATTCCCATAGCCACGAGTTTTCAGAAACAGTGTCTGTTTCTTTCCTTTGGGATGCGTTGAAATACACTTCGGTTCACAAAATCGCATGGGAACATTTTTTTAAAAAGATGAATCTTTTCCCGTACCCTTGCATCCCATCCACATAACGGAATGATACACACAAAGCCGACATGAGAAGGAAAATTCATCATGAAGAATACAACTATCATCATCGCAGGAATTTTCCTTTTTTTCACCGGACTCTTCATGACCCATCAATTGAGCAGAGTTGACACACTTTTACAATCTGAACAAACTGATTTTTTAATCGTCACAGCTCGATAGTACTCGGTAGTGTGACGAGACTCCATCTATAGAGTGCCACTACACCACTCCATCCACCAAAAAAACCACCCCGATGAATACGATTGAGATAGAAAAACGCTATAGCACGCTTGCAGAAACTGAATGCTGCTTATCCTGCGGCGGTGCAATCAATTTGAGTGAGCCCAAACCGGGAGAAGTGTGTATAGATTTAGGCTGCGGCAAGGGCAGCGATCTGATACGGCTCCGGGAAGCGGTCGGTGAAGAAGGGCTCGTGTATGGCGTGGATGTCTCCGATGGAATGCTTGCAAAAGCTGCGAAGAATATTGAAAAATTCGGCTACACGAACGTCCGTCTCGTCCGCTCTGAACTCGAGCAGATACAGCTCGAATCGCGCACCGCTGACCTTATCATCTCAAACTGCACGATCAATCATGCGCAGGATAAGCGCCGTGTGTGGGCCGAAATCAAACGCGTGCTTAAAAAAGGCGGACGGTTCGTGGTGAGCGATATATATTCTTCAGCTCCGGTGCCAGCCGAATATGCAAACGATCCTGCCGCTGTTGCCGAATGCTGGGCCGGCGCTATCACGAAGGATGAGTACATGACGATCCTTCAGGAGACCGGATTCAAAGACATTGCGATTGTTGAAGAGAGCAAGCCCTACGAAAAAGGAAAGATCACCGTTTCAAGTTTTACCGTTTCAGGACATACATCAACTTGCAATTGCGGATCGTAGCACATCCGACCATTTACGAAAGGAGGATCCATGAAATCACTCATCAAGAAAACAACTAAAAAAGCACAAACAGAGGCACAATGCTGTGCTAAAACATCAAGCAACACAGCAGGCTGCCACGATTAACTAACACAATACTTTCCTTGACGTAAGGCTTTGCTTTCTCTTCACTCTCTCTTATGACACTTTCAAAACATAACATCTTTTCGCGCATTGCCGATTCAGACGAATATTTTATCGTCAACCTGCTCACCGGCAATGCCGATATCCTTTCAGCGGAACAGGCTCAGGAAGTGATCGATCAGCGGATCTCGAACACCGGCGAATTCACAGAAAAAGGCTATCTCTGCGATGAGGCCGAAGAAACCCGTCTCTTCCGGAAACGGTATGCCGATTTCATCGACGCGCGCGACAAGGATGAGATCCAGCTCTTCTTCGTCCCGTGGTATTCGTGCAATTTTTCCTGTACGTATTGTTACCAGGAGGGATATTCGAATCTCCACACGACTCCGAGCAATGAACTCATCAATTCGTTCTATGCATATATCGATCGGGAATTTGCCGGACGGAAAAAATATATCACAGTCTTCGGCGGTGAGCCGCTCCTCCCCGGTGAAATGTACAAAACGGTCGTTCGCCGTCTGCTCGACAAAGCAAAAGAAGCCGGCCTTGAAACGGCCTTTGTCACGAACGGATATTCACTGCATGACTACGTTGATCTGCTGAAGACATATAAGATTCGAGAAGTACAGGTCACATTGGATGGCACAGAACAGATACATGATCTGCGAAGGCCATTGAAAGGCGGCGGTTCAACATTTCAGCAGATAGCACTCGGTATCGATCGGGCGCTTGAAGCCGGAATCACCATCAATCTCCGAGTCGTCGTCGACCGTCAAAATCTCGCCGGCATCACAGACCTGGCCCGTTTTGCGATCGAAAAAGGATGGACGAAACATCAAAAATTTAAAACACAGCTGGGACGCAACTACGAGCTCCATTATTGCCAAACAGACCAAGGAAAGCTGCTGACGCGGATAGAGATGTACCAGGAGCTCTATAATCTCATACAGCGGCATCCCGAGATTCTCCAATTTCACAAACCCGCGTTTTCTATTTCAAAATTTTTGTTTGAAAACGGCTCGCTTCCCAGCCCTCTCTACGATTCATGTCCCGGGACCAAAACTGAATGGGCGTTCGATTATACAGGAAGCATTTACTCCTGCACGGCGACAGTGGGAAAAAAAGAAGAAGCGCTTGGCACGTATTATCCGACTGCAACGAAAAAATCCGAATTGATCGAGCAATGGGAAGAGCGGGATGTAACATCAATAAAAGAATGCACATCATGCAATCTGCGTCTCGCATGCGGCGGCGGCTGCGCCTCGGTTGCCTACAATAGAACCGGGGCCATCAATTCACCCGATTGCCGTCCTGTAAAAGAATTACTTGAATTAGGTATTTCAACATATTTTGTGAAGGAGCTGGAATGAGCACGAACGATCGAATCCGGTACATCAGTGAAGCAGATTTTGAAACGACGGTGCTGCATGATTCTCTTGCCGTTGTTGATTTTTACTCAACAGAATGTCCTCCGTGCGAAGCGCTCGCGGCAAAATTTGAACCGTTGAGTGAAGTCTATGGCAATGACATCGCCTTTTATAAGATCTTCCGACAGGAAAATAAGGCCCTTGCGTCGAAACTTGGCGTCTCGTCCTCCCCTACGCTCCTTTTCTATAAGAACGGTGAGATCATAGGCGAACGACTTTCAGGCGGGGTCAAGAGATCTGAGATCGTACGGAATCTTGAAACGATGCTGCCCACAGAACGAGTTGAGTCATTGCGCGCAGGTGTCAAACAGATATCGACCGAATGCGACGTGCTCGTGCTCGGCGCCGGTCCGGCCGGCCTTGCGACTGCCATTTACACAGCGCAGGCAAAATTACACACCATCGTCATCGATAAAGAATTGCCAGGCGGCCAGGTGAAAGTCACCCATATGGTCAGCAACTACCCAGGTTTCTCGGAACCGATCTCCGGCTACATGCTCATGCACCACATGGCGGAGCAGGCAAAAGCAGCGGGTGCGGAATTCCGTGCAGCGGTGGAGGTGACATCACTCGACCTTCCCGGGAAAACTATTGTTATTGATGGTTTCGAGACGATCACCGCAAAGAAGATCATCATCGCAACAGGCTCATCACCCAGATTTTTAGGCGTTAAAGGCGAGAAGGAATATAAGGGACAAGGCATCTCGTATTGCGCAACATGCGATGCTAAATATTATGAAGGAAAAGATGTCGTGGTCATCGGGGGCGGCAACTCCGCGATCGAAGAATCACTCTTCATCACAAAATTCGCACGCACGGTGACTGTCGTCCACCAATTCGCGACACTTCAAGCAAACAAGACAGCTCAGGAAAAAGCCTTCGCGAATCCAAAGATAAAATTCATTTTCGAACACGAACCACGGGAATTTGTGAAGGATGGCACAAGTGTCAGAAAAGTGATCGTTCAGGACCTGAAAACAGGTGACTTAGAGACGATCGAGTGCGACGGCGTTTTCATTTTTGCAGGAATGACACCCAATATTGAGGAAGTACAACAATACTTTGAATTGGACCAGTGGGGATATATTAAGACGGATGCGACGGCGCATACGAATATCAAGGACATCTACGCTGTCGGCGATGTTGCAAGCAAACCGTTCAGACAGATCACGACCGCCGTCTCCGATGGCACGATCGCAGCGATTACAGTCTCTAAAGAGTTGGGCGGAGTGTAATTACCAATTATTGTCCCGATTGAACAAAGGCTCAGGCCGAATTATTCTTGCGTCATTAACTGAAGGTCATTAACTGAAGGTCATTCAATGATTCGCCGTTCGTCTCGACGTGTCCTTATTCACACGCTTGTCTATATCATTTTTTTAGCAACCGTTACTCCGCTTCGCGCTCAGGAATCATCCGGTATCGTTTCCGGAGAGATACGAGACATTCATACACAGCAGCCGCTTCCGGGCTCCACTGTCGTCATTTCCGGCACGACGCTGGGTGCATCGACAAATGACCGGGGCTATTACATCATTAAGAATGTCCCTTCCGGGAAATATCAGCTGAAAGCCTCAATGATCGGGTACGAGAATGCTTTCAACACCGATGTTGTTGTTATCCCCCAGCGAAATCAGTCGATCTCATTTGGCATGAAACCCGCTACCATTGAGATGGAAGCAGTGAACGTTGGAGGGGATTATTTTGCGAAACCGTCTGATAATATCGTGAGTGTCCGCACGCTCTCTCCTGAAGAAATTCGCCGGTCGCCAGGTTCTGCCGAAGATATTTTTCGTGTCATGCAGTCGATGCCGGGCGTGGCAACTGCAGGAGGAAAAAGTGCACAGTTGATTGTTCGCGGCGGCAGCCCCGATGAAAATCTCACTCTCCTCGATAATATCGAGATCTATAATCCGATCCACTTCGCCCGCACCGGCGAGTCCATGGGGATCATCAGCATCGTGAATCCGGCCCTTCTTGAAAAAGTCGATTTCCTCACGGGCGGATTCCCTGCCAAATACGGCGACAAGATGTCCTCAGTGTTCGATATGTCACTCAAAGACGGCAACAAAGAACTCTACAATTCAGATGTGAATGCCAATATCGCGGGATTCGGTGTTATGGTCGACGGTCCCGTCTCCAATAATGGTTCAATGATATTCTCGGTTCGACGCGGTTTTTTTGACATCCTCACTTCGATCATGAACAAGCCGGCTGCTCCGCGTTATTACGACGCTGTCGGCAAGATCACCTACGACCTCGATGCCCGCAACCGCATCAGCCTTGTCGGTTTTTATTATATCGACCAAATAGACAAAGCAGGTTCGACGAAGGAATCGTCGGCCATGAGCAAATACGATTATCTTACGCGGGATGATTACGGATCGGCATTCGGCGTAAATTGGCGCTCGCTCGTGTCACAGAAGGCTTTTATCCTCACGACAGTGTCATTTACCGGAAATGGATGGACCTCCAAGGCGGGCACCCAGGCCGATCCGGCACTCAAAGGCGACGACATACTGGAGAATGAATTCTCGATCAGGTCTGAATTCGCCTATCAGTTCAATCCGTCCCTCGAGTTGAAAGTCGGTGTGATGGCGAAAACGATCGATTCGCGAAATACCTCGTGGACCCCCCAAGATACAACGAGAACCGGAACGCTGATCCCCGCAACAACGATCTCGTTTCATCCGTCTCTCACTGCGAAGACTGGAGTGTATCTTCAGACTTCGTATCACCCGATACAACCGATCACTCTTTCGGCTGGTCTGCGTGTCGATCGCTTCGCATTGATCAATGAAACAAGCGTGAGTCCCCGAGTTGCCATTTCGTATGCCGTGATGCAATCAACATCGCTCAACCTGGCGTGGGGGCGCTATGCCCAGTCTCCGATGAGTTATCAGATCTCGCCCGACCCGAGGAATCTTGCGCTTAAAAATAGCACTGCGGTCCACTACGTGGCCGGTATTGAACATCGGCTCGCCGATGATACGCGCGCAACAGTAGAGGTGTATCATAAAGATCTATCGAATCTTGTCGTGGCTCCGGATAGTTCCAATCTGCTTCTCAATACAGGTTCGGGATATGCGCGAGGCATTGAATTTTCGCTGCAGAAAAAATTCACAAACGGATTCGTCGGCAGCGCATCATACAGTTATTCCGTTTCACGCCGTAGAGACAATTCGTCTTTGGCAGAATACGATTTTGAGTACGACAGGCCGCATATCATAAATCTCATTGCCGGTATGGAGATTGGCGAAGGCTGGCAGATCGGCGCCAAATTCCAATTTGCATCAGGTAATCCATATACACCGGTGATCGGAGTCGTTAAAAAAGCAGGTGTGTATTATCTCGTAGACGGTGAAGTGAACTCGGTGCGGTATCCCGACTATCATAAGATCGATATCCGTGTTGATAAACAATTCATTTTTTTCGGTTGGTCGATGACAGCGTATCTTGACCTGTGGAACGTCTACAACAGGTCGAATATCATTTCCTACTCATACAAAGCCGACACAAGCAGCGGCATCACCGTCAACCCGAAATACGATTTTGGGATCACGCCGATCGTCGGAATTACCGCCAAATTTTAACCCAACTTGCAACGGCACTGATCGTATTGTTATCGTCGCAGTATCGAACGTATACAAAACGCCCCAAAAACAGGATCACTGAATTGGGGCGTCGTAAAAAACGAATACGTACACTGGTTCTACAATTCTGCGTAATAGCTTATAAGTAAGACACATCTCCCCCTAACATTCACGTCTCGTGAGTGATTGTTAGACAAATCATTGAGTTCCTTTCAATCGGCATGGACTTATTTTTGGGCGGTCATGAGGAAGATGGGATAAACTCTTTTCTCATTCCCATTGAAAGTCCGTTCAAATTCGAAGACTGTGCTGAATCGTATGTTTTTGAACCCGGCTTTCTCCGCCTGTGTCAATAGGTCTTTCCTGTCGAAACCGTTGTGGCCCGTGAAACCGTCCCCATGAAACGAACCATCTTCAGTGTCGAGGTCGGCGATACACAAGAATCCGTCGTCATTTAGCATCGAGTGGAACACGGTGAACATCGGCTCCGTCTCCGCCACATGGTGAAGGGTGAGAAGAGTATAGACGAGATCGAATTTTTCATCCGGCGGCGGCGACACAGTAAGGTCAAGATACAGTGGAAACATATTTTCCACTCCGGCATTCCGAATCTTATCACCAAGGACGTCCAACATTCCCTGGGAACTGTCAGCCATGATGATTCGACTCAGGTACGGTTGCATGAAGAAGCTCACCAGTCCCGTTCCACAGCCAAATTCAAAAGCATGGGCGGAAGCTGACAACGCACACTCAATTCGGATCGCATCGGCGACTGCTTTTGCCCGTTCAGATTTTACAGGGTCGAGATCCCAGGTTTTCGCTTTTACATCAAATTCACTCATGTCGTTTTCCATTCTGTCAATTTGTTCGTTTCATGCAAACATGATCTATGATGCACGATAATTACTATACATAGGATGCATGAAACGACAAAAAGACTCAATTGCATCCGTGTTCATGAGCGGCGCAGCTAATCCCGGAATCCACTGCCTGCCCATTGAGCCATTGCTGGGCAACAGCATGGACATCTCCGCTGCAGCCTCTGACTACATCGATTCCAGAATTTCGAAGCACATTCACCGCGCCTTCTCCCATATTCCCCGCCAGCATGAGCTGTACGCCCATCGAAGCCAACGTACTCGCGATATTCGATTTGCAACCGCATCCGACTGGAGATGGAACAATCTCTTCCGATAGGATTTCTTTATTGTCATTAACCGCGAACACAGTGAAGAATTCACAATGCCCGAAATGGCTGTCGATGTTATTATTCTGTGTGGGTAATGCGATTTTCATGTATTTATTCCTTTATAATTAAATGAGATGTTCTCGTAAGTGACGTTAATAACTATTCTCGCCTAATACTACTTTCCCTTTGAATATGCGATACACGAAGATCGTATACCCGAGCACCATCGGCACACCGATGAGAGCGATAATAAGCATCACTTGAAGTGTATACGGGGACGACGATGCATTGTATATTGTGAGACTATTTGTTATGTCAATGCTTGACGGTACGAGACGCGGGAATAGGCTCACTGCACTCAGACCGATGATCGAAGCAATGACGAGAGACGAAGCGATGAAGGCTCGTCCGAACCTTCCGCTCTTCAACGCGACGGGGACGAATCCGACCGAAGCGAGGAGCAGCAGGAACAGGATCCAGAAGAGCGGCGCATGGAGCATTCCCTCGAAGAGAAAATGGGCGAAGAAAAATGTTGCCAATGTTGCAAGAAAATACAAAGCGATGAAGGCCATCCATGCCCAGTTCGCCCACTTCGCCATGCGGTGAGACTGAGCCCCGTCACTCTTCATTGCCATATAAATGGCGCCGTGCATAAGGAACATCGCCACACCAACCAATCCGATGATGACCGCATATGGATTCAACAGGCCTAAAAATGTCCCTGTATACATCCCCGCTTTCTCGATCGGCACGCCGCCGAGAATATTGCCGAAGGCAACACTCAACAGCAACGCGATGAGGAAACTACTGATGCCGAATGCCATGTCCCATATTTTTTTGCCTGCGGATGTTTCCATTTTACTCCTGAACTCGAACGAGATCGCTCGAAAGATCAATGCGGCCAGCAGCAGCATCAACGCGAGATAAAATCCGCTGAAGACAGTCGCATAGACGATCGGGAAGGCTGCAAAGAGCGCGCCGCCGGCCGTCAGCAGCCAGACTTCATTCCCGTCCCACACTGGGCCAATCGCATTGAAGTTCTTCCGTTTTTCGGTCTCATCCGTCGTAAATAAATGGAGCATGCCCACGCCGAGATCGAAACCGTCGAGGATTGCATAGCCGATCACGAGCACACCTATCAACAGAAACCAGGTAGAGTTTAAGTCTATCATATTGCCTCCTGAAGCTGAAGTGGCGCGGGACCGTGATTGATTTCTTTCATCAGATAATACATGAAAAGCACGAAGAGCAAGATGTATATGATGCCGAAAAGAATGATCGAAAACAATATCTCTCCTGCAGACACTGTTATCGAAGCCGCGGCACTCGTCCTCATTAACTTATATACGATCCACGGCTGCCGCCCTACTTCCGCAGCCGCCCAACCGAACTGGCATGCGAGCACTGGAAGCGGAATAGACCAAAACAACACTTTGAGAAACTTCATATTCGTCCACAGCGTGTTCTTCCGGATCATGTATGCCGCAAGAGACATTACGAAGATGAAATACATACCGAGTGCAACCATGTTATGATACGAAACGAATGTCATCCACAAAGGCGGAATTTCATCCTGTGGGAATTCATTTATTCCACGAATAGTCGCGTTGACATCGCCGAAAGCCATCCAGCTTAACAAACCTGGAATTTTAATGTGGGCCTTTAATTCCGGTGGATTGTTGAATGGGACGGCGAAGATTGCGATGGGTGCTGCACTCTGCGACGTGTACAATCCCTGTGTGGCGGCGAATTTTTCAGGCTGTGTTTGTGCAACTTGCCTGGCGTGTTCGTGACCGAATGGGAAAACTTCGAGTAGCGATACGATAAGACCAAAATACACAGCGACTGTCAGAGATTTTTTTGCTGTGGCCACTTCTTTCTTCTTCACGATAAGAATGGCGGAAATACCTGCCATTAAAAAAGCGCCGGCAATCAGGGCAGCATCTAGTGTATGAAAGAACCGCACGAGCGTGGAGGGATTGAACACCGCCGCCCAAAAGTCCGTGAGCTCCGCCCGGCCGTTCCTGATCACATACCCTGCCGGTGTTTGCTGCCATGAATTCGCAACAAGGATCCAGAATGCCGAGATCGTGGAACCGATCGCCACCATGAGGATCGAGAACCAGTGCACGCCCTTCGAGACCCTGTTGCGCCCCATCAAGTATAATCCTAAAAATGTCGATTCGAGGAAAAATGCGAAGAGGGCCTCAGCCGCGAGAGGAGCACCAAAGATATCGCCGACAAATTTCGAATATTCGGCCCAGTTCGTTCCGAACTCGAATTCCATGACGACACCCGTTGCTACACCAATGGCAAAGATAAGTGCGAGGATCTTCCCGAAGTATTTCCCAATGGCAGTGTAGACAGCATTACCGGATTTCAATCCCATCCCCTCGACAATCACCAACAGCCATGCAAGACCGATCGTGAGCGGGGGGAAGATAAAATGAAACCCGACAGTCATTGCGAATTGAAATCGCGCCAACAATACTGGATCCATCGTGTTAATCCTTTCTGCATTTCTGAAGTGAAAACAATTGAATATTCTATAACACTGACATTATTGATTATCCTAATGTTGCTATTACAATATGGCTTGTGGCTGGTTTGTTGTGTATCTCACGTACGGTCTTTAAACCAGCCTTAGGAAGCAAACCGAGGATTCCTCCATTGGCAACATAGTTGTTATAGTTTTTGTAATGGTCTGACCCGGCCGCGAATTCAACGATATCGTTAAGCTTACTCCAGAACCCCTCTGGTTTCGGAATGAGGTAATCGCCGATGATGATGGTGCTAGCAATCTTAGACATTGCCTGAAGCACCTGAACTCTTTGTGTTTCGTCAATTTCATGGATAACGTAAGTCATGATGGCATAATCGAAGTGACGTTTATTATTTTTCGCAATATTTTCTATGTCTGAATGTAAAAATGATATTTTTTCATCAGGGTTTCTCGATAGTCGGTATTTCGCCTGTTCAATATTACGAAGCGATAAATCGACACCTAAAACCGACGAACATTTTCCGACGATCGAAAAAGAGAACCTTCCTGTTCCACAACCGACATCAATGATAGAAGTATTCGGTAGAACAATTTCTTGAATGCGTTTGAATAATGTGTCTTGATTCGGCGCTATTAATTTTTCGTAAAACCAGCCATCATACCAATGATCTTTATTTTTCGTCTGCATGCTTTGTTTCCAATTTATAGATCGTATCTATTGTTGCTACCCTATTCGCGTTGATGTCCCTCAAGCACAATCAGTGCTCCATCCTTAAAGGAAAGAATTGATAGTTCTCACTCTCGAAAAACACGGATGGAATAAAACACGAACAGCGGCAGAACTGGGGATTGATACGTCCACACTTTGGAGAAAAATAAAGCGATTGCGGATTATCCCTTCGGCAGGACAATAGTGAATGCAGCCCCCTTCCCAATTTCACTTGACACCTCAAGCGTTCCATCATGTTGTGCTACAATTTGGTGAACAGAAGGAAGACCAAGTCCGGTTCCGTGTTGTTTCGTTGTAAAATAGAGATTGAATATTTTCTCTTTATCTTCCTCGGGAATGCCTACCCCTGAATCAGTTACTGTGACGGTAAGACCTGAATCAGTTTCGCGTACTGCCAACTCGATACTGCCGCGTTCTGTTGCATCGAGTGCATTCTGCAAGAGGTTAAGGAGTGCCTGCGTCAGCTGTTCTCTATCGAACGACCACGCTGTCGCACCGTCATGTGTAACGGTGAGGGCAATCCCCTTTTCAGCCGCCTGGGGCCCGAAAAGCGAGGATACATGATCAAGGAAAGGTTGAACTGGTACAATTTCTTTTCTCAGTCCGGGAGGACGGGCAAAACGGAGAAATTGCTGTACGATACCATTCATTCGCTGGGCTTCTGACTGTAGCACGCCGGCAAGCATTCGATATTCTTTCGCACCTTTTCTCGGTGTAAATTCACGGAGGAACCTCTGGGCGATCATTGCAATGGCATTCAACGGATTTCGGATCTCGTGAGCAACGCCTGATGCAAGTTCCCCCATAGCTGTTAATTTTTCCCGGCGCACCATTTCCTTTTCTAAGATACGTGTGTCCGTCATATCGCGGACTACTGCAGTTTTGATGGCCCCTCCTTCGCCGCCGTCGCTTTCTGATACTGCAACTGATACATATCTGGTACCGCGACCACAGTGTAGTTCGATCTCAGCACCATCTTTGGCAGTAAATATTTCTCCTAAACAGCGTGCGACTGGATCTCCGATTTCATCAATTCTTTTCCCTACTACCGTCTGTCCCTCGGTGTCGAACAGCCGTTCAGCTTCTCTATTAAAGAGTGTGACATGTTGCCCCCCGTCGATGGAAATGACCGTATCGCTCATGCGTTCAAGAATATTACCAGTCATTGTTTGCATGACCGTATATTTTTTCCCGAGGCGTGTATAGTTTTGCATGGCAACGACCGACGCGACAGCAAGGAAAGCAATTGCAAACAATACCAGCGTCATGATGATCATCCGCCGCTGCATTCGCTCCTCTGTAGCATGAATTTCATCCATTGAAAAACCGAGGCGAAATATTCCAAGCGTTACACCGCCAACTTTAAAATGCCGAATTACTTCAAATAATTCACCCGTTTTACCTGAAATAATCCGTGTAACTACAGTGTCGCGCTCAGCGCAGTATTGTAATAGAGAATCGGCACCGATCGCTGATATTTCTGTCACCTTCCCTCCGGCCGCAAGTATTCCCTCCTTGTCTTGCAACACTGCATAGACAACACCTTCATTGTCACCCAGATCTTTCATGAGTTTCCCGATGCCGATCGTTTTCCGCAGTTCAAGCATCGCATCGGCATTCAGATTCAATACGATCGCCCCATGTGCTTTCCCTGTCCGCCGAACGGCAACGATAAACCGTTTCCCCTCCTGAAAGCGCGGTTCCCGGAGACCGATCAGTAATTTGTCCGCAGTTCCTTCGAGAATTGGTTGCAAGGTCTCACGAGGTGAGCGCTGCTCCTGCATCCCTCTGTGTTCTCGATCCGGCAGCGTGTTTCCCAGCACCTTTCTTCCAGTGTTATCGATGATGTTTATTCGGAAGATTGAGTTAGCTGCAGCAATCGCCTGAAGTTCTCTTTGCGTCAGTCTCCCGGCACTATCGAGCCTTGCTATGAAATACGCGTTATTGAAGAGACGCTCGGCGAGTGCTTCTTCAATTTTTTCGGTGGAAAGGATGATATTATTACTGCTTTGGTCAACGGTTTCGACGAGGGACAACGCTTCTTCGCGCATCAGATGGAACAGTTCGTTTCGCGATTGTCTGAGTTCGATGACGGCAGACACAACCATCACCACTGCCAATAAGACCGCAATGATTATGATATGGGCTGGTCGTATTGCTCTCGTTGTAGGAAGCTGCATGAGGATGAATTCAGGTGCTGCGCCGCAATTTGTTTTACGGCCGATTCAGGGCATACGCTGGTATTCTTCAAAATGGGACTGTCAATCCGACAGAGAATACGTTGTTCGTATATTTATAGTATGCATCATTCGACACATTCTTAATGTACTCATAGCTGAGCATCAAGGTCAATGGAAAGTTCGACCACTTTTTTTCAACAACGGCGGAATACACACTATGTGCATCCTGCCGCATTGTGGCAGTTTGCAGCCCAGCGAGGTCATAGGCAGCAAGGAGGGCGTAGTCGCGCTGCTCATGATCGAACCGGAGGCGCAGAGTGATATCAGAAGGCAGCAATTGCGTAAGTAACACTCCTCCACGGAGCCCCTCATACCCGTAATGGTCGTTGAAAAGTTCGTCCTCCGAGAGCGTACCATACTCGCTCGCAAGATAGCGTGCCGACTGCTGAAAGTTGTACCTGTAGCCCGCCGAGAGACTTACTCCCGTCATCTCACCAAGGGATTGTCCGATGCGAAGTGAAGAGATTAGCTGTACTGTACGCTGTAGCTTCCCGCTCATCGAGCCTCCCTGTGTAAGCAGAGCGCTGTCTGTACCAATGGACCGCGAATAGTTTTTTATACCAACTTCGTTGTGAAAAATGATCGTTGTTGTTGGAAACAGCTGAAGTGACTGTTTTAAGGAGATGACGTGTTCACGATAATCGAAATCACCGAGCTGAGCGAATGTCATGGAATGGAATGCATAGCGCACCGCCCCGGCAAATTTTTCTGTAAAATAATATCCAGCCGCTGCTGCAAGGCCAAACGTCGTGTGATCGAAGAGTGTGAACGACTCCCGATTTCTGCGCGTGGCATAGTCGCCGCTGAATTCCATCGTACCGGCATCTTCGTCGCCGAATGTCCGTGTATGTGTTATGCCGACTGAATGATATTGAAATGTTCTGTCTGCGAAGTTGCTGTAAAATGCAAAAGATCCATCATACCAGAATTGTGTCGATGTCGCATCGGAATTCAACTCATATGAAGGTTTCAGATTGAATAGCGTGACCCTATCTGATCCTCGTTCGTAGCTGTTGCTCACATTGTCGTCGGCCATCCCTGTTGTTCCAACCGTAACGCTGAACTGCGATATCGCAGACACTGTTCCTAGTACTACGCTTACTACTGTCCACACGATGTGCTTCTTCATTACTTTCGCCCTTTTTGAAGTTTCTTGCCACGCCCTTGCCCTGCGCCGATTCCGGTGCCCGCGTCCATGGTCATTCCCTGTGCGCCTCGCCGAAATCCAAGTCCGGATGCACGTTCATCACAAATGCCATCACCGTCTCTGTCAACGAACCGAACTGTCCGCGGTGTTGTCCCCGGGGAATTCGTCCGCTCTCCTCCCCGATATCTCTGTCTGCTTGAATCCGCACTTTGCGCGTGTGCAAATCCCGTGCTAGCGATAAGCATTGCTGCTATAATCCATCGTTTCATTTTTTATTCTTTCTTAAGCGAGATAGACTCTATTTATTCTTACCTCGATCATCATACTTCGTCAGAAATTTTGCACAATAAAACATCGGGGCATTGGCCGAACATGCCCCGATGTTGTCACAGTTCATTACTTGCGACCGCGTGCCGCACCTTTAGGACCGGTTCCATCGCAGACGCCCGTGCCTGTTCCTGTGCCAGTACCCGTGCCGGTTCCGGTGCATACGCCCGTTCCCATGCCCGCGCCTTTGCCCATGCTGCCAGTGCCTGTTCCGTTGCCGGCTCCCTGACCGCGTTTGCCTGCCGCTTTGTTCATTCCCTGACCGGCATGTGTCCCGACGTTGTCACAGATCCCGTCGCCATCTTTATCGACGAACATTGCACCGCGTTGACCAGTACCAGTCTTCGTCTGAGCGGACACCGAATTCGAAGCAAGGAGCACGAGTGAGGAAACGAGGACAAATGCGAATGTGATATTGAGAATGCGTTTCATTAGAGCCTCCAAAATGTTAAATGAGTGATTGCAGTGGACTGCAGTTTGTGTACTGTCAGTGTTGCTTAGTATTCATTCAACAAGCGTGCCAGAACCAGGAGTGCAGATCAAAGAGTGAAACGAGGTGATTTTGAAGGGTTAGTGCGGATATGCGATAAATATACTTCGGGTAAACGAGCGGGATCCGACACAATCGACGAAGTGTTTCGACAATTATGTCGAATCGTGATGTGGTTATTTGCCTTTCATCAGGCGATAGCGCAGCGTCCGTTCTGAAATGCCGAGTGTGTGCGCAGCCTTTGTCTGATTACCATTGGTTTCTTTCAATGCCTTTTCGATCATCATTGATTCTATTCGTGCCGTGACCTCAGGCATTGTTCCGTTTAAGAGAGAAGCTGTATCCGATAGCTCGGGCTGATGTGATGAGAGTTGCAATGGCAGGTCTCGAGTTGTGATTTGTTCTCCTCGAGAAAAAATAACAGCGCGCTGCACGATATTTTCGAGTTCGCGCACATTACCCGGATATTCGTACCGAAGCAAGATCTCCCACGCTTCCTTGGAAAAAACGACATCTTTCTTTTTATTTTTGTCCGCATACATTCGGAGGAAATAATCGAGCAGCGGCGCAATATCATCCCGACGCTTGCGCAGCGGCGGAATCTCGATGCTGATGACGTTCAATCTGTAGAAAAGATCTTCACGAAATGTTCCCCCTGCTATCGCCTGTTCAAGATTTTTATTTGTCGCTGCGATCACTCGAACATCTACCGTCAATGTCTCCGATCCGCCCACACGCTCGAATTGATGCTCTTGAAGTACGCGCAGCAGACGCACCTGTGCGCCGGCCGAGATGTCTCCGATCTCGTCGAGAAAGATCGTGCCGCTGTCTGCAAGTTCGAATCTACCCTGGCGTTGACGCTCGGCTCCAGTGAATGCCCCGCGTTCGTGTCCGAAGAGTTCACTCTCCAAAAGCTGTTCGTTCAAGGCTGCACAATTTACTGCGATATAGGGGTGTGCCGCTCGGTCGCTCGCGAAGTGAATTGCTTTTGCGACCACTTCTTTTCCCGTTCCGCTTTCACCACGCACCAGAATCGGTGCATCGCTCTGCGCAACCCGTCCGGCCACGTTTAAGACTTGCTCCATGGGAGCAGATTGGGAGACGATACCGGAAAACGAATATTTTTCAGAAAGTTGAGCCTTCAGCTCTTTATTTTCCGTGATAAGGTGATGGCGCTCCATGATGCGCTGAAGCAGCACGTCCAATTCATCAAGGTTGATCGGTTTGGTGAGATAATCATATGCACCTTCGCGCATTGCGGCAACGGCATTTTCAATCGTACCAAATGCCGTCATAAGCACCACCGCCAACGCCGGTTGAAGTGCACGGAGAGATTTGAGAAGATCGACCCCATTCTTATCGGGCATTCGGTAATCGGAGAATACCGCATCGATCGCATAGTCTTTAAAGACAGCCAATGCCTGTGTGTACGAACCGGCCTGAAAGACACGGTGGCCTTTCTTTTTCAAATAACCGGCAAGGATTTCCCGCTGTGCGGGTTCATCGTCCACAAGAAGGATCGTCGCATAGTCCATGGTACTGAATGTGCTCTGAAATTTAAATGATAGTTTCGGCGGTCTTAACGCGCCCACATGCTTCCGAGTACTGCTCCATAGATCGTGCTAATCCACGGATTGCTCGTGATCGGGCACATTCCAGATTTGCATCCCACAAATCTATAATACGCATAGCCGCCGGCGGCACCGATTGCGATCGGCGTTATGCGGCCGACCCATATCATTATAGGAAAAGATGTGATCATTTCCATCATAGACGTTTCCATAGGTAAATAATTTAAGCTTCGGTTGTTCCACCGTTGTTTGCGTTTTGCTTAATTTTTTGTTTTGGCACAAGAAGATACCCTAAAAGAGCTCCGTACGCTGTGCTGATGTACGGATTACCAGTAATAGGACAAGTGCCCGATGCACATCCGATATAGTGGTAATAGGCAAATCCAGCAAGCGCACCGGCTACTGATGCGGCGATGCGTTTCGCATTGGGATTTTTTAGATACTCACGTATTGATGTTAACAAATTTTCCCCCATTTCTATCGTGAATCAGCTCACATTTAGTTTTTAACTGAGCCCAATAGTTCTTCTTCAATTCCGTAAGAAGTTAAGAACATACGGTTCCTGTTTTTAAATGATGCATAAGCGACTCTATGGATAAGATGCAGCAATGGAGTGTAAAGATTCACGAGCTTTTTTCAAGCGGACTTCCATCGAAGTTTTTTTAAAATATTGAGCAACATTGGGGTATTGGGAGGGAAAATACGAATATGATCAAAAGTGGCGATATGCCCCTTTAATTAATCAGTTGGTGGCTGTGGCTAGAGAGGATTGTGTTCTTGTGAAATAGATTTAAGCAGTTTCTTTGTGGCACGGAGTGTAAGCTTCGGCGTTGGATATGAATCGTAAAGTTTTACGGTAGTTTTAAGCGATGAAAGGTATGCGGTACAATTTGCACACTCTTTTACATGGACACGCAATGCTTCGCATTGGGGTGACATGATATCGGCCCCCAACGTATCGCACATCTGTCTGAACACTTGTTTACAAGTGCAGCGCTTTAGCTTCTTGGTTGTTGATGCTGTGTTCATAGTCATTGTACCATATACTGATTGAGCTGTTCCCTTAAAAATACTCGCGCACGCCGGAGTCGCGATTTTACGGCCGGCACCGATAGACGGAGAATTTTTGCAGTTTCTTCCGCTGTTTGACGTTCCACATCGCGAAGCACAAAAACGACACGATAGCCAGGCGGTAATTTTTGTATCGCTTCATCCAATTTTTTGCGTAACTCTGTATTCATCAATGTATCAATGGGAGAAGCATCCCACGATCGAACGAAATTGGCACCGTGCTCATCCTTCTCCATACTTGGTGAATCGAGCGATTCCATTTCTGCATCAAGTTTTCGTTTTCGATGAGACATTAAACAGTTGTTCGCAACGATAGCATAGAGCCATGTTGAAAACTTCGATTTACCGTCAAATTGGTCGAGTTTGCGATATACGTTGATAAACGTATCCTGGTACGATTCGTCCGCCTTATGCGCGTCGCGACACAACTTGAACGCAAATCCATGCACCATCGATCCGTAGCGGTTTACCAATTCCGTAAATGCGTTTTCGTCTCCTGTGCGTGCAGCCTGTAGAAGATCGTCGTCGGATAATGCTTGTAATTGCTCTTTCTTCATGAGATGCGGCATTCGTCAATGAGATTCAAAAACAATTCACATTTTATGTATCAATGAGTCGATCGGAGAATCGTCCCACGACGGCAATTCATAGCTGCTCGAGTTTTTTTGTCCGAGGCGGGGCGAATCGAGCGACATAATTTCTGCATCCATCTTTCGCCTCCGGTGCTGCATCAAACAGTGGTTCGCCACAATCGAATAGAGCCACGTCGAGAATTTCGATTTGCCGTCGAACTGATCGAGTTCACGATACACATTGATGAATATATCCTGGTACGCCTCTTTTGCCTTTTGTGCATCACGGCATAATTTGTTTGAAAAGCCATAGACTGTGGGGCCGTAACGGCGTACTAATTCAGTAAACGCCTGATCATTGCCGTTCTTTGCTTCCAGAAGCAGATCACCGTCGGATAGACTGAATAATTGTACTTTCATGATAAGAATTAAAAAGTTTACATGCGAACAACTAACCATTTACATAAGACGGGAGTCCGCACGATTCCATGCGGGCTCCCGGAGCTGACATAGTGATACTTTTAAGTCTGCACAAGACATATTCTACTAAGAGTTTACAGACCGAAGGCGAGTGATATATGGAAAATATTTTCAGAAAGCTGACTCGTGCTGCTGTTATATTCACTTGCGATCGTGCTGGTCTTCGATGCAACTTCTTTATTATTAAGCGCCATTTCGTATGCCAGGTCGATCGCGAAATCGCCGGCATTACCGAGCATGCCATTGATATTGGCGCTGTTGCCATTTGAAAGACTGAGTGACATGCTGTTGAATGCGTTTGCCCAATTCAGCCATTCAACGTCGACCACGATGCACAGTTTGTCAGTTGCCTTCACCGATCCGCCAATTCCAATTGTTTGCGGCATTGTCATTTTGTTTTCAAGATCGTACTGGGCAACGACACCTTTGTTCTTGTCGATTCCGAGCTGACCGTATTAGATATGATCAAAGCAGGAAATGATCCAGTGAAGCGGTTAGATTTCAAGACGTATTTGACCCGACAGATGATTTTAGGCGGATTTACGCTTAAGAAGACATTGGCAGTGTTTCAATTCATCGATGTTGCAGTGACGCTGCCGCCCGAGGTTTTCGCCGGCGATCGAAGCGGCGTGCGCGCATGGTCGACGAGACGTGCAGGGGTTCGATTAAATCCTCCCATTTTTCTCGATAACGATATTTCTGACTTTATTGGAAAAAAACCCGCCAAGACGTCTGACGGGTTTCACTCTCTCCATGCTCTCACGCACGGCTTATTTGAGCAGCGACATCTTGGTCATCTGCGCTTTTCCGTTATATTCCAACCGCGAGAAGTACACACCCGATGAGAGACCGGTTGCATTGAACTGCACCTGGTTGACTATTCCCGCCTGCGCTTCGCCGTTGAATAATGTCGCCACTTCCTGTCCAAGGATGTTCAGGATCTTCAGCGTTGCACGTCCCGTGGAAGGAACGGTAAACGAAATATTCGTTGTCGGGTTGAAGGGATTGGGATAGTTTTGCGACAATGCAAACACCGTGGGCGCAACGGCTGTGACCACTTCCACTTCCTTCGAGTATTCAAATTTTCCGTCGCGGTCGATCTGCTTCAGGCGATACGATATTTTCCCCGTTGCGGAGTTATCGGCATAGCTGTATGACTGCGGCGCATTGGTGGTGCCGCGGCCTTCCACGAACCCGACCTTGCTCCAGTTACTTGCCGATTTCCGTTCGATATCGAAACCGTAGTTGTTCATTTCCGTTGCTGTTTTCCAGCTCAGCGTGACGCCGTTCTTTGCGGCTGATGCGGTGAAGGAGTTGAGTTCGACCGGAAGAGGCGAAAGCGGAATATTGAGAAGATATGGGTAGCCGTCGTTTACACTGGCACTCATTGCCCATGTAGTTGTAAAATTCCAACTGACATTTGTAAATGTTGTTTGTGTTTTCATGTCTGCGGTGACCTTGCCCACGACTGTGGCGCCGGAGCCGGGACTTGTACTTCTGTTTGAAGTCGTCATATCCCAAAAACTATTGGCTGCCGCACTACTGGGAGTGTCGCCAAATAGTCCGCCCACGAAGCTCGCATTACTATACGTAGAAGTTACTAATCCGGTTGAATAACAATTGTTCACTATCGAATTTACAACATAGCCAACAAGCCCGCCGACACGAAATGAATTGGTTGTCGATGTCACAGAACCTCTTGCAAAACAATTTGTAATGGTATTTCCACTTCCTTGCCCTTCTCCGACAAGCCCGCCGAGACCATTTGTTCCGCTGACAGTGCTCGTTGAATAGCATGCGACAACCGCATTCGGCGCATTACCTCCACAATTTCCTATCAGACCGCCAACATAATCCACACCTGTTACGCTTCCCGAAGAGAAGCATTTCTCTACTCCGCCCGCCGCCAATCCAACAAGACCGCCGGTAATAGTACCATTATTGATCACTGCTCCGATTACATAACAGTTGGAAATAACTGCACTTGCTCCTTCATTGCCTACCAGACCACCCACACCCGTCCCTCCGCCTTTCACAGATGCAGCTGCATCAATATCAACTCCAAGATTTTTTACCGATGATTGATGTTGACCAACACCCCCCGCATCACCTAACCGTCCAAACAGTCCAATCGCGTCTGTGGCTCTGTCAATTTTCAGTCCTGTGATCTTGTGGTAGTTGCCGTCAAACACGCCATAAAATGAAGAGCTAGAAGTTCCTATCGGCATCCATCCCTTTGTACCCCAATCAGTTTGTGTATAACCTCCTCCGGCGGGAGCGAGATATGTTGTTAGATCAATATCGTTCATTAGCAAAAAATACTTGTCTATATTAGCCATGCCAAGATAGTTGCGGACAAGATCCAGCTTTGCTGCTGAGGAGATCTGATATGGATCACCCTGCGTGCCGGATCCTAGTAAACCAACGGCAGATGCATGAGAAACAAAGCTCAAAATAAAAACAAAAAGTAGTACTAACTTTTTCATAGTAAATCTCCTGAAGTATGAATAGTTATATTGTGAAGCAGATGGTGGTTTTTAGTCTAAAAATTTCTTTTCCGGCAAATCCGCTGCGGTCTCATCACCCACACGGTCAAGCGCATTTTTCAAAATTCCGTAAGGCGTTTCTTTCATTCATTTCCATCCAATGGCACATCAAACCGGTACTTCGTGCTTCGGCTGCACCATTCGCCGGAGAGTCTCCAGCATGATCCGAATATCGAGCGCGAATGAAAGGCTCAGAACGTACTCTTCATCCAGCGCGATCAGATTCTTTGAACCGTGTTTACGTTTGCCATAGAGCTGCCACAATCCGGTGATTCCCGGCCGGACCGGCAGATTCTTCCTCCGTTCATTCATGCGCCGGTCGGCCTTTGCAAGAATGCCGAGGTCGTGCAGGTCGAACGGCCGGGGACCGATGATCGACATATCCCCTTTCATCACATTGATCAGCTGCGGCAGTTCATCAAGTCCGGTCCGCCGCAAGAACCTGCAGACCGGAGGCATGGAGGCGGAGAGAAACGGCTTGTTGAAAACTTCCTCTTCGTTCAGCGGGGTGACGGCCTGCGCATCGTCACCGTACATCGTGCGGAACTTGACGATCGTAAACTCACGTCCGCCCAGCGCCATTGCGCGGCGGCGGGAGAAGAACGGATTTTTTCCGGTAGAGACGGCAACAAGCAATGCGATCACAACAAACAGCGGCAGCGCCGCCAGAAAAATAATGGCAGCAACCGGAGGGTCGAGTATTCTTTTTATTGTCCGGTAATAATTCGGAGCGAACGCAGGCCGTTCATCACACTCGTCGGCGATACTCTCGCGCACAAGATATTTGTACGACGATGGCCGGCTTCTATTGGTATTATTTTCCATAAAGTTGCTGCAACATAACTATTGGCGACACATCTGTAATTAAGATTTTCGCCTTCGGCTACAGGCCGGAATAAAGCGTCACCCTTCGGCGCGTCCCGCCACCCTTCGGCGGAGTTTACCCCATTGAACATCGGGGCTCAGGATGGCAAACGGGACTTGCTCGGGGTGAACATATTTTTTTCGATGACTGATGTATGATGTTGCTTTCCGGGAAAACCTTGTCAAGGTGACACGAACAGAACATCAGAACCTTGACAAGGTTTCGAAACGATCATTTCAACAGCATCAATTTGCGTATCTGCGTTTTGTTGTCGGATATAAGTCTTGCGAAGTAAATACCGCTTGAGAACCGCGCACCGTCGAACTGCACGGAATAATATCCGGCATCTTTCACTTCGTCCACCAGCGTTGCCGCTTCGCGGCCGATCGCATCGTAGATCTTTAACGATACATGCTTGGCAACCGGCAGCTGATAGTTGATCGTTGTGCTCGGATTGAACGGATTCGGATAGTTCTGTTCGAGTGCAAATATTTTCGGCGCAGAAACTATCACCTCAATCTCCTGCGAATATTCGAAGTTCCCGTCCCGGTCGATCTGCTTCAGGCGGTACGCAAATTTTCCCGGCTGAATATTTCTATCGTCGAACGAATATCGTTTCGGTGCGTTCGTTGTTCCGCTTCCTTCGACAAATCCGATTTTGGCAAACACCGCAGTGCCGGGTTTGGCACCAGGGACCGTCAGCGGGACCTGTTTCCGCTCAATTTCGAATCCGTAGTTGTTTTTTTCGGTCGCAGTTTCCCACTTCAGAACGAGATTCCTCGCGCTCATGGAAGAGGTAAATGAAGACAACTCAACCGGAAGCACGCTTTGCTCGCCGCCAGTAAAGACGCTGAAATCTGTGACTGTTTGTGTCAACGTGTGGTTTACAGCATTCACCTGATTGGCTAACGCCCATGTCGTCTGGTTCCACTTCCCTCCCCAGATGCTTGTTTCCGTTCCGGCAACATCGGCAGGCACATATTGCATTGTCGCGACGCATGAAAAGGCCGTGATTCCGCTTTGGGTTAGCGTCCAGTATCGGTTAAGAAAATTGACGGAACTGGAATTGTTGACATGTTTTGTGTTCGAGAGACTCACACCGGCATACGCAGATGCGAATGTTCCCGAGGTGAAATTCAATGTCACCGGGGAATATTCCGGCGTTCCCGTCATATCGCCGACCGGGAATGTGAATGAACCCGTTCCCGTGAAGGTCTTTCGCAATTCTCCCGTTCCCGTTGCAACGATCATGTTCGATGCAGAAGGCGTTCCGGACACAACGGCGGTGCTGCCGAGAGTGAGATTATAATTCCCCAGCGTTATCACACCCGAGGACAGTGTGAGAACGCTGTTGAGCTGCACATCCGCTCCAAGCGTCATGGACATCCCCGACTGCAATTCCAGTGATCCGACGGTAACAGCCGTTCCCGTCACCGGCATATGTGCCGATCCTGCTGCAACGACAACATTCATGCCAGCGGACGGAATACCGCCCGACCAATTCGATGCATCCTCCCATGTTGTGTTAGCCGTGCCTGTCCACACATCGTATGACGCGTCGAAAGCGCCCATCGTGTAACCGGTCCGTGTACTGCCGAGATAATCGGTCGTGACGCTCGTTCCCGAAACGCCTGCCAGTGACGCGGATACCTTATAATCTCCGGGCGTGGTGCCGGTCGTATTGACGAGACCAGGGCTTGTGTTCAGACTGTTCCCATCAATCTTTGTAGCCGTTCGCCAGGCTGCCAACGTCAGCACATCGGCGCCGTTAAAATACCCCAGTGTGCCTCCGCTCGCTCCCGGAGCATAATAATCGTTGTAGTTCTGTGTGAGCCCGGCGCTGTCTACAGCGGCGGCAAAGTACGCGGCGTAATGTTTTCCGGTTGCACCGCTGTTCGAACGGGTATTCGAGAACACATTGTTCATGAAGACTCGCTTGTTCGTTGTCACGGTGCTGTACAGCGCATAACTGTTCAACGCACCGGAAGCCGGTGTGCCGGTCAGGCTTATCGTATTGAAATAGAGCGTATCGTTGTTGTTGAGAGCGCCGGTCTCATAAATACCGTATAATGTGGACTGCGTGTTGCCGCCCAGGCTCAGAATGTTGTTGGAATATGTCGCGGCTCCGGCATTTATTTTTATGCCATAGAGAGCTGCTCCCACACTCGCGGCATCGACCGACAACCCACTGACAAAATTCTCCGATATCACGCTTGCGGTCGTGCCCCCATTGAAATACAATCCGATAATATTGCCGGCAAAGGACGCATACGTATTCGACAAATTCGAAATGGAATTCCCGGTTACTCGCTGCGCCGCCGCGGCCGTGTTACTAATGGCAATTCCGCAGACCGATGCCTGATGGGTAGCGACGGTGTCTCCGTTGGCAATGGTCAGGTCGCAGATCGTGTTGTTCGTGATGGTGTTTGTCCCGCCTGTAACATAGATGCCGTCGATGTATCCCAAGGTTGATCCCGACGTATTGGTGCTGCCGTTCTTGAGCTTCGAGATCGTATTGCCCGAGATCGTTATTGTACCGGAGCCCAGGTTGTAGATCCCGAGCGTTAACTGATTGCTGGCGGAAGATGCGGAAGTGCAAAAAATACTGTTCGCCGTTGCAGTGCTGCCGATCGTATTCCCGCTGATCGTCGTTGTACCGCCGGAGCTTTTATAAATTCCAATGCAATTCGTGTTGTTTGCCGCGGTCGAATTCCCTGCCGTGATCGATCCGATAATGTTGTTTTGGCACATAACGGTTCCCGCGGAAGAAATCCAGATCCCATTCACTGCACCCGAGCTTGCACCCGCCGTATAGGTGATAGAGCCTGTTCCGGTGCCTGCGCCGATCGTGTTTCCCGAGGATGTGCCGAGATTCACGGCTCCATTAGTAACATTTATTCCATTCCAGGTGGCGTTTGATGAGTTGGCGTACGCGAAATTCCGGATGATATTTCCCTGAACATTGCTCGCCGTCGCTGTTCCCACACTCAACGAAATACCCATAAAAATGTTGTTATTCGCCGAAGTTTTTGTCCACGCAGGATCTCCACAATTGGCGGAACTTCCGCCGATGCGGTTGTTGCTGACGGTAAAATTCACTCCCGCCGAGGCGTTAATGTTGATTGGAATATATGTGACGGCGGCAGTGGGTGCAAACGATGTCGTCTCATAAAAATTGTTTCCGGAGATCGTGCTTGCCGATGTGTAGGTGGTGAGGAAAATGCCGTTTGAGGCCAGGGACGGGTTCATGAAATTATAGATATTGTTGCTGCTGATCGTGATGCCGTCGTTATCTTTGTTGCTGGTGCCCAAGGAATAAATCATGTTCACCGGTCTGGATGCATCGGCCGCGCAGGTAATGGTATTGAGTGTTATAGTGTTGTTGTCGTTTCCTGTGGTACCCAGCGTCGTCGAGAAAAAGATGACTCCGCCTGTCGTGTTCAAGGATGACCCCGTGATCGTGCAGTTCCGGACCGTATTTCCGCTTGCGTCATTGACAAATTTAAGTGTCGCTGCCGAGGTTCCGGTGCTCAAGTTTGTTATCGTTAAACTGTTGCCCCGGTATTCAATCCGTCGATCGTTACAATATCCGCGCCGTTGAGAGACAGCAGGGGTCCGTTATATGTTCCGGAGACTGTTCTTGCCGCGCCGCCTGAAGGGGAGATAGTCAGGGTTTTTGTGCTCGCCCACTGAAAAAGCTCAACGCTGCCCGATTCTGACGTAAGGTCGGAGGTGATCAGTGCCGTCATATTTCCGGACAGCCCGGAATTATAAATTGCTTCAAACAACCCCCCTGCATTTGTCAGCGAAGCGTATGTTTGACCGGTTCCCACGTTGACCGTTCCCGATAAACCTGATGGTGTCATGCCGCCAAATTCATGGGCTCCGATGTCGGGTAATGTCGGCGGATAGGTAGCATTAACCGGATAACCGCCGTTAGGGTAGCGTGCCGTTCCATAATAATCGGCGGTAAAAGCGATGGGTGTGGAAACAACCGATCCTTTGCTTTCGCACAGTGATCCTGAACCGGTGCTTATTCGCAGGTCGTACGGCGAAGTGGATGTATTCACAAACGTGGGGAGTTCCGTTACCGATGCAGCATCGCGCGAGGCAATGGTTCCTGCAGTGAATACACCAGTCTTATAAGCATAAAGCGTTTGTGCTGAACTTGTCCCATCGTAATAAATCAGGTTGTAGGGTCCCGGTGTTCCGGCGTAAAAATTGTTGTTGTTCGAGGTAGAGGCATAGTTTGCCAGGTAACCGGCAGAACCGAGGGCACTTTTGAAAGCAATAGTATAACCTGTCCCTTTTGGGGTGGAGTTGTTTACTATGATATTGTTTCGTAGGTCAAGTGCAGACGTGGTGGCAGTTAAGCTGGCACCATGATAGATGCCGCTGCTCCCGAAGGTTGTTCCGGAGGAGGAGGCGTCCAGATACACAGTGTTGTTATAGACTCCGTAGGTTGTATTTGCTGTGATGGAAGTAACACTGATACCCCTGACGGCATCAGCAATATTTGCTGCCGGTGCTTTCAGTTCACTGATAAAATTATTATACGCATAAACCGTTGTTCCGGCAGAGATAAGCATTCCGTTGACCGCACCCACTGTTGTTGCAATTGCTCCGCTCTGCGAAAGGTTGTAAATATTATTTTTATGTACCGTAACGGTCGTTCCGCCCCCTATGTTAATTCCACTCACGATGGGCGATGTTGCCCCTGAGCCCGACAAGGCATTGATCGTATTCGAAAATACATTTACCGTGGTTCCCACTGTTGATTTTATTCCCGAAATATTGCACGACTCACCGCTTGATGAAATGGTGCTGATGGTGTTGCCGTTGATATTAACGGTAGTTGCAGCACCCGCATTCTGAATGCCGATGGCTGTTCCCGTTGATGCCGTGGTCAGCGTGCCGATAGCATTGGTGCTGATATTTAAGGTGGTCGGTGTGGCACTGGTGTAAATCCCTGTCAGTGTACCGGTTCCCTGAAGCGTTCCATTGAGAATGCTATTGGTCGAAATGGCTGTTGTACCCGTACTTCCGGTGTTGTATATCCCCCAGAATATTGACCCGCCCGTTCCGTATGCCGAGCATTTCTGGATGGTATTTCCGGTGATGGATACCGTTCCTGTTCCTGCCTGGTTGATACCGTAGAAGGTGCAGACGCCCGATGTTGTAGTACCGCTCGGTCCCACCGCTATCGAATTGGCGGTGGAGGTGCTGCCGATGGTGTTTCCCGAAATGGTAAAATTGCCAGCCGCGCCTGCGGTGTTGATTCCGTAAAAGGTAAATCCGATAGTTGCTGCACCGTTGACACTGATGCTGCCGATTTTGTTGTTTTGGATACCGACTGTTCCTGTTGAAGTTGCATAAATTCCCTGAATCCACGGCGTTCCTGTCGACGGGGTGACCGTAATAGCACCGTTACCGGTTTCAGCACCGATAGTATTGGCCGAGGTTG
Source organism: uncultured Ignavibacteriota bacterium (assembly GCA_903884005.1). Taxonomy (GTDB): domain Bacteria; phylum Bacteroidota; class Ignavibacteria; order UBA10030; family UBA8401; genus CAISDA01. Next base: position 155,026 of record CAISDA010000064.1, on the reverse strand, counting down.
TTCCAACATTCACCGTTCCGGCAAGAACGCTGATGCCCGAAAAAATACCGGATCCTACTGCAGTGGTGGTTGATGTTGAAAATGAAATGGCGGTAATGGTGTTTCCTTGAATCTCCGAGGCACTCGATGTTCCTGCCGTCAGCTCAATGGGAATCAGGTTCGCGGTGCCGGTGAATGTGCTTGTGCCGGTTCCCGAAGCAGAACTGTACCCGATAATATTGTTATTGATCGTATATCCAACCCCGTTGGCCGTAACGATGTTGATGTCCCGTTGTTTTCCGCTGATGGTACGCGAGGCAGTCTGGAAAAATCTATTTCCCGTGATCGTCCATGCCGAACTGTTGCTGGCAAGGTAGATTCCATTGGGGGATGCACCTGAATAATCCTGAATGTTGTTGTTTGTGATGGAAATGGTATTGTTATCTGCAGGGGAGGCGCTTCCTGCTGAATAAATGGCATTTATTGGCAAGTTTGCCCCTGCGGACGTAATAGTGTTATTATTAATGGTATTGGTAATGTTACCCGTAGTTGTTCCGGTGGAGAAAAACAAGGTGCCGAAAGCCGCTGTTGTATTCGAACCTTTAATGGTGCAATATTTAACAGTATTGACCGTGGCATCGGCCAGGAAGCGAATGGTGGATGCACTCGTTGTGGCAGTATTGGAAATAATAAGGTCTGTTGTGGAACCGGACTGGTTAACCCTTCCGTCGATGATCACATTATCCGCTCCGTTCAGGTCGATCAGCGGAGCAGCAATGCTGCCGCTAATGGTAAGAGTGCTTGCCGTCGGGTACATCAGGACAGATGCGTAATTTGCCGATCCACTCAGGCTTGCATTCAACACCGCACTTGCAGTTTCTGCCGTGGTACCGCCCAATGTGATCGTTATAGCACCCTGATGCGTTCCCGCATTGATCGCATCGAAGGCGGCTTTTACCGTTGAGTAACTTCCCGAACCGGTTCCTGCTGTTGCCGAGATCAGAACAGTTCCATTTACCGTGTACTCGTAGGCCCCCATTGCCGGAATTGTCACACTCCTCGTGGTTCCCGCGAAATCAGTCAGGATACCCGTACCGGAGATAGCCAGCAGCGAACTGGATGAGGGCAGATAATTAGCCGCAACTGTTCCGCCCGGGGTGGTGAACGAAGGATTCACCGAGATGCTGGCTCCGTCTAACGTCGCAATCAGCGGCTGGGTTGTAACGTCGAGGTTGTTGTAAAGTCCCAACACGCCGCCTGTTCCGGGAGCATAATAATCGTTGTATCCGAGTGTCAGGCTTGTCGCAACCGCATAATTGAAGTATGCGGCATAATGCTTACCAGTCGCACCGCTATTGGATCGGGCATTGCTGAAAATATTATTTCTGAAATTTCTTGTATTTGAACTGGCCGTACTGTAGAGAGCGTACGAATTGGATGCGCCCGAGGCAGGCGCTCCGCCGATGTAGACTGAATTGAAATACAGCGTGCATGTTTGCGATGATGCACCCAGATCGTAGATACCATAGAGCGTCGACACTGTATTGCCGCCGAGACTAATGATATTATTTGCATAGGTCGTCACTCCGGCGTCTATTTTTACACCATAAATATTGGCACTTGTGCTTGCAGCATCCACCGATAAACTGTGTATGAAATTACCCGAAACCGTGCTTGCAGTTGTGCTGCCGTTGTAATAAATCCCATGAACATTTCCTGCAAATGATGCATATGTATTGGAAAGGTTATAAATAGTATTGCCCGAAATAGTTTGTGCAACAGCTGTTATATAATTTAAAACGATTCCGCCAACCGATGCTGTACGGTCGGTTAGATTATTAGCATTTGCGATGGTCATGTCACGAATAGTATTTCCTGTAATTGTATTTGTACCACTCGAGACATATATGCCATTAATTAGTCCTAAAGTTGCCGCAGTCGTATTTGTTGTCCCATTCTTAATATTGGCAATGGTATTGCCTGAAATTGTATTCACACCTGTTCCTGCACTGCTTATGCCATATACCGTTTGCACGTGGACGGTTGAAGCTGACGTTACAGAAATGCTGTTTGCTGTTGAGGTGCTTCCTATCGTATTATTGCTGATAGTTGTGGTGCCGGCTGTGGCAGTTTTATTTATTCCGTAAATATTTGCTGCTAACGTTGATGCATTGGAAGCCGTTATTGCCCCGACAGTATTATTTTGGCAATCGACCGTACCGGTTCCTCCAATATTTATTCCATAGATATTTCCATTTGGGGAAGCCGCTGTTACGGCAATCGATCCCGTGCCGCTGGTCGCTCCGATGGTGTTTGCGGTTACAGTTCCTATGTTAATAGATCCGGTTGCGGTGGCCGGAATATTGATCGCGGTCCAGGCGGAGGCTCCCGCATCACCCCAGGTAAAGTTTTTAATGGTGTTGCCCTGTACACTCGTGGTTGTGCTAACCGTCGGACCAACATTCAGGTCGATCGCATTAAACGTATTGGTAATCGCGTTTGTCTTGGTCCAGCTGGTTACACTGCCGGTGGTGCCGCAACTCGGTGCGCTTCCTCCGATAAAGTTGCCACTGATGGTGATATCGGTCGAAGTAAGAACGGAAATATTGATCGGAATATAAATGGCTCCAGATAGTGTTGGTGTAAAAGACGCCGTTTCGTAAAAACTATTTGTCGAAATGGTCCAACCTGTATTGTTTGCCCCAAGTTGAATTCCGTTGGAAGTGGTTGCTCTGCTTAAGAAATCGTAAATATTATTATTGCTGATGGTGTTACCGCTGTTGGTTTTTGCAGTGGTTCCCAGTGAATAGATGGCGTTCAAGGGACGGTTAGCATCGGTTGAGTTCGTGATATTGTTATAATCAATCAGATTGCCGTCATTGCCGGTTGTTCCTGTGGTTGTGCTGAAAAAGAGTATTCCTCCGCTGGCATCAAGCGTCGAACCCTTTATTGTACAGTATTTCACCGTATTGCTTGTGGCATCGTTATATAACCGTATCGTCGATGTTCCTGGGGTGGTTAATATGCTTGTATTCGTAATCGTTAAGTCCTTCGATGAGCCGCTATGATTAACTCTGCCGTCTATCGTCACATTGTCCGCGCCGTTCAGGTCGATAAGAGGCGTGGCAATATTTCCACTAATACTGAGACCTGTTACAGCGGGGTACACAGTTACCGATGTGTAACTGGCCGAACCGGAACTGCTGGCGTTTAACACCGCGGCCGCAGTTTCTGTTGTGCTGCTGTTCATCTGGAGTTCAATGACACCCTGATGCGTACCGGCATTGATTGCGTCAAAAGCACCTTTCAGCGATGAATACCCTCCTCCGCTCGCACCTGCTGTAGCGCTTACTGTAATGTTCGAAGTCACCCCAACTTCATAGGCACCCATCGACGGGATTGAACTATTGCGTGATGTTCCTGCATAATCCGTTGTAACACCGGTACCCGTTACCGCCAGCAGATTTGAAGCGGACGGAATATAGTCCGCCGTAGTGGTGCCGCCTGCATTGGCAAAAGATGGATCGACCCGCAAACTGCTAATATCTTTTCCGGAAGACAACGGGAACGTGACAACCCCGCCGGCATTCGGCGCATAATAGTCGTTGTAATCGTAGTTAAATGCAATCGTTGGCGGAGCCACTACAATTGCAGCATAGTGAAGCGCCGAACCGTTTATTGTGGATCGGGTATTGCAGAAGATGTTGTTCTTAATGTTTACAGTAGTGCCGGTAGCAATATTGAGGGCGTACGACTTGTTGGCAACTCCTGTGCCCAGGCTTCCGCCGATCGAGACCGTATTAAAGTACAGATTGGTTGCACCCATAATATTCATACCGTAAATCGTTGTTGGGGTATTCCCGCCGAGCGTTACAATATTATTGGCACTGCTGGCATTAACGTTATACATTCCGGTGATGGATGCCGCAGTACTGGCCCCCGAAACCGACAATCCGTAGATAAAATTCTTTGAAACAATATTGGTCTGCCCTGGGTTTCCATAAAAGAATAATCCACACACGTTGCCCACGAATGAACTGTACGTATTCGACAAATTGTACACCGTATTTCCCTGCACGGTCTGGGGAAAAGCTGCGCTGAGGTTTAAATAACAGATGCCAAGAACGGAACAATTGTCAGCAACTGCATCTCTCAAATTATTGGCGTTGGAATTCGTAAGATCTCTGACGGTATTGTTTACAATGGTATTTGTTCCGTTCGTTGACTTAATGCCGCATATGACCCCGTATGTTGTTATATTCGAATTTGTCGATCCGTTTCGCATCTTGGAAACAGTGTTTCCTGAAATCGTATTCGTCCCTGCGCCCAGTGAATAAATACCGTACACTGATTGAACACCAGTACCTGTAGAGTTTGGTGCGTTAACATCAATGCTGTTTGTTGTTCCTGCATCGGTGCTGCCAATGGTATTATTGCTGATAGTGACCGTTCCCGAAGCAGCAGAGTATATTCCATATGTGTTTAAAACATAGGTGGTGTTTGAAGGGGTTATCGAGCCAATAACGTTTTGCCGCACGTCCATTACTCCTGAACCAGCCAGATTTATGCCGTAAACACTTCCATTGTAAGTAAGACTGGAAATTGCTATCGAAGAGTTTCCCGTTGCCGCTCCAATAATGTTCGGTGATGTCGTTCCGATATTGACCGTGCCGGAGGCATTTATTCCGTACCAGGAATAGATGTTCGCAAATGTCATGTTTTTTATAGTGTTCCCTTGTATATTACTTGCCGAGGCAGTTCCGACAGTCATATTTATTGAATAGAAATTCACGGTGGTTGGATGTGTTAACTTTACCCATGTTCCGCTGCATCCTGCCGCGCTTCCTCCGATGTAGTTCCCTGATACCGTGAAATTTACCCCCGATGAATTAACGTATATGACAGATAGGGAACCAGAATTGCTTCCGTATGCGGTCGTAAAATCTAATTGTTCATAAAAGCTGTTTCCTGAAATCGTCCAGGCTGAATTGTCAGTGAACAGATAAATGCCTTTTGACTCCAGAGTGCGGCTGAGAAAATCGTAAATGTTGTTGTTGCTAACAGTATTTTCGCTGTTTTCTTTAGCAGAAGTTCCCACAGAGCCGATTACGTTTATAGGCCTTTTGGCATCTGCCGCGTTCGTGATAGCATTGTGATCGATCGTATTGCCGTCATTTCCTGTCGTGCCGGTGGTTGTACTGAAAAAGAGTATTCCTCCGTTGGCATCAAGCGTTGAACCTTTTATTGTACAGTATTTAACCGTATTGCTTGTGGCATCGTTAATGAACCTGATTGTCGATGTTCCTGCAGTGGCTACAAAACTTGTATTCGTTATTGTCAGGTCTATGGCTGCTCCGGGAACACCTGCCGTATAGAGCCTTCCGTCTATCGTCACATTGTCCGCACCGTTAAGGTCTATGAGAGGGGTGGCCAGATCACCGCTGATCGAAAGTCCTGTTGCTGTCGGGTAGATTTTAAGCGACGTCCATGAACTTACTGTTGGTTGGTTCAAAACTGCCGAAGCCGTTTCGGTAGTGTTGGCCGAGATAGATATCTCGATGTTCTTGCCGCTTTGATTTGTGTTTGCATTAATGGCATCAAATGCAGCTTTGAGAGTAGTATAGGTTGCGTCCGCACCTGTTGAACCCGACACAGTAACTGGATTCGGGGCTGCAATTGCGCTTTGCATAACCAAGCCGGATGCAAGAACCAGCAGCAGGAAGAGGGTGGAATATTTTTTCATGATGAATTCCTATGAATAGGTTGTTATGTGTGTTATGATATTTTCAATGTCGATAAAAGAACGGTCGATGCAATTACAGCGAACTCCCGCAAAAATCTATGCATCAATAACAACAATACTTTTTGACTTTATCGGGAAACTATATGACGATGTCGGAAAACTATATGACGATGCCGGGATAAAGTTGGCGATCTCGGGATATAGTTGACGATTTCGGGAAAAAATTGACGATTTCGGAAAGAACACGACTTGTGGGGGTGACGCAATGGTTTCAGTGCTTGGGGTTTTGCGGAGGGTCAGACTATTTTCTGTTGCTCTTCCGGAACGAAGCCGGTGTCAGTCCGGTAAGTTCTTTGAACTGCCGCTGGAATGTAAATTGATTGTTGAATCCTACTCTGTCGGCGACCTGGTCATTCGTTAAATGGCCGCAGTCCGGATCGGTCAGTATTTTTTTTGCTTCGTTGATCCGCAGCGTGTTGATGAACCGGCTGAAATTATTCCCGAATCCCACGGAGAGTGCCTTCGAGATATATTTATCGTTCGTACTGAGTTGTTCCGACAGGTCCGCGACGGAAAGGTTCGGATTAAGGTGCAATTTTTCACGGGTGACCCGTTCGCTCAGTTCCTTGTACAGCTTCAGGAAATAGGGATCGCCGCCTTCGGGGGAACTTCCTTCGGGTATGCTCTGCACGATCACTTCGCGCTCCATTGCGGACACGAGTTCCATGTTCCTGTCGAAGAGCGCTTTCCGCTTCTGGAGGATGTTCCAGTACAGGAACAGAATGATCATCGACGCCGTAAAAAAAATAACAACGAGCAGGAACGAAAGTTTTATGATCAGGTCTTTGTTTGCGATCTCCGTATCCTGAGATCGGATACGCACCGATTTTTTTTCATCTTCGAAGATGGTCTTGTACTCGGCGATCTTGTCTGCCGTTTCGTGATTGAACATTTCCGCCGTTATTTCGTCGTACTGCCGCTGCGAGGCGGTGTGTTGCTGTATGTTCCCCGTCATCGCATACAGCGTGAGCAGAATGGAATAAGTATGCCGCAGCTGGGCCGGCATGTTAAATTCCTTGAATGACCGTTCGGCCGAAAGAACATACCGTTCCGCCATACCTAACTCTTTGCGCAAAAGATGATACCGCCCGAGTTGCAGTGCGATCGTTCCGTCGAGCACGCCGTCGTGGACCACGGCACTTTTTTCAGCGATCCGTGTAAATTGTGCTTCCAGGCCGTCGGTAATGTTCTGGTCCAGCGTGGCGCTCACCATGTTGATCAGTATCTCCAGCGCTCCCCTGGTTTCACCCGCCTCTTCATACAAGCGTATCGCTTCGGCATACTGCTTCATGGCCGGTTCCAGCTTTCCCTGTCTGATGCGGAGAATCCCGAAATTCTGGCAGGTAAGTGCGCTGTTATACACGTCCTTTTTTCTGCCGAAATACAGCAGTGCGTTGTTCAGGTAACTCTCCGCCGCATCGTAATCATTTATTTTGGTAGATAGTAAACCGAGATTGATGTTCGACTGATGTATGCTGAGCGAATCGGCCATCTGCTCTGCAAAATGGAGCGAGTTCAAATATGCCTTGATCGCATCCTGGTACAGGTCGTTCTGTTCGTAATTGATGCCGAGATTGTTCCAGCATGAAGAGGAAAATTCTCTGTGTTCTGTCGCGTATGCGGTGACGAGCGCCTTCTTGTAAAAATCGGTCGAGACGTAGTAGCGGCTTTTATAATAATTGACCAGTCCGCATGTATAGTATGATCGTGCGATAAGCGAGTCCACATTCAGCGCAAGGCTTTGTTCAAGAGCGGTGCCTGCAGCGCTGTCCGCCCCGGAAAGATCCGATGCGATCTGCTGTCTGGCACTTTTCAACAAATCGTTGACCGCAACAACATTCGCACTATTCTGCGAATAGACAGGAGCGGAGATGACGATTATGAATGTGAGAATTTTGAACATTGCCGTTGTGAAAGTATCTGTAACTGATTCTACAATAAATCCAAATTACACAAAAACCATCGGTAGCGCAATAGCCGATCATTGTGCTGATTTCGACGATTCATTCTCCCTCAAGATATCGCCCGACAGTGCCGCCGCATGCGGTGCACTTCCCGTTCACGATCAAACCGTCGTTGATCAATTGATATTCAGGCTCGGCGAGCGTTGTCGTCTTCATGCATTGACTGCACCAAACGGTTGCCAGAATTGTGTCCCTGACGGATTGCGGAAGCGCATCCCACTTAGCATTGGCTTTTGTCTGCGCCTTGAGCGTTCGTTTCTGCTGCTGGTGTGCGTCCTCGGCTTTCAGTTTCTGCTCGATCGATCGGCGATCCTCCGGTTCATTTTTTCCAAAGCGTTCGCGGTACGAATCTTCAATGAACGCCGCCAACGGCTTGTTCCCATGCTCAAGGATGTACGCGGCGATGCCCTCGAATTTATTCGGGTCCATCCCAAGTTCGCGGGCCATTTCTATCTGTGCATGATTCAATTTGTACCGGCTGCGTGCATCGATCCATAGTTTTAATTTTTCAGGGAATATTATGCGTTTTTTTTTCATTCGGTATTTTTCGCTGGTACCGCTGCATGCATGCAATCGACCTGCCGCACGTTCACTGCGGCTCACCGGCAGGTTCGCGTGCATTGCAGCGATGGTACATAGTTATAGAACATACATAGATTCGTGGGTCCGTGCATCATCCACGTTATTCTATTATCGACTGATACACCAATGCCTTGAATTTATCCAGGACCCTACCTTTTGTGGTCGGCCAAATTTGCGTATAGAGCAGGGCGACAAGTTTTTCTTTGGGATCGGCCCAGTATGTGGTGTTGAACATGCCGCCCCACGAGAACGACCCTATGGATTGAGGAGACAGATAATCGGTCAAGGATGTCTCGATCTGGAATCCCAAGCCGAACTGTGTCGTTTCGGATACTTTCAATGGCAGCTGGTTGGTCAGCATGAGTTCCACCGTTTTTTTGCCGAGCAGACGCGCGCCGTTATACGTTCCACCGTTGAGCACCATTTGCAAGAACTTCGCATAATCTTCGATGCTGGAGGACAATCCGCCGCCGCCGGAATAATACGTGCCTGCAAGACACGGATAGTCGGGGTCGCCTTCGACGCTTGTTTTTTTCTTTTGCAGTTTGCCGTCCTGTTCTTCATACAAGCGCGTCAAGCGGGATTGTTTGTCTTTGGGCAAATAAAAATATGTGTCATTCATACCGAGCGGGGTGAATATTTTTTCTTTGAAATAATCGGCCAGCGGCATGCCCGACCAGATCTCGACAAGATAGCCCAGCACATCGACGCCAAGGCCATAGGTGAATTTTTCTCCGGGTTCATGCATGAGCGGCTGCGTGCCGAGGATTTTCATTTTCTCGGATAACAGGTACTGACTGTTGCCTACTCCGCTCGGAACTCCCGCCTTTGCATAGATCGCTTTCATCTCTTTTGTCCCGATGCTTGCGTATCCCAGCCCCGACGTATGAGTCATAAGCTGACGGATAGTGATCTCTTTTTTCGCCGGTTCGGTTGTATAGGTGGAATCCTTTTCGTTGAAGATCTTCAGAATGCGCGGATTTTTAAATTCCGGAATGTACTTAGAGACGGGATCCTCCATATTGAATTTCCCTTCCTCGTAGAGCATCATCGCGGCCGTGCTGGTGATCGCCTTTGTCTGCGAGGCGATGCGGAATATCTGATCTTTTCTGAGCGCCGATTTTTTTTCAAGGTCATCAAAACCGAACGCTTTGTAATACACCACCTTGCCGTTGCGGGCGATAAAGACAACCGCGCCCGGAATATTGCTTTTTTCAATTTGTTCGTTCATAAACCGGTCGATCCTGGAAAGCCTTTCTGCGGACATGCCGGCGTTTTCGGGTTTGGCGGAAATGAATGTTTTGGAGACCTGGGCATATGCGCCGCAGCCAGCAATGAGTACAAGAACGATCAGCGCGTATTTTTTCATGAAGAATCTTCGTTTAAATTGTGAGTGTCCCGACATGCGGGCTGAGGCCTAACAGGTATAACCGCACAGAACGATCGCCGATTTTGCGAGATGCTCGTCCTCATCTTCGGTTAACCCGCTCACACCGACAGCACCTATCACTTTCCCGTTCGCGACGATTGGCACGCCGCCGCCGAACCCTGTGATCATGTCGTCGCCCCAGAAGGACGGAGGGGTATTGCTCGACCGCATCCACATTCCCATCCCTTTTGTCGCCTGCCGGTCGCGTGCCGCAGTGTATGCCTTGTTCCGGGCAATGACAGTCGAGGCCGGGCCCGCTTCGTCCATGCGAAGGAAAGAGATCAGTTCGCCTTCCGGGCCGCACACAGCAACAACCACAGCCTTCCCCATTTTTTCGGCGTCAACGATCACACTGTTGATCAGCTGCAACGCTTCTGCAGCGCTTATCTTTGCGATACTGTACATACCATGTTCTCCTGTGATAATGTTGATTACGGCAGATTTTCTCCCCTGGCGGTGATCCACAGCCGGTACCATTCTTCGCGGCTCAAGTGCACTGTTGCAGCATCGTTGCAGGCGCGGATGCGTTCCGGATTTGACGTGCCGATGATCGGCTGCACAGTCCCGGGGATCATGAAGAGCCACGCCAGAACAATGGCGCTGGGGGTCACTCCATGCTCTTGTGCATACTGCGCAACAAGACGGGCTGTGTCCAGGTCCTTACCCGTCAGCGAATCGTTCTGGGTCTCGGTATACAGTCCCCGGTCCAGCGGGCCCCACGCCTGGACCGACATGTCGTGGAGCTGGCAATATTCGATCATGCCCTGCATGCCGCTGTCGTACGGGATCATCCGTGTATTCACGCTGACGCCGATATCCAGCGCCAGAGAATGCCCCAGGCTCAGCTGCACCTGATTCGCGACCAACGGTTCGGTCCAGTATGTTTGAAGGAGCTGAATTTGGTGGACGGACATATTGCTCACGCCGAAGTGTTTGACGAGGCCTTGGTGCTTCAGGACGTAAAACGTCTCGGCCACTTCGGCAGCGTTCATGAGGCTGTCGGGGCGATGCAAGAGCAGAACATCCAGATAGTCGGTGTGCAATCTCTTTGTGATTGCCGCGACCTGGTGAAGAAGATACTCTTTGCTGAAGTTATATGTGTTGGCGTTCTTCGGGCCTTGTCCCAAATGGATGCCGGTTTTCGATTGCAGGATGATCTTCTCTCGCAGGCCCGGGTCATTGTTCAATATTCTCCCGAACACTTCTTCGGCTTTGCCGAAGGTGTAAATATCCGCGTGATCGAAAGTATCGATCCCGATCTCCAATGCGCCGTCTATGGCGGCGCGGGCATTTTTTTCATCGTCCGAAGTTACTGCATTGGTATTCCATCCTCCGCCCAGGCGCATACACCCGTAAATCAAACATTGATCCTTGCGTCGTTCCATTGAATCTCCCGGGTGTTTTGCGTCGTCAATGACGCTGCCGTCTTTCAGCTGCTTCATTGGTGCTTGACGCGGTTGGCGGAGTTGCGGCGGCGGAAAAAATAGAGAGGCCGCCTGCCGTCAGTAGCTCAAAATAATAAAATCTTCGGGTAAATGCCATAACGCGGTTGATGGAAATAGTGCAGATGGAGTTATTGCAGTTGTACAAGCAGCGGCACACGGAGGTTTCAACACTCGTCAGACAGTGACGACACGGAACGCGGAGCACGTACGAGGTCATTCGAACGTATTCACATCCCATACATCAATCGATATCCGAGTTCTTCGGGCAATCCGGCGGCGTAGATCTTTCCAGCCGCCTTCTCAATGTCATACTTCGCCCGCACAAGCCTGAAATTCCACAATGACGAATCGAAGACGCCGAAGGCAAGCATCGGGTTCCCGTCGCGCGGCTGGCCGACGCTGCCGACATTGACGAGGTATTGCTCGTCATTCGACACAGCCTTCGCCCTGCCCAGGCGCGAAAAAATTCCGGGAATATGCGTGTGGCCGATAAAGCATACTCGTTCATCGAAGTGTCGAAGAGCCGCGATGGCATCGGAAGCATCGACTATATAATTCCACGCATCAGGCGTATCGGGCGACGCATGAACAAAAAGAATGCCTTCTTTGCGCTCCACCAGGGGCAGTGACGATAGGAATGATCTCGTGTCGTCGCTCAGCGCCGCTGCCGTCCATTCGATGGCTCGCTTCGCGTTGGCATTAAAGTCGTACGCCCGGGCGGGATCGATCGCAGCTGCATCATGATTGCCAAGGACGATTGTGGAACAGCGCAACCGAACGAGGGCGGCACATTCATTCGGATTGGCGCCATACCCCACAATATCTCCGAGGCAGACGATCTCGTTGATATTTTCCGTGTCGATGATCGAGAGCGCTTCCCCGAGCGCCTCCAGGTTTGCATGTATGTCTGAGAGTATAGCGTATTTCATTTCGTACGTCCCATTGTAGTGAGGAGTGCTGTACATCGTGGATCGGACCGCAGCAGGTTCCAGATCGGATCGATGCGAAACCTGATCAACCACGCGGTCCGTTCTTCGACGCCCTTCCGGAGACATTTAAATAGCACGGTCATGGTCCCCAGGAATACATACAGTTGTTTAGCCGGCCATTCAATTCAGCCTATTTCTTTGATGAGCGCATTATATTCCGGATCGGTATGGAGGGAGAGAAGATCCGGGTCCATCTTCACCCACTCGTTGACGTTTTTATAACCGCTCTGAAGCGCATTTTTAAGACACACAAGCGCCTCCTTCGTGTTTCCCATGACGGCGTACGTGCACGCGCAATTATATTGAAGCAACCCATCGGTGGAATCAATTTCAAGCACTCTGGTAAGCGCAGCATGCGCCTTTTCTACTTTGCCAAAATGCGCGAGCGGCCCTGCCATGCGGCTCAAGGCGACCGCATCATCGGGATTCACTTCAAGTTTCCGGCTGCCGACCTCGATCAATTTCTTCTGCGCCGCATCGGAGGCCTCGGTGTTCCCCATCCTGCGCTGCGTCATATCGATATGCATCCATGGTTCTTCGCTGAACGGCTTCAGCCGGGCGCATTGTTCATAGTACCGGAGCGCCGCATCGTACTCGCCGGCAATATCCGATGTGATCCCCAGCCATCGGTACGCATCGTAAAAATCGGGATCCTGATGGATTACTTTCTCCCACGTCCGTTTCGCTTCACTGAATCGTTTTTGATGATGAAAGACAGTGCCGGTGCTGAACTGTGCCGCGATGGAGTTCGGATCGATGGCGAGCGCCCGGTGGCTCACCTCGATCGTTTTTCCCAGCCATCGTTGATGGCCGTCGTACCATGAGAACATATACGAATACGCCTCTGCAAGCGCCCCAAGGGCTGCAACAAACTTGGGATCCATCGACAACGCATTCTCGAACATCTGGATCGCCGCTTCATTATTTTTCTTTCCGCGGCGATAGAGGAGATCTCTCCCCCGCATATAAAAATCATACGCGCGAAGATCATCCGTCGGTTTCTGGGCAAGCGATTGTTTTTCCGAATCGGTAAGAGACACTTTCAGTGCTTCTGCAATTTTCTGAGAGACTTCGGTTTGAAGATCGAAGATATCTTCCACAAGCCTGTCGAACCTGTCGGCCCACAGATGAAAACCCGAGCGAACGTCGATGAGCTGGCCGGTGATGCGCATCTTATTCCCGGCCTTCCGCACACTTCCTTCTAACACATAATTCACCCCTAATAGTTCGCCGACCTGGCGTGTGTTGACCTCCTTATTGCGAAGAGGAAGAACGTCGGTCCGCGAGACAACCTTCAATTCTTTGATCTTCGACAGATCCGTGATAAGATCCTCTGTCATTCCGGCGCAAAAATAATCGCTTTCTTTGTCCGAACTCATATTTTCAAAATACAGAACCGCGATCGACTTCTGTTCCGGCGCGCTCATGGAGGGTGTTGCCCGCGCTTTAAGTATGCCCATGGCTTCAGAGGCAGACCCGATCCGTTTTGCTGCTTCCTTCTGGAGGAGCAGTCCGACAAGAGCCTGAACATTCTCCGGCACATCTGCTCGGAACGATTGCACGCCTTTCGGATCGATGTTGAGGATCTCGTACATGATCGCCGCGTCGTGTTCGCCTCTGAATGGCCGCTCGCCGGCCAGCATTTCATACAGCACGACACCGAACGCCCACAGGTCGGCCCGATGGTCAACACTGCCTGCAACGATCTGCTCGGGCGACATCGATGCAATCGTCCCAACCGCGGCCCCGGCTTTTGTGATACCCGACCCGCCATGCAGCTTTGCGAGTCCGAAGTCCATGATTTTTACACGGCCATCCCTTGTGATCATGAGATTGTCCGCCTTGATATCCCGGTGAATGATCCCCTTGTCGTGCGCGTTCGCCAGTCCTTCTGCAATTTGTTGCGCATAATCGAGCACCCGATCGAGCGGGAGGAGTGCACCCTTCGATCTCTGATCATCGAGCTTTTCCCGCAGCGATTCCCCTTCCACCAATTCCATGGCAATGAAGAATTGTTCACCGCTCCGGTCGAATTCAAATATTGTCAGGATATTGGGGTGGTTCAACGCCGATGCGGCCTGCGCTTCCTGAACGAACCGGGCCCTGTCCTCCTCTGACCGGGAGAGGTGCGGCGGGAGAAATTTGAGCGCGACGAAACGGTCAAGCTTCGTGTCGTGCGCCTTATAGACGACGCCCATGCCGCCTTCGCCTAATTTTTCGACGATCTCGTACTGGGAAATTATTTGACCTATCATGATTGCCTGCTCCAGAATTTCGAGAATGGATATGTGATCATCGGAAATCGTTGATCATGATAACGTCGCTCACAACGGGGCCGCGGGCAACGGCAAGCGTCTTGCCGTCGAGCGACAACGAAAAATTGAAGAGCCTGTTGTTCCTGAAGCGTGTTACTTGCTCACCCTTCGATCCGTCGATCGGAATGGTCCAGATGTTCGGAACACCATCCCGTGGATCGATGACGCCAAAGGACTTATCATCGTGCATCCAGCGGATGGGAGAATATTCATGTGCCACGAGCGACTTTACGATGGCGCCATTGTCGAGCGTCATGGTCGTGAGCGTGTGCGAGGTACCCTCTTCATTTTCCTGATACTCGCAGACAATGAATTTTCCGTCGTGAGAAACGGAAGATGTATGCGAATGTTTTTGCGTGACTTGTACGGGACTGCCCCCCTCGAGCGCGACCTTCCACAAATTATATTTTCCATCCTTCACTCGCGAATAGATCACCCACTTCGAGTCCGGTGTGCAATCCGGCGAAAACGTCATCTCCCCATGCGTCAATTGCAGGGGATTGGTTCCGTCGATGTTCATTCTCCAGATATCAAAGGCGCCTTGTGCCGGACGCATGTAGACGATGTACTTCCCATCCATGGTCACGACGGGAGCCGCGGCAGGAACATCTCCGCTGGTCAATTGCCGGGGGTTGCCGCCGTCGGGATTCATGATCCATATTTGGGATGACCCGCTCGCAATCGACGCATAGATGACCTGTCCATCCGGAGCGAAACTCATCCCACCTGAGCCGTCATCCTTGCCGGAAGAGACCTCTTTCGCCTGGTCCGTGTTCCACCCTGCTTTTCCGCTGCCGTTTGCCGGGAGCAGCCAGATGGAGGAATTCGATTCGATCTCTGTTGTTACCAGCGATTTCGAATCGGCCGTCAGCGAAATGCTCGTGTAATTATTGACGTCATTGGTGATGCGCCTCGTCTCACCCGATGGGTGCATGATCTGCCAGATCTGCGCCCCGCTCGATGAGATGAGATCCCGCGGCACGACAACGAGCCCGCTGCCATCCTGCAGCCACTCCATACTCGTGATCGTGTTCCATTTATATGTCGAGATCGTCTTGCCCGGTCCGCCCTCGACCGGCATCGAAACAAGAGATAACGTTGTCCCATCGACGCATGCACATGCGATGGTCTTACCGTCGGGGGCCCAGGCGATCGCTTCGAATGATTGCGGTGCTTTTCGTTGGCCGATTGCCTGTTCGTTTGCACCGCTCATGTCGGCGATTTTCAGTTCGAATGTTGCATCGCCGACGGTGTAGCGAATAAACCCGATGCGGCTGCCGTCCGGCGACAGCGTGAAGTCGCCGATATTGTGAAGCAATTTTCGCATTGAGCCGCCCAGCGCCGGCATCACGTAGAGGTGCGATAGTTCCCCTTCCTTCTCCGCTTTGAGGACATAGATGAAATTTCCGTCATGCGAGAAGAGCAGTTTGTAATACTGCACTTCAGACGGAGGAACGACCTGCACGTTGCTCGTGGTTGCAGTCTGCCGCATCCAGATGCTCATTTTCCCCGCATCGGTCTGGGCATAGATGATGTATCTGCCGTCGGGAGAAACTGCGGCCTGATTCACTTTTCCGCTGTTCGTCAGGCGCGTGATCTTCATCTGGCCGAACGGCATGGCATGCTGCGAACCGACGGTGAATCTATACACGGCAAGCACAGCGAGCACGAACAGGATCATCGCTCCGGGCAATAGAAATTTTTTTAGGTTCAGCGCAGCGCGAACCGGGCTCCCGGCGGCGTGTGAATCCGCTCCCTGCAACTGCGATGTTCCTACGGCCCGAACGGCACCCGACGGCGGCGGCCCGGCCACCCCCGCTTGCGCCACAGGATGCACGCCAGAATTTCGTTGGATCCGCGACGATTGCTTTTGGATCCGGCGCAGTTCGATCACCACATCCCCGGCCGTTTGATAGCGGTCAGCGCTGTCTTTTTCGACACAGCGTTGTATCACATTCGACAGGAGAGGCGAGACCTCGGGTCGAAATTGTTCGACGGTATACGCTTCTTCATTGAGGATGGAATACATCATCGCCGCCTGGTGCTCGCCGCGGAAGGGAGTCTTGCCCGTCACCATTTCGAACAGGAGAACGCCGTACGAGAAGATGTCGCTTCGTGAATCGACCTCGCCGCCCTGGATCTGCTCCGGGGCCATGTAGGCGAGCGTGCCCACCGTGCTCGAGGTGCGTGTTAATTTCAGCGAGCCCTTGAGTTTTGCAAGGCCGAAGTCCATCACCTTGACCTGCCCCTTGGAGGTGAGCATGATGTTATCGGCCTTGATGTCCCGGTGGACGATCCCGTGCGCATGGGCTTCCTGCAATGCTTCCCCAATTTGAATCGCAACGGTGAGCGCCTCTGTGAATTTATCGAACGGGATCTTGTCGCGCAGCGTACCGCCGTCGATGTATTCCATGACGATGAACATGCGCGAGCCGTCATCTTCAACGCCGTGGACCGTACAGATATGCGCGTGGTTCAATGCCGCGGCGGCTTTCGCCTCCTGCAGGAAACGGGCTTTGACCTCATCGCTCGCCGAAACATGAGCCGGAAGAAACTTCAGCGCGACGAACCGGTCGAGCGTGGTATCCTTGGCCTTGTAGACGACGCCCATGCCGCCTTCGCCCAATTTTTCGACGATTGTGTAATGTGATATTGTTTGACCGATCATTTACTGCCTCTATTATTTTCGTTTACCATTTATAGATTTCTACTGCATGACCATGATCTCAACCTGCGATCAATTGTTGAAAC
The DNA here is from genome assembly GCA_903884005.1 of uncultured Ignavibacteriota bacterium. Lineage (GTDB taxonomy): Bacteria > Bacteroidota > Ignavibacteria > UBA10030 > UBA8401 > CAISDA01. Next base: position 137,769 of record CAISDA010000064.1, on the reverse strand, counting down.
CGCTTGTTGGCTCGGAGCGGATTCCACTGCGGCTGGATCTTCAATGACGTGCGTGAAATTTCAGCCGGGATCGAAAGCAGCCGTTCGAGAAGGTCTATCGCTTTTTCCTGATCGCCAGTCTGCGCATAAATGTGGGCCATTTCGATGAGGCGGGCCGATCCGCGCCAGGCTTCCTTCTCGACCGGCAGTAATTCCACCCCGCGCAGTCCGGACCGGACGGCGTCTGCCTTCCGGCCGAGGCCGGCATACGCCAGACCGAGTGCTCCATGGAGACGTTCATCCTCCGGTTTCGCTTTGATCATTCGTTCCAGACTAACGCGCGCGCTGTCATAATAGGTTCTTGCCGCCGCCTCATTGCCGCGCAGCCGCGCAAGCTCTCCCAGCAGCAGTGCGGCCGGTTGATACGAAAACTGAGTGCCTGTTACCGCATCCCCTTCTATGCGGCGCAAGGCGTTCTCCGCGTTGAGGAATTTACCGTCCGTGATCTCGACGAGATACGTCATATAATTCACATACTGTAATCCCTCCTCCGCCTTGCCGAGTCTCTGCGCATCCGCGACGATCTGACGCGCTCCGCTGATGTCCGCCTTCCAGGCCAGGAGGTTCTCCATTTTTTGCAGGTAGATAACGGAAATATCGGGAGCGAGCTCGAGCGCCCTCGTGTAATTCGCGTCGGCCTCCTCGTACTTGCGCATGAGCGTCTCCGTCTCGCCGAGTTGGCGGATGAGGTCCGCCGAACGCGGATTGCCGGCAATGGCTTTTTTAAACGATTCTTCCGCTCCTGCTTCATTTCCCTGCCGGCGCATGACCGCCGCAATACCGTAATGAACATTCGAATTGTTCGGCCTGTATTTAAGCGCGAGCCCGAACTCGTTGAGCGCGCGCGCATAATCGAGCCGGGTCTGGTACTTGCACCATCCCATGGCTTCATGGGATTCACTGAGATTGGGCGACAGTTCGATCGCCTTTTCCGCCATGTGTCTGGCTTTTTCGGCTCGCGCTTCAGTCCGGTCGAAGTAGAACCAATACATTGCCGAATGCATTTCGGCGAGTGTGGCGTATGCTGCGGCGAAGGAGGGATCGACTCGGATCGCTCGCTCGTAGAATTGGATGGCGATTTCAAAATCGGATTTCGACTCGGTGCGAGAGGAATACTCGATCCCGCGAAGGTACAAATCGTAGGCCTCGGCGCTTTCGGTGAACGATGTTTCGAGCGATGTTTGTTCGGTCTTCGCAAGCGCAATGTTCAGCGCGCTTGCGACTCTGCTGGCAATATCGGATTGGAGCTTAAACGCGCTTGAGAGCACCGACTCCATGGATTCGGACCATGCCTGCGTGCCGTCGTCGACTTTGATGAGCGTCGGATTCACGCGCACATGGGTTTCGCTGCCTACCGTCTCCCACCGCACGCTCCCCTGCAAGAGGTACGTGACGCCAAGTTCGGAGCCGATCTGCTGAACGGTCTTCGCCGTCTTTTTGTACTGTCCCGCGCTCGATCGCGCGATCACACGCAATCCGGAGATCCCCGCGAGACGGCTCGAGATTTCATCGGTCATGCCGTCCACGAAGTAGTCCTTTTCCGCCGGGCCGAGATTTTCGAACGGGAGCACGGCGATGATCTTGTTTTCGTTCCTTGCACCGAAGCGCGACAGGATCGGATCCTTGAAGAGGAAGAAGACCGCGATCAATGCCGCGACAGCGCCGATCGCCGCCAGAGTTTTATTCGTGAGCATGCCGCTGCCGGATTGTGGGGCAGAGACTGCGCCCTTCGGATGTGCACGCGGATCGAGCGGAGGAGCGTTCTGCATCCGTGTGACGCGCGTCGATTCTTTTTTCAAGCGGCGCAGGTCGACGACTGCTTCGGTCATCGATTGGTAGCGGTCTTCGGGATCTTTTTCGAGAGACTTGTTCAGGATGTGGAGCAGTTCGGCCGGTATATCATCCCGGTACTTCGATGCATCCTCGGGACCCTCGTTGACGATGGAATACATGATCGCCGCGTCGTGCTCGCCGCGGAACGGCATTTTGCCCGTCGTCATTTCGAAGAGCACGACCCCGAACGAGAAAATATCGGACCGCGCATCGGCCTCGGTGCCCTGTATCTGTTCAGGCGACATATAGGCAAGCGTGCCGATCGTGCTCGAGGTCCGGGTGAGATTCAATGACCCCTTCAGCTTTGCGAGTCCGAAGTCCATGACCTTGATCTGGTTCTTCGAGTTCACCATGATATTTTCGGACTTGATATCACGGTGAATGATGCCCTTGCTGTGCGCCTCCTGGAGCGCCTCGGCGATCTGTATGCCGTAGTCGACCACCTGTTTGATGGTCAGCGAAGAAGCGATCGCTCCGTGTGCCAGCGAGACTTTATCGCGGAGCGTCGTGCCGTCGACGAGTTCCATCGCGATGAATTGCCGGCCGTCTATCTCGTCTATGCCGTAAATGGTGCAGACATTCGGATGGTTCAGTGCAGACGCGGCTTTCGCTTCCTGCATGAATCTCGATTTTTCCTGATCCGACTTCGCGATATGCGCCGGAAGAAATTTCAGCGCCACCAGGCGGTCGAGTGTGGTATCCTGAGCCTTATACACCACGCCCATGCCGCCTTCGCCGAGCTTTTCAAGTATTCTATAATGTGAGATCGTATGGCCGATCATTGAGTCTCCCTGTTATTTCAGTTCCAGCAGCTTCTGCCAATTCATGATGATGCCGGCCGTCCTCAGCGATTGCGTGTTCTTGGTTCGGCGCACAAGGATTTTCGTGCCGTCGTTCGATTTATGAATGATCGTCGTTTGGAAACCGCCATCCAGTTTGAATAGCAGTCGGGATTGACCGACCTTCACCTGCGAGCCAGTGATTGTAACGGCGACGGACATGAGACTTTGATTAGTGGTATGGTACACGATCTCTTTCCCCGACTTCGCCCATGTCGGCCCTTGACCGCCGTTGGTTGATGCCTGCCACTTGCTCTGCGATCCGTTCGTCGGACGGATGTAGACCTCATATTTTCCCGTTTCGTCTGACTGGTAGGCAAACCATTTTCCATCAGGGGAGAACGAGCCTACCCATTCGTTGAATTCCGACGACAGGAGAGGTACGTATTTTTGCTCTGTGAGATCGTAATAGCCAAGATCCCATTTTTGAAGTCCGCCCGTGTTCACCGACAGCATGATCTTTATTCCATCGGACGATATGTCCGTGGCATACGCCGGATTCGACGGTTTGTCTACGAGCTGTTCATCCCCCGTGCCGTTGCTGTTCTTCTGATAGATGCTGAACACACCGCTCCGGTTTGAACTGTAATAAATCTTGCCGGCGTCCGGCGACCAGACTGGGACAACTTCTGCCGCCTTGTCGAATGTGAGACGCAGGTCGCTGTTGCGTTGGATGTCGTGGATCCAGACGTCCGTATTTTTTGCCGCCTCATCCAGGACGTCCATCGCGATGAATTTTCCATCGGGCGAAAACGATCCCCTGGTCGAGACGATCTTCGATTGGTACACGGTTTGCTCTTTCCCGTCGGCGCCGTAGATCACCATCTCTTCGGATGGCTCAATGTCGCTGCGGCCTTTGCCTCCTGCAAGAAGCGCTGCCGGTCGACATCGGTCGACGACACATGTTTCGAAAGAAATTTTAAAGCGACGAGCCTGTCCAGTTTGGTGTCTCTCGCCTTATAAACGACACCCATGCCTCCTTCACCAAGTTGTTCGAGGATCTCGTAGTGCAGAATGGTTGTACCTGTCATGCTATGCTCCGTTCACCGTGAAACAGCAAATAGCTTCTCAATAGATTGAACCGCCGAGGTTCGAGTCGTCATTCTTCTACAGTTATGGCGTTAACCATTCCCCCACGAGGCAGCGATGCACCGTCGCTTTAATATCCTCGCTTGAGGCGGAAGTGCGCGCAGCGCCACGGTGTGAGACGCGCCATTGGACAAATACCGGAAGAACGGAATAGATGGCTTTCACCAATTGGTTGATTGAATGAATGCCTGACGACGTTGTGATATCGACGGTTTCATCCCAGAACGAGATGCTGTGGTACTCCCGGTTCTGGCGGAGTAGAATGAGGTCGATAAATCCTTTGTATGTCTTGTATTTCGGATGGATATCGGCGGAGAAGATACGTTCAAAGTCCACGACGTGGTCCTCCTGGACAGAGAGCGTCACGATCTGCACGGCGAACGGTTTAGCGCTCAGCCCCTTGAACTCGTCCGAGCCGGCCACTGAGTTGGTGTACCCGACAACCTCGGGTTCTATTTGGACGGGTACATTTTCGAGCGAATAATCTTCGTTCAGCTGCACTTTCCATTCCGTCGATTCGGAAAAAAATGGACGGAGCGAGTTGACGAGCTGCAAATAGAGGCCGCTCGCCTCATACTCGCGGGCTTCCTCGGGCGACCGCCACAGCGTCAGAGAGATGCACTCCCGGTGATCGTCGATATTTTGTATGAGCGCCGCAAAGACACAACCTGCGGTTTTCTTGAGAGCCGGCAGGATCCGCCGCTCGTATGTCGCGGCCATATGCAGCACTTCTTCGTCCCGTATCGTGTGCGTTACCATTCGTAGGAACATCCGGACCTCGCAAGACAATAAAAAGTTTCGGGTTTTGGACCGGTGCTATGCCGTCCGTTTGATTGCCATGATCGTGATGTCGTCTGACTGAGGATTTGCGCCGGCATGTTTGCGCACTTCACGCACTACAAGGTCGATGATCTCGGACACCGACAGTTCCTTATTGGCAAGCAGCAGCGCCTGCAGCCGGTCTTCGCCGAACTCCTCCTGTCGCGTATTCATCGCCTCCGAGATCCCGTCCGACTGAATGACGAGAAGATCGCCGGGATTGAACGAGATCTGTGCATCCTCAAAATGAAATTCTTCGAAGAGCCCGAGCATGAGCCCGCCGATCTGGAGACGGTTGAACGACGCATCGGTGGCGATATGGAACGGCCAATCGTGGCCGGCATTCGAATACGTCATGGTATTCTCTACGGGATTCAGTACGCCGTAGAAGAGCGTTGCGAATTTTTCGGGACTGGTGCTGCGATAGAGCAGTTTGTTCGAGCGGTTCAGGCATTCCGACGGGCGCTGCGACACGAGGGTCTGGCCGCGGAGCGTCGCCTGCAGGTTTGCCATGAGCAGCGAGGCGGGCAAGCCCTTGCCCGACACGTCTCCCAAACATATGGCGAGGGAGCCCTCGCTCATCGGAATAAAGTCGTAATAGTCTCCGCCGATCGATTGAGCGGCGATCGTTCTGGCGGCGATGTCGTATCCGGGCACAGCGATGTTCTTGGAGGGCAGGAGGTCCAGTTGGATCTTGGCGGCAAGCCCGACCTCCTGCTGCATTTTGATGTAGGCTTTTTCCTCCTCGATGAGGCGAGCATTTTCGATGACCTGCGCTGATTGCGCGGAGATGATCGCCAGCAGCCGCTGATCGTCGGTAGTGAACGACTGCCCGTCCTTTTTATTATACACGGTCAGCACGCCGCGGAGTTCGGATTTGACGATCAGGGGCACGCACAACACTGTGTGTATGCCCGCGTCCCATTGCACGCCCCGAAATCGGGGATCGTCTTGCGGATGATCGACCGCGAGCGGTTTTTTATTCAGGTGCATCCATCCGAGCAATGCCTGGTGGAGGTGATATTCGGGAGCATCGGCGGAGCTCACCATGGTTCGGATGAGGGTCTTCATTGATTTCTGTTCATCCTCCACGAGCGTGATGACACCCTGGTCTGCGTTCACTGCCCGCAGCGAGCGGCGGATGATGATCTGCATGATCTCCTCCCCGTTGAGCGAAGCGCCGATGGCCCTTGCCAGGTCGTTGAGAATGGATAGTTCGTCCACCGCGCGGCGCAATCGGCGGACCTCATCCTGCAGCATTTCAACCGATTGTGACGCTAAGGATTTTTCTGCCATACATGTTCTCCCGACGCACTAGTACACGAATGAAGATATTGTTCCGACCACACATGGATCGACGGTCCATGGCCGCGCGGCACAAAGCGTATCCGAGCAACGTGCCACGACGCCACCGCAATAAGACATTTTACTCTTATTGAACGAGCGGATATTCATCTTGGAACACCCGGTATCCTTCTTTAATTCCTTGTGAAGTGAGGATTTGTTCGTCTTGGAGAATACAGCACATGCGGTAATAGCCGTGGATTCCCGATAATGTTCGGGAATCCGACAGGCGGCGGGTCAGGCACACAACGAGAATCGATCAGAAAATTTTTTACTCCACCACAAGGAGCGAATGAATCTCTATCTTAGGGATCATCACGTGCGCAATACCGTTCTTATAGCTGAAATGGATCGGCCTGTTTTCAGGCAGCAGTGTAATTCGGTTGGGCTTGGCTGCGGTTCGTATGGATACGTGAATATTGGCAAGCGGTGGTATTTCATCGTAGACATCGACGATCCCTGAATTATGACTTCCGCCAATATTAATCAAATTGATCACCTCCTGATGCCCGATTGTATTCAACGTCACATCGAGCAGATGCGATCCTTGTACTTCTATTTTGGGTTGCGGAAACAGCGCGGCCACAAATGCGCTCAGATATGTTCTCACCGCGCTGCTGCCGCCTTTGAAATAGTGAGACCCGATATCCGTAAATATCAATCCCACATTCCCTTTCCCATACGGGATGATCGCGCCTGCGGGATAGTGCGGAGCACGCGGCGATGTCGCCGCATACAGTTCGCCCATTGGGACAGCGTGAGCCGGCAATCGTACTTCCTTGTAGGGAGCTGTGATGGTCGAGTACTCGCCATTATACTTAACATACAATGCGTTGGTCGATAATGAATCGCTGCTCATCGTCACGTTCAAATCATCCTTGAAGAGTTCGGCGCTTCGCATTCCTGTCACGAGCAGGCTGCCTCCCTTCTTCACATATTCGAGCAAGTCTCGTTTGACTCCCGGTTCCAGGTACCCCATATCCGGCAGGACGATCAACGGATACTCACTCATTTTCCCTTTCAGATGATGCTCGCTCAGCACCTGAACGCAATTCTGCCCGTCGAGCAGTGCGAATAACAGGCCTTTAATATAATCGCCGCATTCCCAGCCGCCGAATAATTTTGGTATGCGCCGATAAAAATCATCCTTCGAAAAAAATAGTGCGATCTGAGGAATCGGTGTTGTGTACTGGCAATATCGTTGTCTCGCGCGTACGAACTTACCGACGGCAACCATCGGCAGTACTTTCCATGGCATCATCGAGCCGTCCCGGTTCTGCGTTAGATATGCCTGGAATCCGCCGCCGAGCGAAATAACGGCAGCCGCTTCCTGCTGCAATTGCAGTGCGGATTTATATCGCAGCGAACCATCCTTCGGCACAAATCCCCAGGTCATGAGATCCCACGGCTTTCCCTGGTTCTGCAAACATCGTCCTTCCCAGCGGGCCGAATTCAGGCTGGCAACATAATTATAGTCTCCGGAGAGAAAGTCCACATTAATGCTCACCGGCTCCGGCATAAACGACGTGAACGACCAGTTGCTCGCGATTTGAAAATCGGGAGCATGTGCATGCATCACATCAACATAATGTTTCACATAGGTCAGAAACGCCTTTCTGCTGAAATCCCGCAGTTCCTGATAGCCCTTGTCATCCGGGGACTTCGGATATGCCGTTATGCCCGTTTCGCGCCTGAATGCTTCCCTGGCCTCTGTGCTGTAATCGATTCCCGTTGCCCAGCAATCGCCGTCGACCCACACGCCGTCCACATGATACACGTCGTTCAGCTCTTTAAATTGCGGGATCATGATCTTATCCACATACGGGCTGAACACGGACGTCATTCCGTTGTCGCGGGTGCCGTCTGCGGAAACGCGTGCGAGCAATGAATCGTTCTTGATCGCCTGCTGGTCGAATATTCCGGAGTAGTGCATATACAGCGCAACATGTTCCTTAGCGGTTGCCGATCTCCAAATCTTCAGTGGATCACCGATAAAACCGGGGGCACGGTTGCCGACAGCAGTTGGATAACTTGAAAGGCCCGGATGGCCTTTACAATCGATTTGGATGAAATCCGGTTTTACGGATTTCAGAATATCGGCGATGGATTCTTCGCTGACATTTTTCCCGATCTCATTGCAGTCCTGAGCGGCATGAAAATCGAAATGCATGCCGAAAAAGCTGTCGGCTCTTTTCAGGGTTGCCTTTTGCGGCTGAGAGGGTTGAGCAACACCGGAACACGCGAGGAGGACCACCGAGAGGAACATCATGGCGGCGGAGCATTTTTGCCCGGAAGCATTCACTCTTGTAGTAATGTTCATGTAACGGCTCCATCTGTATGGGAAGGGAAATAAAAATTTCATGCCGAACGCAATGTCGGTGAGGATACACTCGAATCATTAAATATACAAAGCATCCACGGTAAAACAAACCATACATACCCGCACAGGGCAGACGGTAATGGATGCGGACACTGCCGGGATACCTATTGTAAACACGAAAGGCAGCCTGAAGGCTGCCTTTCGTGTACGCTTGCTGCGACTGTCGTCTCCGGACGATGAACTTATTCTTGCAGTTCACCTTCCATGGTCGACTGGACTGCGACGAGTTCCTCCGTCGAGAAGATGCGCTCGATGTCCAGAATGATGACGAATTTCTCGTCACGTTTTCCCATCCCCTTGATAAAATCGGTATTCAGTTTCGTTCCGATCTTCGGTGCGGGCTGTATGGTGGACGGGTCCATGTCTATCACTTCCTGCACCGAATCGGCAAGGGCGCCGATGATTGTCATTTCATCGCCGATGCGGATCTCGACGATGATGACGCATGTATTCACGGTTGTCTCTGTGATGTGCATGCCGAACCGTAATTTCAGGTCCAGCACCGGCACCACATGCCCACGCAAATTGATGACGCCGCGCATATAATCGGGCGTCCGCGGGACTTTTGTTACCTGGGAGAATTCAAGAACTTCGCGTACCTGGGCAATGTCCGTCGCAAAGACCTCATCCTCCAGCTTGAATGTCAGATACTGAATCGTATCTTCAGCAGTGGTCACACTCATTTGTCACTCCGTTGGTTAGCACAGCGATGATTAATATTTTTCAAAATCTGCGTCGTCGTGGTGATTATGATCCGGTTCGTCCAGCAGCACGAACGCACCTTTGGAAGCCGGCTGCTGGGCAGTCGACTGCTTGCGCGACGGAGATTTCGGCAATTGCTTCGGCTGCATCGGTTTTTGCGTGAACGAGCCGCGCGCCGGCGGAGTATGCCTGGAGGAATGGTCTTTGCTGTGGTTGGTGGCTTTCAATTTGAAGAATGAGATGGCGCTCTTCAATTGTTCGGCTTGCGCAGCGAGTTCCTCGCTCGTCGCGGACATTTGCTCGGAGGCCGATGCATTCTGCTGAATCACCTGATCGAGTTGTTGTATCGCTTTGTTGATCTGTGCAACGCCCGTGGACTGTTCCGCACTCGCGCTTGAAATTTCCTGGACGAGTTCGGCCGTCTTCTGAATATCCGGCACAAGTTTCACAAGCATCTCTCCAGCCTGCACCGCGATCTCGACGCTCGAGCTTGCGAGCTGATTGATCTCGCCTGCTGCGGTCTGACTGCGTTCTGCCAGCTTCCGGACCTCGCTCGCCACAACGGCGAATCCTTTGCCGTGCTCGCCGGCGCGTGCCGCTTCAATGGCCGCGTTCAATGCAAGCAGATTCGTCTGCCGCGCTATCTCTTCGATGATGGAGATCTTGCTGGCGATCTTTTTCATGGCATCGACCGTCTGGTGCACCGAATCGCCGCCGACCTTTGCATCCTGGGCCGAACGGCTTGCGATACCGTCCGTCTGGTGCGCGTTGTCCGCGTTCTGCCGGATGTTCGAGACCATCTCTTCGGTGGACGAGGACGCTTCCTCTGCAGCCGCGGCCTGTTCGGTAGCGCCCTGGGACATTTGTTCCGAGGTCGAGCTTAATTCCTGGCTTCCCGATGCGACATTGTCCGCAGACACCATCACGTCTTCGATGACTTCGGCAATATGCTGGACCATGTTCCGCAGCGCATCAATGAGCTGACCGACCTCATCCTTGCTGTGCGATGTCAATTCGACGGTCATATCACCGTCGGCAACCTTATTCGCTGAATTGACGGCTTCGATCAACGGTTTAGTGATCAACCGCGAAAGGAACACGCCGATGAGAACAGCCGAGATGACGCCGATGCCTAAGATGATGAGCATGAACCGATTTGCCGCATCGGCTACGACAGTATTGTCGTCCGATTGTTTTTTCGCGTTTGCATCGTACGTGTCCATCATTTTTAAAATGACATCCTGTTCTGTGGCTGCCGCTTTTTTCATTTCGCCATTGAGGTAAGCGAATCCTTCCACGTCTTTATTGTTGCGGGCAAAGTCCATCAACACGTCAAGATGACGTGCATACTCGATACGGGATTGTTTAAATTCCCCGAAGACCTGTTTTTCTTCAGGCGTGTTGACTGTCTTCTCAATCTCGCTCGAAAGTTTCGTCATTTCATCTCTGTACGTTTTGATCTTCTGAGCATAGTCCTCGATTTCCTCGGGCGTCTTTGCCATGAGGATGTCGCGCGTATTCACCCGCACACGCTGAAAGAAGGTCGATATTTTTCCCATCTGGACAACCGGAACCGTCCGTTGTTCATACAACTCCGTATCGCTGGCATCGGCGGCTTTCAAGCTGGTTATTCCAACATAACCGATCGCTGCTGCAATCAGTGCAACAAAAATAAATCCTGCTAAGAGCTTCGTGCCAATTTTTAAATCGAGAAACCACTGCATTGTATCCTCCGATTGATAAAGATGAATATGATATAAGGCAATTCTCTCTCTATGACGCAGAACGCAACGCGTGAAACATGCGAAATGCAGGCAATCTGAGGCATAGACAGAACATTGGTGGAACATGAAACAGAAATTACGCGAGAGACGGATCCCGCGGCCGAAACGGCGGACACGGATCTTGTAAGATATTGGGTGTGAACGTGGTGGGTAGTGAAATTATGTCACAAGGATCGAATTGGCAAATGAAGCAATAGACAGTCGATATTTTTAACGATATCTCTGAATTGACCGGCGGAACGACTCGCTTCCATTGTGTCACGATAGGGCGTTGGTCGAACGGATGTGAACTCGGATTTTCAGATTGTGAGGGAGAATCGAAACCGTCATCGAGCATGATCCCGGAGGCAATGAGCAGCCCTGTCGAGATGACGCACGCGCAGCATATCAGCAGTGCACAATGGATGCAATATCGGGTTACGTTATTCATTCCGATTAATAGTTAAACGAATGGTATTTGGTGACATTGATAACAGTTGCAATATGTGTGCCAATTCAAGAGAACAATTTTCATATATTTTCCTCAATGTTTTTCATTGTTCCTACATGGTGGGTGGGAAAAAGACCTCATGGAATACACGAATTGGCGATTATTAGCCATCTTTATTGCAGATTTTTTAGTATTAATTGCATGTCTTGTTCATTTATCTGAACAATTTTTGTATCATATATGATCGTTATTGCTTGATCAACCACCTTATAGTATCGTTGTGCGTTGAACGGTCCCCGAACCGGCGACATGCATCATCAAAGGAGCATAATGAACAAACTGCTTTTGCTGCTATTGAGTATAACCATCATGCGTGCCCAATCGACGCAGCCGCCGGAAGGCATTCGGAAGCATACTCCTGCCGTCCACGCTCTTCACAGTCTTACCATCATACCGGCGCCCGGGAAAAAAATTCTGAATGGAACGATCATCATTCGCGACGGCGTCATACAATCCGTCGGCCGGAACACTCCGATCCCTGCCGATGCCCGGGAATGGGATTGCACGGGATTGACGGCATATGCCGGCATGATAGACCTCTGTTCGGATTATGGACAGCCGAAACCAAAACCACAGATCGATGCACCGCGCGGCTCAACGTACTGGAACCGGAATGTGAAGGCGGACTATTCCGCCGCCGAAAATTTTCTTCCTGAAAAAGAAGGGGCGGAAAAACTTCGTGCCATCGGATTCACAGCGGTGCTCTCTGTTCCTCAAAACGGAATCATCAAAGGGAGCAGCGCGCTTGTGAATCTTGGCGACGGCGCGGCGAATCTGCAGATCCTGCGTCCCGCCGTGTTCCTTCATGCAAACATCGCAGCCCAGGATTCGGGCGATGAGTATCCCAATTCACACATGGGAACGATCGCGCTGATGCGTCAGACACTGATCGATGCGAAGTGGTATGCCGATGCGCAAAAGATCTATGCGAAAAACCCGAACCAGACGCGGCCGGAAGACAACAGGACGCTTGCGGCATTGGACCATGTCGTCGCGGGACAACAGCTGCTGGTGATCGAAACAAATGATGAGTTGAAGGCGCTGCGTGCGCAGAAAATCGCGGAAGAATTTTCGGTGCACTGGATACTGCGGGGAAGCGGGTACGAGTATCGCCGCATCGATGCGATCAGGGAACTGAAGACGCCCGTCATTCTGCCCGTCAATTTTCCCGATGCGCCATTCGTGGAAACGCCCGAAGACGCATTCAATACGGGGTATGAAGAACTTCGTCACTGGGATTTTGCATCAGAGAACCCTGCGCGGCTCAAAGCGGCAGGCGTTGTCTTTGCGCTGACCGCCACTCAATTAAAGGACGCGGCAAAATTTCGCACAATGGTGAAAACTGCGATCGATTGCGGCTTGAGTTCAGAGGACGCCCTTGCATCGGTCACGACGATCCCGGCCCGGCTTGCCGGAATGGAACAGCGCCTTGGCACGATCGAACCGGGAAAGAATGCCAACATTGTCCTCACCGATGGAGAGTTGTTCGATGAAAAAACGAAGATCCGTGAAACCTGGATCGAAGGGACACGCTACGTCGTGAAGGCGGCGCAGACAGCCGATGTGAGAGGCGTCTGGAAGTATGCCCTAAAGCGTTCCGACGCAAAGACAGACACAGGCTCATTCGACATCTCCGGGGACATGGATACGATATCGGTGATGGTGACGAAAGGCCGGCAGAAAGTGAAGGCGCAATCGGCCGCGCTTTCGCAAAAACAATTCGCAGTGTCATTTAACAACGACTCGCTCGGCGGAAATGGAATTGTTCGCTTATCGGGATCGGTCAACGAGAATACTCTTGCAGGCCTGTTTGAACTGCCGGACGGACAATCGGGAAACTGGAGCGCACAACGGGCGGCCGCGTACCGGGAAAAGGCCGACACGTTAAAAGCGTCTCCCCCGTTGCGCTCTACGAATGATCTTCTGTTCCCCGATGGCGCATTTGGCAGGAAAGAACTTCCGCATCAGCAGGACGTGCTCGTGAGGAATGCGACAATTTGGACGAGCGGCCCGCAAGGAACTCTTGATGCGTCGGACATTCTGTTTGTGAAAGGCAGGATTTCCAGGATGGGAAAAGGACTCACCGTGCCGAGCGGCACCCTTGTCATAGACGGGACCGGAAAACACGTGACCGCCGGGCTGATCGACGCTCATTCGCATACGGCGATCTCCGACGGTGTTAACGAATCGGGGCAGGCGATCACCGCCGAAGTGCGCATCGGAGATGTCGTCAATTCGGACGACATCAATATCTACCGCCAGCTCGCGGGCGGAGTCACAACGATCAATCAGCTCCACGGGTCGGCCAATGCGATCGGCGGACAGAATCAGGTATCCAAACTGCGCTGGGGGATGCTGCCTGAGCAGATGAAGTTCGAAGGCGCGATGCCCGGAATAAAATTCGCTCTCGGCGAAAATCCGAAACAGTCCAACTGGGGCGATCGGTATACAACGCGTTACCCACAGACAAGGATGGGCGTCGAACAGATCATCCGCGATGCATTCACCGCCGCACGCGAGTACGAGAAAGCGATCGCCGCGGCACCATCGAAGCCCGGCGTGATCCCGCCCCGCCGCGATCTTGAACTGGATGCCCTCGCCGAGATACTGAACAGCAAACGGCTCATCCATTCGCATTGTTACCGTCAGGATGAGATCATGATGCTGCTCAAAGTATCGGACGATTTCGGTTTTCAGATCGGCACGCTTCAGCATGCGCTCGAGGGGTACAAAGTAGCAGATGAGATCGCAACGCGCGGTGTCGGCGCATCGCTCTTCAGCGATTGGTGGGCATACAAACACGAAGTGGCCGATGCGATCCCATATGCCGGGAAGTTGATGCACGACGCGGGAGTGCTTGTTTCGTACAATTCAGACAGCAACGAACTGGCGCGGCGGCTGAACACCGAGGCCGCCAAGGCGGTGAAATACGGCGGTCTCAGCGAGATCGATGCATTGAAGTTCGTGACGATCAATCCCGCCAGACAATTGCGCATCGATGCCCGCGTCGGATCGCTGGAAGAGGGCAAAGACGCCGATCTTGTGATTTGGAGCGGACATCCGCTCTCGACATACACCGTGTGCGAACAGACATGGATCGAGGGAAGAAAATTTTTCGATCGCAGCGAAGATGCAGTGATGCGCGCGGATATTCAAAGGAAAAAAGCCGAGCTCGTCCAAAAATCGCTGACGTCGAAAAAGAAAGGCGGCGGAGCACCGCCTCCGGTGCGGCGTCCTTCGAATTATTCCTGTCATGAAGACGACCACACACGGATACGTGAAAGCGAGGCGGGACAATGAGAACAGTGTTCATACTGATATTCGCGGCGGTTGTCACAACGCACGCATCGGTTCCGGTGCCGGCAAAAAAACAAGACAGACCAATCGTACTTGCCGGAGGCACGATCCACACAGTGAGCGGAGCCGTCATCGAGAACGGCATGATCCTGTTCGAGAGTGGCAGGATCACGGCGGTCGGAACACGTGTGGTGATCCCCGCCAATGCCGAAACGATCGACATCCGTGGAAAGCATGTGTATCCCGGATTGATCAATGCCGCATCCACCATCGGCCTGCTCGAAATTGAATCGGCACGCGGCACAAACGATGTCGCAGAGACAGGCCGGATCAATTCGAATGTCCGTGCCGAAGCGGCCGTGAATCCGGAAAGCGAACTGATCCCCGCAACGCGCGCCAACGGCGTGACCATTTCACACGTCATGCCGGGCGGAAGTCTGATCGCAGGAAGGACCGCCGCAATGATGATGGACGGCTGGACGGTTGACGACATGACATTGAAGGCGCCGATCGGATTGTACGTGAATTGGCCGAACCTGCGCGTCAACCGTTCCCCGGACGTACGGCAGTCCGAAGAGGAACAGAAAAAATCGATCGGGAACGCCGTGAAGGAATTGCGAATTGCTTTTGAGGACGCACGCGCGTACCTGAAGGCCAAAAAAGCCGACGGCAGCCATGAGACCGATCTCCGCTGGGAGGCATTCGCGCCGTTGTTCGCGGGGACCATGCCCCTTATTGTCGGGGCGAACGAGGTATCGCAGATACAGGCAGCCGTGCAGTTTGCACTCGATCAGCACGTGCGTCTCGTCATTCACGGCGGGCGCGATTCATGGAAGGTTGCAGACCTGCTAAAAATAAATTCCGTCGCCGTCATCGTTGAACCGGTACACGATCTGCCGAACAGACGATGGGAAGAGTACGATACTCCCTTCACCGTCCCGTTAAAATTATTTCAAGCGGGAGTGCTCTTCGCAATATCGGGCGGCGGCAATGCGACGATGAACGAACGGAACATCGGCTATCAGGCAGCGACCGCGGCGTCATACGGCCTGCCAAAGGAAGAGGCATTGAAGTCGGTAACGCTCAATGCGGCAAAAGTGCTGGGGATCGATGCTCTCGTCGGATCGCTTGAGGTCGGCAAGGATGCCACGCTCATTGTCACCAGCGGCGATCCATTGGAGATCATGTCTACGGTGGAGATGGAATTCATCCGGGGAAAACGTGTCGATCTTCGCAGCAGGCACACGGAGCTGTGGAAAAAATATCAGGAAAAATACAGGCAGCTCGGCCATTGAAACAAGTCGGCTGATATCGCGCCCCCGGCCCGGGCGCGCGGCGAACTTCCTCTGAACAAAAAAAAATAACTACTTAGTGTGCACCAAAATCACTGTCATCCTGAGCGCAGCGAAGGATCTACAATGTTAGTCTCCAGTCGCAGCACATTATCGATGCTGCCTGTTGTCGTATGCATTTTAGATTCTTCGGTCGCTCGAGCTCCCTCAGAATGACAGGGATTATAGATTACGCTGAGTAGATACAAAAAAAAAGAATGCAGGTATCAATGGACCGGCTCACTGCGGCAATGCCTCCCCGCCCTTATCGATGTTGTCTTTGGTAAACACTCTCGAGGGAAGCGTGATCTCGCGGGCTGCTTTTTTTCCACCGAGGATCTGAAGGGCGGTTTCGATCGCCTCTCTTCCTCCTGTGGGATATTCGAACGACGCGGCAAGGATCCCCTGCTTCACGTACATCCGGCCCTCCTGGGGAAGCCCGTCGATGCCCACAAATTTCATTGTCCCTTCCCTTCCGGCGGCTTTGGCGGCGAGATATGCGCCGTGCGCCCCCGGATCGTTATGGGCATAGACCAGGTCGATCTGTGGGAACCGGCTCAGAGCCGATTCCATTTCTTTGCGGGCGTTCGGCTCGAGCCATTTCATGTCTGCCTCGAAAATGATCTTGCACCGGCTCCCTTTGATCCCTTCCCTGAACCCGCTCGACCGGTCCTGTCCGGGGGTCGACGTCATCAATCCTTTCAGTTCAACGATCGTTCCTTTGCCGCCGAGAAGTGCGGCGATCCATTTGCCCGCGGCTTTGCCGATCTTTTTATTGTCGGCGCCGATGAAGCAGGTATAATCGTTTCCGAGTATCCTGCGATCGAGCACGATCACAGGTATCCCTTTCTTGTACGCATCGCTGATCGGCTTCGTCAACGGTGCTGCTTCCTTCGGCGACACAATGATGAGGTTCACCCCCGCTCGAACAAATTCATCGATGTGGGCCGACTGCCGGAGATTGTCGTTTTGCGCGTCCTTAAACATTACGCGGATCTCGGGATGTGCCTGAGCCGCATTTTTAATATCGGCGTTCATCTGCACGCGCCATGGTTCGCCCAGGTTGCACTGGCTCATCCCGATCGTGTAGTTCGGCGATTGAGGGAAAACGGAAGAAATGCAACAAAGTGCGAACACCATCATTGAAAGCATGTGTACCTTCATATCAATCGCCTTTCTTCTGGAAGAGAACGGCAGCAAGGATAATTGCGCCTGTGAGCATAAGCCGGGTTTCTTCTCCGACGGCATTGATGCTGAGGATCTTTTCGAGATACCCGATGATCAGGATGCCGAGCACGGTGAGATGTATTCCGCCTGTTCCACCCCGGAGACTCGTCCCACCGATCACGACCATTGCGATCGCCGATAGTTCGTATGACGCTCCGGCCTCGGGGTCACCCTGGAGTTCCTGTGCGGCCTGAGCGATGCCTGCCGCAGCGCAGAGAAGTCCGCTGATCGCGTAGGCGATGATGATATTCTTCGGTATCGGCACGCCGGAGAATCGCGCGGCTTCTTCGTTCCCGCCGATCGCATAGAGTTCGCGGCCGGGCACCGTCTGTGAAAGGAACACCCATGCGGCAAACAGCACAACGATCATCAGGATGGTGACAACAGCGATGTTATCGCCCCAGATCCTCGTTCCGATGAAATCAAAAATACCCGGAACCGGAACGTACGAAAATGTCCCGTCGGTCGATTGCACTGCCGTTGAGATCTTTTGTCCGGCCGAAATGTATTTTGCGAATCCTCTGGCAAAGACCATCATGGCGAGCGTGGCGATGAAGGGTTGGATCTTGAATCGGCCGATCACACCGCCCGAGATCGATCCGCAGACGGCGCCGATGCACAGGGTCGCCAGGACTGAAGGGATTGCGCCCCATCCCCTATGGATGGAGAAGATCGAGAAACATACGGCAGAAAGTCCGAGAAGACTGCCCACGGAAAGGTCGATCCCTCCCGTGATGATGACGATTGTCGAGGCGGCGGCCAGTATGCCATACACGGACACAAGGCGGAGCATATCGCGATGAGTATCCCAGCGGAAAAAAGTTCCGTCCGCATTGAACACCACACCCACGAGACATACGAGCACGAGAGAAAGAACAGCCCGGCCGACAGGGTTACGCAGCAGCGATCGCATGATCTCCCTTTGTTATCGGTCCCGCGGGACCGTATGGAACACCGACGCACTTCGGAGAATGAACAAACATAATAATTCCTCCCGTGAGACACAAAGCATTTGTGTCCGAAAAGCATGAGTGAGAACATTTTTCGTTTACAACCCGGACATCATCCTCAGCAGCGACTCTTGTGTCGCGAGGGTGCCGTCAACTTCCCCAACGAACTCGCCCTGCCTCATCACGATGATCCGATGGGAAAGGCCGAGCAGTTCGGGAAGCTCCGATGAGATAAGAAGAATTGCCGCCCCGTTGGCCGCCAGTTCACGGATAATGGTGTGGATGGAGGACTTTGCCCCGACATCGATACCGCGTGTCGGTTCATCCAGTATGAACACGCGCGCGTCACGCGCGAGCCACTTGGCCAGCACGATCTTCTGCTGATTTCCCCCGCTGAGGCTCGATGCCGGAGCATCGGGCGAAGACGTTTTGATACCCAGCATCCGGAAGAATGCAGTGAGCAGGGCCGTCTCGCGGTGATGATCGAGGAAGCACAGCCGGCGTATCTTTTCGGGTATCGTGAGGGAAAAATTCCGCCGGCAGCTCAGCTCCAGCGCAAGGCCCTGGAGCTTCCGATCTTCGGGAATAAAGGCGAGTCCGGCCTTCATTCGCCCGCGCACCGAAAGACCGGAGGTCTCTGTACCCGCAATCGTGACTGTTCCGCTGCTTGCCGCATCGAGGCCGAACATCGCCCTCGCCATTTCACTTCGTCCCGCTCCAACCAGACCGGCGATGCCGACGATCTCGCCCGCACCCGCGCTGAGCGAGAGCGACGTTAAGAGTCCGGGAGACGAAAGGCCGCGCACCTCCAGCAATATTTTTGACGGGCCGCCTTCCTTCCGAATCTCTGTTTCAGACAGGAGCGGCCGGCCGATCATCATCCGGACCAGCACATCGTCCGTTGCTTCGGAGCGCGACAGTGTTCCGACCAATCTGCCGTCACGGAGGACCGAAATTGAATCGGCAAGTTCGAACACTTCAGGCAGACGATGCGACACGTAGACAATGGTGACTCCGCGTTTTCGCAGATCGGCGATGATGGCGAAGAGCCGTTTCGATTCCGCATCGGCAAGCGAACTGGTCGGCTCGTCGAAGACAAGGATGCCTGCCCGCGTCCCGATGGCCGCGGCGATCTGCACGAGCTGCCGCTGTGCAACAGAGAGTGAATGCATCATCCGGCGAACGTCGAGTTCAGGGGCGATACCATGAAGGAGGTCCCGGGATTCCGCCGCCATTGTTCTCCGGTCCACGAAGAGCCCCCACCGGCAGGGAGTGTGTCCGAGCAGAAGATTTTCTGCGATGGACAGATCGGGACACGAGGCGAGTTCCTGGTAGACCATGCCGATCCCGGCCGCACGCGCTTCGGGCACCGAATGAAAAATTTTTCTGCTGCCGCCGATCATAAGCGTCCCGCCATCGGGCCGGTGTATGCCCGCCAGAATTTTTCCGAGCGTCGATTTCCCCGCGCCGTTCTCCCCCATCAACGCATGACATTCGCCCTCACGAATGGTGAGCGAGACGGCATCCAACGCGACGGTCCCGCCGAAGCGCTTCGTGATAGTGTCAAAATGAATATCGGCCATGTGTGTGGAGAATCTGATGCTGTATGCTTGTTTTCACCGCGTCGTGACATCGAATAAAGCTCTCGCTCTGATATCGTCCGATGAGCTTCCGATCAGCACTTCAATCGAGCCCGGTTCCACGACTCGATGCATCGATCGATCGAGAAAAGATAATTCGTCAACGCCAAGCGAGAATGTCACCGTAGTCTTCTCCCCCGGACTTAATGACACCCGTTTGAATCCTTTCAATTCCATTACGGGCCGCGTTACGCTTGCGAACGGATCGTGCGTATAGAGCTGCACCACTTCATCCCCGCGGAGGCTTCCGGTATTTCGGACATCGACGCTGACAGCGGTCGAACCGGACGGGGCGATCGCCTGCGGTGTGATCCGAAGATTCTCGTACGAAAACGTCGTATAACATAAGCCGTATCCAAACGGGAATAGCGGCTTGCCGTTCATGTCCGAATAATCGTCGCCGCGTCCGGTCGGTTTGTGATTGTAGCAGAGTGGAACCTGACCGACATACTGCGGAAATGTGAGCGGCAATTTTCCGCCGGGATTATATTTTCCGAAGAGCACGTCGGCGACCGCATTACCGCCTTCTTCGCCCGGGTACCACGCCTCAACGACCGCAGCGGCGTCATTCAACCAATTGCTCATCGTGATTGCACTGCCGTTCTGGAGTATGACGATAGTCGGTGTTCCGGTAGCCGCGACGGCTCTGATGAGCTGCTCCTGTTTGCCGGGAAGATCGAGATGCGCGCGGTCCTTTCCCTCTCCCTCCGTTATTGCGGTGACGATCAGGGCAACATCCGATTTTTTTGCGGCGTCGATTGCGGCCTTCATAAGGGGGTCGACACTCTGTTTCAATCCCCAATCGAGACTCGCATAACTCGATGCAACATGTTCGTAGAATTCCATAGTAACAGCATACGGATGCCCGGCTGCAAGATGCATGGTGGTGACGTCGAGTGTCGCACCGCGGTCGAACCAGCTGTCGATGACCAGTTTCCCGTCGACATACAAACGCACGCCGTCATCGGTGGCGGCGCCAAGTTCGTACTCTCCAGATTCTTTCGGGATCAATGTTCCGGTCCACCGGACGGAGAAGTCATCCAGGCCGATGGCGGTATCGGGAGAGCCCATCCCATAGTCAAAATGGATCAGCGTGTCGACACGCGTGAAGATCGGTTTTCCCGCAAGGTGCGGATTGGTGAAATATTCTCCTTTGAGTCCGTGTTCGCCGGGTTGTGCATCCGGGGGAACGAGGCATTCCGATGGAATGGGAGCAAGCGCCCTGAAGCCCAATGCACAGCCCTTACAGTATGTCACATGTTGTCCCGGACCGGCCGCATGTTGTATCCCTTCCAGCATGCTCACGGTCTTCATGCCGTATCCGCTGTAATCTCCCAGCTGAGCCTCATCGGCATTCGGACCGATCACGACGATCGATGACACATTATTTTTCAGGGGAAGTGTATGCCGTTCGTTCCGCAGCAGGACGATCGACTGGCGCGCAGCCTCGCGGGCAAGTGTGCGATGTTCAGGAGAATCGTTGAGAGCTTCCGCCTGTGCCGCATCGACGTATGGATGCTCGAACAATCCCAGAGTGAATTTCGCCCGAAGGATGTTTGTTACCGCCGCATCGATCGCCGATATCGAGACGGATCCTTGTTGAGCAGCCTCAAGGAGCGGCGCTCCGTAGCATTCAATGCGGGGAAGTTCCATATCGAGTCCGGCTTCGACAGCCAGTACCGCGGCTTCTTGCTGTGTCGAGGCCACAAAATGTTTTTCCTTGATCCCCCGGACCGAACCATAATCGGAGATGACGAATCCTGTAAAGCCCCACTCCTTCCGAAGCAGGTCCGTTAACAGCCATCTGTTGGCGGAAGAGGGAACATCGTCGATGGCGTTATACGAGGCCATGACCGAACGGGCTCCGGCCTCCTGGATGCACGCTTTGAAGGGAGGAAGATACACTTCACGCAGCTCGCGTTCGGAGAGATGGATGGGATAACTGTCCCTGCCTCCGTCGCCATTATTGGCGATAAAATGTTTCGGCGTCGCGATCACTCCCTCGTTCTCGACGGCCTTGCAGAAGGCGACGCCCATTCGCGATTGGAGGTATGCATCTTCACCGTATGTTTCACCGACTCTGCCCCATCGGACATCCCGTGCGATGTTGATCGTCGGCGATAAGAGCTGCCGTATGCCCCGGCTGTGGGACTCTTTGCCGATCGCCGCGGCCACCTTGGACATGAGATCCGGGTTCCACGTAGAGGCGAGGGCGATCGCCTGCGGAAAACTCGTGACATTGGTTCCGATCAACCCGTGCAATCCCTCGTCGTGAAAGATCACGGGAATGCCGAGACGGCTTGTTTCGACGGCGATCTTCTGCAATGCATTCGATCGTTCAGCAGCCTGCGAGGCAGTCAGCGACCGGAGCACCGGCGCGATGCCTCCGAGCCCTGTCGAAGCCATCACCCGTTCCATTTCGCCGCTCTTCATTGAGCATTGGAGTTGGCCGATCTTTTCTTCGAGCGTCATTCGCGATAGCAGATCGTTCACACGCGCTTCAAGCGGTATGGAAGGATCTTTGTATTTCAGCGACGGTGCCGGGATCTGCGAAAAAACAGGAAGGATCGGGAAGATCACTGCGATGACGAGCATCGAGAGTGATGAACGAAAATGATGCTGCGTTGTCACCGAAAGATCTCCCATGCAAGTGAAACCAAGAGGATGTTTTACAACGACCGGAGGGGATGCACAGCGGGTCTACCTAACAGTAGCTCAATTAATCGATAATGTCAACAACGATGACGGGAGCTTGACATTTCTATTGAGCGTCTACACAACGATGACGGGAGCGGAGACGGCGCGTGTCTCCGTCAGTTCATTTGTTCCAAAAATCCGGTCCCCAATGGATCGTGAGGTAGTCGATGATCACAGTGACCAGCATCACCGCTGTTGAATGGCTGCGGGCGGACCGGCGGAGTTCCGTGTTCAGTTCGAATTGCACTCCGAAGACTGCAGACGTATCATCCACCGTATGACGGCCGACCGTATAGCCGCCGCTGAAGAATTTGTACGAGCCTGGAGAGGGCTGGGACGGACTGGGTGTTGAAGGCACAGAGCGTCGGTCGAACAATGCTCCGAGACTGTTGGAGCCGCGGATGAGTTCCGCATGCGATAGCGGCGAATATTTCATCAGGTTTTTCAGCGTGCTCTTTTCGACGGATGCTTTCAGATTCAAATCGCCGTCCGACATCATCAGATCGTCATTTTCCAGCCGATAGCCGATCTCGATCCGCTCTTCCGGAT
Source organism: uncultured Ignavibacteriota bacterium (assembly GCA_903884005.1). Classification (GTDB taxonomy): domain Bacteria; phylum Bacteroidota; class Ignavibacteria; order UBA10030; family UBA8401; genus CAISDA01. The sequence goes on along the minus strand of CAISDA010000064.1, from coordinate 114,759 downwards.
TGTTCTGGCCGTGCAGATCTACCAGGAATCCTCTGCCGAATATGTTCACCACTGCAGCGCTTGCCGAATCGATGAAGCCGTGATATTCGTTCCACGCGGCTAGCGCCGGCGGATTGTCCTGCGCTCCTTCGAATTCCTCGCGGTTGACGTCCAATTTTTTCCGCGCCAGATGCGAAAAAATAACATGTGGATATTTCCCGGTCCGAGCCTTGAACTCGGCAATCATTTCGCGCGCGATCTCCTGCGTTCCGTTATCCTTCACATTCACGCCGAACGTTCTGTCTGCAACGAGTTCCGGCTTCAGGCTGCCGCCATGCGGAACAGAAATGATGATCGGCAGATCTCCGGCAACATACTCGACGTAGTGCTGTGCCCCCCAGTAGGATTGCCCCGGGACACAGTTCCGGGATTGAGGAAATGCATGCGCCGCCGCGAAAAAAAGCGACAGGACCAACACCAGATACTTTTTCATAGGAGATCACCGCGGTTCAATGAAACGTTATCGCCAATACTAATCATTTGACCAGCGCCATTTTTTTAACGCTGATGTGGTCTCCGGCCTGCAGCCGATAGAAATACATGCCGCTGGGAAAATTCTTCGCGGTCCACGTCGCTTCTTTATTTCCCGCTGTTTGCACTTCGTTCACCACGACACTCACGATTTGTCCGAGCGCATTGTAAATGACGAGTGTGACAGCGCACTGCGATGGGAGCGCATAGCGAATGGTCGTTGCCGGGTTGAACGGATTCGGAAAATTTTGCGCGAGCGTGAACGAGGCCGGGATTTCCGCGAGAGACACGACAGCCGTTGTTCCATTGAATTCATCGGCACCGATATCCGGTCTTTTGGCATCGCGGGGATTGCCGTCGATGTCCGTCGTGATGCCGGGAATAGGCGTTCCGTGTCCTTCGATCTGTGTTGCTGTTCCGTTCGGGATATGCAGATCGCTCATGCTTACGAATGCCGGTTGAACGGTAATGCTTGATGAGTCTCCTCCCGACATCAACCGCCAGTCGGCCAGAGTTCTGTACAGCACCGGAGTTGTTGCGTTGATGCGTCCGATTGCATGAGACGAGTCTGTCGTGGACACGTAGAACGCATTATAGTCCGATGACATCGCGGTCGCAGCGGCTGTTTTGCCGATCGCCGTATACGCACCGCCCGCATCGGTGCGTATATTCTGGGCAATATTGTTTCTGAACAAGACACCTGCTGTTCCCGTCGATGACGCGCGGTAGATCGCCACGCTCTGTCGGATGCCGGCGCTCGTTCCGTAAATATTCACGGAATTATACACAACAGTGTCGGGATACAGATTGCTCGTCTCATACATTGAGATTCCGTAGATGATTCCGGTGCCGGCGGTGGACTGATTCATGGAGACAAAATTATTGAAGACCGAGGTGCCGCCGTGGCTTGAGGAGCCGACGCTGCAATAGATCCCGGCTGTGGTCGATGTGGCTGAAAGCTGGTTAATGTCGTGTATCTTGTTCGAATACACGCGCGTATAGTCGCAGCTGCTGCCGACATAGATACCATACATGGAGCTTGTGCCGCCGATCAACAGACTCACGTCGTTGTTTGCGATCTGAGCATACGCGCAGTACGTCACATAGATTCCGCTGATCGCAACAGAATCGATGAGGTTATTGCTCACGACGACGTTCAGCAGTGTGTCCGTTGCTGCGTTCCCTGTGAGCCGGATGCCATAATAGGAATTGCGGATGATGTTGTTCTGCACGCGCGAATTATGCGGAGCCAGCTTCGGCGTCGGCGATGAAAGCTCGACCGCCAGATACGAGCTGGAAGAATATCCGCCCGCTCTGATCACGCAATTTTTAATTGTCGCGAACGGCGAATTGCCTGCAACGTACACGCCGCGCATTGCATTGGCGCCGACGCCGTTGATCGTGAGTGAGCGCGAGGCTCCTCCGTCTATCGTGACGTACGGCGTATTATCGATCTTGATAACGAACGTTTGCGTGCTCGAAGCAGAGTCGTTGATCGTGACCGACGCGCCGGATTCAGGCATGATCGTCACAGGGGCTGACGCGCTCGCTGTTGCAGTCTGAACGATCAGCGAGTCTTCAACATATGTGCCCGGGCGTATGGCAAAAATCACACCGGGAGCCGCCGTGCCCAGCAGAGACAGATCGCGCAGCGCACTTTTGAGTGAGGGATAGTTCGGCGACGCCCCCCCCACGGTCTTGATACCGGTCAGCGGTAGACCGGCAAGCGTTGTAAAATTATACGAAGCGGACCACGCGCTCGAGCCGATGATATTTTTCGAATTCACTCTCCAGTAATATTTCACTGCATTCTGGAAATTGGAGATCGCCAACAGCGTATCGCTCACAGTAGTATCGGCAACGATCGCTGTAAATCCGGCATCGGTCGAACACTGCACGCGATACGTTTCAGCGAGGTTAACAGAATTCCAGACCAGCTGTAACGAACGCGATTGGTTCAGCGCATTGTTCGCCGGCGCGCTCGGGGCGGGCACCGCGGGTGCGGCGGTAGGAACGACAACAGCAATCGATTTATTCGGCGTCAGATTCCAGACGCCGGACGACTGACTGCGGTTTGAACTGTATGCGGTCCCGTAGAGAGTGACACTGCCGGCTGTCATCGGCGCTGTATAGGTGAAACTGTATGTGATCGACCCGTTCAAAAAAGCGGTGCTCGCTGTTTGCACCAGTTCGTCGCCCAAGAGTTTTATATACGAGGAAACAGGCGCCAGCGTTCCGCTGCTGGCGGCGATGTTGCAGCCGCTTCCGGCGCCAGGTCCGCCTGTAATAGTCAGCGTGTAGGCGGCTTTTTGACCCGGGACGAGAGTGCCCGGTCCCGCGAGAATCCCGATCACACCCGGCGTCGCGGCTGATCCGTGGCATGTCGCACACCCCGAACCTCCCGTTTTACCGGTCGTTCCGGATTTGCCGCCGGGACTCGCGAAGATGATTGATGAGGAGAACGCTATCAAGAGGACAGACAAGGCCGCGTTTTTCATGTGGTGTTCCATCGATGGTAAAGAAATTAATCCTGTTCATAGCGACAGTTACATCAATATCTGTCCGCCATACATTTAGAAAGATGCGCTCAGCGTAAAATGCTGGACAGAGCCGAGAATGCCGAACACGGCGTAGGCATAATCGAATGCGAACGATGTGCTCCCCATCGGAATGTTGAGTCCGGCTCCCAGTGTCAAGCCTTCTTCATCGGTCTGGAACACATACCCGCCGCGCACGGCAAATGTGCCCGCGAATTCGTACTCCGTGCCGACGCTGTAGTGCTCTGGATTGTCGTTCAAGTGCACTGCGTCGACGGCAAGCAGCAAACGTGAATTTTCAACGTGCAACAATCCCTCGCTGCCGATGAGCGAGATGGACGTGGACACGCGATAGGCTGTCGGCAGCCCCCACTCCTGCGTCTGGATTAATGTTTCAACATACGGATTCATGGTGCTGTTGGGATCCGGATCCACCTGGCGGATCAGTTCCCGGCCCGACATTTTCAGGTCGGGTCCGAAATTTTGGAACGACAGCCCGATCTTCATATCCTTGAATCCTGTTTTGAGGATCGCGCCGAAATCGACGGCGAAGGTTTCAGCCGATTCGTTCCAGATCCGTTGGCTCACATATTTGATGGTCGCGCCGATGGACACATTTTCGGTCATCGCCCGCGCGAACGACACGCCGACCGCGAAATCCATTGCATCGTAATAGGTCCCTGTCCCTTCAGGAAGTTCAATGGTCGTCTGTTCGATCTTGTTTGTTTGAAGCGCAATGGCGCTGATGCCGAACGCGCCAATGCCTTCAGCAGGCACGACGATGCCTGCATAACTGTGCGACAGTCCCGCGATCCACGGCGAATGCGAGACGCTCGCCTGGACCTTGTCCATGGACGCGATGCCCGAGGGGTTCCAGTAGAGAGCCGTCGCATCGTCCACAAGCGACGTGTAGGCGTACGCCATGCCGGCGGCCCTGGCGCCGACGGGGATCTTTAAGAACTGCGCAGCCGACGTGCCTGCTTTTGAAAATTCCTGCGCGGAAAGATTCAACGAGAACACTTGAACACACATCATAATACCAATGATCACTGCTTTCATCGAGGAACCTCCGTTTACTTGATAATTGCAAATTTGCCGGTTGTCTTGCCGCCGTCCGGAGCTTCGACCACATACACGTAAACTCCGAATGATACTTCCACACCCGATTGATTTGTGAGGTTCCAATCTTCGGTCCCTGTTTGATTCACATGCCTGAGCCGGTTTACCACTTCTCCCCTGACCGTGAAGATCGAAATAGTACATGCCGGGGGCAGGAATGTGAACTGCATTTTTCTCGTATTCTGCGTCTGCTCCCATTTCGCCGTGCCGATATACGGATTGGGCACGACGCGGATGCGGCTCAGGAGCTGCTCGCTGGTCATGCCGGGTGTTTTCAACGATGGCATGACCATTACGATATAGAAGGAATCTTTTTGCGTGACGGCGCTGTTCGTTTCGATCCTGAAGTATTGGCCCGTCAAGGGCAGGCGCGGACTGAGCACGGAATCGCGCGCGAGCGTATCGATCTTGATCGTATAGGGAATTTTGGCGGTCGTATACAGGCCAAGGCTGTCTCCGGCATTGACGCTGTTTTTATAGGGCAGGTTGACGATGCGGATCACCTCGCCGAAATTGAGCTGGCTGTTCCGGTTGGCATCTTCGACGACCGCATTGACCTGCTGCTGTGCGCCGGGTGTTGTCACATTCCAAATCTCGAACGGCACCTTCATACGCGCAAAGAGCCCCTGGCCATTCGTGCCGATGGTGTCGGCATAGGACCCGAACTGCGTGAAGCGGAATTCATAGTCGTTCGTGCGCGCGATGGTGTCGGCGCTGGTATAGTTCGATTTCACCGTCACGAACCAGGACCCGGTTTGATTCTTGCTCGTTGAACTGCTCACGCTCTTCCCTGTTTCGTCGGTGATCCTCTTGATGCCTCCGATCGCAGGATCGGTCTCGATGCGAAGCCGCACGCCGTCGATGATCTTCATTTCATCGGACGCCAACGGGACCCTGGCCAGCACAGAATCGTTCCGACCCAGGAAATAGAATGAATCGGCCGGCGTCTTGTTGAAGCGGACCGTATAGCGCTGCGTAACGAGTTTCGACGGATCGGCCACAAACACGGACACGGCCGCCTTGCCGTTTGTACGGGATTTAGTCAGGTTGGCCTGCGATGCACAATATCCCGCCGGGTCGGGCAGCGGCGTCAGATCCACAAGATTGGCATCGGCAGCCGATGTGCCGCGCGACGATTCGAACGATTCAAGCGCCAGCGGATCTCCGGAATCGTACGAGGTGATCGTATAGGAATAATCGACGCCGTTGGACACTGTGGTATCGATCCACGCATGTTTAAGGCCTGTGTTCGTGCCAAGGTCGTTGTAATTGTTCTGCGGGTCTGTTCCCTGAATGTCATTTTTTTTATCGAACTGTGCGATGGGCAGGTAGCCGACCAGTCGCCCTTGAGCATCCCGGATCTCTTTTCCCCATGTCGACCCGCGGTCCTGACTCCGATAGATCTTATATCCTTCAAAGTCGATCTTCTTCGTCATGACATCGGGGATCAATTCCGCATCATCCGTCCAGTAGAGCGTGTTCTTTCTATCGCCGGGCACACCGGATAATTTGGGCGACGGGGGAACCGACGGGCCGTTGTATTGGGCAAGAAACAATTTTTGCGCCGTGGCGATATTACGCTTGAAATGATCGAGCGTATATCCGGCGGTATATGCGATACACCCGCGCACCGATTCGCCCGGATTCATGCTGAACAATCCCGTTGCCTGGATGAAGGCGAATTGTGTGAAGTCCCAGGCCTTGAACAGGTAGGTCGAATCGAAGACATCGAACTTTGTGTTCGCACCGCCGTGGAACCAATTGGATGCGTTGCTTGCCTTCAGTACGGGGTCATCGGGATTGCTGGTCATGACGGGCCAGACATTCCGTTTCGATTTTGTCGGGATGTATGTAGAGTTTCCGCGGAAGAAGTGCCCGTCGGTCACGCCGAGGTCTTTGGGAGTCGCAAAGATCGCGCTGCCAAAATATCCGTTATTGATCCCCCGCACAGGATCGGTCGCGCCGTTCGGATCCCAATTTATCACCACATTATCGAATCCTGCCGGATTGATGCCCGAATTATAGGATGTGTATGCTTCTTCGTTCGGATCGCCGTACCGATAATTCAGAAAATATCCGAAGGAGCAGGAATCCAGGCGCACCGCGCTCGTATTGGTGACCGTGAAATCGTAGAATTGAATATCCTGCGCGAAGCGCCGTCCCCAGCTGTACACATGCATCTCCACCTGAATGCCGAGCGGCTTATCGGGTGGCTGTGTGTTTCTGTCGTTGAAGATCGTGTAGAGTTCGCGGTCTGCGGCGAATTCGCCGGGGATCTGGTGATTGTACGTGGCGGAAGTGGAATCGGTATCCATGCGGAAACGGCTGGGCCAGAAGCGCCAGAGATTTTTTTCCTCATCGTACCACGCGCCTTTTGTCTGCACGACGGACCTGTCGGCGGCGGACAGCGCGTCCAGTGCGCCGACGGGCGAAGGCGTCCATACTTTCTGCGCGTTGAAATACCCTGAGGGCCACGTTTTCGGAATGTCGCTGTGCGCCATGCGGGGGCTGCCGTCCGTCGCCTTCAACGATGCCGGCTGATCGTCGGCAAAATATTTTCCGGTCCCCTGATACACGCCCTGCCAGTCCTGATTGAACGTGCTTTCATTGCTGTGGCCGTCGATGATGTTGCCTTTGCTGCCGAAAATGAGCGAGGCGCTCTGCACGGCGTTCACGTCGCCGGTGTTTGTGACGATGCCCTTGCTTTTGGGCCACCGGAAATTGTACAACTTTGCAAATAATTTGCTGCGTGTCATCGTGCCCTGGTTGCTGCAGACGTTGTAGAGTTCGCCCTTGTCGAGCATTCCCCAGGTGTCTTCGATGCTTGTGTTCACTTTCTTCAGCGGGGTCCCTTCAACCGCCTTCGCCTGTCCACACAGAGACGCGGGAAATGCACACAGTATTCCGATAACGATCGCTGCTGCTGTCTTCATGATCTTATTGTTCTCCTCGTTGGCCATGTGGTTACAAATCAATTCGTATGCCCGCCTGGATGCGGCGGCGAATGTCGACATTTCCCGGATTCCTCTGGCGGTCCGGCGTATTGGCAGTGATCGTGCCTCCATCCCACGGGTCGCCGGTTGCAGACCACACCAACTGCGGGTTGATCGTATCAAAGAGATTCGCGACCTTAATGAATGCCGAGAATTTTACGTTATAGGCCGAGACCCACCGCTCGACGCGAAGGTCCACCTGGAAGGTTCCCCCTTTGCGTCCTGAATTTTTTTCGACGATCAGTTGGTCGCCTTCCTCCAACGTATTCGGCGTATAGGGAAGGCCGCTTGCCATCTGCAGCACAATGTTCGCATTGAGATTCTCGAACGGATAACAGCCGAAGAGCAGCGGGCCGAACGCCCGGGGGAAGACAACATTGAGAAGGCCGGAGACAACATGCCTGCGGTCGAAGTCGAGATAGAACACTCGCTTCGGCCGCAGTATGGCATTCGCCCCGCGATAGTCTGAGTACCCTTCGGTCGGATCCGATTCATTTCCTTTCGCCACGGAGTAGGTGTATGTGACACTCCCGCCGAAATAATTGCTCATCCGCTTGGTCACCGTCACGTCGAGGCCGCTCACTTTTCCATAATTGGAATTGTCGTAGATCGTGTAGCTATAGGGGAACACGGTGCGGTAGGTGCTGCCCACAAGATTGGTGATGTCCTTAAAGTACGAGCCGACCTCGATCGTATAGTTCTCTCCCAATTGCTGCCTGAGGCCGAATTCGAATGCAACGGTTTTCTGGGGTTCAATGCCGGGATTGCCGACAAAGGCATTATTAATCGAAGGATCCCTGAGCGAGTACATTTCCAGATAATCTGCGCGCTGGAAAAAATGGCCGTAGGAACTGTAGAACACCGTGCGGTCCGTGATTGGAAATGCGATTCCCAGACGCGGGCTGATCTGCATCCTCGACTTGGCGGGGATCTCGTTCACAACGACCCACTGCTTGAGTGTATCGTCCAGGAATCCGGCCGGCGATGTCACGCTCGGCCATTGCGTGTCCTTCACGTCGATATAATCGAAGCGGAGGCCGGCGTTGATGATGAAGGAGCCCAGTTCAAGCTTGTCCTGCGCATAGGCAGCAACCTCAAGCGGAAATTTTTGGAAATTTTCGTACCCCCAATATCCGCCCTTCCACGGCTGCGCGTAGGCCAGGCGCTTGATATCATACGATGTAATTTCAGCTCCGACCTTGACCATATTGTACCGGTCGAACTGCGACGAGAGATCGAGTTTGCCGATGTACGTTTTCAGATGGTTGTCGTACGAGGTGCCCAGATCTCCTGTTTGGATAAATTGATTTCCGGTATTCTTGATATAGTTCGATTCGATCAGGATGCCGTCGGGAGAAAATATCGCATATTTGCCCGGAGTATACCGGCCCGATTGCCGGTCGTTAAACGAAAAATTGAATGTCGCATTTGTTTCGTTGTTCGGAAAATAATTCACGGTCAGGTTTTGCCGCGCTGTGGTTTCTTTGTTTTCGCCATACCCGTCGGGAACGTATTTCCACGAATGCGAGTAGCTCTTATACTTTCTCCACAAGCGGCGGTCTGACAAACTGAATTTGAGATTGCCCAACAGGTAGGAAAGTTTTCCGTTTGTTTCCCGTTCCTTATTATACCCCCACGGCATTTGGGAGAGTGAGTTTTCGTAGCGCGCCGTCGTAAAAAATTTCAATGCCGGGATCCACGGCATCGGTCCGCTTGCCATGAGCGACACCTGACCGAGCATCGCGATGTCGGGGAAGAGTCCCTGCGTTCCGCTGAGTGTTTGCTGCTTGTATGCGGAGGGTATGTCCTTGATCAGCGTTCCCCTGTCATCGCTCCGGGGAGAGAGAGTGCCATCGGCGTTGGTCCCCATATAGTCGAGCGCCATGGCGTTCAGTGCATGGTAGGGCGATTCGTTGAGCTGTCCCGATTCGTATTCCACGCGCGCGTTGTACTGTGTTCCGCCTTCTTTGGTGACGATGTTGACGACGCCCGACAGGGCCTGGCCGTATTCGGCGCTGAATCCGCCGGTGAGCACCTGCAATTCCTGGATTGCGTACTTGTCCAGTTGTGTGCCCATGCCGCCCGAGAGCGGATCGCGCGTCGGCACGCCGTCCACCAGGTACACCAATTCGCCGCTTCGTCCGCCGCGCGCATGGATATCCCCGCTTCCATCGGTCACAAACCCGGCCTGCAGTCCCACGATCTGTTGAAAACTGACCATGGGCAGGTCCGAGAATGTTTCTGCGGATATAACGGACATCTTCGAGGTTTCGTCTTTTCTGATCATCGGACGCTCAGCGACAATAACGACTTCCTTGCCGAGTTCGACGCTTGCTTCGGTCATGTCAAATGTCAGGTTCGTCGTCAAATCCGCGCTCACAACGACCTTCGTCGTCAATTGCGGAGAGTACCCCATGATCGTGGAGCGGACATTGTACGTGCCGGGCGGTACGTTGATGATGGTAAGCCATCCTTCCGCATTGGTCGTCCCGCCGATCGCCGTGCCCACGATGACGACGTTTACCGACGGCAGGGGCTCGCCTGTTTTTTTATCAACAGCCCTGGCGGCAATTTTTCCGGTCGTGCCGGCAAGTGCCGCAGTCGCGAAGAATATCAGCAGTGCCGGAAGGGACCAACGGATGAAGAGTGCAATGCGCAGACGTTTCATGAGAGCCTTTTGCGATTGGAGTGGGACCAAATACAAAGGGTTATCGTTTGTTGAATGGATGATCACCATAACTCCGGATAACCCTCTGCACAATTTATGAAAGGACTATTTCATTACAATCATCCGCTTCGTATCCATTTTGTTGCCGGCATGAAGCGTGTAGAAATAGACGCCGCTCGGAGATTGCGATGCGTTCCATGCAACACCGTAATTTCCGGCGCTGACACGTTCGCTCAGCAGCACGGCAACGGTCCGGCCCAGCATGTCGCTCACGGTGAGGGTCACAAATTGATCCGCATCGACAGCAAAGCGGATCATGGTTGACGGGTTGAACGGATTCGGGTAGTTTTGTTCGAGGGCAAACGTACTCGGCGTGCCGGTGCCGATACGCTCGACACTCGTCATTCCGGTAAATTCGTCGGCGCCGATATCGGGAGTGGTTGCATTCCGTTTCTGTCCGTCGATGTCGGTTGTGTATCCGGGAATGGGTGTGCCCGCGTTTTTCAATTTCGTCACGACACCGGATTTCACATGAAGGTCCGTTGCGCTGACGAATTGCACGTCCTCAGAAACACTGGCGCCGTCGCTTCCATTGGCCGCGCGCCATCCGTCGAGTGTCGCAAAATAATTGGTGCTCAGCCTGCCGATCTTGTGTTGAATGGTATCGGCCGTGCCGGCAAAGACGCAATTGTAATCCGAGATCATCGCGCCTATCGCCTGCGTCGATGGCCGGCCGATCCCCGACGCAATGCCGCCTGCCGCATCGGTGCGCGTATTGATCAAGACATTGTTCATGACAACACACGTTCCGGTTGCGCTTCCCTTATAGAACGCCGTGGAGGCCCGGGCGCTGGTGCCGCTGCCGGTGAGTTTCGCCGTATTGAACAGAATGGAATCAGGAACAGTGCTCTCGGAAACATACAGGGGGTAGATGCTGCCGGTGCTGGCGCTCTGCGTGATGTTCATCGCGACAAAATTATTATAGATCACATTGCCGCCGTGATTCGCCGATCCCGTATTGGATGAAATTCCGTAGGTGATCACCGTGCCGCCGACAACGCTGTTGATGTCGTGCACCTTGTTGTTATAGACTCTGCATCTGTCCGAACCGCCGCCGATATAGATGCCGTAGACCGTCGTTGTTCCTGTTGCCACCGAGTTGAGGACGCTGACGTCATTATTATAGATGAGGGAACCCATGGCCGATCCGGTATAGATCGCCGCAGTGGAAATGGAATCGACAAGATTGTTGCGAACGATCAGGCCGAGCATGCTGTCGGCCGTGCTGACGCCAAATGCCGAAATACCCCGGTGGGCGTTGCGGCATGTATTGTTTTCAATGAGAGCATTATTGCAGTTCCTCCCCGACCCGGTCACCGTGACCTGAATGGAGATGAATTTCATGCTGTCTGTTGCGGCGGTCCAGCCTGTTCGAAGGATGCTGTTCTTCACGGTCACATTACTCGAACTGTTCACGATAAAAACGGCGCGCGCGCCAAGATTGCCGAGCGCATTGACGGTAAGATTCTTCGACGTAGTGCCGTTATTGCTCCCGTCGATCACGACGTATTGGGTGCTGTCGATCTTGATGGCCGCCTGGTTGTAATAGGTCTTCGGCGACACGTTGATGACAACGTTCGCTCCGGATGCCGGCTTGATCGTGATCGGCGCAGACACGCTTGTGCTTGTCACTGCTTTGATGACCAGCGAATCCTCATTATACACACCGTCGCGTATGGTAAAGGTCACACCGGACGCTCCCACGCCCTGGGCCGAAACGGCATCGAACGCGGCGCGAAGAGTTGCGTAATCCGGCGTGGTGCCGCCGACGGTCTTCGTTCCACTCAATTGTCCGAACGACACACTTGCAATACTGAGCATCAGACACACTGTGTAAAGTTGTTTCATAGGAAGTCTCCTTTAGGTTAAAATAGTGACCGAAAGTGATACGCTGCATTTTTCTATATACAGCAATGTCTATGCCATATACTTTGTTGAAAATGCGAGGAATAATAAGATTTTTTTACCCGATTCCCGCCCAAATGGGACAAATCGTCTCACAGGTGGGCGAATACAGCACATTCGTGTTTCCAGGCATTCACTCGCGAGAACCGTGCACGGCCGTCAATTGATCCGATGGGCCATCCGGAGCTGGTAGACGCGGAGATATTCAAGGAGCACGTCGGCAGCCGTCAGGGCAAATGCGTTGACGTTCTTGTCACCGTCCCGGATTCCGGTACTATATGTTTCGATCTGCACCCCGCCGAGCACTCCGGTGCCTGCGGAACTATGCCTCTCAAGATTGTAACCGCCGCTGAAATACAGAGCGCCTCCGGGATTCGGCCGTGTCGGACTGGGCACGGCGGGAATACCCCTCTGTTCGAATAACGCGCCGATGCTGTTCGGGCCCCGGATGATTTCGGCGAGCGACAGACGCTGCTGCATCGCAAGAGATCCGACGCTGCTCGAGGTAAGATTTTTCTGCGCATTCAACGAATCGTCGGATAACGCCAACTGCGATCCGACAAGAAGGTAACCCAATTCCAATTGCTGTGTCTTATGTCTGTGGCCGTGCAAGTCGATGTACAACCCGGCTCCGAATGTTCTCCATACGGATGATTCCGCCGAGTCGATGAATTGATGGAACTCCCTGAATGCCTGGAGAGCCGGCTGATTGTCCTGCGCCGCATCATATTCTTCGCGGTTCGCATCCAGTTTACTGCGATGCAATCGGTTGATGATGCAGTACGGGTATTTTCCTGTGCGCCGGAATACCGCATCGACGATCGCGCGGGCAAGCTCCTGCGTGTAGACGTCGTAATTCCCTTTTGTGCCGAGTTCCCGGTCTGCGATCTCCTCCGGTTCCAGATGTCCACCGTGGGGCACGGAGATCACAAGCGGCATATTCCCCGCGATATATTCGATGTAGTGCTTTTCGCCGAAGTATGACTTGCCGGGGATGAGCGTCTCTGAGGTTTGCGCCGCAAGAGGCTGCAGCGCGCAGCAGAAAATAATTATCAAAACGGTGTTCACAATGTTCATGTGCCTGCTATCTATTGATACGTGTGCCGCACCGTGCATGCGGGGTTAACGCGCCATTATCGGACGAGCAGCATCCGTTTCGTTGACGTGAAGAGAGTTGTTTTCAGCGTGTAGAAATAAACACCGCCGGCACACCGCGAGGCATCCCAGGCAACAGTGTGAATTCCGGCAGGCATCTCGTTATCGACAAGTGTTGCGGCATGGCGCCCCAGTACATCAACGACCGTCAGTTCCACACGGCCGGCCGCTGCAAGTTGAAAGCGAATGACCGTCGACGGATTGAACGGGTTGGGAAAATTCTGCGACAACGAAAATTCAGTCGGCACGGCGGCAGTGTTCGCAGGATTGACTCCGGTCAACGCATTTTTTGCAGCGGTGAGGCCGTTCAACGCAAGCGCAGCGTAGGTCGATTCCGCCTTGAGCATGACCGGTGCATCAGCCCCCCCTGCGCGCCAACGCACCAGCAGCGTATCTGCCGCAGCAAAGATGGCATCTTCCGCCTGATAAATATTTCGCAGCAGGCCACCGCCGGCGGCATCGCGGAGAAGCCGTGTGTTGATGCAATTGCTCCATGGTGCGCCGCCCGCTATTTTCGTGAAGATGTCGTTGGACATGGTGTTCAATGGTGCCTTGGGAAGATCGGCGGACACCTGAGGCGGTGCGCCCACCGGCCAGTACGGAACTGCAATCCCGGTGGCGGGACAGCCGAGGATCGCCCAGAACGTGGAGGTTCGCGCCGCTTCTCCGGCACGGACGCCTTGGATGACTGCGGCAGACACCGACGTGAGCCTGCAGATCGTTTCATCGATCGGTATATATCCAGCGGGAGCGCCGGAGACACTCCCCGTGAACGGAAGCGGGTAGGGAACGCCGGTGGGATCGGCAAAGTCCCTCATCTGGTATCGCAAAATTGTTTTCGGCGAGATCGAATCTCCGGCACTGAATCCCTGGAAGAGGGCGCTCGACCGGTTAAATCTCGCCAGGCCCACGCTGCCTCCGCCGGTGACGGTGAAGTTGGTGCGCAAGACATATCCTTTGGGATACGCGATCGAATCAGTGGCGGCAAATTTTCGGTACGAGGCGGGGCCGGTCTCGTAGATGGCTGCCGCACCGGCCGAGTCCATCACGACGAAGTTGGCGGCTGTGCTCCGCCTGGTCGTGTTCGTACTGTCGAGCAGACGCTGAAATTCCGCGACCGAGGCGCAGGTACCTGCGGCGAGTGTTATCACCGCCCCGTTGCCCGGCCCCGTCGACCCCTCGTTGATGTCGTGTGCGACAGAATTAAGAATCGCAAAACCTTTTTCATTCAGCGCCATCCAACTGCTCTGCCTGTTCCCCGCATCGATGACCGCCAAAAATTTATAGCGGTACTCCGTATTCTGGTATATCGCATTATCTCCGGTGGAGGCGTCGCGCGTTTTCCAGATCATTGGGCGTCCGTCCTTCGCCGCCCTGCCGCATGCCGCTCCGATGGTGCACTCCTCCAGCGGATCGTCCGTTATGCTGCGATCCGCACCCACGAATGCAGCACGGCGCATTTCCTCGGCTGGCATGCTGCGCCCGTCGGTCCCCGCCTGGGAAAAGGCACTGCGATAGGCGCCGAGCATGGCCAGGAGAACGCAACCCTGGAGAGCGAGTGATCGCAAGCGTATCCGAATCAATTGCTTATTTCCCATGATCTTTTTCCGGTGTGTCATGTTTTTTTTCCTGATCCGTCGGACAATTCGTGCGGCCATGATCCACAAATGCTTGGTATTCTAGTGCGGCCGCAGTTGGATTTATAATAGCAGAACGCACGAGGCAAGAAGCGCCAGGGAGCATAGTGCTGCAATCGTATTCGTTCTTCTTGTTACAAATAATTCCTCGTTCGACGTATAGGAATCTGAAATGCCGTTCTTCAATCCAAGCTCTTTGATGTTCAGAAAATGAATCACCGGTATTCCGAGCTCATGTATCCGCGCGATCGCGCCGCGGTCGGCATGCGCACACGTCGCGACCGACCGATGCAGGCCGTTGGGCCACGACGACGCGTGGGCGCAATTTCCCAACATCGCATGATTGCCGCCGATGTTGATCAGGAGCCGGACGTGACGGGTCTTTACGATATCCAGCCGCTTCGCGATCGACTCTTCGAGCGTGGCGGGCTTCCAGATCTGCACGCCGCTGCGGAGCGCGGATGAGTCGACAGCTTCTTTTCCCCCGTCATAAAATCCTTCGCCATTGTCATTGTCGCAGCCATAGGTGATCAGTTCGGGCAGGTAGCGTAAATTCCCTTTCCGGTTGAGCAGCCTCTGGATGTCGATCATTGTCATGGATGGCTGGTTCGCGCCAAAGGACGACGCGCCGATGGACATTGTCAGGACTGCGCGCTGATTCATGGTCTGCAACGCCGCCATCGTGGAAATCGCAAGCCCCGGGAACGAGCCGGACGACGAGACCATCACTTCATCGGTCGAATCGAGGCCGAGTTCGGTGATCCACCGTACGACGAGACCGGCGAACTGCGGATTGACCGAAATTTTTTTTGCTTCGAGCGAGCCGAGCGTTGTGGTCATCTCCGAAAAATCGTCGCCGAGCATGGCTTCGGACGGAAAATGATTCGCTTCGGCGGAGAGAAGATGACGCGCCGCTTTTTCCTGCTGTATAATATTCATCCACGCATCGGCGACACGTATCGCGTCACGGACCTTGCCGGCATTCGGTGCGTCCTGCGTATCGAGGAAAAGAGTCTGAGAGAGAATGACGAGCGTGACGGCGCCGAGCGCCAGCAGCACAAGCCGTATGTCCGGATGTTTTTTCACGCTAGCGAATGAACGGTTGAACGAGCGTGACGACGAAGAACACGATCGCGGTGACAATGCCCAGGGCGGAAAGTGTGGGAACGATCCGCTGCCGCGACATCTCGTTTGCAATGAGTCCGGGAATGATATAGCCGATCGATTGGATATCGAACGGCAGGTGTTGAAGCGGTTGTATCCATTGTTCAACACACAGCTTGAGCGTAAAACTCAGGAGAAGTGCGAGGAGGAGCTTTCGCCGCCCGTAGACAATGAGATGACGCGATGCCAATTCCAGCACACCCCACACGGCAAGGGCGATGACCACGGTGACCAGGATGCGACCCGGCTGATGAACAAACAGCGCAAAATAACCGGGAGCGACCACGCCGCCCGGCGAGACGCCGGAAAGTTCGTAGAACATAAATCCGATGATAAGTCCGATGAAGAGCGTTTCAATGACCATTGTTATGCGGCATCCCTGTTCTTGAAATACGAGACGATCTCGAACCCTTCTCCTGCAATATTGCCAAAGCCCACGATGTCCGTTTCAGCGCACAGCATGTCCGCTATCCTCGCCGGAAGTTCCTGTGAGGTCACGCGGCTATAGGCTGCCGGAGCGAGCTGTGATTTTTTCAGCGCCCGGGATGCAAACGCGGCATGCGTGCCGGTAATGAACAGATGATGAAGATCGTTCACCGACGCGCACCATTTCACAAATTCGACCGTCCTGAGCGGACGATCGCTGCGCGTATTAAGGATGATGATTTTTTTTCTCGGCGCAGCAGTATCGCACCATCGGTCAATATACCGTTCGGCCGACGGGACATCGTTGACCGCAAACCCGTTGAGAAAGCGCGTGCGGAATCCGTTGATCGTAGTCTCGACACAATCGCTCTCTGCGCCGAGCGCGCGGATCGCATCGAACGAAAATTGTTCGCTGATTCCCCAGTGGGCGCCGACAGCAAGCGCCAGCGCTACATTGGCGGCGAACATTCCTTCCGGCAATTGAGAGGCAAGTTCCTGAGCAAGGGGCGGCACACAGTGGACAGTGGTTCCCCGCGCTTCGGCATAGTGTTGCAGGAGCGGGAAGTGTCCCGCATCGGCGGTAAACACAACCGCATGGAAGGGAATGCCTTCACTGATCGCAGCGACGTGGTCTTCGTGTGAGACTCCCATCTCTTCACGATGATCATCCTCTATGTTCGTAATCACCGTGACGTGAGGGAGAAATATTCGCGCTTCCAATCGCTGATATTCCGGCTTCAGGGACATGCACTCCAGCACCACCGCGTCGGCACAACCCGCGGCCGCACGGGAAATGACCGAAAATTGTTCCTGCACACGCGGCGTGCCCCGGCGGCGTATCGCCTGCGATGAACCGTCGGGAGAGATCAGGGTTGGAACGATTCCGGTGATCTTTGCATAGGTCCGTCGTTGTGAAGCCGACAGGACGGCACCGATGTAGCGCGTAACGCTGGATTTCCCACGAGTGCCGTTCACATGAATGCGGCACGCGATCGAACGGACACGCCGCGTGAGAATGATCCGTTCAGCGATCAACAACATCAGGCATGCAATGGTGATAATGGGTACGATAGTCAATGATAATGCTTTCGCTGTCTGGTCGTGCGATGACACAATGCGAGGAAGACCATCCGCCACGTGATGAAACATACAAATAAAGTCTCTACTCAGCGTACACCCAAATCACTGTCATCCTGAGCGCAGCGAAGGATCTATAACAACCTGGTGATGGGAGCATCTAATCCAGGCTGCCTGTTGCCTATGGGTTTTAGATTCTTCGGTCGCTTCGCTCCCTCAGAATGACATGGATATACAGAGTATGGTGAGCAGTTACCCAAAAAAAACACTTCACATCAATGGAGCACGAGTTTACCATCCGCGAGCATTCATGTCGGGAGCGCGGCGTGCGTTAATCGCCGATTGCTGCACCGCCCCGGCGCGGATCGGCCGACCCGTAGAATGTTCCGGTCGCCTGATCGATCATAATGATCTGTGCGCCGCCAAAATACAGATCAAATTCAGCGTGCTCGCGCAGGGTATGCCCTTTTTTCTTTAATCCCTCTTTCACGTCGTCTGTGAAACGCGACTCGAGGTGAAGGTAGTCCTCGAATTTTTGGCAGAAGAACCTCGGCGCGCGGTTGTTTTCGCCCGCGTCCATGCCGAAATCGATCGCATTGACAATGAGCTGGATCACGGTAGCCACGATGCGCGAGGCGCCGGGCGAACCGACGGACATGAACGGTTTCCCGTCCTTCAGGATGATCGTCGGCGCGATCGAGCTGCGCGGCCGTTTGTTCGGTTCGATCGAATTAACAGACGTGGTGGTCGAAAAATTGGACAGCGACCCGTTCATCATCACACCGGCCGCTGTGAGTCCTGAACCGAAAAACGTTCCGAGCGTTTGCGTCAACGAAACGACGTTGCCGAATTTATCGGCGACGGACAGATGCGTCGTATGTCCGTCACTTTCCATGAGCGGCGGTTCCGCCAATTCGGCGTAGAGCACAAGCAGATGGCCGAGACTGTCCGCCGCACGCATGTTGTACGACGATTCGATCTCTTTTTTCTCTGGATCGCTCTTGCCGTTCTTTTTTTGGCTGGTGCTGTCGTCCTTGCCTTCAGGTGTTGCATTCGGTGCAGGCTCGATCCGGGATTTCTTCTTTTTCCCCCAATTATCGAACGGGTCCGATTCTTTTTTAGAGGAGGATGCTTCATCATCCACATCGTCGCGCACATCAACGGTTGTCTGTTGTTGCGGCGGGGCCGATATCCGTTTTCGCGATTTTGCATCGTACGGCAGCGGGTTCCCGGACTTCGTTTTTCTATAGTCGGTCGGGTCTGCCGTTGCCATGTTGATGTCGTTGAACCGGTTCGCCGCAAAATCTTTCGAGATCAATCCGTTCGTGGGAATGTATGCGAAGCGCGGATCCTGTATGAACGAAGTCCGGTCTGCATACACGCGGCGCATGGTTTCGGCCATCAGGTGCGTCGTATTCACCGACGAGGAAAAATGGCCCATTTTTTTGATGTCTGCGTTCTCCAGCATATTCATCGCCTCAATGACCGATGCACCGGAGAGCGGCGCGTCGGCCGAGAGAATTTCATATCCACGATACGTGCCGCGCACAGGTTCGCTGATAACGACCTGGTAGTTTTTCATGTCGTTCATGTTCATCTTGCCGCCGTTTTCGGTCACCACTTTGACGATCTCTTCGGCCACCGGGCCCTCGTAGAAACCTTTGCGGCCTTGCTGCGCGATCGCCCGGAGCGTGCGCGCCAGTTCCGGCTGTTTCAGTGTCTCTCCCTGCTGAATGGGAAATCCTTCAGGCAGGTAGATCCCGGCGGTGGAAGGATATTTAGCCAGCAGATCGTTGTTGTCGAGGATGATGCTGGAGAGCGTTTCATCCAGCGGAAATCCTTCTTCCGCATATTTGATCGCCGGCGCAAGAACGACTGCAAGCGGGAGCGTTCCATATTTCTCGAGAGCGGATGTCAATCCCGCCGCATTTCCGGGGACGAGTATCGTTTTAGCGGATTTGTTGTCGGTTGCAGGATTGTAATTCACCTCATTGATCTTTTCCGAGGCCTGCTGGTAATAGTTGATGAAGACCGACCGTTGTTCCTTCTGCAGGTACACCACCATTGCGCCGCCGCCGCCGAGGCCCGAGCCGTCCGCCTCCACGACGCCGATGGCGAACGCGGCCGCAACGGCGGCATCAACGGCATTGCCTCCGCGCTGCAGCATTTCCATGGCCGCTTTGGATGCGAGCGGATGGGCTGTGGTCGCCATTCCGTCCTTTCCAACAGCGACGTCGCCCTTCGAGGCGACGCTGACTGTTTGCGACACAAGAAGCGATGTGACAAGGGCGATGGAAACAAACAGGCGATACACGATACGATATGTTTTCATGATGGTCTTTGCATAATTAATAATCTATTGAATGGCCGCGCTCGTGAAAGCTCCGCACATCAGTTCTTCGTACAAGCGGCTTCAAGCGGCTTGATCGCTTCGGCAATTTTTTCGACCACCGTGATGCCGATCTTTTTTGAGGCAGCGATCGCGGAAAAAAAGTTATCCTCATTGCCTGCTTTGACGACGATCATCGCCTGAGACGCTTCAGCGCATACTTTGTTGAAGTCATCCGATTGAACGCCGCGGCGCGGCTTTCCGCCAATGTGCAGCACGAAGATCTTCATTTTTTGTTTCACCGCGGCGGCGATGACCTCTTTCACACGGTCCATTTCCTGCTCGCGGCTGATGCCGGCTGCGCCGAGCCCCTTGGAACTGAAGCCCGGAACGATCATCAGTGTTTTTGCATCTTTCACATCGGCCGCCGTCGCGCGATTGATGGCCCTGGCATTCAATCCCGCCTTTTTACACAAACTGGCGGCGAGTGTCACATCGGCACTTTGTCCGGCAGAGGTAATGAGGATGGGTTGTTCAAATTTTTCTTTCGACTGCGAGAACAGCATTGTCACCGACGTGCCCAAAGCGATGACGAGTGTAAGATAGCGAAAAAATTTCATACCGTATGTCTCCTATGATACAATGAATGGAAGTGTGCTTCTATTTCAAAAAATTGCCGACACCGCGCTCGATCACTGAATGATACTCGGGAATATTTTCGACGATCGCGGTGTTGTCCGGGTGCTGCTCGTTATACGATTCGATCAGCCTGCGAAATCCCTGCAGGTGCCGCCCAACCCTCAGCGAGAGCGGTTCGCCGTCCGGTTCGTACGTGATGCGCACATTCGTCAGTTGAGACGCAATCGAATAAAATTTGTCTTTCCCATTGAGGAGCAAATTCACATTCGTCGCGCCGCGGAGTCGTCCCTGGATCGGATTGCTGGTTTCCATCAGGAACGGAATCACACTCGCCGAATCTCCCCATTCGCGATGGCTCAGTCCGTGAAAATTTTTGGGCGATAATTCAAGCGAATATTTCAGGTCTTCCAATTCCAGGTTCAAGACGGCAGTGGCGGCTATGTCGCTCCCTTTTTCGTGCGTGATGATCGCATTGATGATCATCACTTCAGGCGCGGCTTCGTGCAGATCGAACGCGATATCCACCTTTTCCGTCTTGATCAATTGCAGCAGTGCATGACCGTTTTTTTCCATGAACGTGCCGTTCGGATTTCCGGGATAGGAGCGGTTCAAATTTCTGCTTTCCATGCCGGAGAGCTGCTGCCCCGACGGATAATGGCGATAGACAAGCGGATCGGGCCACTGGTGGATCGGATTGCCGCCGCGCGCGCCGGACCGAAACACGCGCTCCCCGCTTCGCGTTGTCAATGTAAATGACATCGGACTGGCTTCGAGCGGATCGGTCGCGGTGAATCCGCTGGCACACGCCTGGGGAACAACGATCAGCCTTCCTTTGGCAAGGCGGACATTTTCTACCAGCACGGCGGCGGCGATAAAACCGGCCGATTCGTTGGGATGCGTTCCGCCCAGAAGCAATATTGTCGCGCCAGGTTGTCCGCTCTCAAAGTAATAGACCGGTGTGTCGCCGTACGTGCCATGGATGTCCGGACAATACCCGCTGAGCATTCCGGTCTTCGTCACGAACCGGGACGGATACAGGACGTCCGGCGCGCGCATCGAAAGGAAATCCCTTGACGCAATCGCGGACACGATCACTCCGAGAAACAAGAACGCCAAGGCTGTATAGTGGTGTCGCTGCATGTTATTTTATGTGAAATATTCTAAGCACAAGAGGGATCAGGATAATGACCATCGCAAGCTGGTGACGCCAGCTTTTTTCACGGAACAATTCCGCGACAATGATGGCGGCCGTGATTGCCGCAATGAGTATATAAAGATAGAATATCATTGTCCGCTCCTACTTCAACAGTGAGCCGATATCGGCGGCAAAAATGATCGCCAGAACTCCGGCAAGCAGCGCGATCACAATGGGAACCGCGGCCGCCTTCAAGACGGTAAAATGATTTTTTATTCCGAGCAGCTGAGCGGCGAACACGCACAACAGCGACGGAGGCGGCATCAGATCGCCGATTCCGGCGATGAGCGACAGCGCGGATGTCACGACGATTTCATTGCGTCCGAGGAACACGAACACGAGCGGAACGCCGATCACGGATGATGCCGCGTATGCCGAGCCCATCGCCGGCATAATAAGCGCGATGCCGGGATACAGGAATTCGGGCGGGAGCTGCAATGCGCTCACCGCAAGATACCCGCGCACGCCGGTCAGCGTCATGATCTGGACGAACATACCGACGCCGGCAAGGATACCCAGCACGGGAAGCGATTCGCGTATCGCCGTGCGCGCAACATCGATCACCGCAACCTTCTCTCCGGTGCGGATCCCGACCACCGCGCCGATCATGAAGATCAGCGGAATGCCGATATCGGGAATCGCGTCCGGCGCAATGCGTATGCCGACCATCAATCCGATGACGATGAACAGCGGAAGGAACAGCTTGATGCCGTGTTTTGCGTACACCGACCGCGGAAGCTTTTCAAGAATCTCATCCACGTTGATCTTCCGGATGAAACGGAACCGGTAATACAGCGCCGTCGCGATGGCGAGCGGAAATGTCAGCATGATCAGCGGTTTTTCAAACCCGACGTACGGCATATCGACGCCGCCGCCGATGATCATGACGGGAATATTAATGGGCGGTGCGATCATGCCGAACACCGCCATCATGGCAATGAACGCCCCGACAGACGCGGCGGGTATTCCCATGCCGACCAGCGCGGGAGCCACAAGAGCGCCTGTCGTTAAAATACATGCCGAGGACAGACCGGTCATCATTCCCGGGAACATCACGAAGAACGCCACCAGTATCATCAGCAGCGTCGGATAGCGATAGAGCGATTTGATCATGCTGTAGCTGATCGTTCCGAGCGCACCGGTTGCTTCGACAACCTTCATAAAGATCATCGCGGTGGCGATGATGAGCATGGCGTCGAGATACCCGAATGTTCCTTCCACGAGGTGACGGACGGGAATTCCCTGCCCACCCACGAGGGCTCCGACCACAGCGGCAGCACCCATGGCGACGCCGGAAGGCAGTTTAAGCCAGAACACGCCGCCGGCAAACACCGCCAGCATGGAAAGCAATATGATCAGTTCTAAAGGCATGCGTACGTTTTTTTATAAACTCATTAAAATTCTATCTGCCATTCAAGCATGACGGTGTTCACGGACACGCGGTCCTCCGATGAGGTGATCGATCCGTTGCCGTCACGGTCCTTGTCGTCGGCATTCGGAATGACGCGCGAGAACCGGAGCTGGAATGCGGAATTGTTCGTCACCGAGTAATAGAGACGCGCCGAGAATTCGTCGTCCATTGAATTGTAGTTGTCGTTGTCGACGTATTCGTTCACTTTCACGTATTGGAACTGCAGCCGCACTTTCGGCAAAACTTTCGGAATGAAATAGATCCTCGAATACCAGATCCGGCTGCCCTCCAAATTTTGACTGTTGCGCGGATAATCTCCTCCGACGTCGCCGTTCACATAGCCGACCCTGCTGCCCCAGAAAAAGTCGGGATACGGCGGACTGAACTGTTCGATCTTTTCCGTCTTCGCATCGTCGCCCTGATATGCGGCATAGCGAGTCTCTATTTTAATGGACCGAAACGGACCCATTCCCCACCGATAGCTGACGCCTCCCATGTAGCCTATCCCCGCTTTTTCGGGAAGTCCCGGCGGTTGATTGAATTTTTGGTAGGCGCCTTCTGCGAAGTATTCGAGATCCTTCACGTACAGCTCACCCGCCGTTCCGGCGCCGTAGATGACATTATCGTTATACGCGCCCCGGAGGCGCTGGTCGATCCCGTAGAGCATCAGATCCTGTCCCAACACAGTACAGCCGAGCTTAGCCGCATAAATTTGATCGCTCCCCGGATCGGGATAGAGTCCGGATGCGCTCAGATTCTGTCCGGTCACCGCTCCAAACAACGAGAGCGTCACGGGGAACAGCGCAAGATCGACCCTGCCGCCGTCGAATTTATCCGTGTAATAATAGGACTCGCCGAACGACAATCCGTTTCCGATGGGGAACTGCTGGCGTCCGACACGCACGCGGGCAAGATCGAAGATCAGGAAATTTTCCTGCGACATTTCGGCGTAGAGCTGGCTGACGCCGTATCGCATGGGTCCGGTGCCGGCGATGTTGCGCACCGGTTGGCCCGGATTATCGATCAGCGAAATGAACTCGGCATTGAACGTTGTCGTGTTCGTCACTTTTGCCTTCGTGCGGATCCTCGCGAGGTAGCGCATATAATTTTCCTGCCCCCGATCGTCGCGAGCCCAGCCGAAGCTGTCGGAATACCATCGCACGCGGAAATCGCCTTCAACATTGAATTGCGCGTGGAGCTGCCGCGGCATCATCAGGAACACAAACACTGCTGCACAGAGTAAGAGAAATATTTTCTTCATAGCCCGATCCTTATTTTCCAACATACATTAATCCGGTGAATTGCGGGTCGCCGGCAATACCCGGGCGGAATATTTGAAGCACTGTTCCCGTCAGCGATACCTTGAACAGATAATCGGATGCCGTCGTAGAGTTTGCGATCCAGAAATTAGTGCCGTCCCATGTGAGGCCGGTTGCAAATCTGCTCGCGCCGCCGGTCGTGGGTGTTTGAAATTTTCCACTCCAGGCTCCGGCGGTATAGCTATACACGGTGTCGAGGTCCGTGTCGTTGCAGTACAGGATATTGTTCGCGAACGTGATTCCCCGCGGATTTTGTCCCGGCGTTGCAATGGAATCCAGAACTGCGCCTGAGGTTTGATTCATCTTGTAAATTCTTCCTCCGCCTGCGGTCACCTGACTGATCGAGACCCAGATATTCCCGGCCGCATCGGCGGTGATCCCGCGGACCGTGCCACCGACTGCCGGCGCGGAGAAGGACGAGATCGATGCCAGAGCCGTACCGGTGGTATCGATCTTATGGATCTTCCTGTCTGTGCCCGAGGTGCTCATCCAGAAATTCGTTCCGTCGAATGCCAATCCTTGCGCACCGCTGGAAGACAGGATGGCCGTGGTCGACCACGAACGAACGAGCGTCGTATCGGATACGCGGATCTTATGCACGTTGTATTGTCCGGATGCCTGATCGGCCAACCAGAGGTATGAAATTTGCGGCACTGCCGTCAGTTCGAATAGCGCTACCCCTGTCGCCGATTTTCCCGTCGGATTGGTGACCTTGACATTTCGTTTTCCGAGTGCGGCCGACTGGTCGATGATGATGTTCACTCTCAATTGTGAACTGCTGACGTATTGCGGTGCGCTGACCGAGATGCCGGCTCCGAAATCGACACTAACTCCGTATCCGGATTTGAATCCTGTTCCGAAAATGTCCACCGTCAACGCCGCGCCGGGGATGCCTGACGACGGTGCAAGCGAGGACACAGAGATTTCCTCTTCAACGCGCACATCAACAGCAGTCCATACTGCCGGTCCCATGGAAGGATACGGCAGATCGTAACGGATCTGCTCTTTGCCCGTGTATGATATTCTATAGAGATGGTCCGCGGCATTGCTGCTGTTCACGAGCCAGAAAAATGTTCCATCATACGCCAATCCGGCGGGATAGGTATAGCTTGCGCCCAGAGGCGGTTTGGGAGCCGTAAACACCGTATCAAAATATGGTATCCCCGGAATGAACTTATACACCTTGTCCGTGGTGATATCCGAATAATACAATCCAGCATCGGGGCCGCGGCCGTAGACGTCGGGCTTGGGTTTGACATAGACCAAACCGCGCGGATCGGTGGACGGCAGTTGGTACTCGGAAAGAATGGCGCCGTTGGCGTCCAGCTTGTACAGCATTGCTGGCGTTGCATACGTCGCCGATCCGCTGTTGGCCGCCCAGAGGTTGCTGCCGTCCCAGGCGAGCCCGCGGGTCGTTCCCTGTTTCTGGGGCGGCGCGTCGAACGACCGTATCACGGTCAACACGTCGCCCGATGCGTCGATCTGAAATATTTTATCGGTAGAGCCGGCCGACGAGATCCAGAGTGATTTTCCATCGCATGTCATTCCCTGGATGCTGCTGTCTGCCGTGACAAGAAAATAATTCCATCGCTTCATTTCACGGAACTCGGCATCGATCATGATGATGGACGTGGAGTTTCTGTCCGCGATATAAAAATATCCTTTGGCCGGAACGATCGAAGCACCGGAATCTCCGTCGTCGGCGAACACACCGCAGCCCGTGCACAGCAGCGGGAGGATGACAGCGGCGAGTATAACACTACGTTTCAAGACAGCAATGGAGTTCATTTGGTCAGCACCATTTTCATTGTTCGTGTGAATGAATGTGTTTTGATGTTGCAATAGTAAATTCCCGATGAATAACGCTCCGCATTGAACGCAACGGAATGGAATCCGCGTTCTGTGCGGCCGTTCACCAGCACGGCGATCTCTTTACCGGACATATCGCAGACCGACAGCTGCATCCATTCGTCCGCGGGCGCATAGAATGTGATGGTCGTTGAGGGGTTGAACGGGTTCGGATAATTTGTGAAGAGCGAGAAGACCGATGGCGCCGCGTTCTCTGCGCGCACCGGAGTCGCAGCGGGGGCAAACACTTCGGCGATCGCATCGACGCAGAGCAATTGCTTCGACAACGTCGTGCGAAGCGGATAATCGTGTTCGATGTGGACGAACGTTTTTCCGTTGTTGCTCGACCATAGGCCCTGTGTGTTCGTGGTCGCGCCGAGATTGTTCAACTTCGCATAGGTGGAGGCGCTGAACACGCCCGCTGTAAAGCCCTTCGAAATATATTTATTTTCAAGCGTGTAGAGGACCGCCGGAGGAGTCAGCGTCCCGTTGCTGATGACGGCGTCGGGATACCCCGCATTCGCTCCTGTTTTGCTGAATCCGTGGATCTGGATCGCGCACGATGTTGCCGCGCGTTTGTGGCACACATGAAAGACCGACTGGGTGACATGAGCCATGTCCGACGACGAATCGGAATTGCAGTAGCGGTGCGTTCCGGCAAGGAGGAACCATTTCGCATCCGATCGGATGAACAAGCGCACTGCCAGTTCCCATGAATTTGTATCCCACAAGGGATGCGGAGCCTCGATCGCCAGGTCATAGGCGGCCGAGGGACAATACATATATGTTCCCCAGCCGCGGAGGACGGGAACATTTTCCTTGAACACGAGGAGCGTGTCGCCGGTGGCCGTGTTCACGAACCGGATGAACTGATACCCGAATTGCGACGCGCGCGCCGCAATGGTGGTGTAATTGGCGTTCTTCACATCGATAAACAATGTATCGAATACATTAAGATGAGCGTTGGTGGGAATAAAGAACTTATTGGTTCCCATATCCGGCATCGCATCCTTGATGGTCCTGACGAACTCAACGATATCGCCGGACATCAACGATTGCGAATGAACCGGAGCCGCAACGCTCACGAGCGAACCGAGCAGCAGAACACATCGTATCACCGTGTTGACGCGCATCATCGGACTCTCTCAAATTCGAAAAGATCTTTTTTCATTTCATACTTCCGGAGCGCATTCGCCGTTGGCTCCGATCGCCCTTCGATCAATGCGGCGATCGACAGCGCCTCCTGCGGCGTGATCACCGCGCGGGAAGCCGCGTGCACGCTGAGTGCTGTTGCGGCGAACCGGTTCGATGAGCCCTGGTGGAACACCACGCCGCCCATTGAGCGCGTCGGATCGATGACAACGGTTGTTCGCTTGGAGAGCCGGCTCACGGCGCCGAAAAATTTTTCGGCCGCGTAGCCAAAATGCGTGCAGCACAATCCGGCATAGACGGTTCCGCCGTGCGTGCCGAGTTTTTCGACGGCATCGCCGGCGTCAAATTCGATCATCGACTCGACGGCATCGCTGCCGGCGTCGCTTTGGATCTCGCCCGCAAGGTCGGGACACGACTGGGTGACGATCCGATCCCCGGCGATCCCGTTTTTCATCAACAACGCCTTATGACTGTTGGCTTCGATGGTGGTCTCCGTTCCGAAGATGATCACGGACGATGCCGGTTCCTTGTTCAACGCATCGGCCATCATCCTCACGCCTATATCCACAATGCTGACCACTGGAACGGCTGCCGTCCGGGAATAGTCCGTTTGTTCATACAACACGGACAGCGTATTGCACGCTATCAGTATGATGTCCGGAGAGTACCATTTCGTCATGCCGGACAGCGCGAGAGAGAATGTCCGTATCTTTTCCTCTGCCGACCCCATCATATTATAGCCGTAATCGGATTCAGGCAGCGCATTGCAAAAGACGAGTTTCACCGATCGAAACGGGTGGTCGCGGTGCAGTCGTTCCTCGATATCGGCACAGACGGCTACGCCCCCCAGACCGGAATCGGTGATCAGGATGGTCACCTCCTCCTTTTGCGCGAAGGCATCCATCAACGCATTCGCCGGCACCTGATGCACCTGAGCAGCGGAGTGCGCTGCCAGGAACACGGATATGAAACAAACGATACTGCGTGCCGCGTTTCTCATGTTGGGATCAATGCCATTGTGGATCCGGCCTGCCCTGTAGTGTGTCTGAACAGGGTATGGATCGGTACTCCTGTGCCGCTTTGCCGCCCCGGCCCCGGATGTCCTTACCGGGCGAAGCGGCCTGTTGAATATACGATGATTCAACTATTATGCCATCTTTTTTCACTATTTTTTGCTAAATTATGCTATATTTCAAATCATTGAGCGGAAAGTGTACACGCTGATTGAGCGGAATCAGCCCACACTGCTGCATCCTTTCCCATTCCGGATCGATTTTTCCCATTTGAAGATGGCACGCTCTTCGCATTCACAGTAGACATGAAAAAATTCGGTTTCTCTTTTTCGTCGGTGATCGTTACGGCAGTCATTATTGTGCTGATCTGGATCGCCGTGTATGGAACGATCGTGCTGTTGGACCGGTGGACGAAGGAGATCGTCCAGACCAACACCATACTGACTCAGGAAACGGTGAAAAAGATCACCTCCGCTTCCGTCTCCATCATCGACAGTCTTGAGAAGCAGCACTTCTTTTCCGTTGAAACATTATCGAAGAGACAGTGGCGAACGGTCGACAGTCTTTTTTCCGGCATCACAGCACGGCAGGCCCGGTCCGTTACCGGAATGGAGGGGGGCTTTTATTTATTGACGCTCGATGAGATGATCGGATATTCGTGGCCGACGGCGCCGGCACCCGCGCCCGCATACGGGCCGGCACCCCGTTCGTATCCGATCATCAAGGCGCAGATACTCGAATCCATAAAAAACCGCCGCTCACTTCTGGAATTCCACTCGTTCGATTTTGCGGTGTTTCCGCTTGCGACGGAACCGATCATCGTGAACAATATCACCATCGGCGGAACGTGGGCGCGCATTCACGTCGAACGGGAGCTTCCGTCGAGCAAATTACTGCGCGTCATCAATTTTGCGGCGATCGTTGCCATCGGCGCGCTCGGCGCCGCGCTGATCCTGCTGTGGCTCCGGCGCCGTCATGTGAACGCCATTCGCGCCGGGCTCGATCTTGTTAAATTGGATCCATCGTATCGTCTTCCGCTGGAGGATGGAGTGTATGGGGCGATCGCTGCGTCGATCAATTCGATGGTCGATGCGTTAATGCAGGGACAGGAAGACCGGGAGCACCTGGAGAGAGAGCTGCATCAGCAGGACAAGATGGCGACGCTCGGAAAGCTGATCGCAGGGGTTGCACACGAAGTGAAAACGCCGCTTGCCGTGATCAAGACGCGCATCCAGATGTGGCAGCGCGAGCTTGCACAGGAAAAGACCGACGCCGAGCTGCGCAAGACCGTATCTCCGGACTCGATGGAACTGGTGGTCAAGGAAATCAACCGTCTCTCGAACCTTGTGAAGCGGCTGCTCGTCTTTGCAAAACCGACACAGAATAAATTCCAACGACACAACATCAACGACGTCGTCCGCCAAACAGCCCTCATGATACAAATGGAGGCGGAGAGCAAGAACATCGCCGTTGTCCTGCGCTGCTCAGAGGACCTGCCGCTGCTCGACTTCGACGCTCAGGCGATGGAACAAGTGTGCATCAATCTGTGCGTCAATGCCGTCGAATCGATGCAGGAACACGGCACCGTGACCATATCGACCTGGGTCGACGACGACGGACGGTCCGTCATCGTGCAGTTCCGCGACACCGGCATGGGCGTTCCCGATGCTCTCCGCCAGAAGATCTTTGATCCTTTTTTCACGACAAAAATCCACGGCGTCGGGCTCGGCCTTTCCATCTCCTACGAGATCGTCAAGGCGCACGGGGGCAGAATCGAATTCATACAGACCGACGGACAGGGAGCAACCTGCCGTATCACATTACCGGGTGTTTCAGAACAGAAAAATTAATGCCATGAAAGAAAAAAAGACAGTTCTCGTCGTCGACGACGAAGCATCAATGAGAAAGAATGTCGTCGAGCTGTTGTCGCGCGAAGGGTATACCGTGGTGGAGGCATGCGACGGCGTCGA
Source organism: uncultured Ignavibacteriota bacterium (assembly GCA_903884005.1). Taxonomy (GTDB): domain Bacteria; phylum Bacteroidota; class Ignavibacteria; order UBA10030; family UBA8401; genus CAISDA01. The sequence continues at coordinate 84,632 of CAISDA010000064.1, read as the reverse complement.
AGCGCTGGAGCGCACGCGCACGCACGCTCTGCATCTCGTCCTGCTGGACATCAATCTGCCGAGGATGGATGGGATCACTGCGTTGAAAGAGATCAAAAAAGACTTTCCCGATCTTCCCGTGATCGTCTTTACGGCATATGGCACGAGCGAACGGGCGATCGAAGCGATGAAGGCGGGGGCATACGATTATCTCGACAAGCCGTTCGAGCTCGACGAATTCCTGCTGGTGGTGCGGCGCGCGCTCACGTACGGGGACCTGTTGGGTGAAGTGAAGGAGCTGCGGTCCACCGTATCCATCAGTACGCAGTTGTCTGCGACGAGCCAGCTTGTCGGGATCAGCCCAAAATCCCAGGAGATCTTCAAATTGATCGGCAGGGCCGCGCCAAGCGACGCGACATTTTTGATCCAGGGCGAAAGCGGGACGGGAAAAGAACTGATCGCCGACGCGATCCAGCGGCACTCCCTGCGCAAAGACAAGCCGTTCATCAAAGTGGACTGCGGCGGACTGACCGAAACGCTGCTCGAAAGCGAATTGTTCGGGCATGAAAAGGGAGCGTTCACCGGCGCGGTATCGCAGCGCAAAGGCCGATTCGAGCTTGCCGACGGCGGCACGATCCTGCTGGACGAAGTGAACAATATGACGCCGGGACTGCAGATGAAATTATTGCGCGTCCTTCAGCAAAAAACATTCGAACGCGTGGGCGGGAAAGACACGCTGACGGTGGACGTCCGGGTCATTGCGGCGACCAATAAGGATCTTGAAGTGGAAATGAAGGCGGGGCGCTTCCGTCAGGATTTGTTTTACCGGCTCAATGTCATTCACATCATCATTCCGCCGCTGCGCGACCGGCCTGAAGACATACCGGTGCTCGTCGATCATTTTCTCAAGAAGATCAAACCGACAGAGAAAATAATCGTTCCGGACGAGTCGTTGAAAAAACTGATCGCCTACACCTGGCCCGGCAATATCCGCGAATTGGAGAACGTGATACAGCGTGTGCTCGTCATGACGCAGGGCAATGTGATCACCATCGACCACCTCCCCTTCACGTCCCACCCGGTACCGGGCCCTGCCGCCGGCGGCAGCCTGGTACATGAAGGATTCAATTTAAAATCGTATCTGGCCTCGGCCGAAAAGAACATCATCCTTGAAGCCCTCAATAAAACGAACTGGAACCGGACGGCCACAGCAACGCTGCTGAAGATCAACCGGCGGCTCCTGTTCTCGAAGAGGGTGTATTACAATCTCAAGCAGAAATAGCAGGGGCGTTCGTGCCGGGCGCCCTTGCTGACCCACGGCAGCACCAGAGATGAATCTCTTAAGTTGCTATACCGAAAAGCCCTACAGTTACCTGATGACGACCGACACGGGATTCTTCACCGTCAGGTATTTATGGGCGGCGTTGACGACATCGGCGAGTTTCACGTTCTTCAATTTTTCGAGGAACGATTTGTCGTACGTGTACTCGTGATTGAGGTACTCCGATGAACCGAGATAGAATGCCTGATTGATGCTGGAGAGCCTCCGGAACATGATCCGCCCCAAATACATGTTGATCGATTTTTCCAATTGCTCCTGCTTCACATTATCCACTGCTGATCTCTTAAAGAATCCCGGATACTGGAGGAGCAGTGTGTCGACATTCTTCGGGCGCGTGCCCTGATTGATGTAGAACAGGGCCTTGTCCTGTATCACTTCTACGCCTGCCGCCATATTGTACGCCCGCCCCTGTTTCTCCCTGATAGTGAACACGATCTCATCGGAGAGCACCAACGACAACGCCTGCAGCGCCGGAGCGTCCGCCGGATCGATCGTCGTGACGAATCCCCAGAACAGATACGATCGTTCCCCGTTCCCGCTTTTTTCCGTCGAGACGGGTTTGGGCTGCATGCGCAATGTCGGCGTGTACACTGCAGGCTCATTGGCCATGGCGCGGCCGGTATATGCGATGAACAGATGTTTCACCGAATCCGGATCGGCGGGCGAGACCGCGGAAATGATCATGTTGGACGGTGTAAAATATTCTTTCGCGAACGCGGCGAGGGAGGCGTACGTCAACGCCGGCTGCACTTGTGCGTACGGATTCGGTTCGTAGACGGCTGCCTTGTATGTCTCCTCAAATATTTTTTTCGATTTGTCGCCTCCGGCAAGCGAGCGGTCGATGTTTTTATATTTTTCGACCGCCTTGTCGCATTCTTCCTGTGTCGGCACAAAGTTCAGGAATTGGGAATTGAGGTACGCGGTCGCTCCGGACAGGTCGTCCGCCAATCCTTCAACGCGTATGTAACCGAAATCGGGATGCAGATAAATGTCATCCATCGGTATAAACGGGTTGTCGTTCACCGTAAATGTCAATCCGAAGCGGGCGCTGAGCTTTTGATTCGCGGCGGATTTCAAGCGCTGATCCAGGCACTCGTGGAGAATCTTGGACGCATCTTTTCCATATTTCGATTCGAACACCGCTTTGTGTTTAACCAAATAGTGGATCGCCAGGAGGTTGCTCGCGTCGTTGCGGACGGCAATGAGGGTGCTTGCGGTCGAATCGCCGACGAAGTATTTTGCGCCGCCTGCCGACGCTGTTCCATCCTGCGTTTTCTTTGCCGACGGGGATTGAATGATGACGACGGGATGCGTGTCGATTTTGAGCGAACCGAGTTCTTTTGCCGCGGCGAAAAATCCCTCGCCGCTGAAGGATGCCAGTACTGCATCGATCCCCCGTTTCACGATCGCATCCGAATGATAGATGCCGAACATGTGGGGTTTTTCGATGTTCTTCACGAATTCCGTGCGCGCCTGCGTTGCTTCGGAGGTCACTGCATCTGCAGACAGCATGAAATCGCAATTCTGCATTTTTGCGGACAGGGAGTTCACCAACGCCGTTTGATCGGCATCGCCGCTCACGGTGATGGACGCCTCGAGGTAATTGCCGAGATGCGATAACGATGTGGACAGCTGCAGCGACTTCACGTTCTGCGGGAACTCGGCTTTGAGCGCCGACTGCATGTCTGTGGTCTTTTTCTCCAGCACGACGTCGAGCAGCTGAAAATACTCAGACGACCCTTGGTGCGGAAGCGGGTAGAACACCTGCACGATCATATCCGTGCCGTCATAAAAACGGTTCGAGGCGCCTGCAGCAGCGTGCGCGGAGATGCCTGTCTGCTGGAAACCGACGGCAAGTTCGGGATCGGGCTCACGCCTGACCATGCCGGGGATCGCCTTCCCGTATATTTCCTTCAGCACCGGAAGGAGCACGGAGGTCTGGAAATTTCCGATCACCGTCAGGATCATGTTGTTCGGAACATAATTATTCTTATAGAACGCGAAGACGTCGTCGCGGGTAAGCGATTGGATCGTGGCATACGTGCCGAGCGTGGGCAGCGACAGGGCGTGTCCCCTATAGAGGATGGAAAGGACGTTGCGGTCCATTTGCTCTTTCGGATCGGCCATGCTTTTGGATATTTCCTCGAGCACGATGCCTTTTTCCTTCTGAAAATTTTCGGCGGGCAGGATGGAATGGAACAGCATATCCGATTGTATCTCGAGCCCCTTTCTCATATTGTGCGCCGGAGTCACGATCATAAAATTCGTGTAGAAGTCCGCCGTCGACGCGTTGTTGTATGCGCCGATCCGGTCGACGTCGTCGTACAATTGTTTTTGCGTGCGGGCGGCAGTCCCGTTGAAGAGCAAATGCTCGAGCATATGGCTCATGCCGCTTGTCGAGAACGACTCGTACGCCGACCCGACCTTCACGATCACGTTCGCCCCGACCATGGGCAATGCGGGATTTTCGATCAACAGCACGGTCATGCCGTTGTCCAATTGATGGAGGGAGATCCCTTTGGGAAGGGTTCGGAATTTTTGCGCCGGATCCGATGCGCGTGCAACCGACAACAGGACGAGAACGGCGATGAGCAGCGAGGCAAGATTTTTTTTCATGAGCAGGGTCCCGATGATGAATATGACGTACACAACAGTTTTTTACTTAACACACACAGAGTGATGCAATGGCATTCGTATGAAAATTGTCGACGAAGTCACGATGAGTACATTGGAATGACGGCGGTGTGAGTGCACCTCGATCAATTACACGGATGCTTCAGGCGCGGGGATGTGCGGACCATTACGCGTCCGTGTCATCGTCGATGATCTCGCTGTTCGACGCTTCGGGCAGCAGCAATTTCGTCTCGGCCTCGCCCAATGTTTCGACATCCTTCAGCCTGCGCGTGATCGCGCGCGTCCGTTTTCCCATGACGTCGTCCAATTGGTCCATTCCCGTCTGGAAATTCTTTTTCGCCTTCTCCATGAGTCCGCCGAAGTTTTCAAATTCCTTTTTCACCGCGCCCAGCACCTGCCACACTTCGCCGCTTCGTTTTTGTATCGCCAGGGTTCTGAAGCCCATCTGCAAACTGTTGAGAATGGCCGCCAGCGTGGTAGGCCCGGTGACAATGATCTTATAGTTGCGCTGGAGGTCTTCGAGCAGGCTCGCCTTGCGGACAACCTCCGCATAGATCCCCTCGAACGGCAGGAACATGATGCCGAAGTCCGTGGTATGCGGCGGGTCGATGTATTTTTCGCTGATGTCCTTCGCCATTTTTTTAATCGTCGTGTCCAGCAATTTTTGCGCAGCATCGATCTGCGCCAGGTCGCCGATGTCGTACGCCGTCTGAAGCTGCTCGTAGACATCCTTGGGAAATTTCGCGTCGACCGGCAGCCACACCTGGCCGTTGTCGTCGTCGCGGCCGGGCAATTTAATGGCAAATTCGACAAGATCGTTGCTGCCGGCTTTGGTCTTCACATTGGCCTGATATTGGTCCGGAGCCAGGATCTGTTCCAGGAGCATGGCCAGCTGCACTTCGCCGATGCCTCCCCGCATTTTCACGTTGCTCAGCACTTTTTTTAAGCCGCCGACATCCTGCGCCAGGGTCTGCATTTCGCCCAGTCCCTTTTGCACCTCGATCAATTGCCTGCCGACGGTCTCGAAACTTTGTCCCAGCCGATCGCTCAGCGTTTTTTCCAGCTTTTCTTCCACGGTGATGCGTATCGACTCCAATTTTGCCTCAGTATTCCGGACGAGATCGTTTTGCCTGGATTCAAGTCCGGAGAATTTTTCGCGCTGAAGGTCATTGAACGACCGCACATTTTTATCGAAGGATTCCTGAAATTCTTTCGTATCGGCGGACAACGCCGACTTGAGATCCTTCAGCGTGGTGTTCAATTCAAAACGGTTGTCTTTCGCTATCGCCGCATTTTCCTCCCGGTTGAAACGAAATTCTTCCTTGAGCGTCGTCTCTATCCGGAGCAGGGTATGTTGCAACTCCGCCATTGTGGCCTGAAGTTCTGCGAGGTCGGCCGAGGCGCGAGGGCGGAAGACGATGATCAACACGATCGCCGCCGCGATCAACACACACACAACCGAGAGCAGTATCACGTCCATTTGCAATGCACTCCATGTTAATACATATTTTTAATGAATATAGGAATAATATCCGTGTGAAGGAACATGAAAAACCGAATGGGGAACGTACATACGGCGGCATGCGGCGGCAGGCGGCGGCGGGCGGCGGGGCGGCAGGCTGCGTTGTATACGACAACAAGCCGTCTCTTCATTCGAAGAGGCGGCTTGTTGAGAGCGCGGTCTGTTCGCCAACGGCGAATTTTTTTCTCGAAGTGACTCGGGGCCGTTGCATTGGCGCATTGTAGCGCGAAAGGTTATTTCGCCCTGGGCGCGCTAACAGCTCGCCCTACACGCACCACCTACGCCGCCGAGTATTTTCATAGCAGATGCGTCAGCTGAGGGCGTAATCGGTATACCCTTTTTCGCCCGGCGACTAGAACGTGCTCATATCGGGAGCGTTCAGTGCGGCGTGCTGCGCGATCTTGTCCACAAGATTCGGATTGGATATAAAGGCCCTGCCGAACGCTACGAGCTCGCCTTTGTGATCCTGAAGGTCCTGTTCGGCTTTCTGGGCGTCGTACCCGCCGGAGAGGATGATCGTGCCCTTGAAATTTTCGCGTATCAGCGCCTTTACCGAAGGGCTCACCGCCGGGGCCCCCATCGCGCTGTGGTCGACGACATGCATATACACGATGCCGAGCGCGTTCAGCTTTTCGGCAAGCAGCGCGTACGTCTCCTCGATGCCGTCGTAGGCGCCCATGTCATTGGACGCGCCGTAGGGCGAAACCCTTATGCCGATGCGGTCGGCACCGATCGCCGCGGCGGCTTTTTGCACAATTTCGAGCGCGAAGCGGATCCGATTTTCAGCCGAGCCGCCGTATTGGTCGGTGCGCTGATTGGCGGACGGATTGATGAACTGTTCGATCAAGTACCCGTTGGCGGCATGAAGTTCGACGCCGTCGAAACCGGCCTCGACAGCCAGCCGGGCGCTTGCGACAAATTCATCGATCGTGTCCTGGATCTCGGAGAACGTCATGGCAGCGGGAACCGGGTACGGCTGCATCTGCTCCTGGTCGGTCCACATCGTGCCGGTGAGGCCGATGGCCGACGGCGCAAACAGTTTCGCCCCGGCGGGGAGATTGAGCGGATGCGAGACGCGTCCGGTATGCATCAGTTGGACGAACATGGCGCCGCCCTGTGCGTGCACGGCATCCGTTACCGAACGCCAGCCGGCGGCCTGGTCGGCAGTATAGAGGCCGGGAATGCGCGAATACCCGAGTCCGTTGGGCGATGGCGATGTGCCTTCGGTGATGAGCAGGCCGGCTCCGGCGCGCTGCTGGTAATACTCGGCCATGAGCGCATTGGGAGTGTTATTGATCGCGCGGCTGCGCGTCATCGGCGCCATGACGATGCGGTTTTTCAGTGTGATGCGGCCGAGCGTGAACTGGCTGAATAATAGATCCTTCATTGGTGGTCCCTTTCGATGTACGTGTGAGTGGTGAATGTGCTCTTGTGAGGCCGTCTCCATCTATCGATATATCCATATATTTAAATATTTCGATATATACGGCAAAAAAATTCAGGTACAGATCGAGTGTCCGATCATCGCGGTAAACTTATTGAGCATCTTTCTGTTCACGGAAATGATGACGTGACGACCGTCCTTTTCCATGTCCAGCAGACCCGCCTCGCAGAGAATCTTGATGTGGTGCGACACCGTGGGCTGGGCAAGCCCGGCGATTTTTTCGGTCTCGCCGCACGTCATGCTCTTCCGTTTCGAGATCTCGCCGAGGATCCTCAGACGGGTCTTGTCGGACAGCGCTTTTGCTATTTTGACGATCTCGTCTTCGGTCGTTTTCATATTCATATATTTAGATGTTTCAATATATTATAACGCGAACGCCGATGGATTGGTTCCATCGGCGCCCTTGGTGTGTGAAGTTTTTTATAATGCCCGCGTGCCGCCGTTCCCGGCCGGCACGGTCATCGCCGCGCGCATTTTTTTTTGGGGGGGGGGCGTGAGCGGCACGGCCTCGCATATCGCCCTGCACCGGCGGCACTGCCGCCAGCCACAGATCATTTATTCTTCACGTACTTGTCCGCCCACTCGAAGCTTTCGGCGAGCACATCGAGCACGGATTCGCGCGCCGAGTAGCCGTGCGCTTCAAAGGGGAGCATGACCAGGCGCGCCGTTCCGCCGTTCCCCTTGATAGCGTTGAAGAGCCGTTCGGACTGGATCGGGAACGTCCCGGTGTTATTATCCGCTTCCCCATGGAACATGAGGAGAGGTTTCTTGATCTTGTGGGCGAAGGTGAACGGTGAGACGTTCATATAGACGTCCGTTGCTTCCCAGAACGACCGGCGTTCGCTTTGGAATCCGAACGGCGTCAGTGTGCGGTTGTAGGCGCCGCTTCGCGCAATGCCCGCGGCGAAGAGGTCCGAATGGGCCAGCAGGTTCGCCGTCATGAACGCGCCGTAACTGTGGCCGCTCACGGCAACCCGGCGCCGGTCGATCACGCCCATGGCGTCCAGTGTGTCGATGGCGGCTTTTGCCGCGGCGACGATCTGTTCGATGAACGTATCGTTCATTGTTTCCGGATCCCCGACGACCGGCATCGTGGCATCCATGAGCACGGCGTATCCCTGTGTGACATAAAAGAGAGGCGAGGCGCCCCGGAAAAACGTGAATGTATTGGTGGAACCGCGGACCTGTCCGGCAGTGCCGGCATCGGAGTATTCAAGCGGGTAGGCCCACATGATAAGCGGCAGCCGGGTGCCATCCCTGTAGCCGGGAGGAAGATAGAGCGTACCGGAGAGCGGAACGCCATCGGGCCGTTTGTAGGTGATGAGTTCCTTTCTCATGCCTGTCATACGCGGGGCGGGATCCGTGAACTTCGTCAGTTCGGTCCTTGCGTTATTCTTCAGGTTCACGAGGAAATAATTCGGAGGCGTGGTCTTGCTTTCATACCGCGTCAGGATCGTGCCGCCATCGGCGCCGACGAACGAGATGAATTGATCCAGACTTTTATCGTCCGAGCGGAAGAGCCGCTGTGTTGCGTTCGTTGCAATGTTTAACTTGTCGAGGAAGGGCATGTCTCCCTTGTCCGACGCTCCTTTGCCTGTGAGATAGATACAGTCGCCGTCCTTGAGCAGCGTAGTCGTTCCGTTTTTATCCGTCTGGAGAATGGGCGTGCCCGGATCCTTATACGCGTCGTTCACGCTCAGATCGAAGAGCACTTTTTTTTGTACGCTGTCGGACATCGAACGAAGGGACGTTGTTCTCCACCTGCGGTCCCGGTCGTATTCCGTGATGAGCGCCTTGTCCTTCTCGGGGAACCACCGGAACTCCGAGAATCGGTGCTGGAGTTTCATCAGTTCGGCCGGCTGCGAAGAAAACGGCGCCTGCAGCGTCATAATTTTTTCGCGGAACGGGACTTTCTTCATCGGATCGCCGCCGTCGAGGGCCTCGACCCAGACAAGCTTCGCATCGTATAACGGCTGCCATTGCACATCCCTCGGGCCGGTGTACACGCCCTGCGTCGGCACTTCATCCGTCACGGGAAATTGTGCGATCGTCTTCACGAGCGTTCCCTTCGCATCCCACACCTCGATCGAGCGGGCAAAATCCTCGTACGTCACACGATAGGAAAATGGACGCGCAAGTGTTGTCACAAGCAGTGAACGGCCGTCCGGGGAAAATTCGGCGGACATGAACATGCCCGGAGAGCCGATCGGCGTGATGCGGCCTGTCATGCTGTTCACGCGAGCGAGCTGCGAAACAGCGTAGTACTCGAACAGCTGCTCGTCGTACGGCGACTTGAGCAGATCCTGATACGTCGCAGTCTTCGACACTTTGCCATAGGTCTCTTCCACATTCGGTCCGCTCGGCACCACAGGCGCGTCGGGCGCCTTTCCACGCTTGGAGGCGATCAAGCGGACGAGCAGCGTCGCGTTGTCGCTCATCCACTCGAACGGCGCATCAATCACGTCATTGACGCGAACGCCCGGGAGCGCATGCGCCTTCCCTGTCGCCGCGTCGGCGATCCACAATTCGACGCCATCCTTCACATCGCGCGTGAACGCCGCCTTCGTGCCGTCGAACGACCAGACCGGCACGCCGATATTCGATCCCGGCGGAAGCTGCACACGGACTTCCTTCTGCGTAACAAGATTTTTTATGGTAATGCCGGTATATTGGGTGATGCGCTGCTGTGCCGAGAGTCTCGGCGAAATGCGTATCCCCCCGATGCGGAGGATCGGCTGCGCAATGAATTCGAGCGACGGATTGGGCCGATACTCGACGAGCAGCATGGCGTTTTTTGCCGGGCTCACAATGACCCGCGGCGTCGGCGGCGCATCGAGAATGTCGACCACTTCCTTCGGGGGCAGCTTATAGTGCGTTTCCCCCGGAACGGTCGTGAAGGAGAGAGCGCTCAACAAGAGCAAACCGGAAACAGATCTCATAGACAACTCCTCTGATCATTGACTGAATGGCGACGAACACGCGCCCGAAATAAATTCTACGTATGCGATTATTTTAGCAGCAAAAACTTTTTACTCTCCCTGAAATCTCCAGCCTTCATTGTATAAATATACACTCCGCTCGGGATCGTTGAACCGTCGATCTGAACGTGATACTCCCCTGCACTCTGCTCTGCACTTACCAGGGTAGAGACTTCGCGGCCCAGCATGTCGAATACCGTAAGTTCAACGTGTGACTGCCTGGCAAGTGAATAACGGATTGTCGTTGACGGGTTAAAAGGATTCGGGTAGTTCTGACGTAATGCATACTCCTTTGGAACATTCGCTCTTTCAGCAACAGCCGTCCCTGAGCCGTCTGCAAACGAGTAGATAAGTGTGCCGTACGCTCCGACGGAAATATTTTTTATATTCAATGAAGTACCCACGGTGATCGATGCAGGGCTGGATGCAGTAAGCAGATCGGTTACGTTATACGTCCCGGCTTTTACAACATTTCCATGCAGTGTAAGCGTGAGAGCGGGCTGTGCGGCGGAGGCCGTATTGACAACCACCAGAACAGATTGACCCTGGTAATGCCTCATATATGCCATCACGGGAGCACCCGTACAGGTAAGGCCTTCGTATTCGCCCAGGCGGAGTGCAGCCACCTGATTCCTAATGCCAATCAGTTTTTTATACCAGTTGAGCATTGACGACGGGGATGTCTGCTCTCCTGCAACATTGACTGAAGTGTAGCTGCTGTTAGGCGCCTCCCATGGTACTGCCGTCGTAAAGCCGGCATTGGCAGCACCCGTCCACTGCATAGGTGTGCGTATTTGTTCATCAGGTTTGGCTCCCAGCATTCCCAGTTCCTCTCCATAATAGACATACGGTATGCCCGGGAAGGTAAGATAGAGTGAAGCAGCGGCCTTTGCTTTATCCAGACTATTCAATGAACTCATTACCCGGTTCTGATCGTGATTTGTAAGAAACGTCCCGTATTGAAGGAATGGATAGATGTTGCAGACTTTCTGTATCTGGGCCGATAACCCACTCGCATCTCCGGTGTTGACGGCATTCACAATTGAGGAGGCCAGATCAAATTCAAAACAATAGTCGAGCCTGTTATTGGTAACATAATTAAGCACTGTCTCGCTGTTGGTCCATGCTTCGCCGACGGTAAATGCATCCGGTTTGGTCTGCTTGATATGCTGGTTGAATTCATTCCAGAAATCAAACGTAGCCTGTGTGTTTACACCCTGCTGACCTGTTTCCATAATATACATCGCCGCATCCAGGCGGAAGCCGTCAATTCCCACATCCTTAAGCCAGAAATCTGCTGCGGTAAACATGCTGTCCTTGAGAGCCTGTGTTTCATAATTCAGGTCCGGCATGCCGGAACCGAATACGCCGTAATAATACCCCGATGAACTGCTGAACCACGCCGTGCCGAGCGGACCGGCATAGCCGGGATTCGTGGCCGACCAGCGATAAAAATTTCTGTACAACGGGTTGTTCAGAGACGACTGCTGGAACCACGGATGCTTGTTTGAACTATGGTTCATGACGAAATCTATTATTACGCGGATACCACGCTTATGCGCCTGGGTGACGAATTCCTTCACATCATTCATGGTGCCGTATGCCGGGTTAACATCGCGATAATTTGTGACATCATATCCATGGTAGCTTGGCGAAGGATTTATCGGCATGAGCCATATGCCGGTGATGCCAAGATCGTCATGCGTATCGGGGTTTCCGTCATTGAGGTAATCAAGTTTCTGCGTTATGCCCTTAAAATCCCCGATGCCGTTGCCGTCGCTGTCGTAAAAGCTGCGGACAAAAAGCTCATAAAAAACACTGTTATTCCACCATGAGGTTCTGTTGGTTTCGCGTTTGTTAACGAGAACATAGTTTTTCATTGTAAGCGTATCGCTGAGGGTCGAATTGCCGACAATAAGACTGACGCCATAATTGCCTGCTTTGGGATAGAACACCGATGGATTCCTGTCTGTAGACGAAGCGGGTGTTCCGCCTTCAAAGGTCCACTGCCAGCGTGTCACTTCACCCGATGATACGTCGGAATAATACACCAGGCCGTTTTCAAATAACGTCAGTGAGTTTGCTGTAAAGTTCGCCTTCGGCGGGCCGGAAGGAGATACTTCATTGTTATACCAAACATACATAATATTGGAATCGGGTTTTACCTTATAGGTTCGGTTCGCACCGCCATTAGGAAATTCCTCTCTTCCATTCCACTGCCCGTTAATCCTGAATTTAAAATCGGCCGAGGCATTTGGCGTAAATCCGTTAATGACTATCTCATAGATTTTATCGCCGTCCGAATCGGCAAGTTTAGTGACGGGCGAGCCCCAGCCGTTAAATGTTCCGGCAACGTCTACAAATTCCGTTCCCGGGTCAAACTTTCCCAAAGAAATCTGGTAGCCCATATTTACGCGGAAGGTCACCGGTACGGTCTGTGAATGAACGGCAGTGTGGGAGCACATGATCGCAGTAATGAGGAACAGGAATCGCAGAGATTTTTTCATAGGTGTTTCATATTTTACACCATCGATTAATTTCGCTTCGGCAGCGTGGTAATTCTTGAAGTTACTGCGCCGCTGCATTCCAGAGTTTGGTCAGGATCGGTTTAATGATGGCGGTGAATCCGAGGTAGGCCTCGTCGGTCTTGAAGTGCAGCTTATCGTCTTTGTACAACGCAATGCGCGGAGCACCGGTGCTGTCGAAGAGGGCGGGATTGACGTCGATATACGTGAGTGCGGGCGAGCGTTCGCACACGTCGCGGACGAGTGCATTGACAGAGTCGACGACAGTCCACTTTACAATTTTCTGCGGTGCGCGGTTGATGGAAACGTACACGACCTTCGTGCCGGGAAGGCGGCTGTGAACCTTCTCGACGAAGAGCGTGAAATTATTTGCTATGTCGGCAGTCGGCACGTTGGCGTTCACATCGTTGCTGCCGCAGTAATACACGATGATCCGCGGCGCATACGGAAAGACAAGGTCGTCCATATGCAGGAGGATCTCTGCCGTGCGTGAACCTCCGAATGCCCGATTATACACCGGCAGCGGAGCCATGTGCTCTTGCAGATGCGTCCATTGCCGGAAGATGCTGCTGCCGATAAAAAGGATCGTCCCTTTCGCCGGAGGAGCGGCGGAATCCTGCCTCACATACGCTTCAATCTGGTCGAGGAACCGGAGCGTCGGAGCGCTTCGCGCCGTGTCTTGCGAGAGAACGACCGACCACTGCGCCGAGCACAACAGCAGAAAATACAGCATCACGATATTTCTTCGCATCATACAACATTTCTCCTTTATGGGTATCTCCTTAGTAACTCATGCCGTTGCCGGGCCAGGGCGAGCTAACAACTCGCCCGACAATGCGCCAATGCAACGGCAGCGAGTTACTTCGAGAAAAAAGTGCACCGCGGGCGAACAGACCGCGCTCTTACGTAACTTCTATCTTCCGGCAACCGGGCGAGCTAGCAACTCGCCCTACAATGCACCGATGCAACTGCCACGCGGTACTTCGGGAAACAAGTGTGCCGCAGGCCTTGCGATGATTCTCCGTTACAGCGCCGCGATGACGCCGTTCACATAGCCGACGGACTCGGCGACTCCGGCCAGCGGATCTTTATCGTCTTTTTCAAATTCATAATGAAGCGTCTTCGAATAGCCCAAGGTCACCAAACGGCGCATGAGCTTCGGGATGTCAATGACTCCCCGCCCCATCTCGATCGTCTTTCCTTCTTTCGAGGAAGCGGATACATCCTTGATGTGCATGTCGAACACGCGGTCGAAGCACCGTTCGATCTCATCAGCAGGGTCGATGTTCAACCGCTGTGTGTGCCCGACGTCGACACAGAGGCCCATCCGTTTGTCCATTTTTGCAATGAGCGTATATGCATCGAGGGGACGCGGATAGGAACGATTGTCCGGGCCGTGGTTGTGAATTGCGATCGTGATATCGGTGTCTTTCACCATGCGTTCGGTAAAGTTGAGCAGTTCGGGTATGGGGCAGCCGTTCATCAATTTCACTCCAGCGGCGTGAGCATACGCAAAGGCCTTCCGCACTTCCTCTTCGGTGTTCATGTAGATGACGCCGAGTGAGGACAATTCGATGCCGGCGGCTTTCATTTTTTCCACCGCCGCGGCGATCTCTTCGGGTGAGAGCGCCATGGGCAGGTGCTTGTCCTTCAGCGTGAGCTTGTTTATGCCCAGGCGCTTCGTCATATCGATCGTCTGATCGAGCGTGAAGGCGCGGAACGTATAGGAAGCGATGCCGAAATCGAAGGGGATATTTTTTTTCGTTCGCACGGCAGAGTTGTCCGCCGCAAGGCGCGACAACGGAAGTGCGGTGCATGCGGCGGCCATGCCCGCCAATTGGATAAAGCTGCGACGTGATCCGTTCACTATGTTTCGTCTCCATTAAAATTCATTCATGATTGTATCCCTCTAGTAACTCGTCCTATGGCAGGGCGAGACGACATTTCTCCCGACATTGCATCGATGATGGTTCGGCTGAAAAACTCGCTCTTCGCGCAAACAGGCAAGATACTATCTCGCCACGAAATGATGCAATCCAATACATCTCGATCTATAAAACGCGGATCTTGATGTTCCGATAGAACACTTCGTTGCCGTGATCCTGCAGCAATATGTGTCCGGCTTTCGCCTCGCCGAATCCTGCACGGTCCTTGAATTTGCTCACGGCTTTGTGCTGAAGGAACTCTGCTCCGCCGCGTTCATAGTCCAGCACTTTTTTCCCGTTGAGCCAATGTTCCACGTGTGTGCCTTTGACCAGAATGCGGCCGTGATTCCATTCTCCCATCGGATTCGGCTTTTTATCGCGGGCCGGAATCAGATCGTATAGTGAGGCGAGTGTTCGGTTGCCATCGATGCCCAACTTCGCATCGGGATGCAGTGCGTCGTCCAGCACCTGGTATTCGAGACCGATCGCCGAGCCGGGAGTCTTCGGCAGTTCCTCCGTCACGAAATACTTGACGCCGCTGTTCGCGCCCGGGGTCAGTTTGAAATCGAATGCGAGATCGAAACTGCTGTACAGAGCGATCGTCACAAGATCGCCGCCGAACGCCGCTTCGCCTCCGCCGGATTGTTGAACGATCAGCTGCCCGTCTCTGACGGTCCACCCCTTTGCCGGGAGCGAATCGAGATAGGCACCGCGCCACCCGTTCATGGTCTTTCCGTCGAACAGCAATTTCCAGCCCTGTTTCGCTTCCTTCGGCGTGAGCGTGTTTGTTTGCGCCGCTACGCACAGGCACGTGACGAGAGCGATGCCGATGACTGCAACAACACGAGTATACATATTCATACGATC
Source organism: uncultured Ignavibacteriota bacterium (assembly GCA_903884005.1). GTDB lineage: Bacteria > Bacteroidota > Ignavibacteria > UBA10030 > UBA8401 > CAISDA01. Next base: position 69,416 of record CAISDA010000064.1, on the reverse strand, counting down.
AGGCTTTCCTGTTTAATTGTGGTGAGATGGTTTCTCTCTTGTAACTCGCACCGCTTCGCGCACACGGGCGAGCGAACAGCTCACCCTACAATGCTACGTCTGCGAAACGGGTATTTTCATGCGGGGTGGTAAACCCCACATTCATGAACGCTACATTGCGCCAATGCAGCGGCCAAAACGGGCTTGATGAATTTAATAACAATTTTGGAAGAATGCACTAAAAACCTGAGTATTGAATGGATTGGGATAATTTTGTCCCAGTGTAAATTGAGCGGGGATACCTGTCCCGCCGGCATTGACCGAGGTCGACGGCATGCCTGCGGCGATCCATGCGGCCTTCCGTGTCGGGAACCAGTTGAAATCGACGGAAGCGCGAACAGCATCAGCAGCAATGTTTGCACGGTTGATGTGAATTTCATATGCACGGTTCTCCTCGATGATAAGTAACAACTGGTTCTTCTTCACTGCTCACAGCGCTCGCGCCTGTGTGCGTTCTTATTTCCCTCTTCGGTCAAACGATATTGTCACTGCATCGTTCTGCTTCGGGTTCTTCAGCCTGAGTACGATCCGGTGCAATGCATCCCCCCACACGCGGCGCATACGGTTGTCCTGCAACGTGATCGTTTCAATCTGCGGGATCATCGCTGTGCCGTCATAGTGCAGAGCAACATCGAAGGCCTGATGCTGCGGCTGTGCGGCATTCACGCGGAGGATGAGTGTGCCGGCCTCGCTTGCAACAACAGTGCACGGCGTCATCAGGTTGAGCACGATATCGCTTGCCGCCGTGTCCAGACGATACGCTTCGGAAATTTCGACCATCCCTTTCCGGCGATCGAGCGTGAGTGTGCGGTTCCATGTGCGGATCTTTGCCGCAGCCGGATACGCCCCGGCAATATCGAGCGAAAATATTACGGAATCCCGCACGGCTCTGAACCGCACATTGCGTGCTGCGTATTGTTTCCCCGAGCTCTGCATGAAACCGTTAATGGTCGGCAGATTGTGATAGGCGGACTGCATCGTCCAAATGTCGTACCGTTCGGGACTGAACGTCTTCGCCGTGTAGGCTTCGACCCCGGCATCGATGAGCACCGGTTCGCCGTCCGCATACAGCATATAATTTCCGACGTCGTTATGATTATGGCTCTGCTCGTTGTGTCCGCCTTGCGCCGCAATGTAGAATCCTTGCGCGGAGTTCGCCGCTTCGCGAGCGGCCATCATTTCGGATTGGGGAAGCCAGACATCCTGCCGCAGGCGCTCCGCTGCCGTTTGGTCCTGTAACAGATCGAGATTGAACAGGAACATCAACAGCACTCGTTCCCTCACCTCGGACGTGATGCGCTTCGTGATGAGGGGTGATACGGCATTCAACCGATCGCCCACGAGGTACGAGGTCCACGCAAGGAGATTCGCTGTTTCACCGCTGAAGAGATCGATGATCGGCTCCGATTTATCCGGCAGTCCCTTTCCTGCTTTCTGCTCGGCGATGTGAGCAGCCCCCACCCACGACGTCTCTTCGCACACAAGCCATACGCCCGTGACGATCTGAGGAATGAACCGCCCGGCCACTTCCATGCATTCCGCCAGCACAAGGTCAAGCACTTTTTGACGTCGCTCGGATGAAAGACGATCGCTTTGCCGGCTACCTGATTGTGTATACTCCAGATAGATCGCAGCCGGGAGCGACGGCCATGTGTATGCGAGCGCTTCCTCACCCCGCCTGATATATTCTTTTCGCAGTGCCCCGGGAAGCTTTTCCCACAGGGTTCGTTCCGATGCATTCGGAAACGGATGCCAGTTTTTTTGAGCAGCGAAAACCGCCGTTCCGTTGACACGGGAAAGCGCGTTGGTGAGGATGTTGCGCGGTTGCGCATTGACGGTGCCGAAAGCCGCGCTCGATGCGAGCATGCAGATGAAAGTTCGAATGACCAGGATCCGAACGTGACGCTGATTGTATTCCACTATTGTCCATACCTTTCATCAGTGATAAATATCAAGCTCGACGGCAACATGAAGATGGTCAGCACTGATCATTGCTGCACTGCCTCACCTGGACTGCAAGCACCGGTTCATGAGAACGATCAATACACACATTCACGCGATACCTCAACCGGCCGGATCGATCTCGACCTCGTCGCCGTCAATAATGAGCATGGGATAATCGGCCAACGGGATATTGGTGAGCACAATATTCTTCCCGGCTTTCGAATATCGAGCGAGTTGATAGACGCGTCCGTCAAGGAGATCGACAAGCACGGGCTTTTTCATTCCGGGATCTTCGATCGTCAGATCGATGGAACCCGTCCGAATGAGTTCCTGGGGATGCCATGGAAGCCAGTACGCAATGAGCGTCTTTCCTTGATCGGTTCGATAGGAAGCGACAAGCGGAATAGAGGGAAATGCATCGTCCTCGCTGCCGATCCCGAAAAACGTGCCCACGTCGTTGATGATAATCTTATTTTTCATTTCGAACGGCGAAAAGCGGCCGTCCATCACCGCACAGAGATTTTGATAGGAAAAAAAAGCGGGCTTCTCTGCGAGGCTTGGATTTTCGAGAAGGCATTTCTCGTTGACGCCGACTACCTTTACGCGCGAGCCGCCCTTATCCGGATAACCCAGGACGCTGTCGATGCCGGACAGAAACGACCGCTTCGGCATCTCGCCCCGGCCACCCTGATGGACCAATTTAAAATAATTGCTCATCGAGGCACGGCAGAAATACGTATCGACGAACGCTTGTCGCAAGAGCCATTTTGCCTGGATCACTGGACCCCACGGACTGGTCCCCCGAAAATCGCGCGTGCTGCTATGCGAAGGATACCCGCACTCGCCCTGCCATAATTTGATGCGAGGGTTACGCTTGTTGACGACGCCCCATACCTGGAGAGCCTTGTAGATCCGCTCCTCGGGTATTGCACCATAATTATGGAATGTGATAATATCCACCAGCGATGCGTTGCCGGCACCCAAAAAATCGTCGGTGAATTCAGGATCCAAACCCGCCAATGCACCACCGAGCACCTTCGCTTCCGGATCGATCGCCTTAATGACTTTTGCGCTTTGATTCAGGAGGCGTCCATATTCCTTGCCGTCGGGTGTATCGCCCCAGTATGCGAAATGATTCGGCTCGTTCCAGACTTCCCAGTACTTGATCTTGTCTTTGTATCGTTCGATGACCTTTCCGACGAATACCAACCAGGCCTTCATTGCGGCAGAATCGGATGTGGGCGGTTTCAGGTGTGAACCGTAAATTTCAGTAAGCTTCGGATCGACCGCTGTATTCATGGTGAGATATAACTTGTTCGACTCGCCGATACACACAAAGGGCGTGATCCCATTTTCGATCGCAGTCGTAAATCCGCTGTCGGTCTCCTGCCAATCATACACACCGCGCTGCTTTTCGATCGCAGACCATGATGCCTGCAGGCGTGTCCACTTCACGCCGATCTCCGAAGCCTTTTTCACGATGCTCACATCGAGCGAGCCGACCTGAATGCCCCATGGCGAGCGGGCTATTGCCGAGGAATGTTTTGGCTTGATTTTTCCAAGCAGGGTCGACTTTCCCACATCCTGGGAGCTGCATATTCCCGTGACCAGGATGAGAACACAGACAGCGGCAGCAATCCGTGAAACAGCATTCCGGAAATACAATGATCGGGCAGGGCCGCGGGACACACGACTGTTTGAGTGGAGGAGCATTCTTGTGCGCATAGAATATTCGAATGTACAAGGATGGAAGGAACCGGAATCCTTTATTATAGACAGGGATAATAACTATGATGTTGAACGGGAAAACAAGATAAGAACTGTTGTAGACAGGTAAATTAACATGCAATTATGCTATTTTACTGAGGGAAAATGCATATTTGAAATAGAGCGGAGGCGGTCCAAAACTCGTCCGTCGTCGGCAAACCCAGCGGCAGGAATGCTGCAGCACAGAGATACAGCGAACTGGTGGAGATGTAATCCTCGGCAAGGTTCGGCTGAGCGAGTGGATAATATTTCGTCGCTGCATCACGGTATCCTTTCTAAAATTTTCAGCCCCCAAAGCATGACAGTGTGCACATGAAGGGATGAAGCGCCATTCCGGCCGGCAATACCATTCGTATGAATGTCTGTTCAGTATTGTCGTCCGCCCCTTGTTCCCGGAGCGGATTTGCACTCCCGTGATTATTTTTGCAGCACGAGACCATCCGCAGTTTTTTCGAAGACCCATTGCAGAGAACGATCGGCGTCGTTCATCGATACGAGCACCTTGTCATTTCCCACCACGGCTATTTTGGCCGAGGCGGACATTCTTTGCGCATCCTTCTCGTCAGCAACGGGAAGGATGAGCGTTGCGATGATCGTTGTGGGGGCTTTGGCCGTTGCAACTGTTTCGACATACTGCACCCACTCAAGGGCGGCATCGTTCGCCACCGGCAGCGCAGCAGCCTTGTCGCCGACGATCCGGAACTCATTGTCGAGCACGAGGGGAATGAGCACCATGCTGTGTCCGGCACGATCGGTGAGCAACACGTGGTCCTTCAGAATTTTTCCGCCGTTGAAATCCTCTTCCCCCGTCGCGTGCGGTGCTTTTACCGATGCCTTGTGTCTTCCCGGTTCTGGCCGCGTATCGACACCGCCATTGTCGCCGGTGCCGGGGAAGAACCGTGCTGCGATCGTCGCCCCGATGTCTGCCCCCACTTCATCAACCACGAGCGTCACGGCGGGCTTTTCCAGAACAATGTTCCTCCGCCAATGCTTCAGTTCTTTTCCGGGATAGGCGTGCGTCGGGTCCATCAGCACATAATCCCTCGTATCATCCGTCCGGTACTCGAGAATGTTTCCGCCGACATTCGATTTCCATTCCGCATCTTTTTTCTTCGCAACGATCTGCTGTTCGCCATTCACCGAGACAACGTTATGCCCCTCGCTCGACGCAAGGAGATACTCGAACCGTTCCTCGTTGAAATATTGTTCATCGTATTTCATTCTGCCGAGATCCCTGATGAACGGAACATTCTGCCATGTAACGGTGAATTGTCCGCAATCGAGGTGGCCGTGATGAGGGTCGTCATTGAAGCCGGCTTTGCAGGCGACGGTCACTGTGGACGGGTCGAAGAAATCGCTGCGCAGGACCGCCCAATTGATGTTCTTAAACAGTCGTGATTTTTGTTTCGGCTCTTCGGGCCTCACCGTGCTTCTCGGCCAAAGAATGTCGAACATGTCTGAACCCGCTCCCAAAAATCTTTCCCGATAAAATGCCGATGTTGCACTCCCTGTTTCTGCGACAAATTTATTCGCGGCGTATGTCGGTGTTCCGCTTTTGCCGTCACTGTCGCCGAATGATGCCGTCAGCGCGTAGAGCTGAAAATCGAATGCGGTAGCCTTGATCTTGGGATGCCGGAAAAGATCCAGCTTGTTGTGCGAAACACGTTTGAGCGCGTCCATGAAATACGCGCCGCTTGTCAGCATATATTCACTGTAGCCCCGTCCCTCCTGCCAGCCGCCTTCCTCTCCGATCTGATCGTAGGTAAGGCCGATGCGGTTATAAGATTCTGCGACGACATCGGCCAACTGCGGGCTTTCCGTCAGCAATGCCAGCGCCGACACTCCCAGTCCGCTGTAACAAATAACCGACCAATTGCATTTATAGGCGGACGACCACCAAAAAAATTCGTAATTGCCCCTCACGCGCGTGACGGCCTTCTCGAGCAGTCCATTCCGAATTTTATCCCGCTGCTGCATCGTCATCGCCGGGTACAGCCAATCATACGCTGTAGACAGCGTCCGGGCGATTCTCGCGGCATAGATATCATAGGAAAAGACGACCTGATCGTTCGGAACGTTCCACGGCCAGACCCTCGGATAAATGATGTCGAACGCGTGAGCCGCATTTTTCCACTCGGGCACATCACAGATCGCCTCGGCATACTCGATCGCACGCTGTGTGTATTTTTCATCGCCGGTCATTTGGTAGAGAAACGCCAGCGTGACCGCTCCATCCGATATATCCGTCAGATAGGGCAGCGCGTCGTTCTCAGTTTCGAACCGCGGATGTGCAGGTTGGTACAGAACTTTTTTTTGGAACGGCCTTCGCAGAAACCGGTTCCCCTCCGCCACAAGCCGCTTCATGATATTCCTGCTTTCGGGATCGGATTGTATTCTCTTCCGGATCTCCGGTTTTTCCTCATTCGAAAAGAACAAATAGGGATGCCGCAAGTCATGGATGTTGATACGCGATGTGATATCCTCTTTGGTAATTTGAGCAGACGACGGAAGCGCGCCGATGCATGAGAAAAAAACGACAGAGACGATACGCCGGAAGCTGGATAGTTTCATTATGGTTCCTTTTTTCCAATTGATCCGTCGCACCAGCGCAACGGCTTCGAATTAATCGAGCAGACCTTCAATGACTTCATTGGTACTTTTTCGGTGCAATTGTTTCAGCCATCCGGAATATTTTGTTTTGTCGATGTGTTGTCGAGCCTGGAGCAGCAAGGGGTACAGGGAGGCCGGTTCGATCGGATGCAGCAGCCCGTACGTCCATTTCTCGGGATTCACGGTAAACGGCAGAAGATATTCCAGCGCCTTTCGGATCGATCCGCCGCGGGGGCTTTCATAGTGCCAGAGATCGATGCCCGCCCGGTCGGCCGCTGTTGCCAGATGAAAAAAAGCGGACAGATTCATCACGCTGTAGCTCCAGGAATTGGTCCTCGCCAGTTCAAGCGGCTGTTTTCCGTCCGGTTCGATTTGAGGAGTGATCCGCTTGATTTTTGCGCTGTCGAGATAATGTCCGGCAAGTTCAGTCTTTCCAAGGAACAACGACAGCGATACGACCTGAACGTTGTACCATGTGCCATGGTTGTTCTTTTCGTTCGATTCGTCGATACCGTATGGGCTGGTGGTCAACCACCGGAAATATTCGCCCAACCATGCTCGCATTTGTTCATCATCCAGTTTTTTCCACTCCCGGGATGTTTCAAGCAGACAGAGGGCGTCGAGTATTTTATAGATGCGGCGGGTTTCGATGATCCCGATGCCTCTGCCCGAGTTGATGCCGGGGATGAATTGCGCATGGTTCATGTTCGGATTCATTTTCGTGTTCTCGTCCAGGAACCATACGCGCAGAAGTTCGGCGGCCTTTGCCGAGTATCGTGCATCGGATGTAATGGCGAACGACAACGACAGCTTCTCCACGGCCATCGCCATGCGTTCGAAATAGTCCGGATCCGTAAACGTATTGTATTCGGGATTTCGCCGGCCGTCTTTTCTGATGTACGGCAGGCCGTCGGGCTTGCTCGTATCGGGCCACCAATACGGACCCATGCTCAAATAGTCGTGCTTAGACCCGCTCGGCGGCGTCTGCGTTTTGTCCATGACGGAGAGGGGCTTCATTGCGAGCAGCGAATCCGCATTGCGAAGAAGCGTATGCAATTGCGATGCCGACTCCGGAGTTTTTGACAGATACGCCGTATGCAACGTTGCTAGTTGTGCTGTATCGAGAAATACCGGTGTACACTGTGCGTGCTGCGCATGCAAGACGTACGTTGGCACGACAACGAGCACACACACAGCCGCGACGATGATCGATCTGATTGATGTTTTCATTACAACATTATTCCTTTGATAAACGGTAGATTTTGAAATTATCCATCAGCTGATGGCTTGTTGTTGTTCTGAAACCGAAATATCCTTCTGTGTACGGCTGTGCGTCCGTATAATCAAAATAGAGCACATCGTTGAGATAGCATCGAGTCCGGCCGTCCTGAACGATGATGGCGGCCTTGTACAGGGTGTTGCCTTTCAGCAAATGTTCTTTATCGATGTATTCCTTCAGCACAGGTTTTTCGCCGGTACTCTGATATTTTCTAAATCTCGTGGTCGTATTATCGTGGCCGCCGATGCCTGCATAATAGAGATTCAGATCGTCGTAGGCCGTGAATTTTCCCGAGCGGGTGAACAGGTTGTCATTTTTCGGATCGGCGGCCATCCAGAACATATTCAGGTCCGAGACGCGGTCATTGGCTCCGCCGTCATCGGTAACGATCGCATCATACGTGATCTTGATACTGCCTGAGAGTTTTTGTGTACACCACACCGTGGCGCCGGCCGATGTGTTGATGTCCAGCCTGCCGTTCTTCACCGAGACGGACGACGTCGCCGGCTGTTCACATTCCGCCACCCAGTTGCTATCCTGTTTTTCAAAATCGTCGGCAAAGAACAGTTCATCGGACCTGCTTCCGGCATTCGGTGCCGGCGATGTAAAGGACAGGAACTCCGATTGTGATAACGCCCGGGGTGTGAGGCGAACGGTTTTGATCGCACCTTTGAAATAGGATCTATGGTCCATTCTCATTCCAAGCGACACACATGCGCTGTCCACGGGAATGTAGTTGATATGGCCGCTCATTTCTTTGACACCGTTGATATAGTGCTCGGCGGTTCCATGACTGTACACGAAGGCAATGTGATACCATCGACCGACAGGATGCGAATAGTCTTTTGCAAGACTGGTCAATTTGGCTGAATCCGCCCGGATGTGAGTGTCGATGAACCATTCGTTCTTGTCGTTCAATCTCAGTTCCAAAAGCATACGGCGATTTTCAGCGCCGGGTTTTTGTATGTGAAGATACCGTTGTTCGACATTGTTCGGAAACGACACATCCGGTTTAAAGATGATCTCGATGGTAAAGTCAGCGCTCTTGTTGAGAGGGCACCCCTGCACGATCAATCCGTCGTCAACACCATTGAACACCATTGCTTTGCCGTCGGGAAATTCTTTCACGGTGGGATGTCCAAACACTGTTACGGGATATCCGCCAATAGCGGACAGATCATCGATATTCCACGTGGCACCGGTGTTCCCTTTTTCAGTTTGAGACAGTACGGGGAAAAAAGTGATTATGACCGTGAAGCACAAGCATAAGACACGCATTGAAGGAACTCCTCATAAAAAAATACACTGCAGGCGCACAGACCGCGCTTCATAGTAACCCACAAAAACATGTACCGCTTCGCTAGAGCGGGCGAGATACCATCTCGCCCTGCTATGAAAATACTCGGAGGCATATGTGGTGCGTGCAGGACGAGCTGTTAGCTCGTCCAGGGCGAGATACCATCTCGCCCTACAATGCTGCGTCTGTGAAACCGGTATTTTCATGCGGGGTGGCGAACCCCACATTCATGAACGCAACAATGCGCCGATTCAGCAACGATCGACGAATGGCCGCGAGTAACTGCATTGATCGTATTAAAACTTTGGTTCCCATCCTTTTGCGTAATCGCGTTTCCACAGGCTCATCGCCTTTGTGCTGTTGGTGATGTGTCCGTTCTTGGGATCGCACAACAGAACCTTGCCGGTGCGGTATGCGATGTTCGACAAATGGCAGAGGAGGGTGCTTGTTGCGCCTTCGTCGATCGGGGAACGCTGCTTCTCTTTGCCGCGAATGGCTTGAAAGAAATTCTGCACATGGAGCGTGGACATGTCGCCTCCGCCGCCCAATTGCGTACCGCCTTCTCTACCCGCCGACATGTTCCTCTTCGTCTCTTTGCCGCTGCGGTCATAGACGATATAGCCGCTGCGGTCGACCCATACGGAACCCTCGGTTCCATAGATGATCGTGCCCCGCCCTGCCTTATACGTCTCGTAGTTGTTACGGCTTTTCCCGTCCCACTTGATGGTCTTGTTGCCCGAGAATTTGAACGTCGCATCCATCGTGTCGTACATCGTCCAGCCGTCGTCGCTCCAGTGATATTTTTCGGCATCAACAATGACTGTCTCGGGAAACTCTACCTGCAATGCCCAGCGGGCAATGTCGTATTCATGCGTCGCGTTGTTGCCGGTCTCGGCGGTGCCGTAGTCCCATCCATACCAGTGCCAATTGTAGTTCCACGTGTCGTGCTCGTACGCCTTGCGCGGGGCGGGTCCCTGCCAGAGATCCCAGTTGAGGCCCTCTGGCACGGCGGCCGGTTTCGGATTGACAACGCGCCCGCGGTCATTCGTATAGAAGGCTTTTGCAAGATAGGCAGTACCGATGATGCCCTCGTGGATTTTTCCGATTATTTCTATCGACTCGGGAGCCGAGCGCTGTTGATTTCCCATTTGTATGATCTTGCCGAATTTTTTCTGGGCTTTGATGAGGATCTCGCCCTCGTACGGATTATGGCTGCATGGTTTTTCCACATACACATGTTTACCGGCCGCCGTTGCCAGCCAGGTGCCGGGCGCATGCCAATGGTCCGGTGTTGCGTTGATGATCGCATCGACCGCCGGGTCTGCAATGACCTTAAAGAAATCTCCCTCCAGTTTGGGCTTGTAGTCGATATGTTTTGAAAAATTGGCCGCCGCTTTGACCATCTGGCTCTGCATCACGTCGCAGAGGTACATGAGCTGCACGTTGCTGTTCTTGTCGGCGATCGGTTCGTAATAGGCGCTCATGCGGCGGCCAAGGCCGATGATGGCAATATTGAGCCGATCGTTGGCGCCGATAATTCGGGCATAACTTTTAGCGCTGGATCCCAATCCTCCGAGCGCAATACCGCCCACGCCAATGGCAGCAGTTTTAAGAAACGTTCTGCGTGATTTTTTTTCGATTGTCATGAACAGCTCCCTGTTTTTATGATATCTGTTTGAACCGTTGTAAAAACCTTCCGACACAGTGTTGACGCGTGTGACTGCACTTTATCTTTGAATCGCATCATTCTTAGACGAAAGCACAACGTACCCGGAATTTATTATTTTTTTTTGATCCTCGCGATGGTCAGCGACTGCGCTCTCAGCTGAAGATCCAACATCCTGCCATGCAATGCCGCTTTTTCTTCTATAGGATGTATCAAGAATGGAACATCCACTGTATTGAAGGCATTGAGATTGTCATCGGCGATAATGATGATGTCGGCATTTGAGGAATGAATTGCCGCCCCTTCGAACGATATATGGCAAGACTTCGCCGCGGATGTACTGTTGACAATTTTCAGGATGACCTCGTCATTGTTCGAATCAAGACAGGAAGAAGCGTACAGGCCCTCTTGTCCAGTTAACGGTTTTCCGTCGAGCGATACGGGAACGACGTAGGATCCTTTAAAAAGCGAGAATAGTTTTTGAACGTAATAACTTGGGGTGCCGGCCGAACGCAGATTATCGAACCAGATCAGATCCGGTTTCCACTGAAATGCGTCCACATGAGCAAACAGCGGTGCATACGAAGCCATCGCGACAACATCAGCATTCCGCTCCAAGCCGGTCATGAAGGCGGCTTCCGAAAGTGCGCAGAGCCAATTATTACTATTGTCGGGCTGTCCCGTCTTCACGCTTTGTGCGGCATACTCGCCGGCGAATACTTTGGGTCCTTTCCTATCGTACATATCGTACCGCGTCGCATTGGTGAAGAACCAGGATGGACTCTGGTAATAATGCTCGTCGACCACATCGATATTCGACTTTCTGTGCTCATTCCATTGGTATTCAAACAAGGGACCGCCCGACGCAGCTCCGGCGGTTCCGACTATTTTTATTTCTGGATGCTTTTCTCTCAATGCTTTTACAAAGACATTGCTCCGTTCGATGTACTGAACATCCCATTGTTCGTTTCCAATGCCGATATATTTGAGATGGAATGGGGCCGGGTGTCCCATGTCGGCCCTCATTTTTCCCCATTGTGTGGCGGTGCTTCCGTTGGCAAACTCGATCAGATCGAGGGCGTCCTGAACGTACGGGCCGAGATCTTCCAGCGGCACCAATTCATTTGCACGGAACTGACACGCCATCCCGCAGTTGAGAATGGGCAGCGGTTCAGCACCTATGTCTTCAGCCAGTTGAAAATATTCGAAAAAGCCCAAGCCGTAGGATTGGTAATAGTCGGAAGCCACGGTATTGCGGGAGGCGTAGTTCCACAGGTTAACAATTTGTTTGCGGCCATCGATGTCGCCAACGGTGTTTTTCCACTGATAACGGTTGTGCAGATCTCTCCCTTCTACAATGCATCCGCCGGGGAACCGTATGAAACCGGGTTTCATGTCAGCCAACAATTGCACCAGGTCTGCCCGCAAACCGTTTTCGCGACTTTTCCATGTCGCGAGAGGGAACAACGAAACCATGTCCGCTTCGATGGTGCCGTTACCGGAAAACAGTACATTCATTTTTGCTTTTGGTTCAGTTCCGGTCGCCGTCATGATCACTTCATATTTTTTCCATTCAGTGCCATTGACAACAATGGAGCCCCCGCCAATTTTTACTCCGTTGGAATCAATCAAGTCGATGTTGACGGCGACAGGTTCTCCGTCCATTTTCCGGGCCACAACGCTGAATCGATAGTGATTGTCTTTCTTGATCCCCATCCCCCGAAACCCGTCATTGGAAAGGCCGAAAATTTCCTCGTGCGATGTTGATATGATTCGCGCACATCGAGGGTTATTTGGATTTTCCGATTCGCGATTGATGATTTGGATGCGGCTTCGAGTATCGGTTGTTTTTATGGCCTTCCACCCCATCAATGGATCGGCAAATTCGAATGAACGGTTTTTCACCAATTCGGCATAGATACCGCCATCGGCCGCAAAGTTGATGTCTTCGAAAAAAATGCCCCACATCGTGGGTTGAATGGAGGCTCCGGGTTTGTCCGCCATCACTGTTATGGAATACTGCTGGCCAAATGATGCACTGGCAATTACCGCAAGGAAAACCGGAATAAATAGAGGGGTTTGTCTGTTCATAAAATATTCTGCTACTGTTGCATCGTGCAGGTTTTCTTCACCGGTTCAGGGACGCACACACTTCACGATTTATTGTTCTCACCCGGTCTTCATTCACCTTCACCACTTTGCGGTCGTATGTCATCAACCCATTGACTTCCACTTCAACATCGGTGGTTTGCGTGTAGATCGCAGCGGTAAACCCGGCGGTGATCATTTTTTTCAACTTTTCGGCAAACGTAATATACGCATCGGTGACCTCGTCGGCGGTTTTGTACTGAATGTAGCCGAAGTTTTTTTCTTTCGACCAGAGATGGCCGTCGAGCACGAGTGCGATCCCGCCGTATTCGCCCAGCACGCTTGCCTTCGAGCCGTCGAACATGGGAAAGTCAGGTTCGGGATATTTATGAGTGTCGGTAATATCACCGACCGACTGATAATGATTGCCGCCGCTTGCCGAATTGACGAGACGCGACGGATCGTAGGTCTTGGTCCACTCCGCAATGTCGGCGGTCTTGAATTGTCCCCACGCCTCATTGAACGGCACCCACATGACAACACACGGATTCGAGTACAACAGGTCCATGATGTCCTTCCACTCGCGCCTGAAATCTTCTTCCGATGCCTGCGAGCGCTGCAATTCAACGCCCGAATAAAAATTTCGTGTCTGCCATTGCGGCGTGCGTTCGCCCCGCGACGACACGAGCCTGTCTCCGCTGGGCATATCCTGCCACACGAGAACGCCTTCGCGGTCGCAGTGATAGTACCATCGGGCCGGTTCAACTTTGACGTGCTTCCGTATCAGGTTGAAGCCCAGGTCTTTTGTTTTTTTAATATCGAACAATAATGCTTCATCCGTGGGGGCGGTATAGAGCCCGTCGGGCCACCACCCCTGATCCAGCAGACCGAACTGAAATTGATCGTGATCGTTGAGCTGAAGGCGGACGATCCCCGACTCATCCCGCTTCGTTGAAATTTTTCTCAGGGCGCCGTAGCTTGTCACGGTGTCGATCACAATCCCGTTTCGTATCAAGGATATTTCGAACGAGTATAAAAAGGGAGACTCGGGGCTCCATCGTTTGGCGGAGGTGGCGGCTGCAATCAACGCCTGGCCGGGAATGGCTTTAGCCGTGCTGATCACTGAGCCACGATCGATGACTTTCACTTCGATGATGTCGGATGACCGGGAGCCATCGGTTTCCACGGCCATCGAAAAATTATTCCCGGCACAATTCGGCACGGTCTTCACCGATGTAATAAAATCGGCATTCACCGGTTCGACCCACACTGTCTGCCAAATGCCCGTCACCGATGTGTAATGGATCCCGCCCGGGCTGTCGACCTGTTTGCCGCGCGGTTGATACCCTTTGTCTGCCGGATCGAACACGCGGACAGTCAGCGTTTGATTTGAATCGTTTCCAACATACGGTGAAATGTCAAAACTAAACGGTGTAAACCCTCCCGTGTGCGACCCGATTTTTATTCCGTTGATCCATACATCCGCTTTCCAATCAACCGCGCCAAAATTCAGGAGGACGCGGTTGTTTTTCCATTCCGGCGGAAGTGAAAATGTCCGGTGATACCACAGTTCATGCGCTTCCCCTACGGTTTTTTGAACTCCCGACAACGCAGATTCGACGGCGAAGGGAACAAGAATTTTTCCGTCATACGTCTGCGGAATCGTGCCGCCCCTGGGTGCGATCGCATAGTCCCACAATCCATTCAGACTCCGCCACCGAGTGCGTGCCAGGATGGGACGCGGATAGTCAGGAAGCGGATTGGCCGGATCCACCTTCTCCGCCCATACTGTTGTTATTTTATCTCCGGCAGGCTTCCAGCTTTGCGCCTGCATGGTGAAGCCGCAGCACACACACAGGTAGACAAACAAATTTTTCATTGTCCTATTCCTCCCACCATTGCCATTCAGACCGATGGAGCATGTGATACGTTCAATTTCGTTCTTGCTGAGAGAAAATGGCGGCGTGAATTCGTACACACCGCCGATCGATGCTCATATATCGTCACTTGCTTTCACGAAACAGGCCGACTTTGCTGATGGCGGCGTGCGTCTTCTCCTTGAGGATCGTCAACCGCACTTTCCACACGGTGACCGCCGGAAAGCGCACCGCAATGCGGTTTCCGATCGTCGTGCCGCGCGCAAGCATGATGTAGTCGGCGTCGGCCTGTCCTTCAACCGTATATTCCTCTATATGAGACCCGGCGTTCAGTGCCTCGCGGATCTCGAGCGACGTTATTTCCACCGGCCCCTCCATGTCTATGTCCAGAACGGCGGGCAGGGAATCCGTTGTCGGAGACCAGTATGTCGTGTCGTTTCCGTCCACAGCTTTTTCAGCGCTGAAGGGTGAGCCGACAATGCGCGGCGCATTTTTGGTGTCGACAGGACGATGGAACGCAAGATCGGCGCCGCGTCCTCCATCGGCCATGGGACGCACCTCGCGCAGAGGCGGGATAGATTTATTGGGAAAGGAGATTTCCGAGTTCGACGCATAGCCGATCGCGCGAACCGCCTCAGGCCCCAACCGATCCGCGAGTTGAGCCAGGTATAAGCTCTGCATGGCGACAGGGGTACCGTGCGATTCGAACACACCTTCCGAAAGGATCGGATGAGTATCGAACAACCGCGCTGTCTGTTCGCGCCTGCCGGTGCACCCTATCGCCCAGTTGAGCACGCCCGGCGGATTTTGAATGATGAATGTTTTGGCGATAGAATTCCAGACCACGCCCCACCCCATCGTCCACCCATGGCCCGAACCGGCAATGCCTCTGTTCATGTAATCGATCCCTCCGTTGGGAACGGTGCAGTTGTCGATAAGCAATCCCGACGACCAGCGCTGATGCGGCTGCAGGCGGCTGCCCAGGCCGAGGAACGTCGAGTTGAGCACTACGTTCGGTCCGGTCACCAGGCTTCCCGTCCATACATCATATTCGTTATCGCCCGTCACACGGCACCGGTCGACCAGTATCTGACTGCCTTGGATGCTAAAATCCGACGGCTTCGAGCCGCCCAAGTTCGGGAAGGTATGACTGACCACGACCTGTTGAACGGTGATGCGCCTGCCTGCAAGCGTCGTGCTGTTCATCGTCTCTTCGCACGACACATCCTTCACCCAGCAATCGTCTCCAAAGATATCGATCGCCGAATACGGGGCCTCGGAATATGCCATTTCGGCGGGAGGACACTGAATGTGGAGCGACTCCACGCCGGCCTGTGTGATGCGCGACGCAGGCTGAACTGTGGCAACGATCGTCCCCGTGGGATAAAGATAGTTCGCATCGAAAGAATCGGACAACGGGATATCGATCGTGATCGTGTTCCCCGCAATTCCCGTGATCGTGCGCTGCATGACGCTGTTTCTCGTCGTGGGTATCCACGTCTGCAGTTTGCCCTCGCGATACATATTATCCATTTCCATCAGATGGATCCACGCCTGCGTCACCGGACGTTTGATCTCGATGAGATCGCCGGTTTTCAATCCGCCGGCATCGGCCACAGTGAACACCGTGGCACCGAAGGGAATATACCGATCGGCGATGGACGTACTCAGTGCCCGGTCCGCCGAAGCGGAAGGGCGAGCCGATCTGTTATCCTTTTCGCTGCCGATCACGATCGCGCAATGCTTCCCGCCAGACATGCGAATTGTCGTGGCGCCCACACCGCTGCCGCGCAGCACGATGCCGCTCGCAGGAATCGCGATCGAACCCGAGCAGGCAAACATGCCCGGAGAGAGCACAACCGCCCCGCGGAAGCCGTTCACGATGGGCATCGCCGCCACGTCGTTAATGGCAGACTGTATCGCGGCCGTGTTGTCCGCATCGGCTGCGGGCTGCACCGTCCGCTTCACTGGAACATCGGGCAGTGCCACGCCTCCGCCCATGTAGCCTGCAAACGAAAAATCAAGTATCCTATCGCCTCGAGGCGTCGACTTATACACCAGGCGGCCGTCGGAACCGGGGTGCACCCATTCACTCTGAGCCCGCGCCCGTGCAGTTGTTGTCTTCGCATTCGCGCTTGCAGCCAGGGCTAACGCAATGGAACATGAAACGATAAATCGATATGTATTCATTTTGCCAGTCGATAGATGAATGGTTGACCACACAGATATCCCACGATCGCATTCGGTTGCTACGCCCAATTCGGCGTTTTGGGAAGACACTTATTAAATTCCTCGATGAGCGCTCTCTCATACTCGCCCGCAAACGACCCGTTAAAGAAGCGGTCGATCCCTTCCTTGTATAAGCGCTCCCACGAATCCACCTCGTGTCCGGGGTTGATCGGATAAAACAGCGCATTGTTCGATTTCGCCGCCTTCATGTCTCCGGGAGCATCGCCGATCATCAACATCTTATCGGTCGGATATTTTCCGCCGGCGGCAAACTGAATGTGTTCGGCCTTCGTTCCGAATTCCTGTCCGCAGATAATGCGCACGTACCGGTCTATATCATGTTCCGCCCATTCGCGGTTCAATGCATCGCCGGGAGTCTGAGACACAACGATCACGTCGGCCTGTTCATTAAACTTCGCGAGCGATTCCTTCACCCACGGCAGCGGCGGTATGCCATAGACAATTTCTTCGACGGACTTGTTGACCCCTCTCGTCCAGGCGAGCGCTTTATCGATGATCGGATCGTTCACTTCCTTCGCATAGCGTTCCAATGCCGGATTGCCAAGCTTTGTTTCTTTCTTCACCCATTCGATCAGCGGCGCAAGATCCGGCAGGATCGCACCCCGCGCCAGCACTTCCTTCCGCTCGCTCAGCAGCCGCATCGCTTCGATAACGGCATGGAAGCGGTTGCACCCTCGTGTCTGAGAATACAAATTTACGAAGTCCCATGTCTCGCGCGCGTACGTGGACACATTTTGCAATTCCCAATAGCGAATAAAATTCGGGCAGAAACATTCCTTGTGTTTGATCTCCATCGAGTCGAAGACGCACCCGTCGGAATCTATTCCCACAAAAAAAAGTTTCGTGGGTTGCATGTCGATAAGAACCTGATGTGAATCCTGAGACATCGTACGACCTTTCTAAATGTAGTAACAAATGATTGTGGCTCCCCGCCGCACCGTCGGGGAATTCAACATGGCACTGCGTGATGCACTTACGCGGCGGCCGGGGCTTTTTTCTGTGCCGCCCGATGCAGCAGCCAGCCCACACCGGCGATCATCGTGCCGATGAAGGTGAAACACAGACGCCCGCCGATGCCATTGGGGATCAGCGCCAGCAAAAAGACGAACACACCGTACGGGAATGCAAGCCGGGCAAGCATTCTCAGCTGCGCATAATCCATCGCCTTCGTTTTTTCGGGATCCGTGATGACCGGCATGTGCATGTTCGCAAAGACGGCATCGACCTGAGTATTGTAATCTGATGAGTTGTATTTGCTGAAGAAGAGCGTTCCCAAAAACCATAACGACATTATTGTAACGCCAAAAAACATCGATACGATGAGCATATAAAATTCCGTTTTCATATACTCGGTGAACGGTATGCCAATTCCCAGGAATTTTACGACGGTCAACGGATCCACCGCGTTGTTATAGATGGCCATGGACACGAGTAACCCCACCACTGTTGTGCTCCACCCCGACCATTTGGGAGCCCTCTTGAAAAAGAGTCCCATAATAAGCGGAATGGCGATCGGAATGGCGACCAGACTGCTAAAATTGATCATCAGCGCGAACAGACTGAGTCCCTTCAATTCATTCAACCCAATGGCGGTCACAATGATGAAAAATCCCAACACGATGGTCGTGATCCGGCTTGCGATCATGTATTCTTTTTCAGGGCGGCCTTTTCGGAGAATGCTCATGTAAAAACTCCGCATGAAAAATCCGGAATTTTTATTTAATCCAGTATCCATATTCGAGATCGTGCAGGCGAACATCGCAGTCACCATGAGGCCGACCATTCCCTGAGGCATATGCATGAGGCCCATGCCGACGTACGCGCCCTCGGAGATCCTTCCGCCTAGCGGTCTCAGCGATTCAATGACATTCAAGTCCGGATACAATATTGCGGCAACCATTGGCGGAATAAACCATAATACCGGCCCGAACAGGAACAGAATGGCCGCCAGCAGCCCGCCTTTCCTGGCATTGTCCGAATCCTTCGCAAACAGGAATCGATACGATTCGGATGGATTGTTGACATTGATGATCTGTTTGATGACGGCGGCGAATATCCACAGATACACGAGCTGGGGACTGAACACCGCCGACCAGTTGGTGTGATTCACAGGCAGTTGACCGACAAAGCTGGTGACGCCATGTAAAAAATTCCCACCTCCAACAGCCGCAAGCGCGACGATTGCCGACACGATCGTAATCGGCATCAGTATCATCATCTGCATAAAATCGGACGCAGACACAGCCCATGCTCCGCCGACGGACGATAACAAAATGACGACGATGCCGATACAGATGATACACAGCAATATATTCCATCCGAAAACAACGGACACGAACGTGCTGATAGAGAATAACCAGATGGCCGCATACATGATGTTTGCCGGAATATTAAGCCATGTAAAAAATTGTTCGTTCGCCCGGCCAAACCGGTCGCGGACAATTTCCATCGTCGTCACCGCACGCAACTGCCGGAACTTCGCCCCGGACACAAAATACGTGACAAAGTATCCGAGTGCGTTTCCAAAAAAAATGGCAAGAATGAGAAACCCTTCCCGATAGGCTTTTCCCGCAGCGCCGATGAATGTCCACGCGCTGAACTGGGACATAAATGCGGTGGCACCCACGAGCCACCACAGCATGTGTCCGCCGCCTCTGAAATAGTCGCTCGAATCCTTGCTGAATTTATGGAAGACGATACCGATGATAATGATGAATAAAAAATAGATTACAATGACGCCATAATCATAAATTCCCATGAGTTAACACCTTCACATTAAATGAGTGCGGAAATTTTTCCAGCAAGAATCAACCGGCACGATCTATTCCTTACAATCCACATGTCCCGTGCTATCCAGGACGGACCATTTTTTGCCAGCGGCGGAAACTCGGGCCATCACGATCGGTCCGGATATTTTCTTACCGTTGAGCGAGACAGCAATGTCCTGAATACTCCCCATCTGCAGGAAGACACGTTCTCCATCCTGAAACAGTATGTCGATCACGTTATCGGTGACGGTGAATTTTTTCACCAGCCCCATCAGTTGTTTCACCGTATCGGAACCGACCCTGCCGCATACCATGGACGCGAGAGTGAACTTGTGCTCCGTTCCATTCTCGTGTCCCAACACCGGAACAACGCTCTGGCGATAGCGCACATTGGAACCGTTCACGTCATCGGCAAATTGAAGGGCCTTGAATTGCTTCGTATAGCCGTGAAGGTTGCGTATGAATGTGAGCTTGCCATCCTTGTACGCCGCTTCGGCGCCGTTGACGGAGACGGTTTTTGCCTTGCCGTCGTCGAAGCCGAGCGGATAGCCGCCTTCCTTGAACACGAGCGATTTTTTCGTTTCCACCAGATGAATATTGATCATGACATCGTTCTTCACGATCACGGACGTATGGATTGTGCCTTCGGCATCGACGTCGTGCAATGCATACTTCGACGCGGCAAAATCCTTCTCGCTGTACAGGTGCTGCATTTCCCAGCGCTGGCGGAAGTTGATGCCGTCTTCGGAGAACTGAAGAATGTTGTCGCAGTTGATGTTCTTATAGACCGGCCTCGCATCGTAACTGAAGATGGATGAATACGCAAACTTCGTATACTTGTCGTTATACTCGGGTTTGTCGTGATAGGACTTCTGATTGATCAACTGCACATGGCCTGTTTTCTTATCCCCGACCAACAGGAGTCCCGCCTTGCGCAACGGCACGGAAAAGCTTTGCCGGTGGATGGGCAGCTTTTCTTCTTTCGTTTTCCAGAACGCGTCACTTGGGGGGATCGACAGAATATTGAACGCCTTCGTCGACCAGTACGGCGACCCGCCGCACGAATAATGCTCGAGCATATCTGCGCACGGGCGCAGGAATCCCATGGACAGGTGGTTCTGCTCCGTCAAAATTTCGTTGCTGAAATAGAACTTCATCAGACTGTTACACATCGTCTTCACTTCGCCCGCCGAAATATCCAGACAGCCGAGCTGCTGACCGAGCGCGAGCGGGGCAAGAGAACCGAACCGGTAGATCATGGACCTCCCGAAACACGGAGTGCTCCCGTCGCCGGAAAAGAAATACCGGAAGTCGCGTGCGAACAAGCGGGCGCGTTCCTTGTGAGTCTCTGCAACGTCCGGTTTTGAGTCTCCGTCGAGTATGACCCATTGGAGGTAATAATAGAGGAAGGCCCAGGAATTATAATAGTCGATCCGGTTGATGTTCCCGTCCCTATACCATCCCTCGCCGAGATACATATGGTCGCACGCCTGCAGATTCGTATCGATCTGTTCCTGCGAGTACGGCATCCCGAGTTTTTTGAGGACGGTGTTGGTGATGACATTGAACAGGAGCCAGTTGTTCTGGTGATACTTCACCTTCGTGCATTGATACATGTAGCCGGCGACCTGCTGCTTCTCACTCTCTGAAAACTTATCCCAGATCAACTCTTTGGACAAGTACAATCCCCAGGAGAGCGCCGCCATCTCGACCAGATGCTGGGCGTAGTCGACAATGTCGCCCCAATACTCGGGATGTTTCGGGTCGGTTCCTGCGAGAATTCCTTTGCCGTAGAATCCGGCAACATCGACCTTGTCGCCCTGCCACGCATAGATCCCATTTTTCGAACTCTTGAGCCAGGGGCCAGCCATGATCATGGAGCGCGTGAATCCTTCCAGTTCATCGGCCAGGAGGCCGTGATGGCTCCGCGGACCCGGGATTCTTTGGCGCGCACACGCCGGAGACGCGCTGTCCACGATTCCTTTCATCAGTGCGAAGAATGTTTCTTCCCAATGCTTCCTGGTCCACCCCGTGATCGGAGAAACCGTTTTGTTCAGCGGGGTTTGAAGTATTAGCCTTTTCATACGCCTTAGCCCTTCAATTTAAATGGATCGTAATTCGAGAGCGGCCATGAACCCTGGGCCTTCTTCTTGCCAAGCAATACAGCTTTCGTGGTACGCAATCCTTCTGGAGTCAGATTCATATTCAAGATGGACGTTTTTGCGGAGGGAATTAATCCGCCGATCTCCTTGATGCAGTATGGAGTATTGGTGATCAGGATCACGGGGTATCCCTTATCGATGAGTGTCTTGGGATACGTGTGCGGTTTTTCCTGGCGGTCGTAAAAATTCGTGCAGATGATAAGATCGAAGTTGTTGTCTTCGACGAATTGTACGACCTGTGCGTCTTCTTTTTCGCCGAAGCCGAACTGCGTTTCAAATGTCTGCAGCGAGGGCCAGCCCTCTTCCATGAGCTGCTGGAACAATGCGGGGTGATCGTACACGTCGTTCGGTGACTTGATGGAATTTTGCTGGTTGATGAGAAGCACTTTTTTGTCTTTTTTCACCGGCAATGCGTGCAGTTCGTCTTTAATGACCATGATCGCTTTTTGCGCGGCTTTTTGGGACGTCTGCACGATCACTGTATCCCTGTACGGAACGGCCGCCTTCGCCGCATTGACCATGCCCATTTTTTTGAACATGCCGTATTTTTTTTTGATCGTAATGATCCGTCGCACCTTGTCGTCGAGTTCGTCGGAACTGATCTTTCCGGCCTCCACCCATTGTTTAATCGTATGGAACATTTCGCCGCGCCATTGATTTTCCGCCTTCATCAGTATCACATCGGCGCCGGCATGGAGCGACCGCGCGCACGCTTCGCCGATGCCATACCGGTCGATCAGCGCGCCCATCGTGATGCTGTCTGTGGTGATCATCCCTTCAAAGCCCAGCTGGTCGCGCAAAATGCCGGTGATGACTTTCCGCGACACGGTGGAAATATTGTCCGGATCGATATGAGGATAGATACAATGAGCAACCATGATGGAATCGATGCCGGCTTCGATGAGCCGTTTGTACGGATAGAGTTCGATTTTATTGAACCGCTCGCTGTCCACCGTCAGCATCGGGCATGCATGATGCGCATCGGTGGCGGAATCTCCTCGTCCCGGGAAGTGCTTCGCCGCCGCGATCACGCCCTCTTCCTTGTAGCCCTTGAGCATCGCGATCGCATATTGCGCCGTCACTTCCGGATCGTCGCTGAATGCACGATGGCCGATCTCGGGATTATTGGGATTGATATTCACATCCACGACAGGCGAGTGGATCATATCCAATCCCGATGCCTTCATCTGTTTGGCGATCGCCTTTGCCACTTCGTACGCCAGCTTCGGACTCTTGCTTGCAACCAGGCCCATGTTCGAGGGAAATTGAACGACACCGCCCCGGGAAAAATCCTTGCTCACGTCGCCTTCCTGATCGATCACCATATGCAGCGGAATTGCCGGCGTGCGTGTGGCGGCCAATGTCCTCAGCTCATTGAGCATTTCAGCGAATTGTTCAGGGGTTGCATACGGCGGCAGGCCGGCGCCGGCGATTTTTTGCTGTGAGGGAACAAAGCCGGCACCCATTTCCTGTTTTTTTGCTTTATCATCGCTGAAATATTTAAACATGCGCATGAACGACGAGAGGCGGATGCCGCCGCAATGATAACGGAGGATCGCCTCGCGCAAGTCGTTCGTAATCACGGTGCCGGACATGCCAACCACGACGCACTGTCCGATCTTCTGTTCGAGGGTCATTGAGCTGAGTATGGCTTCAATCCAAGGTTCTTTTTTCATGATTCAACCGCTCCTATAATTGGTATGGTGAAATGGTTATGGTCATCAATAATTTTTATCAACATCGCCCGGCGTCTTGTGCCCTTCGATGTTGTTATTTGGCGTATACTTTCACGATCACCGCCGTTGCTGCCGGCACTGAAATGGTGACGATGCCGTTGGCGGGTTGGACGCCGAGTGCGGTCCATGTTCCATTCCAACTGCCGTCTTCCCGTATGCCGGCACCGCCGATGGTGGTTCCTGCAACGCGCGAGACGTCGCCGTCAGCAGATGAAAGCGTGATGCTTTCCCCTGTTGTCAAGGCCAGCCCGGTTTCAATCCGTACAAGTGCGGCACGCCCGGCCGGGCCATGTTCTTTGTTAATGACTGTGATGAAATATTTTTTATCGGCCGATGCGACGCCATACACACGAAGGTTCACGCTGTCCTTGTTTGACGACACAGTAACAGGCAGCATGTTTCCATGGCTTCCCAGATCGAATGCTGTTATCCCGTATCCGGAAGGCAGCACCGTATATCCATTCGGAGATGATGTCAGGGCGGTATAGACATTGGGCCGATCGGGACCGGTGGTATTGGGTAGCACTTTTTGGCCAGTATGGAAATTCAGTCCGGCCGCGTCATGATATGCCCACCAATACAAATAATCTAGCGCCCAGAGCGAAGCGGTGTACGTATCGCTCGCGCCGAGTGCGCCGCCGTTGGAAAAATTGTTGGTTTCATTGAGGCGGAAAGGCAATTTGTTGGCCAGCGCTGCCGGCGCAAACACATCGTGAAAATCCTGGCAGTGCTTCAGCCATGCGTCTGAGAGCATGTCGGCTCTCGCCTTTGGCTGATCGGTAACGACTCGGCCGGATTTTCCGGGATAATCATGCTGTCCGATCATGGCGATCAAACCCGATGCACCCATATCCTGTGCGATATTTCTTGCCCAATCGGGCGCCCTGCCTGTGGTGGCCGGAGCCAGGAATTTTGCTTCCGGCGCATATTTTTTGGAAGTGATGACACCGGTAAAAATTTTCCATTCTTCCAGCCACTGAGCATAGGTATAATCCTTATCCGGTTCATTGCCAACGATAAAACAGGACACAAGTTTTTTGTAGTTGTCCATGATATACTTGACGATCTCTGCCGCGGCATCAGGCGTGTTGCCCTGCATGCGCACCGTGTATATCACTTTCACGCCCGCCGATTCGGCGAACGCGAAGACGCTGTCTATATCGGCTCTGTTCGGAATAGCAACGGTCGGCCGCTCTGCCGTATTGCCGCCGATACGAAGATGTTTAATGCCCAGCGTTTTAAATGCTGCAATAAGCGGCGCATTGCCCGGACTGAAATACCGTCTTCCCGTCGCCGAATCGGGCATTGCGAGTTTGGTTTCATAGCTGAGCCCGCAGAAATCACGCGGTATCACACTGCCCGGATGACCAGTGCCGAGCGTGACAGCGACAGGCGACTGTGCGATTGCACGTGAGCCCGACAACGCGCACACAATCACCACAGTCAGCAGAACGATTTCAAAATATCTTGATGTGAATTTCATTGCGCAGCCTCTCCTGTATAATTTATCGCATCGTAACTACTCGGCGTACTATTTATTACCCGTCATTCTGAGCGAAGCGAAGAATCTTGCATCGTGCTAGCAGCCGACGAGATTCTTCAGTCGCTACGCTCCTTCAGAATGACAGAGACTGTGTTTCGGTGAGGAGTTACATCGCATCATAATCTTTAAATATCGTATCGAGCATGGCATCAAATTCCTTGTTCACGATTTGCTGTTCGGGATGTGTATCGTACCATTCAACGATCTCTTGCGCACCCTGTGCAAAGGGTATGGATGCCTTATACTCCGGCACGATGGATCTGATCTTTGCATTATCGAAGACTCCCGGATGGCGTTTATCCCACAGTAAATTTTTGCCCCACGCGGCGTCGTATGCAACGACAAACTCGGCCGGAATGTATCCGATGTTTGGTGTCACATGCGCGTTGTCTGCGAGTATGTGTGCGATCTGATTCCACGTGAGCACTTCATCGGACGTGATATGATAGGCTTCTCCGATCGTTGCGCTGTTCCCGAGAAGGCCGATAAATCCCCTCGCAAAATCTTGCGCATGCGTCAGCGTCCAGACAGACGTCCCGTCGTCATGCAGCAGAATTTTTTTCCCGTGCTTCAGCCTGTGAAGCAGCGTATAATCGAGCCGGATTGGCGTCCGGGTTTTGTCGTACGTATGGGACGGCCGCACAATGGTCGCAGGGAACCGGCGTTCCGTGCACTGTGCCATCACATAGCGTTCACAGTCGATTTTCGCCTGAGCATACTCCCATCCCGGATTATACAGCGGTGTGTCTTCCGTGATCGGGATTTTTGGTATGGGCTTCTGATAGACGGAGGCTGAACTGATGAAAATATACTGTGACGTCATCTCCCGGAACAATGCATAATCCCGTTCCACATCTTTTTGTGTATAGGCGATCCAATTCACGACCACGTCGAACGAGTGACCGCGCAGAATGTGTCTGATGCGCTCCGCGTCGTTGATATCCCCCGTCAACACTCGAGCGCCTGCGGGCGGAATTCGCGGTGATGTACCTCGATTGAGCACATAGACATCCATGCCGCGCGCGACGCACAATTCGGTGCACGACGCGCTGATCACTCCTGTACCGCCGATAAAAAGAATTTTCATACGGTCTATCCTGTGTCCTGATGCGATTGACTGACTGCCCTCCCCGCTGGCCGCGGGAAGTCTCAATGCGGAATCTTATATTCGATGACGATATTGAACAATGGAGTTGTCGTGCTGCAATTGCGAACGACATGGACCATCGGTTCGGCGAATTTCACCGTGTTGGGCACCTGAATGCCGGTTCCCGGTTTGGGAATCGGAAACATTCTCGGATCGGTCAACTGCACGCCATTGAGGCGGACGACGACCCTCTGCGCATGACTGTGCAGCGGGCGTTCGTCTCCGGGACCGAGCCGTTCTTCGAACACCCGAATGTGATCGTCCTCGTAGACGAAGTTGTTCTTTACCGGCTCGATCCATTCTTCCGGCTGTGTGAGAGGCGGATGGTGTAACTTGAATGCCACTTCAAAATATTCGCCGATCGGCAGTGCATACGATTCCTCCGCACGGAACACGCGGACGCCTCCGCGTTCGAGCTCGACCGTATCCCTGGTGCTTCGTACGGTCACATGCGCCAGGGCAACGATCACGCGCGTGCCAAAGGCGGGCGTATGCGCTGCCGTGCAGGCGGCGGAATTGCGCATGACACGGACGTAGTCATTGTCCAGCGCAACCGAATCCGAATGCTTAACATCTTCCATGCCGGCTCCATACTGAAGCGGCGACGATGCGTACCCATACGATACGGCAAACATCACTGCACACAACACACCTATGCCAGCGGTAAACATCGGTTTCATTCATTGCCTCTTGATAATGTTGTTATTGATCCGTCCGGAAGCATGAGGCCGGCAGTCCCTCTTTGTTCGCCAGGTTCGCACAGACGGGGTTGTCCGCCCAGGCATAGCGGACCGCGACGGGGGCGGTGACGGAGTCGCTCCACACCACGACAGTGCGGCCGACAATTTTTGCCTGTGCCCACACGAATTTTTTATCGGCGCCGGCGATGGAAAAATATTTCAGTTCGGCGCCGTCCTTCGCCGCGAGTCCGGTGCCGACGTTTGAAAACGTGAGTGTGATTGTGCTGCCGTGGATCGTCATGGACCGGTAGAGCGGGCCGGATGATACGATATTTTTTTCGCCGTAGGCGACTTTTCGTGCGGCCAGGGCCAGACGCCGCCCGACTTCCGCCTTGTTGAGCGGATGCACGTCGTTCCACTCGCCGATGTCGTTGGCGACGGCCATTCCGGTATTCGGCAGAGAAAGTGCGAGAGCCTGGGCTTCCTGCAGTTCGGCAAGTTTACTTTCCGCCGGCTCGGGTTTTGGCTTGTTGATGTTTGCCAGCTGCACGAAGAGAAACGGCACCTCGCCCTGCTTCCATTCCTTGCGCCAGCTGTTAATGAGCGCGGGGAAAAGCGTCCGGTAATCCTTGGCCCGGCCGACATTCGTTTCGCCCTGGTACCAGATGACGCCTTTGATGCCGGCTCCGATGAGCGGCGAGAGCATGCCGTGATACATCGCCGTGGGCTGCACCTGAAACCGAGTGACATCATCCCTCTTGAGCGGCGGGGATTTGACAGCGAGTTTATATTTCCATTCCCCCGAAAGGTCGATGCTCTTGTCGCCGATCTCCAGCCGGTACGGCTTGTCTTTGATGAAGCCGCCGTCGCCGCTTTCATTGAGAACGCGAACGGTAATGGTGTTCGCCCCCGCCTTCAGGAGCGAGGCGCCGACAACATATTTTCTCGCCGGATATTTATTTGTCGTGCTTCCCACACACACGCCATTGATGAATGTGGAATCGCGCATGACGATATTTCCCAAACGCAGCGTCGCTTGTTTTCCGGCCAGTGATGCCGGCACATCGATCTCTTTTTTAAACCAGACCACGCCGCCGTCCACATCCTTCAGGCCCTGGTCCTGCCAGTAATTCGGCATGGGCATGGTCTTCCACTCAGAGGCGTCGTACGCGGAAGAATACCAGCGCTGAACCAATCCGCTGTCGCTCCGGTTGACACGGCTGTACCAGTCGGCGGCCTTCCGAATATCGGATGCGGTGATGCTGTTCACTTTTGCCGTGTCTTTGAATTCCATCGCTTTGGCGTAGTGCGCCGGAAACTCCTTCACGGCATCGTCGCTCATCCATGCTTCCGCCGGAGTGCCGCCATAGCTGCAATTGATGAGACCGATCGGCACATGATAGTGAGCGTAGAGATTTTTTGCGAAAAAATATCCGACCGCGGTAAATTTCAGGACCGATGCGGGAGTTGCGGCCTGCCAGCTCTCGTCCGATTCGACGTCCCGGTACTGGGTGAAGCTGATGCGGCGTTTCACGAGGAACTGCCGGATGCGATCGTTGGCGGACGCGCTGATGACGTCTGCATATTTTTCGCGTGCCTTCGACATTTCAAATTCCATATTCGACTGGCCCGAACAGAACCAGACGTCGCCGATCAAAATATTTTTAATGGTGATCCGGTTGCCGCCTTGAATGGTCATGTCGAACGGACCGCCGGGTTTGGCCGCTTGCAGCTTGGCATACCATTTTCCATCCGCCCCTGCCTCGGCCGTGTATTTTTTGCTCAGAAAGGATATTAGCACTTTTTCGCCGGGCTCGGCCCAGCCCCAGATCGGGATGGGCATGTTGCGCTGCAGCACCATGCCGTCGCCGATGAAGCGCGGCAGTTCGAGCGGGTCGTGCGCCGCCTCGCAGCTGAACCAGTCGACATCGGCGTAATTCGCAGACGCGGCGCCGTTGGACGACGCGTACATGCCGATGAATGTTCCCGTGAACCGGCCGGCGTTGGCGACTCCCAGCAATCGGCCGTCGACGTTTTTTTGCAGCGTCTTCCATTCATTACCATTGACCGAGTACGAAAAAGTATAGTTGGTGCCCTCGGCGGAAATTCTCAGCACGTGCACGCCTGGATCAATCACGGTTTGCGCCAGGAGGGAATCGGTGCTTCCGGCGCCGCTCTTTTGTGTCAGGCGCAGCACACGTTTCCCATTGTTCATGCCGAGCGTGAGCTTCAAATAATAATCCCTGTCGCGTTCAACGACCAGGCCGGCTTCTTCATTGTCGGAGCGGGGGGTGAACTCCATGTTCACCGCCGCCGAAAAATTCTTCTGTTCCTGCCGCCTGCCGATGAACGAAGGATTGGCCTGTTGCGAGATCGTTTCGGGACGGAGATCGATGCGGAGGAACCCTGTGCGCCGCGTGAGCGACCACCACTGCGAGCGCGGGGTACGAATGAACGTCCACGACGGGCGCAAGGCGGGTGCTGTGAAATCATCCTTCGGGCTTTCGGGCGTGAATGTGCCCGCCTTCAGTGACGGTGCCGCATGAGTCGGCTCGCCGCGCCCACGTGTTCCCTTCGGATTCACCACGGGCCACACGCCGCTCCAATCGACAGGAGACATGAACGTCTCCCGGCCTAAAATAAAATTCTCCCCGCCGTACGGACGCTTTGCGAGATACACGATCCACCAATCCCCGTGTAGCGTCTGCACAAGATCTGCGTGACCGGTGGAGGTGAACGCATGGTCTCTGGGCAGATCGCGGTGTGTGAGGATCGGGTTCGAGGGATTCATCTCGTACGGGCCGAACACATGTTCGCTTCGCCAGATGGAGACGGCATGGTTCTGGCTCGTGCCGCCGTGCGCGATGAGCAGATAATATGTTCCATCCTTCTTATAAAGATGAGACGCTTCATAGTTGTTCACGCCCGATTCGATGCCGCCGTCGAGCGTTCCTTTTTTATAATATTCGCCGCCGTCCAGCACATCGACTCTTTTTCCGACGAGCGTCCATGTCTTGACATCCAATTCCTGCAGCCAGATGTTGCGGTGCTTGTCCCACAGTTTCAGTTTCGGTGAATCGTTTCCGGAATAGTAGACCTTGCCGTTGTCATCGAAAAACAGCGACGGGTCGATGCCCGGCGCATCGGCGATCCAATGGGGCTCGGACCAGGGACCGGCCGGGTTTGTGGCCGTGACGATAAAATTGCGATGCTGAGGCGTTCTCGTCTGCCCCACCAGGGTCGTGATCATATAGAACGTGCCGTTATGATAGCGGATGGTCGGAGCATAGATGCCGCCGGAACATGCAATGCTGTCCAAGTCCAGCTGCGACGGACGGTCGAGCACGTGACCGATCATCGTCCAATGGACAAGGTCGCGGCTGTGATAAACGGGAACGCCGGGGAAATATTCGAACGTCGATGTGACCAGATAATAATCCTCCCCGACACGGCAGATGCTGGGATCGGGATTGAATCCCGGGACGATCGGGTTCTGATACGACGCACGATTGGGTAGAGCGTGCGTACTTCCGGTTCCCGCCATAAGTGCGAACAGACAAACTATCGACACGCGAAGCATCCACCGCACATGTACATTGTTCATAGGTTATTCTTATTTGATGAACGACATGCTGTGTGTTTCAACAGCATCACTGTATTGCAGCCGATAAAAATATGTCCCGCTTGCGAGACCGGCGGAACCGTTCCGTCCGGGCTGAAATGCGGCAACGTGCCGGCCAGCGCTCTGATGTTCGTCGGCCAGGAGTGCCACCATCCGACCGGCCGCATCGAACACCTGAAGTGTTGCGTGGCTGTCCTTTGGGAGCGAATACGGGATCGTGGTTTCAGGATTGAACGGATTCGGGAAATTTTGGCCGAGAAAAAAATCTTTGGCACCGGAGCCCGCATTGTCTCCTACGCTTTGCGCGCCCTGGGCATTCGTGCGCACAATGAGGACCCAGACCGGATTGCTGCCGATGGTGTACGACTTCAGGAATGACAACCGGCCGGTGACCGTGTCTATCCGGTAGGCTGACACCTTTCCGGATGTCTGCCCGCCCGCATAGAGAAAATTTCCGGCCGGGTCGATGGCGAACGAGCGCGGCATTTTTTCCGTCGGATACTGCGCGATGGATGTCATCGCCCCCGTTGCCGGATCGAGTCCGCATGCGGCAATGCTGTCTGGACCGCGGTTCGTCGCGTAGAGAAACCGGCCGTCCGGAGTCAGATGCACATCGGCGCCGCCGGTGTTGGCGGCGATTGCGAGTCCGTGAGGATCACCCGGCTGCATGGACAGCGTCTGCATCGGGGCGAGGGTTCCCTTCGATGTGTCGATGCGGAACGCAGTGACGCTGCGCCCAAACTCGTTGGCCACGTATGCGACGTTCAGCAGCGGATGAAACGCCATATGGCGCGGACCTGTGCTGTCTGGAGTTCCGATGCGGTCCGGCGCGTTCGGCGTCAGTGAGCCGGATGATTCACCAAATCTGTATTGGAGGATCGCCTCGCCTGTCCTGCACGGAACGAACAGGAACCGGTTGCTTCTGTCCGTCTGTATGGAATGCGGATTCGTTGGTGTCGTGAGCACATGCAGCGCTGAGCTGAGCACGGCGCCGTCAGTTCCGATGCCGTAGACGGCAGCCCTGGAATCTGCAAAATGCGCTGTAAAAAGGTACTTGCCCGTCCGGTCCGTGCCGAGATAGACCGGGTTCCAGCCGACGCTGACCGAGCCGAGAAGCGTCAGGTCTCCCGTAGCGGCGTCGATGCGAAACGACGCGACGCTGTTCGTCGATCGGATGGCCGCATACAGATACCGGCGCGTCGGATCGACCGCGAGCGCTCCAGGCTGCCCCTGCACCGGAACCGCCTTCACGAATGCAAGGTCACCGGTCGCCGTGTCCATGCCGTACACGGCAATGAGCTGTTGGCTGTCGACCGAAACGTAGACGAACGTGTCGTACTGAATTGCTTTCGCATCTGTATGTAGTATCATAATCAAAGCGATGACGCTGATGAGTGCAGCATGGTGTGATTTCATTTGAGAAGAACCATTCTATTGCATTGCACGCCGGCGGTACATTCCAGGCGCGAGAAATAAATTCCGCCCGCCAAGCCCGACGCTTCGAATTTCACCGTCTGCAGTATTCCCGCTTTCGTTTCAGCATTATACAGCGTCGCGGTTTCCCGCCCGAGCACGTTATAAATTTTCAGCAGTGCATGCCCCGTGGTCGGGACCGAGAATTGAATTGTCGTTTCCGGATTGAACGGGTTGGGATAGTTCCGGAGGAGTTCATACGACCGGGGTGCTGCATGGAAGGATCCGGGCTCAGGCGGCGCCGTCGTGATGTTATTGACGGTGCAGTAATATCCGTATGGCGTGACAAACTCGCACCCTTCGGCGGTCAGGAAGGCGACGATTTTTTTAAATTCATTTTTCAGAGAATCGGTGGTCCACTGGCCGGGATGTCCCTGAAGCACCATGTAATCCCTATAGGCTGTTTTTTGCGCATTGTAGTTGCCGACGAAATAGGCATAGCCGACGACGCCTGTAGCGCTCTCCATGTTGACGCGGTTCTTCAAATTCATGATGCCGGAGGCTGCGGACGGAGTTTGCTGACTGAACATGATCACTTTCATATCCGGGTTTTCACTCATCACACGCATGAACGTCGTGTCGTTCTGATTGTATGGCGCCCCGAAGGCATGCGCCGTAACACCAAGTTTACTTTTCAACAGACTGCAGGCGCTATCGAGGTGCATCTTCTGATAGGCATACGAGGTTCCCGAGAATTCCCATGTGCCTGCGGGGTTGTTCTGTGTATGGTCGAGCCCGTGGTTCCAGATCTCGAAGAGCGCCTCGCCTTTGGCATTTGTTTTTTGCAGGTAGTTTTTTATCGCAGCAATTTGGGAAACGGAAATAGTAAGGAGCGCCTTCGCCCCAAACCCAGCCTTGATATTGTTCGCGGCAAGAAAGTCGAACGTCGGTACCATGACAGTGAAAGAGCTTGAAGCGTCCAGGTCATCCAGCTTGATGACGATCTTCGGCTGCGCATGAACTGCACTTCCAAATGATACGATGCAGAGCGCCAATAGAATCTTTTTCAGAGGACCCGTATGAAACGTCATTTGATCACCGTCATTTTTTTATTCGAGACATAGTCCGCCGCGCGCATGGAATAAAAATACACTCCCGATGAGAGGGACGATACATCGAACCGGACGGAATACGCACCGGCGTCCTGCGTGTCGTTCACGAGCGTTTGAATTTCATGCCCAAGAACGTCGTAGACTGTAAGGACGACAGTGGTTCGCACAGGCACTTCATATCCGATCGTCGTTGCAGGGTTGAACGGGTTCGGAAAATTTTGAGACAGGGAATACTGACGGGGCATGCCTTCGGTATGTGGAGTGATGCCTGTCGCAGCGGTCAAGCTGCCGAAGCCGGCCCATTGCGCGAGCAGCGTCCAGATCGCGCCTGTGCGCTGTTCGGGTACTGACACATTTTCGACCGCAGCTGCGCCGAGACGGTCGCGCAATTGCTGGAAATACAGGCTGCGCGGCGTGACCGGAGCACCCCAGCTTTCCCAGAATCCGGCGCCATTTTGAACAATCCCCTTGCAGCCGATGCCCCAATTCATGGCCCCGGTTGGACTTTCCACCTTAAATTCGCTTGTGTTCGAGATGCAGTTCCAAAACAATGTTTGGGCGCCGGCCCAGCCATGGCCCGAGCCCATGGCGCCGCGGTTTTGCACGCGTGTTTCTCCGCCCTGAATATTGTCGAACAGCAATCCCGTCGCATAGCGGTGGTGGGGGCCGATATCGGCATATGTTTGCGTCGAGTAGCCGTCGACGAACACGTTCGGCCCGGCAACGCGGGAACCGGTGACAAAATCGTGCCTGCCTCCGCGGGCAAAGCATCGCTGAAAGAGATTGAACGAACCCTTGTCTATATAAAACGAATATTTGCGCGAACCGGTGGTGATGGATTTCGGATCGAGCTGAGCGCATTCCTCGATCGTGCTGTTAAAGGCCTGGCTCAGCGACACGCAGGAATACCCGAAATATCGTGCGGTGACCCGGCGGACCCAGCTGTGCATCGTCTCAGACAGTGTGACGGCCGCCCATCCATGGCTTTCGTCTTCATCGCTCGCGTAATAGGAAGAGATCAACATATTCTCAACGCCGCAATTGCTGATCCTTCCCTTCACCGACGATTTAATGATCTCGCCGCCGCCATATCCATTTTCGAGCGCCTGGACCAGCGGAATATTGACAGTGATGGTCCTGCCACTCACGCCGGTGATGATGCGTTCATACGAGATCCGATATTCCGATGCCACCCAGCCATACTGCGCCATGTCGAGCGCGGTGATCCACGCATCGTTCGGTGTCCGCGTGACATTGATCGTATCCCCCACGGCAAAGCCGGCCGAACTATCCACATCAAAACTTTTTGCGCCGGAGGGCACGTACGCCGTCGTGATCCGCCGCGAACCGGCGGCCCCGCCCGCCTGCGGCCGTGTCTCATATGTGAGCGTCATTTCATCCCACGCATCGAATGCAATGGAAGAGACGGAAATATACACGATTTTTAAAGCGGCGGCATCGCCCGCAAGGTCTTTTTTGGCGTAGAGTTTCAGCACGGCCGATGTCACGCTGTCCTTCACCGAGGACAGATCGAACTTGAGATACGCTTCCCGTGTGACGCTATTATTAACGCCGGAGTTTTTTATCGCCAGTGATATGTCTGCTCCGAAATTCGATTTTGCACTTGTCCCGCCTTGCACGTACGTATCGGCAACGGGCTGCAGCGACACGACACTGTCTGTGCCGGAAAACCGTGACCGTATGGAGATATCCAAAAGCGGCCGGTAGATGACACTGTCCTCCCTGCTTGAAAAATTCACATATTGATTGGCATCCGCCATGCAATGGAATGAAAGGATCTTGTCGCCTTCCAATTCTTCGGCCGCAGCCTTAAGCACATTGAACTGCTGCCATGTGCGGGCGGGGGGAAATAATTTTGTATCCAGCACTGTTTCGGATGTGGGTTCGGACGACGTCGCGTTTCCTTCGACAAGAAGGAAATCGTGCTGCGTCTTTGCCGTTGCAACCAGTTCCGTTCCTCCCTTGTCGGGAGTGTTCTGCCCCTCGCCTCTGAGCACAACGCCGCTTGCTTTAATATGGAGCGAGCCGTTCACTTCGTAGCGGCCGGATTTCAGGAGCACCGCTCCACGGAACCCTTTCGCGTCCTGCGGCAGCAGCGAAACGCGGTCGATCGCAGCCTGTATAACCGCACGCGCATCCCCCGTTACCGGGCTCACGGTTTCGGCCACAGGCACGAAGGGAAGCGGTATGCCGCCGCCCTTGTATCCGGCGAAGGAAAAATCGGGGATGATATTGACCGCGTTCGTCTGGCCGACATTAGCGTAGGGCGCATAGTCGAGCTTCCCCGAAGCGCCAAGCGAAACAAGGCTGCTCTTCTGTGCGATGGATGAACCCGACAGGCCGGCCAGTGTGATGAGCAAAGAAAGCGGAAATATTTTCGTCAATTGATCGTATCGTTTTTGTATTGGGCAGTTTTCATGCCGCAAGAAAAAAACTCCGACCCCGATGTACCGGAGTCGGAGTGATGTTCCATCTCTTCACAAATTGATGAACGTTATTTTACGAGTATCATTTTCTTCAACGATGTAAACGAACCGGTCTGCATTTTGTAGAAGTACACGCCGCTCGTCATGCCGGCTGCATTCCACGTCACCGAATGCGTTCCTGCTTCCGCCACATTATTGATCAGCGATGCGACTTCACGGCCGAGGATATCGTAGACAGACAGCGTCACAAAGCCCGCTTTGCTCATCGCGAAGGTGAACGTCGTGCTCGGGTTGAACGGGTTCGGATAATTCTGCGAGAGCGAATAATTTTCAGGAATACCGGCTGCGGTTGTTTTCACATCGGTCAAGAGCCACGCCGTCTTCTTCGTCGGGAACCAATTCAGATCCCCAATCGGTAATGCGTTGTCACCGCCTGTGTATGCTTTTGCCGTGGTGGGATACGAACCATTGACGGGCGACATTCCGTCGGCTTCCTGATACGTGAACAGCCAGTTCTGCGGCAGTGTCAGCGAGTTGGGGAACTGGAACGATGAATCGATAAAATTATAGATCGACGGCGGGGGCGCCTGGAACACCAATTCTTCGGTGGTATAGGCCTTTGTCGAATCGGCACCAAGTTTTTTCATGATCGTGGGCGTGAAGATTCCCGGGGCCGTTGTAGAGTCTTTATACTTCACCCACAGGTCCGTGTATTTTTTATCCCACCACACATCGTTATTTCTCACAGTCACTTTGGGGTTCGGCACTAAATACGATGTATCGAGCGTCACG
Organism: uncultured Ignavibacteriota bacterium; assembly: GCA_903884005.1. Taxonomy (GTDB): domain Bacteria; phylum Bacteroidota; class Ignavibacteria; order UBA10030; family UBA8401; genus CAISDA01. The sequence goes on along the minus strand of CAISDA010000064.1, from coordinate 33,177 downwards.
ACGTACATCCGGGTATTCTCCGGCTGGGACTGCTCGTTGACAAAGGGAGCGGTGCGCGTCTTCCACGATCCGTCCGCGATGACGTTGTAAAATATGTTGTTCGTGATAACGAGTTCTTTTGTTTTTCCAGCCTGCAAACCACCATGATATCCCTGCGTCGTAAACGATGTATTATGGTCGAATTTCATATAATTGACGACTGTTCCCATATTTCTGAGAATTCGATCCGTCATATTAAAGAATGTCGTGTTCCTCACAATGATCGTATCCTGAATGACGGTAGGCCTGATATCGATGACTCTTCCGTTGCCGCCCATGGATTTCGGATGTCCGGAGCTGTGGACGAAGCAATCGTCCATGTAGACGCTGCAGCTGTCGCTTTGAATGGCGATGATGCCGCCCCGGTCATGCATAATTTCGCAATTCTTAAACCACACACTTGCTCCGGCGTAGACATTGATCAATCTGTTGCCGACGATGCCCGCCAATGATGTCTGGTCGATCGTCAATCCTTCCAATTTGCCGTTGAATCTGAAATTTATCGCCTGTGCGACTTTGGCTGCCGCATTCTCTTTCGAGATGAGGAACGGCTTATATCCGGTTCCGCTTGCCGCTCGGATGTACAGATAGAAGCCATTGTTCTCGATGATCGAAACCAGGTTATAAATTCCGTCCCGCTGCAATTCGTAGACCGTTGTCGCCGGCAGCGCAGCCGTTCGTGCAACAGAATCGGCTTTAATGGTTGTGGCAATGATATCGTCGACTCCCGGCGCAATCTTTATGATACGCTGTGCCGAGGTAAGGCCGGCCAAAACAAGAAGCATGGAAAAAATGTAAATGGATCTTCTCATGTGTACTCCTCAAATGAGTGGTGACTGAATCTGTTAATTGAACAATGAATTGTGTGTCTGACCTTCTTCACCTTGTATGGGATCATCCGTCATGCTAAAACACGATCTCAAGACTGGCACTTCCCGTCATACCATAATAGACTTCGCTTGTGGGATACGGAGTTGAACCAAAATATGCCTGATCCGGCTGATTCGAAATATTCACAAGATTGACATTAAGACTTATCCAATCGGTGAATTTATATTTGACCGTCGCATCCCAGCGTGTGAATTCCTTGTTCCATATGTCCTCTTCGGCAACCTGGCCGACGGTGCTGATGCTCGACCCCTGATATGCGAATGAGACGCGTGTCGACAATTTTCCGATATCATACCCAAGTGAGGTATTGATGATCTTATCGGATTGACCCGGCATCGGTGCTTCACGCGACGATAGCGTCAATGTCTTGACGATGTTCGGTGCGCGAGGTGTGCCTAAATTGACGGCGGTAAAATTATAGAACGGGAAATTTGTTGACGACCATATCCGGGAATAGTTCGCATTGAAGACGAATCCCTTTAAGATATCGGGCATGCCCGGATACAATGCCAATTGTGTCTGCCATTCGACTTCGATCCCCCTGACCTGCGCCCGGTCACCGTTTTCATACGTCGTCCACTTCACCGGTTCAGCCTTCGCCGCCGGCAGTCCGACGGAAACATAGTCTTCCGGCCTGAATGCCGTGGTGAATTTTTTATAGAAAATATCCGTCAGGTCTTTGTAATATCCGCTGATGGAAAAGAGTCCGATGACGTTGGTGTAGACTGATGCGGTAAGATTATAGTTTGATATTTTCGTTTCTTTGAGCGAAGGATTACCGGCTGCCAATTGATTGTCCTGCTGGTTGAAGCGGACCCATGGCGAGATCCAGTAATAGTCTGGTCGCGCCACAGTCTTGTTCGCCGAAGCGCGGAAATCCAGTCCTTCCATCGCCTGGACCTTCACATGGAGGTGGGGGAACCAGCGATCGGTCACACGCGTCGTTGTCGTATCCCTCATGATACCCTGTCTGCCATAGACCTCATATGCCGAGGTCCAGACCGATGCATAGCTGTTGTTCTCGTGTTCGTACCGCGCGCCGGTGATGATGGTGATGATGCTGCCTAATTTTATGTCCGTCATCAAATAGCCTGCTGTCAGCGCTTCCGTCAGATTGTAACTATCCGCAAGTGTGTTTCGGTCGAACAAATAATTCCCGACACTTTGCTGTGCGTCCCAATTTTCAAGAATATTCCTGTCGAATACCGGATAGAGTTTGTATTTATTATTCACAACATTTGCGTAATCTGTCATGGAATTAATAAAATTTTGCCCCGAGATCATTCCGAAGGAGGTCAGTACCAACGGCCGGTCGTAGTATTTTTGAGCTGCTGAGACAAACGATCCGCCCTGATAATACTGCCCCTGCCCGAATCCGGTTGCGCTGTTATCCCTTTTCGACTGTGAAAATTTATAACCAGATTTCACGGTTCCGGAAAGATTGTCGCTGAGATGCCAGGGAATTTTAAGATTATATTGTCCGACATAATCGGTTTGCACCATTTTATTCGGCTCGTTATAGTTGTCGCGCACATAGGTCTTCGTGATGTCGTCGGTCGCAGCCGGGATATACGTTGACAGATCTGCCGATCTTAAAATTGAATTATTGAAGGGCGATCCCTGCCATAACGTCATTGAAAAATCGTACGAATTATCATTGACGATGCGATAGGAAGAGAGCACCCAGTCCATGTTCATTCCCCAGACGGCGAGTTCGCCGTTCAATGCATTCGAGAGGCCGTCTAGTTTGATCTTCTGATCACGGAGCGTAAAGATGATTTTGTCGGAGCTCGTCGGGTCGTATTTTTTGGTTATATTGAACGGATTACGATCTGTGGAGCTGTAGAAATTGGTCAGCCAGATGGTTCCCTGGTCGAAGACATAGTCGAGCGTCAAACTGCCGCCATACCGTTTTCTCATTTCGATTGTGTTCGCAATGGACAGATCGTTGTCGCGGACCGGCACGATGCCCGTCACGGTATCTTTCAGCCCGCTCACGCTGTGTGTGCCGCTGAAACTTTCGGAGCCTCGGTTCACTTTTTCGTAATTCCCTGTGAGAACGACACCGATCGCGTTGCCGAAATACCGGTCGCTGAATTCTGCCGAGCCTTTATAATCGCCGAAGCTCTTCGCAAGTTGATTATAGCCGGGGGTCAGCCTGAGCCGGATCTTTTGTTCTTCAGGCGCCTTTTTGATCTTGAGGTTCACGACGCCGCCGACAGCTTCGGCGTCCATATCCGGTGTGGTTGCCTTGAACACCTCTATCCCTTCGAGCGATTCTGAGGAGATCATACTCAGATCGACTGAGCGGTCAGTCGAAGAAGTCGACGGAATTTTGATACCGTTCACCGTAATGGCATTCAGTTTCGGTTCCATGCCGCGGATGACGATCTTGCTGGCTTCGCCAGCGCTTCGAATGAGCGAGATCCCGGGAAGGCGACCGACGGCCTCGGCCGCATTCGCATCGGGAAGTTCCTTGATGCGGTCGGCCGACACCACATTGACCATGGTCTGAGACGTGATCTGCTGGTTGATTGCTGCAACCTGACCGCGCCTCTGGGCGGTGATGACGACCTCTTCGCCCTGCAGCGCCTCCGGCGACAATTGAATAGCAAGGTTGACATCCGCATTCTTTTTAATCGAGATATCTTTGACTTGCGTTGTGTAACTGATATACGATATTCGCACCTTATATTCGCCTTCAGGAATATTGACGATCCTGAATTTTCCATACAGATCCGATACGCCGCCGAAGGAAGAACCGGTCACAAACACATTCGCTCCGATCAACGGCTCACCGGAAGATTTATCCGTGATGACTCCGCTGAGCGTCGTTTGGCCGAATGATACAATCGGGAGTAAAAGGAAGGCAAGTAATGAAACAGCAAGAGTAGAGATTTTTTTCATGAACCATACCTTTCAGATATTGGAGGGACATCATTCATTCTGGAGGCGATAAAGTTTGACACGGGAGTTGAATTCTTCATTTATTTTCACCATAATAAACATTATTAAGAGTGATTTTCAGTAAAAGGCAGTAAATTTCAGGCAATCCACCTGTGGATTGCCTCCATTTTTACGAATTTCCTCAATACAATTTAATATTATTTACAGTGTTATGACGCAACCCAGCGATCTCGAAAAGAACGCATTACTTGCTCAAATCTTAGACAGCCCCGAATTTCATGACTCCTCGCGGTATCAGGAATTGCTGCGATACCTTGTCGAAAAGTCATCAAAAGTTATCACGCTCAAGGAAACCGAGATAGCCCATGATGTGTTCGGGAAGGATTCAAAGTTCGATCCTTCGACCGACCCCCTCATCCGATCGTACATCAGCAATCTCAGGAAAAAACTTGAACATTACTACCTGACGACTGGAAACACATTCGATTATAAGATGGACATTCCGAAAGGACAGTATTTAGTCAAGTACTCGCATGCCGCGAAGGTCACCGTTCCGAAAGCTCGCCGATCGTACGTGCACATTATCTATCCCGGCATCATTGCATGCGTGATTCTTCTGTTCATCGTTGTGGAATTTGGATACAATGGCAAGACGCCCCTACTGGTGAATCCAACTCCGGTCAATCCGATATGGAAGGAATTTGTCGAAAATAACAACCAGCCGACGCTGATCGTCCTTGGGGATTATCTTGTGCTCTCGGAAAAAGGAAAGACATCCGGAAGGACATTTCTGAGGGACCCTAATATCAACAGCGAAGGCGAACTGCGCGAATCGACAAAAGCGGAACCGAATAAATACAAGGGTTATGTTATTTCAGATGTGACGTACGTCGGGGCCGCCACGTCGTTGGGCCTCTGGCACATCATGAAAGTCCTCGTAAATTCGCCGAAACCTATTTCGGTTAAACTCTCGTCGGAGCTGAAATGGGACGACTTCGACAACAACAACATCATTTATATCGGCACACTGAAAACACTCGGCGAGTTCGATACGTTGTTTTCGAGAACGAATCTGCATTACAGCCTGAGGCCGAACGGACTGGCAATCCGGGATATGCGAACCGATTCGCTCCTCTCATTCCCGCTCGATTGGCGTGGCGGGAATTACCAGAAGGACTACAGCGTTCTCGTGAAGCTTCGCGGATCGAAGAACAACTCGATCGTGTTTTTGACGGGGTTCAGCGAGGTGGGAGTGATGGAGTCTGTGAAGGCATCGGTGGATCCGGCACTGGTCTCCAGGATCAATAAATTTTCACCGCTGAGCATCGACCAGTCCCCGTTTCTGTTCGAACTGGTTTCCGAAACCGAAGGCGTGCGGCACACAGTGTTCCGCTCGGAAATCAAATATTTTTCCCTCCTGCCGGCTGCGACGAAGAAAGGCGAATGACGGCGACCCGGCATTCGTTATTGCTTACTTCGTCAGCAGCATCTTCCGCGATTCGGTGCCGCGAGACGATCGCAGACGACAAAAATATACACCGCTGGACAGTCCCTGAGTGTTCCATCTGACGCTGTATATGCCGGGCGTGAAATGGCCATCGGCGAGCGATTCAATTTCCTGCCCGAGCATATCGAACACCTTCACCGAAACGTCATCCGCTGTGGGTATACTGAACCTGATCGTTGTTGACGGATTGAACGGGTTCGGAAAATTATCGTATAGTATGTATTCCCCGGGTGCGGAAGCGGAGGAGGACGAGATCCCTTCGACGCCCGCAGACGCGAACACCGCCGTTACTGTGGAATTGCTGCTGAGCAGAATAGTGGTTTCGGGAACTGCCGTGGCGATCACTCCCTGCCAGCGCACAAACCGACAGCCGGGCGCTGCGACCGCTTTGATGGTCAAGGGAATGTTCCTGAAGAAGACATGCGTGAATCCGTTCTTCGCCGCTTCGACCCCATGCGTATAAATTTTCCCGTAGTCGGGATTGCTGCGCGAAATGACGAGGGTATTCGTGCCCGCGATTGCAAACTTCTTCATGAAATGCTTGCGCGCCGTATCGGGCCTCATCGCCGCGAAGGTGCGCATGATATCGACGCCTGCCTGCCATGTTGGAGTGAACGACACCGATTGCGGCCAGCGCTGCTTGTGGCGCGGGATCTCCGAGGCAATGCCCAGGGCCAGAGAGTCGATCACCGCGGCAACATGGCCTTTTTCGAACGTCGTGTTCATATGGACCGCGAAACGCTGTATGAATTCGTTTTTAAACTCGGTGTTCTCCAGCAGTTTACGCAGCATGAGCGTTGCCCAGGGCGGATTGGGCCAGTTCGGTCCGTTCACCGCTGTCGCCTGTTCCAGTGTGTTGGTGTAGTACTGGCCCTCGGCGTTTCCTCCGAACGTAAAATCCAGGTCGTAGACCATCCATCGCCATTTCGCCCCCGGCGTCCGCTCGCGCCATACCTTTGTATTTGACCCGGGCCAGTCGCCATTGGCAGCATAGATCTGCGCAATCTCGTAATCGATGTACTCGTCCATGTCCACGATCGATTTGAGATATGCATAGTTTTCCGGAAGCGACAGCGCGTTGTCGCCGATGTACGCCGTCATGGCGTTGTACGCGATCATATCGCCGTTATTCGCCACTATCCCTTTGCTCAATTCCACAAGGTCCACGCTGTCGACGTTTACGCCATAGTGTGAATGGATATAATGTTCATTCAATTTTTCCCCAATATTGTGAATGCCCCAGTACAGGCCGTTGATAAAAAGCACTGAGGAACGGTAATTTTGATCGTCGATTTTCATTCCCTGTTCGATGAGCGTCTGCGCCATGCCGTCCCTGAACATCGTGCGCCACCAATCCTGGCCGGAACTGCGAAGCATAAAATTGTTGAATTCGGTCACCGGCATATCGGGAAACAATTGGTACGGAAGCTTGTCCGCTCCGTACTCGCTGCGGAAATAAAATGCGAGCGATTTTTCGGGATAGAGCCGCGAGCAGCCTCCGTAAATTTTAACGCCTGTTGCGACTTTGAACGCCGTTGTTCTGTTCTTTTCAAAAAATTCCAGATCGACGGGACGTTCCCAGTCCTGATTCCAATTGCGTTTTGCCGTGCTGCAATTATCGATCGTGCCGTTTGTGCCTTCAACATAAATGCCCGAGGTATCGCTGAAAAAATTTTCGGGATCCGTGACGAGCGAAAACACCGGAAGCTCGGTGTGCTCGCCGATAAAATATGACGCGGTCACAACGGTGCTCGGAACGAATCCGTTCTTGAACGCGCTCACGCGCAGCACTGTGGTCGAATCGATTCGGATCGGCACCGAGTAGACGGCGCTGGCGGGGCCGGGCGTATGGCCGTCCCTGGTGTACCGCAGCACAGCGTCCGTGACGGGATGCGTGACCGTGACGAGCACTGGCGCGTCGAAAAATCCGCTTGGGCGCGAGAGCGCCGGGACGGCAAGCTTGTTGAACACCTGCGACTCCAGATTCGCCGTTCCGGGTGAAGCGGGAGAGAGTTTCGACCAGGCCGGCGATCCGTTCGGGACGCGGCCGAATGAAATATCGTTCTGCTGGGCGCCGAAAGAGAGAGAGTCTATCACCGCGCCACCAGGATTAAAAAGACCGATGCTTTCGCCCGACGCGCTCAATTTAAAGTTCGCATGGTTCGCAACAGCCTTGTCGTCTGCCCATATCAGCAGGTATCCCTGCGGCGGAACAATGAGATCGGCCGCGAACACATATTTTTTAGGCTGCGACAGAAGATCGGTAATGGACCAGCCTTTGATATTCACCGGCACCGTGCCCGGATTATAGAGCTCTATCCAGTCGGCATAATCATGATAGTCCGGATCGGTGACCGCGCCAGCATTGGCAGCCATGAATTCATTGATGCACAGCTGCTGAGCGGAAAGCGGCAGGCTGCACGCAAGAACGAACAGAAAGGCCGTCAGGCACCGGGCCGGAGTGAAGAGGTTCATACAGCATTGCTTTCGAAAGTAGATGGCAACAGCTCAACGTAATCAATAATCCCTGTCATTCTGAGGGAGCTCGAGCGACCGAAGAATCTAAAATGCCTACGACAACAGGCGGCATCGATTATGTGCTGCGACCGACGACTAACGTTTTAGATCCTTCGCTTCGCTCAGGATGACAATGATGTTGGTGCACACTCCGTAGTTACAATAAATGAAGGAACGCACGGGAATAAGATACGAAGAAAGGAGATGAGAATTCTGTCAATCGCACATAGGGCGATTTCCCATTGCATTCGATATTTTTGTATATTAGAGGAAGCGTAGGTGTATTTTTTATTTCAGAGGACAGGGTATGGAAACAACGCAGGATACGGGCACAACGAAGGACGCGTACACGATCGTGGTCTATGGCGATTCAATTTCCCGTGGAATTATTTTTGACGACATCAAACAGAAACACGCATTGCTTCTTGAGAGCTTCACGAACCTGGTGCGCGAGCATCTGAAAGGCGTCGTGTATAATGCCGCAAAATTCGGCAGCACGCTGGTGGAAGGATTGCAGCGGTTGCAGAACGATGTGCTGCGACGGAAACCGGATATCGTGCTGATCGAATTCGGAGGCAACGACTGCGATTACCGCTGGGATGAGATAGCCCAAGACCCTTCGCGGGAGTTTCATCCGAACACCGAATGTTCGACGTTTCATGAATTGCTCTCGGGGCTTGTCGTGAAATTACAGACGATGCAGATCGTGCCGGTGCTGGTCACGCTCCCTCCGCTCGACCCGGATAAGTACCTCACATGGATCAGTCATAACAGCGAACAGGCAAAGAACAACATTTTGCAGTTCATCGGAAGCGTCTCGCATATTTACGCGTGGCATGAACGCTACAACGCAGCGGTCCTTCGTGTTGCCGAAGAAACAAAGACGCGGCTGATAGACATACGGTCGGCATTTTTGGAGAACGAGGATTACACAACATTGATCTGCGGCGACGGGATACACCCCAACAAGGACGGGCATAAGGTGATCGCGGAGAAGATACTGCAATACATACAATCGAATTTCGCGGCATTGCTGAACACGCCCGCCTCCGCATTGAAATAGTCCACCGGCACCAGGCAGTCACGATGGCCTCAGCGGTGCGAGATCGTATCCAGCCCTGGACGGGCTAACAGCTCGTCCTACACGCACTACAATGCTGGATATCCGTTATTGCGTACCGAGGGCCCGGCCGAGTTCAACGGTGCTCATCACGTATTTGTAGAGCGCCTGCAGCCGTGCAAATTCCGCCACAGTCCGCGCCGTTTCGGCATCGAGCACATCGAGATTCGTCACGGACCCCGTATCGTACCTCTTCACAGCGATGTCCACCGCCTCGCGGGCCTGCTGCAGTTGCACGTCTGAAATTCTCACCTTTTCGGTGGCAGCATGGACGTCGGCAAGCACCTGCTCGATGTCCGAACGGATCTGCCTCACCACATCATTGCGGTGCGCCTGCTCGCCGATGATCGCCGCATCGGCTTCTTCCACCTGCGCTGCGGTTCGGCCTCCGTCGTAAACAGGAACTTCTATTTTAATGCCGGCAACCCAGTTCCCCCTGAGCACATCGAAATTCGGTTCAAATCCGTTTTTAAATCCGTAATTGATCATCGCTTTCACCGCGGGAGCTGTGCCAAATTCCGCAGCGATCTTCTGAAACCGGGCCGTTTCCTGTGCATCCCCGACAAGCCGAACCTCCATCCGCTGCTGCACCGCGAGCTGCATGAGCGAGTCGACGCCGTAGTCCGCCATCCCGCAGGAAAAATCACCCCGGAGCGCGACCGGCGCGCCGGAGCTCAACGCCAGCAGCTGCCGGAACATTGTCTCTTGTTTTTCCAGGGCATTGAGGATATCGACGCGCTGATTGGATGCGGCTGCAATGCGCACCTGCGTCGTCAGCACGTCGAATGTTGTTGCTGTTCCCGATGCCAGGCGTTTCTGCGTGACAAGGAGATGCTGGTCCAATGCGCGAAGCTGCTCATCCTGCACCAGAATGCTTTTTTGCAGAAGGAGGATCGAATAGAAGATGCGCCGGGTTTGGACGGCCAGTGCGCTCTTCGTCAGTCCGAGCACGTCCGTCGACGTCTGCACGCGCGACCGGCTGAGGCTGATGGCCGACGAAGCTTTCCCAAAATCATAGAGTGTGTACTTTGCGATGATATGCGCGTCGAAATTATTCGGCGTGAACACCGGGAGCGATCCGAGACCCGGTATTGAAAATTCGGAGATCGGGTCGAGGCGCATGTATCCCGCTTCGGCTGTTACATCCAGGTTCCGCGCATTCTCGGCCTGAGAGACGCGGGCCTCGGCGATGCGGACTGCGGCCGCCGATTGATCGAGCACCGGATGCGTGGTCAGGACCCGCTGCACGGCAGCATCCACGGTGAGCGAATCCTGCTGAGCGCTGCCGGACTGCGCCGCAAAGGCGGAACAACAGACAATAAGAAGAGAGAGTTTTTTCATGATGAATGGACGTTTACGTGTATTCGAATGAAGCGAATGATTGTGAGTGATGACTACGAATGCGCATACCATGTGCGGCGTCATTCCATCGGTGCAGCGTGCTCGTGCGCCTCGGCCTTATGCGTTTTGAGAAAAAGGATGGGCAGCACGCCAACGATCGTGATCGCCGCCGCCACAAGAAAATCGTCGGACACGGCACGCACAAACGCCTGCTTCATAACGTGCGAGAGCATCAGCCCCCTCGCCTGCATTAATGATAATCCTTGTGAATTCCCGAGTATGGCGTGGCTGAATCCCGTAAGATGCACCGCAACAGCCTGGGTCGTCGGCGAGTGGAGATCAACCATTTGTCCGTACATCGATGCATGGTAGAGCGTCCGCCGCGTCAGGAGCGCGCCCATGATGGCGACGCCAAAACTTCCGCCCAACTGCCGGATCACATTGAACAATCCAGAGGATTGCGCGATCTTGTGACGCGGGATCTCGGACTGTGCAAGCGTTGTCAGCGGCGTAAAGAGCAATCCCATCGCGAAACCGCGCAGATACAACGGCACGATGAGTTGAACATGTTCCGAATAGAGAGACAGCCAGCCGTTGAGATAGAGGCTGACGCCGAGCAGTGAGATCCCGATGATGGCAGGGATCTTCGGATTGGCCTTGTCCGATATATACCCGGCGATCGGAGACGAGATCGCCTGGAGGATCCCCACCGGCAGGAACATCACGCCTGTCTGGAGCGCGGTATATCCCATCGAATTCTGGAGATAGAGGGGGAGCAAAAAAGTACTGCCGAACATGCCGAGCCCGAAGATGAAGAGGATGCCGTTGGTGACCGCAAAATTGAAATTCCGAAAAAGGCCGAGCTCGATGAGCGGGTGTTCGATCGTGAGTTCCACCGTGAGAAAAATCGTGAAGCACAATGCCGCCAGTGCAAAACAGCCGAGAATAAAAGGCGACGTCCAGCCTCCGGTATTCCATGCCGCGTTGCCATCCGATAAGGCGAGCAGCAGCGCCACAAGGAACACGGTCATAGAAATGAAGCCGATGAAGTCGAACGAACGCGTGTGTTCGGTCTTATACTCGCGCTGAATGACGGCCGTGGCAAAGAGTCCCAGGAGCCCGACCGGTATGTTGACATCAAAAATGGCGTTCCAGCTGATATGATCGACGAGGTACCCGCCGATGAGCGGGCCGAGCGAGACGGATGCGGCGGCCGCGATTGCCCAGAAGCCGAGGGCGACGCCCCGCTGCCGAGGCGGAAATTCGCGGATGACGATCGCCATGCCGACCGGCATAAGGAAGCCGGCGCCCATGGCCTGCACAACGCGAAAGGCGATGAGCACGTCTTCGTTCCAGGCCAGGCCGCATAAAAACGATCCGAACGTGAACAGGAAGAGCGCCATGAAATATGTTCTCTTATATCCGAGATGATCGGCCACCCATCCCGAAGTCGGCAGCATTACGGCGAACACGAGCATATAGGCGGTGATGATCCACTCGGCCTTGTCGATATCGGCGCCGAACGATGCCATGAGCTTGGGGAGCGCGACATTCACGATCGTGGCGTCGAGCACTGCCATGAATGTGCCGATCATGACATTGATGAGCACCCACCACTTATACGAAGAATGTTCGTGATGAAGCGAGGGCACACGGCCGATGAACAACTGCTTCAGCGTATGTGTTGAAAAATCCGCCATTATTTCCGGACCTTTATTTTCACTTCAACACTCATGCCCATGAGCAGATCGAGGCGCGGCTGGAGGGTCGGGGACGCCTGCTGCTCGATCGAAATTTTCACCGGCACGCGCTGCGTTATTTTTGTGAAGTTGCCGGACGCATTGTTGGGCGGGATGAGCGCGAATTGAGACGCCGTATATGTCCCTTTCTGTATCACGACGCCGTGAAACTTCGCATCGGGATACGAGTCGAGGGCGATATCAACCGAATCGCCGAGGGCGATGAACCCGAGTTTCGTCTCCTCGTAATTAGCCGTCACCCAAATATGCTGCAGGTCGTAGACCGAATAGATCGCCTGTCCGGGTTGGGCAATGTCTCCTTCGAGGAGCCATCGCTTCGCCACCACGCCGGTCATCGGTGCGATGATCGTTGTATTGAGCAGCTGCGCCTCGATGATGCCTTCCTGGGCTTTCGCTGCGTTGACCTGCGCATAGGCGATCGTCAGGCGGGCCTTGGCCGCATCCAATTCTGCCTGAGCATGGTCGAATTGCTCCTTGGGGATGATGGTCTCCTTGAACTGCACAGATGTCCGTTGAAAATCCGATTGCGCCTTGTCCAGGATCACCTGGGCGAGGCGGATATTTTCCTTCGCCAGCGCCAGAGCCGACTGTGACTGGGCCAGTTGCGCGCGCAGATCGGTGTCGTCCAGACGGACCACAACCCCGCCCGCGTGCACGGTATCACCTTCGGCAGCGGCGAGCATGGTGATGCGGCCCAGGATCTTTGAGCTGATAGAGACGCGGTTGCCGTCCACATAGGCGTCGTCGGTCGAGATATAATCCCGCGCGTCCACATAATACTTCCACGACACAAACGCGATCAGCGCCACGACGAGGAATAACGGAATGAATATTTTGAATTTGCGCACCGTCGGGTTGGCAATGGGCGGCAGGTTGTTTCCGCCATCTTCATCGGCCGGGACGCCGGGCGTGACAGTTTTTTGTGGTGCTGTGTGTGCTTTGTGTTCTTCGCTGGGCTGCTGCATGTGTATATTCCTCAATAAAAAAAGTAATCGGACAACCTTTAATAACGGTAAAAATTTTATCAATTCCCACTATGACGTAATTTAGAGGCGCATTCATAGACCCGCCGTGGGAGGAGCGTTCAATTTCGCGATGCCGATCGAAGCGCAGACGACCGCTGCGGCGCCGGCCGAGCGCAGAGGCAGGGCACAGGAATGAATCGTCGCACCGGTGGTAATGACATCGTCGACAAGAAGAATTTTTGCATCGCGGATCGTGCCGGCCGAAGCTGCGTTTGCCTCGAAGGCGTCTTTCACATTGTCCAGGCGGAGGGCCGCAGAGAGCTTGGTCTGCGAACGCGTATTCTTCCGCCTGCGCACAACACCGGCCGTGACGGGAAGGCCCATCGCGCGCGCAATGCCATTGCAGATCCACGCGCTTTGATTATATCCGCGTTCGCGCTCCTTTTGTGCGTGCAGCGGAACGGGAACGATGACTCGGATATCGGCATAGTCCGGGTGTTCGCGGAGAGCGGCGCCGATCGTTTCACCGTACATCTCGCCGAGCGCCGTCATTTCTTCGTACTTGAGCGCATGGATCACGTGCTGCAAGACGCCTTCTTCTTCGAAATAATAGAGTGGAAAAAATGAGGAAATAATGTCCGAACCCTTGAAGCGGTCTTTCAGCACCGCCATCGTGAAATCCGTTTCGTCCACGCGCACCAGGGACCGTGAGCAGTGCGCGCACAGGTACCGGTCGGCTGAGGCAAGCCGCTCGCGGCATGAGAGGCACAGCGGCGGGAACAGAAAATCCTTCACGGGTTGGACGATGGAACGGGAAAATGCGCTGGTCATTGTCTCCCCCCTCAGAGAGAGTGCGTGTGGAGTCGAACGATTTACAGCTTTTCTCCGGAGAGGTGCTGTATCTCGTCGCGGAGCTGGGCGGCGCGCTCGAACTCAAGATCGCGTGACGCCTGCATCATTTGCTGCTTCAGATCCTCGAGCAGATCGGCCCTCTGCTCCGGAGTGAGATACCGGGCGATGGATTCTTCCACCAGAGGCAGACGCTCGCGCTCGCGACGCTGGTCGCGGGACGATTTGACGTCCGCGATGGACGTGGAGCTCATCACCTCGTCATACGATTTATAGATCGTCGTGGGAGTGATGCCGTGCTCGGTGTTGTAGGCGACCTGCTTCTCGCGCCGCCGGGATGTTTCGTCCATCATCCGCTTCATGGACTTGGTGATGACATCGGCGTAGAGGATCACTTTACCACGGGCGTTGCGGGCCGTGCGCCCGGCGGTTTGTATGAGCGAGCGTTCAGAGCGGAGGAAGCCTTCTTTGTCCGCGTCCAGTATGGCAACGAGCGATACTTCAGGCAAATCGAGGCCTTCGCGCAGCAGGTTGACGCCGATGAGCACATCGCAGTGGCCGAGACGAAGGTTGCGGAGCACTTCCACCCGCGCCAGCGCGTCCACTTCCGAATGGATGTATTGAACCTTGATGCCGATATTCTCGAGGTAATCCGTGAGGTCCTCAGCCATGCGCTTGGTGAGTGTCGTGACGAGAATACGCTCGGACCGAGCGGTGCGTTCGCGTATCTCCGCGATGAGGTCGTCGATCTGGTTCTTCACCGGGTGGACGACGATCTCCGGATCGACGAGGCCCGTCGGGCGAATGACCTGTTCGACGAAGATGCCCTTGCATTTTTCCATTTCATAATCGCCGGGCGTGGCGCTCACGAAGATGACCTGCCCCACCATTTTTTCCCACTCGTCGAATTTCAGCGGACGGTTGTCCAGCGCCGACGGGAGCCGGAAACCGTGCTCCACGAGCATTTCCTTCCGCGAGCGGTCGCCGAAATACATGCCTCCGATCTGCGGCACGGTCACATGCGACTCGTCGATGACGAGCAGAAAGTCCTTGGGGAAATAATCGAACAGGCAGTACGGCCTCGAGCCCGGCGGGCGGGCGGCCAGGTGGCGCGAATAATTTTCGATGCCCGAGCAGTAGCCCACCTCGCGCATCATTTCAATGTCGAACCGGGTGCGCTGTTCGAGCCGCTGCGCTTCGACGAATTTTTCTAGGCTCCTCAATTCCGCAAGGCGTTCTTTGAGTTCGATATCGATGGAGATGATGCCGCGTTCGAGCGATTCGCGCGTCGTGACAAACTGTTTGGCGGGATAGATGACGTCGAAATCGGCCTCGCCGAGAATGGCGCCGTCGAGTTTGTTGATGTAGGAGATCCGTTCGATCTCGTCGCCGAAAAATTCGATGCGGACCGCCTCTTCGTTTTCGTAGGCGGGAATGATCTCGACCACATCGCCGCGGACGCGGAATGTTCCCCGCGTGAATTCATAGTCGTTGCGCGCATAAAAAATATCGAGCAGTTTTCTCAGGAGTTTGTTCCGCTCGATGCGGTCGCCCTTCTTGATGACAACCATCTGCTGCAGCCATTCATCGGGCGCGCCGATCCCATAGATGCAGCTCACCGAGGCCACCACGATGACATTGGGGGCACCGCTCAGGAGCGCGCTCGTCGCGCGCAATCGGAGCCTGTCTATCTCTTCGTTCACCGACGAATCCTTTTGGATGTACGTGTCGGTGGACGGAACGTACGCCTCGGGCTGGTAGTAATCGTAATAGCTGATGAAAAATTCGACGTGATCGTTCGGGAAGAAGCTCTTGAATTCAGCATAGAGTTGTGCGGCGAGCGTCTTGTTGTGAGACATGATAAGCACGGGCTTGTCGCGCTTGGCGATCACATTCGAGACGGTGAACGTCTTGCCGCTGCCGGTGACGCCAAGCAGCGTCTGATACTGATCGCCCCGCGCCAGGCCTTCCTGCAATTCATGGATAGCCTGAGGCTGGTCGCCTTGCGGCGTATATTCCGATACTAATGTGAATGCCATAGTGTGCCGCCTCTGATACAAACATACTAAACAGACATTCGAGTTTCAACAGTTCACTGCAGCACGGCGTGCATGTCGCCGGCGCACCGAAGCGCGAAGCGTATCACGCCAGCGGGGTCCGCAGGAGCAGAACCGGCACACGTGCACTTATTTTTTATTCGGATCGTAGATGCCCGCCATATTCGCTCCGAGCATTCCCGCCTCGTACGCGCGCAGATCGACCGGATGGAGCCCGCGGATCATTGCCGGTGTCATAAGCTTGTGGATCTTCACCGTGCCCAATCGTTCGCCGATCGGATCCATGGCGGCGTCGTTTGTCGTCCAGGAGAGCCTGTCGTAGGCGGACAGATTCACCGGCACGGTGTATTGGCGCAGCGTTTTTTCCCGGTTGAGGTTGTAGAATGGCTCGAAATAGGTCATCACGAGCTCGCGGAGCGTGCGGTGGATCGGTTCGCGGAACCGGAGTCCCGCAAAGTTCGATTTTGCTATCGCGCCCCAGCATCCGTTCCGTTTGAAGACGGCCAGCACGTGGTCGTCGTCCCGTACCGCCTGCATGTCCAGAATGAGCGGCGGAAAGCCGATCGTGCGCAAGGCGGCCGCAGCGAAGACTGCGCCGTCGAAGCAGTGCGCCTTTCGGTCGCGCATGACCGAGCGCGGAGACCGATAGACCGATTCGGCACTGTAGTCGACCGCGTCCAGATAGTCCTGAATTTTTTTCGGGGTTTTCAGCTGCGACAATATTTTTTGTTCGTCAGCAGACCACAGAACGGTATTTTTTTTCATCGTTTGCCATCGATCGTGATGCAACCTGCCGTTATTTTTGAAGGATCATTTTTTGCACAGCCGACGACGCGCCCGCTGTCATGCGGCAGTAATAGACGCCGCTGGGAGCAGTGGAGGCGTTCCATTGGATCGCGTACGTGCCGGCGGCGAGTTCGCCGTTGACGAGGGACGCCGTGGTGCGTCCGAGCATATCATAGATCGTGAGCGTAACGCGCTGACGCGAACCGATCGTGAATTGCAGCGTCGTCGATGGATTGAACGGATTCGGATAATTCGGCATCAGGGTGAATTGTTCGGGAATCGCGGCGGCACCTTCGGCGACATCCGTTATTTTCAACAATAACCCGGCATTCACCCATGCCGTGTACCAGAAACTCGCAAGGTCCACCGTTGCCGATTGAATAAGCTGCGTGGTATAGGCGCCCGCCCGTGCCCACATGGAGGAGAGATAGAGCGTCGAGCTGGTGCTGCTTGCGATCGCCTTCGATTGTGTATCTGCGATCATGATAGAATCGACGAACACGTTCGCGAAATCGACATACCGGAACACATACGCAAGCGGATTGGTCACATAACGTACCGAATCTTTCACCACAATGATCGACGATTGATACGCACCGAGCATCGATGTTTCGTATCGCGAGTGAATTCCCGAATTGCCCGTCAAACCGCCGTCATAGTTTTTCGTCAAATGCAGCGGCTGATGTCCGTCGCCGATATAATGGCCCAAATCGCTCGCCGTCAGAAACGCCTTGGTGGTGTCGCTGCGCCTGAGCTGTGCCGTGAGCGAATCGAGTGTGGTCACTGTGACCCATGGGAGCGTTCCGATCGTAGTAACACTGCTCACACCATAGATGGTCTTGAGCGAATCGTAACTCAGGATCTTATTCTGAAAATTCGGATACGTATCGATGTCGATAAAATGTTTGTCACCCTCGGTCGGATCGGTATTTTTCCGATTGTCCGCATCCGACGCATGCAATTCGAAAAACGCCTGCAAGTCGATGAATTGTTTCATCGACGCGGGCAGATGGATCACCGCATTACGATTGATAATTTTATGTCCGGTTGCGCCCCACGCCCACACAACTGACGGGAGCATGACGCACACGGCCAACACGATAGCAAATTTTTTCACGTTTCATCCTTAATGCTGCCGTCCGTTCGGGACGGAAAAAATAGTTGTTGCACGACGTTGGCTGCTGTTCACCGCGTTTCAGTGGTAGTCCCCCATTCTGAAGGAGTTCACGCGACTGAAGAATCGCGCCGGCTGCCAACACGATGCACGATTCTTCGCTTGCGCTCGGAATGACGGAGTTCGTTTGTCATATGCATGAAGATTCTTGTCCTTGGTCAAGATGAGAGCATCACAATGACAGCAATGAATGGGTATGCTCTGTATTTGCCACGGGTTGAATAATAAATATACGGTAAAAAATGCGCTCTTACAATCCGGCGGACCGTTAAAAATAGCGGTCGTAGATCAATTTGAGCGTCGTCAGCAGGACCATGGTGATGAAGATGGGCCGGATAAAATTGGTGCCCTTTTTGAGGACGAGCACAGACCCGATCTGCGAGCCGATCATTTGTCCGATGGCCATGGCGATGCCCGAACCGAACAGGACGAATCCGCCGTACCAGAACATGAAAAAGGAGATGAGGTTGCTCGTGAAGTTGACGACTTTGGTGTATGCGGTGGCTTTCATGAGATTGTACCCGAGCAGCAGCACGAAGGCCATTGCCCAGAATGTGCCGACGCCGGGACCGAAGAAGCCGTCGTAAAAACCGAATGCAAAGCCGAAGATCGCGTAGAATTTTGTTTCTGAAATTTTCGGATGCACGTCGCGCACACCGAGCGCGGGAGAGAAGATGGAATAGACGGCGATGCTCAAGAGCAGAAACGGTATGACGTCCGCAAGGAGTTCGGAATGGATCTGCTGGACCGTCCAGGAACCGGCCACGGCCCCGATCGCCGTGAGGAGCAGTCCCCATTTAATTTCGCCGAGGCGCACGACGCCTTTGCGGACAAAATATCCGGTGGAGGTGAAGCTGCCGATGCTTGCCTGAAATTTATTCGTACCGAGCGCAAACTGCGGAGGCAGTCCCACGGCCAGGAGCACGGGCACGGTGATCAGTCCGCCGCCGCCGGCGATCGTGTTGAGCACTCCGGCCACGAGCCCGGTCGTGAATGTGATGAGCACGATGGTCCACTGCGACAAGGCTTATTCTCCCTTCAGTGCCGCCTGTGCGAACGCCGGTTCGCCTGCGGCGGCGTCGAACGCATATTCTTCGGGCGTGCCGAAGACCCGTGCGCGCTCGTCGTCGAATTCCCCTTCCCATCGCGCCACTACCACGGTCGCCAGGCAGTTGCCCAGGACGTTCACGGAGGTGCGCGCCATGTCCATCACCTCATCCACCGCAAAGATCACGACGACGCCTTCGGGGGGAAGGCCGAACGAATGCAGCGCGGCAAGCAGCACCACGAGCGAGGCGCGAGGCACTGCGGCGATTCCCTTGGAGGTGATCATGAGCGTGATCATCAACAGCAGCTGCTTCTCGAATCCGAAATGGATGCCGGTCGCCGTTTCGGCGGCCTGCGCAACGAAGACGGAGGCCACCGCCAGGTAGAGCGTCGACCCGTCGAGATTGAAACTGTATCCTGTCGGAATGACGAAGCCGACGATCTTTTTGGGCACGCCGAGGCGTTCCATCACTTCCATCGCTTTTGGCAGCGCCGATTCGCTCGATGTCGTCGCGAAGGCGATCGTGAACGGTTCTTTCACGGCGCGAAGGAATTGTTTGACCGGGAGCCTGATAAGATACGCGACGGACCCAAGGACGACGACGACGAAGACGATGAGCGCGATATAGAGCGAGCCGATGAGCATGCCGAGATTCACAAGCACCCCGACGCCCTTGTGGCCGATCGTCGACGCCATTGCGGCGCCGACGCCGAACGGAGCGAACATCATCACATAGCCCGTGAACTTGAACATCACCTGCGAAAGGCTGTCGCACCATTCGATCATCGGCTTCCCCTTTTCGCCGAGCGCGGAAACGGCCATGGCAAAGAGCACGGAGAACGCGACGATCTGCAGCACATCGCCGCGCGCCATCGAATCGATGATGCTCGAGGGAAAGATGTGGATGATCGTTTCGATCAGCGTTTTGGGATGGTTCGCCGCCAATGCCCCGAGTTCATCCGTTCCCGCCTGGAGTACGACGCCGTATCCCGGCTTCATCACGTTCACCACGGCAAGGCCGATGAAGAGCGCCGCCGTCGTGACAACTTCAAAATACACAAGCGCTTTGACGCCCATGCGGCCGACCTTTTTAAGCGAACCGCCGCCGGCAATGCCGACCACGATGCTGGAGAAGATCAGCGGCGCGATGATGGCCTTCACCATATTGAGGAAGATGGTGCGGATGAAGGCTGTTTCGACGCCCCATTCCGGTTTCAGCCATCCCAGTATGCCGCCGATGACGAGGCCGAGAATGATCTGCTGCGTGAGCGATATTTTGAGTTTTTTTATGTCCATCACGTATGTCTGTTCCTTTTGTGTCTACTCACCGTTCTCTCAAGTCCATGTCATTCTGAGGGAGCGCAGCGACCGAAGAATCTAAAATGCACATTACAACAGGCAGCATCGATTATTAGCTGCTACCGGCGACTAATATTTTAGATCCTTCGCTTCGCTCAGGATGACGGTGATTTAGATGGTCGGTGAGTAGGTACTTCCTTTTAAATACGTCACGTGCGTCGATGATATTTCAACTGAGATGCTCTCGTTGAAAAAAAATGTGCATGTGCGGTCCGACGTCCTATCGTCCGGGATCAGGCCCTGATCGTTTCAAGCCCGTGCGCGTGGGGCCCCATTTCGGAACGGCGAAGCAGGAACGCGAAGAGCAATCCCACAAATCCGAGGACCGAGAAGATGAGCATGCCAAGCGTGTAGCCCCCGGGATTCGCCGCGCCTGCGCCGGATGTATCGTTCGCCCACCCGATCACGAGGTTGAATCCCATGAGTCCGATGTTCTGGATCATCGTCATCAATCCGTACGCTGTGCCGAGTTTCGACTGGTCCACGATATACGCCACCGACGGCCACATGATCGCGGGGATCAGGGAGAAGGCGATGCCCATCATCGCCATCGGGACGTAGAGAGAAACGTGCGTATAGGCCATAATAAGATAAACGGGTATCAGGAGTACGGATCCGAACATCATGAAGAGAGAGCGCTTGCCGATCTTGTCGACCATGAGGCCGAAGAGCGGCGTGGCGATCATCGCGAAGAGCGTGAGGATGCTCGAGAGGAATCCGCCGAACTCGCGCGTGGTGCCGTGGGCGTCCATGAAAAATTTCACCGCAAATGTCTGGAACGGGAAGATACCGGAATAGAACGTGATGCAGAGCGCGACGATGTACCAGTACGACGTGCCCAGATTCAGCAGGTCCTTCCAGACCACCTTATCGGTTTCGTTGGCTACGCCCATATCGTATTTCTTTGCGGCGCTGTCTTCGAGCACCCAATAGATCACCGCACCGGCAACGCACACGACACCGGCCGCGACCGAGATCAAGAGGGGCATCTGCCAGTTTTCATAATAATGTTTTGCCCACGTGGGCGAATTGAGCGCCGCGAACGAACCGAGCCGGGCGATCGTGAGGTTGATGCCGAACGCGAAACTGAGTTCTTTGCCTTTGAACCATTTTGCGATCGCGGTAGTGACGGCGACGATGAGCGATTCGGCGCCGAGTCCGAAGACGAGCCGGCCGGCGGCCATCATGATCAATGTCGGATCCACAACGCCAAACGAAGCCGGCATGAATGTCGTCGACACGAATTTGCCGGCGACGATCATCGGCAGCGTCGCCGACGAGGCAGTAATGACGGCGCCGAGCAGGCACAGGACGGCGAAGATGAGCGTCGATTTTTTTGTGCCGAGACGGTCGATGATGAATCCACCGACGAGCACCATGATGATATTCGGGAAACTATAGATGGCCTGGAGGATGCCGATATCCGAATCCGAGAATTTCAGTTGGAGCGCGAGCACATCGGCCAGCGGACTGATGCAGTCATAGATGTAATAATTGCCGAACATGGCGAGACTGATGAGAACAAGGACGATCCATCGGAATGCGCGGGGCGGCGGCGGAAGCGGTTGCCGAACTGTTGTCGTTTGCATGTATAGTGAGAACCTCTGAGTGAATAAAAAAAAATCGGACCTGCATCTCCCCGGATAAAAAATATACTCAAAAAACGAAAAGGAAACAAAGCGGGGCATCTCACAAAAAAAGAGAGTACATTACCAGTGCGGCGTGGAACTCTGCGGCAGCCGTTGCGTCTTTATCCATAGACGGCCAGGCGGCGCGTCAGTACAGATTTCACTCATCGGACAACCGTTATTTGCTCATGCGACGATACTCAGCCATTGCACTCCTCTTGTTATTATCCTCCCTCTCCTTCGGCCAGCAATCGGCAACGAGCCCGGTCTTCAAACGCTTCCGTCCGCTGATTCTCTACGCGCCATACGACGGCATCGGCCAGCAGCTCTGGCAGGGATTTCAACTCATACAAAAATCGAACGCAGGCGATCCGCTGGCGCAGCACGAATTGGGCATACGCTATTTTACCGGGCAGGGATTTCCCCGCGATACCGCAAAGGCGGTGTATTGGATCAAGAAGGCCGCAGACCATGAGCTGCCGATCGCACAATACAATTACGGAGTATTCCTCAACAACGGCTGGGGAGTTGAGTGGAATCCGTTTGAAGGATATAAGTACATTAGTCTGGCGGCGGACCAAAAAATGACCGAGGCGATCTTCCTTCTCGGATTGACATACACGGACAACATGGTCGTCAACCGGAACATGGAAGAAGCGTATCGGCTCGTGAAGTTCGCTGCGGACAGGGATTATGCAGCGGCAAAAGAAGTGCTTGCGGAAATGGATCGGCGCGGGCTCGCCGAACCGAAGCCGGCGAAACACGGCTCTCGTAAAGATACTTCAAGCGTGTCCATGATGTCCAGCCAATCGCAGCTCGTGTTTTTGGATTTCGGCGAAAATTCGGGCGCCGTAATCGAAGATGAGGCGCTCTCCGACACCCTCCTGCAAAACAACGGCCATCTGCGCCGGTCGCTGGGCATGGCCTCGATCGCTGACAGCAGCAAAGACACGTTGCGCGGCCTTCCGCTGGTCCGCCTGGCCGCAAACATCGGAAGCCCCGAAGCGCTTGCGCTCCTGGGACACTGGTATGAGAAAGGCACCTACGTCCGCAAAGATATCGTTGCCGCCGCCGAATACTACATACGGGCGTTCCGGCTCGATTCGCCTCGGGCGCCCTCGGCCCTCTCCGAGCTCATACACACGAAGGAATTTTTTCCACTGCTGAAAGCACGCGTTGAAAAGAATGACCCAACGGCGATGTATGTCTGGTCGTCGCTCGTGGCGGCAAAATTCGACTACCAGATCACAGAATCGCAGGCGTTGAAACTGCTGCAGCGCGCGGCAAAAGAGGACTATCGCCCGTCGCTCATTGAATTGGGATATTGTTATTACCGCGGACAATGGACGGCACGAGACACATCACAGGGACTGGCGTGCTGGGAGCGCGCATCGGAACTTGGCAGCAGGGAGGCCCGGTTGCGCATCCTGGCCTATCAAGTGCTGAAAATGAAAACCGTTGGCCAGAATGCCATACGCGAATTAAAAGAGGGAGACGAAAACGGTTCGGTGCTGTCGCAGTTGGCGCTCGCCTATTGTTATCAGAACGGCATCGGATTGCCGATCAATATGGCGGAAGCCGCCCGATTATACCGCACATGCGCCCAGCGGGGAAATAAAAACGCATATGATGAATTAAAGCATCTCTACGACGCATTGCGGCCATCCGATAAAGAATTCGAAATTACCGATTAGAAATTTCTAATTTGACAACGTCTTTCACCACCTGTATATTGCGGGTGGAGGATCAGTCCCACCTACGACCACCTCTGGTGATGACTGAAAGAACAATTCCCCAATGCCTGACACGCAATCATCAGGCTTTCTCCCGATACAGCCTTTTTTTCCCGTTAGCACCGACATAATCATTCATGCTCTTTGTGGGGGAGACCAATGAATCGTTATTCCCGGTACGACATATTTGTGCAGCTGTTGCTGCATGAAAAAGATAGCAGCGTATGGCAGGCCGAATTCACCGTCCCCATCTTCAGGCAATCATTCCGGATACACGATCTCATTTCGTCGACAGACCTCATTCTTCAGGAATGCAATCTGAGTTTTGCGCTGCGCTGCGGATGCGGCTCGGCGCAGGAGCTCGTCGGACGCGCGATCAATCATTTCATCATCGACGATCGTGTGAACGATGTCACAATTCAGAACGACGATCACGATCGGCCGTACATTATCACGTTTCGGACGGGCAACGACACGGCCGACAATAACGGAACAGGGTATGTGAACACCGTCGGACTGATCGCCGATGATACGTGGATCTATGCAATGGTGGGCCGTCAATACGACATGGCGCCGGAATTGAAAAAACATGCGGAGCAGCTGGCCCTGCAGGAAAAGCTGACCGTGAAAGAGTTCAGGGTATTTTTATCGCTCGCCAAAGGGCACACAGTGAAGCACATTGCATGGAACACGGGGTCGACGGAAAAAGCGGTCTACTATCACATCGAGAACATAGAGCGCAAGATGAAAGCGCAGAGCATCATTGGCATCGTGCAGCAGGCGTACCGGCTGGGATTTATGGATACCGGATAATGTCTCGACCGCGTTGCACTAGGATCCCGTGTGAAGGGCGGATACGCACAGACACACCTTCGCATTCTCTCGGACCGCGGACGAAAAAAAACCCTCGCGACGATGATGTCGGGAGGGTTTTGTGATACAGTGACAGGGGGAGAAACGCCATTTCACCCTGTTCCTATGACGGTGTTACTTGCCGTGGCCGGCAGGCATCTGATGTGCGCCTTCGGGCATGGTCTTCACATCCAGCAATTCCACTTCGAAGATCAATGTTGCGAACGGAGCGATCTGCGGGCCCGCTGCGCGTTCACCGTACGCCAGGTCGGCGGGAATGAACAATTGCCATTTCGATCCGATCGGCATCAACTGGAGTGCTTCGGTGAAGCCCTTGATGATTCCCTTCACCGGGAACATTGCCGGTTCGCCGCGTTTGTACGAATCGTCGAATACCGTTCCATCGATAAGCGTGCCGCGATAGTTCAGGACGACCATTTGGCTTTCTTTGGGTTTCGCTCCCGTGCCCATGGTGATCACCTTGTACTGCAGGCCGCTCGGCAGCGCGACAACGCCGGCTTTCGACTTATTTTCGGCGAGGAACTTGGCGCCATCGGCCTTATTCTTTTCGCCGAGTGCCTTGTTCTTTTCTTCCTGCTTTGCCATGACCTGCTTCTGGAAATTCCCCATGACGCTTTTGATCTGTTCATCGGTCATTACGTGAATGCTTGTATCTTTTGCATCTTTGATCGCCTGCGCCACGATGTCCGCATTGAGATCGACTTCCTGCGATTTGAGATTCTTGCCGAAATCAAAACCGATGGCATAGCTGACGCTGTCGGTGAGCGATTTCATGGCGGGGCCTTCATTTTTTTTCGAGCACGAAGACATGACCAGACCAAGTGCGAGTAGTACGACTGCAAAATATTTCATCGGGTTCCTTACTGAATATATTGTGGTGGTGTACCGCGGACACGGGTCCGTGTTTCCGCGGCGTGTGTGTGATTAATTAATGTTTTTCAAAATTGCGAGCACATACGTATAGAAACGCTCGACCGTGTCGATGTGAAGTTTTTCATCCGGCGAATGGACGCCTTCCATTGTGGGACCGAACGAGAGCATGTCCATGCCCGGAATTTTTTCGCCGATGATGCCGCATTCGAGGCCGGCGTGGATCGCCTTGACATTGGTGTCCGTGCCGTAGAGTTTCTTGTACGTCTCCCTGGCGAGTTTCAGAATGGCGGAATCGAGATTCGGCTTCCATCCGGGATACCCTTCGGACGGTTCCACAACCGCGCCGCCGAGATCGAGCACGCTGGCGACCATGTCGCACGCATCCAGAATTTCGGAAGCGACCGAGCTGCGCTGGCTGGTGATGACGCTGATGCGTTTTTTATCCGTCGTGACGATGGCGACGTTCGTCGATGATTCGACGAGGTCTTTAATGTCCGCGCTCATTTTGAGCACGCCGTGCGGCAGCGCCGAAAGCGTCTGCGTGATTTTTTTCTGTAATTTTTTCTTGAGCACTTTACCTGATTTCACTCTCGGCTTCACTTCAATGGAGATGGAAAGATCGGGTTCCACTGTGGCAAGCTCTGCATGGATGGTGGAATTAAGTTCCGCAACACACGCCTTCGCCGCATCGATGTTCTTTGCAGGAACGAACACGACCGCATCCGCTTCGCGGGGAATGGCATTGCTCTTGTTGCCGCCATTCATGGAAACGAGGCGGGCTCCGAGACCGGAAAGCGCGATCACGACACGATTGACGATTTTCAGCGCATTGCCCCGGCCCTTATCGATCTCAAGTCCGGAATGGCCGCCGCGCAGGCCTTTGACGGCAAGAACGACCGCCGTATGCTTCGCGGGAACCGTTTCGGTATCAAGCGCCCACCAGCCCGTGGTATTTTTTCCGCCCGAACAGCCGACGAATAGATCGCCCTCTTCTTCCGAGTCCAGGTTCAACAATGTACGGCTCTGTATGAAATCGGCATCAAGGTTATTGGCGCCGTTGAGTCCCATTTCCTCGTCCGTCGTGAACAGGAATTCGACCGGACCGTGTTCGAGCGTCTTGTCTTCCATGATCGCGAGATTCGTGGCAACGGCTATCCCGTTGTCGGCGCCAAGCGTGGTGCCGGCGGCGCGGAGGAAATTCCCATCGCGCACGAGCGTGATCGGGTCTTTCAAGAAGTCGTGCACCGTGTCGTTATTTTTTTCGCACACCATGTCCAAATGTCCCTGGAGGCAGATGCTCTTCACGTTTTCACGGCCCGCTGTGGCTGGTTTGCGCACGACGACGTTCAGCGATTTGTCCTGTTTGGCTTCGAGGCCCATTTTTTTTGCAGTGGCGACGATGTAATTCGAAATGGCCTTTTCATTTTTTGAGCCGCGCGGGATCTTGTTGATCTCTTCAAAATAGTAGAACACGCGTTCCGGTTTCAAGCCTTCGATAGCTTTGGACATGCAGGTACCCTTTCGTGTGGTAAATTATTGAAGCACTAGTTGTTGTTATACGCTGTATCTGCGTCACACATCGAGACGGATAAAATTTTCCCTGAAGAGATGGCGTGTAAACCCGATGACGCGTTCGGGGATCGAGCCTGCTTCATCGGGGAAACGGCGCTTCATCGTCTCGATGATATCGGCCACCGTCGTGATGCCATCGCACGCGTTCCACAGTGCGCTTCCATAGCGGTCCAACGATAAACGGAAATTCTGGCTCTTTAAATACGGCAACAGCCATCGAACGAGGAATGGGTTGTTGAACTTCGGTATGAGGATAACAACAATTTCGTCGTCTTCCTGGACCCATTGTGCGGTGCGCTGCGGTTTTACATCCAACAAATTGACGGATGGATCGATCGTGTGTTTTTTCATTCGGATACTATCGTGAATCTAAAAACAATTGCATTAATATACAATTTTCACACTACAAAAGCATTCCGGAAATGGAGAGAACAGCATAAAATACCGACTATGCTGCACATCACCAGCCCTCACACATCGAGGCACGGGGCGAGGAAGATGTAGTCTGCTATTGAATGTTCCGATTCCCGGCGGGACCCAATAACAGTTCGACCCGCGTGGGCGGCACGACAGACATGTATTGAGACGACTCTGCGGGGGAAATGGCGGTTCTCATCGGAATAAAAACGCCGTATCATCACTGTTGATGATACGGCGCGCAGAGTCAACCAAATTCAGTGCGGAAGAAGCACTTAGAACGAAGCGCTCGGAGGAGCAGGTTCGTCCGCCGCGCCTGCTTTCCTGAGCGGAACCAGCGTGAGCACAAGCGCGATGACGACGAAAACGCCGAGGCTCGTGATGAACGATGAATGCTCGAACACTTGGGGGATATTCACCTTAAAGAACTTCAATCCGGCGAACACCAGGCCCATGAGCGCTTCACCGGCAATGAGTCCGGATGCGACAAGGACGCCGGCATTTTCGACGCGTGTTTTTTGCGCGGGATTGTAGTTGCGCTTGTCGCCGGTCTTTTCGACGAGTCCGCGAATGAGTCCGCCGATGAAGATGGCAAACGTGGTTTCGAGCGGCAGATACATGCCGACGCAGACAAGCATCGGGCTCTTCACCTGGATAAGAATGAATGACACCGCCATGAGCATGCCGACGATGATGAGGGGCCACGCCATTTCGCCGCCGACAATGCCTTGCGACAATAGCGCCATGAGTCCGGCTTGCGGCGCAGGAAGCAGTTTACCGCCGAACCCCATGCCGCCCGATGCGATGTCGCTCTGCTGGAGGATCATGAGCGGGAAGTACATCACAAGCGACGCGACGATCACGCCGATGAGATCGCCGACCTGCATCTTCCACGGCGTGCCGCCGAGAAGATGGCCGACCTTCAGGTCCTGAAGCATTTCGCCGGCAACAGCGGCCGAGACGCAGACGACGGCGGCAACGGCGAGAACGGCCGCAACGCCTTCCTTGCCCTTCATGCCGAGCATGACCATGAGCAGCGCGGAAATGATGACCGCGGAAATCGTGAGCCCGCTGATCGGATTATTGCTCGATCCGATCATGCCGACGAGATACCCCGAGACGGCCGCGAAAAAGAATCCGGCGATGATCATGAAGACCGTTGCGACTAGTGCGGCGACGACATCGTGACTGAAAAAATAATAGATGAAGAACGTCGCGACACCGGCAGCGATGATGCCCGGGAATATAAACTTAAATGCGATATCCTGTTCCACGCGCGAGTGAGCGGGTCCGCCTTGGGCGGCCTTCTTCACGTCGCTGACGGAGCGAGACAAGCCTGCGCCCAGGCTCTTCCGCATTTTCCACAACGTGTTCGCCGCGGAGACGAGCATGCCGCCGATGGCGATCGGGCGCACGAAATACCGCCAGATCTTTGTGGCGATGGCGATCCAGCCTTCCTGGTCCTCATCGATCATCGTAAAATATTGCTGCGAGGTGATGACTTCCTGCGTGCCGTTCTTCGTGTACGACTGCGGGACGCCTTTGGCGTCGACCGATGCAGCGACTGCCGTATACTGGCTCGTGATCTTGGCAAAGTCCGTGGCATCGTAGAGCGAGGGTCCGAGCAGGAACATGAGCAGCGGCACGAACAATCCCCACGCGAGGAGGCCGCCTGAAAAATTGAGCGCAGCGAGTTTCGGTCCGATGATGTATCCGACGCCGATATACGCGGGGCTGACGCCGGGTGTCGAGAGCACTGTGCCGCCCTGTCCCGCGATGCCGCCCGCTTTGATCGCCTTCGATCCCGGCACGACCGCGCGGGCGAAGGAGACAAATTTTTCCCAGCTCGAGGCGAACACATTCAGCGAACCGAGGATCTGGATGAACGCACCGATGCCCATTGCGGAGAACAATGTGCCCGCGCCGCCGCCGCCCTTCTGGCCGGCCTTATGTATTTCGGACGCCGCCACCGATTCGGGGAACGGGAGGGAAATATCCTCGACCATCACACGCCGAAGCAGCGTGACGAACAGAATGCCGAACACACCGCCGACAAGCATGATCGATGTCGCCTGAAAATAATACGCAACAGGATTCGTTGTATCCCAGATGCCTGAAATGAAAAATGCGGGGATCGTGAAGATGGCGCCGGCTGCAACCGATTCGCCGATGGAGCCCACCGTTCGCGCCATGTTCTCTTCGAGGATGGACCCTTTCATCAGGCGCAGGATAGCCATGCCGATCACCGCCGCAGGATAGGTAGCGGCAATGGTCATGCCCGCCTTCAATCCCAGATACGCATTAGCGGCGCCCAGCACGACCGCCATCACAAGACCGATAAGAAGAGCGCGGAGCGTGAACTCCTTCATATCGGTTTCCACCGGCACGAACGGTTTGTATCCGCCGCCTGATTGTGTTTCTGTCATAGCAACTCCCGAAAAAAATAGATGATTAGTGAATAGAGAGATAATATATGTTCCGTTGTTATTTCCCGATGCCGAAAATCGCCTTCAACACATGTCCCGCCATTTCGGGGTTTTCCTTGAGGCGGCGGACCGAATATCCGTACCAGTCCTTTCCGAACGGCGTGTAGACGCGCAGCCGGTGCCCCTCGGCGATGAGCGACGCGCGCTTTTCCGGACGCACGCCGAGCAGCATTTGAAATTCGTACATGTCCTTGGACGCTTTGCAATCCGCTATGACTTGCTTCGATGCATCGATGAGCACCTCGTCGTGCGTGGCAATGCCGACACGGCAGCCGGCGGCCGTGAGAATTTTCAGGAGACGGATATAATTCTGCTGTATGCCGCGCCTGTCCTTGATCGCCACAGACGGCGGTTCATTATAAATGCCTTTGCAGAGGCGGACGCTTGCCCCTTCGGCGGCGAGTTTTTTGATGTCATCCTCGCTGCGGTGCATATATGCCTGGATCACGATGCCGACCTTGTCGTATGTGCTCAGGGCGTACCGATAGACGCCGAGCGTCGCATCGGTGCATGTATGGTTTTCCATGTCTATGCGTACGAAATTATTCTGCGCTTTCGCGGCGGCGATGATCTCTGCAACATTCGCCTTGCAGAAATCGGGATCGAGCTTCAATCCCAGTTGTGTGAGCTTGATCGAAATATTCGAGTCGAGTGAATGCTGCCGTATTGCAGCCAGGACCGCTTTCACCTGCTCGCGGGCGGCGACGGCTTCTTCCTTCTTTGTTGTGTCTTCGCCGAGCACGTCGATGGTGGTCGTCGCCCCCATCGCGTTGAGCGTCCGGACTGTCCCGATGGCCTCATCGAGCGATTCTCCGGCAATGTAGGGTTTGGCGAACGCCGCCACGATCGGTTTCGGAACGATCGGCAGCGATGCCGCTACCAGATTATTGAACAGTGTCATAATATGATGGTATTGATTATTCGATTCCTGTGACTTTCATGTCGCGGGGGAATTCGACGCTGAACGTGAAATCCCACATTTTTTTTTCCGACGGTTTCAGGACGGCGCGGAACGCGACAAGCCCCTCGGCGTCGTGCGGGAGCTGGGCGGCAGCCGGTTCCACCTGTTCGATGACGATCTGTTCATTCTGCGAAATGGGGAGCTGGTCCTGCACACCCACGACGGCATCTGTCTTCTTCTTGTTTTCGAGCGTCAGGCGGTACTGGTATGTGATCTTCGTGTTCTTCGAAAACGTTCCCGTATACTCCGTCGTTTTATTGACGAGCTTGCGTTCGATCGTGACGGACGGGTCGACGCCGAAATACGCGTCGAACGATTCGTTCGGTGCGACGGCCTTCAGTGAAGACTGGGCGACGAACTCGCGGTCGGCGAACACGTTCATCGCGCCGGCAAGCAGCGGATAGTCGCCCGTGTTTTTCACAGTGCCTTTCAGATAGACGAACGGCGACAATTTGGGTGCGGCAAGATATGAAAACTCCGCGGGGAGTTTTTCGATCGCGATCCCGACCTTATGCGGAACATTGTCCGACGGAATCGTCGACTTCACGGGGATCGTATAGATCGCCGATGTCATACCCGCATTGAGCCCGGCACCGGGTTCCTCCATCGGCGCCATTGCGGCGTCCGCGACCGAGGTGGGCGGAGCGGCGCTTTCTTCCATCATCATGTGAGTCTGAACCGAGCTCTTGCGCAGCATTGCACGGGCGGCCGGGGGCTGCGCCATGTTCACGAACCAGGGAGACAGGTCTGGCTTCACCCCGCCGATATCGGGCCGGGCAGTGGACAGGGCGATGTCGACAGCGGACCAGTCCTCTCCCGTGCTTTGCTGAATAACGCCGCGGTATTCGAGTTGCACGGAGGCGGCATCGCGCGAGGCGCGCACATCGTATTGCGGAGACCAACGCGCATTGAACACGACGTACGCTGCCGTGAGCGCCGCAGTGCCGCTTTTCACGCACTCGATGTCGATGGTCATCGTCTTGGATGCAAGCTGGAGGCGCGATGTGATATCGTTCAACTGCTTCTGCGCTGCGTCAATTTTTTTCTGCAGCACGGCGATCTCATCTTCTCCGGCCACGATGTCGTCCCCGAGACGTTTCATGTTCGAGGCGATGAACGCCAGCGATTTCTGCCAATCGTCCACCGTGTATTTCGGCGACTTCGCGTCCGAGGCGCCGGCGCCCGGCTGCGGTTTGATCTCTCGGAGGAACTGCGATTCGGTCTGGAGGCCGCTCGTGCGGAACTTTGCCGAATTTTGCTGACGCTTCAATTCGTTGATTGTCGCCTGGAGCTGTGCGACGCGATCGTCGGGAGCGGCATCAAGATAGATCGTCTGGACGCTCACGTCGAGAATCCGTGCTCCAGGTGCTTCGCCGGACACTTTTACGGAACGATCGTCGAGCGATGCGGGCAGTCCCGAGATCGTGAGCGAAGAAACGCCGACGCCCAGTGCGATTTTCCCCGCACGCGTCACCAGAGCGCGGTCGCCATACACTGTCACTGCCGTGATCGATGTTGCCAGCGGTGTTATCTGCGCGCCGAGTGCAAGGCTCGCCGAAAAAAGGAGAACACATATGGTATACTTCATACTGCCTCCGGAAAAAATTGTGAAGTGAGGGCGCAGTGCACTACGTCCCTTCGGGGCGAGATAACATCTCGCCCTACAATGCTGCCGCGATTCAACGCGGATGAGAGAACATCCCGCCCTACAACGAAAGGATCAATTGATCGGGAAGACGAACGAGACTTTCGGCGTCACACGTTTCTCGGGCACATAACGGATTTCTCCTCTCGCATCGCTTTCGGGCCTGAACGTCCAAGTGTAAAGCGCCGAGATGATCATGAACGGGTACGGCTTGTATCCGAGTTCAGCATAGAGGAGCGATCGGTCGTCCAGCGTGAAGACATCCTTGCCATCCCGTATATATTTTTTGTCGTATCCGGCTTCGGCATGGATCATTGGAATTTTATTGCCGAGCCCCGTGCCGAGATGGAGAATGCCGCCGTTCGGGTCAATGTCGTATTTCGAATACCAGCCCCGCACCTGCGTGAAGCCCATGAAGTCCAGCAGCAGGTCGCCGAAGTAGCCGGGTCCCGGAGACACGACCTTGTTGAGCATTTGCGCCTTGCTTGAAAACGCGAGGCCGTTCAGATTGTAGCGGTCCACTTCGTAGAACGCGTCGAAGTTGGTGGGAATATACTTGTAGCCCTGCCATCGGCGTTCGAACCGCGTTCCGAGATTCAGAATGCCCAGGCCGTTGAAATTCGTCTCGATGCCGAGGGCGGTGCCCGAGCCGAAGCCCGTGATCTTTGC
>CAISDA010000063.1 GCA_903884005.1 uncultured Ignavibacteriota bacterium | reverse complement strand
AATGATCTCCTGCAGTTCGGCCTTGGCTTCATCCGCACCAGCCACATCGGCGAATGTGATGCGCATCGAACCTTCGGTCAGCATTTTTGCACGGCTCTTCCCGAACGAAAAAATGCCTTTCGATCCGCCCCCGCCCTGCATTCTGCGGAAGAAAAATATCCACACGCCGAGGATCAGCACCCAGGGAAGCGCGCTGATGAGCGCGTTCACCCATGTGTTGTCTTCCTTCGATATCGTGAACTGAACCTCATGCGCCGACCAGTTCGCGATGATGGGATCGTCGATGTTCGTGTAGGGAAGCGTCAGCGTGAATTTTTCGACTCGGATCTTCTTCCCGGCGGTGGTCATTGTTTCCTGCGGCTCTTTCAGCGTGCCGTGGAAATCATAATCGTTGAAGTTCGATTTCTTAATGACGGCCTTCGAGATCTGTTTGTTCTGCAGGAATTCCTGATACTGCGTGAAGGAGATCTCGTATTCGGTTCCTTCCTGGCCTTTGAACATGGTCATGACCAGGAACACCGCCATGATGATGGCAGACCAGCTCAGCACGACGCGAAGCGCCTTACCCCAGTTGAACTCGTCGTTATCGCCACGGTACGGCGGTTTCGTCGATTTATTCCGCAATCGTTTCTGTGAAAGCAACGGACGTTTCGGCGTACCGTTGTTCTTGCCTGGCTCGTTAGGTTTTTTTTCCGGCGTTTGTTCGTCTGCCATGATTGTGAAAGCTCCTCTCAATAGTCAAATTTCAATACCGCATCAACAGGACGTCAAGCACGATGCCAGTCCACTTCACCGTTCTCTTTAGCGCTGATGAACACACGGGGGAAGGGAAGACTGAAGGGAATATCACTCGCCCATTCTAAAGATACTATTGTGCGGTTAATTTGTACACAGCGGGCAGGTTTCGGGCTTTTTGGCCGTAATCCAGTCCGTATCCGATCACAAAATCGTTTGGAATGCTGAAGCCGATATAATCGATGTCATTATGGGTCTTCACAGCATCTTTTTTATATAATAGTGTAACAACTGCAAACGACTTTGGGTTCTGCTGAAGGATCAGTTTTTTTATAAAGTCGATGGAAAGTCCCGAATCGACGATGTCTTCAACAACGACGATATCGCGGTCTGTGACCTGGCAATTGAGATCCTTCAAAAGTTTCACATTGCCCGAGGATATTTTAGCGTCGCCGTAGCTCGAGAGTTTGAAAAAATCGATTTCGCAGTCGATCGTGATCTCGCGGACCAGATCGGCGAAGAAGATGAACGAACCGTTGAGGATGGCGATGAAGATCGGGGTTCTTCCTTCATACTCCATATTTAACTGCGCTCCCAGTTCGATCACGCGTGCTTTGATCTGTTCTTCCGTAATGAAAATATCGAACTGTTCATTATTGCAGAAAACCGTAGGTTGTGTCATGCGTCTCGTCACGTAAAAAATTTGATGGATAATTTATATACTGATGTTGTGTGCTCAGTGATCTTGAATCGATCGTCCAAACGGAGTCCGGCGACCCACACGATCTCGCTGCCGCTGAGGACGACGGGTATTGTACCTTTGATGCCGCGAGAAATTTTTTGGTCCACAAAAAAATCGCTTAATTTTTTCCGCGTTTTCATTCCCAGAGGCACAAACGAGTCGCCGGGCTGCCACGTTCTGATCGTCAGCGGCAGTGTTACGCGTGCGGCGTCGATGTACTCGCGATGCGGATCGTGCCGAAACGACTTGGGAAGCGCGTGCTTTCGGATCGAGAATGCGAATTCGTCTGTCTTCACGCCGATGCCGCAATCGGCAGTCACGACGTACGGCAGAGACTGCGCGGCTTTCCCGATCTCGATCGTTGACGCCGCGCGCAGGGCATAATACCCGTTTCCGCAGTCGATGGTCTTCCCAGGCTGCCTGCGAAGAAGGCGTACAATCTCTTCAATATGCACAAAATTTGGCTCAATCCCTAACAACAAAAAGCAATGTTTCACGAGCATCTGTTGAATAAAGACGTGCTGTGTCCGAAATTGTTTCAGTGCGAGTGTGCATCCGGTGTCCGAGAGAGAAAAACAGACGTTCTCGAGTTTCTTCACGACACCGTCCAGATAGTCGGAGCAGGACGCAAAAATCGCCGATTCGTTGTTGAGCGTGTTGACGAGTGAAGGGTTGATGCGCTGCTCGAGCGCCGGAATGATGGTGTGACGGAGAAAATTTCGAGTGTACTTTTCGGTTGCATTGGATGCATCTTCGCGGTGGCGGATGCGTCCGGCTTTGGCGAAGTATTCGATCTCCGAGCGAGTTGCGAATTGCAGAGGCCGGATGATGCCGTGAACGGTCGATACTGAGATCCCCTTCAATCCCTGGATGCCGGCGCCGCGGCAAAAATTGAACAGCATTGTTTCGGCGTTGTCGACGGCATTGTGCGCAACCGCAATTTTATCGGCGCCGAGGTCGAGCGCGAGCGCGGAGAAAAACGAATAACGCAGCTCGCGGGCAACCGACTGGACGGATTCTTTGCGCGCGGCGGCAATGGTGCCCGTGTCTGCGCGGCGCACATAGACGGGGAGATCGTGCTTCTCTGCGGCGCGGATGACGAAGCGTTCGTCCGCATCGGAGGCTTTGCCGCGAAGGCGAAAATTCACATGCGCAACGCTCAGTCTCAGCTGCCATTGTTCGCGAAGGAGGCAGAAGGCATCGAGCATGGCCATGGAATCCAGTCCGCCGCTGATTCCGAGCACGAGATGGCTGCCGGGGGACAGCAGGCCGTGCAGGCGGATGAACTGCTCCATGCGCAGCAGGAAGCTTTTTCTGATGATGTCTGGTTGTTGTTGAGTAGTCATAGATGAAAAAAAAAGTACGGAAAATCCTACCGAATCGCAACATGCCGTGTGTGGCGCGTTATGTCCGCTTGATTCATCGCGCTTATTTAAGTACTATTATACCTTATACTTACATTTCATCGCTTCGCGATGGTGCCGAGCTGCCGTCTCGCTGCAATACTACGAATCAACGATATTCAATACTATTAAGGGTGTTCATGGAGTTTTGTTCATTATTCAGCGGCTCGAGCGGGAATGCGCTGCTGGTCACTACAGGAAAAACGACGATATTGATCGACGCCGGGGTCAGCGCATCGCGCATCGTGGGCGCAATGGCGGAGGCGGGCATCCCCGGCTCCATGCTGACAGCCGTTATTGTCACGCACGAACATCGCGATCATGTTTCCGGGGTTGATGTGCTGACGCGGAAATTTCAGATTCCTTTTTATGGCACCGAACCCACGCTCGAGTCGATGCGGCGCAAACGAATGTTGAAGGACGACCATTTTTCACGATCGTGTACAAGCGGAGTCGAATTTGTGATCGGAGAACTTGCGATCACCCCGTTCACCATTCCTCATGATGCCGCCGGACCGGTCGGATACAGGATCACCGACGGCAGGGTCACGATCGCCATTGCGACAGATCTGGGGCATATGAACGACGAGCTGTTCGCGAACTTCGAAGGCTGTTCGCTGGTGCTCCTTGAGTCGAACCACGACGTTGAGATGCTCACCACCGGCATGTATCCGCAGGATCTGAAGGACAGGATACTGGGGAGCCACGGACATCTTTCGAACGATGCCGCGGCGGAGACCGTTGTCCGCCTTGCCTCC
Organism: uncultured Ignavibacteriota bacterium; assembly: GCA_903884005.1. GTDB lineage: Bacteria > Bacteroidota > Ignavibacteria > UBA10030 > UBA8401 > CAISDA01. The sequence goes on along the minus strand of CAISDA010000063.1, from coordinate 118,313 downwards.
GGGGGCACGAAAAAAATCGTTCTCGGCCACCTGAGCAAGGAAAACAACACGCCGCGTATCGCCTTCGATACGGTTACGGCCGAGCTTGCGCGCAACGGCATCACCGTGGGCAGTGATGTGGCGCTCTCGGTCGCTCCGCGCGATTCGATCGGACGCCGCATGATGATCGGATAAGGGAGATTCTCTTGCCTTTATCGGCACTTCTTTCTACATTAACAAACATCGACAATTTTACATCTTACCATCGCACACGCATGCTCAACATTGCACTGTTTGGACCTCCGGGAGCGGGCAAAGGAACACAATCAGAATTTCTGATCACACGCTATTCCCTCTATTACATTTCAACCGGCGACATCCTTCGCAAGGAGATCGCGGAAAAAACGAAATTGGGGCTGGAGGCACAGAGCATCATCGCATCAGGCGGATTGGTGTCCGACGAGATCATCGTTCAGATCATTGAAAAAACGATCACCGAGCATCCGGATGTGAAGGGATTTTTGTTCGACGGCTTTCCCCGCACGTATATTCAAGCCTATATCCTGGAAGGCTTGATGCTGAAACTCAACACATCACTGACGCGTCTGATCAGTCTGAATGTTCCCGAAGAGGAATCGGTGAAACGGCTTGTTTCGCGCGGAGAGACTTCGGGCAGGCCGGATGATACCGAGCTCGTGATCCGGACCAGGCTCAAGGAATATAATGAGAAGACGCTTCCCGTGCTCCAGTTTTATAAAGAAAGGGGCATCTATTCCGAAGTGGACGGGACGGGGAGCATCGGTGAGGTCACAGAGCAGATAACGGAAATCATACGGAATGAATTGAGCAAGCGCCTTCTGAACATTGTGCTCTTCGGGTACCCGGGTTCGGGGCGCGGTTCGCAGGGCAAGGCGCTCGCGAAACGGTTCGATCTGGAATATGTGGCAGCCGGTGCGATGCTCGAGCAGGAGGTTGAGCATAATACGGATACAGGAAAACGGATCAGGGAGTTTTACGAAAAAGGCCTGCTCGTTCCGGACGAGATCGTCGTCCAATTGATGGAAAAAAAAATTGCATGCTCCAAGAATGTTAAAGGGTTCATATTTAAAGGTTTCCCGCGGACATTGGTGCAGTCGTATATACTGGACGGCTTGTTGAAAAAGCACGATTCCTCCATCTCGATGATCATTGAAATTGAAGTGCCCACGCTGGAGCTCATCAGCCGCCTGGATGAACGGAGCAGAACCGACCGCCGTGTGCCGTATGATTCGAGCACGGCGAAGCTCGTGAAGCGCCTCCAGGAGCATGAACTGAAGACCGTGCCGGTGATCGAAAAATACAAGCAGCAGCATACAGTCATAAAAATAAACGGCATGGGTACATTTGATGAAGTGCTCGAGAGGATCGCCTCTGAAATCGATATCGCGTTCAAACATATGAGATGACAGATCGGCTGCCGGCAGAATGGCATGCTCCGAGTCGCACAGTACGCATCGAAGAAAAAAATATTGCAGCCTCTGTCGGCGATCGCCGGCAGGGGCTCTTTACTCTATTTCCAGTGCAAGGAACACATCATCACCCTCTGTCCATCATGATCAACCCAAGGCCGCATCATCACGCGCGGCGCTCGTTCGGAATGGATGTGAAGCGCACAAGGGTTACGGGAAGTCATTATGAACCACGCTGTACCAATACACGATGAGCATGGCCGCTCGTTCAGAACGCTCAGGGTGAGCCTCACCAATGCGTGCAACTTCGGCTGCGTGTACTGTGTGAACGGCGAGGACCAGGGGGGCATCAATGCGGCGGGCGCAACGGGAACCGCTCCGATGACGTATGACGGCCTTGCGGAGATCGTGCTTGCGCTACATCGGATGCTTGGATTAACAGCCGTTCGGTTGACGGGCGGGGAGCCGACGCTGTATGCCGACCTGATCCCCTTCATTCAGACGCTGAGGGCCAACGGAATCGACACGATTAAAATGACCACGAACGGGTTCCTGCTGAAGCAAAAGGCGCGGGAACTCTTTCTGGCGGGCGTGAGGGAAATCAATGTGTCGCTCGATGCCGTGGAGCCCGGGATCTTTGCCGCCGTCGCGAAACGCGCCATGCTCCCTCAGGTGCTCGAAGGGATACAAGCCGCCAGGGACTGCGGGCTGACGGTGAAATTGAATGCGGTCATCATGCGCGGCTTCAACGAAGGCCAGATACTTCCGCTGCTCGACTATGCCATAGAAGGTGGGATGGAACTGCGCTATCTTGAACTCATGAGGATGGGACATTTCTATTCGAAAAATTTTGACCGGTATTTTTTTTCGATGAGCGAGATCTGCAGCAGCATAGCAACAGCGCATGTTCTCACGCCACTCTACCGCGGCCCTTCAGCCACGGCTCAACGATGGCGTATGGAGGACGGGACCGTGTTCGGGATCATTGCAAACGAATCGGAGCCGTTCTGCTCCGATTGCGACAGGCTGAGACTGGACAGCTTCGGAAACATCTACGGATGCCTGAGTGATGAGAAGCGGGAATATGTTGGAGACATCGCCCACGACGCGCAGGCACTGACGCAACGACTGACGCAGGCGCTCACGCACAAGCAGCCGTTAAAATTCAAAGGCAGTCCGCTGACAATGATCTCCATCGGCGGGTGAGGAACGATCCGCCATGCCGAGGCGGCTATCAACACGCAGTCACACTGCTGCATTCGAGTGACAGACATTGAAGAACCCGATGAGCCTGTACGAAGAACATACGATGATCGTCACAGATCTGATCGACATTGCCGCACTGCTGCGCGAGGCACATCGGCCCGAGGCTGGAGGGATTGTCCTGTTCAGCGGCGAGGTGAGAAACAATCACAAGGGGAGGGCCGTACAGTTTCTCGAATACGAAGCCTACGTTCCTCTTGCGACAAAAATGATGAAGGCGATCGTGGACGAGGCGCGGCAACGATGGGGGCTGCACTTTGCCGCAGCGGTGCATCGCGTGGGGAAAGTGGAGATCTCGGAGAGTGCGGTCGCCGTTGTGACGGCACACGGCCATCGGAAAGAGGCGTACGAGGCGAATCAATTCATTATCGACGCCATCAAGCGCGACGTGCCGATTTGGAAATGCGAACATTATGCGGACGGTTCCCACGAATGGGGAGCAAATGCAGAGGCGATGAAAACGGCGTATCTGCCGGGCAACCAACATACGACGGCACAATAATGAGAGATATCACAGACAAACAATCGACACTTCGGACCGCCAGTGCGCAGGCAATAGTGTATTGCACCAGTGCAACGCTTGAGCTCATCAGTAAGAAAAAAATTCCCAAAGGCGATGTGTTTGAGTTCGCGCGCGCAGCGGGATTGTTAGGCGCAAAAAATACGGCGCATCTTATTCCGCATTGCCATCCGATCGGGATAGATTCGATGCACTTTGATTTTGAATTTCTAACGCAGGAAAATTACGCACGATCGACGGGGGGAACCATGTTCCGTCCGGGCATTGTCGTCACCGCTGCGGCAAAATGCATAGGACGGACAGGCATCGAAATAGAAGCCATCACCGGCGTGTCCATCGCCGCCCTGACGATTTACGACATACTGAAACCTCTCGATACTGCATTGGAAATATCGCACATCAAAGTGCTCGGCAAGACCGGTGGAAAGTCCGACCGGAAATATTTTGAGGGCGCACCGACATGCGCGGTGCTCGTGTGCTCAGATTCGGTCTTCGGCGGCGTGAAGGACGACGCCTCCGGTGCCACGATACGGCACATGCTCGAAGGCCACAATGCGGTTGTTGCGGATGTTGTGATCGTGAACGACGACAAGGCCGCCATACAGGATCAGATACGGCGATGGGTGTCGCAGGACGTACATTTTGTCTTCACGACCGGCGGTACAGGGTTGGGGCCGAGAGATGTGACTGTGGAAGCGGTGGAGGAAATCCTGGACAGGAGGGCGGACGGTATTGCGGACGCGATGCGTGCACACGGACAGATCCGCACGCCGCTAGCGATGATGAGCCGCGCCGTTGCCGGTTCCATACGGGGCACAACCATTGTCACATTGCCCGGGAGCGTGAACGGCGTGCGTGAATGTCTCGATGCGATACTTCCGGCGGTGTTTCATGTCCGCCAGATGCTGTTGGGCGGGGGGCACTAGAAAAAAGTTATGATCTCACTTGAAGAGGCGATAGAAAAAATCACATCTGCGCGTGCGGAGTGGGGCGTGGAAACGGTCAAGCTCGAACACGCGCTGGGGCGGGTGCTTGCTGAGGACGTCGTCGCAGACCGGGATTACCCTCCGTTCAATCGCGCCACGATGGACGGCTATGCGGTGAAATTCGACGACGTGCATGAGCGTCGTTTCGTTGAATTCCGCATAGCGGGTGAACTGTTTGCGGGAGACGGTGCCGAATATACGCTTCATACCGGCGAAGCACTGAAGATCATGACGGGCGCTCCGGTGCCCGATAGCGCGGACGCCGTCATAAAAAAAGAAGAGGCTGACGAACACCTCGGTGATGTCCGCTTCACGGCGGAAAATTACACCCGGCATCAGAACATCGCCCGACGGGGTGAAGACGGGGTGGAGGGCGACATCGTTCTGCCTACACACCGGCAGATACGGTTCGGGCATCTCTCGCTCTTGGCTGCTGTCGGCAAGAGCAGCGTGGAGGTAGTGCGGCTGCCGCGCGTCGCGGTGATCTCAACAGGAAATGAAATTCAGCCGGTGACGGGCACTGTTGCCCCGCATCAGATCAGGGATTCGAACGCATGGTCCATCGCCGGCTTTCTCAAACACTACTCGATCGAACCGGCGGTCACAGCGATCGTGCGGGACACAATGGATGGTCTGACGAGACTCATCGAGTCGGTTCTCGATTGCGATATAGTGATCGTTTCAGGAGGCGTCTCTGCGGGCGATGCGGACCTTGTCCCAGCAGCGTTGGCGGCATGCGGGGTCCGGGAAATTTTTCATGGAGTGAAGATCAAGCCCGGTAAACCATTGTGGTTCGGCGTGCATCCCGGCGGCATGAGAGTCTTTGCGCTGCCCGGCAATCCCTTTTCAGTACAGACCGCCTGCCGCATCTTCATTCGCCAGTACCTGCGGGCATGCTTGCATCTTCCGGTTGACAGGCCGCTGCGGCTGCCGCTTGGCGAAGACAGAAAAAAGAGAACACCGTTCGACGAATTTTTTCCAGCAGCACTGGGTACACACGACGTGACGCACATTGTTCCCGTGCCCTATCACACGTCGGGCGATATCACCGTTGTTGCCGGATCGGACGGCATTGCCCTTCATCCCGACCGCACGGGGGATCTTGCGGCGGGAGAGACAGTGGAATTATTTTTATGGAACGCATGAATACATTGATTTGAATGGGACGGATTTTATCGCTACATTCACAGACTAAAAATTAACCTATTCATGATACCTATGACATATACTCCGCCCCGATTCGTCACCGGCCTGACATGCTTCATCTGCGGCACAACGTACCCGTATGGAAATATTTTTACGTGCCCTGAGTGCGGCATCGATGGGATCCTGGACGTTCAGTACGATTACGACTCGATCGGCAAGCGGATCACGCCCAACAGTCTTGCTCTTCGCGGATTGAACCATTGGCGCTACGAAGAACTGCTCCCCATTTCATCGGACAGCGTTATTCCTCATCTGCATATCGGCTGGACTCCTGTGTATGACATTCCACGTCTTGCCAAGGCGGTCGGCGTGCAGAAGCTGTTCCTCAAGGATGAAGGACGCAATCCGACAAGTTCATTTAAGGACCGCGCGAGTTCGATCGGAGTGTTGAAGGCGGCCGAGTTCGGATTCGAAACGATCGCCTGTGCGTCCACGGGCAATGCGGCCTCATCGCTCGCGGGACTTTCGGCTGCCGTCGGATTGAAGAGCTATATCTTCGTGCCGGAGCGCGCTCCCGAACCGAAAGTGACGCAACTACTCATCTTCGGAGCGACGGTGCTCAAAGTGCAAGGCACGTACGAAAATGCGTTCGATCTCTGCCGGGAAGGATGCGAGAAGTTCGGCTGGTACAATCGCAACAGCGGTACCAATCCGTTTCTTGTGGAAGGAAAAAAGACCGCGGGGCTCGAGATCGCCGAACAATGCGCCGCGGCGATGCCTGATTGGGTCGTTGTTTCGGTCGGCGACGGCTGCACGATCGGCGGGATCGGAAAGGGGCTGCAGGAAATGAAGATGCTCGGCCTGATTGACCGCGTCCCCAGATTGCTGGGTGTGCAGGCTGAGGGAGCACGGCCGATCGTGGATGCGTTTGTATCGGGGCAAGACCTTGTGCCGACAGACACGAATACGATCGCAGACAGCATCGCTGTCGGCACTCCGCGCAATTGGCGGCGGGCGCTTTGGCAGATCGAACAAACGCACGGCGAAATGATCGCCGTGTCTGATGAACAGATCCTCGAAGCAATGCGCATCACCGCACGGCTGGGCGGAGTGTTCGGCGAACCGGCTGGGGTCACGGGAATGGCAGGGCTGCAGCTTGCCGTTGAACGGAAGATCATCCGATCGCACGAGACGGCCCTCGTGATTGTCACCGGAAACGGATTGAAGGACATTCACTCTGCAAAGCAGGCCGCCGGAACGGCGATCAGCATTGCCCCCACGCTGGACGCTCTTGCGAAGGCGTTGGACACCAGATCGAAGACAGGAGCATAAATTCACAGTGGACAGTTTGCTGCAACATGCCTCATGCGTCACCCTTTCTCCTCCTTCAGTCGAGACGGCCGATCTGCGCATCAGCGGCGGCGTCATTGTTGAACGAAGCGCACACATCGTTCCGAGACGCAATGAAACAGTGTTTGACCTTACCGGCAGAATCGTCATGCCCGGATTGGTCTGCGCGCATACACATTTATATTCGAGTCTCTCGCGGGGCATGCCGAGACCAAAGAAGGCTCCCGCTAATTTTCTGGAAGTTCTTCAGAAGATATGGTGGAAGCTCGACCGGGCTCTCGATGAAGAAGCGATCTACTACAGCGCACTGGCGGGAGCGATCGATGCCGTGCGCAGCGGAACCACGATCATCATCGACCATCACGCATCTCCGACAGTGATCAACGGATCGCTCGACATCATCAAAGAGGCGCTTGAAAGCATCGGCGTGCGCGGAGCATTGTGTTATGAAGTCACAGACCGCGGCGGGAAAAAGAAACGCGATCGGGGACTTGATGAGAACGAGCGGTTCATACGGTCAACGGCGGAGAACACGTTGTATAAAGGATTGGTCGGTGCGCACGCATCGTTCACATTAAGCGATGAATCGCTCGCGCTCTGCGGCGACCTGGCCTCACGCCTGCATACAGGCGTTCACATCCATGCAGCAGAGGATGCCTATGATGTATCCCATGCACAGAACACACACGGCTGCGGCATCATCGAACGCTTTGCGCGCGCGAATATTCTGACGAAGGCGTCGATCCTTGCGCATGGAGTGCATTTATCGGAAACGGATATCACGGCGGTCCGCGCCGCCGGCTGCCGGCTTGTACATAATCCGCGTTCGAATATGAACAATCGCGTCGGTTATGCGCCCGTCCATTTTTTCAAGGAGCAGGGTGCGCTTGGGACGGACGGTTTTCCGGCAGACATGTTCGAAGAAGCGAAGTTCGCTTTCTATCAACGGTGCGATTCGCGCATGGGGCAGCCGGTGGACTTCATGACACTTCTGAACGGCGGGCAGCGCATGGCCTCCGATATTTTCGGCGGCAGGTTCGGCGCACTCGCCACAGGAAGTGCGGCTGATCTTGTCGTTTTGAATTATCAGGCGCCCACACCGATGACGAAGAATACCTGCGGTGGACATTTTCTGTTCGGTATGCAATCGTCCGCAGTTGAATCCGTCATGACTGCCGGCACCTGGATCATGAAGGACCGCACGGTGACGGGCATTGACGCCGATGCCGTGATGGAGAAGGCGCGCAAGGCCGCCAAAAAATTATGGAACAGGATGGAAAAATTATAACAGCATGCACCGCGAAGCCGTGCGAGGTGCGTAAGCGCTGCACATGTATGCATGAAGTTGACCCAATTATTATTCTTATAAAGTGCATCAATGGCTGAATTAGTACCCATTCCTTTTGCAACACTGCTCAAACGGATATACTACGAGTACACGCGTAACGGAGCGATATTCGACCTGCCGATACGGAAATTTTATATTCCCGATGGCAGCGTGGACCTCTCCGTGGTTTCGTGCGGAAGTCCGGCGGCGAATCCTCTTGGCCCCGCGGCTGGGCCTCACACACAGCTGGCGCAGAATATCGTGCTGTCGTGGCTTGCGGGAGCGCGCATCATCGAATTAAAGACGGTTCAGGTGAATGACCGGCTCGCGCTGGCGCGGCCGTGCATCGATGTTGGGACTATCGGCTATAACACGGAGTGGTCGCAGGAACTCAGGCTGGAGGAATCGGCCCGCGAGTACGTGAAGGCGAGCATGATTGTCGAAATACTGAAGCATTGGCTGTTTTATTCGGGCGCGATTTCGGCGGAGAGAGCGGCCGGCACTGTGGACGCGGCAGATGCCTCGACCGGAACAGGCGCTGGTGTATCTGATGCACATGCGCGCGCGGCCGGCGAGACAAAAATGGCGACCGGTGCCGGCCTGTCCGAGGTGCTGGTTCCGGTGCATGCGATGAATCTGGATACGATATTCGATGTCAGCGTCGGGTATGACCTGGCGGGCATCCAGTCCGCCCCGATACGCGAGTGGCTGTGCACAATGAGGGATGCTTCAACAGTGATCGAGGAGCTGCGCGCGGAAATTCCCGCCGAGTTCGAACAGTACCGGAAGCTGCCGTTCACGAAAAAAATATCGGACAGCATCACGCTCTCGACATTTCACGGAACGCCCGCACACGAGATCGAACGCATCTGCGAGTTCCTCCTGGACGACATGGGCTTTCACGTTGTCGTGAAGATGAATCCGCCGATGCTGGGCAAAGCACGGCTGGAGCAATTGCTGCACGATACGCTCGGCTATACGGACATTGAAGTGAATCCGGCGGCGTACGACGTCAATATCGCATTCGACGACGCTGCCGCAATGATGAAACGATTGCAGGGAGTTGCCGCACGCGCAGGGAAAATTGTCGGCGTCAAGTTCGGCAACACGCTTGAAGTGATCAACAAGGGGACGTTCCTGAAAGACAAGGTGCAGTACCTGTCCGGCCAGCCGTTGCATGTGCTCCACCTTGCTCTGGTCAATCGGTGGCGGACGGTCTTCGGCTCGGAGTTTCCGGTCTCGTTTTCGGCAGGAGTGGACGCGATGAATTTTCCGGACTGTGTCGCGATCGGACTCGTTCCCACGACGACATGCACGGACCTTCTGCGTCCCGGCGGGTACGGCAGGCTGCAGCAGTATCTCCTGAATCTGGAAAAGAGAATGAAGTCGGCAGGGGCATCGACGATAGATGAATTTATTGTGCTCTCGGACAGTGCTGATCCCGGGCAGTTGCAAAGAGCAATGACAGGAAAAACCGCTGCATCAGTTCAGTCTGCGGCGAGCACGGATGCAATATCCGCCGCTTCCTCCGGCATCGCAGCGCAGAATACTGCGGGGTTAACGAATTCCCATGGACAAACGGATGGGAGGGGATCGGAACCGTATGCGCTCGCAATCATGAAAAATTCCGAACGCTTGTTGAACAGAAGCATCGAAGATCCGCGCTACCGATCGTCGCACACGAGCAAAGCGCCGAGAAAGATCGGCAGTCATTTAGCGCTCTGGGACTGTATCAATTGCGACAAATGCATTCCGGTGTGTCCGAACGATGCCAATTTTTTCTTCGACGTTGAACCGGTTTCGATTGCATATAATACTTGCACGGTCACACGGACCGGGTGGACAGTGGCCGAAGGCGGAGTGTTAACGATCGCGAAGCAACATCAGATCGGCACGTATGCGGATGCGTGCAATGAATGCGGCAACTGCGATGTGTTCTGTCCCGAGGACGGCGGCCCGTATATCGAGAAGCCCCGGTTCTTCGGTTCCTTGGAATCGTATCGTCGGCAGAGGACGATAGACGGATACGTGCTGCAGTCCGGCACACAGGGTGTTTCATTGTTCGGGAGATTCGTCGGAATTGAATATGAACTGACGACCGATGCTGCGAAGAATGAAGCGGTCTTCACCACAGCGAATGCGCGTGTCACCGTCGATCGCACGTCGCATGCGATCCTCAATGCTGAACTCACGAACGACGGCACGCCGAACTCAGTGGACATGCGCCATTATGCTGTTATGGCGGCATTGCTGAAGGGAATTGGAACGGCCGCGCGCATAAATTTTGTCACGATCGACGTCACTCACGTGTAAAGCAGGAATGAAGCATTGAATCATAACGAAGTTGAACAGATGGCCGAAGTAAAGTTCGTCCTGAATGGAACGCCGTTCACGGCCGATGTGTATGCAGGGATGTCATTGATGGACGTTTTGCGCGAGCAGGCCGGTTTGATCTCTCCGAAAAACGGCTGTGCGCCCCAGGGGTCGTGCGGCTGCTGCACGGTCATTGTGGACGGTAAGGCCGTGTCTTCGTGCGCCGTTCCGGCGGAGCGTGCGATGGGAAAACACGTCATCACGCTCGAGGGTCTCACGGAGCGGGAGCGGACGATCTTTGCGCGCGCATTCACATCCACAGGCGGGCTTCAATGCGGATTCTGTACGCCGGGCATTGTGATGCGAGCGAAGCATCTGCTCGATAAAAATCCGTCGCCGACACGGGATGCGATCGCCCTGGCACTGAATAACCATATCTGCCGCTGCACGGGGTACGTGAAGATCGTGGACGCGATCGAACTTGCGGGAAAAGCCCTGCAGGGCGAAGAACTGCCCCGGCAGGATTTTTCGGGGAAGATCGGCTCGAGCCTGCCGCGCATGGACGGCGAAAAATTCGCCATGGGCGAACGCCCGTACATCGACGACATCACGCTGCCGGAAATGCAATACGCGGCATTTGTCTTTTCGCCGCATCCGAGAATTCGCGTCAACTCGATCGATACCGCCGCGGCGGACGCATGCGCAGGCGTTTCGCGGACCGTCACGGCAAAGGATGTTCCCGGGCAGCGGAGACAGGGATTGATCTATCAGGATTGGCCGTTGTTCGTTGCCGAAGGCGAGATCACGCACTGCATCGGCGACATTCTAGCAGCCGTTATTGCAAAGGATGTCCGGACAGCCCGGAAGGCTGCGGCGCTGATCGCCGTGCAGTACGACGTGCTTCCCGGCGTGTTCGATGCGGAAGAAGCGCTGAGGCCCGATGCGCCACAGGTGCACACCGACCATGCGAATCTCCTTTCCACCTCCGTGATCAAGCGCGGGAATGTGGACGCCGCGCTCGCCGCGTCGGCATTTGTCGAAATACAAACGTATGAGACGCAGGTGATCGAGCATGCATTCCTCGAACCGGAAAGCGCGATCGCTTCGTGCCGCGACGGCATTGTGGAAGTATTGAGCCAGGGACAGGGCGTGTTCGACGACCGGAAGCAAATCGCATCCTTCCTCGGGCTGAGTGAAGAACACGTAAAGGTCACGCTGATCACGAACGGCGGGGCGTTCGGCGGCAAAGAAGACCTGAGCATACAGGGACAGGTTGCGTTGATGGCTTTGCTCTCCGGCACACCGGTGAAGGCCACGCTGACGCGCGAAGAGAGCATTCGGCTGCATCCGAAGCGTCATCCAATAAAAATGACATACACCGTCGGCTGCGACGCGCAGGGAAAACTGACCGCCGTGCGGGCGCGGATGATCGGCGACAAAGGTGCCTACGCCTCTGTCGGAACGAAAGTGCTGGAAAGGGCTGCGGGGCATGCCTGCGGGCCGTACAACATCCTGCACTCGGATGTCGAGGCGCTCGCGGTGTATACGAATAATCTGCCATGCGGTGCAATGCGCGGATTCGGAGCCAACCAGGCGTCCTTCGCGATGGAGGGAATGATGGACTTACTCGCCGAGCGCGTCGGCATCGATACGTGGGAGATGCGGTGGAGGAATGTGGTGGACGTCGGCGACACATTCTGTACGGGACAGGTGTTCGAACATTCCGTCGGGATTCGCAAGACATTGCTCGCGGTAAAAGATGCGTACTATTCGTCGAAGTACGCGGGCATCGGCTGCGGCATTAAAAATGTCGGCATCGGCAACGGCATGCCCGAGTACGGACAGGCGATCGCCACGGTCCATCCCGATGAAACGATCACCATCAACACCGGATTCACGGAAATGGGACAGGGATTCTGCACGGTGATGATACAATTTTTCAGCGATGTGACGGGGGTCGATCCACGGCGGATCCGCGTGGACATCGATACCACGCAGCCGACGCCGTGCGGCATGACAACGGCATCGAGGGCAACGGTGCTTGGCGGCCGCGCGGTGATCAAGGCGGCGCAGGAGATGAAGAAGGATCTGGACAGCGGGAAGCAGCTTGCCGATCTCATCGAAAAAAAATATTCGGGCGAAGTGGTCATAGACTACACGACCGCGCTTGAAACGAAGACGGACAAGCCGATCACGCACATGACATTCGGGTTCGCGACGCAGGTGTGCATACTCGATGAGGAGGGGCGCTTGAAGAAGATGGTCGCCGCGCACGATGTCGGGAGGATCATCAACAGGACGCTGGTGGAAGGGCAGATCGAGGGGGCCGTGCACATGGGACTCGGGTATGCGCTCACAGAAGAGCTCAAACTGAAGGACGGGGTTCCAGAGTCGTATAAATTCCGGTCGCTCGGAATATTGCGCGCGAAGGACATGCCGGAAACGGAAGTGATCTTGATCGAAGAGCACGAGCCTGAAGGGCCATTCGGCGCGAAGGGCGTGGGCGAGATCGGGCTTGTTCCCACCGCGGGCGCGGTCGCGGGAGCGCTCTATAAATTCGACAGGATACGCAGATATACGCTGCCGATGAAAACCTCCCCGGCGGCGAAAGCAATATTGCGGCCATCGTAATGCACGGCATCGATTATTTGCTGCCACGCGCGGACATAATTTTAGATCCTTCACTCCGCTCTGGATGACAGTGGACACAATGCACCATGACAATTAGGATTTATTTCATACTCACATAACACACAACACAATGGCACAGACACAATTTGCACCGCTCGTGGAGACACTGCGAACCCTGAAGCTCGATATGTTCAATCGCGATTTTTTGCTCACATGGGAACGAACCGACGACGAGATCAAGGCTGTCCTGACGGTCGCACAACTGATGAACGATCTTCACAAGGCGGGCGTTTCTCTCCGGACCTTCGACACCGGACTCGCCATCTCGATCTTCCGCGATAATTCGACGAGGACCCGGTTCAGTTTTGCCTCGGCGGCCAACGCCCTCGGCCTTGGATTATCGGAACTGGACGAAGAAAAATCACAGATCGCGCATGGCGAGACGGTACGCGAGACGGCGAACATGATCTCGTTCCTTGCGGAGGTGATCGGTATCCGCGACGACATGTTCCTTGGCGAGGGCAATAAATATATGCGTGAGTTCGGCGCGGCGATGCAGGACGGATATGAGCACGGCATCCTTCATCAGCGTCCGAGCGTCGTGAATCTGCAATGCGATGTCGACCATCCGACGCAGGCGCTTGCCGATCTCATGCAATTGAAGAACACATTCGGATCGCTGGAGAACCTGCGCGGCAAAAAGATCGCCATGACCTGGGCATATTCGCCGAGCTATGGCAAGCCGCTGTCGGTCCCGCAGGGAGTGATCGGATTGATGTCGCGGTTCGGGATGAATGTCTCGCTCGCGTATCCGGAAGGCTACGGACTTATCCCCGAGGTAGTGGAGCAGGCGAAAAAGCAATCGGCTCAGGCCGGAGGGACGTTTGAGATCGTAAACTCGATGGAAGATGCGTTCAAGGATGCAGACATCGTCTATCCCAAGTCGTGGGCTCCGTTCCACGTGATGCAGCGGCGGACGGAACTGCTGAACACGAACGACAAGCCGGGATTGAAAGAACTGGAGAAAGAATGCCTTGCGAACAATGCGAAATTCAAGAACTGGGAGTGTGACGAAGAAAAAATGAAGCTGACAAAGAAGGGCGAGGCTCTCTATATGCATTGCCTGCCGGCCGACATTTCGGGCGTGAGCTGCGAGGAGGGCGAAGTGTCGAAGAACGTGTTCGAAAAATACCGCCTCGCCACCTACGCCGAGGCAAGCTACAAACCGTTCGTGATCTCGTCGATCATCGCACTGACGCGCCTGCAGGATCCCGCGGCGCGCATGCAGCAGCTGGTGGAACGCGGCGTACTGCGGTCGCGATGAAAAGGATGATGGCAACTATTCAGCGTATTTTATCATCCATGTCATTCTGAGGGAGCTCGAGCGACCGAAGAATCTAAAATATATCAGACTGCAGGGAGGATCGATTATGTGCCGCTGCTTTGCGAACGGCATTTTAGATTCTTCGCTTGCGCTCAGAATGACAGAGTACTAATGTCATATGCATGATGATCCCTGGCGCTGCCGAAATGATCACCTCAGAATGACAATGAAAATGTATCATTTGGATGAAGGTTCTTGAGTACGACGCAAGCATAACAAGACTACGAGATCGCCGCACCGATGCGGCATTAAAAAAAAGTGAAGAAAAAAAGGAGACGGAATGTCCAAGATCATAAAAAAAATAGACCACGAAGTCGTCAGCAGAACCGCGGCACGGTGCCGCGCGCAGGGCATCACCATCCCGACGTTTGCACAGATGCGCAATCCCGATCTGATCCCGGTGCGCGTGAAGGAACAGCTTCCGGCTATCGGCTTGTGGGATGTGAATCCGTTGAACCTCTATCGCATCACGTGGAAGAACAATGTCACGACCGGAGGATTCGGAGGCGTCAATTATTTTGAGATACCAAGGGAGATCACGGGAGTGAAGGCGAGGATCGTGGGCATCATTGGAAAATATTTTCCGACCGGCGCGCATAAAGTGGGAGCCGCCTTCGGCTGCCTTGTGCCGCGCCTGGTGAGCGGAGAGTTCGATCCCGAGAAGCACAAGGCCGTGTGGCCGTCCACGGGAAATTATTGCCGGGGAGGCGCGTTCGACTGCCGGCTGCTCGACTGCACGCCTATCGCGATCCTTCCCGAAGGAATGTCCAAAGAACGGTTCACCTGGCTGCGCGAGATCGGTTCGGAGGTCATTGCGACGCCCGGAACCGAATCCAACGTGAAAGAGATCTACGACAAATGCTGGGAATTGAAAAACGATCCGCTCAATGTGGTCTTTAATCAGTTCGAAGAATTCGGCAATCCGATCTGGCATTACAATGTGACGGGGCCTGCGCTGGAAGAGGCATTTCGCGCGTTGGGCATCGAGAACGGGAATGCAGCGGCGTACATCTCGGCCACCGGTTCTGCCGGCACGATCGGGGCCGGCGATTATCTCAAGAAACTTCATCCGCATCTCAAGATCGTGGCCAGCGAGGCGCTGCAATGTCCCACGCTCCTGATGAACGGTTTCGGTGAGCATCGCATTGAAGGCATCGGCGACAAGCACGTGCCGTGGGTGCACAATGTCCGCAATACGGATAACGTCGCGGCGATCGACGATGAAGACTGTATGCGCGTGCTGCGGCTGTTCAACGAAGAGGAAGGAAAGCGGTTTCTAGAGGCCCGGGGCGTGTCGCAGATGCAGGCCGAAAAGCTCCAGCTGCTCGGCATTTCGGGGATCGGCAACGTGCTTGCGGCGATCAAGACCGCGAAATACTACGAGCTCGGCGAGAACGATGTCATCCTCACGATCTTCACGGATTCCGTCGAGATGTACCGTTCGCGCCTGGATGAACTGACCGCGGAGCGAGGCGAGTATACGCAGATGCAGGCCGGAATGGATTATGCGGGACCGGTCCAGCATCAGGGGATCGAGCATTTCAAAGAGCTGTCCTATTACGACAGGAAAGCGATACACAATCTCAAATATTTCACATGGGTCGAACAGCAGGGACGATCGTCGGAAGAGCTCAGGGAGCAGTGGGAGCCGAAATACTGGCGTGCACTGTTCGAAGATGAGGTCGGCGAGTTCGACCGTTTGATCGAGGCATTCAACGCTGAGGTTGGAATCTAATTGAACACACAGGGTAACTATTCACCGAACGCTTCACTCGATGTCATTATTAGGGAGCGCAGCGACCGAAGAATCTCGCCGGCTGCTCACACGATGCAAGATTCTTCGCTTGCGCTCAGAACGACAGAGTACTGATGTCATATGCATGAAGATTCTTGGCGCTGCCGAGATGCCTTACCCCAGGATGACAGTGATTTGGATGTACGCTAAGTAGTTACCACACAGGAAACTAAAAAGGAAAAATATCGATGCTGAAAAAAATACTTGACGAAGCGAAAAAGAACGAACGCGCGGTCGCAGGATTCCTGCGCGACCTGATTGCGATCAAATCCGTGAGTTCACAGGAAGCCGATGTGATCGCGCGCATCAAACTGGAGATGGAACGATGCGGGTACGACGAGATCACAATCGATCCGATGGGAAACATTCTCGGACGCATCGGGCACGGAAAGCGGATACTCGCATTCGACGCGCATGTGGACACGGTCGATGTCGGGAATCCGGCGAACTGGACGGTCGACCCGTTCAAGGGCGACGAGAGGGACGGCATCATCTACGGCCGCGGAGCATGCGATATGAAGGGCGCGTTAGCCTCGATCGTCTACGGTGGGAAGATCATCAAGGACCTCGGCCTGGAAGGCGACTACACATTATACGTGGTCGGCAGCGTACAGGAAGAGGACTGCGACGGGCTCTGCTGGCAATACATCATCAATGAGGACAACCTTCGTCCGGAACTTGTGGTGATCGCCGAACCGACGAACCTCGCCGTGTATCGGGGGCATCGCGGTCGAATGGAGATGGAGGTGCGGACAAAGGGCGTTTCATGCCATGGGTCGGCACCCGAACGCGGCGTCAATGCCGTCTACAAAATGGCGCCCATCGTTGCGGACATAGAAAAACTGAACGAACGCTTGGGCGGAGAGCCGTTCCTCGGGAAAGGCACAGTCACCATCGCCGAGATCCGGTCGACATCGCCGTCGTTGTGCGCTGTGGCGGATTCGGCCACCATTCATCTTGACCGGCGTCTGGCAGCCACGGACACAATGGAATCCGCAGTGAAGGAGATACAGGAATTGCCGAGCGTCATCGCCGCCGGGGCCGACGTTGTCGTGTTGGACTATGCCGTGCCGAGCTGGAAGGGCCTGACGTATCCGACCAAAAAATATTATCCGACATGGCTGCTCGCGGAAGATCATCCCGCGCTGAGTTCCGGCGTGGCGGCGTTCGAAGGATTGTTCGAAGAAAAACCGGAAGTCAGCCGCTGGGTCTTCAGCACCAACGGCGTCGCGGTGATGGGCATGCATAAGATACCATGCATCGGATTCGGGCCGGGCAATGAGATCTATGCGCACATGGCCACAGAGCATATTCCCGTGGAACATCTTGTGAAGGCCGCGGCGTGGTATGCGGCGTTTCCGATGATGTATATGAAAGCAGTTTCGTAACTGCACTCGGGATGTCTATGATGAGCGCGGTCAGCGCGCCCGCAGCACACTATTTTCAACGAGAGCACTTCAACTCAAACATCATCGGCGCATGTGTAGGGCGAAATGTGATTTCGCGAGAGGGCGAGCTAACAGGGAGTAATAAAAAAAATGAGGCACTCGATAGCGGCGGTGATCCTTGCAGGCGGCGCCTCGCGCCGAATGGAGCGGCCGAAGGTATTGCTGAGGCTGGATTCGAAGTCGTTCCTGCAGCATTGCGCCGATGGGGCGCGGGCGGCGGGAATTCGGGATGTCGTTATTGTGCTTGGCGCAGGACACGAAGAGATCAGCATAACACTCGGCTGGTTCGAAGGCCGCGTTGTCGTCAATGAACACTGGGAGAGCGGGCAGCTCTCGTCCATCGTTGCCGGCATCAATGCCGTGGAGGGAAGCGACCACGGCGGGATACTCATCTGGCCCGTGGATCATCCGCTCGTGCCGGCACCGTTGATCGGCGAGATGGTGCAGGCGTTTCACGCATCGGGCAAACCGATAGTGGTGCCTGTATATGACGGACGCAGGGGCCATCCAATTCTGCTTGCCCGCACGCTGTTCGATGAAGTGCGTTCGGCGCCGCCCGCGATCGGATTGCGGTTCGTTATCCGCGCGCATGACGGCGGCGTCTGCGAAGTGCCGACGGCGGAAGAGGGCGTGCTCATCAACATCGATACGCCGGACGACTACAGACGCTTCGTGACGATGCGACCGGTACAGGAAACATGAGAACCACGAAGGGAGTGTCACGCACCATGGAATTATCGCTCGAGTGTATCATTAATGACAGCATTATCGCAGAGACGGTGAACCCCGGCATTGTGCTGCTCGATTTTCTCCGGAGGCACGAGCATCTCACGGGCACGAAAGAGGGATGCCGCGAAGGCGACTGCGGGGCCTGTACAGTGCTACTTGGAGAACTGCGCGGCAGCGAGGTCGTCTACACATCCGTCAATTCGTGTTTGCTGCCGCTGGCCGATGTGCAAGGGAAGCATGTTGTCACCATCGAAGGCATCAATCAGCCGGCCGAACTCACGCCCATCCAGCAGGCGATCGTGGATGAAGGCGGAACGCAGTGCGGCTTCTGCACGCCTGGATTCATACTCTCGCTCACAGGGTACTGCATGAAGGATGCGCAGACACACGCGAAGCGCGAGGCGGCGCAAGCCTCCGGAGATTCAGCCGCCGCCGGTGAGTCTGCCGCGAATATATCTGGTGTGATCTCATCTGCAGCAGCCGCTATACTCGCTATTGGTGAAGCAGATACGATCGCCGCCGCCGACACTACCGCGATCTCCGCGAACGAAACCGATGCGATCTCACGTGCCGATGCCAAGGCGAGTACCACGGTTGATGGCAACGTCTGCCGGTGCACGGGACACGCGCCGATCAAGAAAGCCATCCGCCGCATCAATGAATATCTTTCTCTGCATCCGAACACCGGCGGCTCACCGATATCGCATCTTGTCGGCCAAAAAATCCTTCCCGACTACTTTCAGACGATCCCTTCCCGGCTCGGCGAGCTGCAAAAGCGCGGCACACCAGAACAGCCGTTTGATGAAACCGTCGGTGAGACCGCGCCATACATCGTCTCGGGCGGAACGGACCTGTACGTGCAAAAGGCGTTCACCATGCACGCTGAACCTGTGCTGCGCATCCCGTCGCATTATCAACGCGCGAAGATATCGGAGAGCGACGATGCCATACACATTCCGGGGACAACAACGGTAGAGGACTTCCGCTCATCGCCGCTCATAGAAAAATATTTTCCCGGGCTTGCCTCTGATCTGCTGCTGTTCGGCTCGACACCGATACGCAACCGGGCAACGATCGGCGGCAATCTCGCCAACGCCTCGCCGATCGCCGATATGGCGTGCCTGTTCATGGCATTGAATGCGGATCTCACGCTGCAGGAGAACGATGTGACGCGGACTCTGGCGCTCAGAAAATTCTACACGGGATACAAGCAGCTCGCTAAAAAAAGGACGGAGCTTATCGCAATGATCTCGGTTGCAAAACCCGGACCTGCCTCACACCTGAGTTACGAAAAAGTCTCGCGCCGCAAGTATCTCGATATTGCCAGCGTGAATTCTGCAATGATATTCGATCTGCATGACGGAACATTGTCCAATGTCGGTATCTCTGCAGGCGGTGTGGGGCCAACGATGCTGCATCTGGCGAAGACCTCCGCATATTTAAACGATACACCGATGGACGCACTGCTCTTTGCAAAGGCATGGACAATTGCCTCAGCCGAGATCAGTCCGATCTCCGATGCGCGGGGGAGCGCCGACTATAAACGTCTGCTGCTTCGCCAGCTCCTCGCGGCACACATCATGCGCTGCTTTCCCGGCATGGTGAAGAAGGAGGCGCTCGCATGAAAAATTTTGATGCTGTAAAGCATGTCCGCGGTGAGTCGAAGTTCGTCGATGATATCCTCGTTCCCGAAGGGACACTCTGGGCTCATGTTGCATACTCGCGCATTGCGCACGGACATATCAAATCGATCGATTGCTCATCCGCACGGTCGATGGCCGGCGTGAAGGCGGTCTTGCTGGCTGCCGATATTCCCGGAGAAAATCAGATCGGGGGGATCGTTGCAGACGAACCGCTGCTTGCCGAACACAGTGTGCATTACAGAGGGCAGCCGTTCGCCATCGTCATTGCCGACAGCGCGCTCGCCGCGCGCTATGGCGCCGAGGCGATCACGGCGGAGATAACACCGCTTCCGGTCATCACCGACGTGAGAGAAGCGTTCGCGAAGAACGAGCTCATCATTCCGCCGATGCAATTCGAACTCGGCGACGCCGCCAGTGAGTGGGCGCACTGCGACATCGTGCTGAAAGGGACTGCGGAAACCGGCGGCCAGGAACATCTGTATCTGGAGACGCAGGGCGCGTTCGCCATCCCTGTAGAGGGCGGGGGAGTGAAGATCGTGTCATCGACGCAGAGTCCGACCGCGGTCCAGCGTGTGACGGCGAAGGTGCTCAACATTGCGATGCATCTGGTGGAAGTCGATGTGCCGCGTCTTGGCGGCGGATTCGGAGGTAAGGAAGACCAGGCAACGCAATGGGCGGCCATGTGCGCCCTTGGTGCGGTGAAGCTCGGTCGTCCGGTGAAGATGATACTGCATCGCCAGGACGATATGCGCATGACGGGCAAACGCCATCCCTATGTGTCCGATTACACGATCGGATTGAAGAACGACGGCACAATACTGGCCTATGACGTTGTGTTTTATCAGAACGCCGGAGCGGCGGCCGACCTTTCACCCGCAGTGCTGCAGCGCACGCTCTTTCACTGCACGAACAGTTATTATATTCCGCATGTGAAGGCCGTTGCATACAGCTGCCGGACGAATCTTCCACCCAATACGGCATTCAGAGGATTCGGCGGTCCGCAGGGAAAATTCGTGATCGAAGCAGCCATTGTCGCGGCTGCGGAGGCGCTCCATGTGGAACCATTATTAATACAGAAAAAAAATCTGCTGAAAGAAGGCGATGAATTCCCGTACGGACAGGTCACGGAACGCTGCCAGGCGCATGCCTGCTGGGAGGCGCTCGAGGAAAAGTCGCCGATCGAGGCGGCGCGGAAACGGGCGTCGGAGTTCAACGCGTTGAATGAGTGGACGAAAAAAGGGTACGCCGTGATGCCGATCTGTTTCGGCATCTCGTTCACGAATACGATGATGAACCAGGCAAGCGCGCTTGTGCACATTTATACGGACGGCAGCGTCGGCGTCAGTACCGGGGCGGTTGAAATGGGGCAGGGAGTGAACATGAAGATCCTCTCCATCGCGCGCACGGTATTTTCCATACGGCCCGAATCGATCAAACTGGAGACGACGAATACCACGCGTGCAGCCAACGCATCGCCGACGGCGGCGAGCACCGGCGCAGACCTGAACGGCATGGCGGCGCAGCTCGCATGCGGAGTGCTTCTGGATCGCTTGAAACGATTTGCGGCCGAACGGTTCGATCAACCCTACGTGGACCTGATCGACGTGCGCGACGAAGTGGTCTACAACGAGGAGCACGATACCGGGTGGACGTGGCAGCGACTGGTCGCCGAGGCGAACAGTGCGCGCATCAGCCTGACGTGTCAGCACTTTTACGCAACACCGGAGATTCATTTTAACAGGGACACATCGAAGGGACATCCGTTTGCCTACCATGTGTTCGGCACGGCGCTCGTAGAAGTGACGCTCGATTGTCTGCGCGGCATCTACGAGATCGACGCGGTAAATGTTGTGCACGATGCGGGGCACAGTCTTCATCCTGCCATCGATCTGAGTCAGGTGGAAGGCGCGGTTATGCAGGGGATCGGCTGGATGACGATCGAGGAAGTGGTGTATGATAAGGACGGCCGGCTGCTCACGGACGCGCTGTCCACATACAAAGTGCCAGATATGCATTTTGCGCCGAACGTGCTGAGCGTCGATTTCCTTCAGCACTCGGAGAATCCTCTGACCCCGTTCAATTCGAAGGCGATCGGGGAGCCGCCGTTCATGTACGGCATCGGCGCATATTTTGCGCTCTTGAGCGCGGTGAAGGCATTCCGTCCCGGCAAGCAGGTGCCGATCGTTGCACCGCTGACGCCGGAGCGTGTGCTGCAGGCGTTGTACGAGAAGTGCTCTTAAGAAACCAGCACCGCTTCGCTCGAGCGGGCGAGCTAACAGCTCGCCCTACATGCGCACCAATGCAACGGCGGCGAGTTACTTTAAAAAAAGTGTACAGCAGGCACATTGACCGCGCTCATCATTGTCACCTAATTTGGAACTGATTCCGATGAATGAGAATGCAGAATGGATGTTATGGAATTTTGTGCTCGACGCCCTGAAGGGCGGCAGGTCCGCGGCATTCATCGCGGTCGCAGCGCACGAAAAAGGGTCGCCGGGGAAAACCGGATTCAAGATGGCGTTCACTGCCGACAAGCAGTCTGTCGGCACGATCGGCGGCGGCATCATGGAGTTTTCAATCAGGGAACAATACGTCCTGCAGCTGAAGAACGGAAAAACGTTTTGCGACGTGCGGATGCTTGTGCACACACCATCGACACAACGAGGCGAGCCGTCGGGATTGACGTGCGCGGGTTCGGAAACGCTCTGTGTGGTGTCTCTCGGAGAATCGGACATACCGACAGTATCGTCGATCCTCGAAGCATTGACCGAGCACCGGCCGGCGGTCTTGACCGTTACCGCGGACGGCATCGCCTGTTCGGCGGGAAAGCAAGCGCCGCATTCCACGTTCGAACAATTGTCGGCCTTCGGGTGGACGTACAGTGAAAATATTGGACCCGACTACACGCTCTACATCGTCGGCGGCGGGCATGTTGGCGCGGCGTTGTCGCGGATTGCAGTGCGGCTCAATTTCTACGTTGTCATGTATGATGAGCGGAGTACGGGGCAGAAAGACACGGCCTCCGATGAAAAGAAAATCACCGATGCATATTCACGGCTCGCCTCGCATATTGCCGAGCCTCAGGAATCGTTCGCCGCGATCGTCACATCGGATGTCGCCACAGACACCATCGCGTTGAAACAATTGCTGCCGATGAGCCTGCCGTATATCGGCATCATGGGAGCTGAAGCAAAAATTGCACGCATTAAAAATTCCCTGAGTCCGGGGGAACAGGCAGAGTTTGAGCGGCAGCATATTTACGCGCCTATCGGCATCCGCATCGACAGCGGCACCGCCGACGAGATCGCCGTCAGTATTGCGGCGGAACTCATCACCGTGAGGAACCGGCTGAGCCGGAGATGATCTGGGCGATGCACGGTACGGTTCAGAATATCCCATCAGAGCATCTGCGTGCTTGACAAATAGAAAAATTAGTTTATATTTAATACTATATAGTCTGATTAACAGCGTCACTATCACGCGGCTTTCACACACAGCATGCCGACAAATTTTAACACCACACTTCTTCATCTCTTTAACGCCTGCAGGCCGGTCCTGCACAACGATACTCCGTGTCTCAACGGATATTACCCCTGTTGTTGTTGACCCTTGTCTGTTTGTCCAGCCACAAGTAAAATTCAGCCCGCATCGTATAACGACATCACGATCGTTGCCTTATGCGCGATCGTAGAACCGTATGTCTGAACAATTGCGTGCCGCTTCACGTGCGGAAGCAGTGTACGTCCGGTAATGCACAAACACATCGTTATGCACGCGAGCCGAAGGGATTGCTGGAAAAAAAATCGATAAAAAAAAGATTTCACTCATATCGTGTCAATATGAACGCTGTAACGGAAATCGTTGTTGTTAAAGCATAACCATGAATCATCACCAGACCAGGGAACACAGTAGATTCGTCGCATTGAACGTCCATTCCATACTGAAAGGAACACCAGCAATGAAAGCAACGACAATACTTGAAACGATCGGCAATACGCCGCATGTCAACATACAGAGACTCTATCCGACGCATGCAAATGTGTGGGTCAAACTGGAACGCGCCAATCCGGGTGGAAGCATCAAAGATCGCATCGCGCTGGCAATGGTCGAAGATGCGGAACGCCGCGGTGTGCTCACGCCGGGAACGGTCATCATTGAACCGACGTCGGGCAACACAGGCATCGGCCTTGCCCTCGTCGCGGCTGTAAAAGGGTATAAATTGATACTCGTGATGCCCGATTCGATGTCCATCGAACGCCGCCGCATACTCACGGCGTACGGAGCATCGCTCGACCTGACCCCGAAGGAGAAGGGGATGCGTGGCGCGATCGAACGCGCGCAGGAACTCGCGGCCAAGACACCCGGCGCGTGGGTCCCGCAGCAGTTCGAAAATCCCGCGAATATCGACGTTCACGAGCGGACAACGGCGCAGGAAATACTCGCCGATTTCCCCGATGGCATTGATTATCTCATCACGGGAGTTGGAACAGGCGGGCACATCACCGGAGTCGCCAACATCCTGAAAGCAAAATTTCCCGCACTGAAAGTATTTGCCGTGGAGCCGGCGTTGTCTCCGGTCATCAGCGGAGGAACACCGGGTCCTCATCCCATTCAGGGCATCGGAGCAGGGTTTATACCGAAAAACCTGCACACGGATATTCTTGACGGCGTGATACAAGTATCGAAAGAAGAAGCGTTTCAATACGCGGTCCGTGCGGCGAAAGAGGAAGGGCTCTTTGTGGGGATCTCATCTGGGGCATCGCTCGCGGCCGTGGCAAAAAAATTGCCTGAAATACCGGCCGGCAGCACGGTCCTGACATTCACATACGACACGGGCGAGCGGTATCTCTCGATCGACGGCCTGTTCGATTGACATGGAATAGGCTGAAAAACAAAGAATCATTGATGTTTTTGACTCTTTTACAGGGCTTGCGCAAACCAATACGCAGCATCCATGTATGAGTAGGGCGGGTGAATGCGCAGCCTCTCGCGTGTGCAGGCACCCAGAAGGGGAATAAATAAAAAGCGATTCCGGACACTTTTTATTCTATTTGTTGTTCTATAAGTACATGAAGTGCATGCCCTCAAGACATCCCAATCGGGAAGTGCCTTGAACATCAACAACCGTCAACCACAAGAGGAGGGGTCACATGAACTCAGCAAAAATAGCATTGGCGGCCATGGCCGCAGGCGCACTTGCGGGTGTGCTTTTTGCTCCGGCAAAAGGATCAATAACCCGGCGGAGGCTTTCTCATCAGGCAAATTTGTATGCGGATGAAATCAAGCACTCATTCGATGAACTGGCAGACACGGTGACAGAAACAATGGATTCTGTCAAAGGGGATGTCGCGACGCTCCGTAAACAAGTGTTCCATTGACCATACTCTAACTAAAAAAAATCTTTACATAAGGTGCCATTGTTGATCCATGAATTCACCAACACGACATTCACCATTGCACGACAACGTAATGGTTTCTGGATCACGGAGTGAACTGGAAGAGGCCGCCGCCGCAGAATTTCTTCAGATCGTATCTAATGTTCTGAGCAAGAGGGCGTTGTGTCATATCGCTCTCGCCGGCGGCGGCACGCCTCGCCGTGTGTATCGACTGGTGGGCAGCGGTTCACAGAAAATGGAGATCGATTGGGACCGGGTGCATTTGTTTTTCGGTGATGAACGGATGGTTCCGCCGACCGATTCTGACAGCAACTACCGGATGGTCTATGCTGAATTGATCTCTCACGTGCCGATCCCGGCGGTTAATGTTCACCGCATGCGCGGGGAGGTGCCGGCTGAAGACGCTGCAGCGATGTACGACGAAGAACTGGCGGCAATTTTTCAGGCTAAAATCAATACATTCGATCTTATACTGCTGGGCCTCGGTAAAGATGGCCACACGGCGTCGCTCTTTCCGGGTACGGATGCCGTTGAGGAAACGTTGCGGTCTGTTCGGGCTGTGCATGTGCCGTGGTACGGTTCGTGGCGCACAACGCTCACGTTTCCCATTATCAACCGGGCGCGCGAGGTGATCTTTCTCGTCTCAGGAAAAAGCAAGGCCTCTATTGTTCACCGGCTGATGACGGCCGCCGGGCCTGCGGTGGAACTGCCTGCATCGCTGATCCGTCCCGAAAACGGCAATCTCCGATGGATGCTGGACAGCGAAGCCGCCGAATTACTCCTTTCAGAGCTATAACCCTTTTCATCGCTGCGACTGTTCGTGCCGCTTGTCATCGCAGCATTGTCAATGCAGCATTCTCATGCCGCTTGTCATCGCAGCATTGTCAATGCAGCATTCTCATGCCGCTTGCCTATCAGGAAATTCTTGCCTAACTTTATAATCAATCAGAAACAATCGTGAGCGATATCCAACACCAACAGTAGAGGACAGGGAACGATGGCTGAACAAGCGCAAAAAATGGAATTCAAGAGCGAACTGAAACAAATCCTGAATCTCATCACGCATTCGCTGTATTCGCACAAGGAAGTCTTTCTTCGCGAAATGATCAGCAATGCCAGCGATGCGATCGATAAAATGAGATTCGATTCGTTGACCAACGAAGCGGTGCTCGAAAATAACAGGGAATGGAAGATCAAGATCAGTGTGGATCCGCAGAACTCGACGCTGACAATTTCAGACAACGGCGTGGGCATGACGAGGGAAGCGGTCATTGAGAATCTCGGGACGATCGCAAAATCCGGAACGAAAGAGTTTCTCGATCAACTGAAATCCGCCGATGCCTCGTCGCGGCCGGAACTGATCGGGCAGTTCGGTGTCGGATTTTATTCGGCGTTCATGGTGGCGGACACTGTTACGGTGACCACGCGCGGTGCCGGGCAGACCGACGGCGTCCGATGGGTGTCCGACGGCCAGGGCGAATATACGATAGAGCCGTGCGAAAAAATGTCGCGCGGGACCGACGTGATCCTTCATTTAAAATCCGAGGAAAAGGAATTTGTGGAGCCATGGAAGATCCGCTCACTCGTGAAGGAATTTTCGGATTTTATCGAGCATCCGATCGTGATGGACGAGGAAACCGAAGACGAGCAGAAGACCAAGACCGTTACGGAAGAGACGCTCAATTCGAGGAAGGCGCTGTGGCTGCGGCCGAAGAGCGAAGTGACGAAAGAGGAATACGAGCACTTCTACAAGCAGATCTCGAACGATTTTAACGAACCCGCCCGCGTGATCCATTATACCGGCGAAGGCGTTCTTGAATTCAAAGTGCTGCTGTTCCTGCCGTCCAAAAAACCGTTCGACATGATGTTCGGCGAAGTGAAATCCGGGCCGAAGCTCTACATCCGCCGGGTGCTCGTGATGGACCACTGCGAACAATTGCTCCCGCAGTACATGCGGTTCGTCAAGGGCGTTGTCGATTGTTCGGATCTTCCGCTGAACGTGTCGCGCGAAATGTTGCAGCAAAATCCGATGCTTGAAAAAATAAAGAACAATCTCGTGAAGAGCGTCCTGAAAAATCTTGAGGACATGAAGGCATCGTCGTACGACGACTATGTCAGCTTCTTCAACGAATTCGGGGCGTTCCTGAAAGAGGGGCTCAGCCACGACTATGCGAACAGGGAACAGCTCTCGAAGCTCATGCTCTTCGAATCCATGAAGACGGAAGAGAAAAAATTTGTCTCCCTTGCTCAGTATGTCGAGGCGATGCCCGAGGACCAGAAGGAAATTTATTATCTCACGGGCGAGAGCCGGGACCTTGTTGCGCACACGCCGTATCTTGAGGTATTCAAGTCGAAAGGGTGGGACGTGCTGTTCATGACGGATCCGATCGACGAATTCATTCTGCCGTCGCTGACCGACTTTGACGGCAAAAAATTGACGGCGGCAGACAAGAGCGATGTGTCGCTGCCTTCGGAAAAGGAAAGCAAGGAAGCTCAAAAAGAATATGCGCCGTTGTTCGATGTGCTGAAAAAGACATTGGATCAGATCAAGGATGTCCGGGTGTCGACGCGTCTGAAGGAAAGTGCGTCGTGTCTGGTGAGCGACAAGGACGCCATGAGCGCCAACATGGAGCGGATCATGCAGAAGATCAATCAGGGCGGAGAGGTGAAGAAGACCGATCGAATCCTTGAGCTGAACACAGAGCATCCGGTGGTGATCGCGCTGAAAAAAATATTTGACGCACACGCGGATGATGCACGTATCGCGACATACGCGCAATTGCTCTACGACCAGGCGGTGATCGCGGAGGGGTCGAAGGTGAAAGACCCGATAGCATTCGCGAACATGATCAACCAGCTGCTTGTGCAGACTGCGGGCGTATAGCATGAACCGACCGCTGCCGCACGCCATGTGCGTGAGGCCGAGCGGGTGAGAGAGAGCACAAAGGCGCTTCCACCGCAGGGTGGAGGCGCCTTTTTCATAATGCAGCACCGGCGAACGCACAGCATACTGACTGCGTTCGCCGGTGCATGGAGAGAGTGCTGCCACTCAGGCTGCTACTCTCATCATCAATTTTCTTTTTGCGACGGGAAGGATCGTTTCGACAAATGCAAAATCCAGATCCGTCTCGCAGACGTATGTGGCCGGATTGGGCGCGTCGTGACGCTCTTCGATCAGATCAAGCTTGATCGACTCGGGCGGCGTATGCACACATGACAGATCGAGTGAACGGATCATGCGTGTTGTCAGCGAACGGTATTTGTCCTGCCCCGATTCGTAGACCGTCACATGGAACGAAAGGACATATAACAATGAACTGTGGTTGTCGGGTATGAAGCAGTACCCGTCGTTATGATAGAGCGGGAGGATGCCCACTTCCTTGATGCTCAGGTTCTCTTCCACAAAATCGTAGATCAGAGCTCCTTCGTCGACGGTCTTGCCGATCGGTTCGAGAGCCCATTGTATGAGACTCATCACATGATCCACCGGAGCGCAGGAAAGGTCCATCTGCTCGTACTCCAATGCCGCCCTTTCGAGATCTATTCGTTTTATCGAATGCGGGAGCCCGCCCAGAAATTTCGATTGTTCTTCGAGGAGGGCCTCGAGCGACGCTTTTAATTCGATCAGTTCCATGAGGCCTGGATACAGGCGATTATGATTGAAATCGTCGGAATATGATTTGAGCGACGATAAAATACGATATTGAGCCAGTTCGCTGTCCGATCCCGCGCTCAAAAAACTTTCCACACTTAATCGAGCCATACGTCCTCCGCACACGCGATACATACCATACAATGAACTCCTAGTGTGATTGTCGGTTGACGAGTGAAAAAGTTTAATCTGAATTCTCGTGAGGTGAATTCTGCCTTGATTTTGAGGTATATTTCTTGGATATTTGTTGACAATAAGCATTGTGTTGCCCCGATATCTGCATGCAATCGTGTGCTGATTCATCAATGCGATAATCGGACGATAACGAGGCGGCAGTATATGTGTATCGTTGAGCTGTGGTAATGACCTCAATTTCAATTCCCAAGACGTCTTCTGTGTGATCACATTCTCCGAATAATAATTTGGATCGGCATTCCGGATGTTTCCTATGAGCCAAGAAATT
This sequence comes from uncultured Ignavibacteriota bacterium, assembly GCA_903884005.1. Lineage (GTDB taxonomy): Bacteria > Bacteroidota > Ignavibacteria > UBA10030 > UBA8401 > CAISDA01. Next base: position 88,840 of record CAISDA010000063.1, on the reverse strand, counting down.
CGTACGCTGCTGGCCGGCATTCTCGGCGCGACCGACTTGCTCGCAGGAACCACATTGTCCACGCAGCAGTCGGCATCTATGAAGACGATCCGGGATTCAAGCTTGTCGCTGCTGACGATCGTCAACGACATGGTGGACATTTCAACGATTGAAGCGGGTGCATTGGTTCTCGAAAAAATCGACTTCAATATCATGACCGTGGTTGAAGACACGATTGCCCTTCTCAAGCCGAGTGCCGATGTCAAGGGTCTGGATCTCATCATCGAAAATATGCTCGCCGGCTCTTCCACATATCAGGGCGACCCGCAGCGGCTCAAACAAATACTCACAAACCTGATTGGCAACGCGATACAATTTACCGCTGCAGGGAGTGTGACGCTCGGCATTGAAAAGAGCCAGGAATATGCCGACAGTTCCGTCGTGCTGTTTTCGGTAACCGATACGGGGATCGGTATGAGCGAGGAGGAGAAAGGACGATTAGTGCTGTCGTTCACGAAGGGCGGTGAATCGCCACTCCGGATATTCGACGGGAGAGGCCTTGGACTGACAATCACAAAACATCTCGCCGAGTTGATGGGAGGCGCCATCGGTGCAGAAAGTGTGTCGGGCGTAGGGAGTACGTTTTGGTGCACGGCTGCATTCACCAAGAGGCTGCGGCGGGGTGCATCTGCGGCAACCACTCTACAGACGTCCGCCCAATCGACATTGCGCGACCCTAACGTCCGGTACGACGCGCGCCTGCTTCTGGTCGAAGATTTTCCGACGAACCAAAAGGTAGCACGAGCAATTCTTGAAAAACTCGGATTCAGCGCCGTGGATGTCGTAGAAAACGGACACGAGGCAGTACAAGCAGCCGGAACGGGGTGTTACGATTTAATAATAATGGACGTGCAAATGCCGGAATTGGACGGCCTCACAGCGACAAAAATTATACGCGGCACCGGGAGCACCGTCCCGATCGTCGGGCTCACCGCGTATGCAATTCTGGGCGACAGGGAAAAATGTCTCGCAGCAGGCATGGATGAGTATCTCACAAAACCGATCAACCGTCAGGACCTGCGAACCGTACTGGAAAAACATCTTTCATTGAAGAAACCGAAACAACCGTCGTCTCCGGAATCCGGAGGTTCCATAGATACTCCCACATCCTCGAAGATTGATATCTATAATCATGAAGAGCTGCTTGCAATACTCCTCGGAGACGAAGAAAATTTACGCATGATCCTGAGCGAGTTTGTGAGCGAACTGCCGAACATGTTCGGGATGCTGGAAGCGTACATCGCTGCAGGCGACCGGAAAAATGCCTCGCGGCTCGCCCACGGCATTAAAGGCGGGTCTGCCAGCGTGTGCTGCCGTGCACTGAGCACGTATGCCGGCGATCTTGAAACCGCGTGCGAACAGAACGATTTCATGACGGCTCGCGCATGCATGAAAGAACTGCAAACGCAATTTGAAACGCTGCTGTCCTTCGTCGGCGAAGCAGGGGCCGAGACACAACCGAATTTTTCAATAAGGGACCAACCATGAACATACTCGTTGTCGATGATGTCGTCACGGTCGTTTCAATTCTGCGCACAACGCTCAGCAGTAAAGGCCACTCGGTGACAACGGCGCGCGACGGAAAGCAGGCCGCGGAGATCCTTACAACATCGCCGATGGATATTGTGCTGACAGACTGGCTCATGCCCGAGCTCGACGGGCTCGGCCTCATACAATGGATACGCGCCCATGTGCAGCCAGTGCCGGTGATCATTATGATCACAAGCATGGAGTCGGCCGACGCCCGCGTGAAGGTGCTCGACGCAGGCGCCGATGCCTATCTTGTGAAACCGATCAAACCACAGGGCATCATTGATGTCATCACGGATATCGAGCAGAAAAAATTTCAGCGAGTCACCCCCAGCATCATTGATAAGATCGCGATCCATAAGCGATCGAAGGAATTGGGATATTCGGGTGTCGGGATCGTCGCGGGCACGAGCGGAGCGGCCGTGATACGCACGCTGTTCAAGAGGATAGAACATCCGGAACGCGCGTCCTATTTCATTGTGCTTCACGGCCCGGGGTGGGCTTCAGAGGCATTGGCGGACCAGATACAGATGGAGACGCCGCTGCCTGTCGTCATTCCCGCGGACGGGGAGCGGGTCGAACGAGGCACGATCTACGTCGCGCCGGGAGACAAGCACATGACCGTTGATCCCGAGGGGCCTGTGATACGTTTGTTATCGACGCCGCCTGAAAATTTTCTCCGGCCATCGGCAGATCCCCTCTTCCGCAGCCTTGCGGCTGCTTACGGCACACACGCTATTGGAGTGGTCTTGGGCGGAACGGGATGCGACGCGTCGGTCGGATGTGGCCATGTGAAGATCGGCAAAGGAACCACCATCGTGCAGGATCCGTCGGCCTCGATCTCGCCGCAGATGCCGCAGAATGTCGTCACGCTCGGGCTGGCGCAGCATGTAGTACCTCTGGAGCATATACCCGAAGAATTATCACGCCGGATTTGAGCGCGCGCATCCACGCGCATCCACTCGCCGACACTGTTACCGACACTAACCACGGACGCATCATGATCAAGAAACGATTCGTACTATTCATGCTTCTGACGGTGAATGCAGCCTTCTGTTCTGCAGCGGAGAATCCGGTCGTTGTCCGAACCTCCGCACGCTTTACCGTCATCACTCCCCGGTGCATCCGCATGGAATATTCCGCAGCAGGGAATTTCATCGACGACCGATCGCTCTTCGCGGTGAACAGACATGCCGCGTCGAATGAATTTTCGTTGACCAGCGCCGGCGGCACGACCTGCATCGAGACACCTGCGATGAAAGTGGTGTACCGTCCCGACGGCAAACAATTTTCTTCTGAAAATCTTGAGATCATGGTAAAGGCGGTGAAGGGGGGAGCACGATGGATACCCGGCATGCGCTCGAGCCGCAATCTCGGCGGCACGAACCGTACGCTCGACCAGGTGGCGGGCGAGGTGCCGATACAAGACGGACTGCTCTCTCGCGACGGATGGTACATGCACGACGACAGCCGCAGGCCCCTTCTCACCGACGATTGGGAGAAACAGCGTCCGCTCACTGCAGGCACGGACTGGTATTTCTTTGCGTATGGCACGGACTATAAAGCGGCGTTAAAAGATCTTGCAGCGATCAGCGGCAGCATTCCTCTGCCGCGCAAATACGTGCTCGGTTCATGGTATTCGCGCTACTGGCCCTATACCTCGAGTGAATATCGGGAGATCGTCGACGAGTACGACGCACATGGTTTTCCGCTGGACGTGATGGTCATGGATATGGACTGGCACAAGGACGGGTGGACAGGCTGGTCGTGGAATCGGAAATTGCTGCCCGATGCCGAGTCTCTGCTGACATGGTTCCACGGAAAAAATCTGGCTGTCACGCTGAACCTACATCCAGCGGACGGCGTTGGGCATCAGGAAGACATGTATAAAAAATTCATGCAGGACATGGGTGTTGATGCGGCGAACCATCCGGACAGCGTCATTGCCTACGACGCCGCCGATAAAAAATACATGGAGACGTTGTTCCGCGATACACACGATCCCCTGGAAAAAGAAGGCGTCGATTTCTGGTGGGTCGACTGGCAGCAGTTCGGGCCGACGCGGGGCAATCCGGAACTGAACAATCTTGAATGGTTGAATCATCTCTACTTCCAGCAGGCCGGACGAAAGGGACAGCGGGGGATCTCATTCAGCCGGTGGGGCGGATGGGGCGATCACCGGAATCCGATCCATTTTTCCGGCGACGCCGGCACACGTTGGCCGATGCTTGAATTCGAAGTTCCCTTCACCGCTGCAGCGGGCAATGTCGGTTGTTTTTTCTGGTCGCATGACATCGGCGGACATATGGGCGGCTTCTTTCCGGAGACAAATTGCCGGTGGGTGCAATTCGGTGCGGTGAGCGCCGCACTGCGTCTGCATTCCACACGCGATGCGACAATGGACAAGCGGCCGTGGATACGCGACTCGATCTACACCGTTTCACAGCGCATCGCATTCCATTTGCGCTCGGAACTCTTTCCGTATATTTACAGCAGCGCCTGGCACTCGGTTTCCGACGTGGTGCCATTGACAGCCCCGATGTACATCGACCATCCCGAAACCGAGATCGCCTATCACGTGCCGCAGGAATACATGTTCGGCCCGGCACTGCTCGCTGCGCCGATCACATCGCCGGGGGTCGGTCCGAAGAAGGTCGCTTCACAGCAAATCTGGTTCCCCGATGGCCGATGGTACAATTGGTTTACGGGCGAACAATTTGAAGGTTCAAAAAAACTCATGAGCGTCCTTGCGGATATCGACGAATTTCCCCTCTACGCAAAAGCCGGCGTGCCGGTGCCGCTTCAGCAGTACACGAAACGGATGGCGACGGAGCCGTTGAAGCGGGTCGTCATTCGAACGTTCCCCGGGCCGGATGCATGCCGGGATACGGTCACACTGTATGAAGACGACGGCGTGTCCAATGAATATTTGAAGGGGAAGCATGCGGCGACCGCGATCGTGTATGCACGAGCGCACAACCGGCACGAGATCACGATCCGGCCTGCAGTGGGTTCATATGACGGACAAGTGCAGGAACGGTCGTATGTGGTCGAGATCCCGTGCACAAAACGTTCGGCGCATGCATCCGTGAACGGTGCAGAGATGAGCCCTGAGTATGACGAGGGGATGATGGTCAACAGGGTAACGACCGGCGTCGTTCCTATCGGCCGTGAAGTCATAGTTCGCATCGAAGCAGCGGACGCGGACCCGGCCACGCTGCGATCGAATGCGGCGGCGCGGAGATCATCAGGAGCTCAGATTCACTAACTCCAGGAATGATAAAAATCTCCATCGGGGAAGTTGCCGCGCACAACATGCGCACCGTGGTGAACCAAACATTCATTCGTTCAACGATAAGGGAAGAGACAATGGACAGAAGAAAATTTCTCACTCGGAGTTCCGGCGCAGGATTGGCCTTGGCAACAGCGGCGGCCGCTTCAGGCACGTTGTTTGCCGCCGCACAGCACGGCGCAGGGAAGGCCGGCACGCCGTCGTTGCCTTCAGACTTTGCCTTGAATGAAGTGACGATCGATCTCCTGCAGAAAAAAATGGAGAGCGGCACATTGACCTCGCGATCGATCACGGAAATGTATTTGCAGCGCATCAATGACATAGACAAAAATGGAATACGGCTCAATGCGGTCATTGAAGTGAATCCCGATGCGCTGGCGATCGCAGACCTCATGGATACGGAACGAAAGGCAGGCGCCGTGCGCAGCCCGCTGCACGGCATCCCCGTCCTGATCAAAGACAATATCAACACGCACGATGCAATGATGACCACCGCAGGTGCGCTTGCGCTGGCTGGAAACATAGCGGCGTACGACGCATTCATCGTCGAGCGCCTGCGCAAGGCCGGGGCGGTCGTATTGGGTAAAACAAACCTGAGCGAGTGGGCGAATTTCAGGTCCACCAGATCGACGAGCGGATGGAGCAGCCGGGGCGGGCAGACAAAAAATCCATGCGTGCTGGACCGGAATCCGTGCGGCTCAAGTTCCGGATCCGGGGCAGCCGTCGGTGCCAATCTGTGTGTTGTGGCGATCGGCACGGAAACCGACGGCTCCGTCATTGCGCCCTCGTCCTTTTGCGGGATCGTCGGCATGAAACCAACAGTCGGGCTCCTCAGCCGCAGCGGCATCATCCCCATCTCCAAAACACAGGACACGGCCGGTCCCATGGCACGAACAGTGAGGGATGCGGCTATTCTGCTCACGGTGTTGACGGGCGTCGATGCGGACGATGCCGTGACACTCGAGAGCAAAGGGAAAGCCCCGGCCGATTATACGAAGTACCTGGCCGCGGATTGTTTGAAGGGTAAACGTATCGGCATCGAAAAATCATTCCTGACCGGGCATGAAGGCGTTGTGGGTCTCTATAAGGAGGCCATCGAAGTGCTGAAAAAACAAGGCGCAGAAATAATAGAAGTGGAACTATTGAAAGCATGCAAAGAATTGGGCGACGCCGAGAACATCGTATTGCATTACGAATTTAAAGACGGCGTCAATGCATACTTGGCGAAGGCGAAAGCGCCGGTACGGACACTTGGAGAAGTGATCCAGTTCAACAAGCAGCACGAGGAAGCCGCCATGCCGTTTTTTAAGCAGGAAATTCTTGAAGCCTGTGAGGGTAAAGGCTCCTTGGAGAGCAAAGAGTATCTCGATGCGCTCTTGAAATCAACGAGCGCGCGGACAATCATCGACGACATGATGAAGGAGCATAAGCTCGATGCCGTGTGCGGCACGAGCATAGGACTCGCGAACTGCATCGACCTGGTCAACGGGGACTACGATACGGGATATTATTTTTGTCCGCCGGCGGCGATGGCGGGGTATCCGCATATCACCGTGCCGATGGGGAAGGTGCACGAGCTTCCGATCGGATTTTCGTTCGTTGCCGGGGCGTATAAAGAGCCGGAATTATTCGGCATGGCATACGCATTCGAACAGGCGACGTACAAGAGAGAGGCGCCGAAATTTATTCCAACTCTCATTCCCTCATAGGCGCGTTCACGGTCCGCCGGCTGCTAACACGATACAAGATTCTTCGCTTGCGCTCAGACAGAGTACGTATGTCATAGGCAAGGAGATTCTTGGCGATGCCAAGATGATAACTTCAGGATGTCTATTTTTGTGCACACTGAACAGCTACTATGTTCCATGTTATCTCATTCCTCTCTATCAGCAAGGAGAACTATGAACAGAAGCCCGTTTGCCGGAAAGCCTGCCACAGCATCGATGCTGGTCAACATACCGAGACTCATTTCAGCCTACTATACCGAAACGCCTGATCCCGGAGTGCCGGAACAACGCGTCGGCTTCGGCACATCCGGACATCGGGGTTCATCCCTTCACCGGTCATTCAACGAACATCACATCCTGGCGATCGCGCAGGCGATCTGCATCTACCGAACGCAGCAGGGAACGGACGGTCCGCTGTTCCTGGGGATCGACACGCACGCGTTGTCGACCCCGGCCTGTGCAACCGCGCTTGAAGTGCTGGCAGCCAATGGGGTCGATGTGATGATCGCAGCGGACGACGAGTACACGCCGACTCCGGCAGTCTCACATGCCATCCTCACATACAATTGCGGCAGGAAGAGCGGACGTGCAGACGGCATTGTGATCACACCGTCGCACAATCCGCCGGGCGACGGCGGGTTCAAATATAATCCGCCCAACGGCGGACCGGCAGATTCGGCCATCACCGGCTGGATCGAGGCAAAAGCGAACGAGTTCCTTGCCAGTGGACTCGCAGGGGTGAAGCGCATCTCGCATGCGAGCGCTCTGAACGCGTCCACAACACACCGGCACGATTATCTCACATCGTACGTCGCGGATCTTGCCAACGTCCTGGACATGGACGCCATTCGCGGCGCGAAGCTGAGTCTGGGGGCCGATCCGCTCGGCGGGGCGGGAGTGCATTATTGGGGGCGGATCGCCGACCGCTACGGATTGAACCTCACCGTGGTCAACGATGCCGTCGATCCGACATTCCGTTTCATGACCGTCGATTGGGACGGACAGATACGCATGGACCCGTCGTCGCCATACACCATGCAGAGTCTGATAGGCCTCAAGGACAGGTTCGATATCGCATTCGCCTGCGACACGGATCACGACCGGCATGGGATCGTTACGCGCAGTGCGGGACTGATGCCTCCCAACCATTATCTTTCCGTCTCTATCTTCTATCTCTTTCAACACCGTCCGTTGTGGCGTGCGGACGCGGCTGTTGGAAAAACACTGGTGAGCAGCCGGATGATAGACCGTGTCGCATCGAAGGTGGGCCGGAGGCTGTATGAAGTGCCGGTCGGATTCAAGTGGTTTGCAGACGGGTTATACGACGGCTCGCTGGGGTTCGGCGGCGAAGAGAGTGCAGGAGTTTCGTTCTCGCGTCTCGACGGCACTGTGTGGACGACGGACAAGGATGGAATTATTCCTTCGCTGCTTGCTGCGGAAATCACCGCCCGGATGGGACGCGATCCGGGCGAGATCTACCGCGAACTCACTGCGGAATTTGGCGAGCCGGCATACGACCGAATTGACGCCCCTGCGACCGTGGAACAGAAGAAACTGCTGGCGAAGCTGTCGCCCGGACAGGTCACGAGTACCGAACTGGCTGGAGAAACAATCACGGCGGTTCTCACCAACGCTCCCGGCAACAATGCATCCATCGGCGGATTGAAAGTTGAATCAGAGAGCGGGTGGTTCGCGGCCCGTCCGTCCGGGACCGAAAATATTTACAAGATCTATGCGGAGAGTTTCCGGGGAGCCGATCACCTCCGCCGCATTCAGGACGATGCGCAGACGATTGTGAACAGTGCATTGAAGCCGATGTAGGGCCGGATTCATTTCGCCCTCTTGATGCCACCATTGGTAGACTTTAAAAAAACCTGTCATTCTGAAGGAACTTAAGCGACTGAAGAATCTTGCCGGTTGCTCATACGATGCAAGATTCTTCGCTTGCGCTCAGAATGACAGAGTGCTGATGTCATATGCATGAAGATTCTTGGCGCAGCCAAGATGAAACCTCAGAATGACAGAGTACGTATGTCATATGCATGAAAACTTTTGGCACAGCCGAGATGGCAGCCTCAGAATGACAGAGTACGTATGTCATGGTCATTGCACATATTTGGCTTTGTTGATAGTAATGCCTACTTTCAATGATCAACAAAATTATAACAACGAAGGAGAAACGAGCATGAGCGACAGACCAATTTTTTCAACACTGCTTGCTGCAATGTTATTCTGCATTATATGCTTCCCTGCAGCAAGCATTGCTCAACAGGATGGATGCGGCCGTTATTACGATAAGGCACTCGGTGTCGCATTTGCAAAAGCCGGCACGGTGGAAAAAATCGACACGGCAACCTTTCGCATTGCGCTGCAGTCATCCGAAACATCGGCCCCTCGCTCCGCTCTCGCCCAATTGTCGGCAACCGACAGATTGTTCGTAGACTTGCCGGGAAGCTATGGCGGCAGACTCTACTATGATGAACCGTCGGCGTCCCAATTGATGAAGAACAGAATGTTGGAAGACACGGTGCTCACCGGTCAGCAAAACTTCCATCGTGATTATTGGGTCGTGTATGCCGGAATGGGAATGTGGGAAGGCGTCATCAACTGCTACACGCGGGAAGCGGGACGGTATTACATTGTATCGTTGATCCAGACGGTGCAGGCAGGCAAACCAGGCGAGGAAGCCGACGGGAAGCCGCTGGCGGCCGCGGATCTGCAAGGAAAGGTGTTACAGTCACTCCGTGATACGACCAATGTGATCGTCAACGAGTTTACCACAATACTACACTCAGTCCAGGTTCAACAATAAGGATGAAGGAATTTTTAAAATGAGGAAATCACTACTGTCCATTTTCGCCGCTGTGGTCATGACTGTGGCGAGTATGGCTCCCTCCGGAGCATGTTATGCAAAGGATTCGCTTCCCATCGGCGGAAAAGGAATATTCATTTGGCAGTTATATTCTGCAACCGGCAGCGGTAAAAGTTTGAGCGCTACCATCACAAAGTTGAAAAGCAACGGAATATCCTGGGTCGTCATCAAAATGGGGGATGGCGACAGTTATTACAACCAATCCGGAAAATCGTTGTACACCTGGGCCGCAGCAAACGGCGGCAGCATGGACAGTGTCATCAGCATGTTCCACAGCAGCGGCATAAAGGTATTGGCATTTCAGTACGTCTATGGAGTGCCGCATTATTGGCTCAACACATGGTCCGAAACCGATGTGGCCAACTGGATACTCGATGTGAAGGGCATCGACGGCCTGGTCATCGATGCCGAAATAGAGTACGACGTCTTAGCAAACAGGGTCGCAGCCGCGCGAAGTTATTGCGACAGCATTCGGGCGCATCATCCGAATGGATTCGTCGCGCTGACCGCATGGTCACGGCCAAGCAGTCACTCATCATTTCCATGGGTATCGTTTCTCGATCGCGTCGCTGTGAACATGCCTCAGGCGTATTGGGGAGCGCGGCCCACCACGGTGCTGAACGAGCTTAACCTCATGAGCACGCAATTCACCGCCAGCACGAATACCTGGGTGAGCCAGGGAGACAGTGCGGCCGCGAAACCGATCATGCCGATCGGGGACGCATACAGCAAACCGGATGCGGCCGGCGATATTACAAGTTTTTGCAGCATGTGCCAGGTAACATACAAATACCCGGGTGTCAGTCTGTGGGAGTACAATCAAGTCGTGTACCCGTTCATATGGGATGAATATGCCGCAGCGTGGAACACGACGTCCGTTTCACGCACGCAGGAACATCCCACCCAGTATGCCCTTTCGCAAAACTATCCGAATCCTTTCAATCCATCGACAAATATCGCGTATCAGGTGCCTGCTGCCGGCAGAGTGACATTGAAAGTGTTCGACGTTGTCGGCAGAGTCATTGCAACGTTGGTTGATGAACGGAAGGAATCGGGAAATTATGCGGTGCAGTTCAATACGTCTTCGATCGCGAGCGGTATATATTTTTACACACTGAACGCCGGGGGTTTTGTTGAAACGAAAAAAATGACGGTCGCGAAATGACGGCTGTCCAATTCTGAAAAGGAAGCACCATGGTAAATGCAGATGACAAGCGGCACCGTTCGCTCTTGAAAAAAATTGCGCATCATGCAATGATGGAACGAGGATTCATCCCCGATTTTTCACCCCAGGCGCTTGCGGAACTCGATGGGATACACGGGCCCGCGGTGAAAACGGAAAAATCGACGCGCGACATCAGAAGCCTCCTCTGGTGCTCCATCGATAACGACGATTCGCGCGACCTCGACCAGCTTACCGTTGCACAGGCAATGCCCGACGGGGCGGTGAAGATCCTCGTTGCCATTGCCGATGTTGACGCACTCGTTAAAAAGCAAACGCTGCTCGACGAGCATGCGCGGCAAAACACTACATCGATCTACACTGCAGCGGGCATATTTCCGATGCTGCCCGAGAAACTCTCGACAGACCTTACGTCCCTCGGCTTTGCGACGGACCGTCTTGCCGTAGTGGTCGACATGGTATTCGGCGCCGACGGAACGCTGAACAGTTCGGATGTCTACGAAGCGGTCGTCCGCAATCGCGCCAAGCTTGCCTACAACAGCGTCGCCGCCTGGCTGGACAAGAAGGGCCCGATGCCGAAAGAACTCAGCGCGGTGAAGGGCCTTGACGAAAATATTCGATTGCAGCACCGAACTGCGCAGGCGCTGAAAGCACTCAGGTCGCAGCACGGGGCACTCGGCCTCGAGACCACTGAAGCACGCCCCGTCTTTCGCGGGGACGAGCTCACCGGCCTTGAGGTGGAAACGAAGAACTGCGCAAAAGAACTCATCGAGGACTTCATGATCGCCGCCAACGGTGTGACCGCACGCTACCTCGCATCGAAACACTGCGCGTCGATCCGCCGAATCGTTCGTACTCCCAAACGATGGGGCCGCATTGTTGAAATTGCCGCAGAGCATGGCACGACGCTGCCCGCTGAACCCGACTCTAAAGCATTGGAACAGTTTCTGCTGTCGGCGAAAGCCGCAGACCCAACCCGCTTCCCCGATCTCTCTCTCAGCATTGTCAAGCTGATGGGGCCGGGTGAATATGTCGTCGAGCCTCCGGACGGCGTAGACGTCGGGCACTTCGGCCTGGCTGTGAAAAATTATACCCATTCCACAGCTCCGAACCGGCGCTATCCCGATCTTATCACGCAGCGGCTGCTGAAGGCAGCCATGGCGGGACGCCCCCAGCCGTATGCCAATGACGAATTGGAATTCCTTGCCATGCATTGCACGGAACAGGAGAACGGAGCATCGAAGGTGGAACGTCAGGTCACAAAATCGGCAGCGGCGCTTTTGCTTGCGCCGAGAATAGGCGAGACGTTCGACGCTATTGTCACCGGCGCCGCCGAGAAAGGCACGTGGGTCCGTCTTTTCCATCCTCCTGTTGAAGGAAGGCTGGATATCGGGTTTGAAGGAATGGATGTCGGCCACAGGATCCGTGTTGAACTCATCAGCACTGATATTGAACACGGATACATCGACTTCAAAAAAGTGTGATCACGAATAGCACTCATGCATCACAACACATTGCGGAGTATACCATGTCGCTCTTAATAAAAAACGGACGGATCATTACAGCCGAGCATGATTATACTGCCGATATTTTTATCGAGAAGGAAAAGATCACGACGATCGGCGTATCTCTGGACATCGCCGCGGATACGATCATTAACGCCGCAGGGAAGCTCGTCATCCCCGGCGGAATAGACGTACATACTCATTTGGATTTGCCGTCAGGGGGGACAACGTCCAGCGATAATTTCGAGACAGGCACACGGGCGGCCGCATTCGGGGGCACTACGTCGCTGATCGATTTCGCCACTCAGTCCAAGGGAAAAAAAATGAGGACGGCTCTCGATACGTGGTGGGCCAAGGCCGAGGGAAAAGCGACGATAGATTATGGCTTTCACATGATCGTCACCGATCTGCCCGAAGCCGATATCGAAGATTTGGGCGGCATGGTGAGGGAAGGCGTAACAAGTTTCAAATTGTTCATGGCGTATCCGAATGTGCTGATGGCCGACGACGCTATGATATATCGGACGATGAAGTACGCCTCCCAAAAGGGCGCGCTTGTGGCGATGCATGCGGAGAATGGCGGTGTCATTGATCTGTTGGTCCAACAAGCACTTGCCGAGGGGAAGACCGATCCGATCTATCATTGCCTCACAAGGCCCACAACGTCTGAAGGGGAGGCTGTTAACCGGACCATTGCGCTCTCACAGATGGCCGGAGTTCCCGTGTATATTGTGCATGTCACATCGAATGATGCGTTGGAAAAAATAGCAGAAGCGCGCGACCGTGGATTGCCCGTGTTCGCCGAAACATGTCCTCAGTATTTATACCTGTCACTCGACGATATGCATAAGCCGGGATTCGAAGACGCTAAACTTGTGTTCAGCCCGCCTTTGCGGGAGAAATGGAATCAGGACAAACTCTGGGGCGGCGTCAAAAATAACACGGTGCAAATAGTGTCCACAGATCATTGTCCATTTAATTTTCATACGCAGAAACAATTAGGCCTTGGCAATTTCACAAAGATTCCAAACGGCGGGCCCGGCATTGAACACAGAATGCAGCTGATGTACGACGGCGTCAACAACAAAAGAATTTCTCTCAACCGGTGGGTTGAAGTTACATCCACGAATCCGGCAAAAATGTTCGGCATGTTTCCGCAAAAAGGGACCATCGCCCCGGGCACGGATGCCGACATTGTCATCTGGGATCAGGAAAAAGAATGTGTGATCTCGGCTGCGACGCACCATATGGCGGTCGACTACTCAATGTATGAAGGGAAAAAAATCAAAGGGAATGCCGAAACCGTCATTTCACGCGGCGAGGTCATCGTTGACAATGATGCATTTCTTGGAAAAGCCGGCCGTGGAAAATTTATTAAGAGAAGCACGTACGGCAGCACATGGCAGTAACAATACAACCGACGGATTTCATTGTTACTGTTTTAAATCACTTTGCTTTCTTCAAACAAAATCCGTCGTGTAATTCCATCGACACCGGAACGATAGCATTGTCGACACAGTGCAATGTGGCAGAAGCTGTTTTATAGTTTTTCTGAAAATCGCGCACTTCGGCATACAAGATATATTTTTTGGAAGGATCGATGAGCGACTTGTGCACCTCGATAGTCATTATTAAACAATCATCAACATTGATCCGCCAGATAGGCACGGTCCCGTTATACGGATACCCTTCTTCAACGATCTGAAGGCTGATATACGGTGGCTTCCGGTAAAGAGAATCAACCAGCGCATCATTAAAGAATACATCTCCTGTCAGACCGATAGTGAAAGCATAATTATTCGTAAGGTCGGGGGCATTGGATAATTTCAATTCCTTGACGTCGCTTTTTACGGTGGCAAAAAGAATTTCCGAACCCTTCCCGCGCCACCTGTACCCATAATCATCGCTAGTAAAATTCCCCGTATCAGAAACGAATACCAATTGTTGTGCCGTGTCATCGTAATACAGGTCCTTGCCGATTTTAGCACCATACTCCGCCAAAAGCCATGAAAACGATTTCCATCGTTCATCCCCGGATTTCCTGAACACGAACGGATACTGTTCCGACAATGCATATTGCCACGAACCGTCGGCAGTCGTCACCGAAATTGTTTTGATGATTTTGACTTTCGATAATCCGACGTTTATCGATCGCCAGCTCTTTCCGGCATCAGTTGATTTGAACATGCCGACATTGGACCCGGCGTACACAATGTTCGGATTCCGGGGGTCAACGGCCATCGTCCGCACAAATTCACACGTTAACGATTTATCGAGTTCCTGCCACGAGGCTCCGCCGTTTGTGCTTTTCCAGTTGGAGTAATCGGATCCGGAATAAAAAATGTCGGGATTGGTATTGTCTGCTGCAAATCCGGAAATAAGATACGCGCCATAATACGGCAATCTTCTCTGGGATCTCAATCCGTCGCTTTGAGGAACCCAGCTTTTCCCGTTGTTAAATGTTTTAAAGAGTCCTTGATGATGCGTTCCGACACAAATGATATTGGGATCTTTTGGGTGAAAATAAATTTCATCAACTCTTCTGTAAATTCCCGAAAGAGTCTCATGTCTCCATGTTTTTCCTCCGTCATCGCTCCTGTGGTACCCGCCTTCCCACCGCGCAGCAACCATAATGGTGTTTGGATCATGCGGACTGATTGCGATCTTTTGAAACCTGCTGTAACCCCACAGTGAACGCTTACCCGGCCGGCCGCGCTGGGTTGTCTCGTTCTTGTCAAAAACGGGATGGTTTGTTTTGGCAAAGTCGGCTACAAACTTGAAGTAATCGAATGACAGTTTCCATTCATCATGTTCAACACGTTCATTTGAATACACACCTTCATTGGCGAGAACAAAAATCCTGGACGGATTCGTTTCGTCGATGGCAATGTCGCATACGGTCACATTCGGAAGCCCAATTTGTTTCCAAGTGCTGCCTTTATCTGTTGATAGAAGCACGCCGCTTTTCACGCCGCCCGCGAACAGTCTGGAAGGAGATTGAGGATCGAGTTTGACGACGTGAAATCTGTTGTTGTCTGCCCGGCTGCAAATGAGACCCCATGATTCGCCATAATCGGTGCTTTTCAATAAGCCTTGCCCAAGAGTTGCGGAATACACGATGTTTGGCGAAGAATAATCGACCGCCATATATTGAGTATATCCAAATGCCGGCGAATCCTGGGAAAAACTCCGACCGGTGAAACACATCAGCGTAACAATCAGGATCAGTACATTCTGAAATAGGTTTTTCATGTATTCTCTTTGCCTGTGAATGGTCGATACGCTATAAACTATTGTAGTGATCATACTACACATTTAAATAATGACTATCAAATCGTGAAGAACGTTGCGTGGTGAAGAGCGTGCCCTTATCTCATCAGTCGACAGGTACGTGATCTTCACCGTCGTTGTATCGGAGGCGATGGGAATGGAATGTGCGGACGAGCGAATATACCCTGATACCATGCCAAAAGTGTATTCAGGATCAATGGTGACGGTCCGCGTCACCAGGCGATCGACAGGGCAGGTGAATGCACCCAGGGAATCGGTCCAGACATACCCCGACAATGCAGACCGTCGACCAAATATCCTCACGCAGGTCCTCTTAAATGGAGCCCACGGAAAGAGACTCATGCCTTCAACTGGAACCTATTATTGCCAGCAGTGTCAATCTGGGGTTACATAAATTTTGTTCAACCTTCGAAAACAGCCAAAAAAGTCCGATTTATTACTGGCACGATAAATGCAACTCTTCACGTGAGTGCCGCTTCATTTGTGCGCGCTCAACAACGGAGCCGCTGCGCCATCGGTGTGAGTGTGTATGGCGGCCCGTTTTTCGTGCAAGACAAACTCCCTGGTTAAAAACAGACAACCTCATCTTTCCCAAGTCAAGGATCGGATATATATTTAATTCATTATGATAGGGTGGGCTTTGGTAGGCAGTATATTCATCGGCGGGGCGGGATGTCATCACGACTATTGCATGGGGTGATATTGTCGGGTCGATACAATTGTTCTCATTTTTCAATGGAGATGCTATGAAGAAGGCACTATGTTCATTACTGATGTTCACATTTTTTGCGGCGACAGGGTCGGCGGCGGCCACCAAAACATGGGTCGGATCAGCGGGAGGGCCGTGGACGACCGCTGCAAATTGGAGCCCATCCGGTGCGCCGGCAGCCAGCGATGATATCATCATCCCTGCCAATCAGTCGGCGAATATCACAGCAGTTCCGGCGATCGTCTTAAACAGTTTGACGATCAACGGCACCTGTTTGCTTGCGGCGGCGTCATCCGGCAATACGATCACGATCACCACGAGCATGAGCATCGGTGCGGGCAAGACTGCGACCCTTGGCGCTTCCAGCGCCAGGATCGTTTTCGTGCTCAATGGCACGGCCACCATCAACGGCGGGCTTGCGTTCGATGCAGGAAGCACGGTGCGAAATTTTACCGTCAACAGCGGGGGAATACTGATCGTCAACCCAAGCGGGAGAGTGTACGATCCGGCAATCTCCGTCGGCGGTGTTTTTATTTTAAGCAGCGGTGCCACGCTCAAGATCGGAAATACGGGGGGCATCCTCACCGGAATTACGATCGATACGACGGTCGCCATTAATTTTGGC
Source organism: uncultured Ignavibacteriota bacterium (assembly GCA_903884005.1). GTDB lineage: Bacteria > Bacteroidota > Ignavibacteria > UBA10030 > UBA8401 > CAISDA01. The sequence goes on along the minus strand of CAISDA010000063.1, from coordinate 72,067 downwards.
GGAACGTATCAATATACCTCCGGGGCAAATTACGACTATATCGGTACAGCGGCACAGGTAACCGGAAACGGATTGATACAGCACACGCCGGCAAATGTAACGATCAGCAACAGCGCAGGTGTGACCTTCAGCGCTCCGACCGCAATGAGCGGCAGCTTGTCCATCATCACCGGAGCAACGGCCAATCTGGGCGCGTTCACTCATACCGTTCCTGCATTGTACCTGGGAGGCGTCCTTCAGGCTTCCGGAACATGGGGCGGAACCGGTTCCGGCGCGACGAACATCAACACGACGTATTTTTCACCGGCAAGCGGCATTGTGTATGTGAACACTTCCCTTCCCGGCACTACATGGATGGGAACGACCAGTACCGTTTGGTCGTTGGCGTCGAACTGGAACAACGGTGTGCCCAGTTCGTCTTCAAATGTCACAATACCGTCGGGAGGCAATCAGCCTTCGATCGGCGCGGCGGCTGTGTGCAATAGTATCACGATCAATTCCGGTGCGACGCTCACCATTACCGGTGCAAATACACTGACCGTTAGCGGCAACTGGACGAACAACGGCACCTTTACGGCAAATACGAGCACGGTTAATTTTAATGGCGCCGCACAAACAGTGGGAACGGGTCCCTATTACAACCTTACGGTATCAACGAGCGGGCTAAAAACAATCACCGGTGTTACGGTGAACGGTATTTTTTCGATCGAAGGAAGAGCAACAGTGAGCGCAGCCCCAACGTATGGCGCGGCGGCGACATTGCAATACAATACCGCAACGAATCGAACGGTAGAGGCGGAATGGATAACACCCTTCGCCGCGACCGGCGGAGTGGTCGTTGCGAATACGGGAATAATTACACTGGACGCGAATAAAGTGTTTAACGCGAATGTCCCGCTTACGTTGAACGATGGGGCACGATTGGCAGATACGACATTTTTAATGACATTGAACGGCAATTTTATCAACAACGGCGGAACCACAAGCGGTTCCGGCGGACTCACGATCGCGGGCACGGCAACGCAGAGCATCGGCGGTTTCACGACAACGGGCACCGTGTCGATGACGAAGACCGGCGGCACGGCAACATTCACCGGGCATGTTCACGGAGGCGGATTGACGATCAACGGGAACGGCGGAACGCTGCATCACGGAACAGGCTGGACGCACGAATTCAGCGGCACCTGGACGAGGACTAACGGGACGCACCATGGCGGGTCCAGCCGGGTGAGATTCGGCGGAAGCGTCAGCGGTGCTGGCGGCACGTTCACGTGCGGCACGAGCACGGTCGAGTGGAACGGAAACGCCGGTCAAACAATACCGGCGCTGACATATTACAATCTTGCACTGTCGGGTTCCGGGGTCAAGACGGTCGCCCCCGGCGCGACCGTGTCTGGTTCGCCGTCATTCAGCGGGACGGCAACAATGTCCGGCACGCCCACCTATAGCGGGACACCGGTGTTCGTGTACGATGGAAATACACCCCGAACCACAGGGGCGGAATTGCCCGCGACCGTCTCGAGCGGATTGACGATCAACAATGCGGCAGGGGTCACATTGGGCGCAGCCACGACGGTCACCGGCACGCTCACTCTCACGGACGGGAACCTCATTACCACGAACACGAATCTGTTAACGCTCGGTTCGGCGGCGGTCGTGAGCGGCGGCAGTGAATCGAGTTTTGTCGACGGTCCCGTCTCGCACACATGGACGGCGGCAACCGAGGCAAAAACGTATCCGATCGGTACCGGGACCGTGTACCGACCGGTGACAGTTCAATTGACAAACCCCGCTTCTCCGACCCTGCGCCTGCAAATGGTGAACTCAAATGCCGGCGGTGTGAAGGGCGGCTTGAACGCCATATCCGTCATCCGGTATTTCCAGTCGTCCTTGACCGGCGGAACCGCTGCTAATGGCGGCACGATACGGCTTGCATACGGGGCGGACGACGGTGCTCCGGTCTCGGCGTCTCTTGTCGTTGCCCAAAGCGCAACGGCCGGGGGAACCTACTCGTCGCTCGGCATGTCTGCGAACGATACCTCTTCCGTCACGTCGGGTTCCTATAATCCTGCCGCCGGCAATTTTCTCCTCATCGGCTCGACCGTCAGCAATGTTCTGCCGGTTGAACTCGTTTCGTTCACGGCTTCGGTCTCGCCCGGCGTCGTTGCACTGTGCTGGCGCACGGCGACTGAAGTGAATAATGCGGGATTCGAGATCGAGCGGCAGCGCATACCGGAAACCGGAGAACGCGGGCCGTGGAAAAAAATCGGTTTCACCGAAGGCCACGGCACAACGAACGCCCCGCAGTCGTACAGTTATTCCGATAACTCGGCATCCGGAAAAATTGTCTACCGTCTGAAACAGATCGACCGGGACGGGAAGTTCGAATACTCGAAGGATGTGGAAGCAACGGTCGCTGCCGCACCCGCCGTATTCGCACTGTCACAAAATTATCCGAACCCTTTCAACCCGACGACATTGATACACTATTCAATCGCGTCGGCATCACATGTCACGTTGAAGGTGTACGATCTGCTCGGCAGGGAAGTCGCTGTGCTCGTGAACGGACCATTGGCGGCGGGAGCGTATACGGCGCAGTTCGACGCATCGCGTCTTTCCAGCGGCGCGTATTTCTACCGGCTGGATGCCGGGAGTTTTTCTCGCGTGAAGCAGCTGAGCCTTATGAAATAAATATGTCCCAACACACCCGTCAGATACGTGGCGGGTGTTACTGTTAATAAAAAAAACAGTCCCTCCCTGATGGCTGTTTTTTAACGATACTCACCGATGAAATATCTTTCGCCATTCATCGATTCCTGTTCGATCACCAGTAATTTTCAATGAGGGATGTTTCCATTGGGCGGCCGGTCAGGAATGCGGATCCAAAGAATTAATGAACGATGCTTGATTCCGATGCCGCCTAAAGGTATATTATTCACAAACATACCATGTGACCAATCCCGAATTAGCCAACATCAGACATTGCGCTTCTTTCTCGGCCTCAATTTTTTTCCACTCTCTGTCTCAACTCCTTCGCTCAACCTCAGGAGACGCGGGTCCGGTTGCCTGACAGCGAGATTGTCGCTGCATACGAACAGTCGGCGACAAAGAACATCCTGGCCGCGTTGAATCCAAAAGTCTTCTTCGGGTATTGGTCCGTGTGCGCAGATGGAAAGGGATTCGGATTCGGAAACAGCTACCCGTCCCTGGACGGTCACCAGATCACGGATGCACTCCGTTGGCTCGACGAATGTATTTTTGTGTTGTGAGGTGAACATGTCCAGGCGCTGCAGCCATCTGCTCAGATGGATTCTCTCGCAGCAGTGACCAATCAAAAAATCGTAGCGGAGATCTTCAACGTTGATTAATGTTTTCTAGAATCTTGCAGATAATACCACACAACTACTCCCGGGGAGGGCTATGTACACCTAATTCCCCAACTTCTGAATGGATAAAAAAATGAAAAAGGAATCGACAATGAAAAAATCGGTACTATTGATGATCATTACAGCAAGCTTCGCACTTACCTGCGGCGCCTTCGCGCAGTCGGGTTCCGCACTCACATTTGACGGCATCGATGATTATGTCGATTGTGGCAATAATGCTTCTGTCCAGATCGGAGGAACTGCAATTACCATTGAAGCGTGGATTAAGCCTGCATCATTCGGCGGCGGGTATTGGACGAATACGATCGTGGATAAGACGGTTAATATCTCAGGGAACATAAATTACGGATACGTGCTGCGCTGCGGAGGCAGCGGTCAATTGGATTTTGGATTCGGAGATTGGGACGGAAGCACGGGCTCGTGGCCGAGTGGAACCAGCGACGTGTCAGCAGTCACCGCGGGAGTATGGCAGCATGTTGCGGCGACATATGACGGGAGCAATATCCGGTTGTATGTCAACGGTTCATTGGTCAAGACCGTCCCAAATTCAAGAGCCATGTCCATCAACACCGTTACATCGCTCGCGATCGGAAATCCGACCCCTTCTTCGGTGGGATCAGGACGCGCTTTCAACGGAATGATTGACGAAGTCAGAATATGGAACACGGTCCGGACTCCTACAGAGATAACCAACAATCAAAATGCGAATCTCGTCGGTAATGAAGCGGGGCTGGCGGCATATTATAAAATGAATGAGGGAAGCGGCTCGACGACAGCCGACCAGCAAGTGCTTTTGCGCAACACTGGAACGTTGGTCAATCACACTAGTTGGGGCGTTTCCCTTGCAATGCCGGTGGAACTGACATCCTTCAACGCTTTCACTTCCGGCGGCGGCAGCGTTCACTTGTGCTGGCAGACGGCGACCGAAACGAACAATTACGGATTCGAAGTTGAACGTCTCACGGCGAATGATCGCGCATGGAGGACGTTGGGATTTGTCGAGGGAAGTGGATCATCCAACGTGCAGCATGCCTACACCTTTACAGATCACTCCTGCACGGGGAGATATGCATACCGTCTGAAGCAGATAGATCGTGATGGAAAATTTGAGTATTCGTCTGTTGTTGATGTACTCGTCTCGACACAGCCTGTTTCATTCGAACTCATACAGAATTATCCGAACCCCTTCAATCCGACAACGAATATTTCGTTCACAGTTCCAACGAACGGACATGCTACGCTGAAGATCATCAATATACTCGGCCAGGAAGTCTCGACCTTGTTCAATGGTGAAGCGCTAGCGGGAATCTTCAATCAGGTGCAGTTCAACGCGTCCGGACACGCATCGGGAATCTACTTCTCTCGATTGGAATACAATGGAAAAGTACAGATGACCAAGATGACGCTGATCAAATGATGCGTGCAGTATATCGGCACGCTTACATGCGCGAATCATTATAACCGCTCCAGCACCGGAATCACCCTATCATTGGTTCCCCTGATATTGTCACTGCGTTAAACTAATTTCAGAATGCGCGTGTCTATTAATTCACAGGGGCCGATGGCCCTTATCGTTAACCAGGAGATGCTAATCCAGAATAGGACAGAGGACGGACCAGGAATGAAAATAGTCGCCCTTCTTTTTATGCTCAATGGAATTTCGTTTTCGGCCCAGGACGCACTACCCGTTTCCGTCCGGGATACCAGTGCTTCGAACGACAAGGATCTTCCATGGACGATCAGCATCAAGACGGACATCGAAAATACACGCATCCGCAATGGCATCGATTTGAGCGGAACGAATCCAGTTTCGAGCAGCGCGATTTCGCTGCTGCACGACAACGGGTTGAACGGACTCGTCACATGGACGAGACTGCTTGGCAGCAATGGAGGGCCGCTGAGTTGGTCGGCGGCATTTGGATACGATCACAGCGTGACTGACTGGCTCGACGCCTCTGTCACCGCATCGCACACGAAATATCTGATGGATTCGATCAACGCTGTTTCAGATCTGGAGAATTCTCTTACTCTTGGCCTTACCGCAGATCTATCGGTCATCGATCTCGACATCGGTTATGAACTGTATCCAGGTTCTCTTCCTGCGCATTATTGGACCGCCGAAGCGAGTCATACTTTCAAATTCGGATCGTTGAGCATCGAGTTCTCGGCGGATATCACCTATATGTCGATGCAGTCCGACACTGCGAAACTCAATGCTCTAGCCATCGTATTGAAGAAGAAAAAAACGGTAAGCACGACCGTACGCACGAAGGGCACCGTCACCGTCTCTGGTATCAGCGATTATACCCTCGACTGCACTCTCACCTATAGTCTTGGTTCTGGATTCATGGTGTATGTCGATCCGTCGTATATCGTCACGCCAAAGGGAGAAGTGTCGGCGAAGGACAGTCAGGTGTCGTGGACGGCGGGAATACGATATATCGCTGAGTTCTAATCCTGAACTTTTTTCCGTTGGCATGCCAGCCCGGTCCGCGGAAGAGATTGGGTGTATCGTCGACATAGTCATTTATAAAACAGTAAGAGCGGGGCTTGCGCCTCGCTCTTTTCTGTAGGTCGTGATTTGAGTTAAGACCAGCCGAAAATTCTACGAAGCCTTCTTCTCAGCCTTTTTTGCTTTTTTTGCCGCTCGTTTTGCCTTTCTTTCCGCCTTCGTCAATTTCTTGCCGCCTTTCTTTTCGGTCTTTTCAGTTTTCGGAGGTGCCGTTTGTTCCTGAGCGGACACTACTTGTGTTCCACACAAGCTGAATTGTGACAGGTAACATAGTGCAGAGAATTATTTTTTCCAGCACAAGTTATTTCTCGAATTGTGGTCTAATATGATATCGGTGAGTAGCTGACTCAATCATTAGCAGAAAAAATTCCATGTCCATTCATCCTCCAATAAGCCCAAAAACCCGTTGGCAACACAGTGGTGTAGAACACCGAACAGCGGCTGCATATCACCCCAACACTATGGCGGAGTCTTGCGATGAAACAAAAATTCTTTCTCATGCTTGGCATGACAATGCTTTCCTGCCTGTCGCTTGTCGCACAAAAAAATATCCTGTCATTGGGAAAAGACGCTAGCGAGGGGCTCTTCACAATAACGGAAACACGATACTGGGATTCTGTGAGGGCAAATGCTTGGCCGTGCGGTGGCGGAATTGGTGAATCAGGATCAGGCCGCCGGAAACTATTCGGCAACCTGGGATGCGTCCAGAATGGAGAGCGGTGTCTATGTGTATACGCTGCAGGCGGGAGAATTTCATGCAACAAAGCGGATGATCCTGATACGGTAATCCCATGGATGAGGCTAAAAAAAACTCACTGTATATCGTATTTCATGGGAAAAGAAATCGTAATTTTAAATTAAAACTTACTGACGGAGCATGCTATGAGAACAAGAAGATTCATAATCGCTATAATTTTATCGGCATATTCTCTGTGCGCTGGTATCATGTATAGCCAAACAAAAAATATGGGTCTCTTTTTTAATAATACAGCCAAAGCATGGGACGGCTATACTGTGTTCGCTCCGAAGCAATATACGTCCACTTACCTGATCAATAATGATGGAAAGCTTCTTCATCAATGGTCAAAAAGCATATACCCTCCTGGGCAGACAGTGTATTTAATGGAAAATGGACATATTCTGAGATCATGTATGACGAAAGGACAACTCAGCAGCGGCGGCGGTGAAGGAGGCAGAATCGAGGAATATGATTGGGACGATAACCTTGTCTGGTATACCGATTTTTCATCCACTACGTATATGCAACATCATGATTTTAAACGATTGCCGAATGGAAATCTTATCATGCTTGTGATAGAAAAAAAAACTCTGGCGGAAATCGAAGCGGCGGGATTTGATAATACTAAATTTCAACCCGAGATTGCTCAAAAAGGGTATATGGTTCCCGATTATGTGGCTGAAATAAAACCGAACTATATAAGCGGTGTCGGCTATACATTAATATGGGAATGGCATACATGGGATCATCTGATTCAAAGCCATGACGCATCTAAAAATAATTATGGAGTCCCTCAAAATCATCCTGAGCTCGTTGATTGTGCCGGCGATGGAAAAAATCTTCCTTCTTTTTGGAATCACATGAATTCGATCGATTACAATCCAGGGTTCGATCAGATCGCGCTGAGCGTGAGAGGAAACAGCGAAGTGTGGATCATCGATCACAGCACGACGACAGCGGAAGCAAAAGCGCATGCCGGAGGAAAAAGAGGAAGGGGAGGAGATCTTATCTACCGCTGGGGAAATCCGCTTACGTACGGCGCCGGAACAGCTTCAACTGAACGATTCTTTCAACAGCATGATGTGGAATGGGTCAAGCCGGGATGCCCCGGCTCTTCTACACATAATATGACGTGTTTTAATAATGGACTGGGACGGCCGGGAATAACAACCAACTATTCTTCTGCCGATGAATTTACTCCTGCTGTTGACACAAACGGAAATTATTCTCCTCTGACCGTCGGTTCAGCGTTTCTACCGGTAAATTTAACCTGGACCTATGCGGGAGACGCGCAGAATAGGATGTATTCAGAAGACATTTCCGGCTCTTACAGATTGCCGAACGGAAACACGCTTATTTGTTGCGGAACAACCGGCTTATTCCTTGAGGTAACAACTACCGGAGAAATTGTGTGGAAATATATTTGTCCGGTTGCCTTATCCGGTCCTCTGTATCAAGGGGCAACAATACCGCCTGATGCGGCACATGCCGGAGAATACATGAATTCGGTCTTCAGAATCTACAGGTATCCAAAAGACTATGCGGCTTTTTCTGGAAGGTCGTTAACTCCCGGCGGCACGATAGAAAAATATACAACCGGAGTTGATGAGAAAATTCATTTACCATCGTCATTCAACCTATATCAAAATTATCCAAACCCGTTCAATCCGAGTACGACGATTAGTTATCAATTGCCTCAGGAGGGGGTTGTTTCGTTGAAAGTGTATGATGTCCTGGGAAAAGAAATTGCAACCCTTGTTCATGAGAAACAAGCTGCCGGTAATTATGAAGTGAAATTTGATGGGGTACACATCCCAAGCGGAATGTATTATTATAAAATTTCAGCTGGCTCTTTTTCAGGAACGATGAAAATGATGTATGTAAAATAAATGTGCACCCATACCATGTGCGATGTCACAAAAAATGATTACCGTCTTCCACCGAAATTTCCCGGGGTAAATTGTGTTGGGCATATTGTGATGGAACGCCTGAAGTCAAATTCCTATCTTGAGCGGACTACGCAAACGTATTTCTGGAGAACGTACGATGGCCAGGAGATAGATCTTGTCGAAGAGAAAAACGGAGTCTTACATGGTTACGAGGTGAAGTGGTCTGAGAAAAAGAAGATAAAGATTCCGAAATCCTGGAAGGAATCGTATCCTGAGGCGTTGCTGTCTCTGATCAACCGGGACAATTATCTTCCATTCGTCTTGAAAGGTAAAAAATAGGGTATGCTGGTCGTATATTCTTGATTATGAAAATGACAATAATCTTTACGATGAAAAACGAATTGAAATAGAAAAATGGAAGCGTGTTGCGAGGTATGATGTTGAAGAAAATGAAAATATTTTAAGTAACATGAATGTATTGACCGATTTAGGATTTACTCCTCTTGACGCACTGCATATCAGTTGTGCCGTAGAATTGCATTGCGAGTATTTTTTAACGGTTGACAGGGGGATTTAGAAGAAGTCGCTTCTTGTCCAAAATCGAAAAATTGAAACACTAGTTAAATATATCGAAAAATGCCAGCCGGGTTTGGCGGAAAAGATCTTGCGGCACTGCGGATGATGGATTCTTGTGATCTGCTATCCATGTTGCTTCAATGAAGAGCCAAGCGCCCACATACGACGTCAGCGAAGAACCATAGTAAGTTCGTGGCGAATGGACGGAAGAGGCTTGATTCCGTTGCCGCCGAATGGTATATGGGCGCATCGTTGTGGCTTGCCGACGCGGCGACAATCGTGAGTCCGGCTCGAGAATCGGTGCTAATGGCTGCCGACACGCGTCAAATTACTATTTCAGTAAAAGAAGCCTTTTCGTTTCAACAAAGCTACCCGTCTGAAGTCGATAAAAATAAATACCGCTGGGCAATCCGCCCGCATTCCACACAACCTCGTGTACACCACCGGCAACTTCCTGCGACAGCAGTGTGGCAACCTCTGCACCGATCGCATTGTAAATCGTCAGCCCTACATGTCCTTTCTGAGGAACGGAGAACCGAATCGTTGTGGAAGGATTGAATGGATTCGGATAGTTCTGGTCCAGGCGATAGTCCCGTGCAACCTGCGCTCCGTCGGCGAAGTCCCAGACAGAGGTGTAAGTGCCGGCCGGGTAGAACGTGTAGGCAACGCCGCCTTTATCGAACCATGAATGTGACAGATCGCTCTTGCTGAAGACGTGTGAATACCCATCGGACCGGGCAGGATCGTGAACGATAGGATCTCCCGCGGCATTGAAACCGGCAAGCATGATGAGGTGTCCGGTGTAGAGCGGGGCACCGACAGACATGGAGATACGTCCGCCTTTCGCCAGCACATCGCGGGCCTGGCTCCAGCTGCGATATTGAGTGACGGCACCGTCCACTCCGTATTGCGAAGCATTTTGCACCACGCGCGGCCAAATGCCGTACATGCCGAAGTAAGGATCGTACGTGTCGCGCGCAAATTGCAGCGGATCGACGGTAATATTGTAGCTGCGCAGGATCATCGACACAGACGTGGGTGAGCAGATGCTGCCGCCGATGGTGGCGTCAACACTGTATTGATAGATGAATGTCGTCGGGATGAACAGCTGCGCTGGCTTGTCCGCGAGGATCGTGGTGTAATTCTGTGAGGCGGTCGTCCGTGTATCGCTGACGCAGAAGCTGAGTTTACTGATGGTCGGCGATGCGATGGCGGCGGTCTTGCGCATCATGATGATCTTGAATTGCCATGAGCTGACGTAAGAGGAAAATGTCACATTGTCGTAGTCGACGGTGCTGACACCGCTGCTGAGGGAACCGTAAGTAGTCCAGATGTTGGCCTTCCAGAATCCGACCGTCAGCCACGATGACCATCCTGTACCGGATGGGAAACGCATCTGTATCTTGAATGCACCACTGTCATTCGGCGCGGTGCCGTTCCAGGAGGGCAGTCCCCAATTGAATGGGGATGCGGAATACTGCGGCTTGATGATGATGGAGCCGTCAACGCGATCGGATTGGAGCATGAATTTCTTTCCGTCGCCGCTGAGGACCAAGCCGTCGTTGGATTCGATGTTGGCAACCAGCGAATCGATGCGGAGAGAGTAGGATTGATCGGGATAATTCTGCGCGCCGGCCGTGTGCGTGAGAGCGAGAGACAGGATGAAGATGAGAACGATGTATCGAAAAGGCATAGTAGGATCCGGAAAGAAAATTATTGTCGATGTTATAGTACGGAGAACGGCGGCGACAAGCAAGCCATAGTTCGACTCGGGAACGGAGTTCACACCATTATGAGTATGCATTTTTTCTATGATCCATTGAAATATCACCCATTGGTTCGTTTTTCCTCTTTAAAATACAGTAACCGTCGCAAAAAATTATTTGAAGGATGATGAGATCGGCGGAGGAGCACGCCACAACCGAGTATGAAAAATTTGAGATCCGACGCAGAGAATATAAGGAAACCCTCGGAGAGGCAGAGACAATACAACAGTTGGAACAGGCGGCGAGAGTGCTCGGACACGGAAAAACTCATCCCAGGAAGAAATCGTAATGAGTATAATCCAATGGGAATGTAACCTGGCCGAACGGCCTTTCTGCGAACTGCTCCACTCAATGGGATGAGAGTGGGTGGAAGGCCACGTGGATGTTGCCGAACTTACAGAGTGGGAGAGTTTTCGGGAGAAGTATCATATTCAAGATCGTAATATCGTAAATCGTTATAAATAGTTTGTCCAAAATGAAAGAAGCAACCCGGTTCTTCATTGACATTCCCACTGAATTTCCTTATCCTCCGTTAGCGAATAAAAAAATGATTGCTCGGTCCTGCTCGATTACAATACCACGGATATTCTTATAAGGCTCCCCTCGATGCACAATGATCAGTACTCTCTCATCGACCGCATCACCAACAACAGCATCGTCTTCATTGCTGTGATGTCGATACCGCTGAATGTCATCATTTATTTCGCATTGCGTGACAGCGAATATCAATTTCCGCGGTATCTTCCTCCGCTTCTCGGACTGGTTGCATTTGCTGCGGCATTCGTGAGAGAAAAAATTCCCCTCGTGCCGAAACTCTGGGCATTTATCTCTATACTGTTTATTACGGGCTGCTACAACCTGCTGCTCGGATTGATCGATATGTCGAGCCTCTGGTTTGTGCTGGCCATAGTCTATGCACTGTTCATTTCCGAGAAAAAAGAAGCTCTGGTGCTCTTTGGTGCATCGTTTCTGGTCATCCTTCTTGCCGGAGTCCTGATGATGATGAGAGTGTCCTTCTTCCCGCTGCACTATAAATTTGAAGCCTGTCAGTTCGCCTGTGTTGCAGTCCGGATACTTCACTTTCTGATGGTCGGTTCGGTCATCTATTATGTTCTCAGCACGTTTCATCGGGAAATACGCAAAAACCTTGAGGACCTCCAAAAAAAATCCGGCGATCTTGAAACTGCCAACCGGGCGCTGGAACATGAAAGTCATGAAAAGGAAATAGCGCAGCAGAAAATATTGGAAGCGGTCATACTCACCGAAGAGGCTGAACGGAAGCGGCTCGCCGCCGATCTGCACGACGGCATCGGTCCCGTTCTTTCGGCGGTCAATTTGTTCTTCCAGGCCTACATCGATGCGGGAACTCAGGCCCGGAGGGATCCGATCGAAATAAAATTAAAAGCGGCCATCGATACCGCAATCGACGATGTCTCCCGTATCGCGCATAATATCAGTCCACATATACTCGAACAATTCGGACTCGTCAACGCGCTCGAGACGTTCACACGCACCATTGCATCGAGCGGAACGCTTGGGATCAGGACCGACTTCGGCACTCTCGCCCGGTTCGACTTGAAGCGGGAACTCACGCTGTACCGAACGCTGACCGAGCTGATCCACAACACGATCAAGCATGCCGGCGCATCGGAGATCACGATCCGCAGTGCGATCGCACACGGAGTGCTCACGACGGAGTATACCGACAACGGCCGGGGCTTCACCGACGGCAAAACCGAGGGCATCGGGCATGGGATGGGGCTCACGAGCCTGCGGAACCGGATGCAATCGTTGGGGGGCACGATCACGATGCAGAGCAGTCCATTGCACGGCATGTCGGCACTCATCGAAATGCCGCTCGCGGATGGGGTGCACCAATGAAACGCATCACGCTCGCGGTCGTCGACGATCACGATCTTTTTCGCGAGGGGATCGTGCTCATGCTGGGGCAGATTCCTGAATATCACATCCTCTTCGAGGCTTTCAACGGCGAGGCTTTTCTTGAACAGCTCGGCACGCACACACCCGATGTCGTGCTGATGGACGTCAACATGCCGCGGATGGATGGCGTGGAAGCGACACAACGAGCGCTCTCGATGTATCCCTATCTGAAGATCATCGCCCTCACCATGTTTTCCGACCATGTTCATTATTCGCAGATGATCCGGGCGGGAGTGAAGGGATTCATGCTGAAGAAGGGGAACAAGCATGAACTGCAGCAGGCGATTGCCGAAGTATCCGGTGGCGGAGTGTATTTCAGCCAGGAAATTTTGCAGAAGGTGGCGCTCCGCACAGTTCGAAAGGATGAAGAACAGAGACTGACCGAGCGTGAGTTGGGTGTGCTCGCTCTTGTCTGTACCGGATTGACCACGACCGAAATTGCTGAAAAACTCTTCATCAGTACCAAGACGGTGGAAGGACACCGGGCGAATTTATTCGAGAAAACGGAAGTTCGCAACGCTGCCGAATTGGTCATTTGGGCTATTCGAAACGGCCATCTAACGATCGAATAACGTCATTCCGCTTTACCTATTCTCATCACACATCTGCACGCACCCGATATTCATGAAAATCGTGGGTTTCCCCTTGTATGGATTGCATGAATCCTCCTAATTTTTAACTCTCTCTCTCCGTCAGAGCCCCCAAAAACCGCCCTGCAGCAGCGTAAATTCACTTCATTCAGGCCATCTCACCATCATTATACCATCAAAAAGGCAAAACCAAGGGTTTACCCTTGGTTAAAAACAAGGGTTTTTCCTATTTACATTCTTCGTTGCTATGCGTAGCTTTCTCCTGAATTTTACGGGGAATTAATCGATGAAGCGAAAAACGAACATCATCATCGTCGAAAAGAACCTTCTGCACCGGGAAAGTTTGCATCTTGCGCTGAGCCAAATCGCCGACTTCACCGTGTTAACGGATGCCGATACGGTTGACGACATTATTCGCAGCATGGCGAAACATCGCATCGACCTCGTGCTGCTGTCCATAGACGTCGACATTGGATATGCCGTGCTGAAACAGATCCGGCGGCAATTCCCTACAATGATCATACTTGTGCTATCGGATTACCCGGAAGCATGCTTCTGCGATAGCGCGGTGAACGAGGGGGCAAACGGTGCCATTCCCCGGTCTTCCGGAAAGCGAGAGATAGAGCGGCACATTCGCACGATAATGGAACACCGCTGCGCCGTGCAAGGATGAATCGGGAGGATGTGTAAAGCAGATACATGTGCTTTCTACGAATGCGAGGGTACTGATGCTGCTTGACCATAACGAGGAGTGCTGGCGCGCCCAAGAGATCAAAATCAGGAAAACGAAATAGACCGAAATCGTTCAATTCATAATTTTTACACGACAAAATAATTGAAGGGCATAGCAAACCATGAAATGCACCTATTCCAAACTATTGCTCACTTTTCTCTTTATCTGTCAATCGGCCGCTTATAGCCAGGCCCTCATCTGGAATGAAAGACAACCGGCCGGAGTTGCCAACTATAATTGGGGCACAGCTTCTATGAGTCCCGACGGTATGAAAATAATTGCGGGAGTGTTCGGCGGCAGATTATACTTGTCAACTAACGGGGGTAGAAGCTGGAGTGAGACCCAACCTGTCGGAAATGTCAGTGTAGAGTGGAATAGCTCCGCAATAAGCTCAGATGGAACGAAAATAATTGTAGGAATGGATCCTGGCAGATTATACATATCAACAAACGGGGGAAGCAATTGGGCTGAAACACAACCCAGGGGAGCTGGCGACTATTCTTGGACGACAATATCCATGAGTTCTGACGGTGCAAGAATAATTGCTGGATATCAAAGCACGATTTCCCCCAACCTCGGCAGAATTTATATATCAACAAACTATGGAAGCAGCTGGACTGAAACACAGCCTGCCGGAAATAATCTCGAATTGTGGCGTACAACTTCTATGAGTTCGGACGGAACAAAAATAATTGCTGGATATGGTGGTTCCGGGAAGATCTATTTATCAACTGACGGCGGAGGCAGTTGGACTGAAACAACACCTGGCGGAGCTGCCACTACAGGAAGTTGGGCTGCATCTTCTATAAGTTCGGACGGAACGAAAATAATCGCGGCAGCCTATGGCTCTGGCGGCAGAGTATATATATCAACAAACAGCGGAGCCAGCTGGAATGAGACACAACCGTTCGGATATAATCACGGGTACTGGAGATCAGTCTCAATAAGTTCAGATGGAACCAAACTGTTTGCGGGCGTGGACCAAGGGGACTTCAATACATCAAGGTTATATTTCTCGACTAACAGCGGGGCCAACTGGAGTGAAACACAGCCTGCCGGAAATATAAACGGTAAATGGCTTGCAGTCCCCATAAGTTCGGACGGAAGTAAAGCTTTTGCTATAAACAACGGCGGCAGGGTATATTATTCTACTACCTATCCGGGTGCGGGCAGCGGTACATCGGGAGATCCTTTTCAGGTATCGTCCCTTGCGTGCCTGAGTTACATCTGTCAGAATCCGGGCGCGTGGGATAAATATTTCATTCAGACCGCGAATATCGACGCTTCCCAGACACAGTACTGGGACGACGCCGATGATAACCTTGATGGCAACATATACAATGATCCTAATGATTTAACAAGCGCCGGAAATAATGAAGGATGGTCTCCAATAGGAAATAGCACTACAAAATTTACAGGGAATTACGACGGGGGGGGATATACTATCTCCAATGTAACTATCAACCGGGGTTCAACCAGCCGTATCGGATTGTTTGGATACACCTCCGGAGGAACCATCAGCAATCTCAGCCTCACGGCGGTGAGTGTTACCGGCGGTGCTTATTCAGGCGGATTTGTGGGAGTAAATAGTGGTACAACAATGACCAAATGCTCAAGTACCGGGACGGTGAGCGGTACTGGATACATCGGCGGATTTGCCGGAGGGATGGAAGTTCTTCCGACTGTTGATCAGTGCTACTCGACAGTCTCAGTGACTTCGACAAGTGTAAATTGCGGAGGATTTGCGGGATCGGTAACCAATGCTACGATCAGCAACAGCTATGCGACCGGCAGTGTAACCGGCGGGACGTCTTACCGCGGTGGTTTCGTGGGCAATGCTGCAACATCCACTATTGACAAATGTTACTCGACCGGTTTGGTAAGTGTTTCATCTTCTGTAGGCGGATTTATTGGAATTAATGATAATGCAGGACGACTCACTGTAACGAATTCATTTTGGGATAATCAAACTTCCGGACAAGTTTCCAGCGATGGCGGCACAGGCAAGACCACCGTGCAGATGAAAACAACATCGACATTTACGAATACCGCTACGAGTGCCGGCCTGACTGAAGCATGGGATTTTACCACGCCACTCTGGCAAATCCTCGGTACAAACTATCCTAACCTGAAGGGCAATGCAACGGTTGTGAACGCTCAAATATTTCTGCAGGGTCCGTTTAATGCCGGAACGATGACGACAACTCTCAACAGCGGCGGATTGCTCCCCCTGACATCTGAAACGGGGTATCCGGCCGCGACATACGGATATACCGCAAGAACCGTCGGCAGCATTCCCAATGCCACTATTGTCGATTGGGTTCTTGTTGAACTCCGGACGGGAACCGCGGCAAATACAAAAGTTGCCGAGGTAGCGGCATTTGTGAAAAATGATGGTACGATTGTCGATATCGATGGCACGAGTTTGCTCACGGTGCCGGTAAACGCAGGCAGCTACTACATTGTGGTGCGGCATCGAAATCATCTGGCAATCATGAGCGCTTCGGCGGTTCCACTTACTGGCACGAGCGCTCTGTATAATTTCACGACCGCACAGGCGCAAGCGTATGGGTCGAGCGCAATGGCGGCATTGGCGGGCGGAGTGTTCGGATTGTTTTCCGGTGATTCAAATAGGGACGGTCAAATTACTGCGCTCGATTTTAACACCTGGAACTCGAATACCAAAGCCGGCCAGACAGGATACGTTGCAGACGACATGAATCTGGACGCTCAGGTGACAGCGTTGGACTTTAATCAGTGGAATGCCAATACAAAGCTTGGCGCCGCCACCAAAATGCCTTGATAATGACATGCACCAATACATCAACCCTTCCAACTTAACTTTATTGGAGATATACCATATGAAAAATTTCTTCTTTGGACTTCTGGTGTTTGCAAGTGTGAACCTGGTTGCGCAGACAACAATTGAAACGAAAATCATCGTTACTGCAAACGCAGGCACGAACGGCGGGGCCTTTGACGTAGCAATTCAAGCAAAAGGTACTAACCTGACGGCTAACAATACGATCGGATCGATAACACTTGATGTCAACTATACTGCTGCACATATCGCTCCGATAATCCTTGGAGGAACCGTTGTGTCAGGAATATATGAAGCCACGATTGGCGGCAATTACAGCCGTTCCTTAAACAATGTTCCTGGTGGACCGTATGTGAGATTAGCAGTTTCCGGTTCATCCATAAATCAAAATTTCGACGGAACGCCAGCGGGGTTTGATCTCACTTCGTCGTATCAGACATTGGCAACGATTCATTTTACAATTTCCAACAATCTCGTTGCAACCAACCTCTCTATCGCCACAGGATCGTTGACGGTGGGACTATTTGACTCTCACAATAATTCCAACACGTCGGGGACTATTCTCGCTCAAACGATGTCTGCTCCCGTAAACATAACGGCCGTTGCTCTTCCGGTCGAACTGACGAGCTTCACGGCAACTCCGAGCCGGTGTGGTGTCGATCTGAATTGGAAAACGGCAACAGAAACAAATAACGCCGGCTTTGATGTTGAACGGGCTTCAAGCGGATCCACACAAACGCCCGGACTCTGGACGAAAGTCGGTTATGTCGATGGCGCCGGAACCTCCAATGCGCCCAAAGAGTACTCATATACCGACAAACTTACGAAGAGCGGAAAATATTTCTATCGCTTAAAGCAAATCGATCAGAACGGGGCATTCAAATACTCGCCCGAAGTGTCGGGAACAATGGAAGTTCCGTATGTATTCACAATGTCGCAAAATTATCCGAATCCTTTCAACCCGACCACGGTCATCAACTATTCGATCGCATCGGCATCGAATGTTGCGTTGAAAGTCTATGACATGCTCGGAAGCGAAGTCGCAGTGTTGGTGAACGGACAGTTGTCGCCTGGCAATTACACGGCAACGCTTGACGCATCACGTCTCTCCAGCGGTGTATATTTTTATCGGTTGGTTGCTGGAAGTTTTTCGGATGTGAAGCGGTTGACCATTATGAAGTGATCGCAATCGAAATGGTGCATGTGCCGACGGGTGCTTGAAGCGGGTCTCTGCGCACTTCTACGGATGTTAAGTGTATCGTTTTTTGTGAAAACTCATATTACACAAGCCGTTAGGGAAGGAAAATATTGATGAAACGATTGATTGTAGCGATGATGATCCTTGTGCTCGCCGGAATCGATGCCCAGGCACAATGGACTAATGGTCAGAATGCATTATATGTGATTGGGCAGGCCGATTTTACTCACAACACTTACGGAAACGGGATGCAGCAATTAAACCGTCCGCAAAACGTTGCGCTGGACCTGGTCAATAATAAAATGTATGTCAATGATTATATAAATTACCGCGTATTGCGCTACTCCTATCCGATCACGTCAAATAATCCCACGGCTGAAAGAGTATTTGGAACCGGCGTCTCTGCACTCAGTCAAAATGGATTCGCAGGCGTGTATGGTGTAGCGGTGTATGGAGGGGCACTGTGGGTCTGTGACGCGACAAACAATAGAATACTGAAATTTGACAATGCATATTCAGTTTCAAGCGATGCTCCTAATGCTTCCGTCGTAGTAGGGCAGTCAAATTATACAGCGAAAGATATTGGCAATGCGGCGAATCAACTTTATCTAGAAAATAATATTAGTGATATTTGTATCGATGCGAGCGGAAATATGTGGGTCGCCGATTGTAATAACAATCGTGTTGTGAAATTCAACGATGTCAATAGTAAGCCTACCGGGGCAAGCGCAGACCTGGTTCTGGGACAATCTGGTTTTGGGGTTTCGACTTCCGGATCATCAACCTCGCAAATGTATTCACCGGGCGATGTGTACGTTGCGGGGACCGGAAGCAGCACGATCGTTTGGGTAGCAGATTCATACAACAACCGCATCCTTCGTTTTGATCACCCGGCGGCAAACGGAATAGCGGCCGGCGGCGTGCTGTCGGGCAACAATGCTGATCCTCCAACTCAGTCTTCGTTTTACTTTAACAATATCTACGGCTGGATCACCGGAGATAATGCCGGAAGGCTGTACCTTGCAGATTATGCCAATACTCGTATTCTAATTTATAACAATGCCGCGAGTAAGAGTAATGGAGCCAATGCTGATAATGTATTGGGATTGGGAACCTTCACATGGTATGGCGGAGGTTTAACTCAAAGTACATTTAGCGATCAAGGAGCGTATGGCATGACATTCGATAATACGAATAACCAACTTTTAGTTTCAGATCCATTTAACAACAGAGTCATGATATTTCAACGAGCCGATTACACGGCGACCGTTACCACTCAAGCTGCGACAAATCCCGGTTCCATATCTGCAACAGGAAACGGCAATATTACCGAAATCGGATCTCCGAATCCGACGCAGTACGGCATCTGCTGGAACACATCCGGGACACCGACCACGTCGGATAGCAAAACCGCACAGGGAGCAGCTGCATCGACGGGGGCTTTCACTTCTTCAATGACTGGTCTCACTTCGAATACAAAATATTATGTCCGCGCTTATGTTACTAATTCCGCCGGAACCACCTACGGCAACGTTGTGAGTTTTACGACGTATCCGGGTGCAGGCAACGGAACGTTGGGAGATCCTTTCCAGGTATCATCGCTGGCCTGTCTGAGTTACATCTGTCAGAATCCGGCTCTGTGGAATAAATACTTTATTCAGACTACGAATATCGACGCTTCCCAGACACAATATTGGGATGACGCCGATGATAACAGCGACGGGAACCTGTATACTGACCCCAATGATGCAACAAGTACAGGAACTAATGAAGGCTGGTCTCCAATAGGAAATAGCACTACTAAATTTACAGGGAATTACGAGGGGGGGGGATATACTATCTCCAATGTATCTATCAACCGGGGCACGACAGACCACATTGGATTTTTCGGAGTTATCAATGGCGCCGTAATCAGCAATCTCAAACTAACCGGGGTAAATATTCAAGGACATGTAATGACGGGCGGATTTGCAGGGTGGTCACAAAACGCCACAACGAGTCTCAAATATTGTTCCACTACGGGAACGGTTAATGGTTATGGATACACCGGCGGGCTTGCGGGTGAGATAGACAATTCAACTGTCGATCAGTGCTTTTCTACAGTTAATGTCACTTCCAGCCACGGATATGGTGGGGGACTGGTGGGAAAATTATACACGCCTGAAGGGACCAGTGCTGCAGTCACTAACAGCTATGCGACAGGAAGTGTCAACTGCACAGGGTATACGAACTGCGGTGGTTTCGTTGGCAATTCTGTTGCCGCAAGCATTGACAAATGTTACTCGACAGGCAGCGTCACAGGTGCGTCGTCTACCGGGGGATTTATTGGAGCTATTAGTGGTGGAACTGTAACGAATTCATTCTGGGATATGGACGCTTCAACAATCTCAACGAGTCCTGCCGGCGGCACAGGCAAGACCACCGTGCAGATGAAAACAGCATCGACATTTACGAATACTGCTACGAGTGCCGGCCTGACTGAAGCATGGGATTTTACCACGCCAATCTGGCAAATCCTCGGTACAAACTATCCTAACGTAAAGGGCAATGCAACGGTTGTGAACGCTCAAATATTTCTGCAGGGTCCGTTTAATGCCGGAATAATGACGACAACTCTCAACAGCAGCGGATTGCTCCCCCTGACATCTGAAACGGAGTATCCGGCAGCGACATACGAATATACCGCAAGAACCGTCGGCAGCATTCCGAATGTCACTATTGTCGATTGGATTCTTGTTGAACTCCGAACGGGAACCGCGGCAAATACCAAAGTTGCCGAGGTAGCGGCATTTGTGAAAAACGATGGTACGATCGTCGATATCGATGGCACGAGTTTGCTCACGGTGTCGGTAAACGCAGGCAGCTACTACATTGTGGTGCGGCATCGAAATCATCTGGCAATCATGAGTGCTTCGGCGGTTCCACTTACTGGCGCGAGCGTTCTGTATAACTTCACGACCGCACAGGCGCAAGCGTATGGAAGCGGCCCAATGGCCGCATTGGCGGGCGGAGTGTTCGGATTGTTTTCCGGTGATTCAAATAGGGACGGTCAAATTACTGCGCTCGATTTTAACACCTGGAACTCGAATACCAAAGCCGGCCAGACAGGATGCGTTGCAGACGACATGAATCTGGACGCTCAGGTGACAGCGTTGGACTTTAATCAGTGGAATGCCAATACAAAGCTTGGCGCCGCCACCAAAGTGCCATGATACTGATATGTACGAATACATCAACAATTCGGCTGCGACCATCAAGATATGGTGAACAAGCGTCAATGAAAAATCAAAGAGAAAATACTGATGAATTCACTGCTCCATAAAATAGTTGTCCCGCCATTCTTGCGGCCGCATTCACCATCGCAACGGCAAACAACCTTACCGTGACCGGCGGCAAGGTGGCGGGAAAAAATACAACGGCGGGAGTGAACAATGCCGCCAACTCCATGCTGGTGCAGTTCAATATCAGTTTGGAACGTTTGCCTATTCGAAGGAAGTGGAGGCACGGGTTTCGGTTCCGACAGTATTCGGCCTCGCCCAAAACTATCCGAATCCCTTCAACCCGGCCACAACGATTCAATATCAAATACCCGTGACCAGTCGTGTGACGTTGAATGTCTATGACATTCTCGGCAAAGAGGTCGCGACGCTCGTGAATGAAACGAAAGAACCAGGAAGCTACACCGCTCAGTTCGACGGCACACAATTTTCCAGCGGACTGTACGTGTACACGATCAACGCGGGAACGTTTACCGCCGCAAGGAAAATGGTATTGACAAAGTGAGTGCGCGCTGCTCCAAGTCCCAACAGTGGTGATTCTCTGCGGTTAACCGAATAGCCGCTGGCGTGGCATGCCGGTACACGGAAGCGGGGACAAGATACAGAGTTTGCAGGAAACGTCAGTCGGGGGATTCGGACCAGGGCGCCCTAATTTTCAGAGAACTTCCACTCTTCTATAAGTATGCATCTTTTCTTTGATCCATTGAAATGATGCTGACAATTCGTTTTTCAATGATAAAAAAAATCCGATACTTACCAATTCGGTAGCGCCATGTGTTTGGTTCATACCCATGCAATTTTTTAATGTTTGTGCCGAAATGCGGTTCTGTTTTTAGCTGGGGATACACATAGCCCGATAATTTCTTCCGTAAGAATTCTTTATCCTTCCGTGGCACTGAATCAATGCAATGGATAAATTCAGTAGTTTCAAATATCTTATAGTCAGGCAACGAATTGACCTTTTTTATTCTTCGCATCTTTATACCCACGCTTAAGGCTTTCATTTAAGCCGGCATTATTCGTAATTTCTTTCATCTCGTATTCATCTGCATACTCGATATTCTGTTCGATATATTTTTTCGCTGCAGTTTCAATAAAATTTGACAGAGTTCGGTTATCATCTTTCGCATAATGGCTAAAAAGGTGATAGAGATCGTCGGTCAATCGCAATGTCACTACTTTCGGCATGTGTACACCTATTAGGTTTATTTGAATATAATATATTCGTTTTGATTCATTTTGTCAAGGCGTGCCCTTGTCATTATCGGCATATTCGGTACGATTATAAAACGCCATAATATCACCCAACAGAATTTTTTCCATTGG
Organism: uncultured Ignavibacteriota bacterium; assembly: GCA_903884005.1. Classification (GTDB taxonomy): domain Bacteria; phylum Bacteroidota; class Ignavibacteria; order UBA10030; family UBA8401; genus CAISDA01. The sequence goes on along the minus strand of CAISDA010000063.1, from coordinate 49,312 downwards.
GCGGTCCCAACTCCCGGCCCCAAATTGAACTGATTCGTGTTCCCCTTAAAAAATACAAAATCCTTGTAACCGGAAACGATTACAAGGATTTACTATGTCTAGCGGGGGGATAGCGCATTTACTAATGACACACTGTTCCATAACTACGAAACCCCGCTATGATCCGTTATCGTAATCGTAGTCGTAGTCACAATCGTAATTCAATAATGCGATAATGCTTGCATGTTGCAGGCTGTGATTACGATTACGGCGTATTGGCGGGTATGGAGGCGCAAGTATCTTTTCATGACCACGCTTTCCGTGTTGCTGCAACCAAATGGCGAATAATTTCCACTTGCAACCGATACGGTAATACCGTATAATAATTTATGGATATTGTATTCATAGAAACCCCCGAGTTTGTCGACAAAGTCGACAAGTTAGACATTCTTGACGATCTATATCGGTTGCAGGATGAATTGCTCCTTAATCCAACGAAGGGCAAAATCGAAAAAGGTGCCGGTGGTGCAAGAAAAATTCGAATGGCTGTAAGGGGAAGAGGGAAAAGCGGAGGCGCAAGAATCATTTGCTACTATGTTGACCTTCGAGGTGAAATCTGGTTTCTTGACGCATATGTTAAAAAGGATAAAGCAAGTCTGACTGACAAAGAGAAGAATCATCCTGTGTGCGAATATTTTGAGTACCGAAACTTGTCCGGAATGTGGCAAACCTGAAATGCCATACAAACGGGCCGGACGTGGTCTGAAAAAAATCAGGTTTTTCGTTTATTCTTCAATGACGCGCGGCGATAGTCGAGGTCTGCAAATCGTAATCGTAATTCATAAAATCTAAAGATTCGCCTAACGTCTGAAACAGATCGACCGCGATGGGAAGTTTGAATATTTAAAAGAAGTCGAGGTAACAATAGTTACCGCACCGGCTGTGTTCGTGCTGTCGCAGAACTATACCAATCCCTTCAATCCCACCACAGCCAGCCCTCCATTAACCGTCCCCAACACTTGTACTGAGACCATCGGATAATCCTTCCGAAACGTCCCCGCGAACTGGAACTATTATGAGCGCTGTGTCAATCGGGATTTACACAAATTATTTCCGACCATCGAATTCAGCGCGAATTTGGTCATTAATTTATGGCGTGATTATTGCAATACTCAGGGTGAGCTCCAGGTAAGTCCATCGGCTTTCGGACGTAGTATTGGCGACTCAGTTCAACCCGGCCACGGTCATCGGCTATTCGATCGCATCGGCATCACATGTCACGTTGAAAGTGTGTGATCTGCTCGGCAGGGAAGTAGCCGTACTCGTGAACGAGCAATGTGTGAACAAAGGGCGGGTGGTAATTCGAGGCAATTCTTCATTCTTCCTTGCATCACGTTGCAGCACGATCTTTGGATGGCATGCTTTTGGATAAAGACAAGATAGCGGCAATGTTCTGCCTGAATACAGCAAATCGTTTCCCAAATACATCAAATCGTTCGTCTCAAAAAGGAGAAACCGCGTTGAAAACAACATTACTGATTTTGGTCGTTTTGCTTGCAGATATTGCGTACGGGGCGAATTACGTGGTCTCCGGGGCCGGGACCTCAGCCGTAAATGGGACATATACCGAGTCTGGTACGTATAATAGTAAACCTCAATACCAATTAGGTGCGACAGATTACTATCTAAAATATAATAACAACGGACCAGCCCGCTGGGAAATATGGAATAATATGGAGACGAGAACATATTATTATACCGATGCAAGCGGCGTCACTCCTCCGTCGACAGGATGGACAAGAGTTATGTATGGACAGTCTCCGGCTCCTTCTGTTTTACTGGAAGGTCCCAACATTTTATACAGTGTTTCTGTTTTCCAGGAATCTTCGGCAAATAACGGGGCAATGGGCAATACAATTACCATTACCTGCAATAATTATGGCGGACTGACTTTTACCGGTACAGCGGGTGATAATTTTGTGAGCGGAAGTAAAGTGACCGTTACCAATGTTCCGGCCGGATTAACAGCGGTCATCACAAAAGTCGATGACGTAACATTGACGGCCAGTCTCACCGGCACCACGTCAAGTCATGCGAGTGTCAACGATGTTTCGAATCTGACCTTCACATTCCAAAACTCCGCTTTCAGCAGTAACAACGCATCTGTCGTTTTGAATTCGACAAAAACTAATTTGGTGGTAAATTTTGTTCAGCAATACATCGTTGCCGCCAGCGGAGGAGATTACACAACGATCGCGGCGGCGCTTGCGGCATCGGGTAACGGCGACGTGATACAGATCAACGCCGGAACCTATACAGAGAATTCTCTTCAAGTAGCAAGTGATGTCACCATCCATGGTCAAAGCGCAGCCACTACTATTGTACAAGCTGCAGCCAGTGCCGGTATCGCTTCTGCCAGAGTATTTACAGTGCCGACGGGAGTGACTGCAACAATAACAGACCTTACCATTCGCTACGGTAACGTTGTCGGGAATCCGGGGGGAGGAATTTATAGCACTGGAACATTGACATTATCGAATTCGACGGTCTGTGATAACACCAGCACTAGCGGCGGCGGTTTCTATAGCAATGGAACGGCATTTATTAACGGGTGCACGATCAAAAATAATTCCGCTGCTGATGGCAATGGCGGCGGTTGTATGGGTAACGGAACAATGGAGTTGAAGAATTCAACCATTACCGGCAATTCCGCCTCAGACAATGGCGGAGGAATTTACGTGCCCGTGTCGTTGACGATGACAATAACGAATTGCACCATTGCAAACAATACGGCAACTCAATCCGGTGACGGACTGTATGCGAATTATGGCACTCTAATTATCAAAAATACTATTTTAGCCGGCAATGGAACGGTCGATTATTATGTTTATAGTGGGGTTTATTTGACTGACGTCGGAAATAATATTGTGCAAAACCAGTCTTATTCGAATTCTCCGAGCAACTGGTATTTCAATCAAACGAGTGACATACTCTACAGCCACAATTATCTGGGAGCAGCAAAGGGATCCTGGAATAAATATAATGAGGCAGTCAGCGGAAGTTTGAATGTGTCCGCATCGCTTGCGGACAACAATAGTGCGAACGGAACTCAGACTCTGGCGCTTACAAGCGGAAGTTTTGCCATCGATGCCGGCACGGCCACCGGTGCTCCTACGACAGATCAGCGCGGCGCAGGCAGAAACGGAGCGGTCGATATCGGTGCTTATGAATGGTGGAGCAATGCCGGTATTTTGCCGGTCGAGCTCACCGCTTTCACCGCATCATCCGCAAAAAACGGTGTGACGCTGAACTGGAACACCGCAACAGAAGCGAACAACTACGGTTTCGACATCGAACGAAAGTCGACAAGCAGTTGGACCAAGGTCGGTTTCGTGGAAGGACATGGCACAACGAACGCGCCGCAGTCGTACAGGTATTCTGATAACGCGGCAACCGGGAACATCGTATATCGCTTGAAACAGATCGACCGCGACGGGAAGTTCGAATATTCAAAAGAAGTCGTAGTGTCAATTGTTGCCACACCCGCCGTATTCGCACTCTCGCAGAATTATCCGAACCCCTTCAACCCAACCACCGTCATCAACTATTCAATCGCGTCGGCATCGCTTGTGTCCCTGAAAGTGTTCGACCTGCTCGGCAGAGAAGTCGCCGTGCTCGTGAACGAAACGATGGCGCCGGGATCCTATATGGCAGCGTTTGACGCTTCACGGCTCTCCAGTGGAATTTACTTTTACAGATTGGATGCCGGGAGCTTTTCGGACGTGAAACGATTGACGGTCATGAAATAGCTCGTTCAAACGAACCCGTCAGATGCTTGGCGGGTTTACTGCCGAAAAAAAACAGCCCCAATCCACCGGGGCTGTTCTGATAACTATGCCGCTTTCGCCCTCTGAATAAACAACGACACCGCAATTTTCTGCAACTCATCATTCCCAAGCTGCACACCCGAATCTCGAACGATGTCAGTTGCGTCCTTCACGCACTGCAGCATGATCGCTTTCAGATTGTCCTGGGGTGGAACACCTTCAGCTGATTTCATTGACGCCGGAACCGGCATCGGTGCTGCCTGCACCCGCTCCACAAATTCCATCGAGACCTGCGGCACCAACTTCGAAAAATTCCGGTTGTGGATTCCTCCATGCAGCAGCTTTATGCAGAGGAAGGGTGGATGATGAATGCAGCGCAGGAAGGCCGAGTTGTCAGCAGCAGAATAGCGGGTCGTGAAAAACAGAGCTGGCGACCCTTGTGGATCGCCAGTTGTCATTTCAGAAGTAGCGGGGGAGGGACTCGAACCCACGACCTACGGATTATGATTCCGACGCTCTAACCAGCTGAGCTACCCCGCCGTGTCAAAAATAGTATATCAATATACGATTTTTAATTTGGTGAGGCAAGAAAAAATTCTGTGCTGCCGCAAACTTCTGCGGAGGCAAGGACCGAAAAAGGGGTTCGGCGATGATCGGAATGTGAGGATTGGAATGTGATGACGGGAAAGTGACGGGAAAGTGATAACGTGAATGTTGACTTTGGCAGAAAATAGTTTTAAAATCCAGATAATATAGAGAGGGGGATATCCGAGGGGGTGAACACTACGTCATCTATTCCACGGGGGGGATACATGAACAACCGCACCGCACACGGTATGGGATGGCTGCGCGACTATCCCGATTTCCGCGACTACACATCCGGACACGCACACATCAAGCCGATCTTCCAAAAAATCCACATACCGCATAATGGGAACCTCGCGTCGATCGCATCCGCCGATTTTCGTGAATGGTGTTCGCCCGTAGAAGACCAGGGGGCCCTCGGTTCGTGCACTGCGCATGCCGCCATCGGAGTGCTCGAATACAGCGAACGCAAGGCGTTCGGCAAGCATCTCGACGCATCGCGTCTCTTCCTCTACAAGACAACGCGCACCATGCTGCATTGGACCGGGGACACGGGCGCTTTTCTACGTTCCACGCTCGGAGCGCTGGTGCTCTTTGGCGTTCCGCCGGAGGAATATTGGGAATACAACAGCGAAAAATTCGACAAGGAGCCGACGTCGTTCTGTTATGCCTTTGCGCAGAATTATCAGACCCTTAAGTATTGCAGGCTCGACACTCCTGCCGTAACGCGCGATGGACTGCTGGCACATATAAAATCTGCGATCGCGGGCGGTGTGCCGGTGATGTTCGGATTCACGGTGTACAATTCGGTCGATCAGGCATCGACAAGCGGCAGGATCCCGTATCCCAGTGCGGGAGAGAAGGTGGCAGGCGGGCATGCAGTTGCCGCATTCGGATACGATGATTCAATGAGGATAAAAAATCGCACGGCAGGATCGTCGGAGACGAAGGGCGCATTTCTTATCCGCAACTCATGGGGTGAATCCTGGGGTGACCATGGGTACGGATGGCTGCCGTACGAATATGTGAAATCAGGATTGGCCGACGACTGGTGGTGCATACTGAAACATGAATGGGTCGAAACAGGGGACTTTATGGAATCCCCCGCGGCGCGAAACAACATGTTGAATAAAGCTGTGCGGGCATGAATGTGATGGCCGCATCGGTTCACAGAAAGCAATCGAACATCACGGGGGGGGCTGTGATGAAAATATTTTTGTCCATGCTGCTCTTGATCGCTTCCACCTGCCGTCTCGTTTCGAGAGACGGCGTTCCGGACGGCGCCGCGCCGGCACGTCTGGATTCGCTTCCGAAACTTCTTTCGATATCATCGGGGAATCAGACACGCCCGTCTGCCGCAGGGCTGGACGAGGTGGTGACGCTGCGCGTAGAGCTCCTTCGCGCGCTGCTCGAGCGGTCGGCTAAGGAACGGTCGCCGGTGGCGCTCTTCATCGACGGGATACCGCTGCGCGGTGCCGCTCCGTCGGCGATCATCGCGGAGAGAGGCGAACTGTCGTTCCAACTGCAATCGTCGGGCCCTGCGCGGGCGCTGTGGGACAACTATTTGCAGACGCGCGGCCGCGATCATTTCTTCACGCAGGATGTATCCGTCACTGCGGGACTTGAAAATGGAAGTCTCGCGGCCGGTATGCCGACCGTGCTGCCGAATTTTTCGCTTGTGCTGATTCGCAGGCCGATCTTCTTTTTCTGCATCGCGCTGGCCGTATTCCTGTTCCTGCTCTTCCACATTGTCGCCTTTAAGAGCGATCTGCTGCGCGACGCCGGTACAGGTCCGTCCGCCGGAAGGAAACCGTACAGCCTGTCGCGGACGCAGATGGCGCTCTGGTTTTTCATCGTTATCGTTTCTTTCCTCATGCTGTGGGTGGAAACGGGGAGGATCGACACGATGCCGGTTTCGGTCGTCGTTATGCTGGGCATCAGCGCCGCGACGGCGCTTGGCGGTGCCGCGATCGACACGAATCGAACATCGGGCGGTGCGCCGGAGCGGTCGGATAATTTCATCTTCGACATCCTATCGGATGACCATGGCGTCTGCATCCACAGGTTTCAAATGGCGGGGTGGACGATCGTGCTTGCGGTGGTCTTTTTGTATACGGTCTTCACCGAGATGCGCATGCCTGAATTCGACGGCTCCATTTTGCTGCTCATGGGGATCAGTTCCGGCACGTATCTCGGCTACAAAATTCCTGAGCGATTCCGCACCGCCCCTGTGTAATCGTGACCGGTTGGAATAAGTGCAGGGTGAACATCACCGGCAATAAAAAAATCCGTCATCGATACCCGTGGTGCAATAACGGGTGTCAATGACGGATCCACACAGGGCGGCGCGCAGCGGTTATTCGCTGTCCTGCGAGACGATCTTCCACATGGCTTCCTTGATGTCTTCGATGCCCTCGCCGGTAATGGCCGAGATGTGGAAGACAGGAGTGCCTTTGGGGAATTTGATCTTTTTGATCGCCTTGCGCACATCCTCGTCGGCGATGTCGAGCTTCGTCAAGGCGATGATGGTCTGCTTTTTGGGAAGTTCCGCTTTGAACTGCTTCAATTCGTTGAAAAGAATCTTGTAGTCCTCTTTGATCGTTTCGCTCGTGCAGTCGATCAGATACACGAGGGCCTTCGTGCGTTCGATGTGCTTCAGGAATTGAAGGCCGAGTCCCTTCCCGTCATGCGCCCCTTCGATGAGGCCTGGAATATCCGCGACCACAAAGCTCTTGCTTGGCTTGAAATACACCATGCCCAATTGCGGGGCAAGCGTGGTGAAGGGATAGTTTGCGATCTTCGGTTTTGCCGCAGAGATGACCGAGATGAGTGTGGACTTTCCGGCATTCGGAAATCCGACAAGACCGATGTCGGCCAGAAGCTTCAGTTCGAGATCGAGCGTGTATTCCTGGCCCGGCACGCCGGGCGTGCAGATGCGCGGCGCCTGGTTCGTCGACGTTTTGAAGACCCAGTTGCCCTTGCCACCGCGGCCGCCATGCGCGATGATGAATTCTTCGGCGTTCACGGTCAGGTCCGCCATGATCTCGCCTGTTTCATGATTGCGCACGAGAGTGCCGCAGGGGACGTTCACGATCACGTTTTCGGCAGAGCGCCCTTCACAATTCGATCCTTCACCCGGGTTGCCGTTCTTTGCCTCGAATTTCCTCTTGTAGCGGAAATCGAGCAGCGTATTGAGTTGTTTGTTTGCGCGCAGGATCACATCGCCGCCGTCGCCGCCGTTGCCGCCGTCGGGGCCGCCTTTGGGAATATATTTTTCCCTGCGCCAATGGATGATGCCATCGCCGCCCTTGCCTGAACGGACCAAAATTTTTGCGGAATCTATAAACATAAAACGTTACGCCCTTCTTTGCTTGTACGTGTAAACCGGTGCGGACACTGTCATTTTTTGAATGTCCTGTGCCACGATTCTAAAATATTTGTGAACATCATTGCTTCTTTCGTGAACGGGTCGATTGACTGCTGCTCAAAAAAAACGTCCAGCGACGCAATGGCCTCGTTCCATGCTGCGGCATTCACCGCCGTATCGACCGCGGCGTCAAAGAGCGCAGCATCGCCTCCAAACAGCGCGTTGGTGATGGCCGTCTTGTCGTTCTCGGTAAACTGCGGCGGGAGCATGACCGTCAACTCGTCCTGTTCTGTTTCCGTCTCGCCGAACATCCTGAGAGGCTCATCGGCGTGCTCCATGGCGGCCTGTCTCGTTTCAGATTGAAGCACAGTTGGTGCTTCCGTCTCATTCACTCCGCCCGGATATTCCATGTCATCCGGCATCACGCCCGTGCCGACGTACGGCTCGAGGGGCTCTGCAGCGTTCTCCTGCATGGTGTCAGGCGTCGCAGTTTCAGACAGTGCCGCGAGGTCGGGAACTGCACTCCCGGCCGATACAGCCTCGATCACCATCTCGAGCATGGGGAATGTCAATTGAAATCCGTTGTCGCTATCGCGTACGGCACTCAGTGCGGCTGCGATCGGTGCGAGCCGCTTGTCCTCGTAAAAATAGATGAGCGCCCGCACCGGCACGCGTGCCGAAAGGGGGGGCTGCATCGAGGCGCGGATCGTTCCGAGGAAATCGAACATCGGTTTTGCGATGTAGGCCAGTTCGGCGGCCGTGGCAGTGCCGCAGACCTCGTCGTCGATCGTGGACAGGAGGCGTTTCATTTCTTCGCTGCCGACATCCGTACGCTGCCGGGTCTCCGCATACTTCGACAGGATCGCCCTGTAATACGGGTAGTCGGAGCAATAGCGAAGTTTCGACAGCATTTCTTCGGTCGTGATGCGTATCGAGGTGTCGAAGAAGAAACTTTGCAGCGTCCACTCCGGCCGGCAGAGAAAATTCAATAAAAAATGAATGCACTTGTCTGCAGTGGCGTCGAACTCTTTCCTGCTGAACGTATAATTATTGATGAGCAGCAGGTCGATCTGCTCTTCCAGCAGGCGCAGCTCGGGAGCCGCAAAGGGAAATTTTGACGAACGGATTTCCTTCGCTTTCTCCTGCGTGCGGAGCCATTTGACGTCGGCGCGGAAAAATGTTTTCACGTTTCCCGGAATATTCGATTCAAGAATCGAGCGTAGTCCGATGGATGAAGCCTCGCCGATCGTGTTCAACCGAAGAAGCTGGAAGAATTGGTCTGTTTCCTTGTCAAACATGCGTTGGCAGTCTATTGTGCGATATGAAAAAATCGAGAGTTACAGTCCGCGTATGTCGTTTCGATGCTGCTGCGCCGGTAAAAATTATTGTACTGTTCCGGTGCCGCCGCCGCCTTTCACGCGCGCGATCTCCTTCTGCGCCGCCGTTTTAAATGTCGGATCGATGCCGGGCTTGTCCACGATCTGCTGGTACATGTTGAGCGCCTGTTCGGGCTTGCCCATTTTCTCGTACGACTGTCCCGCCATGTAATACGAATTGGGAGTCCAGTCTATTTTCGTTCTCTTATTCACAAGATACGGGACCTTCAGAAATTCGAGGGTCGCCTGCTGGAAATCGCCCTTGTTGAAATAGGTCTCTCCCAAATAATACCGAATCTCCGATTCCAGATCCTTGTCCGTTGTTTCGAGCATCGCCTGCAGCTGCACGATGGCCCTGTCGTAGTAGCCGAGTTTTTGATAGAGCACACCGAGGTCGATCTTTTTATTCTGTATCGTCTCGTGCATTGGATAGTGTTCGATGAACTTGCGCGTGAGGTCTAGCGCGAGCTCGTTCTGTCCGACTTCCTTGTATGCTTCGATGAGATTGTTCATTGCGAACGGGACCAGGTCGGGTGCTGTTGCCGGTTTATCCACGACCAGCCGGTAATATTTGATGGCGTCGTCGTACTGTTCGCGGAAGTACAAGATATTGCCGAGCGCCAGGAATGTTTTTGGCAACATGTCCGAATTCGGGAACGATTGGAGCACGCGGCCGTAATTGGCGAGCGCGCTGTCGGGCTGGTTTGTCGCCTCATAAATTTTTCCGCACCAGAAGACGCTCTTGTCCACGAACGACGTGCGCTCGTATTTCGACGGAAATTTGTGAAGCTTGGAGAGGGCCTCTGTATAGCGTTCGGCGCGGAAGTCAACCATCGCCTGTTCGAACGTGAATTCGGCATCGGCGTCCTCGTCGTTGTCGTAGGCTTTCTCGTATGCGGCGATCTTCAGTCCCGCATCCTTGACCTTGTCGCTGCGGAAGAGGGAGGTGATGATGCGGCGCTCCGTCTGCCGGCGTGCGTCCGGGTCATCCAAGAGCGACAGCAGTTGCTGGTACTCGGCAAGCGCCTTCGGATACCGGGCGTTAAGAAAGAGCAGGTCGGCGAGTTTTTTAGTGTTGTCGGTAGTGCGGCTCGAGGCGACGGATTTCTCGAGATAATGTATTGCCGACTCTGCGTGGCCGTTCTCCTGTTCAATGAACGCAAGTCGATAGAGCACTGCCGCTGTGGAATCGTGTGCGGAATATTCCCTGACGAATGATGAATACGCCGCCGAGGCGAGCGTTGCCTGGCCCGACTCATCGAATGTGCGCGCGAGACTTAGCATCAGCGATGCGCGGCGCACATTGTCTGGGAACAACGGGGAAGAGAGTTTTCGCTCTTCGGCGCGGTAGAGGGCGATGGCCTTATCGAACGATCCGGCGCGGCGGTAGGCGCGTGCAAGGTCTCCGGCCGCAGCGGATGCCGCCCGCGTGTAATATACATCGGCCCGAAGTTTTTCGAACGTCTTCACGGCGTCCGCATTGCCGCCCGAACTCAACTGGGCGTTCCCTTTTTCGCGGAGCACCTCGGCGGTCCATGCGCCTTTCGGATAGGAGCGGAGGTATGAATTCATCGCCGTGATGCCGGTATCGGGCCGCCCAAAATGCGCGAGCTGTATGCCGAGCCGGGCAGTTGCTTCTTCGGCTTCGGCGGAAGACGGATGGAACGCGCAGATCGCGCGATAGATGACGATCGATTCTTCAATGCTGCCTTTCGTCTCGAGTGCCCGTGCGAGGCGCAGGCGCGCTTCGGCGAGACGGGGATTGTCCGGATGCTCGGAGATCAGCAACCGCGCAGCTGTGATGAGCGCGTCGGCGGAGAGTGTGCGCGACTGGAGCGCAAAGAGATCGAAGGATGCATCTTCAAAATATTTCTTGCTGTGCGGACGCAGCAGATAGTCGGCAATGGCGGCGTTCGCTTTGGCCAGGGTTGCGGTGTCCCGTTCGCTCGCCTTCATCAGGGCGAGCACGCGTTTGTACGACGCGAGCTCCTTGGCCGATGCATCGCCGGCAAGCGCCTCAACCGATGCATACTGTTTTGCGGCCAGTGAGTAATCGCGGAGTCTGTCATTATAGAGATCGCCGAGCCGCATGGCGAGTTCGGCCTTGGGGCGGTCGGAGATCATGTCGCCCAGGATGAGACCGAGCTGCGTGAGCGTTTCGTTCTTGTCGGACGCGGAAATCTGGCGGAGCGATTCTCTGCGCGCACGCGACTGTTCCGTAAAATCGCTTGCAGGATACTGCTGGAGGATCTCGTCGTAGAGTTCCTTCGCCTGCTCGGGTTTGTCCTGCTCTTCAAGACACAGGGCAAGCGTAAACACCGCGTCGTCCGCCAGCGCCGAGTGCGGATAGGCGGCGATAAATTTTTTGAAGAGGCCGGCGGCGCGCACCGGCTCGTGAAGCGGCGTTCGCAAGAGCGATGCGGCGCGATAGAGTGCTTCGGGTGCGTCGTCGTCTGCCGGTGCCGTTTCAGCGAAACGCTGGTACGAGGCGGACGCGGACGCGTTGTCGCCCTGCGATGCGGAGAGCATCGCGCTTCGCAGCAGCGCCTCCTTCGTTTCCACAGGCGACGTCGAACGATCGATGGCCATCGCGTACCGGGCGAGCGCCCGCTTGGCATCATTGGCACCGGCATAGGCGTTGGCTGCATGAAGCAATGCGAACGCCGAATCCGTCGCCTCGCTCGGGGCGGCGAGATACCGTTCCCAGTACTCGGCGGCTCGCTTCGTGTCGTGCTGCGTTTCATAGGCGCGCGCTAACGCGAAGAGGATCTGGCTCTTCTGCGCCCGCGGGACTTTCGTTGAATCGATCGTGACTTTTTTCAATTGCTCTGTTGCTTCGGACGGGCGGCCGGCGGCCGTGAGCAGCGTTGCCAGTGCGATTCGCGATTCTGCAACGGTCACAGCAGGCGACGCTGCATTGTCGAAAACGGTGCGATAAAATTTTTCGGCCTCGAGCGGATTGCCGGTCTGTTCGGCGAGTTTTCCCAGTTGAAACAGCACCGACGCCTTCAATGCCATGTCCACATCCGCCTCGGAGGCCGAAGACAACTCGCTCTTTGCGGCGGCATAGTTGTTCTGTTTCAAATACAGCCTGCCCAGGTGCAAATGGCCGGCCGGTATCAATTCATGCGAAGGGTAATCGGCGAACAGCGAGTTGAGCGCCTTGACTGCATTCTCCGTGTCGTCGGCTTTCTCAAAATATTCCGCCGCAGTCAGCAGTCCCTTTGCCGCGTAGCTGCTCTTGGGATAAAAGACCTTGATCCGTTCGAATGCCGATGCTGCATCCGCGAATTTTTTTTCTTCCGCATATAATTCTCCGACATACCAGAATGCTTCGGGTGCCTTCGGATTATCGGCATAGCTCAGCGCAAAATTTTGAAATGTCGAACGCGCGTCGTCGAGCTTTCCGGCCGCACGCTGCGTGAGACCGAGATAGAAGCGTGCGTCGCTCACCTGGGCGCTCTGCGGGTGATTGGTAATGAATTGCCTGAACTGCTCCATCGCAAGATCGTACATCTTGTCGTTATAGAGGTTCATTGCCAATTTCAAATCCGCATTTTCTTTGGTGCTCTGTGCGAATGAAAGCGCAGTAACAAGGCAAACCAATGCGAGAATTCTAAGAGTCTTCATAAAAGTACGGTGTGTGGTCCGGCTGTGCGTTCGAGTGAAAACGAAAATAGCGAGGCTGTCCGCATAGGGTTCTCGTTGGCATAGCCGGGTGGAGGACAGAGTCATCGAATTCACGGGCATTGTTGATAATGGCATATCCCGGAACGGATGGCGGCGGGATGTGTCATTATCAGCAAGAGCAAGAAAAAAAATAATATCATGCCGCGAAGTCTTTCGCGCATAAAAATGAATAATACAAAATACTCAAATTTTGTGTGCATTGCAATGTGATACGGATGAGCCGGCGGCGGGAACGTTCGATCGGGCAGCACCGGCCGGGAAGGGCGCCGGTGCCTTTGTCGTGATGCTACATCTTTTTGACGGGCTTCTTCTTTTGCATTGATGTTTCTTTCAGAGCACCAACAGTCAAAACATCGCCCTGCATGTTTCCACTGACTTCCACCAGAATATGGTCCTTCAGTGTGGATTTCGTCAGCAACTCTTTTGCCTTTTTGTCCCCATTTTCGTCGAATTTAACGAATTTTCCATCGGTCACAACGCCGTATCCGCTTTCAGCGCAGCCGGGTTCGAGCGCGCACTCGCGTGTATGTTTAGCCGCCTTCAGCATCGCCTCGGCCGGTCCTTTTTTTACAATGCCGGACCCGCACATTTTATCGACGAGGTATCCGGTGACAGTTTTTGTGTTCTGTGCCATCGCATTCACACTGAAGAATGTGGCAAGCACAACGGACAAAATGAATTGTTTCATATGGGTTCCTTCATGGATGTGAGCATTGTGGGTTCATGGCATAAAACACTCCGGGCGCTTAAAAAATTCCAAAAAAATATTTTTTAAATAAATCAAAGAATATTTGGAATTTTACATAGCAATTCTCTATATTTGCACAGTTTACTGTCGACCATCACGTTGTATGTACACCATCCATCCACCATCGTAGGGAGTTTTGCAATGGCAAAATCGATGACCAAGAGCCAGATCGCAGATCATTTCGCGCAGAAATTTGATCTGAAGAAAAAAGTTGTCAATGAATTGTTCGAAGAGTTAGCGCAATTGGCCTATGCCCAGGCACCTCACCAGTTTACGATACCCGGTATTGGAAAACTTGTTCTTGTTGATCGCAAAGCACGTCAGGGCAGAAATCCGGCGACCGGCGAAACGATACAGATACCTGCGAAGAAGGTCGTGAAATTTAAAGTTGCAAAAGCGGCGAAGGATGCCATTCTCGAGTTGAAGTAACCGAGTCAATGCAGCCGATTGTTTATCTCATGTTCGTGCCCGGTCCATATGATCGGGCATGAACGTGGGATTTTTTTTTGTCCGGTGCAGGCGGATGTACCGCAGTGATGCCGTGGAGGATGACACACTGACCGGGCGAATTTTCCTCCGAGAAAAATTTAGGAATACGCGGAACTTTTCATTATTATTTAGAATGAACTATGAGCGGGAAATCTCATTGTGAAAACACAATCTATCATTATACTGGCGCTCATGCTTGCACTGTGTGCAACGGGGTGCAGAAAGAAGGTTCAGATGACGGCAAACGGTGTGACGTGGGAAGTGATCAAAGAAGGAACCGGAGCATCGCCGAAACAAGGCGATTCAGTTTCAGTGCATTACACGGGCTGGCTTGAAGACGGTACGAAATTCGACAGTTCGACAGACAGGAACGAGCCGTTCTCGTATCGCTATGGCAGAGGCCAGGTGATACAGGGATGGGAAGACGCTCTTGCGACACTGAAGGTCGGGGGCAAATCGAAATTCACAATCCCTTCGGAACTCGGATACGGAGCACGCGGCGCGGGCGGCGTCATTCCCCCCAATGCGACGTTGATATTCGACATAGAATTGCTGGCGATCATCAAATAAGAAAATTATGGCGAAGCCGTTTTTGATGATATATCTCCGTCCCGGTAAATGCGATTATTGCGGATGCTGCGTGGGCGTGTGTCCTGAAGATGCGATCGAATTGATGGAATCCAAGATTTCGATTCTCGAAGACCGCTGCACCAACTGCAAAAAATGCGTCTGGGCTTGTCCCTGGGAAGTGATTGAATTCCACCGAGACGGTATCAGTGATCTGCCGAAGGAGATCGTCCTATGAGAGCACAGTATGATGTGATCGTCGTCGGCGCGGGGCCGGCCGGTACGACAGCGGCGCGCTACGCCGCCTCGGGCGGTGCTTCGGTGCTCATCCTTGAAAAAGACAGGGATGTTGGATATCCGGTTCGCTGCGGAGAAGCCGTCAGTCACGAAGGCGTCGTCCAGTTCATTGAGCCGGATCCGAAGTGGATCGCAGCGACGGTCACAAAATTCCGTCTGGTCGCACCGAACGGCAAGAGTGTGATCCCGCGGCTCGACGGCGCGGGATATGTGCTGGAGCGGAGGCTGTTCGATTACGAACTCGCAAAGCTTGCCGCAAGCGCCGGTGCTGAAATCATCACCAAGGCATACGTGCACGATCTGCTTCGCGACGAAAGCGGAGCAGCATGCGGCGTGCGTGCGTTGATCAAGGACGTGAACGTGGACATACGGGCCGGCATTGTGATCGCGGCCGACGGCGTGGAATCGCGCGTGGGCAAGTGGGCCGGCATCGACACGACCACGCACATACGGGACATGGAAAGCTGCGCGCAGATGACGATCGCGGGCATCGACGTGGAACAGGATGTGCTCGATTTTTATTTCGGCGACGCTGTTTCTCCCGGCGGATATTTGTGGGTGTTTCCGAAAGGGAAGAACACCGCCAATGTGGGCCTCGGCCTGAGTGTAGAAGAAGCGAAGAAAAAATCGGCGATCCGGTATCTTGAAGAATTTGTCCGCGTTAAATTTCCGCATGCAGCCGTGCTGACGCACATCGCCGGCGGCGTGCCGTGCGCACGAACATGCAGCACACTCGTTAAAAACAATGTCATGCTTGTCGGCGACGCGGGGCATCAGGTCAATCCGGTTTCGGGAGGCGGGATCATCTCGGGCATGATCGGCGGCATGCTGGCGGGTGAAGTGGCGGCCGAATCGGTCCGCGAGCACAGTCGTGCGCATCTCTCCGAATATGAGAAACGCTGGAACAAGCGGCTAGGGTGGCGGCATGATGTGTTCTACAATATCAAAGAAGCCGTCTCAGGATTTTCGGATGAGACATTGAACAACATCTGCGATTCGGCGCTGACACTGCCCGAATCGAAGCGCACGCTCGGCGGCATCTTTCGCGCCGCTTTGTGGAACCAGCCGTCGATGCTGCTGGACGTGGCAAAAGTATTCGTCTCGTAAGTACTTCGCAGTCGTTGCATTGGCGCGATGTAGGGCGAGATGTTATCTCCCTCAGGGCGCCGGAGGCGCGTGAGTGACGAGGGAGTTGCTCTCATTTGCATAGGAAGGATGTCGCATGCTGCACCGATCATTCGTATTCGGCTGTATGTTGTCCATGCTCGGTCTTCGCGCCGTCGCGCAGGATCAGGGATCGGGCGGCCTGGTGAATGTGCTCGCAGTCGATTCGACGATCACACTCGATATCCGCTATGCCACCGCGAATAATTTCACGCATACGGTGCTCTATCCGGCCCCGATCGCAAAACTTCGCCGAGTGGCGGCTGAAAGTTTGAGCGCGGTGCAGCACGATGTGCGCGCACAGGGAATGTGCCTGAAGATCTACGACGCGTACCGTCCGCTGTCGATTCAAAGAAAATTGTGGGCGATCGTGCCCGACGAAAATTTTGTGGCGAACCCGCAAAAGGGTTCGCGCCACAACCGCGGCGCGGCAGTGGATCTGACGCTCGTCGATTCGCTCGGCGTCGAACTGGAGATGCCGACCGGATACGACAGCTTTTCGGAACGAGCCGGCCAGGAATTCATGGATCTTCCTCCGGTGCAGCTGCGGAATCGGCAATTGCTGAAAGCTGCGATGATGCGGCACGGTTTTCTCCCCATCCGGTCCGAATGGTGGCACTTCGATTTTCAATCGGCTGAACAATTCGGCGTACTGGACGAACCACTGGAGTAATGCCTGAGTGTCCTTGAATCTCCGTAACATACTGCTCATACGCACGGACCGGATCGGGGACGTGATGCTGTCGCTGCCAATGCTGCCGCTCATCAAACAACAATTTCCCGCAGCGTCCATCACGGTCATGGTGCAGTCGTACACGCGCGAACTTCTGGACGGACATTCTTGTGTGGACGACATCCTTCTGTATGAAGCGCCCACTGGCGCGGCATCATTTCTTCGTGCGGCGCGTGTGCTCCGGGCGAGGGGCTTCGATGCGGTCATTCTGCCGTACCCCAGGTTCCGTCTTGCTCTCCTGGCTTTCGCAGCAGGGATCCCGATGCGCATCGGTACGGGCTATCGGTGGTATTCATTCCTGTTCACGACCAAAATTTACGAGCACCGAAAAGACGGAAAAAAACATGAGCTCGAGTACAATCTATCGCTGCTCTCCGTCCTGGGCATCGATGCGTCGGCTCACGTCCCGCACTTCGAACTGCCTTCCACAGTCCCTGCCGATGAAAAGGTAACGGCGTTCCTCGCCTCGCACGGGATCGGGAGCACCGACGGCTTCATCGTGCTGCATCCCGGCAGCGGCGGCTCGGCGCGAGACTGGAGCGCTGAAAATTTTGCGGCGCTCGGAGAGCGCATTCGCACGCGGATGAATATGCCTGTCGTTGTCACCGGAGGCGCGAATGAGCGGGATCTCGTTCACCGCGTCGCGTTGGGGATGACCTCGGCGCCCGCCGAGTGTGCGGGGCTCCTGTCTCTCACTGAATTGGCGGCGCTGCTGCGAAGAGCTCGCGTATTCGTCTCGAATTCCACCGGGCCGCTGCATATTGCGGCTGCTGCAGGCACGCCGGTCGTCGGATTCTATCCGCCGATCGTGCAATGCAGTCCGGTGCGCTGGGGGCCGTGGACGGCGAAGAAAAAAATATTCCAACCCGACCGGGCGGCGTGTCCGCTGTGCAAGGGAGGACCCTGCAGGTCAGACGTGTGCATGAATCAAATTTCCGTCGATGCCGTTGAAGAGGGAATTTCCGAACTTCTCCTAGGAGGCGGGGTGCAATGATGACGTCCCTGTATCGATGTATTATGATCGCTGTCGCGGCGTTCGCCGGCCTCACAGCAGAAGCGCAGGTATCGAAAAGCCAAACGGCCTTCGGCATCGGCGAACGCCTGGTTTTTTCGCTGAACTACGGGTTCATCACTGCAGGCGAAGCGGTGATGATGATACCGGCCTATGAATGGGTGGAGGGGAATCAGTGCATGCAGGTACAGTTTACCGTCCAATCCACACCGACCTTCTCGTTCTTTTTTTCGGTGACGGATCGATACGAGACATACCTTGATGTGACGGGAATATTCCCGTGGCGCTTTGAGCAGCACATCAGAGAAGGCAGGTACTCGCGCGACTTCAGCGCCATCTTCGATCAGCGCTCGCATGTGGCCAAAACGACGGAAGGAAATTTCCCGATTCCCTCCTACGTGCATGACATTTTATCAGCCTTCTATTATGCGCGCACGCTCGATTATACAAAATCGCGTCCGGGTGAGAAGGTGATGCTGAATAATTTTTATAAGGACAAGACATATCCGCTGGCGGTGAAATATTTAGGACGCGAAACCATCGACGTCGATGCGGGGACGTTCAAGTGCATCATCGTGGAACCGATGGTGCAGGAAGGCGGACTGTTCAAGAGCGAGGGCCGGATCGTGCTCTGGATGACCGATGACGACATCAAGATGCCGGTGAAGGTGAGCACGAAGGTTCTTGTCGGCTCCATCACCGCCGAACTGCGCGAGTATTACGGACTCTCGGGGCCCCTCACATCGAAGACAAAATAACATCGTCAATCGTGATTATGTAAAACGATAGTAATTACTCAGTGTGCACCAAAATAATTGTCATCCTGAGGTTCTCGTCTTGACCAAGGTCAAGAATCTTCATGCATATGACATAAGTACTCTGTCATTCTGAGCGCAAGCGAAGAATCGTGCATCGTGTTAGCAGTTGGCTAGATTCTCCGGTCGCTCGAGCTCCCTCAGAATGACAGGGATTATAGATTACGCTGAGTTACAAACGAAATATTCCTATAGGATCGAATGACTGAAGAGACGCTTCCTGCCGGCCAACCGGCGCCGGCTGCGGAACAGCGAAAGTTGAAATATTCGCCGATCCCTTTCGTCATCATTGCGCTGGTGCTCATTTTTATTCTCTACCAGGGCCTGGGCGGAGCGGCGACGTTTTTTCTCTTCGGCGCCCAGATCACGCGCAGCACCGTCTTCGGCATTCGGGCGGCGACGATGGTGTCGCAATTCATCTTCCTGCTCATTCCCGCTTTGCTTTTGATCAAGCATCAGCACGGAACCCTGCGCGCCGCGATCCCTCTTCGCGTGCCGAGTGCGGCCGAGTTGATCCTCGTCATACTCTGCGTCGTGTCTCTGCAGCAGGTGCTTGAAGGATATCTGTATTTTCAGGATCAACTGCCGCTTCCGGCGGGCATGCGCGAGATCGTGGAAACCGTGAAGCGGGCGATCGAGGAGGCGGTGAAGCTGCTCGGTGAAGCGCAGTCGGTTCCCGAATTGTTGTTCGTGATGCTCGTGGTGGCGGTCACGCCGGCGATCTGCGAGGAAATTTTTTTCCGCGGCCTGGTGCAGGAAAATATTTCGCTCGCGTCGACTCCGCGCATGGGCTTCGTGCTGACGGGCGTCATTTTCGCGATGTACCACCTCAATCCGTTTCTCCTGGTTCCGTTGACGGTGCTCGGAATACTCTTCAGCTATGTGCGATATCGGTCGAAGACGCTCATCATTCCCATCATCGCCCACTTCGTGAACAACGGGATCTCGGCGATCGGATTTTTCTGGCAGCAGCAGCACCCCAGCGGAACGTTCATGCTCGATGGCGGCGAGGTGACAGTGCCGCCGGGATACGTGCTTGGCGTCATGGCTGTTGCTGGGGTGATCTTCGTGCTCTCGTTCAACGCGTACAGGACTGTCACCCATTCACTAGACACACATCAGGCGGAACTCCCATGACGACACGGCACTATTCCAATCTTACATTGCGCATTGCAGTCGCCTTTTTCGGCATCCCTGCATTGCTTTTAGCAGGATCTAAAGGCGGGTGGTGGTTCTTCGCATTGACGGCGGGCATTGGCGTGCTCGCCCTGCGCGAGTTCTATGCAATGACCGAAGCCAAGGGGGCGTCGCCGCAGCGGGGAATCGGCATCGCAGGCATCCTCTGCATCTTTCTCGCATTTTTTCACGAGCATCTGCAATATGTTATTCTGCCGTATTTCATCGATCGGGGCGGAGTATCGCTGCTCACGAAATTGCAGTTATTCGTCACGCTGTTTTTCCTCACTCTTGTGATCGTATTCCTGGTGGAACTGTTCCGCAACAAGGGGTCGGTGATCGCCAATGCGGGAGCGACGATCATGGGGATCGTCTATGTGGGTGTCTTTTTAGGAACGCTGCTCGGCCTGCGCGAGCTCTACGGAATGGAGTTTCCTCTGTCGCTGGCCTTGGCGCACACCAACGGTCTTTCACCGTTGTCCGATGATGCGGTGCGGGCGACGACATACGCATGGGGCGGGTGGACGATCATCTCCATTTTTGTATCGCTGTGGATGTGTGATACGATGGCGTATGTTGGCGGCAGGACGATGGGGAAGCACAAACTCTTCGCGCGCATCAGTCCGAATAAAACATGGGAAGGCGCCGTATGGGGATTTTTCGGCGCAGTGATCACGATGCTCGTCATGCAGCGGCTCGTGCTGCCCTATATGGCGGTGCATCAGGCGGCCGTCATCGGCATCATCATCGGCGTGTTCGGACAGATCGGCGACCTTGTGGAATCGGCCCTCAAGCGCGACGCGGGCATCAAGGATTCCTCCTCGCTCATTCCGGGACACGGAGGCGTGCTGGACCGGTTCGACAGTTTGATATTTGTCGCTCCTATTTTGTATCTTTATATTGACTTTGTAGTGTTATCGTAACTTACTCACCGGCGGCGGAATGAAGACGAAGAAACAGAAGATCCATATTGTGACATTGGGATGTGCAAAGAACACCGTCGACTCGGAAGTGCTTGAAGGCCAATTGCGCGGGAATCATTTTGAAATAACGAACGAGCCGGCATCGGCCGATATTGCCGTCATCAACACGTGCGGGTTCATCGGGGATGCGAAGAAACAATCGATCGACACGATCCTTGAAGCCGTCGAGCTGAAGAAAAAGAAAAAACTCGACAAAGTGTTCGTCATGGGCTGCCTCTCGGAACGCTATCATGCGGAACTCGCAAAGGAGATTCCCGAGGTCGATCAATTTTTCGGATCGAATGAGCTGTCGAATATTCTCAATGCGCTCGGGGCCGAATTCAAGCGGGAGCTGCTCGGCGAACGCGCGCTGTCGACGCCCGAGTATTCGGCCTATCTGAAAATATCGGAGGGTTGCGACAATCCCTGTTCGTTCTGTGCCATTCCGATCATGCGGGGAGTCCACCGTTCGAGACCCGTGGGCGAGGTTATGTCTGAAGTGATGCGGCTGACGGCGAAGGGAGTGAAGGAACTCATCGTGATCGGCCAGGACACGACGTATTACGGATTGGACATCTATGGTGAACGGTCGCTGGCATCGCTATTGACTTCGCTCTCATCGGTGCGTGAGCTGGAGTGGATACGGTTGATGTACGCCTATCCAGCGAAATTTCCGCTGGAGGTGCTGCCGGTGATGGCCGATCATGCGAATATCTGCCGCTATCTCGACATGCCGATACAGCATTGTTCGGACCACGTGCTGAAGTCCATGCGGCGCGGCGTCACAAAACGAACGCTTGAGTCTCTCATAGAAACGATTCGCCTCGCTGTTCCGGGGATCGGACTGCGCACGACGCTCATCACCGGCTATCCGAACGAGACGGAGCGGGATGTGGAAGAACTCGCTGCGTTCCTGAAAGCCGTTCGTTTCGAGCGTCTCGGTATCTTCACGTATTCGCAGGAAGACGATACCGGAGCCTTCGGCCTCGGCGATCCGATTCCCGAAACGGAAAAGGAACGGCGCAAGACGTATTTAATGGACGTGCAGCGGGAGATCTCTCTCGACACGAATCAGGCGAGGATCGGCAGCGTTGTGCGCACACTAGTTGTCCGGGAAGAAGAGGGCGCGGTCGTTGGACGGACGGAGTGGGATGCACCGGAGATCGACAACGAGATCTACATCACGCCGCCTGAAGGGCGACACTTAACGCCCGGAGAATTTGTTAATGTTACTGTAACGGATGCCGTAGAGTACGATCTTTACGGAGATGTGGTCAGCTAATTTCATTGCCAATGAAACTACGGACGACATATATTTTCATCATTCTGTGTGGAGTATGGTCTGCAGCGTTTGCACAGGTTGAAGCGCGAAAGCCCGTGCAGGGAAGCGACATTCCCGAATTCTACCTGGATGCCCTCAGTTTCGCCTCGAACGATTCCACTCATTCACGGCTGGACGTCTATATTCACGTACCGTACGACGTTATCCGGTTTGTGGCGTTGAACCCGGGATATAAGGCACAGTATGAAGCGTCGGTGAATATCATGACCGAAGAGAATGCCTCCATTGCCGAAAAAACATGGACCGAAGAGATCCGCCACGAGACGTACGAAGAAACGGAAAGGCGTTCAGCCTACAATTTGACGCAGCGTTCCTTCGACCTGCTCCCCGGCACGTACATGCTGCGCGCGCAAGTGCACGACAATGAGTCGAAGAAGACGGCAACAATCGTGAGGAAGGTCGTGGTGGATAACTACGCCGTTCCATCGTTGACCATGAGCGATGTGATGCTCATCAGCCGCGTGACAAGCGATAAGGGGCGGCTGAACATGGTGCCGAATATTTCGGGCAACGTCGCCGATGTTGTCAACGGACTGTATGTGTTTTACGAATTGTATAACGGCGGGGGAACCGATTCCGTGGAATCCCTCTATTCGATCTCGGCCGCCAAGCACGAGAATGTGTTTTTACAGCGCGTGCTGCATAAGCTCTCGGGCAGGAAAACTCAGGTCATCGAGAAACTGGATACGGCGCAATTCTCGTCGGGTGCATACACGCTCACGATCGAGAACCGCTCGTTGAAGCCTGGCGCCGACGGTGAGATCCAAAGCGGGCTGAGGAAAAAAACATTCGTGGCCCGGTGGGGCAATTTGCCGTTCAGCATCACCGATCTGGACCTCGCAATACGGCAGCTGCGCTATATCGCCAAGGATAAAGAATACAACGACATGATAGACGCGAAAACGAACGAAGAAAAGCAAAAATTGTTCACCGAGTTCTGGCAGCGGCGCGACCCGAGTCCGGACACGAAGCGGAACGAATTCATGGAGGAATATTATTCGCGCGTCGAATATGCGAACGAGCATTTTTCGCATTACCTCGCCGGGTGGAGGACCGATATGGGAATGGTGTTCATCCTGCTCGGTTCTCCGAACAATGTTGAGCGCCATCCCTTCGACATCGATTCGAAGCCGTATGAAGTATGGTCGTATTATGACTATAACAGGACCGTGGTGTTTGTGGATGACACCGGGTTCGGAGATTACAAATTGATCACACCGATTTACGACCTGCTTCAGCGCGCCAAATAATGGGCAAGCCTGATGTTGATATGCGGTGTTCGGTTCGGCGCGGCAGAAGCCGATGGCATTTCATTTCGTCCGTCTCGTTGTTCAGTCGATGCTGTGCCGTGATTGTTCTTCTTTCCTGCGCCTCTTTTTCGCAAGACACGCTTCCCATCG
Organism: uncultured Ignavibacteriota bacterium; assembly: GCA_903884005.1. Taxonomy (GTDB): domain Bacteria; phylum Bacteroidota; class Ignavibacteria; order UBA10030; family UBA8401; genus CAISDA01. The sequence continues at coordinate 25,783 of CAISDA010000063.1, read as the reverse complement.
TTTCGTCAGTCCGGTTTGAAGGAAATGCAGCCGTAAGTGATGCATCGCTGCGACGGCTGGCGGAAATATCCGAGGGTTCCCCGCTCGAACAATCGACTATAGAGCGCGACATTCAGGCGATGCTCTCGCAGTATGCCGAACTCGGATTTCCGTTTGCGGAAATCCGCATCGGCATCACGCTGGACGATACGATGTCTGCGCCCCATGCAGCACTGGTGTTCTCTATACGCGAGGGTGCGCGCGTTGTGCTTCGCGAAATGACGGTGCAGGGAAATACGGGAACGCAGGGCAATGTTCTGATCCGCGAAGCGAGGCTGCGTGCAGGTGAATATTTTTCCCAATCGAAAGTGGATCGGCTGCGCCGCCGCCTGGACCGGCTGCAGCTGTTTTCGTCGGTCGGTGATATTCAATTATATCTGTTGAACGATACGGCTTCGTCGGCAAGCGCACTTCGCAACGGCGGGCTGCTCTGCACTGTGCAGGAAGGGAGCGCAACGTCGTTCGACGGAGTGTTGGGCTATGTTCCCGCGGCGGCGGCGGGGGAGAACGGATATGTGACCGGGACCGTATCGCTGGTGATGAAAAACATATTCGGCACCGGCCGAAAACTGGGGGCGAGGTGGCAGCGCGAAACAGCCTCGACGCAGGAATTGGAACTGCATTACACCGAGCCCTGGTTCCTGCAGCTGCCGGTGGACATCGGCGCAGGGTATTTCCAGCGGAAGCAGGATTCGCTCTATGTGAAGAGCATCGTTTCCGCCCGGGCCGATTATAATCTGACCGATGAATTGACCCTGTCCGGCACGGTGAATTCCGAGTCCATCTATCCTTCATCCGACATTCAGCAATTTTCAGTATATGAGAGTTCGTCGCTGATCCTGGGCGGAGAGATCAAATACGACACGCGCGACAACATGCGGTCTCCCACGTCCGGGCTGAGATACAGCACGAGTTACCAGAGCGGGACAAAAAAAATTACCGGCCCCGCGCAATATATAGCGGCGGTGGACGCAAAAAATTATTTTACAAGCCGCATTGCAGTGGATGTCGATCTCTATACTATGCCGTGGCGGCGGCATGTGTTTGCCCTGGGCGTGCATGGAAAACAGGCTGCGTCGTCCGTGCTTGAACTCAGCGACATGTATCCGTTCGGCGGATCGAACACCGTACGGGGATATCGGGAGTGCCAGTTTTTCGGTTCGCGCGTGGCATGGACCTCGTTCGAGTACCGGTTTCTGACGGGCCGGCTTTCGCATGTCTTCACATTCATCGATGCCGGATATTTTTCCCGGCCCGATCAGGCGGGGAGCGGCATTGCCGGGCAGGAAAAGCTGCTCTCCGGCGTCGGCATCGGCACGCGGCTTGAAACAGCGCTGGGCATTCTCGGCGTCAGTTACGCGCTTGGAAGAGGCGACACATTCAGCAGCGGTAAAATTCATTTCGGCGTTGTGAACGAATTCTAATGATGATGAAACCTTACATACAGTTGCTGCGCCCGTCGAATTTTGTCATCACGTTTTTTTCCATCGGTGTCGCCTCGCTGCTCTCCGGCGGCACCGGCGCCCAATGGGCGGCGATCGCCGGGGCGGCATGTTCCGGAGCCTTCATCGGCGCCGGCGGCATGGTGGTCAACGACGTTCTTGACATCGACATAGACAAGGTCAACAAGCCGGACAGGCCTCTGGCAAACGGGTCTGTGCCGTTGGAGCACGCGAAGCTGCTCTATATGATCCTGAATGCCGTCGGACTTGCGTTCGGTTTCCTGCTTCCCCCCGCGGCGCAATACATTGCCCTCTTCGCCGTCCTTTTCATTTATTTTTACAGCGCGGTGTTGAAGCGGACAGTCCTTCTCGGCAACCTTGCCGTCGGCTTCATGACCGGGCTCGCATTTCTCTATGGCGGCGCAACGGTCGGAAACATGGATCGGGCGCTGCTTCCCGCGCTGTTCGCCATGCTGCTCAATGTCGGCCGCGAGATCATCAAGGACATGGAGGACGTGGAAGGGGACCGCCGAAATGGCGCGATGACGCTGCCTGTGAAGTACGGGTTGACGGCAGGCGCCGCCGCTGCGACGCTGTTTTTAGTCTCGCTCATCGGTGCCGCGGTCTATCCGTTCGCCTTGGGCATGTACACGTGGAAATATTTTCTTTTTGTCGGCTTCGGCATGATCACGGTGCTGACCTATGTGATCTATTCACTCTGGAGGGATGCTTCTGTCGCCAATCTTCATCGCCTGAGCACGATCATCAAATACGATATGATCGTCGGGCTTATCGCCATCTATCTAGGATAGAAAGATGGTATCTATTCAGCGTAATCTATAATACCTGTCATTCTGAGGGAGCTCGAGCGACCGAAGAATCTCGCCGGCTGCTATCACGATGCACGATTCTTCGCTTGCGCTCAGAATGACATAGTACTAATGTCATATGCATGAAGATTCTTGGCGCAGCCGAGATGCCTTACCTCAGGATGTCTATGATTTTTGTGCACACTGAGTAGTTACGAAACTATTAAGCGCATCAAAATGGAACAATTTTATCGATGAACAATACACAGCCGCCAACGAAAAATATGCACGAAGCACAAGCGCACACACACGTGCTTCTTCAGTTTGAACAGCAGTATTGGATGCAGGGGATCGTCCATATAGCCGGTGTGGATGAAGCGGGCCGCGGCCCCCTGGCCGGCCCCGTCGTCGCGGCCGCTGTGATATTCCCGCGGGGACTGGTGATCGACGGCGTGAACGATTCGAAGAAGCTGACTGAAAAAAAACGCGAACTGCTGTTCCTCGCCATACACGAGAAGGCTGCGGCTGTCGGCGTCGGGATCGTGGGCCATGAAGAGATCGACCGCATCAACATACTCCAGGCCTCGATGCTGGCGATGAGCATTGCGATCGCACAGCTTCAGGTCGTGCCGGAGCAATTGCTGGTGGACGGCAATTTTTTCCGCCACGCGGAATTTCCCGTCCATAACATCATCAAAGGCGACGCCCGCTCCCATTCTATTGCCGCTGCGTCTATTGTCGCCAAGGTCACACGGGACAGGATGATGGTAGAACTGGACGCACTCTATCCCGTTTACCATTTTGCCAAGCATAAAGGCTACGGCACAAGCGCCCACATCGAAGCGATCGTGAAATACGGCTACTGTCCGATCCATCGGCGGACGTTCGTGATCCATTCGTTGCATGATCCATTGGCGAGCTGACGAGCTCCGCCGTGCCGGCCGATGCTGCAAAATAGGCTGCACCACAGAGGCTGGTTGCTTTTTATAAAAAATATTCTTTTCTTCCTCTGACGTCCATTCATCGAGTGTCCATCGGGGGTATCTCATCCTTCGCATTGCATTGCCGCGCGCCGTCAGCGACACACTTCGGCGATATCTCTTCACGAAACAAGTGCGCTTCCTGTTTTCGGGGGCGTTCGGGATCGTGTGCGCCTGGCTCTTCAGCCTCACGTATCTCGGCACGGCAACGGAATTGTCGTCGTATGACCTTCGTCTGAAATATTCGCGTCATAACAGGTCTGCCGACACATCCATCGTCATACTCACCATCGATCAGAACAGTCTTCAATATTTTAAAAAACGGCACAGCAGCTGGCCCTGGCCGCGCGATTTTTATGCGCTGGCCACACAGTATGTCATGAACGGCGGGGCACGGGCTCTCGTCTATGATTTCCATTTCAACGAACCGGATGAAGACCGTGTAGGGTCGGTCGGCGCGGAGAATGACAAAACATTCGCAGAATCGATCCGCGACGGCCGCCATGTCTATCTTGGCGCGCAGCTAACAACGGCGTACGATGCCGACCAGCAGGGAGATACGCTGATCGCTGCGCCGGTGCCTGCACCGGTCCACATCACCGAGCAGTATCGATTCGACAAGACGTATGCGCCGCTGATGCAGATGCAGACGGGGGCGGCCGGTGTGGGCGTGGTGAATATTTTCCCCGATGAAGACGGGGTCTGCCGACGTCTGCCGCTGGTCTATGAGTATCTCGGCAGGCCGCTGTACACATTGTCGTTCCAGGTATTTAAAGACATGCGCGGATCGGATGTTCCGAATCTGCGATCTCCATTCCTTCTCTATTATTATGGCAAGGGCGGACCGGACGGTGTGTTCCGGTATTATTCACTACACGCTGTCATTGTCAGCGCGATGAAAGAGCTGAAGCACCAGAGTGTGGATGTTCCAGGGTCCGTCTTCAAAGATAAGATCGTGTTCGTCGGTGCCAATGCTCCGGGACTTTTTGATCTGCGCAATACCCCCTTCACACCGGAGGAACCGTATCCCGGCGTCGAGATCCATGCCACAGCAATGAGCAATTTTCTGCAGGGGCATATTGTACAGGCCGCTTCGCAAACGAGTGTGTGGGCGATCGCGATCGTGTTGACGATTATCATCGCGTCCATAGCAACGTACGATCCTAAAGTGTGGACCGTGTCCGCGTTGACTGTCGGCATCCTCCTTGTCTATTGGCTGACTGCGTTCGAGTTGTTTGCACGGATGCTCTATCTTCTGCCGGTGGTGTTTCCCATGAGCACGGCCGTGATGACGTTTGTGATCGCTCTCGGGTGGAGTTATGCCACCGAAGGACGAGCGAAGCGGCAGATGCAGAAGATGTTCGGGCGGTATGTGAACCCGCATATCGTCCGTCAATTGGCCGCGAGTCCGGATGATGCCGGCGTGAGCGGCGTTGAAGTCGAGGCCACAGTGTTGTTCTCGGATATCGAGGGCTTCACGTCGATCTCCGAAAAAAAATCGCCGCGCGAGTTGGTTGCCTTTTTAAACGAGTACTTTGCGGGCGCCACGAAAATCTATTTGAAATACAACGGAACAATCGATAAATTTATCGGGGATGCGGTGATGGTGCTCTTCGGCGCACCGGTCAGGAGCGAGGACCACGCATTGCAGGCCTGCAGGGGCGCGTATGAGTTCCATCGGTCCATCGAGAAGCTGACGAAGGAAGCGCGCGCGAAGGGCGACCCTGTGTTCTCGACGCGTATCGGCGTGAACAGCGGGAAGATGATCGTCGGCAGCATCGGCAGCAGCCTCCGGATGGAATACACGGCCATCGGGGACACGGTGAACCTGGCATCGAGGCTCGAAGGCGTGAATAAGTTCTACGGCACGTCGCTCATGATCAGCGAATTTACGGCTGCGGCCGCCGCGAAAGAATTTCTGCTGCGCGAACTGGATATGATCCGCGTGAAAGGGAAGCAGCATCCCATTAAAATATTCGAGATCGTCTGCACTCGGGAGGAAGCCGCCGATGCGATGGTCGCAGGAATGGACACATTTCAGGCCGCGTTAGAGATGTACCGATCCCAGCGATGGACCGACGCGATCGCCCTCTTCGAAAAAGCGGCGATCATGGTGCCGAACGATCCGCCGTCCGTGATGTACGTCGCGCGGTGCCGAGAGTTCATGCAGACGCCGCCCGGCGCGGATTGGGACGGCGTGTATACGATGAAGGCGAAGTAGGGGGATGAGATACATGGATTCGAATACCAATTATTGGAGGCTTCGATGAAAACAATGATACTTGTAGTTGCTCTCTGCTGCACTTTGATTACCGCCGCCGAGCAGATGAAGACGACGCAGCCGGTTAATTATGTGCGGGAAGGGCCCGCCTCGTATTACGATGTCATTGCGACGATCGAAGCCAATGTTGCAGTGTACGTGCTCGAACACAAGGGAAGCTGGGTAAAGGTGAAAACGGGCGCGAAGGATGTCGGCTGGCTGTCGGAAAACAGTTTTGCAAAACGGAGCGACCAGCGCCCCGATGCGCTGACAAAAGGCAAGACGACCTCGCGCGCGTCGCGAGCGGAACTTGCGGCGGCGGTAAAAGGGTTCGCAAAGAAATATGTGCCCGAAGGCACACAGAGCGAAGAAACATTAAACAAATACGAATCGCGGTCATTCGGCCCGGAGGACATGGACGCGTTTGAACGCAGCTTTTCGGTGCAGCAGTTCCGCGGGTATATGCGTGTGGAGAAGCCATTCGATCTGACGTTCCACGAAGATGCGATCGGCCTCGGCATCGCTCAGCGAGTCGCCGCACAGGGATTGCTGGACAATAAGGTGGCCACAGCCTACGTGAATTTGATCGCGAACTATCTGGCCAAATACACGCGCGCATACGACGTGACATTCCGCGTCGCGATCCTGGCCGATCAAAAGGTGAACGCCCTGTCGTGTCCCGGAGGATACATTTTCATCACCGACGGCTTGTTGAAACAATGCACGAATGAGGCGGAGCTTGCGGCGCTCATCGGGCACGAGATGGGCCACATCATACAGCGTCATGGAATAAAAGAACTTCATATACGCACGCCGAAGATCCATGCAGAGGAGGCCTTTGCTGAACTGGATGAGGAGGTCGGAGAGGAAAAAAGCAGCGACGAGAAAGAACTGGATTCATTTGCCGATGAGGCATACGACAATGTCATGCGTCCCCGCCTTATCTCCTATGAATTTGAAGCGGACCAGCTTGCGATGACGTATTTGAAGCGTGCCGGGTACGATCAAACGGCTCTGCAGCCGCTGCTGGTGCGGATGGAGGAACCGCTCGAAAAAACGACGGACATCTTCGCCTCCAATTTTATGACGGGCGATGACGTTCGCGATCGGGTGGTAAAAGTGCGGCAGACCATTTCAGCGGAACGATGGTCGCCCGAACCCAAAAAACAATTCACCGATCGTTTCAAAAAATATACATCCGGGATCTGATCTCATGCGCACTTATTGCTCCCAGCTGCTGCACATCGCCGTCGTGAGTGCCGTGCTGGCCTCTGCATGCGCCCATGCGGGAATACCGTCGTGGGTCGAAAAACGTCCCTCCGTACCGGGATATTACATCGGCATCGGTACGGCTGAAAAGCGGGGGAACCCCGAAGCGTACCTCGCCCGCACGAAGCATGCGGCGCTGAACGACATAGCATCGCAGATCACGGTGTTGATATCGGGCGAACAGATCAGCCGGATCTCGGAACAGATGGGAAAGATCACAGACGACTATCAGGCGCAGCTCCGTTCATCCACATCGGCGGAGTTGGAAGGCGTAGAGACTGTCGATACATACGAGACCGAGTCGCAGTCGTGGACCTATCTGCGATTGAACATAGAGGAATACAACCGCCTCCGGCGCGCAAAGATGCAGCAGGCTGCGTCTCTTGCGCTGGATTATTTTACGAAGGCGAAGGCAAGCGAGAATGACGACAAGGCGGCCGATGCGGTGCGGTCGTATCTGCTGGCGCTTTCCGCCGTCGGCAAGTATCTCGTGGAGCCGGTAGAGGCGTCATACAACGGAAAAAAAATATTTCTTGTCAACGAAATCGTACAGTCGCTGCAGACCACGCTGAATGCGATCGAGATAGAGCCGAAAATTTCGCCTCTCGAAGCGCAGATCGGCAAACCGGTCAGGGGTCCGGTGGAATTTTCGGTGCATTATGCCAATGCCCGCGGACAGCAGGCGCCGGTGTCGATGCTGCCCGTTCGGTTTTCATTCCTGCGCGGGGCGGGCGAGTTGGTTCCATCGTCCGCAACAGACCAGTTGGGGGTCGCAGCGACGCGTGTGGCAAAGATCACGGCGACGGACAAACTGCAGATGATCGGCGCACGGATCGACCTGTCGCCGATGCTGGGGAGCGACAGCGTGTTGAGCGCGCTTGCCAGGGGATTTTCCGTGCCGAGCGCGAAGATCATTTTGAACGTTGCGGGTATCTCCGTGTACGTTAAGACGCAGGAAACGCAATTCGGCAGTCCCTTGCGACTGCCCCGCATCGAACCCGCGCTGAAGGGAATGCTGTCGAGCGAAGGATTTTCGTTCACGAAGCAGCAATCGGCCGCCGCCATTTCGATCGACATCACGGCCGATTCACGGCGCGGTTCTGAAACTCACGGGCTCTGTGTTGCCTTTGCCGATGCCACGGTATCGGTCATCGATTTGAGCACCGGCGATGAGATCTACAAAAATTCGGTGTCGAATATGAAAGGCATCAGCGATACGTACGAGAAGGCGGGAATGAAAGCCCTGGACGAAGCCGCATCGGTCCTGAAGACCGAAGTGATACCGCTGCTGCTGGAAAAATACAGGAAATAGCGAATCGGGAACGGGTGTGCCGGGGAAGACGAGGGGGAGGTGTTCGGCCGAAGACAACGGCTGAAGTGACCGGAATCACGGGGGTATTTTTATTTGCAATAAATGTTCTTATATTCACACATTGTACCCAGTGCACACGATGCTATCGATACACCACCATAAATCACGCGATTCAATTCGTCTCACTACTCGGAGGTTATATGCGCACACTTACACAGTTTTTTGCAGCAGCATTTCTCATGGTCCTTGTCATGTCGTGTGGAGGAGGAAGCAAACAGACGATGCAAACAACGACTGAAGGCGATATTCCCGATTGGTATTTGAACAAACCGGAAGACCCCAATTTCCTGTACGAGCCGGCAACAGCAACATCGCAGGATATGCAGCTCGCCGTCGACAAGGCCGTTCAGGCCGGACGGACCGGTATCGGGCGCCAGGTAGAAACCAAAATTCAGGGTATCCAGAAACGGTTCCAGGAAGAAACGGGCGTCGGCGAGGATGCGCAATTATTGGATCAGTTCACGCAGGCATCGAAGACCGTTGTCTCCACAAGCCTGACCGGATCGAAAGAGATCAACAAGAAGATCGTGAAGGATGGCAAGATGTGGCGCGCGTATGTGCTCGTGCAGTATCCCCTCGGTGCAGCCCAGGAAGCGTTCAAAGCACAGGTGCAAAAGAAGGAACAGCTGTATACGCGGTTCCGCGCAACACAGGTCTACAAGGAAATGGATGCTGATGTTGAAAAGTACGAGCAATTCAAAAAAGAAAACGCGAAATAACAACGGGACGTTTCCCGTGCCCCCGGTATCGAAAGACACTGGGGGTTTTTTGTAACCCGGCGCAGTTGTGTCCACCAAGTGCGGACGCCGGGTCCTGAGCATACGTGTATGATGAATTTCCGTTGGATGTATTGTATTGCCGTTATTGCAAGTATCTATCCCTGCCGCGCGCAGGCACAGACGTACCCGCGCTGGTTTTTGTACCAGGGTGAGATCCAGTCCGCCCGGATCGGCGTCGGGTATGTGCAACCTGCCCGGATTCCAGACAGCGCGGCGCGCTATGCATTTCGTCTTGGATGCACGGCGTATGCAATGTACGCCTCTTGTTCCGTCATCGGAGGTGAGACATTCTGGTCCACCGAGGGGGGAAACGCGTGGATGGGGTCGGATATCAGCGTTCGGTATGACACCCTGCTGTCGGAACGCATTCAGGGCGAATTCCGCATACTCGATGCCTATCACGACAAAAAAAAGACGATCACATTGGCGGGAGATTCGACGATCGAACTGAGCAACGCGATGAGGGCGAAGATTTTCATCGGATCGGTCCGAATGCCCGCATGGGTTGAAGCGCTGCCCTCCAAACCGAAGACGGACTTCGCCGTCGGTACGGCGCAGGAATATTATTATGAAACAAGTTCATGGGAACTTGCCGAGCGCACCGCCCGCCTTGCGCTTGCCAGGCAGGTGGGAACACAGGTTGTCGGGCGTCAAAAACTTGATGAAAAGGAAGGGCAGGACCTTCGGCACAATGACTTCGCCGCCGAGCTCCGCAATATTCGCGTCGTCGCCCGATGGCGCGATCTGAAGAAAAAAATATTTTACGTGCTCGTCTCGATGCCTCAATAGTCCCCGGCAATTCCGTTAACCACGGATCCCTCATTCATACGGGCATGATTGATCCTTCCGTACGCCATGTCCGATTTTATGTCCGGTATTGCAACAGTTGACGTTGCTGAATTGCTGGATTGCATGCGGCCGATCTCCGCCGGCGGGAAATAGTGAATGTGCCTTTCCCGGCCGGGTTGAATTTTATGGTTGGAATTCGCATATTTCATCGTACTCTTACATGATACCGGGAAATGTGAAACTGAATGTATTCTGTTTCGTAAGACTGAATATGCAAACAGAATAACAGGAGACGAAATAATGAATTCGATGAAAACAGCGTTTTTAATGTCGCTAATGACAGTGCTGGTGGTGTCGGTGGGATATTTCCTTGGCGGGCAGGGCGGAATGATGATGGCGTTCCTGTTTGCGGTAGTGATGAACTTCGGCAGTTACTGGTTCAGCGACAAGATCGTGCTGAGAATGTATGGCGCTCAGGAAGTTGCGGAGAGCGAGCACCCGGACTTATACCGTATCACACGCGAGTTGGTCGCGCGCGCGGACCTGCCGATGCCGAAACTCTACATCATTGAGGGCGAGCAGCCCAATGCGTTTGCAACCGGGCGCGATCCGAATCATGCGGCGGTGGCGGTGACGGAGGGAATTTTGCGTCTGCTCACGATCGACGAACTGCGTGGCGTGATCGGGCACGAACTTGGGCATGTGAAGCACCGGGATATACTCATCGGAACGATCGCTGCAACATTTGCCGGCGCCATTTCCATGGTAGCGCATATGGCGCAATGGGCAATGATATTCGGCGGACGCCGTTCGGATGACGATGAAGGCGGCAGTCCGATCGCAAGCATTGTGATGATCATCGTTGCGCCGATCGCGGCACTGCTGATACAGATGGCGATATCCCGTTCGCGGGAGTTTTTAGCGGATGAAGCCGGGGCGGAGTATGCCGGCAATCCGCTCCTATTGGCCGGAGCGCTGAAAAAATTAGAGGCGCGTGCAGAAATCATTCCGATGGATGCGAATCCCTCCACTGCACATATGTTCATCGTTAATCCGTTGAGCGGCGGGGGAGTCATGAGGCTCTTTAGCACTCATCCGCCCATGGAAGAGCGCGTTGCCCGGCTCGAGGCGATGGTCTACGGCCGCACGGCATAATGCCGAAGCGCATGTCGGTACGACACGGTCATTCCTCGTAACTTAGCATGCCATAAAATCATTGTCATTCTGAAGGAGCTTGAGCGACTGAAGAATCTGGCCGGTTGCTACGACAATGCAAGATTCTTCGCTAGCGCTCAGAATGACAGCTATTCATGAGTACGCTGGGTTACCATTCGTCACTATTTGCATATTCGCAGCACTGTAGGGCGAGATGGTATCTCGCCTAGCAACGCAGATGTGTAGGATGCACTTTTACGCCTCGTAAATAATGATTGACATTCCCCTCCAATTTTCTTATAATTATATTCATTTCAATAAGTTAGACTGACACTACCGGGACGCCGTGACAACAACTTCAAAATGGATTTTCGGTATCTTATCCGCGCTTTTTCTCGTGTTCGTGATTGTGATGTTCTCCATCATGTATTACATTTTCCACGATGACGAAAACGAAGAGGTGGCGTCGGGCAGCAATGGCACGATCGCTCTCATCGAACTGAAAGAGCCGATCGTCTCGTCGGAAAATACCGTGCGTCTGTTCAAGAAATACCGCGAGAACAGCGCAGTGAAGGCGATCGTCTTCCGCGTCGAATCGCCGGGCGGAGGCGTCGCGGCCAGCCAGGAAATTTATGAAGAAGTGAAAAAGACGCGCAACTCGGGAAAGCCCGTTGTCGTGTCCATGGGGGCGATGGCTGCAAGCGGCGGCTATTATGTGTCGTGCGGAGCGAATAAAATTGTTGCCAATCCCGGAACGATCACCGGAAGCATCGGTGTGATCTCGCAGTTTATTCACTACAATCAGCTGCTCGCCAAGATCGGTGTGAGCTCCACGACGATCAAAAGCGGGAAATTAAAAGATGCCGGCTCGCCGATGCGCGCGCCGACAGAGGAAGACAAAAAATATTTTCAGGAAATGATCGACGACGTCTACGGACAGTTCGTCGCAGTCGTGTCGAGCGAGCGAAAACTTCCCCTGGATCTTGTAAAGACGCTCGCCGACGGCAGAGTATACACGGGCAAGCGGGCGTATGAATTGGGCCTTGTCGATACGCTCGGCACCTATGAAGACGCCATAGTGATCGCCGGCAAACTGGCGAACATCAAAGGCATGCCGGCCACGATACGTGAGAAGAAAAAAGAAAAAATATCGGATATGTTGTTTGGCAATGTGAAGAATGAAGTTGTCGGCTTAAAAAATGAACTTCTCAACCATCCACTGCTTCAATACTCTATTACGCAACCTTAAACGTTCAGGAGACCCGCTGTGACAAAAGCAGACATCGTTGATACGATCGCGTCGGGCACCGGCCTGACAAAAGTGGAAACGGAAGCGGTTGTCGATGGCTTTATTCATACGGTCATTCAATCGCTGTGCGACGGCAGGAATATTGAAATTCGAGGCTTCGGCAGTTTTAAGGTGAAAGAGCGCAAAGGCCGCATGGCTCGCAATCCGCGCACGGGAGCGCAAGTGCCGGTTGACGATCACTTCGTGCCTCTCTTCAAAGTATCGAAGGAACTGAAATCGAAGGTGAACGAGAGCATGAAGCTGCACCCGCCGGTTGAAAAACCGTCGAAGAAAAATTCGCCAGAGGCGACGGAAGAATAATAGTGACGGCGACGAAAAAAAATTGTCCATGGTGCGGAATTGCAAATGCTGAGGAAGCACAGTCGTGTGTCGGATGCGGCAGTGAACTGAACCCGGCTGCGGCCGTCAAGGCTCCCAGTGCGGCTGCGCCCGAAGTGCCGAAGGCTGAGGTAATCATCCGCAGCGCAGCGCCGAAACCCAAGAGCAAGGCGGAGGCGAAAACGCCAAAGCCGGCCCTCTCGATGCAGATTCGTCCCGGGTATGTGTATGCGTCGATCGCGGCGGTCGTCATCCTCGGCTATCTCTACATGAAGAACGACGCCCCTGTGCCGGTGGTGCCCCAGAATACGGAACTGAACCAATCCGATTCGACGGCCCAAAGCATTGCATCGATGGAACAGTTCTTATCGGCGAACCCGAACGACAGCAAGGCGCAGCTGGCATACGCTAACATGCTGCACGACGCGAAGATGTTTCCACGCGCAATAGCCGCTTACAAAAAATATCTCGACAGTGACGCCAAAAATCCGGATGCTCGGGTGGACATGGCCATCTGTTATTTTGAATCGGGCAATGCCGCGGAGGCGCTGGTGCAATTACAGAAGACGCTCGGCTTCGCACCCACGCATCAGCCGGCGATGTTCAATCTTGGAATTGTGTACCTGAATCAAGAAAAAGTAAAAGAATCAAACGACTGGTTTTCCCGCTGTGCGGCTGTCGATCCGTCTACACCCATTGCCGCACGAGCACAACAGCTATTATCACAACATTCATCAACGAACAAAAATCTACAGTGAGGAGGTAACGCCGATGCCGAGCGGAAAAAAACGTAAACGTCATAAAATGGCGACGCACAAGCGAAAAAAACGCCTGCGGAAGATGCGTCATAAGAAGAAGAACCGTTAGAACAGAAGCTGCTCGCCGTCACCGGACCGAGCAGTTTTTTTTTCTTCTTCAAGTGCCGACACACCTTGCTTTTTGCGTAAAATCTCTGTAATCTCCGTGTGTAGCCATTATGTCTAAATCATTAACGGAAGAATCGGGGAGGGTGCCATGGAAAATAATGAAGAAGGAATGAAAAAAGGGCTGTTGGTCGGATTTTTGGCAGGCAGCATGCTCGGTGCAGTGATTGCATTGTTATATGCGCCGAAACCGGGAAAGAACTCCGTGCCGATATCAAAAATAAGGCAGGCGAGATCATCGACGAAGCGGAAGAATATGTCAGTGAAGCCCGGACGAAAGCCGTCGATATCATCAATGAAGGCAAGCGCCGTTCCGAAACGCTCATCGACGACGCGAAGAAACGCGCCGAATCGTTATTGGGCGATGCAGAGCAGATTCTTTCCGATGCGAAGGAACGCGTCAACGAAACGAAAAAACGCAACAGCGAAAAAACAAATTAGTCTATCACGGGCACGTCTACACGAACAGACGCTGCATATGGAATTCGCTGTTAGACGGCGAATATGAGTGCAACTATGTTCCTGATGGCTGCATACACTGAAGGAGATATACGTGGAATCGTTTTTATTGGTTGCCCAAATTGTGGTGCTTCTGTCATTGTCGGCACTGGCGATCTATCTCGTCGTCGTGCTCAGTAAAGTGAAGGACATGCTCGGTGTCGTAGAAGTAAGCATCAAGGAAGTCAGCGCGCGCGCGATTCCGGTGCTTGAGAATATGGAAGCGCTGACGGGAAAACTCCGTACGATCACAGACAGCATCGACGATCAGATGGTGATGGCGCGCAATTCGCTTCAAACACTGCACTCAGTCACTGAAAACATCGCACGGTTCGAACGCAAGCTTCAGAACCACATTGAAGGCCCGGTGATGGAAGTTGCATCCGTCATAGGCGGATTCATCAGCGGGGTTGCAGGTTTTCTGAACCGTGTCTCCCGCAAACGATAACGCAGGGAATCGCTTTGTAGCGTGCATGAATGTGGGGCTCACCACGCCGCACGAAAATACCAGTTTCGCAGACGCAGCATTGAAGGGCGAGATGTTATCTCGCCCCGCATCATAGTCCCAAATGGTCAAGATACTCCGATGTAAAGCTGCGCTCATAAAATTATCACCGCCGCCGCGCGAATGATTTTTCCACGACGGTTCATTTCTTTTATCAATTGCATTGTAAAGGAGTGTACTGTGGGTCAATTACAAAAAGAATATACCTCAGCCAACGTGCGCACAATTGCTCTCATTGGACACGGCGGCTCGGGGAAAACGTCGTTCTCCGAAGCCGCGTTGTATGCGACGGGCGTCACTAACCGCCAAGGTAAACCTGAAGACGGCACCACCATTTCAGATTATCATCCCGACGAAATCGAACGCAAGATCTCGATCAATTCATCCCTTCTCGTCACCGACATCGACGGCACAAAGATCAACATCTTCGACACCCCGGGATACACCGATTTCACGGGCGAAGTGAAGGCATGCCTGCGTGTGTCCGATGCGGCAGTCGTGCTCGTGAAGGCGTTTGAAGGCGTGGAAGTCGGCACGGAGATCGTCTGGAAATACGTCGACGAATTTAAATTGCCGGCGCTGTTTGTGGTGAGCAAGATGGATAACGAGAACGGCGACTACGACACCGTGACCGCCGCGATCAAAGACCGTTTCAGCAGCGATGCAGCCATCGTCGCCTTCCCGGATGGCAAGGGAGCCGCGTTCACGGGAGTCGTGGATGTGGTCAAAATGAAACTGTTGAGGTTCACGCCGAATGGCAAGGGAACCTATGTTGAAGAGGATATCCCTGCGGCAACGCTGGAGCATGCCACGAAGCTCCATGAAGCGCTGATAGAGAAAATCGCCGAATCGGACGAGGTGCTGCTCGACAAATTTTTCGAAAGCGGCACGTTGGGCGATGAAGAGATCCGCAAAGGATTGCACGAAGCCATCCGCGACCGCAAGATATTCCCGATCTTCTGCGCATCCCCTTCGACGAACATCGGAGTGTTGAATCTGATGCAGTTCGTGAAAATGTATTGCCCCGCGCCGAATGAACGCGGCACGGTAAAAGGCACGGATCACGTGACCAAAAAAGAAATGGACGTTGCCGTGAGCGCCAGCGGACAGCCGTCGCTCTTCGTCTTCAAGATGCTTGCTGAAGCGCATGTCGGCGAATTGTCGTTCTTTCGCGTGATGTCCGGCACGATCACCGCCGGCCTGGATATGATCAACGACTCGAACGGCAAGACGGAACGGCTCGGTCAATTGTTCATGATGAACGGCAAGGAACGCAAGGAAATGACGAAGGTCGTGGCTGGCGATATCGGTGCGACGGTGAAGCTGAAAGATACGCATACGAATAATACCCTGAGCGTCAAAGGGTTCCCGGTGATCTATCCCCCCATCGTATTTCCCGATCCCGTGATCAGCGCCGCGATCCTCGCGAAGATCAAGGGCGAGGAAGACAAGATCGGCCAGGGGCTCCATTCGCTGCACGAAGAAGATCCGACATTCCTTGTAAAGGTCGACCCCGAGATCAAGCAGACGGTCATTTCCGGACAAGGCGAACTGCATCTGGCGATCATCATCCGGCGTCTGAAGGAAAAGTTCGGCGTCGATGTGGACACGATCGAACCCCGCATACCGTTCAAGGAAACGATCCGCGGGATCGTTCCGCATGCCGAATTCAAGCACAAGAAGCAATCGGGAGGCAGAGGGCAGTATGGCCATGTCGTGCTGAAGGTCGAACCGCAGCCTCGCGGCGTCGGTTTCGAATTTGAGGATGCGATCGTCGGCGGCGTTGTGCCGGGCCGTTTCGTCCCCGCGATCGAGAAGGGCATACGCGACGTGCTCGAGCACGGCGTCATCGCCGGCTACCACGTGATCGACGTGAAGGCCACGCTGCACTTCGGATCGTACCACGATGTCGACTCGGACGATATGTCCTTCCGCATTGCGGCATCGCAGGCATTCAAGAAAGGCTTCAAGGAAGCGAAGCCGATCCTCCTCGAGCCGATCTATGAAGTGGAAGCGATCGTGCCTGAAGAATACATGGGCGATGTGATGGGCGATCTCTCGAGCCGCCGGGGCAAGATCTCGGGCATGGACTCCGACGGATCGCATCAGATCATTCGCGCGATGGTGCCGCTGAAGGAGCTCTATCGCTATTCCACCACGCTCCGCTCGATGACCCAGGGGCGCGGCATCCACAAGCAGAAGTTCTCCTACTACGACGAAGTGCCGCGCGAAGTGACGGAAAAGATCGTCGCCGAGTACGAAAAGTCGCGCAGCGGGGAAGAATAATTACGGTCACATTCACAGCGGCGCATTCGGTTTTGCCAGAGTGCGCCGCTATTATTTTAAATTTCGATAGAATCTTTGTGGCTATCAATCAGCTTAAAGCGGGAGCTTTGCTCGCTTACGTTTCACTCGGATTAAACAATGTCATTGGATTGCTATATACTCCGTTTTTACTCCGAAAAATCGGTCAATCTGAGTTTGGCCTCTACTCGCTTGCTATATCCGTCATGGCCTACTTGACTATGATGGATTTCGGGCTAGGAAATGCGGTTGTGCGGTACACCGCAAAATTCAGGGCTGAAGGGAAGATTGCGGAACAATATGCGTTGTTTGGTTTGTTTTTTAAGGTCTACAGCGTAATTGGCGTTGTCGCTTTAGTTGCCGGTCTAGGCTTGTATTTCAACGCGGAGCACATATTCGGCTTTGCTATGAATGCTGTTGAAATGGGCAATGCCAGGATCATGACCCTCTTCGTCGTTATCAGCGTTGCAATATCATTCCCGCTGAGTGTTTTTGGATCAATAAATACGGCCTATGAATGCTTCACATTTCAGAGACTGATCAATATCGGACGTATCATACTCAACCCGTTGATTATGATTCCATTGCTCTTGTTGGGATATAAATCTGTGGGAATGATCGTCCTCACCGCAATATTAAATCTGGCAATCTTGTTGGTTAATGTTTGGTATTGCTTCGTACGATTAAAAATCCGTTTGACTTTTGAAAAATTGGATTGGATATTTCTAAAGGAAATTGCCGGATATTCGTTCTTTATTTTTTTAAGTGTCGTTGTTGACCGGATCTATTGGAACAGCGGCCAATTCGTACTTGGCATTCAGGTCGGGACAGCCGCAGTCGCCGTGTTTGCGATCACGGTCCAATTGAGTACATACTACATGTCTTTTTCGGGCGCAATCATGGGAGTGTTCCTGCCCAAGGTGACAGCTATGGTAGCGCAAAATGTGTCGGATCTCGAACTTTCCAATTTGTTTATACGGGTCGGCAGAATTGAATATCTCATCACCGCTTTCATCTTCTGTGGATTTATCTTGTTCGGCAAAGAATTCGTCTTACTTTGGATAGGAGCTGAATATTCCCAGGTGTATCTTTTTTCGCTGATTATTATGTTCCCGCTAACAATACCACTCGTACAGAATATGGGCATTATTATTCTTCAAGCCCGTAATCGGCAAAAATTTCGATCATATTTATACGTTGCCATAGCGCTTCTAAACTTGATCGTCACCATCCCCTTGGCTAAGACGTGTGGAGGGATAGGGTGCGCGCTGGGGATATCAGGTTCGATCATCATAGGACACGTGATCACGATTAATGTATATTATTATAAACGTCTCCATCTCGATATTATTCGCTTTTGGCGTGAAATATTTCGTATGACGGTTCCGATTCTAATTGTCATGCCCGTTGGAATCTTTTTAAACTTTGCATATAAAAGCGGTAGCCTTCTCTCATTAGGAATTAAAATATGCATTTTTTCGATTATCTATCTTCCCGCTGTATGGCGATTCGGAATGAACGACTACGAACGGATTATTTTTACTTCTCCATGGAGTAAGTTTATACTTAAATTCGATGGCAAACACTAGCGTATGAAAAATGCATTGTTAATATATCAACCGTACGAAGGCTATATAAATATCGGCGATTATATCCAAAGTCTGGCATCAAAACAATTTCTTGGAAATATCGATATTTTTCTCAACAGGGAACGGTTGGATGAATACTGCGGTGAAAAAGTTCGTTTGATTATGAATGGGTGGTTTATGCATGAACCACTTCATTGGCCGCCTAGTGAATCCATAGAGCCGATGTTTGTGTCTTTTCATCTGAATACAAAAGCGTATGCACTCTTGAACAACGGCAAATCATTAAAATATTTTAAACGACATGAACCTATCGCTTGTCGAGATTTTCAAACGGTCCGAGTTCTCAATGAAAAAAACATCGAGGCGTATTTCGCCGGTTGTTTGACACTGACGCTGGGAGAGCACTATAAGGGAAATAATAGAAATGATACGATATATTTTGTAGACCCATATTTTGAGTATTCGAAAAAAATTACTGAATTAATGAAATCCTTATGGGTGCTAGCCTTCAATTATCGCCGAATTTCTATTATCAGCGCCAAACTATTTCCTTTTGGAGCAATCAAAAAAAAGTTGATAACCGCATTGTTTTATATGCAGTACTCGAAAGTATTTGATCCTGACATGCTTGTTGGTGCTCACTATCTGACGCATCGGTATCGGGAGCAAGAATTCAACACCGAAGATGAAAAATTTTATCAGGCGGAGGTGCTCATTGAAAAGTATGCAACCGCCAAACTTGTGGTTACATCTAAAATACATTGTGCATTGCCATGTCTTAGTTTAGAAACACCGGTAGTATTCGTTGATAACGCGGCCAAGGACATGAGTAGCGCATGCAGAATGGATGGATTGATTGAACTGTTCGTCGTGTTACTATATACACATGGAAAATTTTCGAGTAATGATATTAATTTAAAATCACGTAAGATAAATATTAACACGCAATTTGTTAATAAGGAGTTATACTTAAAGTATAAAACTATGCTTTTAGATAAGTTCCGATAGCATTTATGAATCTATGATCGAAGAATTGGTCCATGCCAATTTTCAATGATATACACATGAACCACCCTTATGAATTCTGAGTTAATCATTTGCACTAAAAACCGAGCGGCAGACCTGCAAGTATGTCTGGAGTCAATCCAGCAACAGGATGTTCTCCCGAAGAGAATAATAATAGTCGATGCCAGTGAAACTCAGGAGACGAATGAATTGTCGATTAAGTATCAATCAATGCTTTCAATTCTTTATCTGAAAAGTATTCCGAATTTGGCGCGTCAACGAAATTTTGGCGTAAAACATTTGTTGGTTGATACAGAAATTGTCCATTTTATAGATGATGATGTGATTTTAGAAAAACTATATTTTGCAGCCATTGAAAAATTGTTTCAAAATAACGATGTTGAGATTATAGGCGGCGTTGGAGGAGTAATTATTAGCAATAATCCAAAAAAAATATCAATTTGGCGAAAAATGTTTTTTCTGGACTCGTCCAAACGAGCTGTTATTCTACCATCCTTCAGGCCTTCATCAATTTCTGATCCTAAAACAGATATAACTGCAGAATGCTTAGGCGGATTTTCGATGAGCTATCGAAAAATAATATTCAATACATTTGAATTTGATAATAATCTTCAGGGATATTCGTTGGGCGAGGATATAGATTTCTCATATCGTGTATCTCGTCGTTACTCGCTCGTCATTACTCCGAATGCGAAACTTATCCACACCCAGTCAGAAACTGAAAGACAATCGTCCAAAGATTGGTATAGAAGTGAAGCGGTGCATCGATATTATTATGTTAGGAAAAATTTGCATGGGATCAAATTTTTATGCGCATTTTGGTGGTCTATTATTGGATCGATTTTAATACATAGCAGCCGAAGTATTATTTTTATGAGTCGATCAAATTTAGACAATACAATGGGAGTCTTGTTGGGCGTGTTGGATATTATTACCAACAATCACTACCTTCTTCTCGCTCTAAGAAGCCAAAGAGAACCATAATAATTGATCCTTGCGGTACTGTTGGGATTAAAAGGGATGCTGCTAACCCGATATCATATGCTTCCAAAATTATGTGTGGTATTTCACATACCAACACACAGTCAACGGTCAAAAAATGACTTATCGGAGGTAGCAATAATCACGTATTAACCATGACGTCCCGATTTATGAAAAAAATATTGATTGTCGGAGCAGGTTTAACAGGTTGCGTTGTTGCCCGCGAATTAGCGGAATACGGCGGATACTCAATTGATGTTATCGAACTACGTCCCCATATCGGCGGAAATTGTCATACCGAACGGTGTCCTGATACAGGTATCATGCAGCACATTCATGGCCCGCATATATTTCATACAAACAATAAGGAGGCGTGGGAGTATGTGAATAAATTCGCAGAATTCATCCCCTTTATCAATCGGGTCATGGCGACGACATCTGCTGGCATTTTTAGCATGCCTATAAATTTATTGACGATTAACCAATATTTCCGCAGGAAGATGTCGCCGAGCGAGGCCAAAGACTTTCTTGCTTCCCAATGCATCAAGTTCGAAGGCGAGCCGAATAATTTTGAAGAACAGGCGCTTGCGACCATCGGTCCTGATCTTTATGAGAATTTCTTTAAATCGTACACTGTGAAACAATGGGGATGTCAACCGGATGCGTTGAGCGCCGAGATCTTCAAGCGTATCCCGATCCGATACACGTATGATGACAATTATTTCACTGATGCATATCAGGGGATACCCAAGTTCGGGTATACAGAGATGATGGGGAGAATGCTCGATCACACCAATATAAAGGTGGCAGTAAACACACCTTTTGATCATTCGATCGTGAAGGGCTACTACTCAATAGTGTATACGGGTTCGATTGACAAATATTTCGACTATCAATATGGACGCCTGGGGTATAGGACGGTGTATTTTAAAAAGAGGATCGCTGAGGGAAATTATTTGGGCAATGGCGTCATGAACTTCTGTGAGGATTCATTACATACGCGCATCCATGAACATAAATGGTTTTCACCATGGGAACGCCATGAATCAACAGTGGTTTTTACGGAGTTCAGCAAGGAGACGAGTGTGATAGATACGCCATACTATCCAAAACGGTTGGCGAACGATCTCGCTATCTTGCAGCTGTACAACGATCTTGCGAAAACCCTGTATCCCCGAATGCGGTTTGCTGGACGGTTAGGGACATATCGGTATGTGAGCATGCACGAGGTGGTCGACAGCTCTATTGCTTTGGCTCGATCCTTACGGAGAAATTTATAAATTTTCAGAGCGCAATGATCAATCTTTATTTGACAACCGATACCGGATTTCCCGCGTCAAATTGCGGAGGCTCCAATAAAATCATTTATGAAATAAATAAATGCCTGAATCATGATGCGTATTCGGTGCGTTATCTGTCCTATGATTTGCATGCGACGATGAATGACGAAACGGCATATGATCGATACGGATCCGAAAAAAGAATGGCGAAAAAAATCGGGTCATCCATATTTAAAAATAACTCTCTTTTCCGCCGGATCGTGACGCATCCATCGTATTATCCTATTCATGCATGGAAGCGGCAAAAATATTTTCAATCGATTTGTTCTCGCGTTACTCCTGATATCATCCATGCACATCACCCACTTGGGTTCTTTCATTGGTTGTCTACTCCTGGTATTAAAAAGATACTCACACTACATAATAAGGGGGCATATGTTCACGAGATGCGCAACTCTCTTAGCAATAATTTTTTTTCGAAGAAACGTCTCGACATATTCGATGAAATTGAAACCAATGCATTTAATGTGGCAGACGTTGTAACCTTTCCGAGTCGTGCAGCCTATGAAATGTTCGTTGAGACAAAATTCCCCAATGTGCTAAAAAACGACAATATAGAGATAATTTACAACGGGATAGATATTGAAAAAATCTCGAAGATCAATGTCCCCTTGGGTTTCCGGGAGACATACGGGATACCCGCCGGGGCGCGTATCGTCCTGAATGTCGCTAATCATATCACATTTAAAAATATCGATTTGTTGATCGAGGCCGTTTATCGCCACAATGCCGTTAGGAAGGAAAAGTTATTCGTTGTCAATATCAGCACAGCTCCCATGAAAGAAACTGAGGCACTGCGAAACCTGGTGTCTCGCCTTAAAATGAATGGGAATGTGAAGTTCCTTTTTAATGTTCAAAATGATGATGTTATTCGTTTTATGAAGCAATGTTGCTGTTTAGTGATGCCTGGAACGTACGTTGTCTATGATATGGTGATTTTAGAGGCATTGGCATCCGGTTGTTATGTTATTGTAAGTAACAATGGAGGAAATCGTGAAATGATCAGAAATGGGGTTAATGGCACCCTTCTACCGGAGATCAGCATTGAAGCTATTGAAATATGCTTGAATCATATGGAAAATGAGGAGGATGTAAAGAATAAACAAAAAATAGACTCATCCATGTCGAGCGAGTATATGGTAAGCCAATATGAAAAAATATATTCGCGTTGCCTGAACCTACAGTAGCTTTTTATTCTCGATAGTATATCCCAGGTAACACACGAATGCCGTAATGTGTTACTGGGGTTATACGAAAATTCATTACGGAAGACATTCGGACTAATAATTTGAGGGATATTGAAAAAAATGCTAATCAAAATAACGCATCAAATCCGTTTTTATAATATTGTCGATGCCTTCTTGCATTAACACTTCTGAAATGTATGGATTCCAACACAAATAACGAATTCGATAAAAAAATTGAATCATTTATTCGCGACTGGGAAGAGGCAGCCGAATGGAGCAATCATCGGAGCCTCCGTCTAGCGATGACGCATCATATTGTGAAGGATCTCTATCAGGCGCTGAAAACGGATACTGGTAATGGTCTCTCGCATTCAATTATTCGTGAGCCATTCGGAAGGTTCAAATCCGTTTGGTCGATAGTGAAGCACAGCATATATTATGTTTTTTGGATACTTAAATGGTTGATCGTTTATCCCCTGATAAGATATGATAAAATTATTCTCTCGTCGTTCATGCCTGATAGATTGCTCAGTCGTGAATACATTAAAGTTTTGCGTCGATGGGGAAGATCTGAAAAAGCATCAGTTGTTCATTTCAGTATCATATATGATATAATGAGCATATTCTCACATGATGTCTTTTGCTATCCCCATATGTTGTATGCGTTGGCTCCTGCACACGAAAAATCCGCGTATCAATCATTTGCAATGGAGTGCCAAACACTCGCCGCCCGCTATTTTAACTCATTCTCCTTGCCTGATGAAGCAAGGCATTTGTGGAATTCGTATTCAACCATTGAGGCCTCCTTTGATCGGCTTATTAATCTTTCCCCAGGGGGAAAAAACATTGTCTGTTTAGCGCAGGATATCGATAATACTGGTGAGAGCATCATATTCACACTATGTTGCCGGAAGATCGGGGTACCCACGATATGTTTCAATCATGCTGTCCCTCTTTACACTCATCTCTTGCGAACAGTGTACTCCGATATCGCCATCGTCTGGGGAGAGCAGCAGAAGAAACGGATACAAGAGATATCATCGCATCAACCCAGGAAGATATTCGTTTCCGGTAATCCGGTGATTGGTTCGTACCGTACTATTCGTTCTGCACCACTCCGCCATTATTGGGTATATATGATGCAGGCATACAAGAGACCTTTACAGGAAACGGCTTCTCGGTCGATTGAATATACAGTTTCAATGTTGAATGCGATTAACGAGTATATGCACAACAACACCGAAGGCAAAACACTATTGGTGAAACCCCATCCTTCGGATGTTTTCTCATCATTCCCGAACGGTCTTGAATTATATACAGGAAAGATGGACGCAATTCTCCCTGCTGTCGAAATTTTATTTTCGGAAGATACAACTTTGTCTATGGAACTGCTCAGGACGGACATTCCGCTTGTCTATATCGCTGATAGCGTAGGGAATGTGCATACCGATTTTGAACTGTGGGGGGCAGGTCGCCATATTCAGCGGTTACAAGATGTGGGTGAAGTCATTTCCGCGGCCATTGCTGCTCCTGTAAGTGAGGAGCCTCGAAAAAAAATGTATGAGTTTTATTTTGGGAGCACAGTATCGTTCCCCCGATTTGTAGAGATAGCGAGTGAATACTTGACGACTAAATAAACAAACAAGTTTTTATATAATATTATTGAGTTTGATGTTATATGCCAACTCTTTCTGTACTAATGACTGCATATAATGCAGCAGCGTATATTGAACAATCAATACGAAGCGTCTTGGCACAATCGTTTGACGATTTTGTGTTGATTATTGTCGATGACGGTTCAACCGATCGAACGATCGACATTATTTCGTCGATACACGATGACCGGATCGAATTATGGAAACTTGATCACAGAGGAAGAACGCCATGTTTGAATTTTGGGTTAGACAAGGCTGCAACTATCTATCTTGCGATCATGGACGCAGATGATCTTTGTGTCCCGTGGCGCTTCGAAAAGCAACTGGCAATATTGAAACAGCTTCCGAAAAACACGATCCTATCATCATGGTATGCAATATTTTCGGATGGGAATATCGATTATTGTGTCCGTACGCCGACCGACTCCGCTGAGATTAAAAAAGGAATGCTACTCTACAGCTATATTTGTCATCCAGGCGTAATGTGCAACAAAAATGCATTTGAAAGCAATGGTGGATACTTCAATGCAGTCGTAGATGCCTTCGAAGAATACCAGACGTGGTTAAAAATAAATCCGATGGTTGAATATTATGTTATTCCCGAAATATTGATGTTCTTACGTTATAGGGAAGACTCATTGTCAAATAATATCACTTATAAGCAACAAGTCGTGTATGCAATCCAGCAACCGTATTACGATAATCTTCAATTAAATTTCGGGATTACAAACTCAACAGAGGAAGCCATTTATCGTGGATGGCGTGAATTTTTTTATGGAGAGAAAAAAAAGGCTAGGCAATATTGGAATTTGGGTGGTGTGGATGTATTTCTACATTCAAAATTGGGCTTGGCTTGGATGGTGACATTTCTACCGGAATATTATTTTTTAAAATTCAAAGAAATGAGAATTCGGTACAGATTAATGTACCTGATTGGATATTATACTAAAAAATCGCGAACGCTGAGGCATACATTTGATGCATTATATAAGGGGAAATAATAGATCGTCAAAATAGTATTGCGTGCCTGAGTTCTCACTAATTTTAGAGTTAAGGATTATAATAGCCATATGCGAAACTGGTTGATGGATCTTCTGAAAATAATGTGCATATAATTATGGTTCTTCATAAAAATGAATACTTTTTCGTAAATTACGCGAAAAAGCTATGGACTCAAGTTTGCTCTATCACGGCTTCGGCGTCCGAGGCCAACAGGTCCTGAAGACCGAATACAAAGGTGGAACGATCATCGTT
>CAISDA010000062.1 GCA_903884005.1 uncultured Ignavibacteriota bacterium | reverse complement strand
TCACCTCCAGGCGGGCACCATAAATGCTGTTGCCATGTGCAAGCATCGTCCCGGAGTATTCCTTCCACGCCCCATCGGAGTTCACCATCATCACCCGCCCCAGCTGGCCTGCATCTTCAGGTTTTGCGGTAGGAGAGCTATAAAGCCGGACGCGCAAGTCAACGTGCCCGCCTTCGCCGCGTGCCCAGAAAGAAATCAGCAGTTCCTTGTTAAGAACATCGCCGAGGAAATATTCGGAAACAATCCGGCCATTTAGAAGGAGGCTGTAGTTGCCAAAAGACTTGCGATCCTCGCCGTTGTTGACCATGCGCCGCAGGCTCCCCTTCTCATCGGGCCGTTTCTCCGTCAGCCATTTGCATGGAAACGAGCCGGCGTTGAGATCCCAGTTCTCGGGAGCTGGGGTCAGAGTTTGCCAGTCGTCAAAGTCGCCATTGAACACCGATAGGGTTTTCTTGGTATTGTCGGCCTGGGAAATGACCAGATCAATCTGAGCAACCTTGTTCACCAGCACCTCAACATCATCAAATAAGGCGCCGGTACTGCTTCGCACAACCGGCACCACCGTGGTTACAATGCTCCCGTCGAGCTGGTCGGGAATCTCGAAAGTATGGCTGTATTTTGCCCAGTTCTCACTGACGGATTCCGTTTGCTGGAAAGCATCACGACTTATGGGATAGACATAGAAACACGCAGTGACCTTGCCCGGAGTCGGTGACTTGGCCCAGAACTGGATCGTCACCTTGTCGCCTGGCTTGACAGCGATATGTTCATCCCCCTTCAGATCGCCTTTGAGGGAAACACAGATTTCACCGGAATGAGCCTGGGCTTTGTCCCGGATGATCTGGAATTCGCCCTGTTTTCCAACAGGATTGGGTGTCCATCCCTTGGGGCGGAGAATCGGCGTATCGAGTGCCCATCCGCCTTCTCGCATGGTCTTGGCGTAGGGCTGACTTTCAGGGAACACGACGGTATCCTCAAAGCCTCCATTAATGGCTCGATTGTCACGTATTTCGGTTCCAAATATGGCGGTGGCCGCCAAGGTCATGCCAAGTACGATTAGATAAAGTTTCATAGTATCTCCTTGTTATAGTGTCCGTTACCTAATAACATGTTCATCAAAATTCCCTTCATTATCTCCATTTGCGTCCTCCCGTCCAAAACATCCGTTCCTCGTCATTAAGAAATGGATAATACGGAGTGGCAGAGTGATACACGGGAATGCTCTCGTGCAGGCTCCATGTTCCATGACCGTCAACGAAAAAGATATTGGCGCCTTTCGAGTGACGTGAAAAAAGTGCTCCGTTTGTACTAATTGGATCCGTGGCTATATTCCAAACGTGAGACACCCATTGATAACTAGCATCACCGAGAATCCATACCTTGGCTGGACTAGTGAGCATGGAGACTTTTGCCGCCGGCCATAACGAACCCCAACCCGCTTGACCAGACATCACAACGTTGATACCATAGGAGACAGGGATCCACCCCTTGACGGTATACCACTGCCCACCATACCCAGCCCTGTTAGTTCCGCCAACGCCCGGAAGGATTTTGTCTTCGGGACACTGGTATACCGCCTCGTTTTTTACGGTACCACCGGGGACATTAGTATCTTCAATCCACGCCCCGACCTGATCGCCAATTCCGCCATTGGTACGGTAGGTCCAACATGGAGAGGGAAACCATTCGTTATTATCATTGACGTACATCAAAACCCCGAGAGTAAGTTGCTTTTGGTTACCCATGCAAGATACTTGTCCCGCCTTTTTCCTCACCATGCTCAACGCAGGCAGCAGCATTGAAGCTAGGATTGCGATGATCGCGATCACGACCAGGAGTTCGACTAAAGAGAAGCCACTTCTCCGCAACGAGTTGCGTATTTTCGGCCTCACCTCGTCGACCAAACCGTGCATGCGGTTTTCCCTCACACGGCTTTCCCCCTGCTTTTCTTCGTTTATACTATGCACGGCATAGTATGACATAATTAAAATGTTTGGAAATTTGTTGTTATGAGAGTTTTTAATTCTTCTTTGTATGACTCTTTATTTGATAGGCATTCCAGAATTGCAGATTT
>CAISDA010000061.1 GCA_903884005.1 uncultured Ignavibacteriota bacterium | reverse complement strand
CTTGGAGTCATCATCTTGCCTAGTTGAGAGCTATACTGATAGTGAGCGGGAACAGCGACGACACGTGAATTCGCGATTCCTTCTGTTCATGCATATCGACGACCCAAGTGGCAACAAAATAGCCGATTGCACCGCCGAGGAAGTTATCAGATGTCCAATGCCAATCTTGATACACTCGAGAGATTGGAGTGATGACAGCTGGCAAGTACACTAGTATCTTCAACCATGTTGGCTCAACATTTCTGGAAAGAACAGTGGAAATGACAAACGCAGTGGCCGTGTGTCCTCCGGGAAGAGAATGATAATCGTCACCAGTCAGGGTGAACGAATGATAAGTCGCTCTCCCTTCGTTGTCATGTGGCCGCGCTCTGCCAATAATAGATTTCAATGTGAGCACAATGGCGCCTGTATAGAGTGAGGCTTGTCCGATTTCATAAGCGATTTTCCTCGTCGACATATCATTTGCTATCAAAGAATGCGCAGCGAACCCGACGAAAAACACCACCGGGGAATAGAGTTCTCCATACATTCTGGCTCCCTCAATCGGTACGCTGTAGAAGTATCTTCCATTGTCTCTCAGAACTGCATTGCGGATTGGGTTATCCGCCTGCATCGCCAAAAATGTTGCGCCGCTCATGACCCCGAGTTTGAGCCAATCAGTGCCGTCCCATTTGGTTGGTTTTATCAGGAAGTCAACTGTCTCATGACCGAATTGAGACAAATTGTATTTATTCCTATCCACGGTATCGCGTGAAGCAAGATCTTGCGCGAAGAGAGAAGATTCACAGATGAGGATTAGAAAAAGGGCCGAACAAAGTATAGACTTCATGTCGCAAACTCCTTTGGTTATTCACAAACAAAGAGTAAATCCAAGCCCATATGAATTGCCAAAGAGATACGCTTGAAGAACAACGCCGCTCCCTGGCAAAAATGAGTTTACTTATTGTGCGCGAAGTCCGCAAAATAGAATGTTAGAAAGAGTGACTGTTGCGTGTACACCTTGTTCGTCGTGGGGAAATCGCGTAAATATCTGTTTTCGTAATAGATTCGATGTTCAAATCCAACCCCGACAATACTGAAGAGGTGGAATTCAATTCTGGGTTTTATGATCCCCATGTAGTTATTCCCTGACAGACCGACGAACGTATTGATCCAATAATAGTATCCCAACAAGGTTGCGCTGAACACTCCGTCGACGTTCAGCGTGACAGCACACTTCGCCTGAGCTCCGCCGCCAAAATTATAATCTCTCACCTGGGAAGTATCCGGTCCTCTCTGTGTCGAGTTGCCCGCAAAAGGTATCGCGGCAAGGTGAGCATCGAGGTACAGATTCGTCCCCTTGGCGATCGGCAGCATCGCAATGATACCGCCTCCGAACGACATCGTGCAAAGTTCGAATCCTTCATTATCCCAATAGTCAAAATGTTGAAAGAGTCCGACGAGCGTCTCGGCGTTCCCCACTTTGCCATTTGTGCCCGTGAGAATACCATACCCAACGACATTATCGACGAATTTTCTGCCTAGGCCGAAATTCATATCGGCCCGAAGTTGAAAGTAATCGTATGGTTTCCGATATCTTTTCTCGAACGGCTTTCCATAATCAAAATCAGCATTCAAAACAACTCCGACCGGTCCTGTGCCGAAGGATCTTGCGTCGTTCACCACGATGCCGCCAGCCGATACAACAAAATCAAGCGGTTCTTTTTGATAGACCTCTTCCGTATTAAGCCTGAACATTTTCCCGTTCATAAATCTGGTCAAGGCCCTGCCAGGACTCACAAAAAGGGCCAGGAACTCCCTGCCGAACCTTTCTGCTCCGGCGGTTCTCTCATCGAGAACATTGGATGAGATTCTGTACAATACTTCGCCAGCGAACATGCCGCCGAGAGTTGTAGCAATCAGATCGTTCCTCTCTGGTTGACGCGTGGGCCCACCATTCTCTCCGAACAGCTTGTACGTATATGCCCCTCCGAATACAAATATCGACGACTCCCAGAAGTTATATCCGGTCGCGCGTGCCGAATTAAAGTAGCCCCCGCCTGTATAAGGGTGCAGGAAGAAGTTATTGCCAAATCTATCATTGTCCCATTTCCATCCATTGTTCCAGGGGAAGCCGGATTTCAAGGCAGTGCGATTCCACGAATTGAATCCCACGACCGCCCAATCATATCCAATGACGTAGTGATCGACCAAGTTTACGAGCGTATTTTGTATCAAGACCTTCATGATCGGCTGCCACAACGGGGCTTTCTTGTTATAGATTGGGTCATCATTGAGCAGACCGCGGTACATGTTGTAAATGTGCGCAGTCGAGTCCTGGACTAGAATTTTCTTGTAGCTCGTATCCGTGGGGACAACATTCGTCTTTACATTGGTTTCCTCAATATGGTGCTTGACCGAATCTGGAATCGGAATGTCTTTCTTAACCTCGTTCGTGTCCTTAAGGGCATTCTTCAACTTGGCCAGCGTATCCAGTCGGAAATGGTCCGTCGAGCTCATCTGGTAGGGTTGTTGATGCTCCCCGACTGCAGAACTGGACCTCGATGGTCCATCG
>CAISDA010000060.1 GCA_903884005.1 uncultured Ignavibacteriota bacterium | reverse complement strand
TGCCGAGATCATCCGTCCATCTTTTTATGAATACTTGGAAAAACATCGGACAGACGAAAAGGGCGAACTTCAAGATACTACTAAGATTCGAAGACGGAAAAAATCTGGAGGAAGCAAAGAAGATCCTCGAAAAAGCGATGAGACAAGTAACCCTGATCCCGGGTATTGGGAAATTTAGCATGCAAGGGTTCGGCCGGAATAATGTATAGCTGTCGTGCCACTCAAGGGGGGAAATGGGAACAAATATTGGTTTATATATTCGGGTATCAACTGACCGTCAAGCAAGGATTGACGAGGGGTCGTTGAAGTCTCAGCACCAACGTCTTGGAGATTGGGTCGAACTTTCCAATAAGGCCTACGGGCGCGATTATACCATCTTTCGAGTGTATGAAGATGTGGAAAGTGGAACAACTACAAGACGGCTTGAATATCAGCGTATGCTTAATGATGTCCGATCTGGAAAACTTAGGGCAATCGTTTCAATCAGCATTAGTCGCCTTAATAGGTCTTTACGTGATTTTTATGAGTTACAAGATATATGCGAAAAACATGATGTTGCAATAATCTCTTTGAAAGAAAATTTTGATACATCAACCGCAATAGGCAGAGCTCTCCTTAAATTCATGCTCGTCTTCTATGAATTAGAATCTGAACAGACTGGTGAACGTGTATCAGATAACATTCTCTCACGAGCGAATCGTGGCCTTTGGACGGCTGGCCGTATATTAGGTTATAAGCCAGTCGAGGGGAAGAGAGGGTATCTCCAAGTCGACCCAATTAATGCCAAGACAATTGAATTCATTTATGACACATACATCGAAACTGGATCGATTGGAATGGTGCTGTCGAGGTTAAAGACGAAGGGGTTGAAAACCGCCTCATATATCACAGAGAAGGGTAAAGAAAGAAAACCACAAGATTTTGCAGATGAAACAATACGTCGAATCCTCACCAACCTCGCATATATTGGGAAATTCGAAATTAGCAAAGGGAGAAAAGATGTCGACCAAACAAGACTTCCTGAAGCCCGGCGTTACAAAGTCATTGATGGTCTATGGAGTCCGATCATCGATGAAGAGAAATTTATTCAAGTTCAGGATATAATGAGGAGGAATTTATTAGCGAAGGGGAATACGGTTGGTTCTAAAAAGAAAAATTTTCTCCTTGCAGGGTTGGTTGTGTGTGGTAAATGCACAGCAAAGAATGGGGATGTTCATGTTAAGATGCGTGCAAGTTCAGGGACTTCAAAAACTGGGAAGAGCCACCATTATTACTTATGTGAAAAGTGTAAAACAAGGATACCAGCGGAAGCGATAGAAAAACAAGTCCGAATTAAGATAGGCGAATTGTCGCAAGATCACAAACGGTTAAAAATGCTCACCGATGAAACAAATCGTATTGTGACTGAAGAGTTGCCACGGCTCAGGAGTCAGCTAGCTGATCTGAATTTGTTAAAAAAAGCGAAATCAGACGAATTTGATCAGGTCTATAATATGGTTAGGGGATTAGATGCAACTGCGGCGAAGGAGCATCTCCAATCAAAGGGTGAGACAATTGCTAGGGAAATTAGCGAAATCGACAAGCATATGCAGATGAAAGAAGAGGAGATTGCGAAGGAAAATGCTGAGAAAGTCGATTTTCAGCTGGTTAGAGAGACATTAGCAAACTTTGACCATGTATTCAACTTGCTATCACCGGCAGAACAGCAGCAACTGGCTCAACATCTCATCGATCACGTAATCAGTTTGGATACGGAAATACGGATAGCAATCGATGGTGGAGTCTACGTAGAACCAATAAAAAAGGGGACCAAGAGAGAGTTCTCTAAGTCCCCTGTTAAGCGGGGTCGACGGGGCTCGAACCCGCGACCTTCTGCGTGACAGGCAGACGCTCTAACCAAACTGAGCTACGACCCCGTGAAGACTGCACTGCCCGTTTTGCTTGACAGTGTTATAAATATAAATATATTTTCACGACGAATCAAGAAATATTTTTTCTTTTTACGGTTTTCTCTTCACATTTTCGTTCGCCTCTGCGGTGAATGGACATATTCTGCTCTCCTTCCCCTACGACGTTTTCCTCAATCCTGGCACATATTGTAGAAAATACTATTGCCGCGATGCGATTCTTCAAAGTATCCACCTTTTTTCAATGAATAAATATGGTGCGGTATTTGCATCTCATCATTATTGGTGATATATACGTATTCTATCCGGGGCAATCAGGGACTGCGCCGCTCGATGAAACTGCACAGGTCGCTGATGAGTTCCTCGCCGATGCATTCTTCATTGACCGCTGTCTTTTGCTGTATTATATTTAATGAGCATGAATCAAAAAGATTTCTTGTCAAAACTCAGAAAAGATGGGCCGCTCACTATTTTTGAGGGCAATGTCAGTGGTACGACCGAAACGCTGTTTTACACAGAACCGTTGACGATCAACGGCGATATCGAGTCTGGCGCTTCTCTCATCGTCGAAGGCGATATGACGGTCAATGGGTCGATTTTCGATGCCTCTCTTACTGCCACTGGCAGTGTGACGGTCACGGAATCGTTCATCGGCGCCGGGAAGGGAAAAATTACGTCGGGGATGGATGTGTTTGTTTCGGTCATCAATGGCCAAACAATTGTCGCAAAAGGAAGTATTACGATCGCCAAGGAGGCGTTGAATGCCGATGTCCGGGCATACAGCAGAATTGATGCGCATGCCGCCCGGATCATAGGGGGAAAAACTGAAGCAAGCCACGAAATTATCGTCAATAATCTGGGCAGTCAGGACGGCAGGCAGACCAAAGTGTATCTCGGGAATAGGAAAAAACTCCTCCAGCGGATCAATGAGATCTCTACCGAAGAGACAAGCCTCAACGTTCGTCTGCCCAAGATCCAAAATTGCATCTATCGGTGGAACCGTATCAAGGTCGATGGTATTTCCTTGTCCAACGAACAGGAAACCATGCTCGATAAACTACGAACCATGCGCGATACATTTCCGCGCCAGGCCGACCTGTTCAGGCGCGAGGTCGAACAGTTGAAAGCGCTGTTGAAAGAAAAGATAGACTCTAAGCTGACCGTGCGTGGATCGATCCATGAAAATGTGCTCGTGGATATCAACGGGTATAAAGAACTAACAGACCATTCGTTGCATGCGATCCAATTTTATATGGGGATCCATGCGCTGCAAAAATCGCCGATCCTGTAGGCGAATGCCGTATTGACCTACGGCTGCACACTCGCACCAGGATCACTTCGAACCGATGCGGCTCGGTGAAAAAGAAAATAACATAGGGGACTTTTTCCATGGCTCTCATTATAGGAACCATCATCGTCGTTGTGGGCGTGCTCGGCGGATTTCTCATGGCCGGGGGACCCGTGTTCGTCCTCATGCAGGTTCCGGAGTTCATTGTGATGGGCGCTGCGACCATCGGATCGCTCCTCATCGGCACTCCGCTCTGGCTGCTGAAAAAAATGCCGTCGAAGATCCGGCAATTGCTCAAAGGCGATCCCTACACCAAACAGGAATATCTGACCCTTCTGCAGACGCTCTTCGAATTATTCCACCTCTCTGCGCGCACCGGCCTCATGGACCTCGAATCGCATGCTGAACATCCTGAGAACAGCGCAATTTTCACCAAGAACAGTTTCTTGTTGACGCATCCGCACGCGCTTCATTATCTGTGCGACACGCTTCGGCTCGTCATCAGCGCGGGTATCTCGGAACAGGATGTAGAATTTTTGCTGGATGCCGACAGCGAGACGCATCATGAAGAGATGAACGGATTTTCGCTGACATTTTCAAAAGTGGGTGATGCACTGCCGGGTTTGGGCATTGTTGCCGCTGTCCTGGGCATCATCATTACCATGGGATCCATCGGAGGTCCGCCGGAGGCTGTCGGCGAACACGTTGCCGCCGCGCTCGTCGGCACATTCATCGGCGTGCTTGCGTCGTACGGCTTCGTCGGACCGATTGCGAACGGACTTGAATTTATCAATCAATCCGAAGAACGCTATTTGACGTGTATCAAGAATGGGGTCGTTGCATTCGCGAAAGGCAATCCGCCTGTCATCGCCGTTGAAGTCGCACGCCGCGTCATCTACAGTCATGTGCGTCCGAGCTTCCAGGAAATGGACGACGTGTGCCGCGCTGTAAAATCCGGGGGCAGAGCCTGACATGTGTACGATTTGAAGTATCCGGGATCGGCAGGCCGCCGAACTCGCGCACTCTCACTGCACGCTGTGTATGAAAACACTCGATAAAGAAAAACCACTCCGGATCATCAGGAAAAAAATATCCTCCGGCAGGCACCACGGCGGCGCCTGGAAGGTGGCATACGCCGATTTTGTAACGGCGATGATGGCGCTCTTCATCGTCCTGTGGATCAACGGACAAAGTTCGCTCATCAAAGCGCATGTCTCGGAATATTTCATCGATCCGGTCGGCTATAATCAAAAAGTAAAAACCGGCGTCTCCCCGGTGCAGGTCGTGAGCGACACGTCAGCCGGAGCGAAACTCAATTTGGATGATGAGAAAGCGCTCTTTGCAAAGCTGGCGGAGAGAATTAAAAAAGACCTCAATAATAAAATTCAAGTCGATAAATTGAAGAACCAGATCACTATCGAGATCGTCAAGGAAGGCCTTCGCATTGAACTCCTCGAATCAAGGGACGCCTTCTTCTTCGATATCGGCACCGCGAAGCTGAAACCAGATGCGGAAGAAATTTTGTCGGTGCTCGGTGCGGCGATCGGCCAGCTTCCAAACCATCTCATTATAGAGGGACACACGGACAGCCGGCCGTACCCGTTAACCGACGGGTATACGAATTTTGAACTCAGCGCAGACAGGGCCAATGCCGCACGCCGCATTTTGATAAAGAAAGGCGTCGATACGGAACACATCGATCAAGTTCGCGGCTATGCCAACAAAATGCTGCGCAACAGCAGCGACCCGTACGACGTTACCAATCGACGCATCAGTATCATCGTCAAATTTGAAGGGACGACATCTAAGTGAACAAGAAGCCTGTCATACTGCTCGTCGAAGATGAGCCAATGGAACTGCTGCAGCTCTCGCAGGCCCTGGCACAGAACGCCGATTATGAAATTCATGAGGCATCCAATGCCGCGGAAGCCATGGATATGTGCGACCGCATCGGGCCCGATATTATCATCAGCGATTACACGATGCCGGGAGAAAACGGATTCGATTTTTGCCGGAGAATTAAAAAACACCCAGTGCATAGCAGGGCGTTTTTTATTTTGCTCACCGGCATGCAGGACGTGGACAAGATCGTCGAGGGGTTGAATATCGGCGCCGACGACTACCTCACGAAGCCGTATCATCAAGAGGAACTGCGCTCGCGCGTCAATGCATTTGTGCGCATTAAAAAATTACAGGACACGATCGACGACGACAACATCCAGCTTGAAAAACTCAACATCGATCTGGAGGATAGTTTTCGGGGTGTTGTCGCGCTGCTCTGCGATCTGATGGAATTACGAGTGCCTAATGCGTCCATACGCAGCCAACGGGCGAAAGAGATCATGGTTTGGATCAGCCAAAAATTGTCCATGCCCGAGCATCAACTCGAAGTCCTGCACTATGCGGCGCTCCTTCACGAGATCGGCAAGGTGTCGATGCCCGATGCGCTCATCAAAAAGAGTGATGCTGAACTGACGGAGGCGGACCGGTTGGAACTTGCGAACTATCCGATACGCGGCCAGCTCCTCATGCGAGACATCCCGGTGCTGGAGCCTGTGGCATTGCTGCTGCGCCACCAGCGCGAAAATTATGACGGCACCGGATATCCGGACAGGCTGCACCGCGACGAGATCCCCGTCGGTTCGCGCATTCTCCGCGTCATTACGGATATTGAAACGGCATTTCAGCAGCCGTCCGCTTCGCTTAAACAGGTGGAAGACGGCCTCTTGGCGAAAAAAGGGATCTATTACGACCCGCAGATACTCCTGCTCGCCTTGGACTTTCTGCACTCGAAAGAACATGATTTTACCGCAGAGAGCATCACGCAGGTCACCGTGGCCGATCTGGACCCGGGCATGATATTGTCCCGCGATCTCTATACAAGCTCGGGGAAGAAACTGCTCGCAAAAGATACACCGCTGACCGAAAAAATCATCGGCAATATACAGGCGCATCACTTGAATGACCCGATCCTGGTCGGAGTGTATGTGTTTATCGCCCGCGCTTGAATGCTTGCCGCCTCGTTCGTTGCCTTTCAGTTGTCGTGTGCCGTGAGTGTCGGCAGACTCTGTGATTGTCGGCTGCTCCGGTACAGCCGGATTAAACTTCCACACCGCTTGTGGTGTCAAACAAGCGGTCAAATTCCGGGAATCAATGAAAAAATATTTACTCTTTTTAGTTGTCATCGTGTTTTCACGCGCCGCTGCCCAAACGAGTACGCTCAGCGGCGTCGTCTTCGACAAAACAGCGAGAATGCCCGTCGTCAATGCGAATGTCACACTGTCGCGCTCGTCCCGCACACAAATCCAATTCCATTCCCACACAGCGGCCAACGGTAGTTTCGAACTAACAGGACTCGCATCCGATTCCTATGTCCTCAAAGTTGTTTGCGTCGGATACAAGGACCAGGAGAAGAAGATCGTCGTGGGCAATGCGAGTGAACGCATGGATACGGTATTCCTCATTCAAAAGCCTGTCGTGCTCAGCGGCGTTGAAGTCGTGAGCGTCCTTGCCCCGGTAGAACTGAAGAAGGATACGATACAGTTTAATGCGGGAGCCTTCAAGTCGAATCCCGATGCGAGCGCGGAGGATCTTATCAAAAAAATGCCGGGCATCACCATGGACAATACGAGCGTCAAGGCCCAGGGTGAAACGGTGCAGCAGGTGCTCGTGGACGGAAAACAATTCTTCGGTGACGATCCATTCATCGCCATGCGCAACATGCCGGCCGACATCATCGACAAGGTGCAGGTGTACGATAAGCTCAGCGACCAGGCGGAACTGACAGGATTCGACGACGGCCAATCGACGAAGACCATCAACATCATCACCAAAGGCAACCGGCGCAACGGCCAGTTCGGAAAAGTATACGGAGGCTACGGCGAAGACGAACGCTATCAGGCGGGAGGCTCGCTGAATCTCTTCTCCGGCAGTCGGCGCATCTCTATTCTCGGCTTAAGCAACAACACGAACCAGCAGAATTTTTCGGCGCAGGATTTTTTGGGAGCGATGGGTAACTCTCAGAGAAGCCGCGGGGGGATGGGCGGCAACGGGCCAGTGGGCGGTGGCAGAGGGTCGGGACGCCCGCGCGGCGGCGGTGGCGGCGGGGGTGGAGATGGCGGATTCGGCGGCGGGTCCGGCGGATCAGGACAGGGCGGGGGGATGGGCAATTTTTTCATCGGCCAGCAGAACGGTATCAATACGACCAACTCCTTCGGCATCAACTATACCGATGACTGGGCCGAGAGGCTCTCCGTCTCAGGCAGTTATTTTTTCAATCTGAGCAACAACGGCAATAATCAGCTTCTCAATCGCACCTATACAACCGCTCTCACGAATAACCAGCAGTATGATGAAAACGACATACTCAATAACCGGAACTCGAATCACCGGCTGAATCTGCATATGGAGTACGCAATCGATTCGTCGAATGCGGTGATCTTCAATCCGCGAATGAGTTTTCAAGTGAACCATGGAGATTCCAAAGTTGCGGGCGCGACATCGTATCCGCTCAGCGGCGTGTACAGCCGCTTGAGCAGCGGAAATTTATCGAGCACGAGCGGAAATAATTTTTCGGGTGCGCTCACGTATCGCCACAAATTCTCGTATCCGGGACGCACACTATCGATCGGCATCAATTCAAGTTCCAATACGAAACACGCCGACGGAACGATGCAATCACAAATCACCTATTCGGACGCCGCCATCGCCGGCGATTCCCTCGATCAGCAAACACTGTCATCCGTCCCGGGATATTCCATTTCCTCGAATTTCGCATATACCGAACCGGTCATGGACGACGGGATGCTGCAGGTGAATTATTCGGTGTCTCAATCGCGCAACCAGTCCGATAAACGGCTATACAGCATGGATCCGTCGGATCATGTGTATGATGCCCTCGATACGACGCTCTCGAACTCTCTGGACAACAAATACCTCACCCAGCGCTATGGCATCGGGTACTTAAATAGAGGATCCAATTACAATGTCAACGTTCAACTGACGATGCAGAACGCGCACCCGCAGGCCGATTACTCGTTTCCGTCGGACAGGTCGATCGACCGTTCGTTTGTGAATTTTGTTCCGACCGCCTTATTCATGTACCGTATGAGCGACGGCAGCAATGTCCGGCTCATGTACCGGGCATCGACCAATCCGCCTTCGGTGAGCCAGTTGCAGAGCACGGTCGACAATACGAACCCGATCCTGCCCACCGCCGGCAATCCCGATCTGAAGCAAAGTTACAATCACGCATTCACCGCGAGATATGCGTATATCGGCCCCATGAAATCGAATAATTTATTCGCGCTCGTGAGCGCCAGTTTCACGAACGACTATATCGGCAATGCCACGTTCCTGCTGCCGCGCGACACGTTGTTTTTCGGATCCACGCTTCTCAAGACGGGAACAGAGTTGACGCAGCCCGTCAATTTCAACGGCTACCAGAACATCAATGCCTTTGTGACGTACGGCGTGCCGATCGACCTCATCAAGAGCAGTATTAATTTCAGTTCCGGCGTCACCTACGCGCGCGCGCCGGGCCTTGTGAATTCGGTGTTCAACGTTACGCACAATACCGGCCTCGCCGAGGGAGCAGTGCTCGCCAGCAATATTAACGAGGATGTGGATTTTACATTGGTCTATAATTATTCATACAATACAGCGACGACGTCGCTCTCCCCCGACGTGAAAACAACATACGCTCAACAGACCGCAAATCTTAAGACGAATTTTATCTTTCTCGACGGGTTTGTGTTCCGGAACGATATCAGCTATCAGTGGAACACGGGATCGGGCAGCGGGTATGATCAGCACTTCACATTGTGGAATATGGGAATCGCCAAAAAATTCCTGGCCGATCAGAGTCTCGAGGTGGCGTTGAATGCATACGACGTGATGAACCAGAACAGCAAGATCAACAGGACTGTCACCGAATCGTATATTGAAGATACTCGTCCCGAAGTGCTGCGGCGATATTTGATATTGGTGGTCACATACACGCTGAAAAATAATCCATTCTAACACATACATTCACACATCCACACATGAGGAGAATTCCAATGATCCGATTCACAAAAGCAATTCTGGCCATGGCTGCTGCAACAGTGCTGTTGTCGTTCATGGTCGCTGCCCAGCCTGCGCGTATGACGCCTCAGGAACGCACCGATAAAATGGCGAAAGATCTGTCGTTGACAAAAGAACAGCAGGCGAAGGTGCTCGATATCCTGACGAAGTCGCAGGAAAGCATGAAGAAAGTACGCGACGAAAGCAACGGCGATCGTGAAGCCATGCGTCCGGCAATGCAGAAACTTCGACAGGAAAGCGACGATCAATTGAAGAAGGTGCTGACGAAGGACCAGCTCGATACATTCGAGAAGCAGCGCAGCGAGGCTCAAGATCGTCAGCGTGGCAATGCGGCACCCGATGCTGCCAAAGCACCCAAAGCACCCAAAGCACCGAGCGCAACCGAGCAATCCAAGACTCCGGCTCCATCGCCAGCGCCCGAAACGGCCCCGGCTACACCCTGATCGCCTGAATGATCGTAGTGCGGCTGGATGCTGTCGCGTCCGGTATGTCGTCCTACGGTCGATCGCGGCACGCCAGGATGCTGTCGCGTCCGGTATGTCGTCCTACGGTCGATCGCGGCACGCCAGGATGTTGTCGCGTCCGGTATGTCGTCCTACGGTCGATCGCGGCAAGCGTAGATTCACAGCGGGGCTTCACACGAAGCGGTGTGACGCCCCGCTTTTTTATTTTTTGTTTTGTCGTTTAATAACTGTATCATCCGGAACAGACGTGTCAATAGTAATTTCATTTTGATCAGGAAAGGGAACATTCATGGCCGACCAAAGATTTCCGATTGGAAAATTTCAACCGCCTGCGGAGTACAACACCGCCGCACGAAATGGTTTTATTCAGCAGTTGGACGAGATGCCCTCACAACTGCGCGCCGCCGTCAAGGGATTATCCAACGAGCAGTTGAACGAGCCGTACCGTGAAGGCGGTTGGTCGCTGCGCCAGGTGGTGCATCATCTCGCGGACAGTCATTTGAACGCCTATACGCGGTTCAAACTCGCCATCACCGAGGACGAACCGGTCATTAAGACATACAATGAAAAAGCGTGGGCAGGGCTCGAAGATTCCTTGAAGGCTGATGTGGAAGTCTCTCTTGTGCTCATTAAATCTCTTCACCAGCGCTGGGTGATGTTTCTCAAAAGCCTCGATGACCAGCAATTTTTACGGTCGTATATTCATCCTGAATCGGGGAAGGGGTCGGTGGACAGGATCCTCGCTCTGTATGCATGGCATGGCAAGCATCACATCGCTCATATCACCTCACTTCGCGAACAGCAAGGTTGGTGACGCCACACGGGGGGGGGGATGCGCACGCGTTAACGGCCGCGCATCCCTTTCGTTGCCGGCATTTCATTGAGGATGAGTGCGATCACCACGATTGCGCCCCCGGCCGTCAGGCGCGCAATGCCGGTCTGCTCGCCGAAAACGATCAACGAGACAGCGATCGCAAGAGGTATCTTCAGATTATTGAAGACGGCAAGTGCGCCGCTGTCGGTACGCCGTGCTCCGACATTCCACAGAAAAAATGCAAGTCCCGAAGCGATCACTCCCAGATACAACAATGTCAGCGCCTGCTTCATCGACAGGTGCAGCGTTTCGGGACCGTATGCAGCTCCGGCGGCAATTCCTGCGGTGATGACGGCGCCCAAATATACGATGCCGAATAGATGCAACTCCCCGGCCTTCTCCGATCGTAATATCCTCTTATAATAAATTTGTCCGAACGCGAAGCACACGTTCGATGCCTGAACCATGAGGAATCCCGCCAGAATGGCCTGCAGCGATCCATCGCGGTACGAGATGACTGCGGCCCCTATCACAGCCAGGACCGCCGATACCAGGTACAGCAGATTGAATTTTCTTTCGAACGCGTCGTCGATGAGCGTCACATAGATCGGCGTCAGAACCGTAAAGAGCGCCACTTGGTAGGCCTGGAGAGATTGATACGATCGGATATAAAAAAGATACATCAAGCCGTACTGCACTGCCCCCACGATCAACAACTTGACAGCGAGGCGCGTGGAGACGGCCTTCATTCGTATGAACGGAGCAAAAAGAAGGAACGATATTCCCATTCGGACGAATGAAACGAAGCACGGATCCACTCCGGTCAGGTTCCCTTTGATCAATCCGAATGAAAAAGCCCAGATGAGCGATGCGCCCAGGAGATACAGCATACACAAAGATCCCGATTGTATGACGGAAACGACTGGCTGACAACGATTGTGTATCAATATAACGATTTTCCCCGATTTTCCTGCATATACGCTACGTAGGTGACGGGAACTTTATACCGACATCAATTGTTATTCCATGCGTTCCCCCGTTTTTTTTAACAGGATATTTCCGAAATCCTTTTTCGCAATACTCAATCATTTAATTTGCATCCATCCATTTTTCTCTTTATTATTGCGGAGAGTTATGGTCCCATATTTCGTGAACTCTACCAGCGGCGTTTTCCGTTCAAGATACTCCTTTTCATCCAAGCAAGGTACTGAATGAAGAAATCTTTTCTCGATTATGTACTGAAGATCCGCCTGCCGATCGTCCTCTTTGTCGCCCTCAGTTCATTTGCGTTGACGTACTTCGTCTCCCGGCCTGAACGGGACGGGGTCGGGTACGAGCCCGAGCAGCCGATCGCATTTTCACATAAGCTTCATGCCGGAACGATGGCGATCGATTGCAAATATTGCCATGCGGACGTCACAAAATCGCGCCACGCCATGGTGCCTCCCGTTGCAACCTGTATGAATTGCCACAGTGTTGCCCGTAAGAATAAACCCGAGATCATCAAACTCACTCAATATTTTGCCGAAGGCAAGCCCCTGATGTGGAAACGGATACATAAGGTGCCTGATTTTGCGTACTTCAATCACAGTGTGCATGTCAACAAAGGCATCGAATGTCAGTCCTGCCACGGCAATGTCCAGGAGATGGATGTCGTCCGCCAGTCGAACTCGTTTACGATGGCGAATTGCCTCGATTGCCACAGGAATGCGCCGACGGTGCTGACCTATGTGCCGAATGTGAAAAAAGGGCCGGACAACTGCTTCGCCTGCCACCGATGACGGTGGAATACTCATCAATCACGAAATCAGGTGTGTGATCATGGAACAGACAGAAAAGTCAACGGCCGAACGGAGAAAATTTTTTGGCGTGCTCGCGCTCGGCGCTGCTGCCGTCGCGGCGGCCGCCCTCAACCCGCTCCGATTGTTTTCCGGAAAGAACAATAAGCACCAGACGGCCCAATCGTCCGTGACGATCACGCCGAATCCGATGGCGGTTCAACGAACTCTTAAAGGTACGGCGCATAATGGATAAGACGAACAACGATACAGCCGGGCACAAGTCGCGGTACTGGAAAAGTGTGGGGCAGTACTCTCAGAACGCCGATGCGAGCGAAGCAAAGGCGCGCGAGTTCATGCAGGGTGTGACAGAGGATTTTTCGCCCGACGACATGAGCGGCATCTCGCGCAAGCAATTTTTGGCTTTGCTGTCCGCCTCCGCCGCCTTTGCGGCTGCCGGCTGCACGAATTACCGAGACAAAGGCGAGATCGTTCCCTATAATAAGAAGCCGGAAGAAGTCACGCTCGGAAAGGCGAACTATTATGCATCCACTTGTGCAGGATGCGAACATGCCTGCGGGATCCTGATCAAGACGCGCGAGGGACGGCCGATCAAGATAGACGGCAACCCGGATCACCCCGTCAATCAGGGGAAGATCTGCGCAAAAGGCCAGGCGAGTATTTTAAATCTCTACGACCCTGAACGGCTGAAAGAACCGCAGCAAAAATTCAGCGGCATGGGATTCGGAAAAACAACATGGAAGACGGCCGATACGGCGGTCGTTGCCGCGCTGCGATCGGCTGTTCACAATAAAAAAGAAATTGCCGTTATCACCCATACGATCGGCTCGCCGACGACGAAAAAAGTCCTGAACGATTTTTGTGCTGCGTATCCCGGCGCCAAGGTGTATTCGTACGAAGTGTTCACGAACGACGTGCGGCGCAAGGCCTGGAAACATTCGACCGGCACCGACACATTCCCCCTGATCGCGTGGGACAAGGCAAAACTCATTCTCACCCTTGAGGCCGATATTCTCGGCAGTGACGGCAATTATATCGAACAGACGCGCCTCTTCGCTCAGAACCGGGATGCGGCGAACCCCCGGTCATTCTCGCGCCTCTATGCGGCCGAA
This sequence comes from uncultured Ignavibacteriota bacterium, assembly GCA_903884005.1. Taxonomy (GTDB): domain Bacteria; phylum Bacteroidota; class Ignavibacteria; order UBA10030; family UBA8401; genus CAISDA01. The sequence continues at coordinate 25,700 of CAISDA010000060.1, read as the reverse complement.
GCCGGTATGACACTCACGGGCATGAACGCCGACCATCGTCTGCGTGTGCGCCCTGACGCTCAGATCGAGCTGGTGCTCAGCCTGATCAACGAGATCGTCGTCAACCGGAAGACCTCGCGCTTCGCCAATGATGCGGCGCTTGCCGCCGTCGTCAACGGCTATTCGATAGGATCATTCGCAAAAAAATACTCGCTTTCCGAAAATACGCTCAAGTGTCTGGCAGACGATCTTGTCGCGCATACAGGCGAAGCGATCGTCTACGCCGGCAGCACACTTCCCGAAAACGTTCATACGGCCGTGAACCTGCTCAATGAAGCGTTGGAGAATTCCGCCCTGTACCGAAAAGACCAGTCGGCCGTATCGCACATCGAACATGCCGCCCGTGAAGAATGGGAAGCGCTCATCGCCGGATTGAACAGCGGCGCAGTCGGGGCGGTCATTCACTTCGACGCGAATCCCGTATTCCACCTTGCTCCCGAGTACGGATATGCGGACGCGTTGAAGAAGGTTCCGTCCGTCGCGCTCGTTGAAAGCCAGAACGAAACTTCCTCGCTGTGCACGTTTGTGCTGCCCATCCATCATGCGTTCGAATCGTGGAACGATTTTCACACGCGCACGGGAATCTTCTCCCTGCAGCAGCCGGTGATCAATCCCCTCTATGATACGCGCCAGAAGGAAGCGGCGCTGCTGGTGTGGACCGCAGGGAACACCGATGCCTACACGGACACGATCTATCATGGGTATCTGAAATCACGGTGGCAACAGGAAGTGCATCCCGCCATGAACACAGCGGCCGATTTTTCGGCGTTCTGGTATGCATCGCTCGAAAACGGTGTCGTCGGGTTCACCGAACCTTCCGCATCATTCGCTGCCGCCGGCGCGGCCGTCTCAATCGGGACGAATCAGAACGGTGCTTCGGACTCGTTCATCGTGATGCTGCACGACAATTATTATATCGGCGACGGGCGTTTTGCCAACAACGGCTGGCTGCAGGAAATGACGCATCCCGCATCGAAGATCGTGTGGGACAATTACGCGGCCATTGCGCCGGCCACCGCGAAGGCGCTCGGCGTTAAGAACTACGATCTCATCGAACTCAGCGGGCATGGAATGAAATGCTTGCTGCCCGTCTACGAACAAGCGGGCATGGCCGAACGTGTCGTGGCGGTTGCTCTCGGATACGGCAGAACGGTTGCAGGAACTGTCGGCACGGGTGTCGGCGTTGACGCGCAGAAATTGCTCACGAAGGCCGGCGGCGTGTCGCCGTGGCTCTATGCGGACTTCTCCGTGTCCAAGGGGAACGGCACATACGAACTGGTCTCGACTCAAGAACAGCATTCGCTCGACGATTCGTTCGTGAAGGACCTTCACTTCAAACGCGAGATCATACGGGAAGGCACACTCGCGGAGTATGAGGAGCACCCCGGATTCATTCAGGACGAACGGCATAAACCGACGACGATCACGAAATCGGTGGTCTACGAAGGCGTGAAGTGGGCGATGTCCATCGACCTCAACAAGTGTACTGGATGCGGCGTGTGTACCGCGTCGTGCAATGTGGAAAATAATATTCCCGTCGTGGGCAAGGACCAGGTGCGGCGCGGCCGAGACATGGCATGGATCCGCATCGACAGATATTTTTCGGGCACGCCCGAAGAACCGACCGTCAGCGTGCAGCCGATGCTGTGCCAGCATTGCGATAACGCTCCGTGCGAAAACGTCTGTCCCGTGGTCGCAACGTCCCACAGTCCCGACGGCCTCAACCAAATGGCATACAACCGCTGCGTCGGCACGCGCTATTGTTCGAACAATTGTCCCTTCAAGGTGCGGCGGTTCAACTTCTACGATTTCCGCGATCAGTTCGCCGACGGTATACAGCAGGAAGCGCCGTTGAACATGATGCACAATCCCGAAGTCACCGTGCGCTCGCGCGGCGTGATGGAAAAATGCACCTTCTGCATTCAGCGCATCATGGAAGCGCGGCAGACCGCCATCATGGAGAACCGGCCGCTCAAGGGCAGCGATGTCACCACCGCGTGCCAGCAGGCATGCCCCGCTCAGGCGATCGTCTTCGGAGACATGAACGACAAAGACTCGGCCGTCTCTCAGGCCATCGCCAACGATCTCGGGTATAGCGTGCTTGAAGAACTTAATGTGCGTCCGAACGTGACATATCGCGCACGATTGAAGAATGTGTAACGAATTAGGCATAACTACGGAGAATGTATAGTGTCAACCAGTGCAATCGATTATACCATCGACCATCCCGCAGTTGCAGGAACCCCGTCGGCAGCATCGATCGACGAGGTCATTGCCGCGCCGATCGATTCGAAACCGTCAAAAGGATGGTGGATAGGATTGGCAATTACAGGCAGCATGCTTGGTGTTGGCATCCTTTCCATCTCATGGCTTTTTTATAAAGGCACAGGCGTCTGGGGCGTGAACCAGCCGGTCGGCTGGGGGTTCGATATCGTGAACTTCGTTTTCTGGGTGGGCATCGGCCATGCGGGTACGCTGATCTCGGCGATCTTATTCCTCTTGAGGCAAAAATGGCGGACAGGCATTGCCCGTTTTGCAGAGGCGATGACGATCTTTGCCGTCATGTGCGCATTGATCTTTCCGCTCATACACACAGGACGTCCATGGCTGGCGGCCGTCTATTTGTTCCCGTATCCGAACCAGCACGGCCTTTGGGTAAATTTTACTTCGCCGCTGCTGTGGGACGTGTTTGCGGTGTCCACGTATTTCACCGTGTCGTTCGTGTTCTGGTATATCGGGCTCATCCCCGACTTTGCCATGCTGCGCGATCGGGCGACGACCAAATTTAAAAAAATAGCGTATTCGATTTTCAGCCTCGGCTGGCGCCATTCGAACCGCCACTGGCAGCATTATGAAAAAGCGTATCTGATCCTTGCCGGATTCTCTACGCCTCTTGTGCTCTCGGTGCACACGATCGTGAGCTTCGACTTTGCCGTGTCCGTGATACCGGGATGGCATACGACGATCTTCCCGCCGTATTTTGTGGCGGGCGCGGTGTTCTCGGGCTTTGCGATGGTGCAGAACGTGCTGATCGTGACCCGGAAGTATTTCAACCTCGAGCATATCATTACCATCAACCACCTTGAAAACATGAACAAGGTGATCGTGCTCACGGGCAGCATTGTGGGCTATGCATACGCCATGGAATTTTTTATTGCATGGTACAGCGGCAATCCGCTGGAACAATTCGTTTTCTTGAACCGCGCGCTCGGCCCGTATGCGTGGGCATATTGGACGATGGTCACGTGCAACGTGGTCTTCCCGCAGCTGTTCTGGATCAAAAAAGTCCGCACGAACATCATCGGCATGTTCATCATCGGTGTGTTCGTCAATGTGGGAATGTGGTTCGAACGGTTCGTGATCGTCGTCACGTCGCTGTCGCGCGATTTCCTGCCGTCGAGCTGGGGACATTACGTGCCGACTGCCGTGGATTTCGGCGTGTTCATCGGCAGCATCGGATTGTTCTTTACACTCGTGCTCTTATTCGTTCGCGTGCTTCCGGTGGTGTCCATGTCCGAAATCAAAGCGGTGCTACCCGGTGCCCAGCCGTCGCGTCATTGACGCGATGTGCTACATGTTCGTGTACCTCGGGCACTTCATTTTTCATATGACTGTTTTCCAATGAATAAAAATTTACTGTACTCTGTTACTGCGCTATTCGACACTCCCGACGGCATTATCCATGCCGCGGAGGCCGTCAGGAACGCAGGCTACAAACGGTACGATGTTCATACACCGTATCCCGTGCACGGCATGGACGATGCCATGGAGCTCAAGGATTCGAAACTCGGGTTCATCACACTCGGGGCCGGCCTCCTGGGCGGCGCGGGGGTGTTCGCGTTCATCTCCTGGGTGTTCCTGGCCGCGTATCCCAATGTGATCGGCGGCAAGCCGTACTTCTCTTGGCCCGCGTTCGTTCCGGTCACATTCGAGATCACGGTGCTCTCCGCCGTGCTGCTCACCATCGGCTCGCTGATCGTTTTTTTCTTTAAATTTCCTAACAACAGCCATCCGCTTCACGATACGCCGTACATGAAAAATGTGTCGTCGGATAAATTCGGCATCAGCATTCAGGCAAACGATCCGAAATTCGACGAAGCCGCAGTCACCGCGCTGCTGTCCTCGCTTCATCCACTGACGGTCGCACCGGTATTCTATGATGAAGAGGAATTGCGGCATACGTGGACAACGTTCGATCCGAAATTCCTGGCGTTGCTTGTAGGTGTGGCGCTCTTCGTATCCGGCTCCACGTATCTCCATTTGAACAAGCTGCTGTACCTGCCGCCGTTCGACTGGATGAGCAATCAAAACAAATTCAAGCCGCAGACACCGACGGCCCAATATGACGACACACGCATGATGCGATCGGCCCCCGACGGCACGGTTGCGCGGGGATTCATTCCGTATCCATTCAAGGGAATGCCGGATTCGGCCGGCAAATATCTCGTCAATCCGCTGCAGCCGACATCAGAGGCGCTCGCGCTGGGCAAGACGAAGTTCCTGACCTATTGCAGCCCCTGCCACGGTAATTTCGCCAGGGGCGACAGCCGCCTGCGCGGACAGTTCCCGAACCCGCCGACGCTTCATTCGGACAAGGTCCGCAATTGGCCCGACGGAAATATTTTCCATGTGATCACCGAGGGACAAAATATCATGCCGTCCTATGCATCGCAGGTCAGCCGCGAGGAACGCTGGGCAATTGTTCACTACGTCCGGGCGCTGCAGCGGGCATTCAATGCAAAGGAGTCCGATACTCAATGAGCACGACACAGGTTCCATATCAGAGAAAAGATCTTCCGGCTTCGGTCACCGCATTCGGTGCGGGCGCCACGGCAGCCGGTGCGGCCATCGTTGCATTGACATTCATGTTCGACCACTCACGCGGACTCTACAACAACATCATCGGGCTGAGCGTTCTGGCAAGCGTGGCCGTCGGGGCATTGTTCTATGTGGCGCTCGAGTACCTTGCCGGCGCCGTCTGGAGCACGCCGTTCCGCCGCGTCATGGAATTCCTCTCCGCAACCGTCTTCGCGCTCGTCGTGGTGGCGCTGCCGCTGATGGCGAACCTCCACGAAGTGTTCCATTGGACCCATATGGAGGCCGTTGCGAAAGATCCGATTCTTGCCGGCAAGTCGCCATACCTGAACATACAGTTCTTCACCATCCGCAATATCGCATTCGCGGTACTATGGATCTTTTTCTATGCCATGCTCACGCGGTTTTCGCGGAAGCAGGATACGACGCGCGATCAAAAATATACACGCATCAATATTCGATTTTCAACCGCGTTCATGCCGGTGTTCGCGCTGACAACAACGTTCTTCGCCATCGACTGGATCATGAGCCTCGAACCGCATTGGTTCTCGACCATTTTCGGTGTGTATTATTTTTCGGGAACATTCCTGTGCGCTCTCGCCGTCGCCACGTTCATCATCGTTTCGCTCAACGAGCGCGGATACCTTGTTGCCGGTCTCGGCAAGGATCATTATTACAGCCTGGGCACGCTTCTGTTCGTGTTCACAAATTTTTGGGCGTACATCGCGTTCAGCCAGTTCATGCTCATCTGGTATGCAAACGTGCCCGAAGAAACATACTGGTTTATCGCACGCTGGAAGAACGGGTGGGAGTACGTGTCGCTCGCACTGATCTTCATGAAATTCCTCGTGCCGTATTTCGTGCTGCTCTCGCAGCCGTCAAAAATGGACGGACGGAAATTAAAGTTCATCGGCATCTGGATCTTTCTGGCGCACACGGTCGATATGTACTGGCTCATCATGCCGAATTTCAGCAGGAGCCTCGTGCTGGGATGGCAGGAATTGGGCTTCCCGCTGCTCATCGCCGGACTGATCACACTGACGTTCGTGTTCAAGGCGAGAAAAGAAAATCTGGTGCCCATTGGCGATCCAAAACTCCAGCGGGGCATCGATTTCAAGATCTGATGCCGGGGCATTCTGTTAGTGCAATAAACGTAACTACTCGGCGTGCATCAAAATCAATGTCCTGAGGTTATCATCTCGGCTGCGCCAAGAATCTGCATGCATATGACATTAGTACTCTGTCATTCTGAGCGCAAGCGAGGAATCTTGCATCGTGTGAGCAGCCGGCGAGATTCTTCAGTCGCTCGAGCTCCTTCAGAATGACAGGGGCTATAGATTATACTGAGTTGTTACCAATAAACATTAGTCAGGGTTTACATGAACAACAGACCAAAAGAAGAAATTGATTTCAACGAACTGGTGAAAGACCCGAAGCGGTTGTTCGGACTTTCCTATGTCTATTTCCTTCTCATCGGCGTCGTGCTCGGCGGATATTACGTTATGAATTTGAACGTCATCACGCGCAACAATGTGGCGCCTGTCGTTGTGCAAGACTCCGTGTCCCTGGTGTCCGATGTACCGTTGGTCCGAAGTTCCGTGATCCCGCCCGTCGACGTGAAGATCGCGGGAGTGCCGACGAAGGAAACCATCGCCAAAGGCGCTTCATTATTCAGGGCGAATTGCATCTCGTGTCACGGGGAAACCGGGATGGGTGACGGTTCGACCAGCGTGACGTTGAATCCGAAACCGAGAAACTTCCATGCCGCGCTCGGATGGACAAATGGACGTAAAATTGCACAGATGTTCAGGACACTTCAGGAAGGCATCGTGAAAAATGGCATGGCGTCCTATAACTATATGCCGGCAGAGGACAGATTTGCGCTGATCCATTATGTGCGCACGTTCGCGAATGATTTTCCCGTTGATTCGACATCGGAACTCATGGAACTGGAAACGACCTACCAACTCTCCAAGGGAAGCGTGACGCCTGCGCAGATTCCGGTGACGCTGGCGGTCCGGAACATTATTGCAGAACATCACACCGGCCTTGCGGCAATGGAAGCGCGTTTTGCCGAAGCGATGAAATCCGCCGGCCGGGGACCGGATATTTTGCGCAGCGTCGTCCTCAATCCCCGCCGGGCGGTCTCGGGATTAGTGTCGCTTCAAGGCCGGACCCCGCGCGAAACGGCGCGGGCCGTTGCAGCCGATCCTTCCGGGTTTGGCATGAAGGCTACGGCGGCATTGCTGACTGCGGATGATTGGAATGCAGTGAATGCATCGCTGCGGTGATAAAAAAAGGTAACTACTCACCGCACTCTCTAGTCCATGTCATTCTGAGGGAGCTCGAGCGACCGAAGAATATAAAAAACATCAGCAACGGGGAACATGAATTTAATGTCGCATGTATCGACCACTGTTTTAGATCCTTCGCTTCGCTCAGGATGACGATGATTTTGGTGCAGACTGAGTTGTTGCAAAAATAACGTAACGTGCATGACTCGGCCTATTGTAGGGCGAGCTGTTAGGTCGTCCAGGGCGAAATAACATTTCGCCCTGCTATGAAAATACTCGGGGGCATATGTGGTGCGTGTAGGGCGAGCTGTTAGCTCGCCCATGCTCCGTATGAATGTGATGTACTTATGAACAGTGAACATATTATGAAAAAAATACTTCTTCTTGGATTGCTGGCATTCTCCTTCACGTTCCACGCGAAAGCGGAGACCGCGCAGACGAAGCCGGAGATCGGCATTGACGACAAACTCGGCGCACAGCTGCCGCTCGACACCCAGTTCTACGATGAAAAGGGGTATCTCGTTGCGCTCAAGGACATCGTTACCAAGCCGACGATCCTCAATTTCGTGTATTTCAAATGTCCGGGGATCTGCAGTCCGATCCTCACGGAACTTACGACGATCGTGAATCATTTGGACATGGAGATCGGCAGGGACTATCAGATCGTCACGATCAGTTTCGATGAAACGGAAAAACCGGAGCTCGCAGAGGCAAAGCGGGAAAATTATCTCTCGCTCGTCAACAAAAGCATTCCGGACAATTCCTGGAAATTCCTCACTGGCGACAGCGCCTCGATCCGGGCGGTGACGAACGCAGCGGGCTTTCTCTTCCGTCGCGACGGGGCGAACTTCATTCATGCCGGCGCGATCATCGTGATCTCGCCGCAGGGGAAGGTCATGCGGTATTTATATGGCACGCAATATCTTCCGTTCGATGTGAAGATGGCGCTTGTGGAAGCCAATGAAGGCCGTCCGAGTCCCACGATCAACAAATTGTTGAAATATTGTTTCAGCTACAATCCGGAAGGCCGCACGTATGCGTTCAATGTGCGGCGTATCGCCGGCACGGTGCTGCTGGTGCTCGTCGCAGGGTTTGTCCTGTTCCTGCGCATGAAGCCGCGAAAGCGTCCGGACTCGGCCGCCTGATAGCGGAACGGGTGAATTTTTATTACAAAAGGAATACATTATGGCGAAAGCACACGTCACGTCCCATGAACCGGATTTTTGGAACGTGCAAACGGAACATAAGGGAATCTGGGCCTGGCTCTTAACGAAGGATCATAAGCGCATCGGGATCATGTATCTCTATGCGATCGTCTCCTTTTTCTTTGTCGGCGCAATTTTCGGCGTCCTCATGCGGCTCGAATTGATCGCGCCGGGCAAGACGATCATGGAGCCGCAGACGTACAATTCATTGTTCACGCTGCACGGCATTATCATGATCTTCCTGTTCGTCATTCCCGCCATGCCCGCGGTCTTCGGGAATTTCTTTTTGCCGATACAGATCGGCGCGAAGGATGTGTTCTTTCCCCGATTGAATCTCTTGTCGTGGTATCTCTATATCATCGGCGGGCTGCTCGCGATCACGTCGTTGTTCCTGCCGGGCGGACCGGTGGACACGGGGTGGACGTTCTACATCCCGTACAGCATACGGACAACGACGAACGTGATCCCCGCGCTCACCGCGGCGTTCATTCTCGGCTTCTCGTCCATCCTGACCGGATTGAATTTCATCACCACTATTCACCGTATGCGCGCGCCGGGCATGGACTGGTTTCGCATGCCGCTGTTCCCATGGTCACTCTACGCGACAGGGTGGGTGCAGATACTCGCGACCCCGATCATCGGCATCACGCTGCTGCTCGTCATGATCGAGCGTGTTTTTCAGGTCGGCATCTTCGATCCTTCGCTGGGCGGCGACCCGGTGCTGTACCAGCATCTCTTCTGGACGTATTCGCACCCGGCCGTGTACATCATCATCCTGCCCGCAATGGGAATCATCTCCGAGATCATACCCGTCTTTGCGCGAAAAACGATCTTCGGCTATAAATTTATCGCGTATTCAAGCCTCGCGATCGCCTTCTTCGGTTCGCTCGTGTGGGGACACCATATGTTCACCGCCGGTATGAGCACGACGGCGATGTTCATTTTTTCCTTCCTGACATTTCTTGTGTCCATCCCGAGCGCGATCAAAGTGTTCAACTGGGTTGCCACGCTCTATAAAGGGTCGATCGCGCTCGAAGCGCCGCTGCTGTACGCGCTCGCGTTCATCATTCAGTTCTCGATCGGCGGCTTCACCGGCCTCATGATAGGCGCACTGTCCATCGACATTCATCTGCAGGATACGTCGTTCATTGTCGCCCACTTCCATTATGTGATGTTCGGCGGCGCAGGGTTCGGCTTTTTTGCCGCGATGCATTATTGGTTCCCGAAAATGTTCGGGCGCATGTATAATAAAAAAACGGCGATCGTGGCATGGGCGCATGTGACGATCGGATTCAACCTCACGTATTTTCCGATGTTCATCATGGGGTATCTCGGCATGCCGAGACGCTATTACGATTATCTTCCCCAGTTCCAGCCGTACCACATCGCATCGACGATCGGATCGTGGATCCTGTTCGCGGGATTGGTCATGATGATCGTGAACCTGATACGAGGCATGCGGAGCGGCGAGAAGGCCGGCATGGATCCGTGGGGAGGAACAACGCTCGAATGGACTGTCGATACGCCGCCCCCGCTCGAAAATTTTGAGACAATACCCACCGTGACGACCGGGCCGTATGATTATTCGCGTTATGAAATTGCAGCAAAGGAGGCACAGTGAGCGGCCAATGGGAGACACAATCTGTACACCTGCACCGGGACGATGCAGGTTCTAGAATGGGAATGTGGCTGTTTCTCTTCACCGAACTGATACTCTTTGGCGGGCTGTTCATCGTCTACGCCGTCTATCGGTATGCGCACCAGGCAGAGTTTCACCTGGCCGCACAGGAATTGCACTCGACTATCGGCTTCATCAATACGATCATCCTGTTGACAAGCAGTATGACCATGGCAATGTCCATCACCGCGCTGCAAAAAGGGAACAAGGCGCTGTCGATGGCGCTTGTGTCGGCTACATTGATCCTGGCCGGCGCTTTTTTGGTCAATAAATTTTTCGAGTGGGCTGGAAAATTTGCAAACGGCATTTACCCCGGATCGCCGGAATTGATGAACAGGCCCCAGGGGGAAGTCCTGTATTTCGGCCTCTATTTTGTGATGACCGGGTTGCATGCGCTGCATGTCGTGATCGGCATGGCGCTGCTTGCGGTAAATTTGTCCTTCATCAAGCGAAATGTGTACACGGGTGAGAACACCGTAAAATTGGAGACAGCGGGATTGTATTGGCACCTTGTGGATCTGATCTGGATCTTTCTGTTCCCGCTTTTTTATTTACTTCACTAGAGACTATCGTATGCAACAGGAAAACAACGCTCACGGCCACATCGTCGGGTACGGCACCTATGCGTTCATTTGGCTGGGACTGCTCGCATTCACCGGCATCACCGTCGTTGCAGCCGGCATCAATCTCGGCGCGTGGACCGTGTTCGTCGCCCTCGGGATCGCCTCTATCAAGGGCCTGATGGTGATGAATGTGTTCATGCACCTGAAATTTGAAGACAAGATATTCAAGATATTTGCAGGCGTGGCGTTCATCACGCTGGCTATTTTCCTGGTATTGACATTTGCCGACTATTTATTCGTAAGGTAATAACGCATGTTCACATCATCATCCAATTTTTCCAATGCCGTCGATGCGGCGTTCCTCTACACCGCAGCGCTGTCCGCCATCGTGCTCATCGGCATCATAGCGGCGATGATCTATTTCGTCATCAAGTACAGCCGCGCGAAGAATCCTGTGCCGAAGAACATCGAAGGCAATACTGCGCTCGAAATATTATGGACCGCGGTGCCGCTGGTGCTGTTCATGAGCATGTTTTATTTCGGATGGGAGGGCTATCGCGAGATGCGCGACATTCCGAAGGACGCCATGGTCATCAAGGTCACGGCTCGCATGTGGCAATGGAGCTTCGAATACCCGGACGGGCTCCAAACGGACACGCTGTACGTGCCTGTCGGCCGGGCGATACGCGGCGATCTGCATTCGGTGGACGTGAGTCATGCGTTTTATATCCCGGCGTTCCGCGTGAAGAAAGACGTCTATTCGAACAAAGGCAACAACATCTGGTTCAGATCGGACAAGGTGGGCGTGTATGATATCATGTGTGCCGAGTATTGCGGATTGAAACATTCCTATATGTACACTAAGATCTATGTGATGCCGAGGAATGAGTACGACCACTGGTACGCCGACGCATCCCGAAAAGCGGGAAAGATCGCCGTGCGCGACACCACTGACGCAAAGTAGCAGGTTGGCACAATTTTTCCCATTGACCGGATGAACGGTTGTTTCGCCCGGTTGAATGTATACATTTGAACGGATCGACTATGGATTTTTTGAAATACATCGCATTCCCGCAATCGATGGAGCACATCGCCTTGCTGCACCTGGTGCTCAATCTCATCTGCATGCTGTTCCTTCCGTATGCGGGCGTATTGTTCGGCGCATCCGTTCTTTCCCGTTATTTCGAACGCGCGGGAAGGCGCACGCATGATCCGGTCGCGGCGCGGTTTGCAAAAGAGCTGACGGAAACCGTCATCGCGAATAAAAGCACACTGCTGTTTTTCGGCGTGCTGCCGTTCCTCTCCCTGCTGTTCGCCTATGCACAGCTGCTGCAGCATACGGATAATGTCGCTGTCAGCATGATCTTCTTTGCCTTTGTGCTCTTTACCGCCGCGACGGCGCTGCTGTACACGTATCGCTACACATTCCGCTTGGAAGAGATCATTTCGATCGCCTCATCAGCCTCGAAGACGGAAGACCTGGATGAATATCTGGCGACGACGAGCCGTCTGCACGACCGGGCCGGCTTCTGGGGCGTGGTGCTGCTGTCGATTTCGTTGACCCTGTTGATCGCGGGCGCCGCCGCTGCATCGTCTCCGTCCAGCGTCACAACATTGGCCGATGCACTGTTTTCCTTTGAGTCGGCGGCGCGCATCCTGCAGTCCGTCGCCGCATCGGGCATGGTGACAGGCGCGGTGATTCTGTATTTCTTTTTCGCGGGGAAAAATTCCGAGGACACTCCGTACGCGCTGTTCGTGAAAAAATTTGCCGTCTCGCTCACAATGGCCTCAACGATGCTCCTGCCGCTTTTTGTGCTGGCGTCTCTTGCAGCACTGCCGGCGGCCGCATTGACCGGAACCGTCTTCGGCCTGTCCGCCCTCATCGTTGTGCTCCTGCTTTTCATCGGCCACTTTCTCTATGCGCTGCTTCAGCACTTCACTGCGCGCACGGCGGCCAATGCATTCTTTCTGCTTATACTCGTGTTCGGTGTCGCAATCGTGAAAGATCAGCTTGCGTTCGGCAACGCGACGCAGAAAGAAACAGCCGTGCTTTCCGCGCAGTACGATGCTGATCACGCCGGCCTGCTCGCACGCTTCGGGCTTGGCGCAAAGCCGCTGACGGGTGAAGAGATCTATGCCGGCAGGTGCTCCGCCTGCCATAATTTTGGCGACAAGAAAATAGGCCCCGCTTATAAGGATGTGCTGCCAAAATACGAGAACAACCGCGACATATTGCGGGCGTTCATTCTCAATCCCCGAAAAATGAATCCGGCGTTTCCTCCAATGCCGAATCAGGGACTCAAGCCGGCAGAGGCGGATTCCATTGCCGCATATATCATGCTCACGTACAAACGCAAGTAAGACGATCAGCTGAATGTAATGTAAAGCTCTCAAAAGACCTTCTCAAGGGGGAGACCATGAGTTTGCATTCCTCAATCCGTGCCGCCATGCTATTTTTTCTGCCTCGTCGCACGGCTGATGCGATGTCGGCACGAAGGAACCATCGGCAATCGCTGCGTGAATGGCAGGAACTGTTCAAGACATTTATTGAAGGGCAGGGGGCCGGAGCGGGGATGGTCGATGAGCGTGAACAATTCATTTATGTAAACGAGACTGCAGAGACAATGTTCGGCGTGGGACCCGGGGGACTCGTCGGCCATAACCTGAGCGAATTCACCAACTCCGATGATTTCGAAATAGTGGTTAACCAAACATCGATGCGCCGGCAGGGTGAAAAAGGATCGTATGATTATTCGATCGTCCGGGCGGACGGTGTGCGCAGGATCATCCGCGTCTTTGCAACACCCAGGACGAATGAAAAAGGGAAATATACCGGAGCATTCGGCGTCTTTACGGACGTCACTGAACAGCGGAAGGCTGAAGACGAACTGCGTGAATCGGAAGAAAAATTTGCGAAGATATTTTCGGCAAATCCCGAACCGGTCATCCTTGTTTCCCTGAATAAAGGCATCCTGTTGGAAGTCAACGAGAGCTTTTTGCAGGCAACCGGCTATACCCGCGATGAAGTGATGCGACAATCGATGCACGCGCTCGGGCTGCTATGCAATAAAAGAGATCTTGTCATTCTCAGGGATACCATAAGGTCCGAAGGAAGTATTCGCAATTATGAATGCTGGTTCAAGAAGAAATCAGGAATACTGGGCATCGCGCTGATCTCGTCCGAAATCGTTACTGTCGGCGGTGCCGATATGATACTTTCCGTAGTGAAAGACATCACAGAACGCAGGAGATCGGAAGACCGGGTCAGGAATTCTCTGCATGAAAAAGAAGTAATGCTGAAAGAGATCCATCACCGTGTGAAAAACAATCTGCAGGTGATATCCAGTCTGCTCCACCTGCAATCGATATCTGTCACCGATGTTCGGATGCTGGAGTTCCTGAAAGAAAGCCAGAGCCGCGTAAAGTCGATGGCAATGATCCATGAAAAACTCTATCAATCCCAGGACCTTGCGCATGTGGACTTTGGCGATTATTTGAAATCCCTGGCGTCCTCGCTGCTTCGGACCTACGGCGGCGGGGACATCGCTCTCGACGTCCAGGCAACCGGCGCATATTTCAGCATCGACAACGCAATACCCTGCGGACTGATCGTGAACGAACTGGTGTCCAATTCCATCAAATATGCCTTTGTCGCACCGAATGTGGCTGTCGGATACAAGAAATGCATTACGGTGAAAATCGAGAACACATCTGTGGGCGATCTTCTCCTCATTGTGGGCGACAATGGGGTCGGGATTCCGGAGGAACTCGACATTGAATCCTCGCCGACGCTCGGCCTGCGGCTGGTATGGATATTGACAAAACAGATCAATGGCACGCTCGCCATTGACCGCCGTTCCGGCACGCTCTTCTCAATTCGTATTCCGCATTTGGACGATCGCAAATCCCGTTTGTGACGACGCGTCTGTGCTGCGGCGTTGCATCGCTCGCATGTGCCGTTGCGACGTCCGTCCACCGAGGGCTGCACTAATAAAAAAATGCGGCCCGTCTTTAACACCTCCTTCACCAAAATTCATATTGCGCCTCAGAGAATAGCTTCTTATTTTACTCTGTTCGTTTGTTGCGGAATGTGCATGGAGACATTCACCGGGAGCATGCCATGAAACGTGCATGATTGCTGCTGAGCATATTTCTATCGCCTAACGGCCGAGTGTGCATCGCCCGATGCGCCGCAGCATTTTACGGTAGTCAAAAAAATGTCGTATGTGAAATACTATCTTCTCATTAACGCGGAAGGGAACACCAGTCTCATGAAACGATTTGTTCAATTGATGGCAGCGGCAGTGTTGTGCATGCACAGCGCATGGACACAAACGGTTCCGGAAAAAGTCGACACGGCAGCAATAACACGCATTAAGTACGAAGGAATGCACCATTCCCGTTCGATGGAAATGCTGGATTGGCTCACGAACGTCTACGGTTCGCGTTTGACCGGATCGCCGGAACATAAGGCTGCCGCCGACTGGGCAGTGAAGGAACTCAGTGCAATGGGCATTCAGAACGTACATCTCGAATCGTGGGGACCGTTTGGCATGGGGTGGACGCTGAAACATTTCGCACTCTGCATGCTTGAACCGAAGAGCATACCCCTCTTCGCCTACCCGAAGGCCTGGTCGCCGGGCACCAAGGGCACAGTCAAGGGCGGGGCGGTGTACCTTCATGCAAATTCGATAAGCGAGCTCGACGCGTATAAGGGAACACTCAAAGGTAAATTCGTATTGCTGGATTCGATCCGCGCACTGGCGCCAAACTTCAAACCGAATGCCATGCGGACCCCCGATTCGGTGCTGCTGAAGCTGGCCGATGCCGATGTCCCGCTTCCGCGCGGGAAAGACATGAGCCATGCAGATTCTGCAGTGCGGCGCAGCGCGCGAGAGGATGCTAAACTCCTTTCCGCCAAGCTTGAGCTCTGCAGGAACGAAGGGGCGCTTGCCATTTTGGATTGCAATCATGGCGACGGAGGCGTGATCTACGTTGCGGGCGCAAGCGAGCCCCAGCCAGAGAACGCGGTCAACGGGAAACGGGTGAACCCGTACGATGCGGACGCTCCTGCAATTCTTCCGCAGGTCAGCGTGACGGTCGAACACTATAACCGCATCCACAGAATTCTTCAAAAGGGACTGCCGGTCACGCTCGATATGAACATGGAAGTTGAAACCAGTACGGCGCAGGACAGCTGGAATGTGATCGGTGAAATTCCCGGAACGGATCTGAAAGATGAGATCGTGATGGTCGGCGGACATTTCGATTCATGGCACGCGGGCAGCGGCGCATGCGACAACGGCGCCGGCGCGGTGGCGAGCATGGAGGCGATGAGGATCATCAAGGCGCTCAACCTGAAGCCGCGGCGCACTATACGCATCGCACTCTGGAGCGGTGAGGAACAGGGCCTGCTTGGTTCGCGGGCGTATGTGTTTAAGAATTTCGGTTCGCGCGAAGGCGACTTCCGTAATCCGAGGGGACCCGTCGTGAAAAAAGAAGACTACGATAAATTGAGCGCGTATTTCAACAACGATTACGGCTCAGGAAAAATTCGCGGCATTTACACGCAGGGTAATGAAGCGCTGCGGCCGATCTTCAGGGCGTGGATGGAATCGCTGCGCGACATAGGCGTTGAAACGATCACGCCGAACAATGCCGGAGGCACGGACCATCTCACGTTCGACGGTATCGGCCTTCCTGGATTCCAATTCATCGTGGACCCGATCGAATACGGCAGGACATATCATTCCAACTTCGATGCCTATGAACGCATCCTCGAAGAGGATGCCCAGCAGGCGGCGACAGTGATGGCGGCATTCGTCTACGATGCGGCCATGCGGGATCAAAAATTGCCGCGTAAACCGATGGCGCAGAATTAAATGTTCGCATCACTGAAATAATGTATCTCAGTGTGCATCCAAATCACGGTCGGAGTGACATGGATTTGAGTTATCGGTGGATAGGTACGAAATAAGAAGAGCGCCCCTTCGGGGCGCTCTTCTTATTTCCGGATCACATACTGCAGGATGTCCGGCGTTCGACGGACAACGTTGATGTTCTCCGGGCATACGATCGTCGGCTGCACTGTGCCGCTGGTGTCCAAGAGGAGCGACCGGTAATCCACATACGCCGTGATATCATTGTCGCTCACACCGGCTACATACTGCGCGCCCGAACGGATCACGATATCGATCTTGGGCGGAATGAGCACGACCTGTCTGTTGGCAGGCAGTTGATTCACGGTGACGGAGATGTTCGAGATCTTTTTTTCCGCGATCGGCTGCACGTCGAAATGCATAACAGCCGTGGACGGATACACGCTGATCTCTGAGAGCAAGGGATCGCCAAGAGGGACCGTTTCATTGACGGCCGAAATGCGATCCTTCACCGTCAATGGCTGTGTGCTCCATTGAGTGATCACAGCCAGCACCGACTTTGCCCCGACAATGATCACGCTGTCCGGCGTCATCACCACGGGCCCTACCTTATCGAATCCCTCACGAAACGACACATCGATCTGCGCCGACAGCGGTACCTGCTTGTGCACCTTGTCGTCTATGACAACGAGAATGCTGTCCGGAATGACTTCGATCACTTTCACACCCTCGGCCAGATTCAACCGCTCGTTGAGGCTGTTGTTCGCCGAAAATAATTTTTTCCATCGAATAGCGCCGACATCGAGCGTGTATTGAAGCGAAGGGGTGAGCAGCGTGTTCAGGAGCTTCCATCCTGTGCCGCGCACTCTCACCGTCAGGGATGGAGGGACATGATTGGCAAGCGCTTTGGCGCTGTCCAGATTGTCTATCCGCAGCGGAACAGCAAGGTTGATCTGGAATTCGTTGGAGAGATTGATAGACAACCACAGAAAAAATGCGAAAAGAAAAGAAAAAATTATGACGGAGTAGTGAACTTTTTTCATAGGAGGACGGGAATATGATGACACAATATACAATACGTCCACGGCAGAATCAATGCGGCCGCAAATGGAATATTATTGATACTCTCGCAAAATAATCCTATTTTGTGATACTTTGAAAGCTGCGATCCATCTACTCATCCGTCAGGCGCCATGGCAAACCCTCATAAAGAAAAAAAGAACACCAATACCGGCCAGTGGCCGCAGAATCTTCCCCTCTTCGTGCAGCACGCGATAGCCGCAGGCATCCTTTTTGCCGCATTGCTTCTTTTCTTTCACGAGGCCGTCTTCGACGGGAAGGTCGTCACTTCGGGCGACACTGTTGCCTCGCACAGCTTTGAAACCTACATGGGCGATACGCGGGATCAGGGCGTTTATCCTCTCTGGAACCCGTACATCTTTTGCGGCATGCCGGGTGTGGCCAGCCTTTCGGTCGGCTTCGAGCGGATGTATGATCTATCCGATTTCATTTTTCAGAAAGCCCGCCAGGTTACGCAATACATGTTCCTGAAGGCCGACATGGGGCCGACGCTCTTCTATTATCTCATTTTCAGCGTGGGGATGTATTTCTTTGCATACTCGAAACTCAAGCATTGGCTCGCGTCGCTTGTGGTCGCATTGGGCGCAACGTTCTCCATGTTCATCATCATCTGGGCGATGGTCGGACATATCACGAAGGTCGGCGTGGTGGCGTGGATACCGTGGATATTTCTGATCATCGAACAACTGCGCGAGCGCTTCGATCTGAAGCTGGGGCTCGTGCTTGCGATCATCCTGCATTTTGCATTCGGGCCGTCTCACATACAGATGCTCTTCTACCTGTATTTTGCTCTCGGCGTCTATTTCCTCTTCTTCCTCATCCGTTCGCTGATCGTGAAAGAATCGGTGAAAAATCTTATCGTTGCCGGGCTTGTGCTCGCAGCAGCGACCGGATTTGCATTCGCCATGAACGCCGACCAGTACCTGTCGACGCTCGAATATAATCCCTTCTCCATCCGGGGGGCAAACTCGATCCAACAGTCACAGGCGCCTCCGGCAGCAGGGAAGGAAAAACATTCGAACGGCGGCCTGGATTACGATTATGCCACGAACTGGTCGTTCTCGCCCGGTGAAATGATGACATTCGTCATCCCTTCTGCATTCGGTTTCGGGTCGGTGACATACGATGGGGTCCTGACGCAGAACCAACCGACGCGTGTGAATATGTATTTCGGACAGCAGACGTTCACCGATGCGCCTCAATATATGGGCGTCGTCATTCTGCTGCTCGCGCTCATGGGCGTCGTGCTGAAGCGGAAAGATCCGTTCGTTCAATATCTTGCCATTCTGACTGCCGTGTCTCTGCTCGTTTCATTCGGACGCGAATTCCCGCTCGTGTACGATCTGATGTTTAAATATTTTCCGATCTTCGACAAGTTCCGCATTCCCTCTATGATCCTCGTGTTGGTGCAGATCGCCGTGCCGCTGCTCGCGGGATACGGCCTTGTCGCGCTGATGGCCGAACGCGCGCTCGCACCGGCCGCGGCAAAAAAATGGAGCATCGCTGCCGGCGGCTTTCTTGTCCTGGCGATCCTTTCGGCTGCGGCGAAGGACGTTTTTCTCGGCATCTATGAAACCCTTGTTCCCAAAGCGGACGCCGCGGCTGTACTCGGGCGCATGGTCGGAGGCAAGCAGGAAATGGTGAACGAGCTCTACAAGTTCATCCAAAGCATGGTCTCGGCCGATATCACGATCGCATTGTTGCTCATCGCCGTTACGCTGACAGCCGTGTATTTCTATAAACAAAAGAACATATCATCGTTCGTTTTTTCGTTCATCATCATCGTCATCGCCACCGGCGACCTCTGGCGCGTTGCCGTCAAGCCGATGGAGTTTCATGAACGCAGCGCTGTCGCCGCACAGTTCGCCACCGCGCCCGATTATGTCACGTTCCTTCAGCAGGATACTACCAAGTTCCGGACACTCGAATTCGTCGGCGGGCAGCCGCCGTATGACAACCGTCTTGCCTTCTGGCGCATCCAGAGTGCGTACGGGTATCAGGGCGCAAAAATGCGTGCCTGGCAGGACATGGTCGATGTCGGCGGTATCGGCAACCCGCTTGTCTGGGGATTGATGAATGTAAAATACATCTTGTCCGACCGGCTCGATTCGAATCAGGTGCTGATGCCTGTGTTCAAGGGCAGGGAGCGGGCAGTGTTGTACAATAGGGCCGAACTTCCCCGCGCATTCTTTGTGTCTCGCTACGAGACCGCCACGGGAATGGAGATACTCAAGAAGATCGCTGGTGGCTCATTCAATCCCACTGAAGTGATGTATCTCATGGACGATCCGAAACTATCCGTGGTTCCACCCGGCGCCGGAGCCTCGGCCAAATACACCAAACTTGGCATCAATGACCTGGCCATTCAGGCCACCGCCACCGGCGATAATCTTCTCTTCGTCAGCGAAGCCTACTATCCCAACGGATGGAAGGCATTTGTGGACGGGAAGGAAACGCCGATCTACCGCGCAAATTATCTCTTCCGCGCAGTGGTTGTGCCTGCGGGAACGCATTCGATCACGATGACATTCGAACCGCGCGGATTCGCTCTCGGCAAAAATCTGAGCCTGGGAATCAATATTCTGATCCTCGGTGCGCTCGCCCTGCTGATCGGGAAAAAATACATGAAGAAAAAATAATTGTTTGATCTCAAGGGGGGGGGACATTATGGAGTATACGAACTTAACGATAGCGGTGATCGGATCGGGACGATGGGGGATCAATCACGTTCGGACCGCACTGCAGCTCTTGGGCAGCGATCACCTGATCGTCTGCGATTCAAGCGAGTCCGCGCGGGCAAAAGTCGCAGCGATATCGCCGGCCATTCGGTTCACGACCGACCTCGAATCGGTGCTTGCCGATGCCGCCATCGCCGCGGTGATCATTGCCACACCTGCCGAAACGCACTACGCCGTGGCAAAGCAATGCCTGGAACGCGGAAAGCATGTGCTTGTTGAAAAGCCCATCACACTTGTGACCTCCGAGGCAAAGGATCTCATTGCCATCGCCGCCCGTCATGGCCGCCAGCTCATGGTCGGGCATGTGCTGCTGTATCATCCGGCCATCGTGAAGCTGAAGGCGATGGTGAGCGATGGCGTGATCGGCCGGCTGCAGTACATCTACAGCAACCGGCTGAATCTCGGCACCATTCGGAGCGAAGAAAATATCCTGTGGAGCTTTGCCCCGCACGACATCTCCGTGATCCAGCATTTGACGGAGACCGATCCCGTGCGTGTTGAAGCGACGGGGGCCGCATTTCTTCAAAACAATATCGAAGACACCACGCTCACCGTGCTTGAATATCCAGGCAATGTCCACGCGCACATCTATGTGAGCTGGCTGCATCCGTTCAAGGAACAGCGTCTGGTCGTCATCGGCGACAAGGGGATGGTTGTTTTTGAAGACAGCGCGAAGGACGAGAAACTGAAATTGTATCACAAGGGATTTCAACGCGTCGAAGGGGTGCTGCAGAAATTCGAGAGCGAGTATGAAGTAGTTCCCTTCGATACAGCCCAGCCTCTTGCCGAAGAGCATAAGCATTTTTATGAATCGGCTCTTAACAATACCAAACCATTGACCGACGGCGCGCATGCCCTGTCGGTACTCGAAGTGTTGGAACTTGCACAAAGGAGATTGCGCCATGACTGATCAGGCCGCGGGAAAAAAATATCATGTCAATCAGTATGCAGTCGTCGACGCCAATGTCGAGATCGGCGACGGAACGAAGATCTGGCACTTCGCGCACGTGCAGAGCGGCGCAAAGATCGGCCATCATTGCGTGATCGGACAGAACGTCAATGTGGCGAACAATGTGACGATCGGCAATTATGTTAAAATTCAGAACAATGTGTCGGTCTATGAAGGCGTGGAGCTCGAAGACTATGTGTTCTGCGGCCCGTCAATGGTCTTCACCAATATTC
Source organism: uncultured Ignavibacteriota bacterium (assembly GCA_903884005.1). Classification (GTDB taxonomy): domain Bacteria; phylum Bacteroidota; class Ignavibacteria; order UBA10030; family UBA8401; genus CAISDA01. The sequence continues at coordinate 4,227 of CAISDA010000060.1, read as the reverse complement.
TCGATCCGCGCTGCAAGTATCCGCAGGTCGGCGCCGAATTCTATATCAGGACGCTCGTGAAAGAAGGCGCGTCGCTCGGTGCGAATTCGACGATCGTCTGCGGCCACACGATCGGCCGCGCCGCATTTGTGGGAGCAGGGTCGGTAGTGACGAAGGACGTGCCGGATTTCGCGCTCGTCGTCGGCAACCCGGCGCGCGTGATAGGGTGGGTCAGCGAAGCAGGCAAGAAACTCGTCTTCGATGCTGACGGTTTTGCCTACTGCGAAAAATCGAAGAAAAAATATCAATTCATTAACGGCATCGTGAAGGAGATCGGCGAATGAAAGTACCTCTGTTGGATCTGAAAGCCCAGTACGCAACGATAAAACCTGAGATCGATGCGGCGGTGATGAGCGTCATGGAGTCCCAGTATTTTATCCTCGGACCCGAAGTTGAAAAACTCGAAAAAAGTCTCGCCGAATACCTCGGCGTGAAGCATGCCTGCGGCGTGTCCTCGGGCACCGATGCGCTGCTGATCGCGCTCATGGCGATAGACATTCAGCCGGGCGATGAAGTGATCGTTCCGACATTCTCATTCTTCGCTACGGCGGGTGTTGTGGCGCGTCTGAACGCGGTGCCGGTGTTCGTGGATGTCGATCCGGTCACGTTCAATATCGATCCGGCGGATATTGAAAAAAAGATCACATCCAGAACGAAGGCGATCGTGCCCGTGCACCTCTATGGACAGAGCGCCGCAATGGATGAGATCATGGCGATCGCACAGAAGCACTCGCTTGCGGTCATTGAAGACGGGGCGCAGGCAATCGGCGTGCAATACAAGGACGGACGGAAGGTCGGTACGATCGGCACGATCGGCTGTTATTCGTTCTTCCCCAGTAAGAATCTCGGATGCTTCGGCGACGGCGGGCTCGTCGTGACGAACGACGACGTGCTGGCGGAGCGTCTCCACATCATGCGTGTGCACGGCGGCAAGCCGAAATACTATCACAAGATCATCGGAGGCAATTTCCGCATCGATGCCTTACAGGCGGCGGTGCTCAATGTGAAGCTTCCGCATCTGGACGGCTGGTCGGCGAAGCGGCGGGAAAATGCGGCCCTCTATACGAAACTGTTCTGCGAAAAGGGATTGGCCGAAGACACGGGCCGATGCGCGTTCGACCTCAACAACGCGGTGCTGCTTCCGAAGGCCGTCTATCAGGATTCGGGAGTCACAAATTATCACATCTTCAACCAGTATGTGATACGTGTTCAACAGCGCGATGAACTCAGAAAATTCTTATCCGATAGCGGCATCGGCAATGAAATTTATTATCCCGTCCCGTTCCATCGTCAGGAATGTTTCGCATACCTGCATTCGGTCGATGCGGAGTTCCCGATTTCGAATGCCGCTGCGGCGGACACGATCGCCGTTCCCATCTATCCCGAGTTGACTCCGGAACAGATCGGTTATGTTGTCAATACGATCGCGCAGTTCATCAACAAAAAATAGCGCATCACATCTTTAAGCGTAACTCAGTGTGCACCAAAATCATTGTCATCCTGAGGTTTTAATCTTGGTTGCGCCAAAAATCGTCATGCATATGACATTAGTACTCTGTCATTCTGAGCGCAAGCGAAGAATCTTGCGTCGTGCGAGTAGTCGGCGAGATTCTTCAGTCGCTTCGCTCCTTCAGAATGACAGGGACTATAGATTACGCTGAGCAGCTACCATTAAACGATAATGCTTCCATTTCCCCTCGTGTTCACGAATGGAGATGGAAGCATTGTATTTTATTACGCATCCGCCAATTGACAGACAAATGTGGCACCCCACGTATCGAACCCGACCGGTTGTTTGGTCATCCACCCTTCGCTCAGTAGAATTTTAAATCCGGCCTGTGCCAACAGCATTTCAACTTCAGGCGAGAACAGATACCGCATTGTATGCGTTTCGTGTATCTCCTGGATGGCGCCGGTATTTTTCTTCGTGATAAACACAGTATAATTGACGTCCACTAAGTTCTTGTCGGGATACAGAGTCGGTTCGGCGATGCGCGTGATTGTGATGGCATCATTTTCAAGTCGTTTCACGCGCACAGTCGGACGGTCGGTGAGAACCGCGGGTCCGTACCAGCAATCGAAAATAAACAAGCCGTGAGGGGCAAGATGCTGCTTCGCCGTTGCGACGGCGGCCTGTACATCGTCGTTGCTTGTCTGATAGCTCATCACATGAAACAATGAAAGCACGACATCGACGGTTTTGCCTAATCGAACCGTTCGAATATCGCCGTGGTGAAGCCTCAGCGTTGATGCAAGTTCGGGCGACGCCGCAATTTTTTCGTGCGCTTTCGAGAGCATGTCGTGAGAGAGATCGACGCCGTCAATTGAATATCCGTGCCTGCAGAGAAGAACGTCGTGGGCTCCCGTGCCGCAGCCGAGATCCAGTACTGTCGTACCGGCGGGAGAATACGTCTGCATTAATGCCCTGATGTAATCGGCCTCGCCCTCATAGTCTTTATCTTTGTAGAGAAGGTCGTAATACAATGAATAGTCGCCAAAAACTTCGCTCATAGTATCTTTCACGTAAAGAGTTGTTTGACTGCTTGTGAGACGGTGATTTGCTGTTCTTCGGTAATGGCCAGGCCGCTTGGCAAATAAAATCCGCGTTCGCCAAGCCGTTCTGCGACAGGGTAATGCTCTCCACGGAACAAACCCGCATCATGGAAGACAGGCTGACTGTGCATTGGATAAAAGAATGGACGAGTGCCTACGCCGAGCTCTGCAAGCCGTTTCATCGCTTCGAAGGCATCATACGGTATGCTGTCGTCCATCACAATGCCATATACCCAATAGATATTGGACGCGCCATTGGTTTCCTTCGCCGGCAGCTGGAGTGATTGCAATCCGGAAAACAACTCGTTATAGATCGCGCCGATTCGTCTTTTCCTGGCGATGAATTCATCCAACCGTTCCAACTGCGCCACGCCGAGGGCAGCCTGCAGGTTTGTCATTCTGAAGTTCCATCCCAATTCTTTATGGATGAACCGGCGGGGAGGGGTGAAGCACAGATTCCGCAGTTCACGGCTCTTCGCCGCCAATGCGTCATCATTCGTGAGCACCATTCCGCCTTCACCCGTGGTGATGTGCTTGTTCGGATAAAAACTGAACGCGGATATATCGCCGAAGCTTCCGCACGGCTTCCCCTTATAGGTTTGTCCGATCACCTCTGCCGCATCTTCGATGATCGTAAGATGATAGCGCGCCGCCAATGCGAGGATCGGATCCATGTCTACAGGAAGGCCGTAGATGTGCACGACCATGATCGCTTTTGTTCTGGGAGTGATCTTCGGTTCGATTTGTTCGACGGACATATTCCACGTGACGGGGTCCGAATCCACAACAACCGGAACGGCTCCGGCTCGAAGTATCGCGGAGGCACACGAAATGATCGTGAACGTTGGAAGAATAACCTCATCGCCTTTGCCGAGGCCGAGCGCGGCCACGGCAACTTCCAACGCAACGGTGCCGTTGGCAACTGCAATGCCGTGCTTTCGGTCAACTCGTGCGGAAAAACCGTCTTCAAATCGCTTAACGAAGGGCCCTTCGGAGGAGATCCATCCCGTATCGATGCATTCATTCAGATATTTTTTCTCGTTGCCGTCAAGCAATGGCTCATTGACAGGGATCATTCCTTTTTTCCCTTCCCCTCGAAATGCGTCTTGTCGTTATTCACACCGCTGTACGGGCCCTGCTTGATCTCCAACATTTCGCAGTCCTCCATCATTTCAAAACCGTGGCCGCCCGTGATCAGGAAAATAACATCGCTTGTATTCAAGACGACGTCTGAAACCCACTCCAACGCCGCGTCGTAGAGATCAACCTTCACCGAGCCTTTTCTGATCACCAGGACCTCTTGCGTGAAAATTACCTGCCGCGTGAGTTCGTTATGAATATGCGGCTTGATTTTTCCGCCCTGAGGGTATTTGATGATACCGACTTGCTGTGAATATTCGGGATCGGACAAAAATTCCGTTTTATCGACGGAAAAATCGGCTCGTATGACGATGGCGAGGCATATCCCGTTGTGGTCGCAAATTTTCTGTATAGGCTGCATGGCGTGAATGCTCTGATAGAATGGAATGAAAGTACTGTTTTGCTGTCTATGGTCCACCGATTACATTGAACAAAATATATGAAGTGTTGCCTACAAGCTCAAGTCTTAAGGTGCAATATTTACAAAATAAATAT
>CAISDA010000059.1 GCA_903884005.1 uncultured Ignavibacteriota bacterium | reverse complement strand
CCCAACTTTTTAATCTTCCTGTCTGATACCATTCGACGCGTCTCCTCTCAAAGGATGTAGTCAAATAGTATACTGTTTTTCAGGCCGCTAAAAGGGGAAATCTAATTGTCGTTGAGAGGGATTTATAAATGTCGTCAATCACCAGCTGCGTTTCGGTCTGCGGCGTCGTATAGCGAAGTATTGCCCTAGAGAGTGTCAGCGCATGGGTCTCCGTATGGAAATCCGTCCCATAATACGCGTTCGCTAACACTTCGGCATTGATGAGGCTCCGGTCATCGGGCGAATATCCGTAGTTGAATTGTGGAATATAGCGGATGCCATAATTTCCATTCCACTCCCCATGCTGGTCGGCCGCGGTTCCCCACGATGAGAGCTGGCCTTTCACGTCGAAGCCCTGACAGAATGCCGCCGCAGCCGGGATCACGATGATGGATGCCAGACGGAGAACGCGGCATGTGAGTGGGAATATTGTAAACACGGTTGCCTTCCATCGATTCGATCGGAACACTACTGCATGGACAGATGTCCCTGAACAATACTCCAATTCACGACGAACGTTCGAGCCGGACGACGCGCAAGGGATCAGTATCGCCAGCTCGTCACATCCGCACTTGCCGGAGCGGTCTTCAAGATGCGTTCGACTGCCCGGGGGATGTACATCTGATGGTAGCGCAGCCGTGAAAACGCATTCGGCCGCGTATGGTCGCCGTTCCAGCAGTGTCCGGCACGAGCCTGGTAATCGACTTCACCGCCGTAGAAGGGAGTGGTGGTGCTTTTTAAGAACTCCTCGATCAGATAGACCGAATCGTTCAGGAAATAATCATCCGCCTCGCCGCAGTAGATGTGTATCTTGCCTTCAAGCTTCGGCCCGAGTGTTGTCCAATCGCGTTTCAGTATGAACGACAGGTCGAAGTGTTCGCGCCAATACGACGCCACAGTGTGATCGATCACTCCCGTCATCTTATCCCAGATCGGTTGCGGATATCCGTCGTTGCCGACCGGACCGAATACCGCCTGCCAGATATCCCACTGCTCGCCCGAACGGCTGTGCGAGCCGAGCACAAGCTCAAGATGATTTGCCTCTTCGAGCGTTGCGAAGGTTTCTCCCAGATAATTGCGTGTGGCAGGGCGCGGGGTCTTCTTCCACTTGCTGTCGTAGAAGTACGCGTTCTCGTGCTCGTAGATGTTGACCACACAGTAGGCCCTGAAGTCCAGCGGGTCCGGACACGCAGCGAAGCAGCCGTTGAACTCATCGGGATAAAAAACCTGGACGGCAAGCGCTTCCCATCCCCCTGTTGAGCCGCCATACATGAAGCGGGACCATCCCGTGCCCAGACAATGATATTTTTTTTCGATGAACGGGATCAATTCGTACATGATCGCATCGCCATAGGGACCGAGGTTTGCAGAGTTCACGGCGTACGAATCGTCGTAATACGGATTCGCATGCTGTACTTCGATGACGACGACGCGGGGAAATCCGGGAGATGTCCACTCTTGATACAATGCATATTCAGATGCCGCTTCGATCTTATTATAATTGTCGAGCTTGAACCGCGTGCTGTACTCGCCGATCATATGCGCCGTGTCGGGCATCGTCTCGCTGAAGCCTTCAAAGGTGTACGGGAAATGCCCATGCTCAACCATCAGCGGGTAGCGCGCATCCGGATGAGTGTCGAATCCTTCAGGGAGTAGAACATTTGCGCCGATGAACATGGGACGTCCCCAGAACTTCGTCAACTTCTCGCTCTGGATCCTGACGTGCCTGATATATTTCGTATCCTTCGGCGGAGCAATAGGGGGTATTTCTTTCTCGAGCGTGATGTGTATCGTTTCATTCCGTGCGGGATCGATCCATAGTTTTTTCGGAGTGCTGTACGTATTTCCCGGAGCCTGGTTCCAATGCTGACCTTCTCCCCTGTCCATCGGCAGCGAGACCGTGTGCCCGTCTGCGCGTTTGAATGTCTCGTATGTATGCAGAAGTCCCTGCACCCAATACCATCCAACCGGAACCCGGGCAATGCTGCTCACGGGAAATCCGAATGCCGCCGCATCGACAACGGCCTGCGCGCCTGGCACTAAACTGTCCACGTCGACACCGAACAGCAATTGCGTCTGGGGACTTTCAGAGATTTGGAAACGGGGTTCGGCAGTGCTGTCGGTCGACAACAGAAGGAACATGCGCCCGTCGTATGCCCGATCGCTTCCCGCTGTTCGGTATGACAAGCTAAAGCGAAGTCCGGCCGGTTGAGCAACGGCGTGAGTAACGGCGAACATGAAAACAAAAAACAAAAGATATCGAAGGTTCATTCGGTTCGGTCGCTATGTTATTGAGAAGGAACACCTGTGCATTGCCGTCACAATAAAATAACCGAACATTGGTAATATTCCAAATAATTATTGCACTGCAGGCACATGCCGGATAGAAAATAAAAAAAGCAGCCACACACTCACCCTGTTGTTTGTTTGCGCAACAGGGCGTTTGTGCGACTGCTTGTATCACTGATCCGAGCTATTTCAGAGGATGTACGGCACCTCTGGAGGGCGAAGCCGCATGGATTCCTCAACGGCGGTGTCCGCCCGACCTTCCACCCGATCTGCCGCCCCCACCGCCTCCGTAGCTTCCATTGTATATGCGATTGGGATACGTATACCTGCGAACGGCCACCGGATGATAGTAGTTGAACCCGTAATATAACGATGGATACTCCCAGTATGGCCAGTAGGAATAGAATCCTGCATACCAATAGTACGGAGGATAGTATGGCGCATAGATCGAGGCGTATGCGCCGTCTTCGCGATTTCTTGTGTCCGCTGCCGGTGCGCTTGAAGCGAACATGGCGTTGATGACTTTGTCGCTCACTCCGGCATTTTTGAGGTCAAGCACATCCCGTGTTTTCAGGTTGAACCACGATCCGGAGACATCCAGCATGGTGATGATGAGGCTGTCGCTGACACCGGCCTTCGACAGCGTGATCACATCCTGCGTCTTCATGGTTGAGAGTGTGTCCGACACAATGCGGGGAGGCCTCTCGTACTGTGCATAACGCCCTGTGGTGCATCCCGCTGCAGCCAGAGCACAGGCCAGAACAACGACTGCAAGTGCTATTCGTTTCATAGTACCTTCGCTCCTTATCCATAAAAATTGTACTGTTTTTATTGCCTGAAGTTTTGACACATTCTCTGCGGATTGGTTTAAATCGAGCATACGCTTTCATCATCGCCACTACTGCTTATAGACACAAAAGCCGAAACACGCCATCGAAACTCAGACCGAAAAATCTGCACCGCTTCGCTCGAGCGGGCGAGCTACGAACTCGCCCTCCATGCGCACCAATGCAACGGCAGCGAATTGCTTCACCAATAAAATAATTCTACGCGGGCGCACTGACTGCGCTATTGAAGAACCGCTTCTATTGTATAAGAGCTGTCGGATTGACAAAGTACGGATGCGAACAACGCGTTCTCTGCAGCATCAAAATAGTATCCGTCGCCCTTCATGGTGTGGAATTCGGATTTGCTGCGCAGGGTGAGGGGAACATTGTTGCAGTGCAGTGCTGCAGGCCTCTCGTGCACGCCTCGAACATCCAGTACATAGACACGCTTTGCCGGTTTTCCCGTGTACTCTCCGATAGCATGTCCGACAGTCAGCGTGAGCACGCGTCCGTTCGGTGACAGTGATGTGTGCTGAGTGATTGTCGTCGAGGAATACCGGCCCTCTTGGTACTCACGCGTGCGTCCGTCATCGTCATACAGCGTATAGGATGTCTGTCCGCTGTCGAATGGATAGATCCGAAGCGTGAGCGTATCGAGTGGGTGTTCATCGGAATAGTTCATCGGCGCAGCCATGGGTATGATGCTTCCCGCTTTCACGAACATCGGCAGTCGTTCCAACGGGGCGGCAACGGAAACGGTTCTTCCTCCCTTGACCACATCCCCTGTCCAATAATTGATCCATGTTCCGCGCGGGAGGCGCACCTCCTGCACTCGCTGTCCTGCTGAGACGACGGGAGAGACAAGAAATGCATCTCCCCACATGTACGAGGAGCTTTCGTTCGCCAGCGTCGTGTCGCCCGGATCGAGCCAGAAGAGCGGACGCGCAAGCGGCAGTCCTGATTCGTAATTTCGGTGCGCCATCGTATAGATATAGGGAAGCAGGCGGTAGCGGAGGCGGAGATAGTCCCTGCAAATTGTTTCAGCCTCGGGGCCGAACTGCCACGGCTCGGTTGGGGCTCCATGCACTGCTTCGCCCGCGCCATGCGCGCGCGCGATCGGACAGAACGCGCCATACTGCATCCATCGGATGTAGAGTTCCGGAGTTGTCGGCATGCGTGAATATCCGCCAATGTCGGAATTGTGATATGCGAGGCCGGACATTCCCATATTCAACAACATCGGCATCTGCACGCGAAGACCGCCGAAGCTGCGCGCCACATCGCCTGACCACGGCAGCACGCCGTACCGCTGTATGCCGGCGAACCCTGACCGCGTCATGTTCACAACACGTTCGTCCGGATGCATACGGGTGAATCCGTCGAATATCGTCTTTGCCCAGAGCAGGTTATAGATGTTGTGAACGTGTTCAGCGCTGCCCAGAGAATGGTTCATGCCCTCGGGATGGCGCTCGGGCTCCCCGAGATCGGTCCAGATGCCTGCCGTATGGGCGCCGAACGCCGGGACGTGTTTTTTCCACCACCATTGCCGCGCCGCAGGATTCGTAATGTCGAGCAGCGACGCGCTGCAGCGTCCCCCGCATGACCACCATGAATCGAGCAGGAATGGATGGCCGGCAGAGTCTTTTGCGAGATAGCCGTTCGCATCCGCCTCTGAAAAATTAATGGACGGCTGTACGATGTACGGTTCTGTGATGAGGATGGTCTTCATTCCGTGCGAAAGGAAATCGGCGATCATGTGTTCGTGATGCGGCCATGCCGATTCGTTCCATGCTACGTCACCCATCGCATCGAACCATTTCAAGTCGAGCACGATGGCGTCGCAGGGTATCTGCTTTTCGCGCATCGTCCCGACCATCGCTTGAGCTTCCTGTTCGTTTTCATACCGATTCTTCGATTGAATGAAACCGAACACCCACCGCGGCGGCAGGGGCTGTCTGCCTGTGAGCCATGTGTATTTTTCAAGTTGCTCGGGTATGGTCGGCGCAGCAATGAGATACCACGACAATTCTCCTCCGCCTGCATTATACGAGAAGATCTGCGGGTTCGACGCTCCGAGATCGAACTGTCCCCTGAATATGTTGTCGATGAAGAGTGCATAGCCGTTGGTCGTGGTGAGCAGCGGCACGTTGAGATTCATCGTCGCCAGCGGCGTGGAATATCCCGGCACTTGCGTGTTGTAACTCGCGAACTGCTGCCCGCGTTTATCGAGGCTGGTGCCGCGCTCTCCGGTACCGTAAAAATGATCATTGTCGTGCAGGAGAAACCGCAGGCTCCGCATCTCCCGGTTCGACGACATTCCCCCGCCGGTCGGTTCGGCAAGCAGCACACGGCCCGCACTGTCGGTAATTGATAAACGGAGCGGATATTTTCGGCAATGGATGCGCATGCGCGACGCAATGATCGTCAGCAGTGAATCCGTCTCCTGGAACGAGATGGGCACACGGGCGTCCGGACTCTGAACGACGACAAAGGATGAATCAGCGACGGAATGGGGCGAGGGCAGCACATCGATGCGGAGAATGTCCGGTGTATAAAACCGAAACCGGACAGCGGACGTGTCCGCCTGCACTGTCACCACACCGTTTTCGTACGTGCGTCCCGAATATATGCCGAGATATGTTTGAGCGTGTGCGGATAGAACGCCAACGACGAGGTACAGCAGAAGCGATGATTTCATGGGAACGTTCCGCCGGCTTTTCAATGGCTTGCCCACTGCGATAGGCTGATGGAACCGTGTTCCTTCAGCGAGGGGGACGAGTGCGTGCATCAATGATGTCCGTATTTTTTTTCTCCGGCATCAATGCGAACCGGCAGCCGGTTCTCGGGCAAAGGCAGAGGACATGTCGCAAACTCTGAAAATGCGCACGGCGGATTGTATGCCTTATTGAAATCGATGACGATCATTCCGTCCTTCGGAGGGCCGCCGTAGACGAAGCGCCCGGCGCCATAGGTTTCAGCTCCGTTTGTGTTATCGCCGAAGACATAAAAATACTCCTGTCCGCCATTTTCAACGGTCGGCTCGAGCCGGTACTCTTTTCCATCGACCGTAAACACGGCTGCACCCGTTGCTTCGGCCTTGTCATAAAAACCGGGAATGACCGTTTCGATGCTCAGTTTTTTGGGCTGCGCATACTGTTCCCACCGTGCTTCGACCCTCCACCGGCTCGACACCGGAAAACGATCGATGCCGGCAAACTGCTTCCGCGCCGGCGCGTCGGCATCATAGATGCGCAGGGCATACCGCTCTCCCCGTTTGAGTACGATATGGGCGCGCGTGCCGACGACGAGTGTATCGGGACCAAATTTGTCACCGTCGGTCTTCACTATTCCGGCAGTAAATATTTTTCCGTTCAGTGTTGCGTGAACTGCAGGATCGATAGCTCCGGAGATTGTTCCGTTCTTCACCGTGACCGTTCCAAGAGACGCTTCTGTATTCGTGCCTTCCTTCAGCCAGTCGAGTGCGACGAGGCTCAGCCACCCGCGCTCTTTTTTCAATCTGTCGATGCGCCCGGCGTGCCAGGCATCGATGCCGCCCGTGTAGGATTGTGCAGACGCATCCTCCTGCACACTGTGCCGGGAACAATACCGGGAATTGACGAGGAAAGCAACGGCGGCAAGAATAACCACTGCGCAGACGGTAACAACGAGGGAACGTGTTTTCATCGATAGTCTATATGTTTTGTACATTATGTGACAACTTATCCATTGCACACAACAGAGGGTGCGCGGCGAATGGAGTTGTGAATTTCATTTCTTATAACTAACACCAATTAATCGTGAAATACAATACTCAATCATATACGATATTTTTGTCTGCTGGGTTCATCATCCTTCGGCTTTTTCACGAACGTGTGGATACGTTCATTACCGCCGACCGCATCAGCGAATTGACTCCTTCCGATCACCTCGGCCCCGAAACCGGCGAAACAACCTCGATCACATTCAATGATGTGGACGATTACAATAATTATTCACGGATCGATACAATACCGAATTCCGCCATTTTCAAAACAGCTGTGTTTGTTTCTTATGTTCAGGTCTCGGGCAATACGATCACCCAGACATCGTCGAAAACATTCAATAAAGAAATCACCGTCTACGTCACGAGCGATTATCTGCTCGACTATACGATGGAACCTCCGAAAAAAGACACGCTCACGTTCCGCACTGTGTTCAGTTATTGGTATTTCCGATAAGGCGCATGTATGGGTTCGCAGACAATCATAGACATCATCGCTTCTTCGTTCGTTTTCGGAGCCCTGCTTCTGATCGTGTTTCAATTGAATTACGGTACATCCGAGAACATTCAAGACTTCCGCGGAGACTTGATCGTTCAGGAAAATCTCGTGGCTGTGACGACGCTTCTCGAGTATGATTTCAGGAAGATCGGGTACTGCAAAGATTACACGAAGATCCCCGTTGCGACAAGCGCGATACGCTATGCCGACACAAGCAAGATCGTCTTCTGGACCGATATAGCCGCGGGGGGAGCGCCCTACACGGGCGACGGCAGTCTCGACTCGCTCTCCTATTATGTCGGTCCCACAAGCGAACTGTCCATGACGCCGAACCCCAACGACCGCTTATTGTATAGGGTCATCAACAACGAAACGCCTGTGGGAGTGGGAATGGGCGTTACGATCTTTAATCTGCAATATTATGATGCGTTCCATGTCAAACTTGCCACGCCTGTTGCCGACCCGAGGGAGATACAATCGCTGCAGATAACGATACAGGTGGAGAGTCCGGTCAAGTTTACAAAATATTATCACACATCGGCATCCGACACGCTCTATCAGAGTGCCTCGTGGCGGCAGATCCGGATGATCGCGCGGAACTTAAATAATAGGTAGGTGTACATTACTACGGGCGTAACGCATTATGGGACGCACAGCGATATATTTGGTGATGGCAATGACAACGCTCATGCTCCTCTTCGGAGGGCAGATGAACAGCGTGTCGACCGATGCGATGAATAACTGCATCACGTATTATGAAACCTCGCAGTGTTACGACATCGCCGCGGCGGGAGCCAATATGGCGTGCGACCAGTTCTTCCTGGATAACACATGGCGGGCGGGATATTCAAATATGCCGTTCAACGACGGCACGGTCAACGTGACGCTGGTGGATTCCTCATCGGGGAGCGTGACGCTCACCTCCGTCGGAACATATTACGGATCGTCGCACACCATCACCGTCTTGCTGAGTCCGAGCCACTTCCTGAAGTTTGCAATGTACAGCGACAACGTATCGAGCGCCGCAAAGCTCCGCGACGGGGATACGATCAACGGGTCGATACACTTCAATAATAAATTATTCACGCAGGGAGGCCCCGTGTTCATCGAGAAGGCCACTATGGGTTCCCTGAAAACGGCATCGGGAACCCCCAAGTTTCTGGGCGGGTATCAGACGGGTGTGAATGTGGCCTTCCCCAATTATGATCCGTATGTCACATTGCTGAAAACAGCGGCGACAAGCGGCGGATATTACAAGAACGGCGGGGAGCTCTGGCTGGATTTTCAGGCGAACGGCAAGGTGAAATATAAAACGAGCGCCGGCGGCTCATGGAGCGGGGATACAGTGCTCTCGAGCAATGGAAAGATATGCATCAACGACGGGGCGCTGCATGTGCAAGGGACGGTCCACGGCAACATCACGGTTGCGTCGACCATTACAACAGGCGGAACCACGTCTTCGACAACGGGATCGACATTTATTGAAGACAACATTCGGTATGCGCCGGACCCGCTCATCACACCGTCGTCCACCGACATGCTCGGCATCATCAGCGCCGCGGATCTCACCATTCAACAGATCCCGATACGCATGGACGGTTCGTACTTCTCCAATCAAAATACAACGCTGAAAACAGGACTGGCGAACGAATCTCCGATGAAACAAATAAAGATCGTCGGCACGTTCATCACACGCGACATCAATTCGACCAACTTCGGCACCGGCATGGCGAAAGGGGCGAATTTTTACATGAAGTATGATAGCCGTGTGGAAACATCGCCGCCCGTGTATTTCCCCTATCCGATGACCGGCGGATTCGAGATCCTTTCCTGGCTGGAATGAGCGGTGAGTGCCCTGCACCCAGGCGGCGCCCGCTTGTCATGTGACTTTCGTCACATACCGTTCAAGCATGTCTATCAGTTCCGATCCCCGAAACGGTTTGGTGATGCTGGAGGTGAAACCGTACCCGCCGGGATTTTTAATGACGGGATCGTCGGCATATCCACTTGCGGCGAAAATGGGAACCTCCGGGTTTTTTTTACGAATCTCCGCAACGGCAGCCTTACCTCCCATGCCGCCGGGAACAGTGAGATCCAAAATGACCGCAACGATTGGGTGGTGCGCCGTTGTTTCTTCGGTAAAGAAATGTACTGCTTCTCTGCCTTCCCTTGCACACACAACGGTGTAACCGTGCGATTCAAGAATATTCTTGATCGTGTCTCTCATCACCTCTTCGTCGTCCATCACGATGATCGTTCCGCTGCCTTCGTGCGTTCCGGCGGCATCGGCAGCGTCAGTCGAACCCACGTCTACTGATGCCGGCAAATACACATGAAACGTACTTCCCCGGCCGGGTTCCGATTCGACATCGATCGTGCCGCCATGCCGATGAATAATGGAATAACACGTGGCCAGGCCGAGGCCCCGCCCCTTCGTTTTTGTGGTATAAAACGGGTCAAAAATACGGGGAAGACTCTCTTTTAAGATGCCAATGCCATAGTCCCTGATCGAAACTCTCACATAGTCGCCTCTGGTGAGAGACGGGAGTTCTTGTCCCTCCAGATGGCAATTGCATGCCGTCACATCGATCGTTCCCCCGTCGGGCATCGCCTGCTGAGCGTTGAGGACAAGGTTCTCGATCAATTGGGCGATCTGGGTTGTGTCTATGTTGCACAGCCACAGATCATCGGCCGCGTCGAATCGACACGACACATTCGCACCGCTGAGGGCAAATTGAACGGTGTCGCGGATGAACGGAAATACGGTAGTGATTTTTTGAAGCGGAGCGCCGCCTTTGGCGAATGTCAGCAATTGCGCCGTCAATCCGCGAGCACGGTCGATCGTCGCGACGGCTTTTTTGAGATACTGAGAGACGGTCTCGTCCTTCGATTTTGCTATTGCCAGATCGATATAGCCGAAAATCCCGCCCATGAGGTCGTTGAAGTCGTGAGCGATGCCGCTTGCAAGAACGCCGAGGGATTCGAGCTTCTGCGTTTGCTGCATTTGCGTTTCAAGCCTGAGGTGTTCCAACTTCACATGATCTTCGTCGGCTTGTTTCTGAACGGATATATCGCTCACTGCGGTCCTGCAGACGTTGGCACCATCCTCATCCTGCGACACATTCGATTCCAGCCGCGCCCAGAATTTCGTGCCGTCTTTTTTTTGCATGCGCAGTTCGCACGCCTGCGGCTCTCCGGATTCGAACAGGCGCCTGTTGTGCCGATAAAAAACATCCTGGTCTTCGGGGACGATGAACCGTGTCATCGGCTGCCTGGCAAGCGCGCTGCGCACGACGCCGAGCATTCCGGCGGCGGTGAGATTCGCCTCGAGGAGCAACCCCTTCTCGCTGACGGAGACATAGCCGATGGGCGCCAGGTGGTAGAGGTCGAAATAACGCGCTCGCGCCGCGTCGAGGTCCGCCTGCGCGCGGCGCAGTTCCTCGTTCTGCATCTCCAGCTCGATCTGATGCACGCGCAATTCGTGAACCAGCCGCCGGATCTCATCGGGTGAAAGAGATTCGAGGTCCTCCGGCGCGTGTGCCGCTCTCCCTGCGCTGGCCGCTTCGGCTCTTCTGCGCAGTTCCGCATCGGTGATCGACCGTTTATCGTTGATGCTCATACTACTGACCTCCATTCAAGTACGGGCGGCCGTCACAACCCGCCCATGGTGCCGATCGGCTACAGAGACCGGCGGTCGGTGACGTCCATGTTGATGCCAAACCATTTTACAATGTTCCCGAGGGCGTCGCGCAATGCCGTCGCGTGCGTGACGAATGAATGATACTCGCCGCTGCGGCTGCAGATCCGGAATTCAGCCCTGAACGGTTCCCCGTTAAAAACGGCCAGGTTCCACGAAATCATCAGCGCGCTTCGGTCATCGGGGTGGACACGGTCGAGCCATGCATACCCCAGCAGCTGGATATTCGGCACACCGGTAAATTCAGACCATTGCGGTCCGATGTAATCACAGAGCCCGTCGGGACGGCTCGTCCATACAAGCTGCGGCAGCGATTCGGCAATTTGCTGGAATCGGGATTCGCTCTCGCGCAGCTCGTGTTCCGCCAGTTTACGCTTTGTGATATCAACGAATGTGATAACGGCTCCTTCGATCACATTATCCAGCGTGCGGTATGGTTGGAGGCACATCGTATACCACGCCCCCTCCTTTGTCTGCACTTCCACTTCTTTTGGTATCAACGTGTCGAGTACGGACTGGGCATCGGCCTGCAGGCGGTCGTAGCCAACCAGGTTGGAGACAATGTGTGTCACCGGCCGGCCCACGTCGGCCTGTATCAGGTTGATGATCCGGGTAGCGGCCGGCGTAAAGCGCAGTATGTGCAAATGATGATCGACAAACACAGTGCCGATGCCCGTACCCGCAAGCAGGTTGTTCATGTCGTTGTTTGCGCGCAGCAGATCTCCCAGCTTCATCTGCAGTTCGGCGTTGATCGTCGCCAGTTCCTCGTTCACCGATTGCAGTTCTTCCTTGGACGTTTCGAGTTCCTCGTTGGTCGATTGCAGTTCCTCGTTCACAGACTGCATCTCTTCGTTCGAAGATTTCAATTCCTCGTTGGCGGTCTCGAGTTCCTCGTTGGTGGTCTGAAGATACTCCTCCTTGGCACGTAATTCCTGCTTGAGCACGGCGATGCGTGTGTCTGTATCCGCACCCTGCGCCGCCGTTTCTCCGGCGGCGTCCGCCTGTTCCTGTCGGGGAGCGATAGGTGCCGCTTCCTCGAGGACAACAAGATAGAGTGTCGACTCGGTCTTCACTGTCGAGCCTGCGGTCACCGGACGGATCGTAAGATCGACAGTGGTGAAATGGCCGTTGGTCTTTACACGCAGCCCCGTTTGCCGCACAATCTCCTTGCCCTCTGCTGCTCTGTGAAGCGCCGTTGTTAAGTCGCGCCGTAATCCCTCGCGAGCCATCTTGAGGATGTTGTTGACGCCCACCTCGCCGGGAGCGGGTTCCAGGTACATGCCGGTGCGTCCATGAAGATACAAAATATCACCCCGGGCAGTGACGAGCATGCCGACGGAACCGAATTGCTGCAGCAGCGCCTGTTCAGTCAGATCGCGGAGCCATATTTTCGTTGAGACCGGCACTTTGCCGAATTGTTGCGGAACAGCCTCGGTGTGAGCGGCCAAGGGGGGAAGAAAACGGGCCAATGCGGCGCGCTGCATGCCGCTGACATCATCCTTACGCCGATAGAGTTTTGCTTTGCGGTCCAGCACGGCAAACATGTCGTTGAATTCCCCCACTGTCTCCGATGTACCGAGAAAGAGAGCACCGGCCGGATTCAGCGCGTAGTGAAACAAGGGAAGGAGCTTCTTCTGCAAATCGGCTCCCAAATAGATCAGGAGATTGCGGCAGCTGATCATGTCGAGTTTGGAGAAAGGCGGGTCTTTGATCAAGTCCTGTTCGGAAAAGATCAGCATGTCGCGAATGCCTTTGTGGATACGGTACGCGCCGCCTTCATTTTCGAACGAAAAAAAACGCGCCAAGCGTTCGGGCGTGATGTCTGCTGCGATGCTGGCCGGGTACAGACCGGTGCGCGCAACGACGATGGCCTGACTGTCGATGTCGGTGGCGAACACCTGTATTTTATAATCCTGCCTAAGGGTTTCCAATCGCTCCTGGGAGAGCATGGCCAGGGAATACGCTTCCTCGCCGGTGGAACACCCCGCCGACCAAATGCGTATCACCGAGCCGGCGGGTTTGCCGGCAAAGAGTTTGGGAATGACTTCTTCCTCCAGCACCTTGAAAGCCTCCGGGTCTCTGAAAAAATTTGTCACGCCGATCAACAGGTCTCTAAAGAGCGCCTCGACCTCGGCCGAAGTCTGCTGGAGGTACTTCACGTAGCCTTCTATCGTTTCTATCTGCTGAACGGCCATGCGCCGTTTAATGCGGCGACGAATGGTGGTGGGCTTGTATTCCGAAAAGTCATGGCCCGTGTGCACACGAAGGAGAACAAATATTTTTTTAAGCGCATTGTCGCCGGTCGACGCGGGGGTTGCAGTACGCCAGATAAATTTTCCAAATGCATGGGACACATAGGCGATGATCTGTGCAGGCATCTCGGCAGGCAGTAGTTGGTAGTCCACAAGGCCGGTCGCGATGGCGCTGCGCGGCATGCCGTCGTACTCGGTGGATGCGGGGCTCTGAACCATCACCATGCCGCCTTCACCCTTGATCGCCCGGATGCCCAGAGTTCCGTCGCTGCCTGTGCCCGAAAGCACAACACAAATGGCCTGTTCATGCTGGTCCTGCGCCAGAGAGCGAAAAAAGAAATCGATCGGCAGGCGCAGGCCGCGGGGTGCCGACGGCTCCATCAACTGGAGAGCGCCATTCAAAAAAGCCATGTCCCGATTCGGAGGAATAATATAGGCACAGTTCGGTTTCACGATCATTCCGTCTTCCACTTCGAAGACCTGCATGCGTGTGTAGCGCCGGATGAGATCCGTGAGTATGCTCTTGTGGTCGGGGGCAAGGTGCTGCACAATCACAAAGGCCATTCCAGGATCGATATCGGCTGGCATGCCTGAAAAGAACGCTTCAATAGCCACCAGTCCTCCAGCCGATGCACCGATGCCGACAATAGGGAAACCGGGTTGTGGGGAGACGTGCACGTCACTTTCGGCCGGCGTGTTCGACGTATCTGTCGGTTTCTGTTCGTTATTCATATACTCGTCTGCGGGATGGGTGATGTGAGGTGGTCGGATCGGGCGCTTGTCTTTTTTCGCCATACTGATCTTCTCTTTTCTTGTGTCAGATAATCGACGGACGAACAGGCTTTGCTTCAGGCAAAATATGAATCAAGATAATTCTATTTACACAAAAATGCAAGCGGTCACGGAATATCAGTGGTACCGTCGGGAATAAAAAAAACGATGGATATACCTGTCGACCAGGCGTATCCACCGTGATTCAATGTCATTTTCATTCGGAACCGGCGCGGAGTTCATCCCCTTCGGCCCCGTGCTCCGCCATTATACGGCGATGCCGGATGTGCGTTCGATCAATACCCCACCGACACCGTTAAATACTGCACGTTTTTCAATCGATTGTAATCGGCGAACGCGTAGTCTACTTTAATAGAAGCGTTCGTCGAGAGGTTGAAGTTCACGCCGAATCCCCACGTCAACGACGATTCGGAGTCCATCATGAATAACGATTTATATCCGACGCGTCCGAAGATCATTTCGTCGTAAGCGACTTCAAGGCCGGAGTTGATGTATTCTGTGTTGTCGTTCGGATGAGTCGCATCGACGGCAGCCGTCGCGCGTATGGAATTAAACTTGAGCACGTCCATCGACAGCCCGATGCGGAATGTGAGCGGTATGTCGTACGAGTCCGTTGTGTATTGCGACACCACGTTCTGCGGTCCCTGTCCCGATAGTCCTCCCGGCACCGAATTGAACGACAGGTCCGAACCGTCCAGGCGCATCTTCGTTCCGAAATTTGAAATGCTCGCCCCGATCTTCAGATCGTTGAACGGCGTCGTGTAGATCGTTCCGACGTCGAAGGCCATACCCGACGCACTTTCGTTCCAGATCGTCTGGCGTATGTATTTCGCCGTGATGCCGATCGAAAACCGATCGGTGAGCGACCGCGCAAATGTGAGTCCCATCGAAAAGTCCGACGCATCCCAGACGCGTCCATCCCCGTCGGGATTCATTTCTGTGCGGACGATATCCTGGGGGGTACGAAGCGATGTGACCGAGAGTCCGATCACGCCGAGGCCGTCGACAGTGAGCGCGCCGGCGGCGAAATCGTAATTCACATCGGCAAGCCACGCCGCATGTGTGAATGTGGCTTCGCCCGAATTTGAAATGCGCGAGAGCGCGCCCGGATTCCAATAGATCGAATACACATCGCCGGGCATCGCCACCGCAGCGCCGCCCATACCAATGGACCGGGCGCCCGCGCCTATTTTTAAGAACTGCGCCGCCGTCGTGCCTACTTTCGTCGTTGTCCGGGACAACTGAGCCGATGTTTCCTGCCGGCAGAAGAGTCCGAGCACAACCACGCTGAGAACCAAACGCATGCTGATTTTCATTCAACAATCTCCAATGACAATATTCGTATAAAATATTTTATTAATCGGATGAACTCACCGCCGCGGCGCACCTGATGCACCGCGGCAGATGCGTTCCTACTTTATGATCGCAAGCCGGCCGATCTTCGATCCGCCCTGCGGTGTTTCAACATGGAAAATGTAGACGCCATAGGCCAGGCGCTGGCTTTCGGACGAGAGCACATCCCAATTGAAATATCCGTTCGTATCGCTCTTGTGGAGCGTTTGCACCAATTCGCCGGTGATCGTATAGATACGGATCGTACAGTCTGTCGGCAGATTGCGGAACTGGATGATTTTGTCGCCGCGCAGATCGGGCCTATTGCCGGGCAATTCAAACTGGCTCGATGCAACATACGGATTCGGCACGACATAGATCTTCGTCATATCCTCGATCGCCTTCTGCGCATCGTAGGACACTGCCTTCGTCGTGATCGTGAATGCATCGGAGGCAGCGAACGGCTTTTTCATTTTCGCCAAATAGATTGTGCCGGCAGGTATCACCGGTATGGCGGCGTTCGGAAGCGTCGACGACGGCTTAAAGATGAGGCCCATCATTGTATTGGTCGAGACCTGATTGTACGGCGGAGGGGTCAGGACGATGATTTCATCGCCGACGTCCCACCGGCCTTTCACGCCGCTGCTTTCTTTGATGAGCACGCTCAGCTTAGTCGTATCCGAGGCATTTTCGATCTTGAATGGAACCTTCACCCAGAGCGAACCCGCTGTGGGTTTCAGAGAATCGACGGGCGTTGTGTATGCCCCCGACGCTGTCGTATCACCGAGCGATTTCGTAAATGTGATCTTCACATCGAAGGGAGCCAGTCGAAGGACTCCGACCGAAGCCTTGTCCACCGACACGAGAACACCCGTTGGTTTGGCGCCCTGGAAACTGCTGCGCGACGAATCGATGGCCATCACTTCGTCGGTCACGAAGGGACGGACGCCGTCGAACACAGGATTGAAATCCTGGCCTGCCATTCCGATGCTGTTCATGACCGGATAGTATTGGTACGAGACGGTATAGGTTGAACCAGTTTTCAACACGCCTGCCTGCACACCTTTGATCTGTCCGCCGGCAGAATCGATGACGATCAATGCGGGATTGATGGTGACGTTGGCGTCACTCACGACCTGCATGCTCGATTTCACGATATTGCGATGATGCAGTCCGACATACAGAAGGTCGCGGCCGACGATCGTTTCCGTCGCGGGCATGTTGCGCAAAACATTCAAGGCAATGACGCTGTCGCTGCCGCTCTTTATTTTTTTGAATGAAACATCATAGCTGCCGGTAGCGAGGGCTTTCTGATCGAGGACCTGAAACCGCATCGTGCCGGTGCCATTTCCTCGTGTGTGCGTGGTGGTGATGCCGGCAGCGATATCGGCAGCCGAACTGACAAGCCCCAAGGCCGGATTGCCCGGCACGACAGCAAGCGTATTGACGTCGAATTTGTATTCCTGCGTCACCGCGTCGCGCGAGATGATGGCCTGCGTTTCGGTCGGAGGCAGCTGCAAGCTGGTCGTATATGCGCCGTGATCGAATGCGACGACTGCGTAGTAGTACGTCTTTCCGTTTGTGACGGATGAATCGACGAACTCGTGGCGCAAGCCGCTCACATCGGTCGGATTGCCCATGTAATATTTCACGAAGCGCCCCGCGAATTCGGCCGGATGGAACCCGCCGGCATAGACCGCCTTCAGCGAATCGGACCAGGGGGTATGCCACTGAGCGCCCGGAAGGGCTTTGCCCATGAACCGCTCTCCGTTGCCGTCCGTGATGGTGAACACATCGGAGAAGGTGTAGTCTTCGGAACGATAGACCTTATACCCTTCGAAGTCGTTTACGTTCAAGAGCGGGTCGAGCCCCTCTTCCGATGCAGTGTCCCAGTAGAGCGTCACGCGCTTGTCCCCGGGCACAGCGACGACATGCGGTTTCGGCGGGGGCTGGGCAAAGCGATAGTTCGCTTCGAGCACGCGCTGCGATGTCTCGGAATGCAGCAACAGATCATTCAAATTCGCCGCCATCATCAATGCGATGGAGAACCGCTGACGATCGCCATGCTTCAACGAGAAAGGTCCGCAGCCATAAAGGAAAATATTGTCTCCCGTCGGTGTTGATCCGCCCGGCATTGTCAAAAGGTCGAGGCCGGTCGAGTCCATGTCTGAAGAAATTTTGTCGTACATCAGGATGTCGTTCTTCGGCCGGTTGTCTCCGCCGAAGACCAGGGCCCAAAAGCTCTTCAAGCCGATCTGATCCGATTCGTTCACATCGCGGAAACCGAAATTGGGTTCGGACCCGAGCCACGTGCCATCGGCTCCAAATAACTGATCGGGCACGCCGTTGCCTTCGCCGTAATCGCCTGTGCCTGCAATGCCGTCTATACCCAGGTCGTCGCGTGTGACGTCCCAGTCGCCGTTCTCATCACCCGACCAGCGGGGTTTCGGGCTGCCATACATTGCCTTATATTTCGTCAGATCGGCGATGCCGGTGGTAAGCGGAGTAATGATACCGTCGATGTACGTGCCTTTGTCGTTGAACGGGCTCTCGTCGATGATGCCGTCGTCGTCATTGTCCTTGCCGTCGCCGTTGTCTGCCGGACTCTCCAAAAATTTATAACCGAAATATCCGGGCGGAATCGACGGGATATCGCTCTTATTGTCCGGATCCCATGCAAATACCAGGTTGCGCGAACGCGCGGAGGTCAACACTCCGTTCACGCTCGTCATATCCACTCCATTCTTAAACACGGTTCCTTCGCGTGCGGGGATGAACGATGCGGCATCGTCAGCGTAATTGTTCGCTCCGCCGATATGGGGATCGCCGAACATGCCGAAGAACACTTTTCCCAATGTTTTCGGGCTCGCGTTTTCAACCGTATAGACGAAGAAGATGATATCCTGAGCGAGTGGATTCGAATATTGGAAAATTCGCACTTCAAGATTCACGCCGAGCCCGCGCTTGGTGGAATCGTCCGGGAAGGGGTAGTAGGGCCATTCCGCTTTCGTCCAATCGTCCACGGCGAAGTACACTTCTTCGTCGGGCACGGTGGAATTGCCGCCAAGGTACGACGGATACACATACTCTCCGAGAATGCTGTTATACCACGACTCCGGCCATGAGGGCGGACGAAGGCGAAGATCGTTGCCGACCTTCGATCGCGCTCCCCAGCTGGCGATGTCGGGCTGGCCCGGCGCGGAGTAGCCGAGCTTCGGCAGCCATCCCCACTTCACGGCACCGTTGGGACTGTACTCGCCGTCGGCCGCGCCGTAGAATCCTTCACTCACCATCTTCACCGAATCGGTGAGCGATCCGGCCTTCGGCACTTTCGCTCCCACGAGCGGACCGAATTCGTAGCCGTAGCCAAGGCCGTTCCACACGAGATCCAGCACGTTGGGCGTTATGCCGGGGCGGCTGTTGGACATTGTGTTGTAAATAATCGTCTTGATCTTGTTGCCCTGAATCACAAGGCTCTTGATCTCGGACATGTATCCCGAAGTCTTCTCCATGCGGGCAAAAAATCTGTCGCGCGATGCGTTCCATAACTGAAGCTGGCTTGGCGTGAGGCCTTTCGCATCGGTGGTCTTAAAATCAATTTCCTTTTCCTGCGCCCGGAGCGACATCGACACTGCTGTTGCAAGAATCAGCAAACGAATGACTATTTTCATGTGAGACATTTCCTTTGTGAACAAAATTCTGTTTTAGAAGTAGAGCGACACACCCAACCGCACAAGCCGCGGACGGTTGACATTGGTCGGGCTTGTAAAATAATTGTCGATCGCAGACATCGGTATCAGCCCGGCGTCGCCGCGCTGTATCCGCGATGTGATCTGGTCGAACTGATGCGGGTTCGCCACCTGGTCTGCGCTATACAACGCACGGCCGCTGTTGGTCCACACATTCGTCTCGTTCTGAATATCGAACAGGTTATCGACCAGCAGGAACACGGAAAAGTTCAACGCGTTCAGCTTGAAATATTTTTCCGCCTTCAAGTCGACCGACCATTGGAACGGCTTGTTGGAACTGTTCTGCACGAATTGCGTTTGCTGCAGGGACAGGCTTGCAGGTATCGATGCCGTGTAGGGGGAACCGGCAAGGAGCCGCACAATGGTGCTGACCGAATAATTGTCCGTCTCTCCGAGATTGAGCGTTGTATTGAGCGTGTGCGTGCGATCGAAATCGAGCGGCACAAGGAATGTTTCCGTGCTCTTGCCCGATTTTTCGCTGTAGAAGAAATCCGCTGCGGGTTCGGTGCGGTTGCCCTCGGATACGGCGAACGTATAATCGAGCGACGCAGAGAAGATGCTGCCCGGCGCCCGGCGCTGCAAGAGCGAGATGGTGAGGCCGCGCGAATTGGCATAGGAAAGGTTTGTCAACACGGTGTAACTCTGATCGCCTTTCGCTGTCCACACGAGCTGCGAATAGATATAATCACGGACGTCCTTGTAGAATCCGACGACTTCCAAGCGAAGGTCAGGCGTGAAACCCTGCGTCAAGCCTATCTCGTATTGCACGCTGCGCTGGGGCTTCACATCGGCATTGCCGAACGATGGTGTCGATCCCTCAGGCGCGCGGAAATTGGAATTGGCATACAGGTCCTGCAGGTTTCCGAACTGATAAAAATGCCCGTACGAGAACCGTATGACGCCCTGATCGGTGATCGGATAGGCAATGCTGATGCGGGGACTGATCGTCTGTTTCACCGTCGCGTCCTTCAGGTCTTTCACCAGGAACAGCGTGTCTCGGTTCGATAAGGCGGGCCCCAAATTGGGATTGTACTTCGATGCGGGATCGAAGAACTCATAGCGGAGGCCGGCGTTGAGTATAAGCGATTTCGCCAGTTCGATCTTGTCCTGAAGATACGTCGACCCCTGGATCGGTTCCTTCTTGTAGTGGACGTACCCGGAGATCACATCGGGAATGTTGGGAATCGCAATCCGTCCGTCTGCATACACGTCCTGGAAGTTGGTGATCACATGTGACGGATCCTTCTTGTCGACGAATTGCAGCGTATAGCTTTCATAATCGATCGTGTGCTTGCGGGCTTCGACGCCGAATTTCACTTCATGCACGCCGAAGAGCTGAGCCACGACGTCGAATTTTCCCGACATGGTTTCTGTGGACCGGATAGTGCGCCCGAGAGAAACACCGCCAGTCAGGAAACTCGTGGTCGGCAATGCGGTCTGATAAAATGACGGAAGGTAACGCGGGTCATTCCAATTTTCGAACGCCATTGTTTTGCCTTCGTTGAAATTGTATGACCCTTTCAGCGTATAGAAGACGGTCGGCGATACGGTATGCGTCAAGTCCAACGCATGGATGATGCCGCGATTGAAGTTTTCGGGGCGTCCGTCGGGATTGAATCGGTACGAATAGTAATTCGCATCCTTGTACGAACCGCGATTGGTGACGAGTTCGTACTTCAAGCGCATTGTTGCCGAAAATTTATACGCGATGTTGCCTTGAATATTATACGATTGGGAAGTGTTCAGCGCGACAAGAGCATTATCGCCGGTCGGATGCGAATTTCTCACGGTCGTGTCGTTCGCGATCGGATTAAAATAGAACGGGCTGCTTGCCCCGCCCTTCCGAGGATCTTTCACAAAAAGGGTCCCGCCGTTCACATCTTTCGCCGGATCGCCGAGAGAGTCGAGCAGCGTCTTCTGCCAGGTCAGTTGATCGCGTGTTACATAAAAATCGTTCGGCGTGTAAATACGCTGGCCGTAGAGATAGCCGTTGGAGCGTTCATAGACGCCCGATGCATAAAATGTGAGATTGTCGCCGGCAAGAGGAACCGGCCCGCCGAGTGTGGCTTCGCCGCGCAGCTCGTTGACAGGATCGATCTTTTTAATATTCGGGAATACGTTGTCGCGGTTCGAGACATAGTCGCCCGAAAATCCGCGGGCGCTTCCGGTGTAGCTGTGGCCGCCTTCTTTGGTGACATAGTTCACCACGCCGCTGAGCGAGTTGCCGTACTCGGCCGAGAATGTGCCGGAAGAGACGGAGACTTCCTGGAGCGCGTTTGTGGCGACGCCGACGGCGCTCACGTTGTTGTACGGATTGTTCACAGACAGGCCGTTCAGCGTGTATGCGATCTCATTATCGCGTCCGCCGCGGATGTGTATGCCTCCGTCATCGGCGACGACAACGCCGGCCTGGAGACCTATCACTTCGCTCACGGATGTGACCGGGAGCTGCTGAAACTGTTCGGCCGTTACTGCCGCAACAGGGTTCGTCTGATCCTGGCGGATGAGCGGATTGCGCTCGCCCTGCACGATGACTTCGTTGAGCTCTACCGACGATTCTTTCAGCTGCACGTTCAGCGTTGTCGTATAATCCACAGACACGCCCACGTTGACCGCCTTCGTGTTTTGGTAGCCGACATAACTCACAGTGATCGTGTATGAACCGGGAGGGACATTCAGTATGACATAATTTCCATTGACATCCGTGGAAGCGCCCAACTGTGTGCCCTGCAGAGATACGCCTGCAGCGGGAAGTCCTTCATTGGTTCTAGCATCGGTAATTTTGCCGGCGATTTTTCCGGAGCTTCCGGCGAAAAGATGTGAGGCGAAAAGACAGCAGGCTACCGCAATAACAATAGAGTAACGTTTGAACATAATGCAACCTGATTGTGATGAGTGAATTAAATACTGCTGATTCAGTACGTATTGGCTAAACCATCCGAAGGCAATCGCAGAGTACGCAATGGCAAGAAGAAATTTAGACAATGTGAAGTGATATGTCAAGAAAAAATTGTATACAATAAAAGATTTCCCATACGTTCGATTTTTTTTATTAACAATAGTGCTGTCGGCGTACACCAAAATCATTGTCATCCTGAGCGAAGCGAAGGATCTAAAATGATAGTCGCCCGTCGCAGCACATAATCGATGCCGGCTGTTTTCGTATGCATTGTAGATTCTTCGGTCGCTCGAGCTCCCTCAGAATGACAGGGACGATAGACTACGCTGAATAGTTACCTGTCGCCGATCAATATTTCACGCTGACGGAAAAATAATGGACCGCCTTCAATCGTCCGAAATCCTGATACGCATAGTCGGCGAGAATGGAGAGTGTGCTGCTCATCGCATACTCGAGTCCCCCGCCCACCGTCAATCCTTGCTCTCCTCCCCGCTCGAACGCCGATTTATACCCGGCGCGCACAGAGACGAGGTTGCCCCATGTATATTCGACGCCCGAGTTCATGTATTCGGTATTGTCGTTCGGATGCACCGCGTCCACGGCGAGCGTGAGCCGTGAATTATCGTCCCGGATCGCATCGGTCGATATGCCCACGCGAAACATGAGCGGCAGATCGAACTGTCCCATCTCGTACTGCGCATTGACGATATTCTCATTGCCTGCGCCCGAGGCGATGAGCTGGAGCGCATCGCGCCCTTCCATTCTCATTTTCGGCCCGAAATTCGACATGCTTGCGCCGATGGTGATGCCGTTCAACACGGGGGCGGTGTACATCGTGCCGATATCGAGGCCGACGGAATTTGCCGACTCGTTCCAAATGTACTCGTGTATATATTTGAACGTGAACCCGATGGAAAATTTATCGGTAAGACTGCGCGCGAATGCGAGGCATATCGATGTGCCGCCCGCGGTGAATTGTTCTCCTGTTCCTTCAGGCATCGATGTGGTGGTGACGTCCATGTCCCCCACATTCGTCGCCGAAAAGCCCACGGCCAGTGTGCCGAGCCCATCCACCGCGACGGCTGCAGAGGCTGCGTCGTACTGCACATCGGCGATCCAGTTCACGTGGTTGAACGACGCCTCTCCGCCTCCCATGCGGGCCAGGCCCGCGGGATTCCAATAGAGTGCGGAGATGTCGTTTGCCACGGCTGTGAAGGCGCCGCCCATGCCGATGGAACGGGCGCCGATGCCGATCTTCAGGAATTGCGCTGCAGTGGTTCCGGTTTTCGTGATGACCGCAGCCTGTCCGAACAGCTGCGAACAGGACACGACGATCGCCGCAATGATGCTGGCACTACGAGACATAGATGCTCCAAAAAATTGAGTCTTATGTAGGGCGAGATGTTCTCTCGCGCATTTTCATCACTTAATAAGTGCAAACTTTATGATCCGTTCGCCCACGCCCGGCGCATCGATATGCGCGATGTAGACGCCGTACGCCACGCCGAGGTTGTCCCGATTCAACAGGTCCCAATACTCGCGGCCATTGTCGATGCCCGCATTGTGCTGCAACTCGCGCACCAATTCTCCCGACAGTGTAAAGATGCGGATCGTCGCGGCCTGCGGGAGATGTTCAAAATAGATCCTGCGGCTGCCCCGCGTCGTTCCGGGAAGCCGGTCTGTGGGTTCAATGTCGTTGGCTCCCACATACGGATTCGGCACCACTTTAATACGGTCCAGCGCACCGCCTGCTTTTGCCGCATCGAACTTGGCGGCAACCGTGGTATAGGTGAATTTATCGGCCGCCGAAAATGGCTGCGACGTGATGACGTTGAACACTTCTCCGCCGAATTTGCGGCTGGCACTATCTTTGGCCGTGAAGCGCACCTCATACATGGTATTGTTTTTCAGGACCTGATACGGCGGAGGTGTGATGATGATCAGCGGCTCGCCATACTCCCACCGGTTGTTCGCCGGCGGCGATTCTTTCACTATCACCTGCAGCGGGATCGCCCTGCGCTGCGCGTCACCCGAAATGTTCGTGATCTTAAAGGGAGTCATGACGACCTTTTTCGCCTGCGTGTTCAACAACGTATCGCCGGGAAAGGCAAACTGCCCCGATGCCGTCGTATCGGACTTGTTGAACTGTATCTGCACGTCGATCGGCGCCAAGCGTTCGGCTCCGGTGGACGGCCTGGCGATGACATAGGCAAGGTTCTTGTTATCGATCACCCAGCCCGACTTCACCGTATCAACCGCCAGGGGTTGGTTGACGACGAACATTTTCATGCCGTCGAACACGGCATTCGCTTCTTCGTTTGCAAGAAGCGTGCTCGGTAATTGTCCGTAGCTGCGGAACGTCGCCTTCACTTGCACGGCGGCGTTTTTCATCGCGCCGAATCCTGTTTTTCGGATCAAGCCGCGGGCTGCTTCAATCACAAAATCGGTTCCGTTCTTATACACCTGCCCTGTCGCTGCGTTCACGACGGAGAACGCGGAATCCTGTATGACGTTAGCGAGTCCGAGTTTCACAAAATTTGTATCGCTGAGCGGCACCGATGCGACGGTCGGCGAATAGCGCATCACCGAATAATTCACGGCGGCAGACTTCGTGTCATTCCCGATCGAATCGGCGAAGTCGATCCTGTATTGGATCCCCTCCCGAATCGCAAGGTCGTCGACGATCGAGACGGTGATTGTGCCCGTTCCCGTTCCTGTACCGATACGGTCCATGATGGACGAACTCGTGAAGCCCGGCGTCGTATACCCGTTCACGCGCGGCCCCGGCGTCACCTCGACCGTGTTCACGTCGAATGTGAGCTGCGAGGTGATCGGATCAATGCTGATCCGTTTTGTGCATTCGCTCGGCGAGTAATTGGTGAAATCTCCGTGATCGTACGAGACGACCGCATAATAGTAGCGCTGACCGTTGACAACGCGGAACGAATCGACGTATGAATGCACGAGGCCGGTGTTGTTGCCGAGGAAGTATGCAACGCCCCGTTGATCGTACGGCACCGGAGCAAAGCCTTTCCAATAATCCTCGATGGGAGTGGCGTCGTACACGCCGTTCCCATTCACATCAATGTAGCGTTCGCCCGGATCGTATCTGCCGTTCGTGGTTTTCGACGTATCGTCTTCAAAAAACGGTTCGGGACGCTTGGCGACATCCCATTTGGCCTCTTTTCCCGTGTAGTCGGTAAGGGGCTGGTACAACAGCGGCGTGCCGAAACCGTCCGTGACGAGGTTGATGTCGGCGAATTGAGGGTCGGTGCTCCGGTAGATCACATAGCCCTCGAAATCTTTTCCAAGGATGGGATCAACGCTGTTCTCGGCGCCGTTGTCCCAGTACAGCGTCACTTTCCGATCGCCCGGCACGGCGGTGACGATGGGTTTATCGGGAGGCCGTATGAATTGATAGTTCTGATTGTAGATCAATTGCACGGTCCGCGCAGTAATGAGCAGGTCGTTGAGATTCGCGCCCATCAAGAGCGCGATCGAAAATCGTTTGATCGATCCATCGGTGCCGCTTTTCTTCAGAGAGATCTTTCCCGATCCGTAGATGAAAGCGATATCGGCAGCAGCCGGGATCTGGTCCATCTGATTGAATTTATCTTCGAGCACTCCCCACACGATCTCGTCGTCGCGCAGCCGCACATCGCCGATGCGGAAACTTCGGAATGCAGTGAGGCCGATCTGATCGGATTCGTCGAGATCGGTCAGTTCGAAATTCGGTTCGCCCGGGTGGAGCGGATCGAGCGTGCCGTCCGACAATCTGATGCCGGCGGTCGGTATGCCGTCCCCTTCTCCCTGATCGTGAGTTCCCGGGACACCGTCGATGCCCACGTCGTCCGTTTTCGGATTCCAGTCGCCATCGTCATCGATCCCGTTGGTTTGGCTTTCGTCGATCATCGGCGCGCCGCTTTTCGTCAGATCGGCGTCGTTGTTGATGCCGTCAGTCGGATTGCCCGGGCTCTCTAAAAATTTGCACGCGTCATAATGCGTCGGGATGTTCTGATAGCCGAGGCCATTGGCGTCCCAAAAATAGACGATGCTTCTGGAATACAGCGGCACCGGTACTTTGCTTGCCCTGTTCACGGAATCCAGGGGCGAGACGAAGTATGCAAGGTCATCGGTATTCTCGGTGCCGCCGGTTCCGCCGGCAACGCCGCCGCCGACATCCACATCTCCATACATGCCGAAGTACACGCTGTCCAAATCCTTCGGGCTGTAATTTTGCGCCGTGTAGATGAAGAAGATGCAATTTTGTGCGAGCGAACTGCTCCACTGCAGCGCGCGCGCCTCGAGCTTCACGCCGAGCCCGCGAATGGTCGTATCGTTCGGGAACGGATAGTACGGATATTCATTGTTGTAGCGGTCGTCCATTCCCCACAGCACTTCCAGGTCTGCACTGGGCGTATCCTGACGCAGATATCCCGGCCATACGTATTGCCCCTTCTGTTCGTTGTACCACGAACGCGGCCAGCTGTCCGGTTTGCCATCTTTGGGCGAGACGTCGGGCGCCGGATTGGACGCCATATATTTTGATGAAGGATCCACGTATTCGGGCAGCGACCGCCAGCCGTAGACATGCGAATCGCCCGGATCCAGATCTCGTGCATCGGTATCGTTGATCGCGTCCGACGAAAAATGAATGATGTTCCCCGTCTTATCCCTGACCGCCGCGGCCACAAGAGGCCCGAATTGATAGATGTCGCCGAGCCCGCGCCATACCATGTTGTTCAAATTGCGGATGAGGCCGAGTCCGGGAGCGATGCCGCCGTAATCGTAAATGTTGCCGACGATCTGGTTGCCGTTCATCAGGAACATGCGCGCATCGCTGAAGGCGTTGAATGTTTTATGAAGGCCGGGCGGTTCGTCCTTGTGCGACACTGCGGGCGTCGCAGCCACGGCCGGTGTCTGTGCCGCCTGCCCCTGACGTATCACCTGTTCGACCTGCCGTCGTTCCGCGTCGCCGCTTGAGGTAAGTTGGGCATGAAGGCCGGATGCGCACATGACCGCTGCTAGTAGTAGTAATGGAGATTTCATAGTCTCGCTCTTTCATTGTAGGTCGAGATGTTATCTCGCCCATGCTTCACCTTTTTTTTCTGTAGGGCGAGCTGTGAGCTCGCCCTAGCAAGTACTTCCTCGACCTGCATCGGTCAGAACGTGACAGACACGCCAACAAGCACCTCGCGCGGCGCGGCGTACATGGCCGGGTTCGTAAAATAATCCGCCATTGAATGCACGCCGCCGACACTGCCCACACGCTGATCGATGGTAGCGCCTTCTCCGCGCGCTATCGCAAGCGTGTAGGTGGAGCGGCCTGTGTCGTCGTAGACGTCCACCTCATTCAATCGGTCGAGCACATTGAAGACTTTTAAAAAGATAACACAGCTGCATCCGGCCAATGAAAATTCTTTTTGCGCCAACATATCAACCGTGTATTGCGTCGGCTTGTGGCCTGAATTTGTTTCGAGTATCACGCCGTTGTCTCCGCTGAGCGGCGTATACGGCAGTCCGGTGCCGAGCCTGCCGATACAACTCACGCTCCAGTCGTTCGGCCGGCCCACCGAGATCGTCGCGTTCAGCGTATTGGTCTGATCCCACGACAGCGGCACGACGATTTTTTCGCTTTCGCGCCCCGACGATTTATCGATGAAGAACGCGTCGGCGCTCACGTCGTTTCCTTCGGACACCTGATACGTATAATCGAGCGTCAGCGCAAGCATGTCCGAGGAGGTCCGCCGCTTCGTCAGCGAAAATGTGAAGCCCTTGATGTTCGCGTAATCTTTGTTCACATACATGCTGAACGATTTTTCGCCGCTGATACGGATGGTCTGCACGGCGAACAGATCGCGCACATCCTTGTAAAAACCGGTCACATTGAACGCCATGTTGTCCGTTACCTGCTGTTGAAGTCCCATCTCGTAGGTGATGGTTTTCTGGGGATTCAGGTCAGCATTCCCGAATGTCGTGTTGCTGATCGTCTCCTGGAATTTAAATTCCGGATTTTCATAGAGCCGGCGCAGCTGCGGCATCTGGAAAAAATGACCGTACGAAAAGTGAATGATCCCCCGATCGGTAATGGGATACGAAATGCCGACGCGCGGACTGACCGTCTGCTTCGCCGACGCCTGCATGTGGAGGCCCTGGGGATCGTAGACGTCGGCCATCGCAAGCGCGTTGGCCATGAAGTAGTCGTAGCGCACGCCAAGATTCATGACGATGCTTTCGTATTCCATCTTATCCTGCACATAGGCCGAATATTGTTTCGGGTACCGGGCATAGGAATCGTAGGATGGACTCGATGCGCCCGGTGTCGTCGCGACCGGGTATTTCGTGGTGTCCTTCAGCACGGTGTACGACAGTTGCGTCAATTGCGGGAACCGGGCTTCGACGCCGATCTTCACATCCTGATGGAACGAAAGCTGCGCCGCCGCATCGAATTTCGCCGTGATGTTCCGGGCTGTCTGTTCGAACCTGCCGTTTTGCGTGCCGCCGAAATAGAATCCGGTCGCCACGGGACGAAGCAGATACTGTGTTGCAGAATAGTGTTCGTCGACCAGGTCCTTGTACCTGTACTGCTGATACATATTCTGGCTGTACGATCCCTTGATGCGATATGATAGTTTCGTGCCGATCCAATCGGAGAACTCCAGCGCGTGAAGGGCGTCATTCTCGTAATTCGAATACGTCCCGTCCGGATTATATTTGAACGAATGGCTGTAGTTCTTATAGCGGCCCTGATTGAAAATAAAATCGTACGAGATCTTTTTCGTCGGGGATAGTTTATACGTCACACGATCGGTTGCGGAGAGCGATGCGCTTGCATTCATCGGCGTCAACGACTTGTCGCCTGTGCGCTGCAATATCCAATGGGCATCATCCGAAAAATTGGGGAGGTCTGTCGGGTTGTATTCCCTGACCCCGAAGAGCCAGCCTCGATTGTTTTCATATCGCGCGGACAGGAAAAACGTGAGCGCATTGCCTGTCATCGGGACCGGGCCGCCGAAGGTGCCCTCTGCGATCGAATGACTGAGCGGATCGATCGTTTTAATGTTGAGGAAAATGTTATCATGCGTGCTCGCCATGTCGCCAGTATAGAAGGAAAGCTGTCCGGTATAGCGTTCCCCTCCTTCCTTCAGTCCCGTTTCCACCACCCCGCTGAGCGCGTTGCCGTACTCGGCGTTGAATGTACCCTGCACAACGGAGAGTTCCTGTATTGCGTTGGTCGCTATGGAAAGGCTGTTCGCGTTCGTAAACGGATTGTTCATAGAAACGCCGTTGACGGTGTAGGCGACCTCGTCCGACCGTCCTCCGCGGAAATGGAGTGCGCCGTCCGATCCCTGTATGATCCCCGCCTGCGTCTTCAGGAGCCCCGCAACACTTTCAACCGGCAGCGCTCGTATCTGCGAAGCGTCCACCGAGGTCTGCGAGGAAGTGAGGTCCTTGTGGATCAGCGGCCTCTCGGCCGTGACGATCACAGCGTCCATGTCCACTGCTTCCGTCGACAGCGCCGCATCGATGCGCGTCGTGAAATCGGTGTTGACCTGCACATTCCGGAAAATTGCTTTCCGGTATCCGACAACAGAAATGGAAAGCGCATACGTGCCGGGAGAGACACTCCCGATCATGTAGCTGCCGTCGAGCTCAGACGAGGCTCCCATCGACGTCCCGACCATGAGCACGGTGGCGCCAATGATCGGCTCTCCTGATTTTTCATCCGTGAGTCGACCGGCAATTTTTCCGGTGGTACCGGCAATGAGAGTAGACGCGCAGAGCAGCAGTGTAAAAAAAAACGAGCGGGAGAAATGTACCGGACGGTGCATAGCAACAATCCTTATTGAATGCATTGGTGATGCCGAACGAAGGAAGCGAAACGCATACGGCGAAAAAAAAATGCGGATGCGAACGCACGCGGGTCCGTTCGAATATACGAATCAGTTATGCGACTTGTCAAGGAAATTGTATACAATTTATTTTCGGGAAATGAAATCGAACTTAATTGTTAATTTATTCCCAGCCTTTATCATTACTTATTTACGCACATCGGGCTATTCGATTTACAAATGGGCAGTGTCGAAATTAAAATATTGCCTGCCATCTTGACATTTCGCTGTGAATTTGCAATACTGTTAAAAAAAGATATCGTTCTTCGAGGGTTTTCTCATCCACGCGACAGACAACAGGAGATATGAGTCATGCATCCGCGTCAGAGGGTATTCCGAAACCGCTATTAACCGCACCTGCTCATGACAGTTAAAGGGGCGGTACTTTTCTTCGGACACAACAATCACACACACAACGAGAGGGGTCACTGACATGAAAAGAAATCATCTACTCTGGATCACATTTCTTTGTTTATGTTTTGCATCGCAGGCCGTGCACGCGCAATGGAACACGGTCCTGGCAACAGAAGACGATACGCCAAACGGCACAGGGCACCAGACAGTCAGCGTCGCAGTCGTCAGTTCGAAGTGTTTTGTAGCGCTTGTCAACCATCCTATCGTGAAGACATGGTCAAGCGACTTGAAATTCAATGACAGCTGCGTGGCCAACTATCTCGTCGGCTATATCAATCCGACATCCGATCAAACCGGTAGAGTCGATGCAGTGCCCTACGGAAGTACTGCAACAGCAGGTTATTTTTCCAAATGGGTGTCGGGTTTCGACGAATTACCTCTCTACCGTGCATACAAGGCGGTAGGCACCTCGGACAGTCTTATCTACGTTGCCAATAACGATCCGGACCACAATATTGTCGTGTTTAAGATTACCGGCGCCGGAACCGTCTCCACCGATTTCCGCATGAAGACCGGTACGGGCGACATTCAGGGATTAGCCGTGGACAACAACGGGTATGTGTATGTGGCGGAGATCAACGCAACAGCCGCCGATACGAAGGAAATAAAAATATTCAAAGGCATCAAGGCGTCGGGAACAAAATGGGGCACGACGTACGACGATACACCAATCGCGACGATCGATCTGCCGTTGGGTACGTACCGCGGTCTCGCTGTCAGCGGCGACGGCAAACAGCTCTTCGTATCGAACATGGGCGACCGTACCATCATCAAATATACGGGAACGCCGGCAACGGGATACACGAAGAATACTGGTTTCGCGTGGACCGAATCGAAGAACGATACGATCCCCCGCACCAAATATGATACGCTCGGAACGTCGGCATGGGACATCGGCCGGCCGCTTGGCTTGGCATACTTAAACGGCAATAATCTTATCTATGTCGCCACCGCGCGCTTGTTTGGCAACACGATTTTCACTCATGCCAACACGAGCGGGTATGAGTTCAGCAAGATCATCGGCATCAACCCCACGACGGGAAAACCTGTCGATTCGATCGACGTCGCGAAGTATTATTTCATCAATTCCGATGTGACCGGAGTCTCTCAATCATACACAAAACAGGTCTTCGGGCCCGACGTGCATATCAGCGGATATGCAAGTGCGTATGATGTGGGTTTCGACGAGAAAAAAAATCTCTATTCGCAATCGATGTACAGTTGGACGGTCGACAAATGGCAGTATACCGGCACGCTGCCCACGGTCCCGCTCACGAGCGTGAGTCGTCAGGACGGAACGGTACCGACGGCCTATGAATTGTCGTCGAATTATCCGAATCCGTTCAACCCGTCGACGCGTTTTCAATTTTCCATTTCGGATGCGCAGTTCGTGTCCGTTAAGGTCTTCGATATGCTCGGGCACGAAGTTGCGGCGCTGGTCAATGGAACAATGAGCGCTGGAAAATACTCTGTGGAATGGAACGCGGCGAATGTACCCAGCGGTATTTATTTCTGCAGGATGCAGGCGGGAAGTTTCACGTCTGTGAAAAAAATGACGCTGATGAAATAACATCAGTTCATCGATATCAAAAAAAAAGGGCGAATAATGCATTCGCCCTTTTTTTTGCTGCCCCGTCACTCTGCACTGTAGGGCGAGACAACATCTCGCCCTACAGGAAAAAAGATTATTCGGTGCGGACCCAGCGCCAGATCTCTTTCAGGTTCGGCTTCTTGCCCGTCACCAGTATGCCGATGCGGAAAATTTTGGACGCGGCCCACATCATTCCCGCCGTCGAGAGCGCCAGCAGCGCGAGCGACAACACGATTTCCCACATCGCGGGCATCTGTATCGAGAGCCGCAGCGTCATCATCGTCGGCGTCAAAAATGGAATGAGCGAAAGGACCTTCACGATCATCGAGCCGGGGTTCTGCATCGCCGGCACCGCCAGCGCGATCGGAAACACAAGGACGATGCTTACATAACTGGTGATCTGCTGCGCTTCCTGTTCGGTGGACAACGGCGCGCCCGCCGCCACGAACACGGCGGCAAAGAACAGATACCCCAGAACGAAATACGTGAGCATGAGCGCAAGGTGGTCGAAATTCACGAACGGCTTATCGATCGAAAAATTCACGCCGACAAGGATCAAAACCCAAAATGAGATCGTCGCGAATCCGAGCATGGTCAGTCCGAGTATCTTCCCGCTCATCAATTCCCTCGACGAACAGGACGAGATGAGCACCTCGACGATGCGGTTCGATTTTTCCTCCACCACCGACCGGACGAGCATCTGTCCGCTGGTGATGACGAGGAACATGAGCATCATGATGAAGATGTAGCCCGAGAAGAACGTTTCAAGGAAGCCCGATTCTTTTTCCTCTCCCTTGTCGGAGACCTTGATCGTTTTGACGTCGATGTCGCGCAGGAGCGATTTCACCTTCGCGGCGTCCAGGCCCGCCTTCTCGAGTTTGTGCTGCGTGATGATGTCCGAAAGCGATTTCGAAAACCGTTCCTGATCGCGTATGTTGCCGACATTTTCAGATCTGAATTCCACCCTGCCCCGCTCTTCTATATTAGCGGGGATCACAAAGAGTCCCTCGATCTGATTCTCCAGAATCTTGCTCGTGCCCAGCTTTACCAAGTGATCGATGGCCGTATCGGGATCAGTGATAGCCATGAGCGAATAATTTGGAGTGCCGTTCGGCAGCGTATATTTGCCGACGATATTGGCGCTCAGGAGCGCGGTATACTGGCCTGTCCGGTCGATGATGCCGAACATTTTCGTCTTCTCGTCGCTCTTCGACGCCAGCAATCCCGGCAGGACACCGAATATGGTCATGATCATCGGCATCATGACAAGGCTGATGATGAACGCCTTCGTCTTCACCTTTTCGATGAACTCCCATTTTGCGATATGCAGTATTTTATTCGGCATGATGTTTTTATTCCAATGGATTCCGGTGCTGCAGCAGGTGTTGTGTTAGTGGGCATGGCCGTTCTCCTGTTCAGACCGGGCAGCAAGTTCGCCGGTGACATCCTTGACGGTTTTCATATATCGGTACACGGCAAAAAGAATGACGCCCCCCATCAATGCCGGTGTAGACCAGTCGGTATGCGGCTTCATCACCTCCACACCAATAAGTGTGAATCCGACAATGGCGGCGAGGATGAGCGACACGAGCGCCTTCTTCACGCGGGGATCGGCCGACGTTTTCGCCACGGCAGGCGCGGCGTGCGCCATGGCAGCCGGTTTTTCGCTGTGCCTGATCGTCTCGTCGGCGCCGACAACGGAGAGGAATATTGAATTCAGGGACGGCTCCACGAACTCGAACCGCCTCACGTCCAGGCGCTCGAGCAGCGCCGGAAGGATATCTTTCGATCCTGCGGAATCATTCAGAACAAGTTCAGCGTAGTTTTCATAGATGGTGGCCGACTTCACCTCGGGAAGCGATCGCAGGAACGATCCGTCGCCGTTATATTCCAGGTGGAGCGAGTTTTGCCCGAATTGTTTTTTGACGTTCTTGAGCGTCCCTTCGACAACGATCTTCCCATGGTCGATGAGACAAATTTCGTCGCACAACTTTTCCGCCGTCTCCATTTGATGCGTCGAAAAAATGATCGCCTTGTTCTGCTGTTTCAGGTCCTGAAATATTTCCTTCAGCACGATTTGATTGACGGGATCGAGACCCGAGAACGGCTCGTCCAGCACTACAAGCGCGGGGTCGTGAAGGATCGAGATGACAAACTGGATCTTCTGCTGATTGCCTTTTGAGAGCTCTTCAACTTTTCTGTCGGCATAGGACAAGAGATCGAACCTGGAGAGCCATTCCTTTGCCCGTTTTTTCGCTTCGGCGGATTCAATGCCCCGCAATCCGGCAAAGTAGACGATCGTATCGAGCAGCTTGTTCTTCCTGTATAATCCCCGTTCCTCGGGCAGGTAGCCGATGCAGTTTTGAATGGCCGGCGTGAACGGCTTCCCGTCATAGAACACCGCTCCCCTGTCCGGGGCCGTGATGTTCAGGAGCATGCGGATGGTGGTGGATTTGCCCGCGCCGTTGGGGCCTATCAGGCCGAAGATACTGCCTCGCAGGACCTCAAGCGACACGTCGTCGACGGCCAGGACCGTCGCGAATTCTTTCCGAAGATTCTTTGCAGTGAGCATAGGGTGTGATGGTTGTGTGACGGTTGCAGACGCGGAGTTCAGACCGCGCCACAGCATAAGGAGGTACACATTAATTCCATCCGCAGCCGTGCCGAAGCGCGGCCGAGAATGTCTGTCATACGCATGACGATGAAGAATTGTTACGGTGCGAAATGAACGGCCCTCTGTCCATTCGATTCCCGGGCGTTACGGAGTCAGCCGATAGATCATGCGCGGGAACGGTATGGTTTCGCGGACGTGATCGAGACCGCAGATCCACGACACCGTGCGCTCCACGCCAAGGCCGAATCCCGAATGCGGCACCGAACCGTACCGGCGCAGGTCGAGGTACCAGTCGAACGCTTCCTGAGGAAGATCGTGTTCCTTGATGCGCCCCAGGAGCAGGTCATAATCATCCTCGCGCTGGCTTCCGCCGATGATCTCTCCGTAGCCTTCGGGTGCAAGAACGTCGACTGCGAGCGCCAGCTTTTCGTTTTCCGGATCGCGTTTCATATAGAACGCCTTGATGGCGGACGGATAGCGGTGCACCATCACGGGCCGGTCGAATTCTTCGGAGATCACCGTTTCATCGGTGCCGCCGAGATCGTTGCCCCATTCGAAGGGCAGCCCTTTTTTATGGAGGATGGCGACAGCCTCGTCGTAGGTGATGCGCGGCAGAGGCTTCGCGACATTTTCAAGGAACGCCGTGTTGCGTTCGAGCGACGTGAGCTCGGGCATGCGGTTCTTTAAAACATTCGCAACGATGTGCTGCAACAGCGCTTCTGCAAGGTCCATATTGTCGTTCAGGTCGTTGAACGCGACTTCGGGCTCGACCATCCAGAACTCTGTCAGGTGCCGGCGTGTCTTGGATTTCTCGGCGCGGAACGTGGGCCCGAAGACGTACGTCTTGCCGAATGCCATTGCACCGGCCTCGCCGTAGAGCTGGCCCGATTGCGTGAGGTATGCTTTTCCGAGATCGAAATATTCCGTTTCAAACAATGTGCTCGTTCCCTCGCACGCCGCGGGCGTGAAGATCGGCGCGTCCATGAGCGTGAACCCGCGCGTGTCGAAGAATTCGCGGATAGACCGGATGATCTCGTGACGGACGCGCATGATCGCATGCTGGCGCGACGAACGGAGCCACAGGTGGCGGCGGTCCATGAGGAAGTCGACGCCGTGGTCCTTCGGCGAGATCGGATATTCCTTCGCGATCGAAATGATCTCGACATTCTGCACATCCATCTCGTAGCCGCCGGGCGCGCGCTCTTCCTTGCGTACCGTGCCGGTCATGCGGAAGGACGATTCCTGCGTCAGCTCGTCGAACTTGTTGAAGATCTCTTCGGCAAGATTATTTTTGACGAGCACGCCCTGAACGAGTCCCGTGCCGTCGCGGAGAATTAAAAACCGGATCTTTCCGCTCGATCGTTTATTGTACAGCCAGCCGGCCAGTGTGACCTGTTCGCCGATGTGGTTGGAAAGATCCTCGATGTAGAGTCGTGAAGTCATGAGTCGCTACGTCCTTATGTTTGATACCGTGAGAAGAACCGCACGGATGTCTTCGGCATTCTTCCAGAGAAAACTTCGCATTTCAAAAAATATACTAAATGTGAATTTCAACTACAAATGAAAAGAGGGCGAGATACTATCCCGCCCTACAATGCTGCGATTCAACCGCTATTGTCGAATACTCGTGAGCATACCTATTCACGAATAGCTGTCATTCTGAGGTTTCATCTTGGCTGCGCCAAGAATCATTATGCATATGACATCAGTACTCTGTCATTCTGAGCGCAAGCGAAGAATCTTGCACCATGTAAGCAGCCAGCAAGATTCTTCAGTCGCTCGAGCTCCTTCAGAATGACACGAATTGTATGGCACGCTGAGTAGTTACGAAGGAGGAATACTGCACTGGCACTCGATGCATCAGCTCATCTCGAGCATGCGCTGTATCGGTTTCAGCGCGCGAAGCCGCAGGTCCTCGCCCATCGTGATCTCCGGCGTGCGGTTCTTCATGCAGAGGTAGAGTTTTTCCATCGTATTGCGCTTCATGTGCGGGCATTCGTTGCACGCGCAGTTGGCATCGGGCGGAGCGGGATAATAGCGCTTGCCCGGACAGTGCTTTTCCATCTGGTGAAGAATGCCCGCTTCGGTCGCGACAATGAATTCCTGCGCAGGGCTCGACTGCACGTAGTGCAGCAGCGCGCTGGTCGAACCGATGAACGCCGCGCGGGACAGCAGCGACGCCTCGCACTCGGGATGCGCAATGATCTCGGCGCCGGGATGCTCCAGCTGCAGGGCGATGATCTTTCTCTCGCTGAACGTTTCGTGCACGATGCAGCTGCCGTTCCAGAGCAGCATATCGCGCCCGGTTTTCTTTTGCAGCCAGGCCCCGAGGTTCTTGTCGGGCGAAAACAGGATGGGCGTATCCGCCGGTATCTGCCTGATCAATTTTTCGGCGTTGCTTGATGTGCAAATGATGTCGCTGAGGGCCTTCACTTCGGCCGTGCAGTTGATGTACGTGATCGCCACATGGCCCGGATGCGATTCACGGAATTGCCTGAACGCCGGTGCGGGACACCCTTCGGCCAGCGAACAACCAGCGTCGAGGTCCGGCAGCAGCACGAGTTTGTGCGGATTCAGAATTTTGGCAGTCTCGGCCATGAAGTGAACGCCCCCGAAGACGATGACGTCGGCATCCGTTGCAGCCGCGCGCCGCGATAATTCGAGGCTGTCGCCGACGAAATCCGCGAGATCCTGTATCTCCGATTCCTGATAGTAGTGCGCCAGGATGACGGCATTCAACTCGTTTTTGAGACGGAGAATTTCGTCTGCAAGATTGTGCGGAACGGTGTCCGTTGTTCGTACCAGCATAACATATCCTCATTCAGTTGCAGCTTGATACCACTCGCCCTTCATTCACGCGGCCACTGTTAGTAGATGTATTTCTCTTTGAAGTCGTTGGCGCCATCGGTCTTGACCGCTTCCAGAAACACTTCCACATACATTGCCGGAAAAATAAAGCTCAGATATTTTTCCCATCGTCTCGGAAAGAGGTTTGCCAGCAGGCTGATGCCGAACACTTTATACAGGTCAGTGAAATACAGCTTGTGCTTTTTCAATTTGAACCGCCCTGAATTCTGCAGGTTCGTGAATGTCACGTAGCCGAAATGGTGAAAGTGTTCCATGTCGCCGTAAGACATCTGCGAGGTGTAGTGAGGCGTGATGATCCTGATCGTGGCGCCGTTCTTGGAGATCCGCAGCACCTCGTTCATCAGGTCCAGCGGACGCTGGACATGTTCGATGATGTGCGACATTTCAATGTAGTCGAACTCGTTATCCTTAAACGGATACGGATACACATCCAGGTCGTGGACCACGTCGACATTGGGCGAGGGCCGTATGTCCAGGCCGATGGATCCCGGTTTTTTGCTGTGGGGACCGCAGCCGATATCGAGAATTTTCAATTTTTCATCCACAGGATATTTCCTTTTCTGATTTTTGTGCACCACCTAAATAATTCCAACCGCTTTTCATACTATAAAAACCCGTCATTCTGAAGGAGCGAAGCGACCGAAGAATCTAACAGGCATACGACAACAGGCAGCATCGATTCAGAGCTGCTCCTGGCGATCACCATTTTAGATCCTTCGCTTCGCTCTGGATGACTGTAATTTTTGTCATGTGCATGAAGATTCTTGGCACAGTCACGTTGACAACCTCAGGACAGTGATTTGAGGCGCGTTCTGCTCCCCGATCATCGGCTGACAGTAGTAACCGTTTTTTACGGTCTTTCGTGCCTGTGTGCGGCGGCATACTCAAGGGCCTCTGCAATAACGGCCATCGCCTGTTCGAGCGTTATCGATGTGATGACCCGGTCGGCAGCGATGACGGCAAAATGGCGCGCGTGGGGCGGCTTCCATATTGTAGGATCGGTCGGACCGTACAATGTCACGGTCGGAACGCGCCGGGCCGAAGCGATATGGAGTGTGCCCGTATCATTCCCGACGAACAGATCGAGGTGATTCATGAATGCGGCGCTCACACGGATGGGCATGAGCGGCGCCGCATACACGCGGTGGTGCAAAAGCGTCAGCAGATACTTCCGCAACTCGACCTCGTTCGGGCCGACGATGAGCGCGATCTCCGCATCGAATTTTTCGATCATCGCATCGATCACCCCGGCGAGCATTTCAACGGGATAGCGACGCGTGATCAAGAGCGTTCCGAAATGGACGCCGATGACGGTCTTCCCTTTAGGTATCGAGAGCGAGGAGAAGATGTTTTCCGCCTCCATGCGTTCCCCATTCGTCGGCACAAGGTCGTACTCAAGCGAATCGGGAACAGCGCCGAGCACGCCGACCACGTCGAGATTGTATTCGATCTCGGTTTTTTTCTTCGGGTCGCGGTGCGCGGAGACGTTATAGATCTTCTCCGGGAGCGCCGTGTCCTGCCGTATGTGATCGGGCCCGACGATGTACCGCGCACGGCTCAGGAGCGCGATGAGATCCGATGAAAACGA
This sequence comes from uncultured Ignavibacteriota bacterium, assembly GCA_903884005.1. Classification (GTDB taxonomy): domain Bacteria; phylum Bacteroidota; class Ignavibacteria; order UBA10030; family UBA8401; genus CAISDA01. The sequence goes on along the minus strand of CAISDA010000059.1, from coordinate 81,578 downwards.
GCGGGACACCGTGTTCAGGACGATCGCGCAATCGAATCCGCCGCCGCCCCGCAGTTCGTTCCAGAATTTTTTGGCTTCGGCCCACGACCAATTCTTCAACTGATCATGGAAGATGATGAGTTGGTCGATGTTCGGGTTGTTTTCCATCATTGCCCTGGTATAATCGCGCACCACAACGGCGATGAACGCATCGGGAAAGCGGAGACGCAGCGCCCTGACGGCAGGCGTCGAGATCAGCAGGTCCCCCATCTGATCGTGCTGGCGCACAACAAGGATCCGCTTGAGAGAAGCAAGCGGCACATCCATCGGCGCGCAGAACGGGCGCACCGCCCAACGGTGAAATATGCGGATGAGCAGTCGTTTCACGAACAGTTCTGCGGAATACATGCTTGGGTCCTGATGTTATTTCTTATCGGTGATGTCTTCGTAATCGACGTCTTCCACGTTGTTGTACGGCATCGGAGACTTACCCCGCGCGGTGCGGCCCGCTGTCGGCTGGTCGGGCTTCGCGAATTTCATGACGATGCGTATGAATTGGATGATGACGCCGAAGACTTTCGCGACAATATAGGTGACGATGACAACCAACAAAATATCGAAGAGCACCATGACAACAAACTCATTTCTTGCGAATTGCCGGGTTGTAATATTCGACCGGCGGTTTATCCTGTTTGAAGATCTGTTCGCACAGGTCCTCAAAATGTTCGGGGTTGTTCACAAAATCAATCTCCGTTGCGTTCACGATGAGCAGCGGCGAGGTTTTATAGCGGAAGAAGAAGTAATTGTACGCTTCATTCAATTCCTTGATATACTCCTCGGACATGTTCTCTTCGTACGACCGCGCGCGCTTCCGGATGTTCGTCATGAGCCGGTCGACGCTCGATTGCAGGTAGACGACAAGATCGGGCTTCGGCACGTTTTTTTCGATGGACGTCACGAGCGTATCATAGAGCTTCAGTTCATCGTCCTGAAGATTCAAATACGCGAATATTTTATCCTTGTCGAAAATATAATCCGAGATCACGATGGAATGGAACAAATCGGCCTGGAATAATTCCTGTTGCTGCCGGTACCGGCTCAGCAGAAAAAATATTTGCGTCTGAAAAGCAAACCGCTCCGGTTCCGTGTAGAAGCGTTCCAGAAACGGGTTCTCTTCAAATTTTTCGAACACGCATTTGGCATTCAAGCGCTCGGTGAGCAGCTGCACCAACGATGTTTTGCCGGCGCCTATCACGCCTTCGATGGCGATATACCGGATATCCGACGGATAACGTATCACAAGAAGTCCTGCAGAGCGGATGTGAGTGGAATCTGTTGTTTTGATACTTCATGCCGATCGCCGCAGTTCTCAAGCAGCGTACCGATGGTCACGTTGAACACGGGGTGGCATACGTCGGCCGCAATTTCCGCCAGCGGCGCGAGCACGAACCGGCGCGTTTGCACTTCTTTATGCGGGACGGTGATCCACTCGTTATCGATGCAGCGCGATCCGTAGAGCAAAAGATCCAGATCGATCTCGCGCGGTCCGTAGCGAAACGTGGGACGGCGGCCGATCGCGCATTCAATGGATTTCAACGAATGATACAACGCCGTCGCATCGAGCGACGTCCGGAGTTCCACCGCCGCGTTGAAGAATGGATCCTGATCCTCAACCCCGACGGGCTCCGTTTCGTAGATCGACGACATCCGTTCGACACGCGTTGCGGGAAGGAGGTTCAACGCCTTCACCGCATCGCACAGATGCCTGTATCGGTCTCCGACATTCGAGCCCAGCCCGACAAACACGCGCTCCGTCATTCTTTTCGCGCCGACTCAATTTCCACTTCAATGGTGTCCAGCACCCCATGCACGGGAGCACCCGGCTTCCGGACACGGACGGTGACCTTTTCCACGATCGGAAATTCCCTCAGCAGCGTCTGCCCGATGGAATGAGCGACGGCTTCGATAAGATAATATTTTTTTTCCATCACGGCCTTCTTAATGACGGCATAGGCCTGTTCGTAATTCACCGTGTGGTGAAGCGAATCCGTCGTGCGCGCCGCTGTGAGGTCGGCATGAAGTTCCACATCGACTTCAAATTTTCCGCCGTTCGTCTGTTCGTCTTTCAGCACGCCGTGGTAGGCATAGAACACGGCATTCTGAAGCCTGATGATATCGAGTGTACGCATTTCCTGTTCTCATCTCTTCCCAGTCAGCCCCGAACGAGTGGATCTCGCTCCGGCATGACACGGAATTGTGTGCGATCACTGCTTTACACAGCGGTATAACGTTACACTGCCGCCGAACATCCTGCCGGATGTTATCCCAGCGTCTCGATCGCATATGTCATGCGGCGCAGTGTCGTCTCTTTTCCCAATACTTCCAGCACATGAAACAAGCTCGGCCCGAGAGACACTCCGGTGGCAGCCAGGCGCACGGGGTGTATCAACTTCCCCGCACTGACGTGCAGTTCCTCGGCCGCCGCTCGCAGGAGCTGTTCCGTTGTTGCGGCGGTGAAGTCTTCGCACGCCGCATATTTTTCCATGATCACGGAAAGATGCCCGGCGGTGTCCGCGCCCCAGTTTTTGGCGCGTCCCTTTTCATCGAAACTCTTCGGATCCTCGTAAAAGAACGTGCACTCGGTCGTAAAATCGGGCATCACCGTGATGCGGTCCTTCAGAAGAGCGATGACACGCTTCAGATAGTCATCCGGCAATCCCGTCCATCCCTTTTCGGCAAGCATCGGTTTCACCGTCACGAGCAGTTCGTCTTCCGTTTTCAAACGGATGTGCTGCTGATTGAGCCAGTTCAATTTATCGATATTGAACACGGCGCCCGATTTACCGACGCGCTCGAACGAGAATTCATTCACCAATTCTTGGAGCGAAAAAATCTCGCGTGTGTCTCCGGGATTCCATCCGAGGAACGCAATGAAATTCACGAGCGCCTCTTTCAGATACCCCTTCGTCCGATAATCCTCAACGGCGACATCGCCCTGACGCTTGCTGAGCTTGCTGCCGTCCGGATTGAGGAGCAGCGGCAGGTGTGCGAACACGGGCAAGTCCCATCCGAAAAATTGGTACAGCAGCACATGCTTCGGCGTACTCGGCAGCCATTCCTCTCCCCGGATCACATGGCTGATCTGCATGGCATGATCGTCCACAACAACAGCGAGGTGATACGTCGGATACCCGTCCGTCTTAAGGAGAACCTGATCGTCCAGGATGGCATTGGCGATCGTCACCGTACCGCGTATCATGTCGTCGAACGTCACTTCGCCCTCGAGCGGCACCTTCATGCGGACAACATAGGGCTCGCCCGCTTCGACGCGTTTGCGGGCCTCAGTCTGCGGGATCTCCCTGCAGAGGCGGTCGTAGGTAATTGATTTTTTTTCGGCGATCTGCTGCTCGCGAACCTTTTCGAGCCGTTCGGGCGTGCAGAAGCAGCAATACGCCTTGTCCGCGTCGACCAATTGCTGCGTCTGCCACCAATAATGATGCAGGCGCTGCGATTGCACGTACGGACCGAAGGCCCCTTCCTTGCCCGGCCCCTCGTCGAACTCGACGCCGGCCCATGTGAGCGATGAAATTAAATTTTCAACGGCGCCTTCCACTTTCCGTGATTGATCCGTATCTTCTATACGCAGAATGAAAGTGCCGTTGTTCCGCTTCGCAAAAAGATAATTATAGAGCGCCGTTCGTAAACCGCCGACATGAAGATAGCCGGTCGGACTCGGCGCAAAACGCACTCGAACATTGTCCATTGTCTGGAATCGATTAGAGACGAAATAATGTGTACAAAAAAAAATCGCACAGGGCGAACAGTGAAAGAAAGATAGCAAACTTTTTTCTGACTTCCAAGAATCGCGCCTTTGTGTTCATTGCCGGAGACACGCGGACACCGTGTCCCGGCCACTACATATATCAACTATTATGATCGCATCAGTACGCCATGCCGCGTCGCTCGGAATTCCTCCGCTCGAACCGTACCGAACATTGAAACGCCCCCTCGAACATCAGCAACAGGGCATTTTCATTGCCGAAGGAGACAAAGTCGTACGCCGGATGCTCGAAAGCAACGTCCGCATTATTTCGGTCCTCCTCTCGCCCCAGTGGTATGCACAGGTACAGCCGCTGCTTGAGCGCAACCAGGACCTCATCGATGTGTTCATTGCCGAAGAAGCGCTGATGCAATCGATCGTCGGGCACAACCTTCATAAATGCGTCATGGCATTGGGAAAGATCCCGAAGCCGCAGTCCGTCGACACCCTGCTGCTCGCAGTGGACCATCCGCCGTTGTTGCTCGCGGTGGACGGGATCATGAACGCCGAAAACATGGGGGTCATCATACGCAATTGCGCCGGGTTCGGGGTCGATGCGCTGCTCACGAGCGATTCGTCGTGCGACCCGTATTTGCGGAGGTCGGTGAGAAATTCAATGGGGAATATTTTCCGTCTGCCGATCGTTTCGAGCCCTGCGCTCTCGGCGATGCTCTTGAGAGTAAAGGAAAAAGGGATACGCCTTGTTGCGGCCGACGCCCATGATGAAACGATCGATATTACCGATGCATCGTTCACTGGTCCATGCTGCATCGTGCTGGGCAGCGAGGGATCGGGCATTTCAGACGAGGTACTGGCCATCTGCGACGAATCCGTCCGCATACCCATGCGCGACGGATTCAATTCATTCAATGTCGCCTGTGCAAGCGCCGTTTTCCTCTATGAAGTGCAGCGGCAGCGCAGCGTTGATCGATCGGTTATGCCGGTGACCCACCGATGATGTTCTCGTACATTAGCTTTCGCCATATTTCCGTCTTTAATCGTTCGTACACGTTAAAGACAATGGGACAGATCGAATAATTTTCGATAACACTCATTAATCGGAATGTAAAATTTTCTTTCTGTAGATGGGGATACGACTTACAATCTTTCGGCCGGCCGGCATAATGAGTACACTTGTTCTCTGCTAGAAATGGGCAAGGGACGGAATTGAAATTGTATTTATTTTTTTCTTCATTAGACTCTATCAAATATTCAGTGATGAATTCTTCAATGCTTTTATTCATGTGTGATGAAAACGCAACAACATCTTCTTCATCTAAACTTGGATACATGGCCCTGCAGCAGTTTGCACATTGTGTGCAATCAATGTGTGATGAAACATCAGCATATAACTTTTGAACGATTGCATCAAGATCAACGCCGTGCAAGTCTTTTAGATAGGAACGGAATTTCCAATTTTCCTCTTCCTTCTCTTTCCCGATCGATTTGATGGTCTCCAGATTAGTTTCTATCTTCATGGCCAATTCCAGACATTGTTTTTTATCCCCCAATTTCGGGCACTGCAATGCATTAATCGAGCAGTCGTTCGGACGCGATTGCAGAGCTGCCGGATCGCGCAGTCGCGCTGCTTCAGGGATGATCGGATATAACGGATAGATAATACCGCGTGTGTTTACGTTCACCTTTACGAACAAGAGCCCCTTTTTCGACGAGATCCTGCAGGTCACGCGTGGCTGTTGCAGGCGACGTAGGAGCGATCGCGATGTATTTCTCGGCACTCATACCGCCTTTGAAACCATCGGGGCCTTCCTGGAACATCCGAAGCAACGCTTTTTCCTGACGTTGATTCAGCTGCCCCCTTAATCGATCCAACAGCTTTGTTTTTTCAACCAGGAACTCGACCCGCATTTGCGTGGTGCTTTGTGCGTCTAAAACGGTGTCGGCAAACCATGCGAGCCACGAAGAAATATCATTGTCTTTATTGGCCTCTTCCAAAGCGCGGTAGTATTCCTTCTGTCTGCGCTTGATCGCGTCGGCCAATGCCAGAAGTGTGGGATGCCCCAAACTCTGAGCGAGCGCCTTTTCCGCGATCGCCCGCCCCACGCGTCCGTTACCGTCTTCAAATGGATGGATGGTGACAAAATATAGATGCGCGATTCCGGATCGTGTGACAGGAGGCAAAGGGTTGGGGCCTCCAGGTACCGTTCGATTGAACCATTCCACAAAGTGATCCATTTCTTTATGAACATTGCGGGAGGGTGGCGCTTCAAAATGAACAGTAGGCCGATCCAATCGCGCTGAGACCACCTGCATGGGCTCTTCATGCGTTCGATAGCAACCGATGTCTCTTAAGTCTGTTCGGCCTTGAGTGAGAAGTGTGTGCCAATGAAAAAGTGTTTCATGAGTGAGCGGCTCAGCGAAGGTCTTGTATAGTTCAACCATCATCCCTGCGATTCCTTGCTCTCGCGGCGGAATGCGGCGATCATCGGTTTGTAAACCAAACTGCCGGCGAAGGGAGGATTGTACGCTCTCGCGGTCCAGAATTTCGCCTTCAATCGCAGACGTTTGAAGCGCTTCGTTGGTGATGAGTTCAATGCGCAACTTCTCGTGAGCATCAGCGTCTAAATGTTTGATCACGCCCAGCAAGATCCCTGCTGAATGCAGGAAGCAGTCTTCCTGGACTTCACGCTGAGCTTTTTCGTATCGAAACTGCGGCCAATCGGGTTGCTGCCAATTCCAAATCATGTTAATCTCCATGAGCGATACAAGCCACTCTTATCGCTCATAATATAGCCATTTAATGATCGATACGCTAATATTATTTAGCTCATTATACGAGGAATAGACCGGTTAAGCTCCGCATAACGTGCACTTGGTATACGTCTTGCTATCAATGTACTGCGTCGAGCCGCCGACACCGCGATCGTCATACCGGAGGACGGCGATTCCCTTCCTCGTAAAATGGTCGGCGATTATCTTGAACGGCTTAAATCCGAACAGTTCTTCATCTCTGTTTTGGGGCCCGCTCCCAGTGATCATGATCACAGCCGGGTGCGGTCCCTTCGTCGGCGGAAGTGTAAGCGTTCCAGCCAACTTGATGCTGTCATTCAGGAAAACAACTTCTTCTTTCTTATAGGGAACGATTTCTTCAACGGGAGCGTGAGCCTGTTGTGCCTCACTCCGCACAAGAAAGAACGACCCCGTCACGCCCGCTTGCATAAATATCCCTTTGAGGGAATCTCCCTTCATTTCACCATCGAGTAAGGCGAGTCCGGGTCCGGCGGCAAGTTCAAAATGGACCATGGGCGATTCGAATGAAACGTTCTTTAAGGAGAGCCCAGCCGCGTTTTGGGGTGGAATGTCCATCGTCGCGACAAGTGTGTCGGCGGACGACGTGAAATCAACTTTGATGAGCAATGCTTGTCCCTGAATCTTGATAGCTCCTTCCCAGTGACCGACAATCGTTGATTGAGCGTTCAAAAAGGAAGATGAAACGAGTAGCAGAAGGAAGAGCGAAAGGATTTTGGGGGTGCATCTCCGCCTGACCTCTCCGTTGCAGCAGGCTGTGCGTATAATCCTTCCACGTCACAATCGTTTGAACGTATATCCACGCTGCCTGAGTTCTTTGATCAGAGCGTCGAGCCGAGAGTAAAATTTTTCAGTTCGTGAGGGATCGGTTCCGAAATGCGACAGGAGAATGAAGCCTTTTAATCCGGAACTGCTTCGCCGTTCGTATGCCAGTATCCGGTGTGCGATCGTGTCCGCCGGCACATAGTTCTTCATATCCGGTGTCGTGTAGTCGGCATTTGAAGATGTTCCCGGTGTAAAGTTCACCAATGTCAATCCTGCCTCGTCAGTCCAGTCAGCGATCGTTTGATTGTACCACTCATACGGCGGAAGAAAAAAGCGCGCCTCTTTTTTGGAAATCCCGAATTTTGCCATCTCTGTGTAATTGTTTTTCAGATCTGTAAAAAATTCACGTTTTGTAACAAGCAGCGAGTCCCGATGTTCCCACGGCGCATAGAGCACATGAGCATCGGAATGCCCGCCCAGATAATGCCCTGCTTTCCGCAACGCGGTAATTATTTTCGAGTGCGAAGGAGAGCGATAAAAATCCCCCGTAAAAAAGAACGACGCCTTGACGTTGTTTCGTTTTAAAGCCTTCATGATTGTTTCGGCTCCATCGGCAAACTCATGGCCGGTAAAGGCCAAATAGATGTTTTTCTGCGTTGTGTCAAAACGGATAATTGCCCCGTGCGAGAGGATGGAATGGACGAGGGCGGGCTGCGTCGAATGTTCCAGCGAAGAAAGGTACATTGTTAACCCTGCAGTGCCGTCCATCGTCGGTTCGTTGCTGGTATAATCTCCCCAAAAATCGTGGTAGACCGCAAGGTCCGACTGAAATTGTGCGTACTCATCGTTTCCGTTCACACTAATATATTTTTTGTGGGCATTATAAATGGAACGGTACACCGGACCATCGACCAAACCGCCATCGATCGGGCGGCCGTATACGTGCGTCAATGCGGAATGCGGATCGGACGGAGAGTCGCCGCTGCGGGGAAATCCAACGATCATGCTTGTGCCCCAGGGATTACACCCCAACAGCCAATCGCGCAAAGCGGCTTCCATCGAATCGTAGCGATGGTCGTTGGAAAGCGCCCGATATAAGTGAATCTGAGTCAGCAGCGAACTGACCAAATTGTTAGAGCACCAAATGAACGGGACGCCAAAGCGAAAGGGATTGGTCTCCCCTTTTCGATACACTTTTTCGATTCCTGCCCGGTAGAAATCGGCAAACTCATGCTGTTCCTGAGCGCTGTGTTCTGCGATAAGGTAATGTCCAAGATTGACAAACGGATACCATTCGTAATGTTTTGCGGTATCGGCGCCAAGCCATGGGGTGATCGGTTCTTTCCGGCCGAACGAGACGGCGTCGGCGCGATAGGAACGATCGTGTGTTACCGCAAATAACTGAGCGGCAGCCAATTCCATATCGTCTGCCCAGTTTGCTTCTTCATAAAAATACGGTGCGCGGCACGGCGCGGTCTGGCACACACCGGGATATTTTTTCGCGTAGGCGTAGGCGTCGATGGCCTTTGCCTTCAATTCCCTGGAAAACTCCGGATAATACTCTTTCAGCAAAGTAGACCCGAGAGCAAATGCAGATGCAAATTTTGCAACACTCGATGCGACGCCTGTTGTTCGGTTTTTGTACTGATAGATGCCCTGCGGTGTTCCATTGATATAATAAACCGGACGTTCTTTTCCCTTCCCGTACTGTACGGTATCTTCGGTCGGCAGCCGGAAGCCGCGATGGTCCCGATCGTCGGCGATTTGGTTGAAAAACGATCCATCGGAAGGATTCATTTTCACCAGCCAATCGAGCCCCCATTTTGCTTCATCAAGAACATCGGGGATGCCGTTTGCACCGGCGATGCCATTCGCGCCATACAGATCGTTGAACGCGTGAGGATGTTGGTCGAAAGAAAAAAGCAGTTGGAACGCGGCAGTCGCCGATGTGGTGACATATTGCAAATAATCGGACGCATCGTGCCAGCCGCCTGCAACATCGATATGAGTGGAATCGAGCGTTGGATGGTAGATAATGAACCCGTCGTGCGTATGACAGGAATCCATGAGAGACGGATTGTACCCGCTTCGCTGCTGCCGCATGTAGTTCAGCAAAAAATCCGCCGAACCGTTATAGATGTTGGCGTCAATTTTAAAATTGGGCGATCGGACGGAGTCTATTTCTACATAATATGCGCCAGGGCTATCGAGCTCCGAAAAATCCAACCTGAATGAATAAGAGAAGGGGCCGTATCCCCCGCACGCTGTAACTTTTTCGGATGTGAATACGACATTGTTTGTGAGGGCATCGCGCACGCAAAAATTCGCAGTATGAAAGGAGCGGTCCTTCGAAACGAGGACGGCATTTTTTATTGCATGCGGTGTGTAGCCAAGCTGGTTGATCCGTATCCACGATTGTGAAACCGACACGGTCGTGAACAATACAACCAAGAGAATGTGTTTCATGTCTTCATCCGGGTTGATAGGGCGAGAGAATGTTTGGTTTTCATTGTTGGTCCATGTATATGAATGACATCGGATTCCCATCAACTCATTTCAGGCGAATCATTCGAATGTGCACACCGGCGAGTGCCAGCATATAGACTGAGAATCCGAATGAAACCACCATGGGCCCATACTGTATCTCCATTCCGGCAGAATTCAGTTCGAATATTGCGGGAAAAAGACCCAACTCGAAAAGCAATAAACGCCTGTTTTAAAATGCGAATATAGTTTTCACTTGATATTCTATCGACACCGAGCAGACCGTATGAAGTCCGGCATGGCCTATTTCGATCGGACCAGCCTGCACCCTATATTATCGGCGCGAACGGAGGCGAGGCTGCTTTCGCGATATGGAGGGCGGCAGGAGCTCACTCCGCTCATCCAGGAGCCTCCGCGCACCACGCGTATGTTACCGCCTTCCCCGCCTTTCGGATCGGTCTGCGCGTTACTCGAATATGGAGCATACACATCCCAGCACCACTCGGCGGCGTTGCCGCTCATATCATAGAGACCAAGTTCATTCGGAAACTTCGATGCGATCGGATGTGTGCTGAATTCGGAATTCGAACTATACCAGGCAACACTGTCTATGTTATTGCTGCCGCTGTACGAACAATTGTGGGATTTGGTCCCGCCTCGCGCTGCAAATTCCCACTCTGCTTCTGTCGGCAGCCGGTATCCGTTCGCTGTCCAGAGCACGGCGGCAGTCGGAAGATTATAATCGCCGGTACGGTAGACACGCGTCTGTGTGCTGTCCGTATAGAAGACGGGAGTCATCGATTCCTTCTCCGACCGTGCATTGCACCATTTTACAACATCATACCAGCTCATCCTGGCGGCCGGATTGCCAGTACCGACAGGCCTGTAACCGTGTTGAGCTGCAGGCAAATCCGTGTACCCATGCGTCAATCCCCACTCGCGCACTGTAGTCCATGCATCGAATGAGATCTCATATTTTTCGATGATAAAAGAACCCACCGTCACGGAATGAATCGGTTTACCGTCGGTTGCCCCATCGCCTCCCATGGCGATTGTCCCGCCGGCAACAGTGACAGAACTTGACGGCGCCGGCGGTTGCTGAATTGGAGCTTGCACGGTCAGGGTTGAATTGTCTTCGGTGCAACCCATGGTGTTCAAAACAAGGAAGAGCAGGAGATTGCCGGATTTCTGTATCATCGGATCACCTCGTGTTTTGTGAGTGTGTGATATGATGAATTTTTTATTGAACGTGTGAAGGCGGCCAACGCCTTTGAAGGAATATACCAATTTCCGCAATGAATGTTGTCACAATAGTGCAATGATCTCGCCAGATCCGTATCGCGGTTGTTCGCTTGCGGCCTCGTCCGAACGCACAGGCGCGCTGTTGCGAAAACGGATTCTATAGCAATAATTGCAGCAACGAATCAACAGAGGGATACAATCAATCCGGCTTTCACTTACTTCAGCAGAATAAGTTTTTTAATGCCGGAATAACTGCCGGAAACCATACGGCAGTAATACACCCCGGACGGGAAATTATATGCGTTCCATTCTACTGAATACCTTCCCCTCGACAGTTCTTCGTTCACAAGAGGTGATACTTCTTGTCCCAGTGAATTATATACGACGATGGAGGTGAAGCTGCTCACCGGTAAAGCGAATTCTATTCTAGTCCCGGGGTTAAATGGATTGGGAAAATTCTGAGATAAAGAAAATGTAGTTGGAATATTTTCATTTTCGTTGACCGATGAAACAGTATTGACGATCGAAAATTTCCGATCGCTCACATCAAACAGCGTGCTGTCTGTGGTGCTTCTGATTTGGATGGTATAATCATCCGCTAACATTAATGTCAGAGGAATCTCCCATAAATAAAACAAATTACCGGTAGTGGTGATGTTCTTAATAACGGTTTGATTTTTTAAAAGAGAAATGTTCACATTTTCTTTGATATTGGCATTCCATTCCACGGAGTACTCCAGGCCAATATTCCATTGTTCCCCGCCATTGGGTTTCTTTATTAAAATAAATGGATCAACAGTTTTAAACAATTGAGTCGCACACCAGGGCCCGTCGCCTGCATCGTTCTGAGTCTTAACCCGCCAATAATAATTCGTATGTGATTTCACTATGGCCGGAGTATACTTCGATTCGTTAAGTGATTTCTCATCTATTACCACATTGGTAAAATTGCTGTCCAATGATATCTGTAAAGAATACGTTTTAGCAAATCCCATTGGACTCCATGCGATTTGAACAGGAACTTTATAATTAACGGACGACCCGTTTTTAGGATCATTGGGAATTGGTGCCAATAGCAGGGACGCAAAATCTGGTGTTGCCAGGATGAATTCTCCGAAGCCATCGAATTTTGCTGTGAGTTTTCCGGTAACAAAATTGTATGTTGTTTCCAAAGGGATGAACATTCCTTTGTTTTCATTTTTTCTATAGTAAATGAGCGTCTTCGTCGGGTCGGTCACGCCCCAATTTTGAATATCGAAACGAATATCCGCGTTAATGCTGGCTATACCGAAATTTGATACGACAACTCTTCGCGGAAACACCAGAGGCGCCTTCCCGGTAAACTCTGGAGCAGAAGGAGCGGTCGAATAGTTTTTTACGGTCATTACAGTATAACCAACACCGGTCATTTCATTAATTTTAATAGCAATGCCCGGATCGGTTTTGCCGTTTTCTTTGAATTCGTATGTATTCAGCGCAAGTATTCCCATTTTGGTAATCTCACTCGTGGGCACGCCATCATCTAAAGGAAATCTGAATGCCCGATAACTTTCCAATTCGGAACCTTCATAAAACAGCTCAAACACTTTTTCTCCGCTGCTGGTAACTTCGGTCATTATTGGTATCTGAACATTTCCCTCAGCCGGAGGCCCTCCCCAACAGATAACGGTATTGCCATTCGAAAGCCGCTGCGCACTCCCCGCGTGCCACCCCGAAATATTAATCTCCGGTTTATATTTCCAGACGAGTTCAGCAATTTTTGTGTCTTCATTTATCTTGTACTCCACAACTTCCGAGGATATGGTTCCATAACCGGTCTGCCATGGAAAGGGAGAGTTGTCCAGAACAAGAATATTGCCGTTGGCTAATCGTTGAAATGTATGTCCGCCGAAATCACCGAGCGCTTCCTGAGGAGCGACATTCGTAAATGTGAACTGATTCAACATGCCGCCGATGATCCATACTATTTTTCCTGTTTGGCGGCTGACTTTCATTCCCATCCCGGGTGTGCCGAGAAGAAGATTTCCATCATTATCTAATTTAATTGAATTGAGATGAAAGACATTTATAATTTGCTGTGTATTGCCCGGGACTAAATTCCATGGGATATTTTGGGGGTTTACATAATCCCAGGTTCTCCATTGGAATACCACATTCTTATCGGCATCTAATTCCTGGATCACAGCGCCATCGATGAATGGATTTGGATTGCTGCCCGGAACGATCTGACTAAGATCAATCGGCACTAAATAATAGGCCATCAGCAATGCATGTCCGTTTGGAAGAAGCACGAAATCATGAGTTTCTGCAGTGTATCCGTTCCCCATCTGAAAGCTATCAATGACCGCAAAAGATCTATTCATGACCATGTGAATAACTTCTCCTCCTCCGGTCCATGGATAATTTTTCAGGACTTTTGGATAGCTCATTAAACCATTCGAATGCATTTTAAAATCAGTTAAGCCGGCCCCCTGATTTGATCCGATGTCTTTTGAGAAATGAAACGTCCCGTCATTATTGACAATCATTATAGATGATGAAATTGCGGGATCGCTTTTAAGACTCTGGTTAATAACTCCATACGCAGATAAAAATATTTTACCGTCACCGATTGCAGATGCTTTTATAATATTGGTTCTGATTTGGGGAAGGTTGGCAGTTGCCGATTTCGAGTAGTTTCTTTCTTTACTCGAAGATTCCACACTATTTTCAAATGCACGTATAATTGGTGTTGGAAGACCGGGCTCGATGAGAAATGCAAAAGCAAAGGAAGGCACATTTTTACCATCAATCGTCCTTATTCCATTGATGGTGATTTCGACTTTTTCATCAGGAAGAAATGGATTATGGGGTTTATAAATAATGGTCAATAAATCTGATGAAAGAATTAATTGACCCGATATTTTTCCGCTTTTTGAACCAACAGCGGATATTGTTCCTTCAGTTAACGATGCCTCCTCAATGAGCGAACCCACTCTCATTATTATACTGCTGCGTGCGGTATTATATGTTGAATTAGGCGTGGGACTCAAATACTGATATGGAGTCGAATATTCTCCCGCATCAATGGGATTTGCGTCATCTTGAACACGCAGTCTGCTTTGAGCAAAGCCGAAGTTCACACACAGAATAAAGAGTAAAGAATATTTATGATACGTTTGCACGGTTTTCCTCCGACGCTTAAATAATCGAACGACATAAAAATGTCGGCAGTGCCAGGTTACACTTTCCTGATGCCGATGCCGGGCGCGTCGCTCAGCGTCACCTTGCCGTTCACCACTTTCACGCCGTCGTAGCAGTCGTTGCTGATCAAGAGGTTCCCGTCGAGGTCCGCCCAGTCGGCCATCGGCGACAGGTGCGACGCGGCGGAGATGCCGCAGGACGTCTCGGTCATGCAGCCGATCATCACATTCATTCCCAGCGACCTCGCCATAGCGATCATTTTATTGGCCTCGCGCATGCCGGTGCATTTCATCAATTTGATATTGATGCCCGAATAGATTCCTTCCGCTTTTTTCACGTCCACCAGCCGCTGCACGCCTTCGTCGCCGATGATCGGGATCGGGCTTTGTTCGGTCAGCCATGCCAGGTCTTTCGTCCGTTCTTTCGGCAGAGGCTGTTCGAGGAGCACGACTCCTTTTTCCTTCAGCCAGAAGGCCATGTCGAGCGCATAATGTTTGTCCTTCCAGCCCTGGTTGACGTCCGTGGTGATGGGCTTATCCGTCACCGAACGGATCGTTTCGATCATCTCCTTGTCGTTCTTCCCGCCGAGCTTCACTTTCAGGAACTTATAAATTTCGGCTTCCTTCGTTTTCTGCCGCACGACCTCCGGTGTGTCGATGCCGATCGTAAAGGTCGTCGTGGGTGTGTTGTTTTTATTGAAGCCCCAAATGTTGAACCAGGGCTGCCCCATCAGTTTTCCCACGAGATCGTGCAGGGCAATGTCCACCGAGGCCTTCGCGGCCGTATTGTTCGTGGAGATCGCATCGATGTCCGTGAGAATTGTTTCGAGTTCGAACGGATTGTCGTATTTGCCCAGATCGATACGTTTCAGAAACGCCATGACCGATTCCTGCGACTCTCCCAGATACGGCGGCATGGACGCCTCGCCGTATCCGACCACGCCGTCGTACTCGACCTCGGTCAGCACCACCGGCGTTGTTTTGCGCGACATGGTCGCCACCGTGAATACATGCGTCAGTTCAAGCGTGTAGGGACGGTATGTCAGCGTTAATTTTTTCGATCCCTTGGGCGCGAAAGCAAGCGGCGCGGAAAAGGCGGTGAGCGGTTTCGCAAGGAGCGATGCGCCGGCGATCGCCCCGGCGGTTTGGAAAAATTTTCGTCGTGTGGTAGTCATGAGGGTATGTGCCGTGTGAATAAAAGAACAACGATGACTGAGTATAGAGAATTTGGGGAAGAAATTCAAATCCCGTGACGGCCGAATATGGGAACGGAACTTTATCACGGTATTCGTAAGAAATTATTAATTTATTGTAAATATTTTTTGCAAATGTATTGGAAATTGCATATTTTGACATGACCAGCAATTGCCACCCCGCAAGAAACAACGCTCGTCAAACGCACGACACAACCATCACCAACATCCCGGAATCCGCATGAGACTTGACCGTATCATTCAAGCGCTTCTTCCCCATGATGAAAAATTTTTCTCCTTTTTCGACGAATCGGCACGCATCATGGTAGAGGCCGCATCGCTCATGAAACAGCTCCCGAAGAATGATCCGGAGGTCCGCAAAAAAGTCGTTGCCCGGATCGAGGAACTCGAACACGACGGCGACACCGTCACGCACAAGGTGTTCTCGGAACTCAACAGCACGTTCGTCACACCGTTCGACCGCGAAGACATACAATCGCTGGCCTCCTCAATGGACGACGTCATCGACTACATCCAGGGAAGCGCGAAACGGTTTTTATTGTATAAGATCCAGGAGTGCCCGCCCGAGATGCTGGAACTCATCGACAGCCTGTACGGATCGGTCATCGAATTGCAGCACGGCATTTCGCTGCTTGCCGACTTGCGGCGTGTGGACGACCTGAGGACGATCATTCAAAAAGTGAACGAGTACGAGAAACAGGCCGATGCGATCTTCGGCCAGGCGATCGCCAATTTGTTCGATAACGAAAAAGATCCTATTTATATCATCAAGTTGAAAGAGATGTTCGTCGCGCTCGAAACGGCAACGGACAAATGCGACGATGTTGCGAATATCTTCGAAACCATTCTGATCAAACACGCCTAAAAACATATGTTGACAACTGTCGTCGTCATTATTTTTATCGCCCTCATTTTCGATTTTCTCAACGGGTTCCACGACTCGGCGAATTCCATCGCGACGATCGTCTCGACGCGCGTCCTGACGCCCAGGAAGGCCGTCATATGGGCGGCATTCTTCAACCTCGTCGCGGCTTTTTTATTTGATGTGAAGGTTGCCAAGACCATCGGCAAGGGCCTCATCGAATTGAACGCAGTCAATGAATATGTCATTCTAAGCGCGCTGCTCGGAGCCATTTTCTGGAACCTCGTCACGTGGTATTACGGCATCCCCTCGAGTTCCTCACATGCATTGATGGGCGGATTCGGCGGAGCGGCGGTAGCACACGCCGGTTGGGGCGCCATTATTTATCATGGATGGACCAATACGCTCGTGTTCATTGTGGTCGCTCCGATGATGGGAATGGTCATGGGATTCGTGATCATGGCTGCGCTCATGTGGATATTTCATAAGCGGTCGTCATCCCGTGTCAACGGTTTATTCCGCAAACTCCAGCTCGTCTCGGCGGCGGCCTATAGCCTGGGGCACGGCACGAACGATGCACAGAAGACGATGGGCATCATTACGATGCTCCTTGTTTCGGCGGGAGTGCTTAAAACATTTGAAGTTCCGTACTGGGTGATCCTCTTGTCGCATTTCGCGATTGCGATGGGCACGCTCTTCGGCGGCTGGCGGATCGTGAAAACGATGGGTCAGAAGATCACGAAGTTAAAGCCAGTCGGCGGCTTTGCTGCCGAAACTGCCGGGGCGATCACGCTCTTGGTGACCGCCTTCAGCGGCATTGCCGTAAGCACCACACACACCATCAGCGGCGCCATCATGGGTGTGGGTGCGACAAAGCGCGCATCGGCCGTGCGCTGGGGACTTGCGGGGAATATCGTCATTGCGTGGATCATCACCATACCCGTATCCGGAATCGTCGGGGCGGCAAGCTACTACATCATTTCGTTGTTTGTGAAATTAAAATAGTCATTGCCGGCCCGCCGCCGGGATGCAATGACTATCCTCTTACGTACCGTGCACCGCTTCGCGCACACGGGCGAGATAACATCTCGCCCTGCATGCGCACCGACGCAACGGCAGCGAGTTACCCGCCCCGCAGACATCACCCGATCACGGCAAACTTCGTATACGGCTGCAGCACCTTCGGCACGATAATTTTTCCTTCAGGTGTCTGGTTATTTTCGAGCAATGCCGCCATCACGCGCGGGAGCGCAAGACCCGATCCGTTGATCGTATGCACGAACTCCGTCTTTCCCGTCTCGGCGGATTTATACCGGATCTTCATGCGCCTGGCCTGGAACGATTCAAAGTTGCTGCAGGACGACACTTCGAGCCATTTTTCCTGACCCGCCGCCCACACTTCGAGGTCGTATTTTTTTGTCTGCGTGAATCCCAGATCGCCCGTACACATGAGCAGCGTGTGATACGGCAGGCCGAGCTGCTGCAGCAGGTATTCCGCATCGCCGCGGAGCAATTCCAATTCGTCGTACGACGTTGAGGGCACCACAAATTTCACCAGCTCGACCTTGTCGAACTGATGGAGACGGTTTAACCCGCGCACGTCTTTGCCGTAGGATCCCGCTTCGCGCCTGAAGCACGGCGTGTACGCGGCATAGCGAAGAGGCAGCTGCTTTTCGACGAATATTTCCTTCGCATGATAATTGGTGACGGGCACTTCGGCCGTGGGTATCAGGAATAAATTATCGCGGTCGCAGTGATACATCTGATCTTCCTTATCGGGGATCTGGCCTGTGCCGCGCGCGCTGTCTTCATTCACGACAATAGGCGCCTGCAGTTCGGCATATCCGCGGAGCGACGCCTGGTCGAGGAAGTAATTGATGAGGGCGCGCTGCAGCTGGGCGCCCTTTCCCACATAGAACGGAAAGCCCGCGGCGGCAACTTTCACCCCGCGCGCAAAGTCGATGATGCCGAGCGCGTCGGCCAAATCCCAATGGGCCTTGAGCGGAAAATCGCATTCTGGTTTTTCACCCCATTCGAACACGACCTTATTGTCGGCTGCAGTTGCGCCGAGAGGAACGGACGGATGCGGAAGATTCGGTACGGTGAGCAGCACCGCTTCGAGATCCCCGTCGACGATCTTGAGTTCCTCGTCGAGGGTCTGAATGCGTGACTTCACGCTGTTCATTTCTTCGATGATCGCCTGCGTGTCCTCGCCGGCCTTCTTCATCTGCGCGACCCTTGCAGAAGCCTCGTTGCGCGCGGCCTTCAACGCCTCCACTTCCTGAATGATCCGCCGGCGCTGATCGTCCAATTCGATGATCTTGTCGATATTGTCGGTTTCATTTTTTGCGGCGATGCCCTGTCGGACGATCGCCGCATTTTCGCGTATGAAGTTTTTGTCGAGCATAGGAGTATAGGGGTATGGTTTATTGCGATACGATGCGCAGTGTGACCACGATCGCATCGGAGTGAATGTCCTTGTTGACTATTGTTGTTGCCGCCACGGGCCTGACGGTCGTCCGTCCAGCCGCATAGAGGTGCTGCGTCCCGGCCGCAGGTGCAGCGCCGAGATCGTTGGCACAGAAATATTTATCCTTCATCACGCCGGCAGTTGTGCCGGACGACGGTTCGTAAAATTCACCGCAGAGTACGAACGGAAAATCGGTAAATTGCGGCAGCATCAGAACGAGCGCCTGCGCCTGTTTCTTGCGTTCGGCCGCCGATTGGTCGTCCACTTCTGTCGATGCGAATCCGACGCTTTGCAGTCCCACATCGATCACCGTATAGGCGAGCGAACGGCGAACTTTTCCCTTCGAGACGGGGAGCTGTTCAACGGTGCTTTGTTTGATCGGATACACGCTGAACACGGCATTGCCTGAATCGAATCCCTTGTAATAGCGCGCAGCGCCGAAGAACTGCGTCATCTCGAGCTGCTGTGCGAGTTCGCGGACGGCATCGAAATCTTTTTTGCCTTCCATCGGCCGGTCTATCTGCTGCACGGCAACGACATCCGGAGTGAACATCCGGACCCACGATGCGAACCGCTTCACGCTCTGCACGTCGTGCAGCATGTGAAGCGTGTTGATGGATAGAATTTTCAGCGAATCACTGATCGGTTTTTTTTCCGCGACGGCCGGCACGGGCTGCTGCGGCACCGGCACGGTCGATTCTTTCACGCCGGAGCATGACGCGAGCACGAGCGCCGCAACGAACACAGCGAAATATATTTTTAGCGCCGGAATCGAATTCATGAATATTGGTATTATGATCTTAGTTTCGTGTCACAAAATGAACATCGCGGCCGAGCGCTTCGAGTCCCGCATCGATGGACAGGGGCGAGAATCCGAAATCGCGGCATGCTTTCTCAACGCTGAATCCAGTCACCAGCGGGCGCGGAGCGGCCTGATTGAGGCCCGCCGAATGGGTCCTTACGATGAGCGATGGATCCATCTTGAACGCCTTTGCGATCTTGAGCGCAAAATCGTATCTGCTCAGCCGGTCCGCGTCGCACACGTGAAACAGCCCCGCCGCGCCCCGTTCAATGACGTGTAAAATCGCATGTGCAACACTTCCCACATACGTCGGATTGCTGATCTGGTCTGCGGCGCACGAAATGGTCTTTCCCGCCCGGAGGTTCTCGATGACCCACGTGGCAAAATTATGTTTGCACTGCACTCCCGTACCGAAGAGCAGGATCACGCGAAGGATCGCATACGGAATGCCGGCTGCGAGGACGACATTCTCTCCCGCAAGTTTTGTCTTGCCGTAATAATTGATCGGATTGACACGGTCATCCTCCCGGTACGGACCGTGTTTTCCATCGAAGACATAGTCGGTGGACAAATGGATCACCGTGGCGCCGATCAGCCGGGCAGCCACGGTCAGATGTTCGACGCCGTTCACGTTCACGCGCCATGCTGCGTCGCGCTGCTGTTCGCACAGATCGACGCTGGAGATTGCGGCGGCATTGATGATGATGTCGGGACGATAACTCGACACGAGACTTTTCACGTCGCTGCGATTGGTAATGTCCAGCTGCGTATAGTCGAAGAGCTGCCTGTCCAACTGAAAATTGCGGTGATGCGAGGTATGGAGCACTTCGTATTCGGTCGTGTGTCCGAACAGTAACGCGAGCCGTTGTCCGACGAGCCCGTTGCTCCCGCATACCAGCAATCGCTTCATGGCGTTTCTCTCAACCCCGCTATGACGGAATATTTATCCTCCCCACACGCGCGCACGCTTTCGGACGCAACAAGGTGCGCGAACCGGCCGGCATCGACAATATTTTTCGCGGAACAGTACCGGTGCAGGAACGCGGCGCCAAAGACATCTCCGGAGCCGACCGTGTCGCCGTGCATCGTTGCGGAGCCGTCCCCGATCGCATGAACGGTGGCGGATTTATGCTGCATTTCATAGATGACGGCGCCCTTCTCTCCGTGCGTAATGCACAGGGCCTGCACCATGAGCGGGACCATTTGTGTGACAAGCTGGTCGATCTCGGTATGTTCCGTCGTCAGGCCGAGGGCCTCCTCGGCATTCATCTGTACGGAATTGATCATGAAGCACCATCGGCGCCAATCGGCCAGCGGCCGCCGGAACCGCGTCGCGTCCGCATTCACGCCGAGCGTGAGATTATGAATGTCCAGATGGACGGGCGTGCTCTTGGCGCGCACCACCATGCGGATCTCGTCGAGCGTGTCGACCGTAATGTCCGACCCTGAGATCATGTTGACGAGCACGCCGGTCACATTGAGGAACGATTCGATCTTCGAGAACGGGATGGGCGCCGATATTTTTTTGGCGCAGACGGTGGTGCCGCTGCCGTTCGGAAAATAGTGCACCTCATTGGATTCCTCCCGGGAGGAATAGATCCCGCCGATGTCGACATTGGCATACGCCGCAAGCGCGGTCTTCACGCCGAAATAATCGCGTTCGCCCACACCGAACACCGGATAGATCGTGTCGGCGTCCGAAGCAAGCGATGCCATCGCCTTGACAGAGTTCAAAATGCCCGCGTATGAGCGCTGCTCTTCTTGTCCTTCGGCGTGGCGAATGTCGATGCAGAAATGGCCGATGATCGTATATTTCATTTTTTATACACCGTCGAGGGATCGAAGAGGATGTCGCCGTTTTCGCGCCAGCCGTTGCCGCCGTCGGTCACTTCGCGATAAAAGCAGCTGCGGTGCCCGGTATGGCATGCCGCGCCGCCGATCTGCGTGATGCGCAGCAGCAGCACATCCGCGTCGCAATCGAAATGGATGGACAGCACTTTCTGCACGTTCCCCGACTCTTCGCCTTTCTTCCACAATTTTTTCCGTGAGCGGCTCCAATACACCGCGTTCCCGGATTCAAGCGTCAGGCGGAGGCTCTCTTGGTTCATCCACGCCATCATGAGGATGTCCCCGGTGGCATCGTCCTGCGCGATGGCGGGAATGAGGCCGTCGTCCGTGAATTTCAATTCGTCGATCAGTTTCATAGTCGTCTTTCGTTGTTAATGCCGCATGATGATGTGCTTCGAACGGAGATAGTCCTTCGCCTCGGCGATGGTATGCCGGCGGAAATGGAAAATGGATGCCGCAAGCACGGCGTCCGCATGCCCGTCGTGCAGCGCGGCGTAGAGATGCTCGAGCGTTCCGGCTCCGCCGCTGGCAATGACGGGAATCCTGACTGCGGAGGCCACGCGCCGCAGGAGTTCCACATCGTATCCGTCTTTTGTGCCGTCACGGTCCATGCTCGTTAGAAGAATTTCACCCGCACCGAGCGACTCGACCATCTGCACCCATTCGATGACATCGAGAGGTGTGGAAGTCCGGCCTCCGTTGACGAACACGCGCCATTGTCCCGGCGCGATCTGTTTCGCGTCGACGGCGACCACAATGCATTGCACGCCGAACCGGTCAGCGCCCTCGCTCACGAGTTCGGGCGTCGAGACAGCCGCAGTATTGATGGCGATTTTATCGGCCCCACTGCGGAGCATCTCGCGCATATCGGCGGTCGTGCGAATGCCGCCGCCGATGGTAAATGGTATGAAGACCTCTTCGGCTGTCCGGCGCACCACATCGAGCATGGTGGCACGGTTGTCCGACGATGCCGTGATGTCCAGGAACACCAATTCATCGGCGCCTTCGGCAGTATAGTATTTCGCCTGCTCGATCGGATCGCCGGCGTCCACCAGGTCCACGAAGTTCGTTCCCTTCACGACGCGGCCGCGATCGACATCCAGACACGGTATAATTCGTTTTGCTAACATTGCAATCAGATCCTGCGTGTGGGACCCAGATCGTCCAATTCTTTTTCGTTCATACGCCAGAGTGCCTGGCATGGAAATTTATTTTCATACAAGGCTTTGCCGACGATCACCGAATCGACTCCGTATTTTTCGATTTCCTGAAGCTGGATAAGGTCCTGATACCCCGAAATGCCGCCCGAGGCCGTCACGCGCAATCCGGATTGGACCGCGATGTCCTTGGTCGATTCGATGTTCGGTCCCTCCATCATGCCGTCACGCGCGATATCCGTATAGACGATGCGCTTCACGCCGAGTTTTTTCATCGCCAGCGCCAGCTGCACCGCCCCGATCCCCGAGCTTTCCTTCCATCCCTTCGTCATCACGATGCCGTCCCGGGCATCGATGCCGACCGCGATCTTCGTGGGGCCGAATTCCTTCACGCAACGGTACACGAGGTCGGGGTTTTCGATTGCCGCCGTGCCGATCACAACGCGGGCCACGCCGATCGAGAAGAGTTCCTTCACCTGCTCGAACGTTCGAATGCCGCCGCCGACCTGCACCGGGATGTCTATCGCCTGGACCATTTTTTCGATGCACGGCAGATTTTTCATGGCCCCGTCGAATGCGCCGTCGAGATCGACGACATGGAGGGTCTTCGCATTTTCTCCGCGCCAGAGTATGGCCATCTTTGTCGGATCGTCGGAATAAATTTTTTCTGTCCCCGGCTCGCCCTGCACCAGCCGAATGCACTTGCCGTCTTTGAGATCGATCGCCGGAAAAATTAGAAGCATGCAGATACCTGAAAATAATTTTCGATTTATTAAATAACTCATACGGAACTCGCACCGCGCACGCGGTGCGGGCGAGATACCATCTCGACCTGCTATGAAAAGCACGGGGCGAGCTGACAGCTCGCCCTCTCGCGAAATACCATCTCGCCCTGCAATGCTGCGTCTGCGAAACTGGTATTTTCATGCGGGGTGGTGAACCCCACATTCATGCACGCTACAATGCGCCGATGACGGCATGCCTATCACCGACGCCGGCGAAATTCGCGAGCATCCGGAGCCCCGTCGTCTGGCTTTTTTCCGGATGGAACTGAATGCCGGAAATATTTTCCTTCTGGACAACGGACGTGAAGGGCAGCGCATAGTCGGTCGTGCACAACGCGACATCCTCTTCGGGCACGGCATAATACGAATGCACAAAATACACGAAACTGTGATCGGTCACCGCACGCAGCAGGGGCGCGTCGCGCCGGATATCGATCTGATTCCATCCGATATGCGGCACTTTCACCGTCGATGGAAATTGTTTGATCTCGCCCCGGATAAAATCGAAGCCGTCAAAACTTCCCCCTTCATCGCTGCGTGTGAAGAGCAGCTGCATGCCCAGGCAGATGCCCAGGAGCGGTTTCCCCTCGCCCACCGAACGACGGATCACAGCATCGAGTCCGAGCGTCCGAAGATTGTCCATCGCCTTGCCGAATGCACCCACTCCGGGAAGGACCAGTTTGTCAGCACCTGCGAGCGCCTCCGGCTGATCCGAAATGAACGACTCCGCGCCGACTTTTTCAAACGCCTTCTGCACGGAGCGGAGATTATTTAAATGGTAATCGATGATGCCGATCACAGAGAGTCCTTAGCTGTTCTACGAAGTGTGCACACAACTACAGGCTCCCTTTCGTTGAGAGCACGCCGGTCACGCGCGGATCGATCGACGACGCGATGCGCAACGCTCGGGCGCAGGATTTAAACAACGCCTCGCTCATATGATGAGCATTCGCACCGTAGAGCACATCGAGATGGATGTTCGCCTTGAGCTGATCGGCGAACGACCGGAAGAAATGTTCCAGCATTTCTGTGGATATTCCCCCGACGGTCTCACGCGCGAATTCTGCGCGGAACACGACGGCGGTGCGGCCGCTGAGATCGATCACACAGCGCGCCAGCGTTTCGTCCATCGGCACGTATGCATGGCCGTAGCGCGCAATGCCCGCCTTGTCGCCGAGCGCCTGAGCGAATGCGGTTCCCAGCACGATCCCGCAATCCTCGATCGTGTGATGATCGTCCACGTGCACGTCGCCTGTACATTGCAGCGATATGGTGAAGAGCCCGTGTTTGGTGAAGAGCTCAAGCATGTGGTCGAAGAATCCGATCCCCGTTGCAATGGACGCGGTGCCGTCGCCGTCGATCGTCAGCGCGACAGAGATATCCGTTTCTTTGGTCGTGCGATGGAGTGACGCCGTGCGCATAGGAAACTTTTTTTATTCGAGTAAAAAAAATAAAGGGGACGCCCGGTGGGAGCGTCCCGTGTGAACGATCATCATGTATAATGCGGAATTTTTAAGAGAGTTTCAAGAACATTTATGCCGCGCGCGCGCGGTGAATTGTTCATGAACACTGTCACGACAAGTTATACCGCATGCGCCGCAGATCGGCCCCGAGACCCGGTATGCAGTCAGTGTTACACCGCGTGCGCAGCCGTTTGCGCAACCGGCATCGCCGTGACAAGCGACAGAGCCTGATCGATATCCCAGATGATATCGTCGGGATTTTCGACGCCGATCGACAGGCGGATCATTTTTTCCGTCACGCCGAGCGACGTCTTTTCGAACGGGGGGACATCGGCGTGCGTCATGGTGTACGGATGCTCGGCAAGCGATTCCGTGCCGCCGAGGCTGACAGCCAACTGTATCAACTTCAGATTGTCGAGGAATTGAAACGCCTCGGTCTCCGTGCCGCGTATGTCGAACGACAGCATGGCGCCCGCGGTGAGGCATTGCCGTTTGAAGATCGCCTGCTGCGCGCTGCCCTCCTCGAAAAATCCGAGGTAGTAGACCTTTTCCACTTTCGGATGAGCGCGAAGAAATAGCGCGACCTTTTCGGCGCCAATCGCCTGAGCCTCCATGCGCACCTTGAGCGTTTCAAGACTGCGCATGAGCATCCATCCGGTCCATGGCGCCGCCATATTGCCGAAGAACGTGCGGAGCGTCTTCACGCGCTTGATGATGTCGAACGAACCGAGCACTGCGCCTGCGATAAGGTCCGAGTGACCGCCGATATATTTCGTGGCGGAGTAGATGACGATGTCCGCCCCGTGCTTCAGCGGATGCTGCCACAGCGGTCCCATATAGGTATTATCGACGGCAACATGCACCGTTTTTTCGGGCGTTGAAAATTCTTTCGCCAGAGACGCGCAGCCTTCCATATCGATCAATGCGTTCGTCGGATTGGCGGGTGTTTCAAGATAGATCATGGCGAGCTTGTTGGCATAGGGAGAATTTTTTACCATCGCCCACACTTCTTCCATGTTCTGATCCGGCGTGAACCGGAGCACGTGAATACCCCATGCGGGCAGCACGTGATGCAGAAAATGGTCCGTCCCGCCGTAGAGCGGCCCGCTTGCCAGGAGCAGATCGCCAGGCTTCAGAAATTCGAACAGCGTCGTTGTGACAGCCGCCATGCCGCTTTCGAACACGGCCGCGTCTTCGCTCTCATCCCAGAGCGTGAGCCGGTTTTCCAGGATTTCGAGATCGGGGTTGTTGATGCGGCTGTAGATGAGGCCCAGTTGTTCTGCAGGCTTTTTTGTGCGGAGGCCGTACGCCAGTTCAAAGAACGCCTTTCCCTCGCCGGCCGTCTTAAATGCAAATGTGGATGTTTGAAATATCGGAGATTTAATTGCTCCTTCCGAAAGCGATGAATCGTAGCCATACGACATCATCATGCTTTCGGGACTGAATTTCCGTTTCGGCGTTCCCTTCATGACTCGGTTCCCTTCTGTGGTGCTGTGAGAGATATTTTCTTGAGGGCAATATACAAAACTCGATTCCACACTGTCAACTACGGCCGGCCCTCTACGCAAAAGACGCCCCGAGGGGCGTCTTTTGTCTGTGTTTCGTTCGGCCTCGTTATGAACAGCCGCTTGTGCTGCCGCACTGCAGACACTTGTAACAGCTTCCGGACCGTATCATGATGCTTCCGCATTCATGGCATG
This sequence comes from uncultured Ignavibacteriota bacterium, assembly GCA_903884005.1. Classification (GTDB taxonomy): domain Bacteria; phylum Bacteroidota; class Ignavibacteria; order UBA10030; family UBA8401; genus CAISDA01. The sequence continues at coordinate 55,036 of CAISDA010000059.1, read as the reverse complement.
GAGGCGCGTCGGCCTGCGTCTGGAATATCACCTTTTCATTGGATTCGATCGCCGACAATCTGCGGGCATCGGCCTTGCTGTCGAAAATTTCCAATTGCGGCGTCTCGCTCACCACCGTCGTCAACGGCTGTTCGTCCGACGGAAGGAATTTCATGCCCAACCAGCGGAAGAGATAATCGCAGACGGATTTGGCGATCGGGATGTTCGGATTGTTCGTGAAGCCCGACGGTTCGAAGCGCATATGGCTGAATTTGTCCGTCAGCACTTTCAGCGGCACGCCATACTGCAATGCCAGAGACACCGCCGTTGCCAGCGCATCCATTAATCCGGAGATGGTCGAGCCTTCTTTGGACATGGTGATGAATACTTCGCCCGCAGTGCCGTCTTCGTACATGCCGACGGTGATGTACCCTTCGTGTCCCGCAATGCTGAATTTATGCGTGATCGATTTGCGTTCGTCCGGCAGACGGTGCCGCACCGGGCGCGACACGTTCTTCTTCTCTTTCGACTCGAGCGACGTGCTCAGCGGCTGCGTGCGTTTGCATCCGTCGCGATACACGGCGATCGACTTGAGGCCCAGCTTCCACGCTTCCACGTATGCCTGCATGATTTCGTCGGGTGTGACCTCGTGCGGCATGTTCACCGTCTTGGAAATCGCGCCCGAAAGGAACGGCTGTACGGCGCTCATCATTTTGATGTGGCCCATGTAGTGGATGGACCGTGTGCCTTGGGCCGGCTTAAAGGCGCAGTCGAAGATGGACAAATGTTCGTCGCTCAGGTACGGAGCCCCTTCGATCGTGTCGTTCTTATCAATGTAGCCGATGATGCGTTCGATCTGTTCCTTGTTGTACCCGATCTTCTGGAGCGCATCGGGCACGGTCTGGTTGACGATCTTCATCATCCCGCCGCCCACGAGTTTCTTGTATTTCACGAGAGCGATATCGGGTTCAACGCCGGTCGTGTCGCAGTCCATCATGAACCCGATCGTTCCGGTGGGCGCCAGCACTGTGGTCTGGCCGTTGCGGTATCCGAATTCCTTGCCGAGCGCGATCGCTTCGCGCCACGATGCAACGGATGCATCCCACATTTCGGCGGACACATTCTCTTTCTGTATCCGTTCGGCGTGGAGGCTGTGCTTGTTCATCACCGTGAGCATCGGCTCGCGATTCACGGCGTAACCGTTGAACGGACTTTTCGCCTTCGCGATGACGGCTGATTGTTTGTACGCTTCGCCGCACATCAGGGATGTGATTGCCGCCGCATAGTGCCGTCCCTGATCGCTGTCATAGGCGAGGCCGCGCGACATGAGCAATGCCCCGAGGTTTGCATAGCCGAGGCCGAGCGGACGGAAGTCGTGGCTGTTCTTTTCGATCGTCGGAGTAGGATAACTTGCGTTGTCGACGAGAATTTCCTGTGCGGTGATTGTGATGGCAATGGCATGCTTGAACGCGGCGACATCGAATTCTCCGTCCTCGCGCCGGTATTTCATGAGGTTCAGCGAGGCCAGGTTGCACGCCGAGTCGTCCAGATACATGTACTCGCTGCAGGGATTCGACGCGTTGATGCGCGAGGTGTTGGACGACGTATGCCAGTTGTTGATGGTCGTGTCGTACTGCATGCCTGGATCGCCGCACTGCCATGCCGCCTCGGAAATCTGGCGCATCAGGTCGCGCGCGCGATACACATCCATCGCGCGGCCGTCCTTCACCGCCTTCGTCATCCATTCCTTGTCCTCAAGAGCCGATTTCATGAATTCGTCGGAGACGCGCACCGAATGGTTGGCGTTCTGGTACGACACCGAGTCGTACGCGCCGCCGGGAACGTTGAACCCGCCGTTATAGCCGGCATCGATCAATGCGATCGCCTTTTTTTCTTCGACCGCCTTGCAATTGATAAAGTCGACAATGTCCGGATGGCTGGCATCCAGGATCACCATTTTCGCCGCGCGGCGCGTCTTGCCGCCGCTCTTGATGACCCCTGCAAAGGCGTCATAACCGCGCATGAACGAGACCGGGCCCGAGGCCGTGCCGCCGCCCGCAAGGTTTTCGCGCGACGAACGCAGCGTTGAAAGATTCGATCCGGTACCCGACCCCCACTTGAACAGACGTCCTTCCGTCTTTGCCAGTTCAAGTATGGACTCCATCGTGTCTTCGACGGAATTAATGAAGCACGCGGAGCATTGCGGCTTTGCTTCAACACCGACATTGAACCAGACCGGACTGTTGAACGACATGTATTGATTCACCAGGAGGTAACATACTTCGGCATAAAAATTTTCGGCATCTTCGGCCGAGGCAAAATATTCCTGTTTTTCGCCCCATGAAGTGATAGTGCGCGCTACACGTTCCACAAGCTGCTTCACGCTGTATTCGCGGCTGGGTGTTCCGTTCTGCCCGTGGAAATATTTAGACACGACCACATTTGTTGCCGTCATAGACCAGGATTTGGGGATTTCGACGTTTTTCTGTTCGAATATCTTCTCTCCCTTCTCGTTCGAGATCACCGCTGTCCGCAATTCCCACTCAATCTCATCAAATGGATGCTTTCCCACCGTTGTGAAGTGACGAGGGAAGAACAATCCGTGCTTCTCTTTATTTTCCGAGACCCGGGAAGAACCTTTTTTCTCTATGACGTTGCTATCGCCCATGATGTGTAGTACTCCTTAAGTAAAATGAGAAATCTGTGCGTGTCGATCCTCATGGTGTATCAAAAATAGCGTGTTTTGGCGCAGTTCAATAATAGGGTTACCAATTAATTACTTAGTGTAACAAATAACGGATAAAAAAGTTCATTGGTTCGCGATTTTTTGAACCTTTTTATGATAACGTTCTATAATAAGCATATGTTAATATATCTATTGAAGTGCGCTCGAGCTGATCGGTATGAACCTCTATGTTTTTATCACTATAGCGTCCGGAGGGGTAAGTTATATGGAGTTGAATATAACACCGAATCTTGAAAAAAGTCAAGGAAAATATTTTCATTTTTGCATTCGAAAACAACTATTTTTCTTGACAGAACCAAAAAATTAGTTCACCGATGTGATGACTCTCACGTATGTCCGTTATGGCCTGATTGGAGCGCGCGGTGTGCGCCGATTTGTGGGACCGTCCTCCATTGCAGCATCAGGCAGATGAGCGTCATATATGCCCCGATAACTGCATATTTCGGCCCGGCCACCGAAACACGCGTGGAAGAGATGTTCTAATATTGATATTGCCCGATTTTTTTCGTATTTTTATAAGGCTCCTTTCTTTTTTTTAAACTTAGCATATCAGACATGTCGAAACCACTCAATATTCTCTTTGTAACAAGTGAAGCGGAACCGTTCGCAAAAACCGGCGGTCTAGCCGATGTCTCGAGTGCCCTTCCGCAGATGATCAAAGAACTTGGCCACGAGATCCGCATCATGATGCCGCGCTACGGAACCATCAGCGAGAGGAAATTCAAGCTGCATGACGTGATCAGACTGCGCGAAATTCCAATCACCATCGGTGCAGAGACACGGGTCGCCCATGTCAATTCGTCGTTCATCTCCAACTTGAAGGCAAAAGTGCAGGTCTATTTTTTGGCGAACAAGGACATGTTCGACCGCCCCGGCATGTACGTTCATCCGACCACGAAAAAAGATTATGAGGATAACGACACACGCTTCATCTTCTTCTGCCGCGGCGTGCTGGACACACTCAAGCTGCTCGGCTGGAAACCGGACATCATTCATTGCAACGACTGGCAAACGGGATTGATTCCGGCATACCTCAAGACCACCTATAAAAACGATCCCTTCTTTAAAAACATCAAGACCGCCTTCACGATCCATAATCTTGCTTTCCAGGGGGTCTTCCCTGCCGCCTCGTTCGATAAAACGGGACTGCCGGGAAGCGAATTCACCATGGAGGGCGTCGAATTTTACGACAAGCTCAACTTCATGAAGGCCGGGTTGATGTATTCGGACGTCATCACGACGGTAAGCGAAAAATATGCGCAGGAAATTTCCACGACGGTGGAATTCGGCTGCGGGCTGGAAGGCGTATTGCAGCAGCGCAAGTCGGCCCTGCACGGCATCATCAACGGCGTCGATTATTCCATCTGGAATCCCGAGACCGACGAACACCTCGAGAACCGGTACGACATCAAATCGCTTGAAGGCAAGGCGGCGAACAAACGGGAACTGCTCGACAAATTCAAGCTGGAATATAATGAACATGTCCCCGTCATTGGCATGATCTCGCGCTTGGCGGACCAAAAAGGGTTCGATCTCATTAAAGAGATCGCCGATGACGCGTTGAAGATGGACATACAAATGATCTTCCTCGGCTCGGGCGAGAAGAAATATCACGAATTCCTGGAGTCCCTGCGAAAAAAATATCCGAATAAAGTGGGAATTGAGTTCGGATTCCACGATGAGCTTGCTCATTTAATAGAAGCGGGAACAGATATGTTCCTTATGCCGTCTCAATATGAACCATGCGGTCTCAATCAGATCTACAGCTTGAAATACGGAACGGTACCCATTGTCCGGGCGACCGGCGGGCTGGACGATACGATTCAGGATGTCGAGGGCGCCAACGGCACTGGATTTAAATTCAAAAAATACGAATCGAAAGAACTGCTCAAAGCCATACAACGGGCGGTGAAGGCGTTCGGCGATCAGAAGGCGTGGCTGAAGATCATGAAGACCGGCATGAGCAAGGATTTTTCATGGGAATCGTCGGCGAAAAAATACATTTCGCTCTATAGAAATTTATTGAAGTAGCGAAAGGGCACACAAGCGCGTGGATGGTGCAGTGTTTCTGGATCGGGACGGAACGATCAATGTCGATGTCGATTACCTCTCCTCCCCCGAAGGTGTGGAATTCATTCCGGGCAGCATCGATGCGATCCGTGAATTGAATGCATTGGGTGTGAACGTTTTCGTGATCACGAACCAATCCGGGATCGCGCGGGGATTGTTGACCGAATCGGACATGCACGCCGTGCATGGCGCAATGCATGCAGCAATGCAGCGGCACGGGGCCCGGATCGACGATTTTTTTTTCTGTCCGCACCATCCGGACGCCGTTGTCGAACAATACAGGAAACGATGCGCGTGCCGCAAACCGGCGCCCGGCATGCTCCTCGAGGCGGCGGCGAAGTACGAAATTAATTTGCAGGCCTCATTCATGATCGGCGACAAATTCGTCGACATGCAGGCAGGAAAAGCGGCAGGCACAGTGTGCATCCAGGTGTGCACGGGCTACGGCACGGCTGAACGGGCAGCGGCCGAGGGAACGCGCGATTACATCGCGGACGATCTCTTCGGTGCGGTGCAGATCGTAAAATCAATTATTCATCAACGCAGACAATCATACGAGTAGAATGCGACATTTTCTTTTGACCTTCTGTTGTGCAGCGGCCGTACTGTGGGTAGGATGCAGTGACAATACTAATTCCGTCGGCAATAAACTCATCAAGGCGAGCGAAAAATTCGTCATCGCCGATACATCATTCCAGCCCACTCGAGACACGGTCTTCAATGTAAGCTATCCCAACGGATACGGCGTTTTCACCGTCATCGGGAAAACGAACGACGTGGAATCCCAGGCATGGCTTCGCTTCGTCACAAGCGCGCTCCCCGATTCTCTCGCATCGTGCACGATCGATACGGTGCAATTGCATCTCACGGTCTCAAACACATTCAACGCCCCGGCCCCCTATTCCGAATTCCAAATCCGCGAAGCGCTCTCGGGCTGGACTGAAGCGGGCGCTACGCGCGATTCGCTGCCGATGATGCAGATCGGAAGCACGGTGCTCGGCCGCATCTCCGACACGCTCGCAATCAACAGGCAGATCGTCGCCGCCATGGACAGCACATCCATCCGGCGCTGGATCAAGGCCGTGAAGGACACCCTGGCGCCTCCCATGTACGGCTTCGTCATCATGGCGAAACCCGGAACGACGCCCGGAGCGTTCGGTTATTATTCATCCACCGCGACCTTGAACTATCCGACTCTCGTGATCCACTACTACGGGAAGAACGGTGTCCGCGATTCGGTCGTCGTCAGCACGAGCGAAGACACATTCATCGCCTCGGCGAAGGCCACCACGAATCCCGAACTGGAAGTTCGCGCCGGCGTCACGACGTGGAGCAAACTGTTCTTCACTGTGAGCAGCCTTTCGAGAGCGGCCATCATCAACAATGCAACGCTCCAGCTCACGCAGAAATCGGCATCCACCCGGCTCGGAACAGGCACACCCGACTCGCTCTACGCCTTCCTCTCAAAATCCGGCGGCACGGCCTCGACGATCGATTCGACGTATCGCCTGCTCGGCAGACGGAAAGACAACACAAGCGCGATCGACCCGGTGTACGTCTTTACCGTGACGCCCTATATTCAGTATTTGATCTCGGCAGGCACGCCATACGACGGCATCGTGCTCCAGGCCGCATTCAACAACGCGTCCGTCGATCATATGGTGTTCTATTCGACCAAGGATCCCGATCCGGCAAAACGGCCCGTGCTTCTCGTCACGACCTCGATAAAATAAACGCAGCCGTCTTGCAGTGAACGACGTATTTTGATATCACCGTACCTATACGACAACCAATGAAAAAAATTTTCAGCACCATCATTCTTCTTTCGTTCTGCACACAGGGGATGTTCGCCAATAACGGCTCGGCGTATTCGCGCTACGGCATCGGGGACCTCAGCCTCACATCGTCCGTGCGCGCGCTGAGTCTGGGATCCACCGGCACCGCGCTCTCGTCCGAAGGCTACATCGACCAGAATAATCCTGCCACGCTCGGGATGATCACGCGGACCCTCATCAACGGATCGTACCAATACCGAGGGTACCAGGCCAGCGACGGCACAGCCTCTTCGTTTCTCAATGCCGGCGGCTTCCTGGGCGTATCGATGGCCTTTCCGGTCTACAAGCCGTACGGCATCGCCTTTGCAATGGGGCTCGCCCCCGTGAGCAGCGTCGCCTATTATTTCAACATCACAGACGCCTACGGCGCCCAATCGATCAATCAGGCATTCAACGGGCGCGGGGGACTGACGGCACTGCAATTGTCGCTCTCCTATTCGCCGATGGCGGACCTCTCACTGGGTGCGACGATGAATTACATGTTCGGAACGATGAGTGAAGAGCACACGTTGACGTACCCCGATGCAGCGTTTTTCGCATCGGACATCAAGCAGACAACTGAAACGCATGGGTTTGCATTCCACATCGGCGCGCTCCAGTCGGGCATCGACAAGGCGCTGGGCTTCTCGAACAGCAAACATCTGTCGCTGGGATTGACCCTCTACACCGGCGGAACGCTGTCGGGGAGCCAATCGCTGCTCAGAAAACTTTCAACTGTTGACACGACGGTGGCATTGCCCGATCTGACCGTGAAACTCCCGTTCGGCGTGAGCGCGGGCCTCGCCTATCAGAACAACGGGATCGTCTACACCGGCGACGTGAACATGCAGCAATGGAGCGACTTCACCATGGGCGGAACGCATCCATCGGAAATTCAGAACAGCCTGCGCGCCGGAGTCGGCGTGGAGTGGATGCCGGGAAAAGAATTCATTGAAACGTATTGGCAGCAGGTTGCCATCCGTCTCGGCGGCTATGCGCGTCAGACGAACGTTCAATTGAACGGAACATCCGTCAATGAATATTTTGCCACGGCCGGACTCGGCCTCCCGATGGGCAACGAAGCGCGTCTCAATATCGGACTCGAATACGGCGTGAGGGGCACCACCTCCGCCATGCTCGTTAAAAACAATATCCTGCGCCTCACGCTGTCCGTCAGCGCCGGCGATATTTGGTTCCTTCAGTCGGAGATTGAATAATATGCTAGCCATCGCCAGCGATCACGCCGGATTTGCCTATAAGGAAAAGACGAAAACCCTTCTCGACTCCCTGCATATCGAGTATCGCGATTTCGGAACGAAAACCCCGGAAGCCGTCGATTATCCCGATTACGGACATGCCGCGGCACAGGCAGTGTCGGACGGGACATGCTCCGAGGGAATTCTCATCTGCGGCACGGGGATCGGCATGTCCATTGTCGCGAACAAGCATGCGGGCGTGCGCGCGGCGGAATGCACCTCCGAGGACGGAGCGGAACTTGCGCGAAAACACAACAATGCCAATATTCTTTGTTTCGGCGAACGCCTCGTGACGTGGGACACCGCCGAGGCGATCGTTCAAAAATTTCTCACGACACCCTTTGAAGAGGGACGTCACTCGGACCGCGTCAAAAAAATTCACACGCTGACCGGCTGCTGATCGCATCCCCTTATCGCGCAGGGCAAGATGGCATCGCGAGCGCACTGCGAGGGGGGGCATACAACATTCGCACATTCTATTTCACCACACTACATACAGACGACCTCAATGACCCCACTTCAAGAATTTGATCCGGAAGTGTTCGGCTCGATCAAACACGAGCTGCACCGCCAAAACACGAAGCTCGAACTCATCGCATCCGAAAATTTTGTGAGCGCCGCTGTGCTCGAAGCCGCCGGCTCCGTGATGACGAACAAATACGCCGAAGGCTATCCGGGGAAGCGCTACTACGGCGGATGCGAATTCGTTGATGTCGCCGAGGACCTGGCGCGCGTGCGCGCAAAAGAATTGTTCGGCGCCGAGTATGCGAACGTGCAGCCCCACTCCGGCTCACAGGCCAACATGGCTGTCTATTTTACATTCATCAAACCGGGCGATGCGGTGCTCGGCATGAATTTGTCGCACGGCGGGCATTTGACGCACGGCTCACCGGTGAATTTTTCGGGACAGATGTACAATTTTTCGGCATACGGAGTCGGCAAAGACACCGGCTATATCGACTACAATGAGGTTGAAGACGCCGCCAAGCGGGAGCGGCCGAAACTCATCACCGTCGGCGCGAGCGCCTATTCGCGCAACATCGATTATCAAAAATTCAGGGCCATCGCCGACAGCGTCGGAGCATTTCTGTTCGCCGACATCGCACATCCGGCCGGACTCATCGCTGCAAAATTATTGAACGATCCCATTCCCCACTGCCACGTGGTGACCTCGACGACGCATAAAACGCTTCGCGGCCCCCGCGGCGGCCTGATCCTGATGGGAAAAGATTTCGAGAATCCGTTCGGCCTCGTGGCGCCGAAATCGGGACGCACGAAAATGATGTCCGAGCTGCTGGACTCGATGGTCATTCCGGGCATCCAGGGCGGACCACTCATGCACATCATTGCAGCAAAGGCCGTTGCCTTCAAGGAAGCACTTCGCCCGGAGTTCGCCGTGTATGCGCAACAGGTCATCACCAACGCGAACGCACTGGCCGGTGCGCTCACGAGCTGGGGGTTCAACATCATCTCCGGCGGCACGGACAATCATCTGATGCTCATCGACCTCCGCAATAAAAACATCACGGGCAAGGCGGCGCAGGAAGCGCTCGACCTGTCCGGCATCACCGTCAATAAGAATACTGTACCGTACGACGACAAGTCTCCGCTCATCACCAGCGGCATACGCGTCGGCACGCCCGCATTGACGACGCGCGGCATGAAGGAAGAGGACATGGCGACGGTGGCCTCGCTCATCGATGAGGTGCTCATGCATATCGGTTCGACCGATGTCTATCGGAGCGTGGAACAAAAAGTTGAACAACTCTGCAGCGGATTCCCGCTCTATAAGGAAATATAATCGATGGCGTTATTTAATGTGAAGATGCCTGACCTGCGGGATATGTCATTCCTCGACCATCTCGAGGAACTGCGCTGGAGGATCATTAAGGCCGTCATCGCACTCGTTGTGGCCGCCGCGCTGGCCGGTTTCTTCGCCGACTTTCTCGTCCAGGATGTGCTGCTGGGGCCGTTGCGCGTTGTGCATCTGAAGGTGCAGGTACTCACGCCATACGGCATCATGCTCCTATATATGGAAGTGGTGCTCTTTGCCGGCCTCATCCTCTCCATGCCCGTTCTGCTCTATCAGCTGTGGGCGTTCATTGCGCCGGGATTGATGCCGAGTGAGCGCCAGTATGCATCGCGCATCGTCTTCTTCACGACGCTCTGCTTTATGTCGGGCATAGCGTTCGGGTATTTTGTGCTGATCCCCACCGCATTGAAATTTTTTGCCGGCTTCGGCACCGAATCCATCGCGCTCAACATCGCGGCAGATAAATACATCAGTTTCATCCTCAGCATGATACTCGGAGCGGGACTTGTGTTCGAACTTCCCATGGTCACGTTTTTCCTTGCGAAGTTCGGCATTGTGACTCCCCAGTTCATGAGGAAATACCGAAGGCATGCCATTATTGCGATCCTGATCATCTCCGCCTTTGTCACACCGACACCCGATATCGTCACGCAAAGCCTGCTGGCTGCGCCGATGATGGTCTTATATGAACTCAGTATTTTTATTGCAAAATTCGCCCAGAAAAAACCGGCAGCTCCGGTCCCTGAATCCTGACTGTAATGACATCTTCCTTACGCTCCTTAGATCACATTAAATCGCCGGTCACGGCGGAACTCGACCGCTTCGCCGGTTTTTTCAAGCAGGCGATGCGCTCGAACGTGAAGCTCGTGGACACCGTTGCGCGCTACATCGTGAAGCAAAAGGGTAAACGGATACGGCCGATCCTTGTGTTCCTCGCGGCAAAGACATGCGGCGGCGTGTCCGAGAGCACGTACCGCGGGGCGACCCTTGTGGAAATCCTGCACACCGCGACGCTCGTGCACGACGATGTTGTGGACGATGCCGAAACCCGCAGGGGACTTGCATCGATCAATGCGGTGTGGAAAAATAAGATCGCAGTGCTGATGGGCGATTATCTGCTCTCCACGGGACTCATGGTCGCGCTGAGGCACGACGACTTTTTCTTTTTGAAGGCGACAAGCGATGCGGTGCGGCGCATGGCCGAAGGTGAAATGCTCCAGATCCAAAAGAGCAAGGATCTGGATATCGATGAAGAAACCTATCTGAAGATCATCTCGAACAAGACAGCGTCTCTGCTGTCCACCTGCACAGAGATCGGTGCGGCCAGCATCACCGATGATGCCGGCATCCGCAGCGCGATGAAGGAATTCGGACAGAACCTCGGCATGGCCTTTCAGATCCGCGACGACATGCTCGACCTGACGAGCCGCTCGTCGATCCTCGGCAAGCCCGTCGGCGGCGACATCAAAGAGAAAAAAATGACGCTCCCGCTGATCCATGCGTTGAAGGCCGCTCCGGCAAAAGAGGCAAAAGCCGTCGTACGACTTATCAAAAAAGGCGCCGAAAAAAAAGAGATCGCGGAGATCGTCGCATTCATCGAACGCTACGACGGACTGACCTATTCAGCCAACCGCGCCCGCGAATTTGCCGAACAGGCAAGGCTGTGTCTCGTGCGCTTCCCCGAATCGGACGCGAAGCAATCGCTGCTGGATTTTGTGGAATTCGTCGTCCGCCGCGACAAATAAAAAATGGAGTGTCAACGTCACCGAGTGGCGCTTGCCGGGTTCAGCTGTACATCGTGCTCCCACCACCGGGCAATCGTCACCGTATCGTTCAGCAGCATTTTCGCGCCGATCATCGGATGAAGCACCCGCACTCCGAGGCGGTGGCTCTCTGCCGTCACACGGACGATCGATTCATCCCACGCATGGAAGGCAAGCGTAAACTTGCCCCAATGCACCGGGACGAATGCTTTCGCCTGCACATCCTGTGCAGCGCGGACGGTCTCTTCGGGATTCATATGAATGTATTTCCACGCCTCGTTGTACTGCCCGCATTCTATGACCGCCACGTCGAAGGGACCGAATGGGTGTGGGCTGCTGATTCTGGAATACGCCGTCCCTCTAGTTGGGCGATCGTTCTATCTTCGCCATTCGTTTGCCGAATGGTTCCTTCCCGAATCGGGACTGGCTCATGAACACGCCCCCCACTGCGGCGAGCGCTGCGACAACCAATAATGCTATCATCAGTGCTTTTCCAATTATTCGTTTCACGATCAATGATGTTGCATCGGTATCCATATCTCTCGGCCCGCACCCGCAATGGCGATGCAGCCCGAGGAATATTGTAACGATTCGAGAATATTTTTCATTCCCTCTTGCAGTTTGTAAAAAGAATAGTTCAGTTTCGCTTCATGCTGTTTGACATGTGATGAAAATATCTGTACGTTCATGCACACATATCTTCACTTTACAATGGGCTGACCATGGTTTTTAAAACCTCGATCCATGCTAATGCTTCGAAATTTTATCATGCCGGTTTCGAAGTTGGATTAGTCATCCAAGGAATCTCGCAATGCCCCTGAAAATTGACACCATACGCGAATTTTGCCTGCACTTGAAGGGTGATATCACAGAGGAATTTCCGTTCGGCGAAGATGTGCTCGTCTTCAAAGTGCATGGGAAAATATTCCTCCTCACGCGGATCGAGCACTACCCCCTTGCCCTCAATTTGAAATGCGATCCGGAACATGCGATTGAATTGCGGGAGCGCTATGAGTCCGTTGAGCCGGGTTATCATATGCACAAAAAATACTGGAATACTGTCACGCTCGACGACACGATCCCGTATGCGGAAGTGATGACAATGATCGCTCATTCGCACGAACAGGTGGTGAACGGACTGCCGAGGAAATTGCGCGAAACACTGTTATAGAACAAATCGGGCCGACTGTTGCATTGCATACGGTGCATGGTGGACCGGCGGATCGCTCTACACCGCGAGCTTCACGATCGTGTCGCATAACTCGGGAAATGAAATTCCCGCTGCAGCGGCTGCCTTCGGCACCAGGCTGGTCGCCGTCATGCCCGGCAGCGTATTGATCTCGAGACAGTAGTATTCATCATCGTCTCGCAGACGGAAATCGACGCGCGCAAATCCCCTGCACTGCGTTGTGTCGAACACTCTTTTTGAATCGCGCTGTATCCGCTCCGCAAGTTCCGCGGGGAGGTCGGCGGGACAGATATATTCGGTCATCCCCTTCGTGTACTTGTGCTCATAATCGTAGAACCCGTCCTTCGGTTTTATTTCAATGATCGGGAGCACGCGTCCGCCCACGATCGACACCGTCAGCTCGCGGCCGGGAATGAATTCTTCAAGCATCACCGATGTGGAAAATTTTGCAGCCAGCGCGATCGCCGCCGGTATTTCGCCGGCGTGCTGCACGATGGTCAATCCGACTGTCGACCCCTGATCGTTCGGTTTGACGACAAGCGGGAGGCCGAGCGCAGCCACTGCCCTGTCGATGAACGAACGGTCATAGACGCCGCCGCGCACCATCTCCCACGTTCCTGTGTTGATCGCGATATGGCGCATTAAAATCTTAGTCATGGATTTGTCCATGGTGAGCGCGCTGGACATCACTCCCGATGCCGTGTACTTGATCCCCCGCATTTCGAGAAGCGATTGTATTTTTCCATCCTCTCCCCACTCTCCATGCAGCGCGAGAAAAACGACGTCGATGCCATCGAGCAACGCCGAATTCACGCACTCGATCAGATTGCGCGGAGAGAGTTTCGCCAGGTGCTCGAGCGTCGGCGGCGCTCCGTGAAGGATGTCCCGATACAGTTCGTCTTCATGTGCAGGCTGATGTGCGCCCAATGCGGGATCGATGGGTCGAACCGTGTGTCCCGCCTCACGCAATGCACTGACGACGGCTTTTCCTGAGGCGAGAGAGACTTCCCGCTCCGCCGATGTTCCACCGAGAAAGACTGCGATATTCATAGAAATAACTATTGTTAGGTGAAGAGATCTGCATTTAGAAGAGCTTCATATCCACAGCGTTATTCTTCAATCCGTCGGACGAGCGCACACCGAGCGATTCGTAAATGTGCATTGTCGCCTTCGATTTGTTGAGCGTATAGAAATGGACACCAGCCACACGCCGGTCGATAAGATCGCGGATCTGTTCCGTGGCCCAGTGTATGCCCACTTTTTCGACATACTCGTCATTTTCGGCGCGTGAGAGCGCGCGCAAGAGTTTCGCCGGAAAGCGGGCGCCGAGCGCGAGTTCCGCCATGCGCGACAATCCCTTGCGCGATGTGATCGGCATAATGCCGGCGATGATCGGCACGCGGATGCCGGCGATCTCGCACCGTTCGCAAAAATCGTAAAAGTCCCTGTTGTCGAAGAAGAGCTGCGTGCAAATATAATCGGCGCCCGCATCGACCTTCGCCTTCAAATACTCTATCTCTTTAAGCCGGTTCGGTGTATCGGGGTGCCCTTCCGAAAAACCGGCGACGCCCACTCCCATCGAAGGATTGTGTTGTTTAATGAACGAGACAAGGTCCCCCGCGTGCGCGAATCCCTGTTCGGGCTGCACGAATTTTTCCTGTCCTATCTGTGGATCGCCGCGCAGTGCCAGCACATTCTCGATGCCGCTCGCCTCATACGACGCCAGCAAGTGCGCGATCTCATCCTTCGTCGATCCGACGCAAGTCAGGTGCGAGACGATCGTGAGATCGGTTTCGCGGCGAAGACGCACCAGGAGGTCGTGCGTCAACTGGCGTGTCGATCCGCCCGCGCCGTACGTCACGCTGACATAGGAAGGTTTTAACGGCGTCAATTCCTTGATGGCTTCAAACAGCGCAGCCGAAGCTTCCGGACTTTTGGGCGGAAAGAATTCGAAACTGAACGATGGGGTGTTTTCCTGTAAGATTCTGGCGATATGCATACAGACTCCGGCTGTCAAAAAAAAAGTTACTTGCTGTACAAATCGATCATGCGATTGATGGCCCGGCTGCAGACCGGATCGAAATCGATAAGGCTCTTTGAAAACATTCGGCAGTTCACTGCCGGCCGATAGAGTCCATTGGATTTGTATCCCGCCCCTTCGAATGCGCCGACGATATTGTTCAGCGGATGCCGGTCGAGAAATTGGCTCAAGGCATCGGCCGCAGCGCGCCGCTTCTCGTTATAGTCCGCCGCATTTTTTTGAAACGATCGTGGGGCCGCCGTCAAACTATCGAAGACTGCTTTTTGCCACGGCGTCGGCAAGGGCGTCGAGGCAGATACAAGATCGCGCCATTTCAAGTGTTCCCGGTCCGCAATTGCTGCAACATTCGGTTCCCATGGTTCGACGCCGGCTGGCAGAAAATCGGTATACGGAACATCGGACGTGTAATACTCGTCGCCCAGGCCACCGAAGCAATGGCCGAATTCGTGGACGAAGACATAGTCGCTGTGCCACGCGGTTTCCCTGGTTTCGCCGCCGGTGAAGCATGTCGCATACAATTGAAAGATCCCTCCTCCGCCATAGCGGGGAGTATTCACCAATACAATCACAAAATCATACGGCGCCAGCGCTGCGTATTGTCTGACCGCATCATTGTTCATTGTGAGCACATACCGCGCCGAGCCGAATGTATTATACGATGTGCCGAGGGCCGTGCGCTTCCAAATATTCTTGTCGGGCTGATCGATGCCGGATTCGTCGGACGGAACGGACACCGCCCAAATATTAAAATCGTTTTTGCGCGACCGGAACGGCTGCGTGGAAAACAATTGGTCCGTGTAATGGCGCGCATCGGCGAAAAATTTTTTCATGTCCTTCTTCGTGTATCCGTCGCCGAGCAGGACTATATCCACCTTCTCATGCGGCGCGCCGCTGTGAAGGATCTGCGTGACCGGGACATTCGGCATCTTCGTGTCGCGGATAATGTCCACGCTCGCGGGGTCGATGACGGTCGTGAATATTTTTCCAAATTCCATATGCTTGTTGCGCCGGTAGAGCTCGAGCCTCGCTTTTTTCAGCGGCAGCGGAAACCGGACCGATTCATGGAACGCCCGCTGCGCACCGTGCGCTGCCTCATCGGTGGTCTGCCATTCGTTGAAGATGGTGGAAAAACCGCGCGAATAGATCAGCCGGTCCTTTTCTGCATCGATCAGCCTGCATTGATATTCTCCGAGGTTCAACGAATCGATGAGTCCGGTGAGACTGCCGGGCCAGGCGCCTTCCGTGCATAGTTTATCGAGGCTGATCTGTTCCGCCCCCTTCGTGCCGGTGTGCACAATATCGAACCGTAGAGTCTCGTCCATGAACGAGGCGGTGAATGCATCCTGCGCACAAAGCGGAGCGGCGAACGCAATGGATACAACTGCGAGAACGAATAATCCGGATTTCGTCATACAACAGACCCTAAGAAATAAAATGAACCGTGATGCTACAATTAACGGAAATCTGCCGATGCAAGCAATGTTACGCCCGCGCCGATTACTCGTGCGCGTCGGCTGTGTTCCTCTGCCGTTTGCGTATGCCGGAGACAATTATGGCTGTCGTGCCGCAGATGATGCCGCCGATGGACACTGTCCACCGCACGCCGATGCCATGCGCAACGATGCCGGAGAGGAGGCTTCCGATGGGCATCATCCCCTGGAACACCACCGAGTAGAGCCCCATGACACGCCCTCTCAGCGCATCCGGCGCGTTGCCCTGCATCGTCGCATTGGCTGTTGCAAAGCAGGCGACGAGTCCCATGCCCACACCGACGAGGCAGAGCATAGATAACGCCGGACTGGTCGATATGCCGAATCCGATGATCGAGAAGGAAAAAATGGCGATGCCGACATAAATGAAGCGACGCGGCGGTATGCGATGCGAGGCCGATGCCACAGTGATGGCGCTGATGAACGCGCCGATGCCGGTCGCCATGTACAGCCGCCCGAGTCCGGCGGCGCCGATATGCAACTCCTTGTCTGCAAAGATGGGCAGCAGAACCGAATACGACCACCCGAACGTCGTCACCACGGCCACGAGTATCATTAATGCCGTCAGCGATGCATCGGAACGGATATAGGCGATGCTCACCTTCAGGGCATCGGCCATGCTGGAGCGCGCCTCGATCGCCGGCGGCGGCTCGACGACAGTCATCTTGACGAGGGCAACGAGCACCGCAACGAAAGAGAGCGCGTTGAGCGTAAAACACCAGCCGACACCGATCACTCCGATAACGAGGCCGCCGATTGCCGGTCCCACGATGCGCGCGGCATTAAAGGTTGCCGAATTGAGCCCGATCGCGTTGGCAAGGTCCTGCTTTCCCACAAGATCGATGATGAATGACTGCCGCGATGGTATGTCGAAGGAATTGATCACGCCGAGAGTCAAGGCGAAAACGGCGACCACAGAAATCGTCACGAGATTCGTGAAGACAAGAAATCCAAGCGCGAGCGCCTGCACAAGCGCCGCCATCTGCATGATCATGATGAGCTTGCGCTTCGACATTCTGTCTGCCAGCGTGCCGGCAAAGATCGAAAGGAACAAGGACGGGATCGACGTCAGAAAACCGATAGTCCCCAGCCACACGGAGGAATACGTCAACTGGTAGACCAGCCACGACATCGCGATGCTCTGCATCCAGGTGCCGATGAGCGAAAAGATCTGTCCGAAAAAAAACAGCCGGTAGTTGTAGTGGCGCATGGATCGAAACGTGGGAACTGTCGCTATCCGCTGCCACAGTGCGTCGATATTATCAGGCAGGTGTGATGGCATCAGTTGGTTTCAATCTAATGAATTCTATTCTCGTCTTTGTCGCTTTGACAATGGTCACGGTACCGATGTCCACGTGCACGGTCTCCCGCTCGAGAGGGATGCGTCCCAATCTATAGAGGAGGTATCCTGCGATCGTATCGAAGGGCCCCTCGGGAATGACGACGCCGATCTGCTCCGTCACGGCTGACGTCGCGACATTTCCCGCGATCAAAAAACTGTCGTCCGACAAACGCTTAATTGTCAGGTCGTCGTCCGTGCCGTCTTCCATGATATCGCCGAGGAACTGCCGGAGAACGTCATTCGATGTGACGACGCCGGCGGTGCCTCCGAATTCGTCGACCACCACGGCAAGCGAGATGTTCTTCAGCCTGAAATTGCGAAACAAGTCCGAACAGTTGCCGGTCGTCGGCACGACAATGATGGGGCGGATGATCTCTGCAAGATGCTTCGGCTGCCGGAAGAGTTCGCGGCCAATGACAACGCCGATGATATTGTCTATATTTTCCTTGTACACCAGCAGTTTCGAATAGCCATGGCGGAGCATCATCGTCACCGCTTCATCGACCGTGGCGGTCTCTTCCACGGCGATAATGTCGGTCCGCGGGACCATGACATCTTTGATCATCACTTCGCTGAGCGACACGGCCTTCGTGATCTGTGAGCGCTCCCGGCTGTTGACCGCTCCGCTTTCTTCGCTTTCGTGGAGGATGACGGCGAAATCTTTTTTATCGAAGAACGATGCAATGCTCGCTTGCTCGGCATGGAAGAAGAGGATGACGTGCTGCGCTGACGACTTCGCCGCCCAGATGATCGGGAACAGCAGCCACGAGCATGCCCGAACGAACAGCGCGGCGCCATCGACCAGGAGGTCTGCAAGCACGCGCGCGAGCGCTTTGGGGATCATCTCGCCGAAGAGCAGAATGATGATCGTCGCTGCGCCAAGAATTGCCGTATCGGACCATCCATACCCCACCAGCACCAGCGCCGCCAGGGAGGTCAGCGCCGCATTGACAATGGTATTGCCGACGAGCACTGTTGTGAAGAAACGCTCAGGCGCGTCGAAAAAATGCACCGCGGCGCGTGCGCCGATGTTTTTTTTCCGCGCCCGGACATTGCATTTGCTCTTGTTGGCAGAGACGAACGCGATCTCCGACGCGGAGAACAGCGCACTTGCACAGAGCAGCGCTATGACGAGAATGAGGATCATGCCGTCCTGTTACGTTGTGTTCTCACAATTGCCGGCCTTTCATTTTTTTTTGATTGATTCACGCTACAAAAATTATATCATCACGCGCAGGAGGCGAATGCCGCGGGTAACTGGTCGATGAGATCCGAGGCGATGAGGCCGTACTGTGTCTTGGCGCGTGCGCAAAGGTCGCCTGCATGGCCGTGAAGATACACGGCATTCCGCGCAGCCGCGGGTGCGGTGTTTCCCTGCGCGAGCAGGGCCGCGATAACGCCGGCCAGCACGTCTCCCGTTCCAGCCGTTGCCATACCGGGATTTCCCGTTGAATTGATCCAGACGGAGCCATCAGGGGCGGCAACGATCGCAGGCGCTCCTTTAAGCACAAGCGTCACTCCGTGCTCCTTCGCGAAGGCGCGCGCGATCTCAATTTTATTCTCTTCGATCTCCGCTGCACTTGTTCCGATCAGCCGTGCAAATTCGCCGATGTGCGGTGTGAGCACCGTGGCGTATTTTTTCCGCAGGCCGAGCAGATCGAGGTTGCCGGAGAGCGCCGTCAGTCCGCCCGCATCTATCACGACCGGTGCGTGCGTGGAAGCGATGATCCCCCGCACTACAATATCAGTCTGCGCATGGGGTGCAACCCCGAGACCGATCAGTACAACATCGGCCCAGTCGATCTTTTCAGAGAGGTTCAAGACGGCCTCGAGTGCGAACGTCCCTTCCGGCGTTGCGGCAACGGGAAATGGCATCACTTCCAGCGTCCGCTTCGCCACGGCAGCAAATTCGGATTCGGGAACGCAGAGGATCACGGCACCCGCCCCCGAGCGCATGGCAGCTTCGGAACTCAACAGGGCTGCTCCGGTCAATCCGCGCGAGCCGGCGATCACGCACAGGGTGCCGACGCTGTACTTATGCGATGTGACGGATCTCACAGGCAGATCCCTGCGTACGTCCAATTCCCCGACACGATAGATGTGCGAGGAGCATTCCCGTATTGCCCCCCGGGGCATGGAGATATCCGCGACAATAACAGTGCCGGCAAACTCACGGCCGCGGCCGAAAAAAAATCCCGGCTTCAATGCCGCCATTGTCACTGTGAGGCCGGCGCTGACCGCGGCGCTTTCAACGGAGCCGGTGAGCGCATTGAGCCCCGATGGTACATCAACGGCGACGCGCACGGCACTGTGTCGGTTCATCCAGTTGATGACCTCCAGATATTTTCCCGTCACAGCGCCGCGGTACGAAGTCCCGAACAGCGCATCGATGATGAACCGGTATTGCTTGGCACGCAAACGCGCAGGAGGGAATGAAGGTTCGACGGCCAGGTTCGTGTGACCGCTTTTTGCGAGCATGCTCCACATCGCCAGCGCATCGCCGCCGAGGGACAGTTCACTCTCCATCATCACCACGGTCACAACGGCACCCCGATCCAGCGCGTGGCGCGCGGCGGCGAATCCGTCGCCCCCGTTATTGCCTTTGCCACAGACCACGAGGATATGGACACCCGCGACCGGACCATAGAACCTTTCCATTGCATCAACGATGCAGCGTCCCGCATTTTCCATCAGGATCAGGGAGGGCATCGCATAGCGTGCGGCCGCCATAGCGTCGGCGGCTTTCATTGCTGAAGGAGTGAGAATCTGTTCCATACGCGTGCTCGGGCAATGTGACCGGCTGTGAATGACAATGAATGGACTGCACTGTAAAAACAATCATACCGTCCACCGCGCTTGACGACGCAGTGGACGGTAGAAAAAAAACAACGAGCCCGGTACCGACTCGTTAAAAAATTGAACGCATGGCATTCAGTACGAGTGCCGGCAGAACGCCCAGCAGCAGAATGCCGAACCCGGACAGGGCCAGCGAGAACATCGCCGTCTTCGGGATATCGATCGTCTCGTTCGACACCGGATCGCGGAAATACATTAGGACCACGATGCGGAGATAGTAATATGCCGAAAAGAGGCTCGTCATCACACCGAGTATTGCGAGCCACGTGAGATGCGACTGCACCGCGGCGGAAAAGAGCAAATATTTTCCGATAAATCCCGCAAAGGGCGGTAATCCCGTCAGCGAAAACATGAACATCGCCAACAGCGCGGCGAGCACCGGCCTTCGCGCGGCAAGGCCCGCAAAATCCTCGTTGGCAAGGTTGCCGCCGTTTTCCTTTTCGAAGACCGAGACGACGCCGAATGCGCCGAGGTTCGTCAATGCGTACGAGATGAGATAGAATGAGATTCCCTGATTCCCCAGCGACGTCCCCGAAGCGAGGCCCACGAGCATATACCCCGCGTGGGCGATGCTCGAATAGGCAAGCATGCGTTTGATGTTTGTCTGCGCCAGGCTGAGCAGATTGCCGACGATCATCGATGCCGCAGCAAGCACGGCGATCACCGTGACGAACCGCGGATCGTGCAGGCTCATCGGAAGCGAAAACGCCAGTATGAGGGCGGCGAATGCGGCGGATTTTCCTCCCGTCGACATCAGTCCGGTCACTGTCGTCGGCGCCCCTTCATACACATCGGGCACCCACATATGAAACGGCGCCGCTGCCACTTTGAAGCCGAGTCCGATCAACAGCAGCCCGAATCCGATCGCGACCACGGGCTGCGATGAAAACGCCATCGGAAAGATCGACGCGATGCTGAACAGGTTTGTCGTGCCGGTGGTGCCGTAAATGAGGGCGATGCCATACAGCAAAAACCCGGTTGCAAACGCCCCGAGCAAAAAATACTTGAGCGCGGCTTCGTTCGCCGTCTGCCGTACGCGTATGAATCCGGCAAGCACATAAAAACAGACGGACATGATCTCGACGCCGATAAAGATCGTGATCAAGTCCCCCGCCGATCCCATCATCATCATACCGACGGTCGCAAGCAGCACGAGCACGTAATATTCCCCGAAATGATATTCTTCCTTCTGCAGATAGGGATACGAGAGCATCAGCGTGAGCAGCGAGGTCGACAGGAAAACGAGATCGAACATGCTCGCATATCCTCCGACCAGGAGCATTTGCGAGAACGCCGTTGCGTTGGTGGGAAAGAGCGCGATCGCACACGCTGCGCTTGCGACGATGCCGACAGTGCCGATACCGAAGAGCAGTTTGCCCGAATTGTGCACGGCGGCATTGACCACAAGCGCTATCACCGAGAACACCGAGAGCATGAGTATCGGCGATGCGCCGATGAGATCCGTGAATTGAAAATAGTCTGCGAACATGATCGGCCTATGAAAGATGAGGTGTGATTTTGGCGATGAGATTTTTTTTCTGTGCCGCACCGACGATTTGCTCCACCACCGTTCCGTTCTTAAAGATCAACAGCGTCGGGATGCTTTGTATGTGAAATTTCGTGGGGACCATCGGATTCGCGTCGACATCCATTTTCCCCACCTTCAATGTGCCGCCGAACTCCGCAGCAATTTCCTCTATCACGGGCGCGATCATTTTGCACGGCCCGCACCAGCTCGCCCAAAAATCGACAAGCACTGGAAGTGATGATTTTGTGACTTCAGCGTCAAAGTTTGCATCGGTGATTTCGATGGATTTCATTGCTGTCCCTTTCTTACGTTGAAACGATGATTGAATGCCTGCCTAATATCGATTGCACTTCGTCGACGAACGCATTCGTCGGAGTGATTGAAAATTTTCTGGAAAAATAGATCCGTTCGCCCTGAAAATCCTTACTCGTCACATTAAAATAACAATTGCACGGCCCTTTGTTTTGGCCGAAGACCGCCTTGAGTTTCATCATCGAGTCTTCGGAGACTGCATCGGCGTCGAGCCGGAAAAACATTTTTTTCGCCAGTTTTGTACGGACCTCGTCCATCGGTAAAATTTCATTCGCGAGGATCTTGATGGTATCCCCGCTCACTTCCCCGTTCCCGTCGACCATGACCATCGCCTCGTCGAGAAGGATGTCCTGTATTTTATTGTAGAGGCTCGAGAAGACAATGACCTCGGCCTTGCCGGTGAAATCTTCGATCGTGATAAACGCCATCGTCTTGCCGCGCTTGTCGATCTTCTTCTTGACGGATGTGATGATGCCCACCGCCCTTACCGCGCCATTCTTCACCTCTTCCACATCGCCGAGGTGGACCGTTGCGAAGGCATCGATCTCGGCCTGGTATTTGCGCAACGGATGTCCCGACACATAAAAGCCGAGCACTTCTTTTTCAAGGGTCAGTTTTTTTGATTCAGTCCACATCACTGCCGATGGCAACGTGGGCTCCTGGGATGTCATCGGTGCGCCCGCAGCCGACGGGCCTGCAAAGAGGCTGTCCTGCCCCTTTTCCTCGTTGATCTGGGCGCGCTGCGCCGTTTGTATGCATTGCTCGACCGCTTCAAACAACTGCGCGCGGTTTTTGGTGAATGAATCGAATGCGCCCGCCTGTATCAGCGCCTCGATCGTTTTCTTGTTCGCGGTGCGCAGGTCGACGCGCCTGCAGAAATCGAACAGGGAGGTGAAGTGTTTGCCCTCTGCGCGCGCCACGATGATGGACTCGACCGCCGTGCTGCCGACGCCCTTGATGGCGGCCAGGCCGAAACGGATGCCTTCCTTGGTGACGTTGAACTTCGCATCGCTTTCATTCACATCGGGCGGAAGCACCTCGATATCGAATTTCCGGCAGTCGTCTATGAAGAGGACGATCTTATCGGTATTGTTGATTTCGGATGTGAGCGTAGCCGCCATGTATTCGGCCGCGTAATGGGCCTTGAGGTACGCGGTCTGATAGGCGACCACTGAGTATGCGACCGAATGCGACTTGTTGAAGCCGTAGGCGGCGAACTTCAATATCAATTCGAATATCTCTTCAGCGATCTTTGCCGGCGTGCCGTCCTTCTGCTTGGCGCCTTCGACAAATTCGGCCTTCATGGCCTGCATCGTCGCCTGATCTTTTTTTCCCATGGCGCGGCGCATCAAGTCGGCTTTTGCCAGCGAGAACCCCGCAAGGTCGCTCACAACGCGCATCACCTGTTCCTGGTACACGATGACGCCGTACGTTTCCTTGAGCGATCCCTCCAGGCCCGGATGAAGATATTCTATTTTTGCCTGGCCATGCTTGCGTTTGATGAAGTCGCCGATGTTCTCCATCGGGCCCGGACGATAGAGCGCGTTCATGGCCACAAGGTCGCTGATGCACGTTGGCCGCAGTTTCCGGAGCCAGTCCTGCATGCCGGTGCTTTCAAACTGGAAAACGGCGACGGTCTGCCCCTTGCTGAAAAGTTCGAATGTTTTCTGGTCGTCCTCCGGGATCGTGTCCAGGTCCACCGTGATCCCGTGATTCCGCCTGATGAGCTCAAGCGCATTCTCGATCACCGTGAGCGTGCGCAAGCCGAGAAAGTCCATCTTGAGCAGGCCCGCATCCTCGAGGTCCTTCATCGTGAACTGTGTCATCAGTTCGGTCGACGGTGTTTTGTACATCGGCACAAAATTATGGATCGCCGCCGGAGCGATCACGACGCCCGCAGCATGCATCGATGCGTTGCGGTTCATCCCCTCGAGCACCAGCGAAACGTCGATCAATTGTTTGATCTTCGGGTCGTCGCTCTTGAGGAAGGGTTTCAATTCGTCGAGCGTCTCGAATGCCTCTTTCAAGTGCATCACCTTGCCCTGCGACGTCGGGATAACTTTCGTCATTTCATTGATCGTCGGCAGCGGAATACCGAGCACTCTGCCCACGTCTTTCAACACCGCTTTTGACGACAGTGTGCCGAAGGTGATGATCTGCGACACCGAATCGGCCCCGTACAGGTTGCGCACATATTCGATCACCCGGCCGCGCTTTTCATCGGAAAAGTCGACGTCGATATCGGGCATGGAGATGCGCTCGGGGTTCAAAAACCGTTCGAAGAGAAGATCGTACTTCAGCGGATCGACGTTCGTGATGCCGAGCGCGTACGATACCAGACTTCCCGCAGCCGAGCCGCGGCCCGGGCCGACCATGCATCCCAGCGCGCGCGCCGCCCGTATGAAATCCGCCGTGATCAGAAAATATCCGGAGTATCCCATTTTTCTGATCACACCGAGTTCGTGCCGGTGACGGGCGTCGATCTCGGGCGTGATCTCTGAAAACCTCTTGCCAAGGCCTTCCCACGACAATTTTTCAAAATAATCGTCGAGCGTTTCCACGCCGGCATCCGCAGGGATCGGGAAGCCGGGCATATGGTTCGTTTTCATGTCGAACGTGATGTTGCATTTCTCCGCGATCTCGACGGTCGTTGCAATCGCCTCGGGATGCTCGGCAAAGAGCGCGACCATCTCCTCTTCCGATTTGAAATACAGCTGATCGGTGCCGTACCGGAGGTTCGAGATATCGGGCGCATTCGTGGCGCTCGCATCCGGTATGAGGAGCATGATGTTGTGCGCTATCGCATGCTCTTTTTTGATGTAATGGACATCGTTCGTCGCGACGAGCTTTGCGCCGATCTCGCGCGCGATCTTCGGGATCCCCGCGAGCATTTTCTTTTCGTCAGGGATGCCGTGGTCCTGCAATTCGAGATAAAAATCGTCGCCGAAGAGCTCCTGGTACATTTTCGCAACCGCAAGCGCTTCATCATATTGATCGTTGATGAGCGGCGCAGCAACGACGCCGCCTGCACAGGCCGTGAGCGCGATGATCCCTTCGTTATTGTGCGAGAGCAACTCGAAGTCGATGCGCGGTTTGTAGTAGAATCCTTCGGTGTGCCCGAGCGTCACGAGCTTGATGAGATTCTTATAGCCGATGTCGTTCTTTGCCAGCAGGATCAGATGATGGTAGACGCCCCGCCCCTTCGCCTTCCCTTCGCCCTTGATCGTATCGTTGCCGGTATCCTTCGTCATCGGCGACTTGTCGAACCGGCTCCCGCGCGTGACGATGTATACTTCGCTCCCGATGATGGGCTTGATCTTTTTCTTCGTCGCTTTTTTATAAAATTCGATCGCGCCGAACATGACGCCGTGGTCGGTCAACGCGACCGCCGGCATGGCGTTCGCAGCGGCGGCGTCGACGAGCGTTTGCACGGTCGATGCGCCGTCGAGCAGGCTGTAATGCGTATGATTATGTAGGTGTATGAATCGGGACACGTCGGGCTCTTCGCGAAATGTGTGTTATGTCGCTAAAAATTTTTCGATCTCCGCCATCGCGTCTTCGGCCGGCACAAGCCGCCGCTCGCCCGTGTTGCGGTCTTTCAGTTCGATCTGATTGTTCTTGAGATTTTTTTCGCCGACAATGATCTGCAGCGGCATGCCCAGCAAGTCCGCGTCCTTGAATTTGAAACCGGGACTCACCGTGGCCCGATCGTCGAAGAGCACGTCGATTTTTTTCGCCCTCAATGCGGCGTAGAGCGATTCCGATTTTTGCACGACCTCTTCCGAATTGGCGTTGACCAGGATGAGGTGGACATCGAACGGAGCGATCGATTTTTGCCACTTGATGCCGAACTCGTCGTGGTGCTGTTCGATGTGGCAAGCGATAATCCGTTCCACGCCGATGCCGTAGCTTCCCATGATGATCGGGTTATCCTTCCCGTGTTCGTCCAGGAATGTGGCCTTCATGCTCGCTGAGTATTTTGTACCCAGTTTGAAGATATGGCCCACCTCGATGCCTTTCACGATGCGGAGCGCCGTTCCGCATTTCGGGCACGGTTCGCCGTCTTCAACCACGCGAAGGTCGTGGAACGCCTCGACCTTCACATCCCGGTCGAAATCCACGTGAGTGATATGGAAATCATTTTTATTTGCTCCGCACACCATATCATCGGCATGTTCCAGACGTTTGTCCGCAATGATGGTGAAGTCGGCCTTCAGGCCGATCGGGCCGATCGAGCCGGCATCGGCTCCGGTGAGCGCCGCGAGTTCTTCCGGATGCGCCGGGCGCGCATCGGCGCCGAGCACTGCCTGTATTTTCGTCTCGTTGAGCTGGTCGTTGCCCATCAAGAAAATGATGGCAGGCTTGCCGTTTGCAATATAGACAAGCGATTTCGCGCAGTGGGCAAGGTCGGCCTTCAGATATGCCGACACCTCGTCTATGGTCTTGATCCCCGGCGTCGACACTTCCTCGATACTGCTTCCACGATCCGACCGCACTGCAGCGGGCGCACCCGATGCTGCGATCTCAACATTTGCCGCATAGCCGCACCCGTCGCACAACGCCACGGTATCTTCACCCGCATCCGATTCGACCATGAATTCCTGCGACCCGGTGCCTCCCATCGCGCCGCTCGAGGCGCCGACGATGAAAAAGTTCAAGCCGCAGCGCGTGTAGATATTCCTGTACGCCTGCTCATGAAGCGCGTAGCTTGCATCGAGCCCTTCCCAACTCGCATCCAGACTGTAGGCATCCTTCATCGTAAACTGGCGGCCGCGCAGCACGCCCGATTTCGGGCGCGGCTCGTTCCGGAACTTGGTCTGTATCTGGTACCAGATCTGGGGCAGTTCCTTATACGATTTCACATGGCTGCGCGCGATGGATGTGATCACTTCTTCATGCGTGGGGGCAAGCACGAGCGGACGGTTCTTGATATGAAACATCGTATCGCCGAAGGCTTTAACGCGGTCCGTCTCTTCCCACAGTTCAATGGGACTCAGTGCCGGCAGCAGAAACTCCTGGCCGCCGATCGCATCCATTTCCTCGCGTATGATCTCCATCGCTTTTTTCATGACGCGGAAGCCGAGCGGATAAAACGAATAGATGCCGGCGCCGAGCGGACGCATCAGTCCCGCACGGAGCATTAAACGATGACTGGCGATCACTGCATCGGCGGGCACTTCTTTAACTGTCGGAAAGAAACCTTGGGATATTCTCATGCACTCAACTGTTGTGATATGAAGTAGGAACAGACGGAATGAATTGTACCCTCGTGCAGACTCGAACTGCAATTAGAGGTTTAGGAAACCTCCGTTCTATCCTGTTGAACTACGAGGGCGGCACTTCGATTGTAAGTATAAAGATACGAAATGAAAAAAGCCGATGCAAAACATTCCGGGTCATTTTTTGAATTGTTTTTCACCCCTTCAGGCGCCGCGCGGGTTGTGCTGCCTGGAGGGAAATTTGATTTTTGCGTTTGTTTTCGTTACTATATTTTCGCATTCATTCGGCCACTACCATTAAAGGCATGACACAAACGACGCTCTCCCATTCGCTCACGTTCATGTTCAAAGATGAGGACTGGTTCTGGAAAGTATCGCTGGGCGCGCTGGCATTGCTTCTCGTCGCAGCGGGCATAGGATATTTTTTCGTGATCGGCTATCATGTCGAGACCGTTCGCCGATGCCGGAAGCATGAACCGGCGCTGCCCGATTGGAATCCGCTGAGCCCGCTCTGGCGATCGGGCCTGCGTGTGGGGAGCGCCATGCTCTGCTATTCTGCGCTCGCATCCGCATGCCTGGCGGCGGTGCACCTTACGGGCGTGTTCGCCATTGCCATGGGTATTGTCGTGACGCACACCATTGTGCTGCCGTTTGTGATTCTGAGTTTTCTTCAGGGCGAATCGCTGAAATCCTGCTTTGCGCTCCATGCAATGGGTGCCATGATCAACAGCAACCGGCGCAGTGCCGTGCAGGTCACCTCGGCGGGCTTTTGCATTTTCATGACGGTCTTCTGTTTCGGCTGGATGGCATTGATCGTGGGGTGGCCGTTCTTTATTTTCTGGGGCATGCTTGCAACTGCGGCATTCACTGCATCACTGGCCCCAGCGTTAGAATCAACCGAGGCGGTATCGCGATGAATCGAATCACATTGGGAGTATTATGGTTTTCTGCAGCCCGGCGCGGCGCGGCCCTGAAATTTTACATCCGCAGCATCGGTAAGAATTTTTTCAGGCACGAAGTCCCCTTCCTGTCGTCGGCGATCGCGTTCAACATCCTGCTGTGTTTCATTCCCCTGATCCTTGTGCTGCTGTCGATCATCGGCACCATGCTGCTCTCGTATGACGTGACGATGAGGGATGTGGGCCAATTTTTGGACACGGTGATCCCGCCCCAGCCGTATCAGAAGACGATGAAGAATGTCGTGATCACGATCGTGGGCGATCTCATGGCGAACCGCTCGTCGATGGGAATGGTGGGCGTGGTGCTGCTGCTCTATACGGCGACGCAGTTGTTCAGCGCCCTGCGCTCGGCCCTGCATAAGGCGGTTGGAGAACCGGCCCCCACCGATCTGCTCCATTCGCAGGTGAAGGACATCATCATCGTCTTCGCACTCGGCGTGTTATTCGTCCTTGTGGGCGTCGCGGCGCAGGCGTATCCGCTGACGCGGTTTATTGCGTCGGCATCGACTCACTCGCCGATCCCGGCGCTTCCGGCCATCCTTGCGAACGTGGGCATGCTGGCATTTTCAGTCTTCATGCTGTATTTTCTGTACCAATTTATCCCGTCCTACCAGACAACGCACAAAGGATCATTCATCGCTGCGATGACCGCAGCACTCTTATGGGAAATATCCAACCGAACCTTTACGTGGTATCTCTTCCGCTTTCAGCCGTTCAGCAAGGTCTACGGAGCGTATGCATTCATGCTTGCGGCAATGGTATGGATCTATACGATCAGCATTATTTTTGTGGTGGGAGGAATGGCGGGACACATCTACAGCGAACGCAAGCGAGGCGCCTTCAAGGGCAGCAAACCCAAGGCCGACATCGCGCCGGCGAAAATTTCGAAAGAGGGGCACCGCCCCTGACAGTGCCAAGGCAGGGGTTGCACCGTCATGTCCGCACAAGCTCATCATCATCCCGCGCAAAGCGCGCCGCGATACTCCTTGCGGCGTTCATTATCGCCCCGCGCAGAGCGTGCCGCGATACTCCTTGCGGCGTTCATTATCGCCCCGCGCAGAGCGTGCCGCGATACTCCTTGCGGCGTTCATTATCGCCCCGCGCAGAGCGCGCCGCGATACAGCCTGCAGCGTTCCTCATCACCGTCAGTCTATTTATCCAGCCACTCTGCATGGATCGCATCGAAGTCGTCCTTCGCATAGCCGGGCGTGCCGTACCGCCCTGCTGCCAGGCGCTGGCGCAGCATCTCGTAGAGCGTGACGGCCGCCGCCACCGACACATTCAGGCTTTGAATCATCCCCATCATCGGGATCATGATCGTGCCGTCGGCAAGAAGCGCCGCCTCGTCAGAGACGCCCGCATGTTCGTTGCCCAGGACGATCGCAATCTTTTGCGTAAAATCGACGTCGTACAGCGCCTTCGCGTTGGCATCGAGCCTGGTCGCATAGATGCGATAGCCTTCACCGTGCAGCGCATCGTAGCACTCTTTCACCGACGAGAAGGGGCGCTTGGTCACCCACTTGTTCGCGCTCGACGAGCTCTTCTTCCCTATCCTCGGGAAATCGGTGTTCGTATAAATAAGCTGCACTTCGGGAATACCGACGGCATCGGCCGAACGGAAGATGGCGCTGACATTGTGGGGATCGTGTATGTTTTCCATGACGATCGTCGCGTCGGGTTGACGCTGCGAAAGCACCCTGAGAATTTTATTGCGGCGCGCTTCTGATTTCATAGGATTATTCTTGTGCGATGGACGGGAGCGCGTCCGACGAGTTCACCTGGAGCATCATGATCGCCCCCAGCACCAGGGCGGCTCCGAAAAATTGCAGGGCGCTCATGTGCCCGTTGAGAAACAAAAATTCCGAAATGATCGCCACGACCGGTTCGAGCATGCTGGTGATGATGGCCCTGCTCGCCTGGATCTTCTGAAGGCCCAGGAAATAACATCCGTATGGTATCAGGATCGATATCGCCGAAATGAACGTGAAGACCATCCAGTCGTTTCCAGAATAGCCCGCACGCACGACCGTCGACGGCGGATTGACGAAAAGCCAGAATATGGACGCTCCGGCGAGCACATAGGTGAGTGCGGTCCAGACGTTGTACTTCCGCGTGAGCGGCTTGCCCGCAATGTTGAAGATCGCGAATGTGACCGCAGCGATGAGCGCGAAGATCACGCCTTTCAGATTGCTCCGCAGAATGCCCGCATCGTACGCCCCTACCGCCAAAAAAATACCCAGCGTCGCCAAAAGGAGCGCGAAAAATTTTGAGAGCGTAAAACGCTCGTGCTGGAAAAGCGCCGCATAGATCGCGACAAGGATCGGGGCGGTATATTGCAGGAGGATCGACGTTGCCACGTTCGATTCTTTGATCGCGAAATAGTAGAAATAATTCGAGCCCGCCACGCCGCAGATGCCGACGAAGAAAAATTTCGGAATGTCCCTGAGTTCCACACGGAGCAGCGAACGGTTGCGCAGAAGAAAAAAG
Organism: uncultured Ignavibacteriota bacterium; assembly: GCA_903884005.1. GTDB lineage: Bacteria > Bacteroidota > Ignavibacteria > UBA10030 > UBA8401 > CAISDA01. The sequence goes on along the minus strand of CAISDA010000059.1, from coordinate 24,172 downwards.
AGGACGAGGGCGACGCAGGCGATCGTGACCCGTGTCTGCACGATGATCAGCGGGTCGTACTGATTATTGAAAAGAAATTTTACGACTGTGGCGGCGATTCCCCACAACGATGCCGCGGCGGCGATCCACACATATCCGGTGTACTGCTTCATGTCCTGTGCTATTCTCCCGCCTCGTCCGCCTTCAGGCGGTAATACGCGGCAAGGTCCTCATCGCCGGAGATATGATACAGGTTTGCAAGGCGGTTGCACAGGCTTTTTCTATTGTTGACGCATTCCAAACCGATCTTGAGAAACTCGATCAGTGACGAGATGGGCGGTATATTCAGATCGGGATTATAGCAATCGCACGCGTCGAGATAGGGATCGGGCTCGGACGGCCGGACGGCCGCCGCTTTTTCATAATACGCAAGCGCCTGCTCAAAATTATCGCGGGAGGAAAAAAGAAGCTCGAACACATTTGCCAGCCACATGTAGACATCGTAGGCAATGTGCGGAAAATCCTTCGCAAGCTTTTCACCGAAAAGCATGATCTCATCGGGGCCCAGCGAATCGTTCCAGAAAAGAACGCGGTACAATTCGACGTCATCGATCTTCTGCGAGATCGCCGATTCGAACGCATCGAAGATCTCATTGAAGGTGGTCGAAGAAGCGAAACGCTGCCGAATATCATCCCGTGATAACCCTGCCATAAACTTTCCCCATTATTGAAAGAAAATACTCAGACGCCGCCACAAAAGCAACAGACGGCACAAGAAAAACACGCAGAGACAAGTAGGAATGTCGTCTTGCAACTTGCCTAATCTTTTCATATAGTACATGTCATGTAATTATATCAAGAGCCTGACGTGAATGCAGGCAGGATCATCGCATTGTTAAAGAAATGGACGAAGCAGCGCTCCCAATGACAGCAGAAATTATCACGATCGGCGATGAACTGCTCATCGGCCAGGTCATCAATACGAACCAGGCATACATTGCCGAACAGCTCAACGGCATCGGCATGTTTGTAGAGCGCATGACCACCACCGGCGACAACGCGCGTGACATTCTCGATGCGTTCGGTGCAGGCATGGCGCGTGCCGATTGCGTCGTTGTCACAGGCGGTCTCGGGCCGACGCACGACGACATCACGAAAAAATTAGTCTGCGAATATTTCGCGACGGACCTCGTCGTGAACGAAAATGTCCTGGAGGATATCCGTGTGCTGCTGGCGAAACGGAACATCGCATGGCGCCAGTCCGCGTACGATCAGGCGATGGTGCCCCGCTCGTGCACGGCCATCCGGAACCCGAACGGGACGGCGCCTGGAATGATGTTCGAACAGGGCGGCAAATATTTTTTCTCGCTCCCCGGCGTGCCCTATGAAATGCGCGGGATGATGGAAAATTTTATCGTGCCCTTCTTCAGATCGAAGAACCTCGACGCCGTCGTGCTTCATCGAACGCTGAAGACCACGGGTGTCGGCGAATCGATCCTTGCAGAAAAAATCGGAGATGTCGCAGACGTCATTGGCACGGACGGGACCGTGACGCTGGCATTTCTGCCCAATCCACTCGGCACGAAGTTGCGCATCACGGTGCGCGAAACGAACATCGACGCAGCCGAAGAGAAGCTCCGGCGTGCGGAGGCGGCCATCCGTTCGAAGGCGGAAAAATATATTTATGCGTCCGACGACCATGACCTGGAAGATATCGTCAACCAGCTCATGCGCACGCGCGCGTTGACGCTTGCAACCGCCGAGTCGTGCACCGGCGGCATGATCGCCGACCGGATCACCAACGTTCCCGGCGCATCCGAATTTTTCTTGCGCGGCTTCATCACATATTCCAATTTGTCGAAGATGGAAATGCTGGGCGTTCCCCTCGAACTGCTCGAACGGCATGGCGCAGTCAGCCGCGAGGTTGCCGAGGCGATGGCGCGCGGAGCGCGGGAGGCGGCACGGACTGATATCGCACTGTCGGCGACAGGCATCGCCGGCCCTTCAGGCGGCAGCGCAGAAAAACCTGTCGGCACCGTGTGGATCGGTTATTCCGATCCGGAAGGCACGTTCGCAGTGAAATTCAACTTTGCCGACGACCGCTTCCGGTTCAAGCAGCGCGCATCGCAGGCGGCGCTCGAACTCCTCCGCCGCCGGCTCCTGAAGATCGAGCTGCAGGCGCACTGAGGCGATAACGAGCGCAATACATGCGACTGCAATATATTTTTTTCCCGAAGTAATTCGCTTCCGTGGCATTGGTGCGCATGGAGGGCGAGATGGTATCTCGCCCGCTCGAGCGAAGCGGTGCAAGTTTTTCGGTGCGAGTTACCAGGGAGGCCGAACTGATCCATGAATGATGGTCCGGGCCGCAGCGGGGAATGTCTTCGGCCGCCATCGAATGTATCGTTGATGTGATTCGTCGCTTGATTCCAACGCCCGAAAAGAGTATTTTTTTTTCACGCTGCGGCACGATGGCTCGGCAGCGGTGCTGCACACACAGATCGAATTTTGCTACACATACGGTAATTCCACAGACGACCAGAGGAGAAAAGATGGCTGATGAAAAAGATGCAAAGCTTGTGGCACTCAAAAGTGCCATCGACAGTATTGAAAAAGAATACGGAAAAGGCTCGATCATGAAATTGGGCGAAGGCCCCATCATGAAGATCGACGCGATTTCCACCGGTTCGATTTCGCTGGATGCCGCTCTCGGCGTCGGCGGGGTTCCCCGCGGCCGAGTCGTTGAAATTTACGGACCGGAATCCTCCGGCAAGACGACTCTCTGTTTGCATATCATCGCCGAAGCGCAAAAGACGGGCGGCATTGCCGCCTTCATCGATGCCGAACACGCACTCGATATGCAGTATGCGAAGCGTCTCGGCGTCGACGTGAACAACCTCCTCCTCTCGCAACCGGAATACGGAGAACAGGGTTTGGAAATCGTCGAAACGCTCGTCCGTTCAGGCGCGCTCGATGTCATCGTCGTCGACTCCGTTGCCGCCCTGACGCCGCGCGCTGAGATCGAGGGAGACATGGGCGACGCAACCATGGGCGTCCAAGCCCGGTTGATGTCGCAGGCACTTCGTAAATTGACGGGCGCGATCAGTAAGAGCAAGACCACCGTGATCTTCACCAACCAGTTGCGTATGAAAATCGGGGTCATGTTCGGCAATCCCGAAACGACCACAGGTGGCAACGCGCTGAAATTTTACGCGTCGGTCCGGATGGATGTCCGCCGCATCGAGGCGATCAAGGACGGCACAAACATCATCGGCAACCGCACGAAGGTGAAGGTCGTCAAAAACAAGGTGGCGCCGCCGTTCCGCGAAGCCCTGTTCGATATCCTCTACAACGAAGGCATCTCGAAGATCGGGGATCTCATCGACGTCGCAGTCGAAAAAGAGATCATTCAAAAAAGCGGGTCGTGGTTCTCGTACAACAGCGAGCGCATCGGCCAGGGCAGAGACGCGGTGAAGGCGTATCTCGCGTCGTCGACAACGATCTACGAAGAAGTGCTGCTTGCCGTGCGTAAAAAATTGGGCGTGATTCAGGATGACGCCCCGGACAATGGCGACAAGGACAGCTCGGCGCCGGGAGTGGCGCAGCCGAAGCCGGAATCGTCGAAACGCGGCCGGTAGCGGCGAAGGAATCACTCGTATGCGCATCACGGACATACACATTCAAAAACGCAATGCATCGCGCCGCTCAGTCTTTCTGAATGGCGCGTTTGCATTTGGCGTGAGCGAGATGACGTATGTGAAGTATGCGTTGTTCATCGGCGAAGAGATCGATGAACGCACGATCGCCGCAATCACACAGGACGAGGCAGCCAACGATGTGAAGAATGCGGCGCTGCGCTACCGGTCGTACAGGCCGCGGACCCGAAAAGAAGTGGTCGATTATCTTCGGAAAAAAGAGTATGCGGACGAGGAAATCGAGATCGGCCTCGTGTTTTTAGAAAAGAACAAGCTTCTGGACGACGCCGAATTTGCCCGCATGTACTGCCGCGACACGCAGCGGCGAAAACCGCTCGGAGCGCGGGCGCTGCAGCAGAAATTGATGCAGCGGGGCATCGACCGGGCGATCATCGATGCGGTCATTGCCGAGCAGATCACCCCCGAATCGGACGCGGAAGCCGCGCTCGCAACGGCACAGAAGCTCTTCACCCGGTATTCAACATCACGAAAGCAGTTGGACGAGGACGCAATTAAACAGCGTCTCTACGACAATCTCGCCCGCAGAGGCTTTTCAAGTTCCGTGATTCAAACAGTCATACGCGCAGTGTGTCCGTAGCGCCGCTTCGACTGGTTCGCTGATTGTGCACACGCACACACATACAACATCATCGAGACAACGCCATGAATGATTTTTTCGCCTCACGCGCCTGGAAAGTCTTTCTCGTCACATTCGCGATCACGGCGCCGATCGTGATCTTTTCATTTTTCAGCGATCTCTTTCTCATCCTCATCCTTTCGTTTGTGATGATGATGGTACTGAAGCCGGTGGTGGATAAATTCGAAAACCTCGGCATCTCCCGGACGGTTTCCATTCTCGCGATCTACCTTGTGTTCGGCAGCGTCTCCTTCGGGCTCCTCTTCACGCTCTATCCGATCCTCGTTACGCAGATCACACAGATCACCGCCTCGTTCGACGCGCAAAATCTGTCCAGAATGCTGCGCCAACTCGGCGACTCGGTATCCCGGCAGCTGCCGTTTGTGACCTCGGACGATGTGATCGCAAAATTTAACACACTGGTGATGGCCGCAGGCAACACGGCCGCGACAAGCATCGCCAGCGCCGCCGGATTCGCGGCATCGCTTCTGGTGGTGCCGTTCATCGGATTTTTCCTGCTGCACGATTACTATGTCTTCCAGAAAAAATTCATAGAAAATGTGCCCAATAAATATTTTGAAATGTCGCTCAAGGTCATCCGCACGCTCGAAGAACAGCTCAGCAAATACATCCGGGGCACCTGCATCGAATCGCTCCTGGTCGGGATCGTCTATATCATTTCGTACAGCGTGCTCGGCATCAATTATGCGATCGTCCTGGGACTCATCGGAGGCATCACGAACATCATCCCCTTTGCCGGCCCGTTCATCGGGGCGATCCCGGTGGTGCTGATTTCGATCATGCAGTGCGGCGATCTGCACATGCTCATCCCGATCATCATCTCGACCGTGGTGGTGCAGCAGATCGATCAGATCCTCATCCAGCCGGCCGTGTTCAGCAAGATCATGAGCATCCACCCGCTTGTCATGTTCCTCGTGATCCTCATCGGCAACGAAGTGCTCGGCGTCACCGGCATGGTGCTGGCCGTGCCGATCTACACAATCATCACCGTCACTGCCCGCGAAACGAACTGGGGACTGAAAAACTACAAGATCACACAGTAATATATTCGCAGGCGCTCAGCAGAGTCACACATGCTGAACGCATCGTAAGGGGAAGGTGAACAATTGTGTGCCGCGATCGGCTGAAATGTCAGGGCAGGCGATAACTGGTGCGGAAGGTCAGACGGTCAACAATATGCTCAGTCGCCGCCCATGGTCGTCACATCGAATCGCGACGAATCGATAATGCCCATCAGGCGTCCGATGTTTCTGAAACTCCAGTTGACTTTGTTGCTTAACACCACGATGCAGGTCTTATCTTCAAGACGGCGTACGATCAACGAATTATATCCTCTCCACCAGCCGGCATGATACAGCACCGTTGATCCGTCCTCCACTGTCTCTATGCGCCACCCGTAGCCGTAGTCGCTGCCATGCTTTTTATCGTAGCTCAACGGAGTGAACGCTTCTTTCAATGTGGCTTGCTTCACCAGGCTTTCTGTGTATAAGGCCTGATCCCACTTGAACATGTCTTCAACTGTCGAAAAGATGCCCTTATCCCCCACGACGCCGCTTAAAAAATCTTCGTGTGCGAGGGAGCGGTTTTTATTGTATCCGGTCGTTTGATAGTGGATCGTATTGACGGTTTTCGGATTGAAGACGAATGTATTCTGCATTCCGAGCGGCGAGAACACATGCCGCCGCATGAATTCGCTGAAGGCAAGTCCGGATATTTTTTCGACGACCGATGCCAGCACGGCATAACCAGTATTGCTGTACTTGTAGCGCTGATCGGGAGTAAATTCGAGGTCCGGTGTATACGTGAGGAGCATGTTCATGATCCCGTCATTTGTCAGGAACTCATGCTTGTTCTTCCAATATTTTCCGGCAAAGTACATATAGTTGGGGAGCCCGGAACGGTGCGCCAGCAATTGCCGGATCGTGATATTGGCATAAGGAAAATCGGGAAAGAATTTTTGTATCGGATCGCCGAAATCAAGCTTCCCCTCATCATGCAGCTTCATGATGGCCACAGCCGTGAATTGTTTCGACACGGAAGCCAGCTGGAAGACCGATTCGATATTCAGGGGGGTTTTTCGTTTCAGGTCCGAATATCCGAAGGCGTTTTTATAGAGCACTTTGCCGTTGTGCGATACGAGCACGTTGCCGTTAAATCCCTGACGAGTCGCAAGAACGGTGAATAAGGAGTCGAATCGGCCTGCAATCAGTTCCTGATTGCGTACATCCTGATGTAATGGGGTGACGGGTATCGTCGTGGCTGGTTCATCCGGATTGGAGAACACAAGAGCGGTAAGAATGTATGCGAAATAGAATATGTTTGCCATCACTCTTAAAGAAGTTTATGATTCAATCCCCCTTAAATGTATATAAAATATTCCTCTCACGCTACAAAAAAAATCGTTAACCTGTAAAATAATTCGCACTGCCTCTGTTAAACTCCCCCATGAGGCGTTTTTTAAGATGGGGCAGTCGATCGCGGAAAGTTCGCACATGCGAATGCGAATGATGCCGCGCTAGGAAATATACAGCAAGTATACTCCTCCGAGGATCACCAACACACCGCAGATTTTTTTGACCCGGAGCAATGCCGGTGACTGATCGCTCCAATGAAGATACTTCTGCAGTGTCTGTGTCACCGTTCCCGCCGCAACGATGACCGAGCAATGACCGATACCGAAGGCAAGAAGCAGTACCATCGATAACGGGTAATTGGTCTGCGATGTCTGGAAAACAACTCCGAGCACGGGGGCCATATAAGCGAACGTGCACGGGCCTAAGGCGATGCCGAACAGGAGTCCCAGAATGAATGCAGCGGGCAATCCCTGCAGCGATGTCCGCCTCAATGCGGAGACATTCCAATCAACGTGCAGCACGTCGAGCAAATACGCGCCGACCAGAATAAAGATCGACGCGACCAGATAATTGCCGATGGACCCGACATCTCCCATTAATCGCCCCATGGAAGCAGTCACGATTCCGATGAGTGCAATGGTCAGCAATATCCCCACCGCGAAAACGAATGAGATCAGTACCGATCGTCCACGTGATAGTATTCCCTGTGAACTGATGTATCCGACGACCAGCGGAATGCTTGAGAGATGACACGGCGACAGCAGGGTGGACAGTATCCCCCATCCGAACGATGCCAGCACCATAAGCCACACCGGACCGGACATGGCATCAGAGAGAGAAGTGAAGAGCGCGTCGATCATGCTATCCCCCGGCCTGTACCGGCGTCACGCCTCGCTCGTTGAAGAGCTTGTGGATATCCTCTTCCGGATAAAATCCTTCGTGGCGGAAAAATTCTTTCCCGTTCTCGTCCAGAAACACCTGCGTCGGTATCAATCGAATGCCGTATTTTTTCGCATACGGTTTTTGTGCCGGTGTCCATACGTCGTAGAAAAGGACCTTCACCTTCTCATTGTATTTGTGTTCGATCGCTTTCATCACCGGCTGCATTTTTTTGCAGGGGATGCAATTGACGGAGCCCAATTCGATGAATGTTATTGTAGCGGTCATCTTCGGCGCTTGTTTCGACTGGGAGATGAGGCCTGCCGATACTGTGAGCAGAGCAAAGCATACAATGACTGCTGTTTTCATGATGTCAGCCTTCCTTGAGAAATGCGAGGATCTGTTCATCCTTCGGAATGGCTCCGACGCTTTTTACTTTTTCGTTGACGACAAGTCCGGGAGTCGTGAGAATTCCATATTTCATGATTTCCACGATGTCTTCGACCTTCGTGACAGTCGCAGAAAATTCATTCTGCGCAATAACGTCCTGCACTTTTGCAAAGAGCGTCTTGCATTTCGCGCATCCGGATCCAAGTATTTTTACCGAGATCATGCGTTCCTCCTTCTTTTAATAGATGAAATTAAAAACATATCCCACAATCATGATCCCTGCCGCAACGATTCCCGCAAAGGCAGCGATCAATGGCAGTTTTAAAACCTTTTTAAGAATGATCATTTCGGGCAACGAGAGGCCGATCACCGCCATCATAAATGCCAGCGCTGTTCCCAAGGCGGCACCTTTGCCGAGCAATGCCTGCACAATCGGGATGATTCCGGCGGCGTTTGAATACATCGGAACGCCGATCAACACCGACAGCGGCACAGACCACCACGCCGACTTCCCCATAATGCCCGCCATGAAATTTTCAGGAACATACCCATGCACGCCGGCACCAACGGCAATACCGATCATTATATACGGCCATACTTTGCCGACAACGTCGTGTATCGCCTCGACGCCGCGGCCGATCCTGTCGCTCAACGACAGAGGTGCTTCTTCCATTCCAGCATCAGTTGACTTGATGGTATAGACCCATTCTTCAACGTAGCGTTCCATGTGCAATTTTCCGATCACCCAACCTGATGCAATGGCAATGATCAATCCGGTAGCGACATACAGCAGCGCCGTTTCCCAGCCAAACAATCCGAACAACAATACGATCGCCACCTCGTTGATCATCGGAGCGGCGATGAGAAAAGAAAACGTCACGCCGAGCGGAATGCCCGCCTCAACGAAACCGAGGAATAATGGAATTGCCGAACAGGAGCAGAACGGCGTTACAATACCGAGCATGCTGGCCATGATGTTGCCGAGAAAGAGAGGTTTCCCCTCGAGCGCTGCGCGCGTTTTTTCCGGCGAAAAATATGTGCGTACGATGCCGATGACGAACACTATGAGTGTCAGCAGAAGAATTACTTTGGGGACTTCGTAGGCGAAGAAAAAAATTGCTTCGGACAGACGCCCGCTAGCCGGCAGCGAGAACATCGAATACACCACTGCGCGTGTGATCGCATCGAGAGACAGATACAATGCCAGCCAGACGGGCAGCAATACACATACGATCGCAAGTTTGTTTCTTTCAGCGAACATCTTCATATCGATAACTCCATATCCGTGATTATATGAGTGTTGGCTCATATTGTTGGATAAAATAATTTCAATAAACAGTCCCGCTGGAATCTACGAGGTTTTAAGGACGCTTCATCTGTCTGGAGCCGAAGCAGGCTTCGGGATAGAACACCCGAAAAAGTATACAATCCTTATTCGCTTTCGCGGCGTACTCCCGATATTTCGTCGGGGACGGTATTCGTCGCAATGCCCTCTGCAAGATCGAGGATGTCAAAGATCCTATGGTCGGCGATCTTAAAATTCACACGCAGTCCGTCTTTCCACGAAATGAGTATTCCCGCCTGCGTTAATACTTTCAAATGACGGGAGAGATTCGATTGCTCAAGACCGAGCGCAGGGGCGAGTTCACAATTGCACTTAACTTCGGTGCGCAACTGTTCCAGGATCCGGATTCGATTCGGATGTGCAAGTGCCGCCAGGAGATTAGCCTTTTGTATGATGAGCGATTTTTTCATAATTCCAATATAGCATATTTTTTAATATGAGTCAATGCTCATACATCGGAGCGTCTACGTCGGTACGGCTGAGGCCCTCGCTTCCCTTTCGGGGGAACAAAGAAGGGCAATCCAATTCATGGAGGGGTGCGTGCAAAGCTGGCCCTTCCAGACCATCACGCCGTATTATTATTTAGGTGCCCGCCCTCGTGCAGCCGCATCAGGTCCATGTCCTCCTGCTTTCGCCGGCGAACGAATGGACATTCTCGTGCCGCCGGTGAGCATCCGCTCAGGTAACCGGACAAAAAACACTCATTTACTGAATGTTTTTGAGGAAATTCTTGCATGTTATAGTTTTTACAGGTAACTTCATGAGTTATTGTTCATATGAACATTGGCTCATAAAGCAAGCCATTCGACGCATGGCGGCACACTGGCGCCTCGTGCAAAAAAAATATCGTACTGTGTTGCTCAACAATAATTTACGTTGTACCAAGCATGTGATTTTTTGCACACCCGCCACATTACAAGGGTGAGTTGAAGCAAACGATTGTTCATGCCACTTCCCCCCACACACACATACTGGAGTCACAATGGAACAGCCTATCGACCGAAAGACTTTTTTACAGGATGCAGTAAAATATGGCGCAGGAGCCGCTGTCGGCGCCGGAGTACTTGGAATGTTCGTGAGCGGGGTTTCTCACGCGGGCACAAAAGACGTCGTGTGGCCGTATCCCTACGCAGTGTTGGATCCGGAGCGCGTTCGCATCAAAGGACATGATACGTACTATTCCGGTGGGTGTTGTTATGGAGCATTCCACGCCATCATCGACGAACTCAGAACGGTTGTGGGAGAGCCATATATTTCAATGCCTACGCAGATCATGTACTATGGTTCGGGCGGCGGTGCGGGTTGGGGAACGCTGTGCGGTGCAGCCAACGGTGCCGCTGCATTTCTTAGCCTCGTCTTAACCCAGGCCAGATCCACCGTCCTCGTGAACGAACTCTTCGGTTGGTACACACAAACCAAATTTCCAACAGATACAAGCAATCAACTGGCAGTCGACAGCAAGTACCTGCAGAATAAGTTTGCGACGGCGCTTCCTCAAAATTCCTGCGGATCGATCCTCTGTCATGTCTCGGTAACGGAATGGTGCAAAGCTGCGGCTATCCCGGTGGGCGATGCAAAACGCAAGGAACGGTGTGCACGCCTGACGGGTGATGTCGCAGCATATGCGGTCAAGTTGATGAATGATGAGTTCCAGAAAAAATTCTCGGCGCTGTATGTCGTTCCCGCCTCCACAACAGGCTGCAATACATGCCACAACAGCACAGGCGTACAACCAGAAGTCGCTGCCACCATGGAGTGCACGCAGTGTCATCCGACGGCTCACAAAGCGACAAAGGTGGGTGACACAGATGCGGCCGGCGTTGCGCCTGAATCATACCGGCTTTCGAACAGCTTTCCCAATCCGTTCAATCCCTCAACGACGATTCTATTTTCAATCCCCAAAGAAGAATCCGTCACAATTTCTATCTACGACGTCCACGGCCGGCTCGTGAAACATCTCGTCAACAGCCAGCCCTTCAATGCGGGTGAATATAAATCCGTCTGGGACGGCACCACCGACGCCGGCACTCAAGTCCCGGCAGGAACATATTTCACGAGAATGCAGGCAGGCACATACGCTGCGACGAATAAGATGGTACTCGTAAAATAAACATCGGCACGAAAAGGGAACACACGCAGTTCGAGTGTGCTCCCTTTTTTTTTAGGCTGTTAAGGCCGTATTCCAATAGCGTGAAATCATCTCCTCCACATTTGCCGCAAGCGCTGTTCGTATCAGTACGCTGTGACACGTCAACTCGATCTGCGTGCATGCTGCGTCTGCGATCCTCACCGCTTCCGGACGCGACGACGCGGAACGAATACGTTCTTCAATGCCGCGGCAATGCGCTGCGATCAGTTCATACTGCTGGTTTCCATTGAGCTGCCGATACCCTTCGTCCGTCAATAGTTCTTCATTACCATACATTGTTCATCCTGGCCTTATTGATACTGGCTGATAGTGGCTGCCGTTGTTCTTAAAATTGGATGCCGACAGCACAGCGGATGATGCAGAGTGCGTCATCGATATCGCACTGCCTGCGGTGGTCTATGGAGATCGTATTCATTCGATGCACGGCCAGTAAAAAGGGTTCATATATACCGAACCGGTTCCCCACGGAAAATGGCGAACCTTTTGCCGTTCCGTATCATCTTACCATAAAGATCGAAACAACATCGGCAACAGCCATGTGCATCAATGTATAGAGAAAGGCAGGATAGCATTGTGGGAAAGAAGTCTCTACCGAAAATTAATTATTCAAAATGGTTTGTCTGGGCTGCTGTCATTATCGGGGCAGGCTCCGTGTATTATAACTTGTCCACACCCGAGCAAACATCGTTAACGTCCCCGACACAAAAAGGCGCTGCTCCTCAATTCACATTATCCGATATTGAAGGCCGACATGTCTCACTGTCGCAGTATCGGGGCAAAGTCGTCATTCTCGATTTCTGGGCCACCTGGTGCCCCCCCTGCAAAAAAGAGATTCCCGATTTCATATCACTTCAACATCAATACGCGTCACAAGGTCTGCAGATTATCGGAATCGGCCTCGATGAGCCATCCGCTGTTGCCTCTTTCGCCCGGACGAATGGCATCAATTACCCGGTGGCGGTTGGCGATGATGCGATCGCCAATCTATACGGCGGCGTTTCAGGGATTCCGACGACATTCATCATCGACAGGAACGGCAACATCAAGAACCGATTCGAAGGGTTCACCGACCGCAGTGTCTTTGAAGCAGAGATCAAAAAATTATTCTAATCCGGGGATGACGCTCGGCAGCACCAGCGGCAGTCATATTATGTGAGCGAATTTCCATATGTTGTGTGTATGATGAAATTTCTAGGTATCACGGTTGTCATACTGGCATGCATGCACGCGTCTGTCTTCGGTGCAGACAGCACGAAGTCCGTGCTGTTTATTTCCGATACACAGCAGCCGCTCTGGATTGAAACACTCCGTTTGCATGAAACGGACAATGAAGGCGCCACAAAAATATTATTTTCCGCAATTCAACAGGAATCTTCCGCAACGGCATTATTCCACCTCGGGGATTTTTCGTCCATCGGAATGGTTGGCGCTTATTGGCGCCCCTTCGATGTATTTCAGCGATCGCTCCATATTCCCATCTTTCCCGTCTTAGGGAATCACGACTATTACGTGTTCCCCTTCCTTGCGATGGCGCAATTCAGACAACGCTTCCCTAACGTCAGCCCGTCGTGGTATGCAACACAGATCGACGGTCTCGTCGTCATCGCGTTGAATTCAAATTTTTCACATCTCTCGGATAAGGAACTGCAGACACAGCGGTCATGGTATTGCGAGCGGCTGTCATCGTATGACAGGGACAGCACGGTGAAAGCGGTCATTGTGGTCTGTCATCATCCGCCGTATACGAACAGCGACATCATCGATCCCTCCACGGAAGTGCAGAATACATTCGTGAAGCCATTTATGATGTACCAAAAATGCAGGGTATTCATCACCGGCCACGCTCATACCTATGAACATTTCATCAACGAGGGGAAAAATTTTCTCGTCATCGGGGGCGGGGGCGGGCTGCTTCACCCTATGAAATCCGGTCCAAGGCAACTCTTTCCCGATGTGTTCTCCGATCCGGCCTCACCCCGCTTCTTTCATTATCTCGAATGCACTGTGACCCCGGCGGCGCTGCATTTCGCCGTTCATAAACTGCGCAGTGATTTTTCCGGATTCGACGCAGTCGATCCGTTCATCGTGTCATTCACTCAATAGGCAATGACAGCTCGAGTGCTCTCTATCGTTCTCTCGTGTATTGTCTTCGTTTCACATTCCTACGGAATGGAGAACGGCACAGACAAGTACATCCAATTCCCTCGTTCATTCGAGCAAGGAACACTGCGCTATTCTCTCGGCATCTCATGGACATTGCTGCCCCGCGCCATTGTGGAAGAAGAAATTCGCCAGATTCCCATGGTCAATGCCGCGCTGCGCTATGAACTGCCGTCACATTTTTCGGTAACGGGGCAGTTCTCTACGGTGTACATCACCAATGTGCTTTCGGCAGGAGTGTTCTGGTCGTATTCGCTGGACAATGTCTCTCTGGCTGTCTCCGACGAATTTTCGTACTGGTTCGGTGTCGCCAACATGAGCGGGTTCGACACAAAAGCCATGGGGCTGTTGAACCGGCCGGCATTCACGATCGGGATGGACATCGACTCGTACAAGATCACCGCAAAGACGGAGATGCTGACAGTACTCACGCAGCACACGTATTTCGGCTCCGCATCGGTCGCACGGATCATACCTGAGATCGCCGGCATCGCCACGACGCTGACGTTGGAAGAGGATCTGTGGAAATCGACATTCGTCTCGTTCGCCTTTCGCGCCAATTATGCGAGGCCAAATTATCAGGTATGGCTCGCGTTCTCTGTGCAGGACCGCTGGCTGTTCTTTCCGGAACTTCAGGTTTCCTATATTTTCTAAACCGAGATGAGGCACACCATAACAACACTCTTCAGGCTCATGCCGCTCCTTCTTGTGGTCCTTCTGGGATCCTGCTCGATGGACAGCGGCGTCAATATACCCGGGTTCCCTTCCGGCGGAAGGCTCACGGAAACGATCCCTGTCCAGCCTGACATTGTGCGGCTGTTGGACGGGATCTATACCGTCATCGAGGGCAGCGACCGGATGGGAAAAACTGTTGTGGTGAAAGCATCCGGCAACACACTCTCGATCTTCACCGGAAAAAATGCAGGTCTTTTCGTGCTTCACTATGGAAGGATCGACTCGGCATTGATATTCGAAGGCAGCTGGAGATATACACAGGGAAGCGAAACCGGACTGGCACGGTTCTCTATGCCAACCGAAAACGGAGGCATATCGCTCCTCAATGGCACACGAAGCGCGACCTCTTTTGTACTGCGAGGAACAATCGGAGATGGATCTTCAGAACCATCCACTCCCATCACAGTGCAGTTCGATCGGCCATTGAAAGCGGCCCCGTTCGCGATCATTGCGCATCGCGGGGGCGGAAGGAATTCGGATAGGCTGGCAGAATCGGAGAATAGTCTTGGCATCATACAGCTGGCGGAAGGATTCGGGGCGAACGGGATCGAGATCGATGTCCGTCTCACGAGTAACGGAGTTCCCATTCTCTTTCATGATGAAAATTTCAGTCCCCGGCTCGTTAATGGAGAATACTGCATCGGCCCAGTGGCAAATTATACGTTTATGCAGATCCGGACACTCTGCACACTGAAAAACGGCGAAGTGGTGCCAACACTGAGGGAAGCGCTCGATGTGGTGCTGAACAAGACCACGCTGTCTCTTGTGTGGCTCGACTGCAAATCCCCCGCCGTCCTTGCAGCGGCCGGCCCACTTCAACAGGAGTACAAACAGAAGGCGATCACGCAGGGCAGATCACTGACGATACTTCTCGGCCTCTCGACCGAAGAACTTGTGACAGAATATACCAATATGCATTTTGGGGGATCAACAGATGCGTTATGTGAATTGACACTCGATGATGTGCGCAACACCAATGCCCGTGTGTGGGCGCCGCGGTGGACACTCGGCCCACTGCCTGCCGACGCCGCCCAGATGCGCGCCGAAGGGCGCCGCACATTCGTATGGACGCTCGATCAGCGTGAATTCATTCTTCCGTTCCTTCAGGACGGACAGATCGACGGCATCCTTACGAACTATCCTTCACTTGTCGCATTCGAATATTATGTCTTTCAATAAATCCATCATTATTGTGCTGTTGGCTTGTGCCTATGCAGGCCGGGCGTACGCACAGCAGACGCAAACCGATACCTCGACGGTTTCCCGCTTCCGTATGGTTATCGAGATCGGCGGCGGATATTCGTACAAAATCACGGAGCCGAAACAAACACTCGGAACATACACGCGGGACGGGATCAGCGGGACCATCCGGTTGAAATGGGGCACGAGCGCTCTGTTGGGTGTGGGTATTGAAACAGGATGGATGCCGATCTCCGGCACAACGAACAGTTCTCTCGCAAGCGAATTCGGCCCCGTCGATCTCAAGGCATCGCTCACGGCGATCCCCCTTCTGGCGTTGTTCTCACTACAGCGATTCGGCGTGCAGCTTCATTCGGGAATAGGGTATTACCGCGTCAATTCACGTGTCACCGTCGGCGGATCGACCAATGAAAGTTCGGAGTGGGATCTCGGTTTTATGGCGGCGCTGGGATATGCCCGTCCTGTGTTCAACGAACACAGGATCGGGGTGGAACTTAAATATAACAACATCACAGAGCAGCAGGTCTCGACAATATCGGTGCACGTTCGATTCTTATACCGATTGTTCTGATCTTCGACGTCGATTGGCGCTGTGATGCTGCCGGACGGGTACTTATGCTTTTCATTGTGATGCCTTGAAATCAGCTTCGATTTACAAAATGTGTGGAGAATTTTTTTACCCCCGGGCGAATCTTTTCTCACTCGAATGCATCATATTGGAAAGACAAATTTCAAGATACTAGCAATTCGATATTTACCCAAGGGAAGAACGATGAAAAAGAGCATTCTACTGATCGCCGGAGTTGTCATACTCGTGGCCGGATACATCGGCGCACAGCAATTGAATACCGCAGACCGGCTCACTCCCGCCGACGTGCAGGAACTCATACGCAACGACAGCACGGTCGTGATCCTCGATGTGCGAACCCCTTCAGAATTCACCGGAGAACTGGGACATATTAAAGGCGCATTGCTGCTTCCCGTCCAGGCATTAGAGCAGCGGATCACCGAACTGGATCGGTTCAAAAAACAGCGCATCGTTGCGGTCTGCCGAACGGGACACCGCAGCGCTCAGGCCGCCGCCATCCTGAAGGCGAATGGGTTCAATGCGACCGATATGGCCGGCGGCATGGTCCGCTGGAATGCCGAACAGCTTCCAGTTGAAAAATCGGCTCAATAAAAGCAAGCGGTGTTTCAGGACATTCCTCTGCGTGCAACTGCGTATCGTAACGGATCCGGCCATGCATGAAAGGAGGTCCTATGAAACGAGTCACATCGTGATCAGCACGGTTGTGATGGACAGCACACTGATAAGCATCCATAAAAGCACGCCCTGAAACAGGGGTTTGACCCCGACGTGTTTGATCGTTTCAAGCGAGAGTCCCGCTCCGATCAGGAACAAGGTGATCGTCAATCCTTTTTTGGCAGCCATCACGATCGCCGAATACTCACGGACATAGATTGGAAGGTACGTGCTGAGGAGCATCGCCAGTATATACAAACCGATAAAATACGGTATCTTAATTTTCTTTCTCTCCCCTTTCGAAAAAACGACCGTCAGTATCGACACAGGAATGATCCATAACGCCCGTTCCAGTTTCACTGTTGTTGCAAATTGCAGCGCTTCCTGACCGAACGCAGCCGATGCTCCGACGACAGAACTCGTATCATGGATCGCAATGGCGCTCCACATGCCGAACTGATACTGCGTCATGTGAAAATAGTGCCCGATCGTCGGAAAAATAAACAAGGCAACCGAATTTAAAATAAATACGGTGCCGAGACTGACGCTCATTTGTTTTTCATTGGCCTTGATGATGGGGGACACGGCCGCGATCGCGCTCCCTCCGCAGATCGCCGTTCCGGTCGAGATAAGGAACGATGTTGCGCTTTCCACCTTCAGCCATTTTCCCAGCAGCCACCCGGCCAGAAATGTGATGCCGATCGAAAATACGGTGAAGACAATGCCGTCTTTGCCCGCCTGCAATGCGTGCTGCAGGTTCATGCCGAATCCCAGGCCGACCACAGAGGTTTTCAGCAGCCAGTTCGTCGCTTTGTGATTGTGCTCAACGAACGGGTGGCCGATCGTCTGCGCCAGAATAAATCCCAGGAGCAATGCCAGTGGAGGCTCGATAAACGGCGTTAGGCATGCAAGCAGTGCGGCGACAAAAAGCAGCTTCTTTACTGTAGGATTCATCGAATATAGATTACTTCAGATGGTGTACTTTGATTGCATGGCTGGTGTCTGCGTGTTCTGCTTATCGCGCCCACATACTATCCAACATTGCTCCATAGATCGTGCTGATCCACGGACTGCTCGTGATCGGACAGGCGCCGCAGGAAAAAATCGAATCCTTCAATCATTACCCGACGCATAGAATCAACTCGTGACTAAAAATTCGGCATATCACTGAGACCGCCGGCATTGACGACATCCGTGAAGCCGGAAGTTTTCAGGATCTTCGACGCATACGCGCTGCGCGATCCCGAAGCGCAATACAACACGAGCGGGGCGGATTTTTCTCCGAATTCACCGATCCGCTCGAGCAGTTCGTTCACGGGGATGTTGATGGCGTTCGGATAATGTTCCTCGCCAAATTCTTCCGCTGTTCTCACGTCGATAATTTTTGCGCCTGCATGTATTTTATTGAGTATGATGGACATTACGTTTCCTTTTAATAATGAGTCGTGAATTATTTTCCAAAATTCCAGCCGTCGATCCATTTGGCGGCGGCATATCCGCCGGCGATATTACAGACGTGTTCCCGTCCGTTCGCCTTCAGGATTTGAAGCGTGGTGTGGCCCAGGAACCCATCTTTGCTTAGCAGATAGATGGGCTTGTCTGCAGGTATCTCGTCGAGCCGGTCCCGTATCTCATCCGCGGGAATGTGAAGCACGCCTTCAAGAGGAGCCTTGGCCTGTTCGCCCATAGTGCGGACGTCGATGATGATGCCTCTTCCCGTCTTCAGTTCACTCAGTGTGTCTGCCGGAGTTTTCAGCGGACTGTATTCGCTGATATGATTGAGCCCGATAAATGCCGCCATGTTCACCGGATCGTTCGCGCTGTTATACGGCGGCGCATATGCGAGGTCGAGTTCTGCAAGATCATCGAGCGTCATTCTTCCGTGGAGCGCCGTGGCGAGGACATCGATGCGTTTTTCAACGCCAGATTCGCCATACGCCTGCGCGCCAAGGAGCCGTGATGATATCAGGTCATAGACAATTTTGAGCGCCAGCGGCTTCCCTCCCGGGAAATAGGTGACATGATTGTCTTTAAAGACGTACGAGATGCCGACGTTGAAGCCCGCATCGCGCGCGGCTTTTTCGGAAAGTCCGGTCGAAGCCGCAGTGCGGTTAAAGAGCTTCACGACCGACGTTCCGAGCGCCCCGTGATACACCATGCTGCCGCCTAACGCATTCGTGCCTGCGATCCTTCCCTGCCTGTTCGCCGGGCCGGCAAGCGGAATGCGGACTTTCCTGCCGTGAACTTTGTTGACGATCTCCACCATATCGCCGGCGGCAAAAATATTGGGATCGCTTGTTCGTAAATGTTCATCCACAACGAGACCGCCGCTCGGACCGATCTCAAGGCCTGCGGCTTTGGCAAGATGTAATTCCGGGCGGACCCCGATCGAGAGGAGCACCATGTCCGCATCGATCGATGAACCATCGCTCAGTGTGACCGACGTTTCTCCGATTGCGGACAAACCAACACCGGTCTTCACGGTGATGCCGTTTTCCTCGAGCCCTGCTTTGATCATGGCGCCGAATTCAGGATCCAGCAATATCATCACCTGCGGCGCCAATTCCACCACCGTTACGTCAACACCTCTGGCGCGCAAGGCTTCAGCCATTTCCAGGCCGATGAATCCGCCGCCCGCAACAACAGCCTTACCGGGTTTCTTTTCGTCGATGAATGTATGGATGCGGTCCATATCCGGAATCGTCCAGAGCTTGAAGACGTGCCCGGCGCTGATACCTGGAAGCGGAGGAATGATGGGTGCACCGCCCTGTGCAAGGATCAATGTATCGTAGGGAAATGAGATATCGCCGTGTGCGGTGCGGCCAACGACGGTCTTTTCTGTGCGCAGGATCTCGACTGCTTCCGTCTGTGTGTGCACATCAACCCTGTAGCGGCTGAAGAACCCTTCAGGCGTCTGCAGCAATAAATTCGAACGCCGCTGAATATCTCTGCTGATAAAATACGGGAGGCCGCAGTTGGCGAAGCTCACATACGGCCCTTTTTCAAGGATTGTAATTTCCGCTGTTTCGTCCAGGCGCCGCATTCGTGCGGCAGCCGTTGCCCCGCCTGCAACGCCGCCAATGATTACGATTTTTTTGGGAGTACTGTTCATGGAGATTCGATTAAAATTGTGTGTGAAGTTGGGCCACGTGGGCGGTTAGACTCACCGTCATCGTTTTGCTCTGTCTATATGATGCAGGAAGGAGATAAAAAGATTCACCGGAAGCCGCGCATGCAACAATATGCCGAACGTATCGACAGAAACACGTGCCCTCCGTCAGACCATCTCTTTACTGTCGCACGTGTCGCATTCGAATTGAAGAGTTGTGTGATTGATGCCGTACTTGTCCTGCAGTCCGTGTTCGATCTTTTTTTGGATCAGTGAAGTATCGCTGACCGAAATGTTCTCCACCTCGATGTGCGCTTCGAAGTGTATGTCGTTATCGTTGAGTTTCCAGACATGAACGTGATGGATGTTGTTGACGCCCGGGATCTCTTCCACATATTCTTTCAGCTCCTGAAGGTCCATTCCTGCAGGCGACGACATCATGATCACGTCCACCGATTCCTTCACGATCGCGTACGTTTCACGCAAAATGTAGAGAGAAATACCAATGGTCAGGACGGGGTCGATCCAATAGATCCGAAAAAAAATAATGCACAATGCCCCGATGATGACCGCTACGCTCGACACCGCATCACTTAACAAATGAATGTATGCAGCGCGTATATTGATGTTATCCTTCGCGCCGCGTTTGAGCAGCAGCGTGCCGACGGCATTGGCGATCAATCCAAGCGACGCGACGCCCAGCATCAGCGTGCCTGCGACCGGCGTCGGATGTGAAAATCGTCCGAGCGCCTCTTTGATCAGGAAGAAACTGATGATGATGAGCGTACTGGCGTTGACGACGGCTGCAACGATCTCTGCGCGCTTTAAGCCGAACGTATATTTGAATGTCTTCGGCCTTTGGCTTAATCGGATGGCAAGATAGGTTGTAATGATAGCGATGCCGTCGGTGAAATTATGCATCGCATCGGAGAGCAGGGATAAACTCCCCGAGAGGAACCCGCCGATGGCCTCTGCAATCGTGATGCCGAAATTCAGGCCCATGGTCACGAACAGGGCGTTCTCTGACGTGCCGCGAGCCTTCTTGTGTGTGTGATGATGTGCCATAACACGGGCCGGTTAGTAAGCCATCATGGCTGATGGTGAGGTGAATCCTGTGATTGAAAATATACAATAAATCCCACACCAGCAATGTTAATGGCTGCTTCCCGCGTGGCAATTAGAACCGCTGTAGCATGTTTTCGTTTTATTGTGCGCGGTCGAATGGCATCCCGTTGTGCAGCTTGCCACGTTTAAATTGCCGGGTGTTGTATGGCATTGCACACACGTAAGGCCTGAAGCATGATGACGTGTGATAGCATAATACGAATCGTGCTTAAAGGTCCACGGCTGCCAGACAGCGGTGCTGTGGCATGTGATACAGTCGTGCGCGTACACTCCCGTCACATGATTGGGGACGAGGGCCGATGTAAAATCGGCCAAATGGCATGTGTAACAATCTGTCGTCAATCCGATATATTTGCCTCCCACATGGCATTTTGCGCAAGCTGTCTGCACATGAGCGCCCGTCAGCGGAAAAATTACTTTCGAATGATCGAATGTTGCGGGATTCCATGCACTCGTCGTATGGCACGGGGCACAATTGTGATCAAACGTTCCGGCGACGTGATTGGGATCAACGACCCCGGTAAAATTTGTGACATGGCACGTATAGCAATCGCTCGGTGTTCCTTTGAACTGTCCGTTTTTATGGCAGAAGATACAGTCGGTTGTTGTATGGGTGCCGGTCAGTGGAAAATTTGTCGTCGTATGAGTAAATGTTGCCGGCTTCCACACATTCATCGAATGGCATGTCGTGCAGTCGTGCGAGAACTGCCCGGTCACATGGTTCGCGGCCGTTGATTTTGCAAAATCAGTTTGATGACATATGTAACAATCTGTCGGAGTCCCTTTATACACGCCATTCTTATGGCAAAACGAACAATCGGTTTTTTGATGCGCGCCCAGCAACGGAAAATTTGTTTTGTTATGATCCAAGGTGGCTGGTGTCCATGCCACCATCGAATGACACATTACGCAATAGTGCGAAAATTGTCCGGTCACATGATTCGAGGTGGCGGATTTTGAAAAATCCGACAGATGGCATGTGAAACAATCCGTTGCAAGTCCTTTGAACTGGCCGCTTTTATGACACGATGCACACTCTGTCGTTTGATGCACGCCGAGCAGCGGAAAAACAGTTTTTTGATGATCGAACGTGGACGGTTTCCACACGGTCATGGAATGGCATGTGGTGCAGTCGTGGGAGAACTGCCCGGTCACATGGTTCGAGGTGGCGGATTTTGAAAAATCCGACAGATGGCACGTGTAACAATCCGTCGATATTCCTTTGAATACGCCACTCTTGTGACACGAGGCACAATCGGTCGTTTGATGCGCTCCAACCAAAGGGAACAACGTTTTTTGGTGATTGAACGTAGACGGCTTCCACACGGTCACGGAATGGCACGACGTACAATCATGCGAGAGCTGCGCAGTTTTATGATCGGGGATTGTTGTTTGGTTGTAGATCTGCTGATGGCAGGAAAAACAATCGCTCGGCAGGCCTGCGAAGCGGTTGTTCGTGTGGCACGATGCACACTCGACCGTCTGATGAGCGCCCGCCAATTGAAAATTGGTTTTTGAATGTTGGAACACGGAGGGGCGCCATCCATTCATTGTATGGCACGCTGCGCACTCGCGAGAAAATTTCCCGAGTTCATGGTTGGGCACCAGCGCTTTCGTGAAATCCGGTTGATGGCAGTCAATACATGCCGACGGCGTGTCGGTGAATTTTTTTTCTACGTGGCATTCTATGCATGTAACGCTGTTGTGCTTTCCCTGCAGCTCAAAGCCCGTTGTCGAGTGTTTGAAAAGCATTGGCTTTGCCAATTCTTTCCATGACGTTGTCGTATGGCAATCGGTGCACGCGATCGAGATTGTTCCATGCGGCGATTGCTGCGCTTGCAGACGAATCAATGAAAACTGCAGCAGGCAAAAAAGAAGGGCACTTATTTTCACTATGTATGAAGACGAACGCATCATGGTATTCCGAAGAGTGTGTTGTCACGGCGCATGCATCCCGCTCGTGCGGGGCGAGCATCACAATAGAATAATGTATAGTGTACCTGATGCACCATGAATATGCAACATAATTATACGACGTGCATAGTGCCGGCCGCGTCTTACACAGTATCGTATGTGCGCAGTGTTGTTAATTACTGCTGCCTGCGTGGCATTTTGTACCGGTGTAGCACGTTTGAGTTTTATTGTGGGCAGTTGTATGACACCCCGTCGTACAACTTGCCACCGCCATATTCCCAGGCACGGTGTGGCATTTTGCACATGTGACACTCGAAGCATGATGCTTTGAAATTTTATACTCCGGGTCGTGATTGAACGTCCACGGCTGCCATGCCGACGTATTGTGACATGATAAGCAATCGTGTGCATATATTCCCGCCGCATGATCGGGTATCTTTGCGGATGTATAATCCGTAATATGACATGTGTAACAATCTGTCGTTAATCCCACGTATTTCCCTCCGACGTGGCATTTTGCACAGGCTGTCAGCACATGCGCTCCCGTGAGCGGAAAAATTGCTTTGGAATGGTCGAATGTTGCCGGGTTCCATGCCGTCGTCGTATGGCACGCAGCACAATTATGATCAAATGCTCCGGTGACGTGATTGGGGTCTGCGACTCCGGAAAAATTTGTGACATGGCACGAGTAACAGTCGCTCGGCGTTCCTTTGAATTGTCCATTCTTATGACAGAAGATGCAATCAGTCAATGCATGTATACCGGTCAGCGGAAAATTCGTTGCACTGTGACTAAATGTTGACGGCTTCCACGCGTTCATTGTGTGGCATGTCCTGCAGTCGTGAGAGAACTGGCCGGTCACATGGTTCGCTGTTTTTGATAAGGCAAAATCGGCCGTATGGCAGATGTAGCAATCGGTCGATGTGCCTTTGAATATCCCGTTCTTATGGCAGAGCGAGCAGTCTGTCGTGATGTGCGCGCCGAGCAATGGGAAATTTGTCTTGTTATGATCGAGCGTGGCGGGCTTCCACGCGTTCATTGTGTGGCATGTGGTGCAGTCGTGATTGAACTGGCCGGTCACATGGTTCGCTGTGATGGACTTCGCAAAATCGGCCGTATGGCAGATGTAGCAATCGGTCGATGTGCCTTTGAATATCCCGTTCTTATGGCAGAGCGAGCAGTCTGTCGTGATATGCGCGCCGAGCAATGGGAAATTTGTCTTGTTATGATCGAGCGT
>CAISDA010000058.1 GCA_903884005.1 uncultured Ignavibacteriota bacterium | reverse complement strand
TCTACTGTTGTTGATGACATAAATTTGTCTCCCTCGCCCTTGTGATAGTGAGCTAAGTAAGTATACAAATTTTTGTCTCATCAATATATGCAAAAAGGGATGTATGAATCGTGTCCGTTCACATACAATTGAGGATCCGACACCAATTCGACGTAAAGGCCGGGGCTGCGAGCGGAGCCAGGCAGTGATCGTATTCTCCTGAATTTTTTTAGCATTTTTTCAATGCTGGATACCAATGATAACAGTGGTGTGATTCAACAATGGTTACGGAAATGCACTTCATACTCTGCAACAAATCGTGAAGATTAAATGTCATCGGTCAGCTCAACGGTGCCATCGGGGAGCATATTTGCAGAAAAAATATCTGCAGAAAAAATATTGCAGAAAAAATATCCGAGTTGCACTTGATTCTATTGCTGTTGAGAACGATATTATTTTGTCTATGGGGAGAGAGGGACTCTGGAAATGTGCGAGTGTGCGAAGTATTTAACCCCATTGCTCCTCCGCAATGGTGGTTCACATTCTCTGTAAGCGCAGGCGTTTTCTGATCCGGGAGCAAATTCGCTGAATCGTGGATGACATTCCATAGGGTTCCATGTATTGTTGACGTGATGCACTGCGAAAGGCCAAAGGGCTACTCCGGTGTTTTTTGATCACACGATCGCTTACCCTCCAAGGGAAAAATCGGATTATGAATAAGGACCAATACTCTCTCATCGACCGCATCACCAACAACAGCATTATCTTCATTGCCGTGATGTCGATACCGTTGAATGTCATCATTTATTTCGCATTGCGTGACAGCGAATATCAATTTCCGCGCTATCTTCCTCCGCTTCTCGGACTGGTTGCATTTGCTGTGGCATTCGTGAGAGAAAAAATTCCTCTTGCGCCGAAACTCTGGGCGTTTATCACGGTTCTGTTCGTTACGGGATGCTACAACCTGCTTCTCGGATTGATCGACATGTCGAGCCTCTGGTTTGTGCTGGCCATTGTCTATGCACTGTTTATTTCCGAAAAAAAGGAAGCTCTGGTGCTCTTTGGTGCATCGTTTCTCGTCATCCTTCTTGCCGGAGTCCTGATGATGATGAGAGTGTCCTTCTTCCCGCTGCACTACAAATTTGAAGCCTGTCAGTTCGCCTGTGTTGCCGTCCGGATACTTCACTTTCTGATGGTCGGCTCGGTCATCTATTATATTCTCAGCACGTTTCATCTGGAAATACGCAAAAATCTTGAGGTTCTCAAGAAAAAATCCGACGATCTTGAAACCACCAACCGGGCGCTGGAACGTGAGAGTCATGAAAAGGAAATAGCACAGCATAAAATACTGGAAGCGGTCATACTCACCGAAGAGGCGGAACGGAAGCGGCTTGCCGCCGATCTGCACGACGGCATCGGTCCCGTTCTTTCGGCGGTCAATCTGTTTTTCCAGGCCTACATCGATGCGGGGACTCAGGACCGGAGGGATCCGATCGAAACAAAATTGAAAGCTGCCATCGATACCGCAATAGACGATGTGTCCAGGATCGCGCATAATATCAGTCCGCATATTCTCGAACAATTCGGACTCGTCAACGCGCTTGAGATGTTCACTCGCACCATCGCATCGAGCGGAACTCTCGGGTTCAGGACGGACTTCGGCAATCTCATCCGGTTCGATTTGAAGAGGGAACTTACGCTCTACCGAACGCTGACCGAGCTGATCCACAACACGATCAAGCATGCCGGCGCATCGGAGATCACGATCCGCAGTGCGATCGCAAACGGAGTGCTCACGACGGAGTATACCGACAACGGCCGGGGCTTCACGGACGGCAAGACAGAGGGCATCGGGCACGGGATGGGACTCACAAGCCTGAGGAACCGGATGCAATCGTTGGGAGGCACGATCACCATGCAGAGCAGTCCATCGAACGGCATGGCTGCACTCATCGAGATACCGCTTGCCGATGGAGTGAACCCATGAAACGCATCGCTCTCGCTATCGTCGACGATCATGATCTATTTCGAGAGGGGATCGTGCTCATGCTCGGGCAGATCCCGGAATATGATGTCCTCTTCGAAGCTTCCAACGGCGAGGCCTTTCTCGAAAAGCTCCGCACACACACACCCGATGTCGTCCTGATGGATGTGAATATGCCGCGGATGGACGGCGTAGAAGCGACACAACAAGCGCTCTCGATGTATCCCGATCTGAAGATCATTGCCCTCACCATGTTTTCCGATCATCTTCATTATACGCAGATGATCCAGGCAGGCGTAAAGGGATTCATGCTGAAAAAAGGGAACAAGCATGAACTGCAGCAGGCGATCGCCGAAGTGTCCGGCGGCGGAGTCTATTTCAGCCAGGAAATTTTGCAGAAGGTGGCGCTCCGCACGGTTCGGAAGTCTGAAGAACAGAGAATGACCGAGCGCGAGTTGGGTGTGCTCGCTCTTGTCTGTGCCGGATCGACCTCACCCGAAATTGCCGACAAGCTCTTCATCAGCGTGAAGACAGTGGAAGGACACCGGGCGAATATCTTTCAGAAAACGGAAGTCCGTAACACAGCCGAATTGATCATCTGGGCGATTCGCAACGGCTATCTGGCAATCGAATAACATCATTCCGCGTTACTGCTTCTCTCCAGACCTCATCTCCGTACACGATTTTCAACCAAAACAGGGGTTTACCCTTGGATGAATCGGGTGTATCCCCCTATTTCCGTTCACGCCATACACACGTATTATATAGGCGCATTTGAAGTGGTGGTTTGTTTTTCACTTTGCCTACCCGCCCATGAACATCGCCATTATTACTTCGAACGATCTCTATCGCGAAAGTCTGAAGACGGCACTGAGCCAGATTCCCCGCTTCAAGGTGAGGCTTGAGTGCAGCGATTGCGGCGATATGCTTCAACAGATCGCCGGCCTGAAGATCGACATTGTGCTCCTCAACAGCCCGGTGTGTGAAGATCATCCGGGTGGATTCGTTCAACAGATCCATCTCCTTTCCCCGGGTACCAAAATCCTGATGTTGCTTGACCATAACGAGGAGTGCTGGCGCATTCAGGCGATTCGCAACGGAGCGGACGATGCGATTCCGCAGTATGCAGATAAGCATGCACTGGAGGGGCACATCCGGCGGCTGATTGTGAAATCGGGAGCGAAAACAAAAATGCATGTGATACGGTGATATTTTTGCTCTCGTTCCCAAGTGCTGTTTGGGAATGCATCTGAAATGTGGGTTATAACCCAAAATCCCGTTTAAATTATAACAAGGCTATCTCTGGAATTGGCAATCCGAACTCTCTGAACACGAAAGCTTGATTCTTTGATACTTCAGTAAGGATTTTCTTGCCCTTGGTCAATTCAATAATTTTTAATCT
>CAISDA010000057.1 GCA_903884005.1 uncultured Ignavibacteriota bacterium | reverse complement strand
TTCATGAAGAAAAATCCACATGCGATCGATATACTCATTACCGACCAGACGATGCCGGGAATGACTGGAATTGAACTGGCAAAAGAAGCATTACTATTGCAAAAAAATCTTCTGGTAATTCTTTGCACCGGATTCAGCACTATGGTAAATCCTGAGCTGATAACGTCTGTAGGCATTCATGAATCCATTACGAAACCGTATGAAATTAAAAACATCAGCCGATTAATACGCACTATGGTTGACAAAATAAAAGACAGACAATGAAAAAAAAATCTGTGATTGCCGATGAATGATGTTCTGCCAATATGGAGTATGATGATAGCGCAGAACTGGTTTGGCTGACCGGGTATATCGAATTTCGCGTTAACCGAATGACGCCTCATTCGCTGCTTGACTTTTCCATGTAATATCGGTATATTACGATAAAGGAATGCTACCATGGGTCTGTCCAAAAAAGAAGAATTTTCCGTAAAACAGAATAAGATTGCTGATATTGCCAAGGCGCTCGGCCATCCCGCCCGCATCGCTATTTTAGAGTTTCTCGCAAAGAGTGATTCGTGCATGTGTGGCTCGATTGTCGATGAACTGCCCCTCTCCCAATCAACTGTGTCTCAGCATCTGCGTGAATTGAAGAACGCCGGCCTCATTAAAGGCGAAATCGACGGGGCAAAAGTGTGCTATTGCATTAACGATAAGGCGTTTGAAGAAGCTCGGGGTTTACTGGCCATCTTTTTGAATAAAAAATCGTGCTGTTAGAAAATTTTTTTCGTCTAAATATCGCAATATTACGATTGTATGAAAGGAGTCTGTATGTCGACCGATAAAGAACTCAAAGATCTTGTAAAGGAAAAATACGGCGAGATCGCCAACCAGTCGAAGGAACAGAATGAGAAATCATGCTGTGGAAGTTCGAGCTGCTGCTCTTCGGAGTATTATACGATCATGTCTGAGGATTATTCGAAACTTTCCGGCTATGTTGCCGATGCCGACCTTGGATTAGGTTGTGGATTGCCGACAGAATTCGCCCAGATCAAACCCGGCGATACGGTCGTTGATCTCGGTTCCGGTGCGGGCAATGATGCGTTCGTCGCACGCTCGCTTGTGGGTGAAATGGGGAAGGTGATCGGTATAGACATGACCGATGCGATGAACGAGAAAGCAAGAACGAATGCTGCGGCCGGAAAATTTACGAATGTTGAATTCCGGCTCGGTGATATAGACAACATGCCGATCGATGGGAACACTGCCGACGTCATCGTCAGTAATTGCGTGATGAATCTCGTGCCGAATAAGCAAAAAGCATTCGCCGAAACATTTCGAATCTTAAAATCAGGCGGCCATTTTTCCATATCGGACATTGTCTTGAAGGGCGCGCTTCCGCTCTCCCTGAAGAATGCTGCGGAAATGTATGCAGGTTGTGTGGCCGGGGCACAGCAAATGGACGAGTACCTGAAGACAATCGTTGATGCGGGTTTCATCAATGTTACAATTCAGAAGGAGCGGCAAATTATCATTCCCAATGAGCTTCTCTTGCAATATATGTCATCTGAAGAAGTGCAGGCATTTGCAAAAAACGGAACGGGTATTTTTAGCATTACTGTATACGCGGACAAGCCATGACAAGAGCACGAATCCTTGTGCTGTGTACTGGAAATTCCTGCCGTTCACAGATGGCTGAAGGCTTCCTCAAATCGTTCGATCCATCACTCGACGTGGTTTCTGCAGGCACAAAAGCGGCTGCATGCGTTCATCCAACAGCGATACAAGTGATGGGGGAAGCCGGGATAGACCTTACGGAAAATTATCCGAAGGTGGTCGATCAGTTTATTTCCCAACCATTCGATTACGTTATCACCGTGTGCGGGAATGCAAAAGAATCGTGCCCCGTGTTCCTCGGTGATGTGAAGCACCGTCTGCATATCGGGTTTGACGATCCTGCGGATGCTCGTGGAACAGAAGAGGAAACCCTCCATGTTTTCCGAAGGGTCAGGGATGAAATTAAAAGAGATTTTTTCGACTTCTATACCGAGTACATTTCTAAAGGAACATTATGAGCGCTGTTTCCGGCAGACTATCGTTCTTTGACCGATATCTAACGCTGTGGATATTCCTTGCGATGCTCGTTGGCATCGGTTCCGGGTTTTTGTATCCGGGAGTCGGCGCGTTCTGGAATTCATTCCAATCCGGGACAACAAACATTCCCATCGCCATCGGTCTAATTCTGATGATGTATCCGCCATTGGCAAAGGTTAAATACGAAGAGCTCGCCGACGTCTTTAAAAATAAAAAGATCCTGTTACTGTCGCTCGTTCAAAACTGGCTCATCGGTCCGGTGCTGATGTTTCTTCTGGCGATCATCTTCTTGCGCGGATATCCTGATTATATGGCCGGCCTGATCATGATCGGACTCGCCCGCTGCATCGCCATGGTGATCGTGTGGAACGAACTTGCCGGGGGGGACACAGAGTACGCAGCCGGACTTGTCGCCTTCAATTCGATCTTCCAGGTGCTTTTCTTTTCGGCGTATGCGTTCGTGTTCCTCACTATTTTGCCTTCCTGGTTCGGTTTACAGACCTTTGTCGTCCGTATCACCATCGGCCAGATCGCGCAAAGTGTGTTCATCTATCTGGGCATTCCCTTCCTTGCCGGGATGGCCACACGCTTCGTGCTGCTGAAAGTTCACAGTAAAGAATGGTATGAAAAGAACTTCATTCCCAAAATATCGCCGATAACACCCATCGCCCTATTATTCACGATCCTTGTGATGTTTTCTCTGAAGGGGGAATTCATCGTGAAGATACCGATGGATGTCGTTCGCATTGCTATCCCGCTCACCGTCTATTTTGTGATCATGTTTTCTCTTTCGTTCTATATGGGAAGAAAAGCCGGAGCAGGATACGAAAAAACAGTCACGCTTTCATTCACCGCAGCGAGCAACAATTTCGAACTGGCGATTGCCGTTGCCATTGCCGTGTTCGGCATCAATTCGGGCGAAGCCTTTGCGGCAGTTATCGGTCCACTCGTAGAAGTTCCTGTCTTGATCATGCTTGTCAATGTGGCGCTGCGGCTTCAACCAAAATATTTTACAGCGATCCAAGGAGACGTGTGACATTGTATTGTTGCACATGGCGTTCATCAAGTGATGCTTCGAAGATAGTTCTATCCCTAAAACGGAAAGATGTAAAACCGATACACTTGCATTAAAAAACAGTATTGCGAGGAATTAGGCCTTTTCAATTTTTAGCGAAGTCATCGTCAGCGATCCCGCGACAGCTTTGTCGTTGAACACAATTACACGTTCATTCTCATCTTTTAATGCCAGCGTATACAAGAGCGGCAGATAGTGATCGGGAGTGGGAATGGCCAGATCGAACGCTGTTCCCTGGGACCGATAATTGATGAGCGACGGATGATCATCTGCCATAATGAATCGCTTTATTTTTGCGTCTGCTTCAAGCGCCCAATCATAGCCGAAGCCAGGTTCATCCAGCTTATCCCATGCGAGTTTTCCGAGATTGTGTACGATGTTTCCGCTGCCCACGATCAGTACGCCTTTTGTGCGAAGCGACGACAGTTCTTTCGCCAGATCATAATGAGCTTGCGGGGACAGATCATAGTCCAGGCTCATTTGTATCACCGGAACATCGGCATTGGGGTAGAGGCGGCTCACCACGCTCCAACATCCGTGATCGAGTCCCCACCGCTCATCGAGTGCGACATCGGTGTTGTTCACAATAGTAATCACTTCCCTCGCCAACTCGGGGCTTCCGGGAGCGGGATATTCCACTGCAAATAATTCCCTCGGAAATCCGCCGAAGTCGTGGATGGTTTTGGGATGCTGCATCGCGGTCACAAATGTGCCTTTGGTTTCCCAGTGCGCGGAGACGCAAAGCACCGCATTCGGCCTCGGCAGCGTCTTTCCGACCGTTCTCCAACCTGCGACAAATTCGTTCTCTTCGATGGCGTTCATCGGACTGCCGTGTCCCAAGAAGAGGACTGGCATTTTTTCTGTGTGCCCGAACGTGCCGGTCATTGTAATGAGTTCGCTCATGTTCATAGTTGCCCCGTTGTTTTTTTTCGTCAACGAGTCTTCCTATTCCGGGAGGAATGACGGCGTCATCGCCATCACCGCATTCCGAATCGAAGATCTCAGCGATTGAATGAAAATCCGATTGAAGTTCCGTGGCCCAGTCCATATCCAAGAGCAATATTCAAAAGCGCCATTGGCTCGAGCGTGCGTGCCGAGGCCAATGCACCCGCATCTACTGCATCGAATCCCATCTTCGCGATGAGTTCTGCAACCTTCGCCTTCGATTCCTTGTCGTCGCCCGCGTAGAAGACTGCGATCGTATTTCCATTGACCTTCGGATTCTGTGAAGCATAGACCTGGGCGAAGACGGTGTTAAACGCTTTCACGACATGCGCTTCGGGAACGATCTTGGCGATCTCTTCGGCGGCCGACGTTGTAAAGCCGAGCGTCAATCCGCTATAGTCCGCAGTGAGGGCGTTTGATGCATCGATCAGCACTTTGCCTTTCAGAAGATCGTTGATGTCCGTCAATACATCCTTCGCGGCGCCGTAGGGAACGGCAAGAAGAACAATATCCGCTGCGGCAACTGCGTTGCGAACTGTCGCGGCCTTTGCGGTGCCGCCCGCGGCTCGAGCCGCATCCTGTGCGTGCTGTTCATTGTTTGCCGAGAAGATGACGTCGTATCCGGATTTGGCCGCCCACACGCCGATTGATTTCCCGATATTTCCTGCACCGATGGTTGCGAGTGTCATGATGTGTTCCTTTCAAGATTCGTGATGTGTTAGAATTGGAATGTTGTTCGTAGTGAATACGTACATCAACAATGGTAAGATACGACACTTTGGGGGGCGGGGGGTATGAGGATTCGGAAAAAGAGTTGTGGTTTTACGAAATGAGTGCGCTCATCGCCGTCCGAAAGTCGGTTGGGGTGCGTCCAATTTTTTTCTTAAACACACTTGTAAAATAGGCTTTTTCGCTGTACCCCAGATCGTACCCGATCTCGGACACGGCCTTATCCGAATAAATGAGCAGATTCTGGGCTTCAAGGAGTTTCCGTGTCTCGATCATTTCAGAAACGCTTTTATGCATGATGTTCTGGCAGACCAGATTCAGGTTCCGTGCGGACATGAATAATTTTTCCGCGTAAAATTCGACGCCTTCCGGGCGCCTGAAATTATCCTCGAGAATTTTTAGAAAATTTTGAAATGTGGTGTTCTGTGTTTTGGGTATGGGGTGTCCGCCAGCTGAGTGTTTTTCCCTTTCACCTTCGATCATGGTAAACAGTGTCTTAAGCAGATCGCGGACAATGGCTAGGTTGGGTTTGTCGGTCTTCATTTCCCCGTTCATCATTTCACAGAGCATGACCATCCGGCCGAAACAATCGTCATCGGCCATTTCGATATTCGCATGGTCGTGATAATAGGAGTAGAGCCGGAATACCGTTTCAGGAATGAACTCAGTATGAAAACGCATGACCCAAATGCTGCATTTGCCATCCGAGATCGTCGGCTTCGCCTGATGCAGCTTGCCTTTTGTGACGAAGCTGATATACGGGGCATTAAACGTGGTGGCTTTAAAATCGATGAAATGTTCCAGTTGCCCTTCCATTCCGATGATCAGTTCTTCAAAATCATGGAAGTGGGGAAGGTTCGGAGAGGCCGCTATCGTTGCGGCATTCTCGATTGTCAGTTTATATATTTTGAACAGTTCGGCCATGTTAAGCTGGTGTAACCCGGTCTATGCACGCTCGCCATTCATCAAGATCCCGTTGTATGCGTGAAAACGGGCATTATCAGTCTGTGCTCTTATCGTTTTACAATATAAAAAGAGTTGTGACAAAATTCCACGCAGTCGGAGGGTTATCATTCAATCGCAATGATACGACACGTCATTTCAATAACAGCAATTTTAAAAAAAGCGTGGAAGAGCAATGCGCTGCGTTGAGCACAATGAAATAACCTGCTCGATGGAATTCATTTTGATTATACTGAACGGGGCCGGTGATTGTGCTCACCGATGGCAAGAATCTCTTCAGGGCTTGCGGTTCCAGTCTGGAATAGCTTTTGGACGGTGATGCCGGCAGAGATATTTCCAAGTTCCGCCGCCTTCGCAAGGGGTGCCCCTGTTGCCAGGGCGGCGGCCGTCCCGGCGACCAGGCTGTCGCCGGCCCCCACGGGGTCGACCCTTCCCGTGAGGCGAAGGCCGGAGATCTCATGGAATCCGCTGTCATCAATGATGAACGATCCCCTTTCACCGCGTGTCAAGACTATTGGGTCCTTCCAATTTTTCCAGAGCCTGAGAATACAGTCCTTCGCCTCAGCATCGGTGATCGTATCGTCGGGAGTTCTTTCCAATCCGCAGAGGACTGCGGCTGCTGTCTCATTCAGCTTCCGTATGGTTCCGGAATAATAATCGTTATAATGACGGCTGTCGAGCAGGAAAATTTTTTTGCGATGTGTTCGAATCAGGGAGGCAAGAAGTGTTCTGAACAATGGGGAATTGTGTATCCCGCTTTCAACCTGTTCATTGATGATGACAGCGTCGCTTGTTGAAAGGGATTGTTCGAGGATGCCGATAAGTTTTTTTGCGATGTCGTCATCGAGAGTGTTGAATCGTCCGAAATCGATACGGTTGAGTTCGCTGCCGTTCAGATACGGCTTTGCATACACATGGGTATCCCATCCCATTTCCTGCGTCAGCAGGCCCTCGGTGTTGATGTTATTTCCCTTGCGGAGTATATTCGACAGCTCTTTGCCGAAAAGATCATTGCCTATGACGCCGATGGTATGGACTCTGTTCACTCCAAGTGCAATGAGGTTCATGACAACATTTCCGGCACCCCCGAGCGAATAGTTCTGTTTGTCCACAAGTCTGACATCGATCCCTGTTTCAACGGATTTTTCAACCGCCGTTGAATGTATGAACCAATAGGCATCGAGGCAAAAATCGCCTACCACGGAAATGGTCGCACTCTGTACGTCACGTAATAGGGTGACAAGTTCAGTTCTGTTCATTCGAAAAACCCCTGATTGTTGTTGAACCCAACAAAATAATTCTTTCCGTGGTCCGTGTTTCTCACCATGAGCAGGGGGCAATATAGCTCGCAACGGCAATACAATCAAGCTCCGGCAAAGTATGCATTGTAAAAAAAATCGGTTCTTCCGATAACGTTGTGATCTCTCTCGTGCCGGCAATGGGCGGACTGCTGTTGGGTATGACTGAATTGCAATCGGAGGTGCGAAACTGTTTTATGAAGTATATACACAGATGATGCCATGCGCCCACTGTCTCTTGTCAGCGAAGAGCCCGATTTATTTCTCACGATTGTACGGGAGATGCTTGATTCCGGCGCAACCGAAAGGTATATTGACGCACCTGCGTGAAGAGATTGCGCGGCACCAGCCGATATTCTGCTCCGACAGCGGGCATCGATGACCGCCATAACGAATCAAATCATTTATCCCTCGGTGATCCCATGCGTCTTCCATTTGTTGTCGTGATCCTGCCCGTCAAAGTACTTCGTCCGTTAATTCCTCCGCCGCTATGAACCGGTATTCACGGTACATCGGTGCCTTACTGGCGGCAGCATTGATGGATCCTGTTTGTGTTGTTCAAGCATACAACAATCCATTGCCAGTACCACTGTTAACGGCGGGCACGTATTATGCGTTGGCGTACTCAGGGATCACGGGTTCCGCCACAGTCCAGGGTGATATTGGTACGACAACTGCGGCGATAGACGTAACCGTAGTTCAAACTGGAACGAACTACGGCATAGGCGGCAGCCACAATGCCCAAGCGCAAACCGATTTGGCCGCTGCGTTGACCGATGCCTTTGGCCGAACACCTGACGCTACCATTTCGGCGGCTCTGGGCGGACAAACGTTAACCCGTGGTGTCTATGTTGAGCGAAGAATGGTTGTTTTCGATTGTATCGGTCGGATGTTCCCGTTTGCATCGAAGTCAAAAACCCTCTTTTTGCGTAAAGGGCGAATCCTTCCGATCTTTTACCCATAGAAACTAATACGTAGTAGTACTGACCGCCTCTGCTCTTGTGCTGCGAGGTCAATTCGAGGCGCATAGTGGAAGCTTCGTGGTTCCACGAATTCGTAGAAAAAAAATGTTTTCAATCCAACGAAAGTGCGACCGCCATGAAGAAAACGAATACACAGTACATCCTCTTTATCTCTCTCGTGTCGGCAATGGGCGGACTGCTGTTCGGTTACGATTGGGTTGTGATCGGAGGCGCAAAACCGTTCTATGAAGCATTCTTCGGAATCGCGCAGTCATCCGTACTGCAGGGGTGGGCGATGAGCTCCGCCCTCATCGGTTGTCTGTGCGGCGCTATTGTGTCGGGCTTTCTCAGCGACAAGTACGGGCGCAAATATCTGCTTATCGCTGCCGCCGCATTGTTTTTCATCACATCGATCGGGAGCGGCTTCGCAACGACATTTATTCTATTTATCACTGCTCGCATTTTTGGCGGTGTTGCAATCGGTCTTGCGTCGAATTTGTCGCCTATGTATATCGCCGAAGTCTCGCCTGCGCACGCGCGAGGGAAATTTGTTTCTATCAATCAATTGACAATCGTTATAGGGATCTTAGCCGCACAAGTCATCAACTGGCTCATCGCCCAGCCTGTTCCATTCGGTGCATCGGGAACCTACATCCTGCAATCATGGAACGGTCAGATAGGGTGGCGGTGGATGTTCTGGTCATGCGCCGTACCGGCGGCCTTCTTTTTCCTCTTCATGTGGTTCATTCCCGAAAGTCCGCGATGGCTTGCAAAGAAAAAAGGAGGCCATTCGGCGGCACGTAGTATTCTCGCCCGTATCGGAGGTGAAGAATATGCAGCCGCGGAAATCGCGGAAATCGAAAAAACACTGACTCGGTCTGAGGAAAAAATTGACATCAAGACGCTGTTCCAGCCAGGCGTACGCAAGGTGATGGTGATTGGGATCGTGCTCGCCGTGTTTCAACAATGGTGCGGCATCAACGTTATTTTTAATTACGCCCAGGAAGTATTTGCTGCTGCCGGGTATGGTGTCTCGGATATGTTGTTCAACATCATCATTACAGGCAGTGTGAATTTAATCTTCACGTTTGTGGGCATGTTTACTGTTGACAGGCTCGGAAGAAAAGCTCTCATGCTCATCGGAGCCGGGGGCCTTGCCGGAATTTATGCAGTGATGGGCGTCTTCTATTTCATTCATCTGCAGGGCTTGCCGGTGCTCATCCTTGTCGTAGGGGCGATAGCATGCTATGCAATGTCGCTGGCTCCCGTCACCTGGGTCATTCTCTCGGAAATATTTCCAAACCGCGTTCGCGGTACCGCGATGTCTGTTGCAACGTTTGCATTATGGACTGCATGTTTCATTCTTACCTATACGTTTCCATTGTTGAACGAAACCCTCAAGGCTTTCGGAACCTTCTGGCTGTACGGTATCATTTGTGCGCTTGGATTTTGGTATATCCTGAAAAAATTGCCCGAGACTAAAGGAAAATCTCTTGAAACGATCGAACACGAATTTTTATGATGTGAAGAGGGACGTCAGCCAACTCCATTAAAGGAATGTCGTATGCTCGTAAAAGCCTGGACCGAAAAAGTAATAATTCCGACGTATGGTATCGGAGCACCCGAAAAAAATCCGATGTTTTTGGAGAAAAGGGTGTATCAGGGCAGCAGTGGCATTGTCTATCCACATCCTGTTATTGAAAAAATTCTCGATGTGAAAACCGACAAAGAATGGAACGCGGTATTTCTCGAAAACAAGTATCTGAAGATCATGATACTGCCTGAATTGGGCGGCCGTATTCAAATGGCTTTCGATAAAACCAGGAACCGGCATTTTGTCTATTATAACCAGGTGATAAAACCGGCATTGGTTGGTCTCACCGGTCCATGGATATCGGGTGGCATTGAATTCAACTGGCCTCAGCACCACAGGCCAAGTACATACCAACCGGTCGATTCTGCTATAGAAGAAAATGCCGATGGCAGTGTGACGGTGTGGTGCAGCGAGGTAGAGCGCATGTTTCGCACCAAAGGAATGACGGGATTTACACTCTATCCCGATAAGGCATATCTCGAAATTACAGCCGCCCTGTATAACCGCACACCGCATCCTCAAACATTTCTTTGGTGGGCAAATCCGGCAGTGCATGTCAATGATGAATATCAGTCAGTGTTCCCTCCCGACGTGCATGCTGTGTTCGATCACGGCAAGCGTGATGTGTCAAGGTTCCCCATTGCCACGGGCACCTATTATAAGGTAGATTATTCGGCCGGAGTGGATATTTCGCGGTACAAAAACATCCCTGTGCCTACGTCGTATATGGCGATATCGTCGAAGTATAATTTTGTCGGCGGTTATGAGAACGACACGCGTTCTGGAATGCTGCATGTTGCAAATCACCACGTGTCGCCCGGCAAGAAACAATGGACGTGGGGAACGAGTGATTTCGGAGTTGCATGGGATCGTAATCTTACCGATGAGGATGGCCCGTATATCGAGCTCATGTGCGGTGTGTTTACCGATAACCAACCCGACTTTTCCTGGATCATGCCGTACGAGGAACGCAGGTTCAACCAGTACTTTATGCCGTACCGCGACCTGGGTGTAGTGAAAAACGCCACCAAAGAAGCGATGATCAATCTGGAATTCGAGGGAAGAACGGCCGTCGTTAAAGCATTGTGCACCGGCGAATATCCCGGTGCGCGCGTGATACTCACCCATCAAACGAAGACGGTATTGAATGAAGCCTTCGATTTTTTTCCGGAAACCTCGTTTGAGAGATCCGTCACCATCGATTCCGATTGGATCAAGGAAGATGTTGTTGTCTCGGTTGTCACTCATGCAAATAAAGTATTGGTATCGTGGCAGCCTGAAAAAGAAGTGCTGCACCCACTGCCCGATGCTGCGAAGCCTGCGAAGGATCCCAAAGAGATTGAAAGCATCGAGCAGCTGTATTTAACAGGATTGCACGTCGAGCAATACCGTCATGCAACCTATAATCCCGCCGATTATTATCTAGAGGCCATCAGTCGCGAACCCGGCGACGCTCGGAATAATAATGCCATGGGACTGCTGTTCATGCGGAAAGGGCGGTTCTCCCTGGCGGAACCGTACTTCCGGACTGCCATTGCCACACTGAGTGAACGGAATCCTAATCCATACGATGGTGAGCCGCTGTTCAATCTGGGTATATGTTTACGGTATCAGTATAAATTTGCCGAGGCCTACGATGCATTCTATAAATCGGTATGGAATGCCGCCTGGCAGGATGCAGCCTATTTTATTCTTGCACAGTTGGCCTGCATGAATGGCGAGTGGGACGAAGCACTCGATCTGGTGTCCCGTTCACTCATTCGAAACTGGCACAATCATAAAGCGCGGCATTTGAAAGTGGTACTGCTTCGCACGTCAAACAGAATAGAAGAGGCCGTCGCATTGGCCGATGAATCTCTTACCATCGACAGGTTTAATGTTGGTGTGCTCTTTGAAAAATATGTATTGGACAAAAAATCTGACAAGACCCTGTCAACGATACAAGACTTGATGAACGGCAATGTCCACAGCTGCATTGAATACTCGCTCGATTATGCCATGGCCGGCCTCTATGCCGAAGCAACAACGGTTATGGAGTTGGGAATTCAAGGCCAACAAGAAATTTATCCGATGGCTCTCTACCTGTTGGGATGGTATGCGGGTCAGCAGGGTGATTCGAACAACGCCGTCGAATTTTTCCGAAGAGCTGAAAGACAACAGCCCGGTCATTGTTTCCCCAATAGGCTGGAGGAAGTTCTGGCATTAGAGAACGCCATCGGTGCAAATCCTGGTGGAGCGAAGGCACATTATTATCTGGGAAATTTCTGGTATGCAGCCCGCCAATACACAGAGGCCATTGCGTGTTGGGAAAAATCGAGAAACCTCGATGGCGAGTATCCGACAGTGAGGCGCAATTTGTCGCTCGCATATTACAACAAGCAGCACGCGGTGCCTCAGGCTCTTGAAGAACTTGAAAAGGCGTTTTCGCTGGATACGACCGATTATCGTATATTAATGGAACTCGATCAGCTGTACAAAAAGCTGGGCCGGTCATTTACAGAACGTCTCGCCTTCCTTGAACAGTATCCTCAGGCGCTGGAATACCGCGACGATCTGTATCTTGAAGTTGTCACCTTGTATAATGCGGTGGGCAATCATGAACTTGCGCTTGACCTCATGATGAAGCGCAGGTTTCATCCATGGGAGGGCGGCGAAGGCAAGGCTACCGGCGAGTATGTCGCTGCCCATACCGAAATTGCAAAAAAGGCGTTGATCGAATGTGATTATGCAAATGCCCTGGTGCATTTGAATGCTATGGACGAATACCCGCACAACCTCGGCGAAGGCAAGCTGTACGGTGTCCGGGAAAATGATACTGAGTATTGGAAGGGAATTGCGTATCAAGGATTGAACGATGACAGCAATGCCGTTCAGTGTTGGCAACGGGCTTCCATTGGAATTACTGAACCGTCTGCAGCAATGTTTTATAACGATCAGCAACCGGATAAGATCTTTTATCAGGGGCTGGCCTTAGTAAAACTTGGAAAATTCGATGAAGCCCATAGCCGGTTCAATACACTGAAGGACTATGGCGAAAGGCACATTTCGGACAACGTTACAGCAGATTATTTTGCTGTTTCATTGCCGGACTTTCTTATCTGGGATGATGATATGCAAAAGCGCAATACGCTTCATTGCATGTATCTCATCGGTTTAGGAAATCTGGGGCTTGGTCATACCGAGAAGGCTCGTGAATTTTTTACCAAAATAATAGAACAGGATATCTACCATAGAGGCAGCAGGGTACATTTGAATATGTGTTAAATAAGTTCATAGACCTAAGTCTTTTTTCCCAGATATTAATCGATGAGACGTACTGCACCCAAATCGGCCGAGCTGACCATGGATGCATATGCTTTCAGGGATTTGGGGACGAAGCGCTTGCGCGTGGGCGCCGTCCAGGCTTGTGCACCGCGGGCTTCTTCACGCGCGCGGCGTTCGGCCAGATCCTGTTCGCTCAACAGCACATTGATGCTGCGTTGAGGAATATTGATCTCGATCATGTCACCGTCTTTGATGAGACCGATGGCGCCGCCGCTGGCAGCTTCAGGAGACACATGCCCGATGGAAAGTCCGGAAGTACCTCCGGAGAAACGACCGTCGGTGATCAGCGCGCAGGCTTTGCCCAGGTGTTTGGATTTAATATAGGAAGTGGGATACAGCATTTCCTGCATGCCGGGTCCGCCTTTGGGGCCTTCGTGCGTAATGACCACGACATCACCGGCAACGACCCGATCGCTGAGAATGGCATCGCATGCGGCATCCTGTGAATCGAAGACTTTGGCAGGGCCTTTGAAAATCCATAGGCTTTCGTCCACGCCTGCAGTTTTGATGACACACCCTTTCACTGCAATGTTACCTTTCAGAATGCCGAGGCCTCCGTCTCTGGTATAGGCATGCGCGAAATCACGGATGCATCCTTCCACGCGGTCGGCATCGAGCGACTTATAACGGCTGTTTTGCGAACCCATGACCAGATT
This sequence comes from uncultured Ignavibacteriota bacterium, assembly GCA_903884005.1. Lineage (GTDB taxonomy): Bacteria > Bacteroidota > Ignavibacteria > UBA10030 > UBA8401 > CAISDA01. Next base: position 35,943 of record CAISDA010000057.1, on the reverse strand, counting down.
AAAACGGCGGCCGGGAGCCGAGCCATAGATGTTCAGTGCCTTCGGATCCGTATCCGATTTGGTGATGTCGTATTTTTCAACTGCCTCTTCCAGCGTCAGGCCATCCACGCGGAAAACATTGGTGTCCAGCAAGCCGGCTTTGCTCAGTTCATATAAGATCCCCAAAATGCCGCCGGCACGATTCACGTCCTCGATGTGGTATTTCTGTGAATTCGGAGCGACCTTGCACAGACACGGCGTCTTGCGGGACAGCGCATCGATATCATCCATTGTGAAGTCCACTTCCGCTTCTCTGGCAATGGCCAACATGTGCAATACCGTATTGGTGGAACCGCCCATGGCGATATCCAACGTCATGGCGTTCAGGAATGCGGGCCTCGTACCGATGCTTCTCGGCAGAACCGTCGCGTCTCCGTCGCGGTAATATTTATAGGTGTTTTCAACAATCAATGCAGCGGCTTCTGTAAACAGGTTCGCGCGATTCTCGTGTGTTGCCACAATTGTACCGTTGCCAGGCAGCGCCAGGCCAAGGGCCTCGTTCAGGCAATTCATGGAATTGGCGGTGAACATGCCGGAGCAGGAACCGCACGTCGGACAGGCAGCCTGTTCGACTTTGAACACCTGAGCGTCACTGATGTTATCGTCGGCGGCTTGTACCATGGCATCGATCAGATCCAGATGGGCGCCGTCCAGTTCACCGGCTTCCATCGGGCCTCCCGATACAAAAACGACGGGAATATTCAGACGCATGGCAGCCATCAGCATACCCGGCGTGATCTTGTCGCAATTGGAGATGCACACCATGGCGTCGGCCTTGTGGGCATTCACCATATATTCAACACTGTCGGCGATCAAGTCGCGGCTGGGCAGGGAATACAACATTCCGTCGTGGCCCATGGCGATGCCGTCATCGATGGCAATGGTGTTGAACTCGGCCGCAAAACAGCCGAGCTTTTCGATTTCAGCCTTTACTTTCTGGCCGATGTCGTGCAGATGCACGTGCCCGGGAACAAACTGTGTGAATGAGTTGACGATAGCGATGATGGGCTTGCCCATCTGTTCGGTCTTCATTCCGTTGGCTGCCCACAATGCGCGGGCTCCTGCCATGCGGCGGCCCTGCGTACTGGCATTACTTCTGAAAGGAATATGCATTTTCATAGAAATTACTGATGGGTAATACGGATATGTGTTTAATTAATTATTGTAGCGAAGAAGCGAGCATAACGCAACCGTTTCCAATACATACGGGACATTGCGGAGTTCACCTCATCCTGCGGCGCGTTATTCTCGACATACGCAGGGGGCAATATAGCGTGCAACAGCGCGACAATCAAGTTCCGGCGGTAATTCTTTTGCTGCAGGATGAAAATTTGGATAAATTTCTTGGCTTGCTAGTGCCAGGGGTAAAAACTACATTGCATACCGACACAGTCTATAGTGTTTCTTTGTCAATTGAGTTTTATTGTAATGAGGTGAGACATGAATACACACAGAGTTCGAATATTCGCCTGTTTATCATGCATTCTGATGCTTATTGTGTGCGCCGAATCCTTAGATCTGCACGCAAAACCAAAATATCGAATGCTCTATAATACCGACGGCACCGATATCATGGGGAATTTTTATTACGGCTGCAGGCCTGCATCGGTCATGGATGTTCAAAGCTATATCGACAGGATCGCCGATTCACCGGTAACGACGGTGCTGGTGTGTACGGGCGCGTTGAGCCCGTATGTCCGGTCAAAGTACGACAGGGCGTTCGGAGATGGTGAGGATGCGCGGCTCATAGCACGATTAAAGGCGAGACCGGAAGACTCAGCTCAGACCGCGATGATGAAGATGTACAAAATAAATTTCAAATTCTTAAGCGATCAGGGAACCGACATCGTGAAGATCGCTGTGGACAGGGCCAAAGAAAAAGGCAAGGAGGCATTTATCACGGTCAGAATGAATGATCTTCATTTTACCGACACAGCGGAATATTTCCCTTCAACGAAAAGTGAGTTTTGGCTGACCCACCCGGAATATTGGATGGGCGATCATCCGGGCTGGCACGCGGCAGGCGGATTTAATTTCGCTCATACTGCCGTCCGTCAGCATAAGCTCGACCTGATAAAAGAAGAGTGCGAAAGGTACAATATTGACGGTATCGAATTGGATTTTATGAGATTCTTCGAACTCTTCCCGTTCGAACGCGGCAGAGAGTATGCAGATGTGATGACCGCATGGATGAAGGAGATCCGCCGCTCCGTCGATCAGATCGCACGGAGAAAGAAAACTAAAATACTCCTTTCCGTAAGGATCCCGCCCCGTCTGGAGCTCTGTATGGATAAAGGATTGGATGTGAAGCAATGGTTGAAGCATCATCTTATCGATTTCATCACCGTCGGTCCTCATTGGATATGCGACCCAAATCTGCCTGTCGCAAAATTTAAACGTGAACTTGGCGATCCGGCCATCCCGTTGTATGCGACGATCGACGACGGCCAGTTTCAGCCGAGAGAACCCCGGTCGAATGGAATGTACCGCGGGGTGGCAGCACATTATTATGATCAGGGTGCGGACGGACTGTATCTTTTCAATTTCTTCTTCACGGAAAAAGAACAGGAGCGCCTCGCAGAGATCAGGAAAAGCGGCGAAGGGTTTTATGTGACGATCAAAGAACCGGCACTGTTGAGAGAATTATCTTCGTTGCACTCACTGGAAAAAAAGAATAAATTCTATTCGTTGTCCGATGGCTCCCAGGAAACAAGCTATCGCCATGAAACCCCATTCCCGATATTTGTAAGCGCGTGGGAAGAATATGAGGTGGCGTTGAATATCCCAGAAAATGTCTCAAAGCACAAACCGGACCTTGTCACACTTTTTTTACGCGGCACAAAAGACTCGAAATTTCGTGTCAAACTGAACGGTGTTTTTATCGATGCGGCCGGCGGTCACCTAGCAGATGTGTATAAAAGGAAGGCTCATCTTCTGCCAGAAGATGACGTGTATGTCTTTACCATTCCGTACAAATTATTGAACTGTGGGTCAAACGATTTTCACATACGATCCATGCAGCCCGTTCCTTTTTTTATGAAAAGAATTGAAGTTGCCGTCAATTATGGCAGCGTACAGGAATGTGGGTTTTTTTAGACGACACGATGACTGCCATGCCCACCAATCGCGCACTCGCGTCCATTCTGTTCTACCCGAATCCGGTGCGCGTCGACGAATATACCGTCGACGAACCGCATATGACGCTGAAGGCTGAAGGGGATGCTTACCAATTCACGATGGTCTTAAAAATATATTGGTCGGCATTTTTTATTAAGCCTTTGGCCTCTTCTACATCGTCCGCACGTAAATAGTGCAGATTGTCATACACGCTTTGCACCCTTTGACTTTCCATGTTGACCAACCGTGCCTGGATACGGCCATCGGGTCCTTTCAGATCGTTCAGATACAGCGGAAGTACGTTGCCAACCGAATCGATGGCTACCATGCAGCCGGTCTTTCCTTCGGCAAACAACGTGTACACGCCGCGTCCCAATTCTCCGCAGTAATTCAAATCGAAACCAATGGGTTTGCAGCAGCGAAGCGAATAGCCGATTTCAATGGGACGGGGAATGATATCGAGGCCGATTTCTTTTAATTGTTTCACCACCAATTGATTGAAAATGTGAGCCTTGCTTACCTGGTTCAATTCCGGGTGGCCATGGGCGTCGTAACTGAACTGAATGCCGGTCGATTTCAAATCCTCATCGCTGATGAAATGAAAGACTCCTTCACTGATCATTGCCACACCGTATTTAATGTCCAGAATTCTTCTTTTTACTATTGAAGAAATAACCAGTTTAACGATCTTATCGACGGTGATTTCAGTTTTAGTAAACATTTCAGGAATGATGATCATGGGGAAGTGACACGCCGAACCGATGCCAAAAGCCAAATGGCCGGCCTCGCGGCCCATCACGCACATGACAAACCAGTTCTGTGATGTTCGTGCATCTTCATAAATAGTATTGGCAATCACAGAACCGGTCTCTTGAGCAGATTGATACCCAAAGGTTGGAACACCTTCGGGCAGAGGCAGATCATTATCAATCGTCTTGGGGACATGCACATTGCGCACATCCATATGTTCTTTTTTCAAAAAATCGGCCAGACGTGAAGCCGAAGAAGCCGTGTCATCGCCTCCAATTGAAACAAGCAGCTGTATATTGTGTTCTTTGAAGAATGCACTTTTAAAATCAGATTCTTTCGGTTTAAACCGGCTCATACGCAATGATGAACCACCTAAGCAAAAGATACGGTCGGCGTATTCAAAATCGATATCGACGGTATCAGGAACGGTGCTCAATAATCCTTTAAAACCATCGTGCACGCCGATAACGCGGTAACCGGCACTTAAAAACGGACGCGCTACAGAACTGATCACGGTATTGATGCCGGGTGCAGGCCCGCCGCCACAAAAAATTGCAATTGATTGCTTTTCCATAATTCTCATGCTTTTAATAAATGATAAGTTATCCCGCTTCTCTAATTTATTTCAAGTCCTTCCCAGCCGGGTAGTTTGGGGAATTGTGCGTGGGGTTCGGCCTGGTACCAGAAACAAACAGTTGCGATATCCGATTTCTGTGGAAGGTATCTGCCGCCTTTATGCCAGCCGAGGTCTTGCATTGTGATCTTCAGATCCTTCTCGAAACGTACCGGGTCCATAATATGCCAGCGGTACAATCCGAACCGTTGCATAACGCTGTAGTGGCCGTCGCCGCGGATGACCTGATGCAATCCGGCATAAGGAGTACAGAACTCAGTATAATTTGTTTCAGCCGCACCTGCAGCGTTTTTTTTGTTTGTGTCGAAACCATATGAACCGCAGAAATAATCTTCTGTCCCGGTGCCGCAAATGGTTGGGAACCGAGTATCGCCATCGATAAAGAATTTTATTTCACCTTCTCCCCACCATCCGTTATTATGAACGCCCCACGCCATGTATACACCAACATACTGGCCCTTGCCTTTTATTCCATCGACAATTGTATAGACCGAAGTCTCAGTTGGATTGGCCCTACGAAATTGCGCGTGGAAATAGCCGGCATCGGCAGAGACTTCAGTCAGTGTGTAATCGACCTGATAATAGAGCACCATCGGATCTGTGTCGTTGATGTTTTCCATGGTGATGCGGCATTTTTTGTGGAATGGCATTGCCCAGTAACAGTTGAATGCACTTCCGGGATTTACGCATAATGCGAGAGAAGAGAGAGGGGCATAAACTCCCCATCCCATACCAAAGAAATCACCAACCGGACATTCGACCGAAGGGTTCGTCTCGTCATCCCAGTACATCCTCAGTATCGAAAACCGCCAGTTGCCTGTAGGGGTCATCCATATGTGCTGCAGTGCGCCTGGTCCGGATATTTCAGCCAGTGTATACGTTTCTCCGGGCTTGATCCTGACATAGGGATTTACTTTCCACCCCTGGCCAAGACCGCGAGCCGCGTTGAACGCATTGGCAGCATTGATGTTGTCTTTGTCGGCAGGGTTAGCCATTCCGGCTTTGCCCTTCTCGCCTGTACTATTTTCAGGGCCGATGGAGCGCGTCTTGGCTTCTGAAAGCCTGTAGAGATTTCCCATCGTCATGTCGAGACCGCTAAATGTTGTCTGCGACAGTGCCAATATTGGAATCAGCAGCATCCCGAGTGAAAAGAAGATAATATTTTTCATGGTATGTGATGTATGTGGGTGCATCGTATAAAATGAATTGTATGTATTCATGTACGGAGCATGCTTACCGTGTAGAGAAAATGTTGTTTGACTGGCACACTAGTGAAACGGTATTTAGTCTTTCTTTTTCAGGCAACAACATTTATATTACGCACTGGCAGAGCATGCCCGGGCGAGTCTTGTGTTCCTCACGCCTTCCATGCTTGAATGTTCAATCAAATTGCCTATCAGTTCCATTCAACCGTCCACACTAAAAATATGAAAAAGACCGGACTATTGTTACTTCTTATTCAGGTTATTGTGGGGTGTCGTCTTGATGCCGCCGGCCTGGACCTTTCTCCCGCCAAATGGATTTGGTATCCGTCGGAACGAACGTTGCAGAATACATTTATTCTTTTTCGCAAAGAGATTACTCTAGACAAGGATCTGGTGAGTGCAAAGGGATGGGTGATCGCAGACAGCCGCTATCAGTTGTTTGTGAACGGGCAGCGGGTTCAATGGGGGCCGGCTCCCTTCGATCCGCGATGGCAGGAGGCCGATCCGGTTGATATCAGCAGGTATCTTAAGCGCGGGAAAAATGTGATCGGCTGCCAGGTGCTGTACTATGGGACGGGTGATGGCACAAGTCCCCTCGGCATGCCCGGATTTTTGATGAACATTACTATCGACGGGAAAGAAATAATTACAGACGGTTCCTGGAAATCATTTTTAGCCCGGAGCTGGAATCCGGGGCAGTACAAGCGCTGGTACCTGAGGGCCCTGCAGGAAAATTTTGATGCACGGATTTTTCCGTACGGATGGGATACCGCCAACTTTACCGAAACGGGCGAGTGGATCTTTGCTCAAGAACTGTCCGGAAAAGCCGGTAAATCATCGGGATCAAACGGTAATTCAAACTACCAGCTTGATATTTCGGGGAATGTGGATTCGCAGCTCCGCGAAAGGTCCATCCCGCTGATGAAGGAAAACAATGTGGCTGTAAAGCAACTCACCGAAGCATACTGGATCGACTGGAAGATGCCGTGCGAAAACTACTTCGATATGAAGGTGCCGCACGCTTTTGCTGCTTCCCCGATCGTACCATTGCCCGAATTTAAAAATACAACACTCACCATCGCTCCAAATGGCGGCAAGGCGGCTGCACTTACGTTTGAATTTAATCGTCAGTCTGTTGGCTGGCCTTATTTTACCATTGACGCGCCAGAAGGAACGGTGATCGAAATGCTGGTGCATGAAGCTCACAAACCGGGCGGCGATGTGCTGATCAACACGCACTTTAATTCATGGTCCAGGTTTATCTGCAAGGAAGGAATGAACACTTTTTCCCCGTTTGACTTTGAAAGTTTTCGGTGGGTGCAGCTTCACGTTCATAACTTTAATCGCCCCGTTACCATTTCTAAGATAGGCCTTCTGAGAAGGCAGTTCGATTATACACTGGAGCCGCGGATCGTAATTTCCGATACAGTTATTCAAAAGGTGATGGATGCTTCGGTGAACACTCTCTACAATTCAGCCCAGGATATTATCGTAGACGGAATGGCGCGCGAACGACAGCAATATAGCGGAGACGGTTCGCACCAGTTGCACCCGCTCTATCAGGCATTTGGCGAAGCCCGCCTGCCCGCCCGCTTCGTTTCCACATTCAGTCAGGGCATTACTGTGGACGGGTATTTTTTGGATTCCTGGCCTGCGTATGACCGTCTGGCACGCCTTCAGCAGCGTTCGATTAACTGGGGCTATTGGGGATCAATTGTGGATCACGGCGTTGGATTTTGCATGGATTCATATAATTACTACCTCTACACCGGCGATCGAACGCCGCTGCAAGAAGCGTACCCTCGCATTGTGAAATTTTTCCGGTTCCTTCAATCGATGGTTGACCAGAAAGACGGACTTCTTAAAGTTGAAGATCTTGGCGTAACATGTGTGTGGATGGACCACATCGCCTTTAAACAACAGAAGCACAAGCAATTGTCCTTCAATCTGTATGTATCGGCAATGACCGGATATTCTCTGTACGAGCTCAGTAAAGTATTTGGAGATACTGAAACGGCAAAGCAGGCAAAAATATTTTCAGAGAACATCCTTTCACACTGTGTTGCGAAATATTGGAGCAATGAAGAAAAAATATTTATCGACAATAAACCATGGATGGAGGAAGAAAAAGAGGTGCGCTACAGCGACAGGGCGCTGGCAACCGCCTTGCTGTTTCATCAATGTCCGGGGAATGATGAAAAAAAATCTGTCGAGATACTGAAAACATTTCCAGCGTCAATGGGCGTTTCGTATCCCTGCAATGCGGTATGGCGCTATTGGGCCCTGGCTGAAAACGGTGAGGTGGAAACACTGCTGTCCGATCTGAGGAACAAGTGGGGTAACATGCCTTCTGTCTGGGAAAATACAACATTGCAGGAAGACTGGAATGCAGGGTACGACGGCAGTTCGCAGTGGAGCCATTGTGCCGTAGCACCGATTGTGCTGCTCTATCAGGGACTGGCTGGAGCGAAGCCGTTATCGCCCGGCGGGAAAAAATACAGAATATTTCCTCAACCCGGTGATCTTCGTCTTATTGATGTCGACATTCAAACACTTGCAGGAGCGGTAACATTCACATCAAAAGGTGTGAAGGGAAGCCGGACTATTTTTCTCAACGTGCCACATGAGTGTGAAGTAGAGTTATGGCTGGATAGCAGGGAAAACATCGGGCTGACGGTAGTCGAAAAAACCGGCAAGGGAATCACAAAATACAGAGTAAAGGGAGGTTCAAAGCTCACGTTGAAACTTGCCTATACGTAAATGTTCCGGGAGCGGCAATACCAGTATAACTGTGCTCAGGATGGCATTCATTTGGGTGCACGCTGAGGAGTTTCGAAAAACAAGGGATGAAATTAGAAGTGATTTGGTCCGTTTCTATTCCGAAAACACGATATAAAAAAAGGTGGCATAGCTTTCAACAATGAAACATTACGCGGGGTATCTATGAACCTTCCGTCCATTACCCAAACCGTTGCAGACGCACGCAATACGTTTACGCGATTCCCGGTTGTCATTCTTGATGCCATTATTGGGACCGCATGTGCGTTGATATTGATCGACTATCAGGGGCCTTCAGGACCGACCGTGCTGTTCCCGATCGTTTTTGGCGCAGCTCTCGGGTTGCCACTTTTGACTGGACTCGCAATAACATCTCAGAAATGGAAGTGGAGTAGATCGATATCGCTCGGTGTGCAGATTGCCGGTGTCGTTCTTGTCGGTTTGTATGCAATGTCCGTTCCCAAGGACCTCATCGACGCACCCAACATCCATCTTTTGCGACTTCTCATGCTCATTTTGGGAATGGTCTTGTTTATCTTAGCCGCGCCGTATATCAGGCACGAGAGCGAACTCGGGTATTGGAACTACTGCAAAACGCTTTGCCTCAGGATGCTCACGGCGTGCCTCTATACAGTCGTCTTGTGGGCGGGCCTGGCGATCGCGCTTGCCGCGCTCAACAATCTTTTCGGCGTGGACGTCCCCGGAAAGCGGTACGGGGAATTATGGGTGTTCATCATTGGAATATTCACGACGTGGTTCTTCCTCGCAGGCATTCCGAAAGAACTGGAAAGCCTCGACAGCGTCACGGACTACCCGAAGGGACTTAAGATCTTCTCACAATACATCCTCATCCCTCTTGTGCTCGTGTACCTTGTCATATTGTATGCATATCTCGGGAAGATCCTGCTGGCGTGGGATTGGCCTCAAGGCTGGGTCAGCAGGCTCATACTTGGATTCATCGCAACCGGTTTCGCCTCACTGTTGTTGCTGCACCCAATCAGAGACCGGATCGAGAATCTCTGGATTAAAATAACTTCCCAATGGTTCTACGTGATCATCATCCCGCTCACGATCATGCTCTTCCTCGCCGTAGTGCAGAGGGTTTCTGAGTATGGAATCACCGAAGGCAGATATCTGGGCATTGCAACCGTGGCCTGGCTTTGTGTCGTCACGCCGTATTTCATTCTCAGCAGGAAAAAGAAAATTCTCTTCCTTGCCCTATCACTTTGCGTCGCAGTGTTTGTGGTGAGCTTTGGTCCATGGGGCATGTTCGCCGTCTCGGAAAATAGTCAGGTGAGTCGTCTCAAGATGCTCCTCGTTCAGAACCACATACTTGTGAACGGACACGTGCAGAGCAAGCACGACTCGCTGCAATTCGAGACTACCAAACAGATCAGTTCGATCATTGGCTATCTGTCGGAGGTCCACGGATTCGACGCAATCCAGCCATGGTTTGGCGAAAGCCTGAAACGGGATACTGCAGGAAGAGGTGACGCGTTCAAGGATCCGGTTCTCGTCGCAAAACTGATGGGCGTGACCTATGTCCGTGTGTGGCAGATCGCTGCCGGCGGAATAATGTTTCTGAGGGCGGATAGAGATGGAGCGCTGGCGATTGATGGCTATGAACGATTGTTGCGTGGGCAGCATTTCGACGTGGAAAGCATGGACCGCAAATTCTCAAGCCAGGGAATTGCAATTCGACTAGGGCGGGACTTGAGCACGATGACTGTTACGATATCGCCTGATATGCAGGCTGCCGATTCTCTGCAGATCGACTTGAAGCCGCTCGCGGACAAACTCAGGGCAGAATTTGGAAATGGTTCAACGGACAGAATCCCACCCGAAAAGATGGCGATAGTTGCAGCCAACCAGACGGTTATTGTCAAGGTTTTTCTTTCCATTTTGAGAATGCAACGGCACGAAGGAAGGTGGAAGGTGACGTCTTTTGATGCCGACATTGCCTATCGGTTCAGAAAGAAAAATTGATATGGATGGTTCACTATGGATGGGAGACCATTGCATTTTTCGGAACGTTTATCTTCATGATATGTTCTATGATAGTGATCGTTCTCCGGCATCTGAACAGAATCTCTCTCTATCTGTATTGAAAGCTCCCGCATTCCCCGGAAAAATATCGTGCAGATAGGCGGATGGTAGTTGTTCATTTTCAATAAACTCATCACTAAAATCACTGGAGGTTATCGCAATGGAAGTCCACGTCAACTATCTCGCCGTAGTGGTTGCAGCTCTTGTCAACTACGCCATCGCCGCTATCTGGTACGCATTTCTCTTCGGCAAGACCTGGAGCGCATTGACCGGTATCACCGAGATGAAGCCGGCCCCGATGAACATCGTCCTCGTGCTCATCAGTTCATTCGTGATGAGTTTTGTTCTCCTGCATTCGATCGCCTTCGGAAATGCGTATGTTCATATGAGCGGTATCGGAGGCGGCATCATGGGCGGCTTCTTCAGCTGGCTGGGATTTATCGCTCCCGTCACCTTGACCAACGTGCTCTACGAAAAACGGCCGTGGAAACTGTGGCTGCTGGACAACGCATTCTGGCTCGTCTCTCTGCTTGTCATGGGGTCGATCCTGTCTGCGTGGCAATAACGGGTGTGAGGAAGGGGTAGAGAGTATATAACAAATCGAAGTGGTTTCATCGGGACCGGCGTCGTTGTGCGCAGCGGCGTGGGTGTGTTGGAGAACCCCGGGTCCCGCTCCCGGGGTGATGCGCTGTGACGGATCCGTTCATCGATCTGTGATCGTTGCCTTGTTGAAGTCCAGTATCCGTTGCTGTTCTTTGTACTGAAGCGTGATGACGCCCGTTCCCACGGCGGCCTTGACGAATGGTCCGTTGAACAGGCCGTAGTCGTTGAAATTTACCGCCTTCCCGTTGATGATCCGGTCCCCGCCATACGTGAATTTCATTGTATCACCAGCCGGCGATCTGTATTCGATTGTGAGATTCTGGTCAAAGTTGTTTTTGTTCACGTGCGTCTTTCGTATGGCCGTCGTGAAATTCTCGAACGAGCCATAGATCCGTTCCGCTCCCATCTGCACCACGGCGCCGTTTTTCCGCTCCGCGCTTCGCAAGCGCCAGTTCACATCCTCCTCGATCCACGAGTACGGCTTCAATGGATAAAAGGCGATGTACGTTCGACCCGCCCGACAGAAGATCCAACCGGTGGAATCAATGATTCGCTGGTCCAGGCTTTTTGGAAAAAATCCATCGATGTGCTGATGCTTTGCGTTTTCGTCGATGTTGTAAAGGACGATCAACGCATCCTTGTGCTGAAACGTCTGTTCATACGGAGAGCTGGAGTTCCACTTGTCCGGGTTTGTGTACACGAGATGATAACGGTCCACCTCTTCTGCGAGAAATTTTTGGTCTTCCGGAAAGAACATGGCGAGCTCCTTCCCGGAGTATGACGGATGAAGCGTGAACAGCGTGTTGTTGGGTTTACTAGAAAGCCATATGGCACTCCAGGTATGTTGCTGGATCGGTTGGAGAATCCCCCCTTGCAGTGACCCGATGACGTAGTCGGGCGTCATGTACGTGTATTTGTACACCGGAGGATTGAGTTGGTCGCTGAAGCGGATCTCATTTCGGACACGCTTCGTTTCGGTATGGACATACGGAACGGACCGGTCGGTGCCGATGTGGTAGATGATATCCGAAAGCCTGTACGAACTGAGAGCCGCGAAGACGGTTTCCCACGACCCACGGTTGCGCGGGCGCAGGCGCGCTTCGTCCCACCGCTCGATGTCCGGCTGGCCGAAGTAGAGCCAGGAAAAGCGCGTGATCGGAGCCGAAAGCGGGTTGATGATATCCTCGGGGTAGTCGCGGCTATGGCCGCCTCCGTAGTTGCCGCCGAGTTCTTCGGCGGCAAAGTCCACGAAGAGCAAGTCGAGCATCATCTGGGCACGGCGTTTCATGACCGGGTCGGCGGCAAATTCATACATGACCAACATGGGAGTGATGAAGACGGTGCTGTACGTGGGGGAATCGAACTCTCCTTGTCCGATCGTACTGGTGATGTGCATCCACTGCTCGAGCCATCCTTTCGCTTCGCGGAAGTTCTCGTCCGAACTTTTCCCGTTGAACCAGCGGCTGCCGTCCTCGCCAGGCCATGTTTGCGATGCGAGGTAGAGGCCGGTGTAGTACATGACCCAGTGGTTCTCCGTATCGCCGCGGTACATGGTTCTGTTGTTGTACGCATTACGGATCTTGTGCTGCAGTGAATCGGGCAGGAGGTGGCGCGTATAGAGATACGTCCCGATGAGCGTATACGAATAAAACATGCCTCCCATGGCGTTGTCGGCTGTGAGCGAATCCAGCATCACAAAGGCGCGCGCGGTATCCTTGCCAAGCCGCAGTTTGGCCAGCGCGGCATAAAAACTTTTTTCGTTTTCAGCACCCGCTACGGTAAGCAGTCGGGTTCTGCGTTCTTCGAACCCTGGTTGAGCGATCACTCCCGAGACTATGCTCAACAGATTCAGCACAAAAAAAACGATGCGTTGTGGAATGTTCATATAAGCGAAATTTAATTGATCTGTGTTGAAACTGTGGATTGCCAGTCTCTGCCGTCAAGAGGCTGTTCTGCCCTTGCAGTCAGACGCAGGGGGCGAAGAGGTTGAAGCTCGATGTCCATTCACCGCTTCGGACCCACCGTCAGGCCCCAGACCTGGGCTTCTTCCTGACTGTTGAATGTCCAATGCACTCCGCCATCGGTGCTCTGAAAAAGCCCCCCGTTCAGCGACCCGGCAAAAATTGTCTCCGGATTTCCAGCGACCATTGCCAGTGTGTGGATGACCGGCAATGTCAACCCGTCGCTCCGCTGTACCCATTGCGCCCCTCCATCTGCCGAAGCGTAGACGCCTCCTCCGTGTGTGCCGAGAAATATCCGATCCGGATTTTTCGGGTCTATCAGGACTGCGTAGACGGTCTTGTGAGACAATCCCGAGATCCTCTGCATCCAGCTCGTGCCGCCGTCTGTTGAGAGAAACACGCCGTCGTCCTCCGTCCCGGCCCACAAGGTTGTTCCGTGCACCGGATCCTGCACGATCGTTCGCACACCCTTCCCGTTCAATCCCGCCAGGCTCCATGTATTCCCAGCGTCAACGCTCTGGAAGATTCCGTCCTCGGTGGCCGCAAAGATCTTCCGGCTATTTGTCCGGTCCACAAGCACGTCGGCGGTGAACGGATGGCGAAGCCCGGTATTGTGCGCAGCCCAGGTGTCGCCATGATCCGAGCTCTTGATGATCCCGTATGCCGTTGCTGCAAAGACCGTCCCGGGGTGTGAAGGATCCACCTTCACCTTCAGGACTTCAGTGACGTGCCAGTCGGTGACAATTTTCCAACTCTGCGCTCCATCAGTGGAGCGCATGACGCCATTGCCGCACGCGGACCAGAGCGTTCCATCGGGACCGGCCTCCGTATAGAACATCCGTGTATATTCCCGCCAGCCGCGGTGGGTCCACGTTTGTCCTCTATCCGTGCTGACGAACAGCCCGACTTGCGGATTGTCGCTCGCATTCAACCGGTGCTTGCGCGAATTGAGCACCGACATGTACATGGTTTCCTGCTGGCCTTCGGCTATCTGGCAGGTAATGAGGCAAAGAGCGGCAAATGCAATTGTACGGTTCACGGGCGGGAAATTTTAATGTAGTATAGTGGTGAAATAGTAAGAAAAAATTGCCGGCTGCCGGCATGGTTCATTATTTCCGAATGTCAACGCACCCTGTGTTTCCGACTCTTTATCGATACTATTATAATGTATCGCTCATGGTTGTAATAAACAAATGCAATTGTTCGCGGAGCGGTATATATTTTTGGGAAAGAATTTTCGGATATTGCTTGCTATCGTTTCTGTTGAAAGCGATATTGCAATGTCTGTGCGAAGAGAACGAGCAGCAACAACTCGCATCACCTTTCCTATCAATCGGCCGCAGCCGGGGGAGCCATATATGGATGAAACCGTGCAATTCACTCTCAATGGAAAAGCCGTCAGTCTTCATGTTGACAACGATCGGATGTTGCTGTGGGTGCTGCGGACCGATCTCGAACTCACCGGCACGAAATACGGATGCGGTGAAGGGTTGTGCGGGTCATGCACCGTGCTCATCGACGGAGAAGCGGTCCGCTCATGCCAGACGCCGATGAAGAGCGTCGGCGGCAAGCATGTGACAACGATCGAAGGGTTGGCGAAGGGCGAGGTGCTGCATCCTGTGCAGCAAGCGTTCATGGCGCATGATGCGCTCCAGTGCGGATACTGCACGCCGGGAATGATCATGACAGCGGCAGGATTCCTTTCCCACCATCCGCATCCTTCACGCGGGGAGATCACCATGGGAATGGAAAACAATCTCTGTCGGTGCGGCGCCCATAAGCGGATCATCGAAGCCGTCGCGACAGCAGCGAAGGAAATGGAAGGGGGATTCTGACATGAGGAAGCATCATCACATCGACGCTGAAGCCGCGGCTCTTCGCGAAACGTTCGAGATCGACCGCCGGGACTTCTTAAAGCTTGCGGGCGGAGGCATCGTCCTCTTTTTTACGATCGGCGAACTGCCTGCGATCGCCCAGCAGCGGCAGGCTCGAGCTCTCCCGACGGACTTCAATGCATTCCTGAGGATCACCGAAAACGGCCGCATCGCGTGTTATGTCGGCAAGATAGAAATGGGACAAGGCATCGTCACATCGCTAGCCCAAATGCTCGCCGATGAACTCGACACCGCCCTCGAGTCGATCGATATGGTCATGGGTGATACCGATCTCTGTCCGTGGGACAGGGGGACATTCGGTTCGCTCTCAACCCGCTCATTCAGTCCCGCGCTCCGCGCCGCCGGAGCAGAGGCCCGGTTGGTGCTCCTTGAATTGGCCTCGGAACACCTCTCGGTGCCGGCAGCGAATCTCGCAGTCGAGAATGGCATCGTCTTCGAAAAAGACCATCCGCAGCATCGGGTGTCGTACGGAGAGCTGGCGCACGGAAGGTCGATCGAGCGGCATGCGACCGGAAAGGCCGTCGTCAAGAAATTTTCAGAGTTCAGGATCATGAACACGTCCCATCTGCGCCGGGATGGCCGGGAGAAGGTGACAGGCAAGACGGTGTACGCCGCCGACATGCGCCTTCCCGGCATGCTGTATGCAAAAATTCTGCGTCCGCCGTCTCACGCATCGAAGCTCGTCGATGTTGACATCGCCGAGGCGAAACTCGTGAAGGATGTCGTCATCATTCACGAGGGCACGCTTGTCGCGGCGCTCCATCGGCTTCCCGACATGGCGGAGTATGCGCTTTCGAAGATCAAAGCGCGCTATGAGACTCCACCGACCGCCTTCGACGACAACACGGTTTTCGACCATCTCTTGAAGGCCGCTGCCGGGGGAAAAATTGTCGCGCAACAGGGCGACATCAACAAAGGGAAGGCGGAATCTGCCGCCATCGTCACTTCGACGTTCCTCGACGGATATAAGGCGCATGCGGCAATGGAACCTCATGCCGCGCTCGCTGTGATCGAAAACGGCAAAGCCACTGTTTGGGCGTCGACGCAAAACCCATTTACGTGCAAGGAAGAGATCGCGCACGAGCTCGGTTTCAGTTCGGAGAATGTCCGCGTCATCACTCCGTATGTCGGCGGAGGGTTCGGCGGGAAGACGCGAAACCTGCAGGCGGCGGAAGCGGCGCGTCTTGCACAACTCTCTGGCAAGCCTGTGCAGGTGGCATACACGCGGAAGGAAGAATTTTTCTTCGATGCGTTCAGGCCTGCGGCGGTCGTCACCATCACATCGGGCATCGATGCGCTCGGAAAAATGAGCGCGTGGGAGTACAATGTCTACTTTGCCGGGGACCGGGGCGCGGCGCATTTTTACACCATACCCAACGCTGTCACGACGGCGTTTGATGCAAGTGTGAACGGGGCAGAGGGCCCACATCCGTTCGCCACGGGGGCATGGCGGGCGCCGGGCAACAACACGAATACATTCGCGCGCGAATCACAGATCGATATCATGGCGTCGAAGGCGGGCGTGGACCCCATCGAATTCCGTCTGCAGAATATGACCGATAAGAAAATGCGGGACGTCTTGACACTGGCGGCTGAAAAATTTGGATGGGTTGCGGCGAAAGCTCCGAGCAAGCGCGGCATTGGTGTCGCCTGCGGCATCGATGCCGGTACTCCTGTGGCAGCCATCGCCGAGGTCGAGGTCGACGCGTCCACAGGCACTGTGCGCGTGAAGCGCGTTGTCTGCGTTCAGGACATGGGCCTCGTTGTGAATCCCGAAGGCGCGACGATACAGATGGAAGGCTGCATTACGATGGGGTTGGGATACGCATTATCGGAACATGTTCGCTTCAAAGGCGGAGAGATCATGGAGGAAAATTTCGATACGTACGACATCCCGCGCTTCTCCTGGCTTCCCACAATCGAAACGGCGTTCGTGACCGATAATGAAGCGCCGCCGCAAGGCGGAGGCGAACCTGCAATCATACTCATGGGGGCGGTCATCGCGAACGCCGTGTACGATGCCGTCGGCGCGCGCGTATTCCAACTGCCCATCACACCCGCACGGGTGAAAGAAGCGCTGGAAAAAAATGTGAAGTAGATGAAGGCATCGGATATTCGAACATCTTCCTACTGTGTTTGTTCTCGGGGCCTTGGGATTATTCCAAGCAAAGGATGCGATTCAAGAGATTTAATACGTTTTTCAATTTTATACACAAAGGAGTGTGCTCTTTCAATAGAATCTTGAGCAATGTAATCCAAGATGCCTATCAAATCATCAAGAGCCGTTTGTAAGTATTGCAGACGAAACTTATTTTCGGACATTTATTCGTTGACGAAGTTTTGAAAAAACCTGTTTATGGGTAAATCCTTTCTCGCCAGTGGCAAGCTGGTCAAGTTTTTCATATAGGTCCAGACGAGCACTGATCCTTTCGTAATGATTAATGCTCATTACAACGAGATGACCCTCGCCATTGGTTGTCAAGAAAACCGGAATATCCTGCTCACGGCAAAGTGTGGCAATTTCACGGGTGCGATTTCAACTACTTCTTCGATCAATACCTGAAGATGAGGCAGATTCCCCAGTTGGATGCACGTCTGACCTATCGCGGAGATTCAACATTTGCGAGGTATCGCTGGATTGCCGATGCCAAGGATTTTCACATGCCCGTGATGCCCGGCGTTCCCTTCGGGCCGCATCTGCTCCTCAACGCAACAGCAGCAATTTCCTGGTCTGCACAAATTCTCCTGCTTGTATCCTGTAAAAATATACTCCGCTGGACAGGCCATCCCCGTTCAGTATGACCTCATGATACCCTGCTTTTTGCTCACCATTCTGAAGGACTGCGACCTGTTGGCCTACTGTGTTGAACACTGACAACCGGACAATCGAGGTATGGGAAAGTCCGTACCGAATCGTGGTTGAGGGGTTAAAAGGATTGGGGTAATTTTGAAAAAATTGATACATCGTTGGCACGAGGCCTTCGCCGGGAGCCGTACTGAGCGTTTGACTATACTCTAACACTTTGTATCCCCAGGCCGGCAGCGTCATTTGATAGGGGTGTGAGAACGAAAACGTTGAATCAGTAAATACGTCGCGATACACGCCTGGATATGTGGTGTCTGCGAACCTGAACGTTTGTCCGGCCGATGAAAGATTGAACACGCCCCACACTTTTTCGATGCCGTTTCGACGCTCGAAGGCGTAGACATTCACATCGTTTGTCGTTGCTATGCGGTACGGATTGCCTCCGGAAGTTCCGTTCCATAATGCGCTATTCCTGCTTTTTAAATGCAGCAGGGTCGAATAGACTTTTGCACGAGGAGATGACTGCCACACAATTTCGTCCTTGTCGAAGAAGAGCAGCCGATGGTTCAACCCGGCTTCCTGGCCGCTGTAGATCAACGGGATGCTTCTGAATACGAGAGAGAGAGCGAGGAAGGATTCCGCTGCTTTCCCGAATAATTCAGTGTCGGTGCCATACCATGAATTTTCGTCATGGTTAGAGGTGAAATATAATCTGTGATTGTTACCCGGATACTGGCTGTTTTCATTCACCACAAATGCGTCAAAATTGTTTGCATTGTTCGCACCCTTCGCCAGTTGAATCAGCACCCCGCTTCCAAATCCATAATAACTCCATGCATAGGTGCCGTCAAATCCTGCAGGGTAATATTTCACGGCCTGATCTTCGGCGATCATTAAGATCCCGGGTTTAGTTTTTTTTAATTCGGCTGTAGCCGCAGCCCAAAAATCGATGGGCACCATGCTCGCCGCATCGCAGCGAAAGCCGTCTACATTGGCCTCGGTGATCCAGTACTTCATCGCACCGATCATATAGGTCCGCAATTCCGCTTTGCTGTAATCGAGCTGTATCACATCGGACCAACCGGTGCCAGGGGGCGCGATGAATGCACCCGAAGTGCTTTTTTGATAATATTCCGGATGCGTCAGCGTGAGATCATTGTCCCACGACGTATGATTCGCCACCCAATCCATGAGCACGAACATTCCTTTTTTATGTACCGAATCGACGAGTGCCTTAAAATCTGCCAGCGTGCCAAATTCCGGATTGATGCCATAATAATTTTTTACGGAGTAATAACTTCCAAGGCTGCCGAGATGATTTTTGATGCCAATGGGATGGATGGGCATAAACCACAGAATACCGACGCCAAGATCCCTGAGCCGGTCGAGATGTGCGCCGAAGGCGGCAAAGGTGCCTGCCTTCGTGTATTGACGCACATTGACTTCGTACACGCTGAGATTCTGCGTCCACGCAGTGCCATCCAACCGAACTGCGGGGGGGACGATCGATTGCGAGAATCCGCTGGTTGGGATCAGGAAACATGCGGCAACGAAAACGGATACTGCGATCAGCTGTTTCAATGCGTCGAAGCGCCGAATGCTCCGTGTGGTCGGCAAGGACAACGACCTCGGGTCATCTATCACGATCAGGCCTTGATTGTTTTTATTGTGCGTTGCCATATGATGCTCTATTACGTTAAGTTTCACCGAAAGAAGTGGGAATTATGCAGTTGCTCGTATCAGGCTGGCCAATAGTTATCGAATGCGATCGTTTCGATGGCAGTCAGCAATACATCGTTAGGCGACCATAATATCGCTCACATAATCAATGGAATCAAGCTTCAACGGAAGATTCATACAAAATTCGGATGGTCCGCACGCGATCGAAGTTCATCCCAGGCGCGTTTACATCCACATCGTTTATGGTTCGATACTGCTCCGCACGATGCACTCGTCCATTCAATACGACTGCCGGCGCAGGAAGAATTTTTAAAATTTCGGCTTGCTAGTGCCTGCAGCAAAAACTACATTACGCACTGGCGCAGTACATGGAAAAAGTGCATTTGTATTGTTTGGCTACGCTGCGCTCATCGCGGCGAAAAAAAGAATCGCTGAACGAAGCGGTGTCGTTGCCGAAGTTGTGGAAAAGATACTATTTCAAGAAGAGGATGGAGACATGCCGGAAATTATTCGAATTCCTTTCGAGGTGCTCAACCGGGAATTCACTCGTATCTTGGGAAGCATCGGCTTCGAGTCGGAGGCAATGAATCGTTGTGCGCGTCTCTTTTCCGAAAATACTCTCGACGGTGTCTACACGCACGGCATCAATCGGTTCCCGCGGTTTGTCGAACATGTCAGGAATGGATACATACACGTCAAGGCAAAGCCCGAAATTGTGCATCGTGCAGGTTCAATTGAGCAATGGGATGGATGTTTGGGTCCAGGACCGCTGAACGCACTTTTCGCCACGGATAGGGCAATGGATCTTTCAAAGGAATGCGGGATCGGCTGTGTTGCCCTGTGCAATACTAATCATTGGATGAGAGGCGGACATTATGCATGGAAAGCAGCGAAGGCGGGCTGCATCTTCATCGGTTGGACGAATACTGTCGCAAATATGCCTGCCTGGGGAGCCGTGGATTGCCATTTGGGAAATAATCCTCTAGTGTTGGGAGTGCCGTTCAGGGAAGAAGCGATCGTGCTGGATATGGCCATGTCACAATTTTCCTATGGCACGTTGGAGTCGCACGATCTCAAGTCGATCGCACTCCCGATTCCGGGAGGCTATACCAAAGATGGTGTATTAACAGACAACGCTTCTGAAATTTTGGAATCGAACCGTGCGCTGCCCATAGGGTACTGGAAGGGTTCCGGACTAGCGCTGCTGCTGGACTTGCTTGCCGTGATCCTCTCTGGCGGATTGTCGACCGCACAGATAAGCCGGCAGGCAGCAGAATTTGCCGTGTCTCAAGTCTTCATTGCGATCGATATTTCTAAGCTTGGCAATCATCGCACAATTCAGGAATCGGTGTCCGGCATCATCAACGATCTTCACGGATCCGTTCCCGCGCATGGAACGCAGAAAATATTATATCCCGGTGAACGCGTCCTGCATACGAGAAGTGAGAATCTGAAAAATGGAATCCCGGTGGACAAATCGATGTGGGAAGAGGTTCAAAGATTATGAAATCACGATAACTACCGATGCCGGCAGGAACTGG
Organism: uncultured Ignavibacteriota bacterium; assembly: GCA_903884005.1. Lineage (GTDB taxonomy): Bacteria > Bacteroidota > Ignavibacteria > UBA10030 > UBA8401 > CAISDA01. Next base: position 14,888 of record CAISDA010000057.1, on the reverse strand, counting down.
ACGCACGTGTTCAACACGAACAATAATCAGAATGTTGTGACGGGATGGTGCGGATATCAGGGCGATAGTCCATGGAGTTACGGACAATGCGTGATGGGCTTCACTGTTGCCAGGAATAGTTCTCAAACGGTGATTTTCGGCGACTACGGATTCTGTCACACGACAAAAGATGGAGGCGCGACGTGGTACCAGGCGTATACCGATGCCGCCTATCAGCATAGCGCGAAGGCACCGACGCCTAAGAAACAAAACTACAGAAGCAATGGGATGGAAAATACATCCTGCTGGCAGATCGTGTGGTGCAATGCAACGACCCTGTGGGCGTGTTACACGGATATCGGAGCGATCCGCTCCATCGACGGGGGAACAACGTGGTCATTCAACTTCTCAGCGGCCGCAGTGAATACAACCTACCATGCTGCACAAGGAACGAACGGAACCTTATACGCGGCCACGTCCAACATTCACGACATCTATCAAACGTCGTACCTGCAGGATGCACTGCTCGATGCAAATGACGCACAGGGAAAGATCTCTTATTCCATTGACAATGGGCTGACATGGAGCGTGCTTCACCAGTTCAACCATCCGGTGTTCTGGATCACTCTCGATCCCGGCACGACAAACCGCGCGTATGCCAGTGTTGTTCATTACGGAGGAGGCGCAGGAGCAGGAGGAGTATACCGCTGTGATAACCTCGGCGCTCTCTCAGCATCGGTCTGGACGCAGCTTCCTGATCCGCCGCGCACTGAAAAACATCCTGCCTCTCTGGCCGTGTTGACCGATGGAAAGCTTGTAGCCGCGTATTCGGGACGAAGGGACGCCGGCGGGACATTCACTCCCAGCTCGGGGTGTTTCATTTATGACCCTGTGCGAAACTCTTGGACCGATGTGACTGATAATGGCATGAAATACTGGACGAGAGATATTGTGGTTGACCCCTATGACATCAGTCAGAATACATGGTATGCAGGCGTGTATAGCGGTTGGGGCGGCGCTCCGAACGGACTGGGAGGTTTGTATAAAACCAGTAACAGGGGAGCGACATGGACCAGAGTGACCGGGTCGTTGTTATCAAGGGTCAATTCTTGCACCTTCAGTCCGGTCAACAAGGAGGAACTCTACGTGGCAACAGAGGCCCAGGGGTTATGGAAGAGCAGCAATGTCAACTTCAGCACTCCCGCCTTTTCACAGGTGGCCGGCTATCTTTTCTCCATGCCTGAACGCGTGTTCTTCAATCCATATAATCAAAACGAGCTGTGGGTTACAAGCTTTGGCAATGGAATGAAGATGGGAACACTTGGGATGACAGAGGTGGAGAGGTCCAGGGATGACGCTCACAATGACATATCGATCTATCCGAACCCCTTCAATAAAAGCGCAAGGCTCAGAGTTCCAGGAAGTGCAGTACAGGATGGTCAATTTAAAATATACAACATCATTGGACAAATTGTGAAAACTGTCAGCGGGATACGATCGAATGAATTTCAACTTACGCGTGACAATCTTTGCCGCGGAATGTATTTCTATCAATTGACGGAGAGAAACAGAATTATTTCGAGAGGAAAACTTCTCATTGAGTGAGCCTGAATGGGGCATTGCAAACGCGGCCGGCTTGCTGTTTTCGCTCGCTGTTGATTCGGTCATGGGCACTTGATTCCTTTCATCTTGGAGGCGATATTGTAGTCACAACGTTCAGTGCGTAATGTCGGCCGAAGAGGCTAAGAACATCAAAAAGGATTCTATGAAGTTTACCTATGTGGTGGTGATTCTGTTCGCAATGGCACTCGGTTCACGGCAGGGCCGGGCACAACAAGTGATTCGTCTTTGGCCGGAGTCTGTCAGTACAGCGGAGAAAGACAATCCCACACTCACGCTCTTCTCGCCGGATTCCGCTAAAGCGATGGATGCGGCGATCATCATTTGTCCGGGAGGGGCGTACAGAGGCCTCGCGGCGCATGAAGGGGAAGACTATGCGCGCTTCCTGGCGACCTACGGCATCACCGGAATTGTTCTCAAGTACCGTCACGGCGGCGGCGGGTACAAGTATCCTGACATTACGGCCGACGCCGCCCGCGCGATCAGAATCGTCCGCGCGCGCGCGCGTGAGTGGAAGCTGAATCGAGGGAAGATCGGCATCATGGGCTCATCCGCAGGGGGACATCTCGCATCAACGATGATGACACACTTCGGCGATGGTGATCGAAACTCGCCCGATTCTGTTGAACGCGTCAGCTCGCGTCCCGATTTCGGCATTCTCTGCTATCCGGTCATCTCGATGGGGCCGATCGGCCACAGGGTCTCACGAGAACAGTTCCTTGGACTCACTCCTTCAGCGGAACTGGTGCAACTGTATTCAAATGAATTCCAGGTCACCGCATCGACTCCCCCGTGTTTTTTGTGGCACACGTTCGAAGACAGTGCGGTCAGCGTGAAGAACAGCCTTATGTTCGCGAAGGCATTGGAAGAACATGGCGTCCCGTTCGATCTTCACATCTACGAGCACGGAAGACATGGACTTGGCCTGGGCGACAAGCCTCCATTTGCGAACACGCTTCCGTGGACCAAAGATCTGGTCGCGTGGCTCAAAGGCCGCGGCGTGATCCATTAGCACGATACCGACGTGCGCGCGCGCGCGGCGTATGTGATGCGCACTGCGGGTTCGAGTTCCCGATAATCTGTTTTCTTCCTTTACCCGGAGCATGATATGATCAGAATGTTCATCGCGGTCGCGTTCCTCTGCAGCCTGGGTCAGGCGTCGCCACGACTCCCCATTGAAGACACGTCGACGGTTCACAGCGCTCAGCTTGCGCAAGAAGTGCGGAACGAATTCCTTCACGCATGGACAGCATACAAGAAGTACGCATGGGCTCACGATGGACTCAAACCGCTCAGCACATCATACTATGATTGGTACACGGCGCCTCTCTACATGTCCATCCTCGACGCGCTGGACACAATGATCCTGATGGGATTGAAAGAAGAGGCGGACACGACGCGGGAATTTCTGGCCACACATCTTTCCTTCGACCACGACATCTACGTGAAGAATTTTGAGATAACGATCCGGATGCTTGGCGGCTTGCTCTCGAGCTACCAACTCACGGGAGACGAACGTCTGTTGAAGCTGGCTGACGATCTGGGAACTCGTCTCCTTCCGGTATTTAAGTCGCCGACCGGAATTCCTTATGTCGATGTGAACCTGAAAACCGGCGCTGTGAGAAATACCCGAACGACTCCAGGCGAGGTTGGTACGTTGCTCGTTGAGTTCGGCACGTTGAGCAAACTTACCGGAAAACCGGTATACTACAACACAGCCAAGAATGCGGTTCAACAGATCTACAACAGACGGTCGTCCATCGGACTAGTCGGCACATGGATCGATGCGGAGACCGGACAATGGCTGGATACCGACAGTCACCTGAGCGCTTGTATCGATTCGTATTACGAGTACATGGTGAAATGCAAGATCCTCTTTGGGGACCAGGATTTTGCCAGAATGTGGGATTCGAGCATTGTTGCCGTCAACACGTATCTCGCTCACGAGACCGTGTCGGGGCTCTGGTACGGTCATGCAGACATGAATACCGGCACACGCACAAAGACATGGTTCGGTGCTCTCGACGCATTCTTCCCGGCCGTGCTCGCATTGTCCGGCGATGTGAAGACCGCGGCACGCTTGCAGGAATCGTGCTTCACGATGTGGAATACGTACGGCATCGAGCCGGAACAATTCGACTACGTACGGATGGAAGCACCGGCCGATCCGAAGTGGCGGCGATTTTTCCTCAACCCGGAAATCATGGAGTCGGCCTATTATCTCTACCAATACACCAAAGACCCGCGCTACCAGAGAATGGGAAAGGTGTTCTTTGAAGATTTGAAGCGTTACTGCAGAACGGACAATGGGTATGCGGAACTCAAGAACGTTGTGAGCAAAGAAAAAAACGACCGTATGGAAAGCTACTTCCTCGCCGAAACCTTGAAATACCTTTATCTATTGTTTGCCCCGCCTGAAACGCTGGACTTCAGAAACACCATTTTCAATACCGAAGCTCATCCAATCCGAAGAACATGGCAGTGATGCATTGCGCTCGTATGATAGTTAGAAAGATCTAACTTGACTATGTGAATGACAGGTCGTACCATCCATTGAAACCGTTATTTCGGGCCTGCCATTCACTCTGTCCGCCGAAAGAGATCACTAGCCAAGGAAGGAGAGTTCCTATGAGAATTCGTTTCTTCTTTGCAATCGCGCTCTTGTCTTCTCTGCTTGTCGCCGTTGAATCGCGCGCACAACAGGGCTGGAAAGTGGATACGCTTAAGCGCAATATAACCGGCATTCTTTCGGGAGTGGAATTCACGAGTGCCAACGCAGGAGTTATTGTCGGTGATACAATCCTCAGGACGTCTGACGGAGGTAAGAGCTGGCAGGCGCTCGGACGTGCCATCGGTTGGCATGGACTGGAAGAGGGCTTTTCAGCCATCCACTGCTTCACTGATCTCGAATGGGTGGGGGTTGGTAATTCATCCTTCCGAACCACTGACGCAGGACGAACATGGCTTTTTGACTCGCTCCATACTCTCTATTCGTATGGTTCCGTTTTTTGGGCGGTCGAGTTCGTCGGATCAACAGGGCTTGCTGCCGGCGCGAACAACTCCATCTCGCTTTCACTCGACCGCGGCGCGAGCTGGAGTCCTGTCTCCCCTACCACCTATGGTCCTTTCGCGCTCACGTACTTCAGCCTCGCCCCTGCAGGCACATCGGCATGGGTCGTCGGTGGCGGTAACCCGACGACGCAGAAGGGACTCATCATCCGAACCACAAACAACGGAGCATCCTGGGACACGGTGCTGCAAACAACAAACCGCGTGGTGACTGCGATCTCCTTCGCCAATGTCGCCGTCGGGTATGCGGCTGCAGATTCCATTTACAAAACAACCGATGGTGGCGCGACGTGGAAGGCAGTGCACAGCCTCCCGGCCTCGGTCCGCGGGATGTCGTTCAAGGATGCTGCAGTGGGAACACTGGTTGCATCACTTGGAAAAATTTACCGCACAGTAGATGGCGGCGCGAATTGGACACAACAGATAAGCAACACGCTAATGGATCTATGGGCAGTCTGCTTTATCGATACGTCGCAAGGGTGGGCGGTCGGCTACCGTGATGTTGCCGTCCACACAACGAACGGGGGGTGGGGCAAACTGGTGTCAGTCGGGAGCGTGCCATCCGGAATACCTGGTGCGTACAGTTTGGACCTGAATTACCCTAATCCCTTCAACCCGAGCACCACGATCCGCTACGGCTTGCCCGTCAGGTGCCATGTGACGCTTTCCGTCTTCAACACTCTCGGGCAGCGTGTAACGACTCTCGTGAATGGTGAAATGGAAGCGGGACGCCACGAAGCGAAATTTGACGGTTCAGGATGTGCCGCCGGAGTATACTTCTACAGGATTCAAACAGGGAATTTCATGGAGACGAAGAAACTGGTGTTGCTGAGATGACCGATCATTGTGAAGGAAAAACACGAGCGCCCGGCAGTCGACAATGCTGCCGGGCGTTCGTTATAGAGTGTGCGGCCAACGGTGACTCGTGCTTATGTCCGGCTTTGATACAGCGCTACCAAGGCGGCGCCTATGGCTTGTGAGAGATCGCCGAGTGCGGCAGGAACGACGGTGACGCGGCCGCGCTGCGCCGGCCACAGGTACGGTTCCATGTTCTCACGCAGCACACGCAAGTAGCGGGCACGAAATGCCTCGGTCGTCGACTCGTGGTCCATGAGGCCTCCGCCGATCACGACGAATTCAGCATCGAACGCCATCGTGAGATTGGCGGCATGCAAGCCCATCACCTTGGCCTGGAAATCGAATATTTCGACCGCAAGCGGATCGCCTTGTTGCGCCAATGTGCGCAGGCTTAACGATTTTTCCTTTGCGCTCAGCGGTGACTTCGCCAGAAAATGGTCGGGATATTTTGCCAGCTTTTCGGCGAGCAGATATGGCAGGCCGGAGATGGTTGTGTACACTTCAACACAGCCCCAGGTGCGGCCGCAGCCGCATGGATACGCTTTGGTATCGAGAAGATGAAGCGGCGCAGCCATATGGCCGCCTTCCATGCCGTTGAGCGTATCGCCGTCGAGCGGGAGTCCGCGCGAATCGATGAACGCACACCCCAAGCCTGTTCCGGGAGCGAGCATCACAACAGAACTCTTGCTCGCGCCGCGCGCGTGTTGCGCTTCGGCCACACCGCCGTAATTTCCATCGTTGCCGACCACAAGTGGAATAGCACGGCCGGCGCGTTCAGCCAGCGCACCGCCATACTCCGTGTAAAAATCCCAGCCTTCAAAATTTTTCGGGAGGTTGGTGGTGCTGTCTAATACTCCATATCGCTTGTATGGCCCGGGGATGGCCAAACCAACACCCTGCACCTGATCCCACGTCAGGTCATTGCGAACCAAATATTCATTGACACCTTCCATCCACCCGCGAACGACAGCCGTCGTACCCGCGTCGGCGTTCGTCGATTGTTGTGCCAGCTTTGTCGAAATGGTGGTGCCGTCCTCCCACACACCGCCGGTTTTTGATGATGTCGCGCCGCTATCCGTGCCGAGATACACTCGTCTTCCGCTCATAGGTACACCTTGGTATAATTAAATTTGTATAGACTGATACTGTGATTTATTCTGCTTATGCAATCGACGGTCACCGCCGCCGCCGGCTTTCCATTCATGCCGTGTGCATGGATCTTCTTCTCAGGAGAATCGGTGCTTCAGCGTTGTTGTTCCGGATTTCAATACATGCCGCTCTCCCGTGGGAAGAAGCGCAGTGGCCTTCATTCCTTTGGGGATCGTGACTGTCATTGCGAACTCGGTTGTGGATTGTTTCCAGTCAACTTTGATCGTGCCCGAGGGACTCTTAAATGAAGCCGAAGCGCTTGTGAGCTTGCCCGGATTCGGAGCGATGAGAACATTCTTCCAGCCCACGCTGCCCGGTTGCTGCTGTATTCCGGCGACGTACGCATAATGCCATTCCATCAAATGCCCCAGCATAAAGTGGTTCATACTATTGACTGTGCCCGGCTGCGCATCCCAGCTCTCGGGCAACGATGTGAATCCTTGGTTCACCATGTACCCGTAGCTTCCGCGGTTCTCGCGAGCGTAGACACGATGGAGAACGTCATTTCGGTTTCCCTGCGCAAGAGCGCGAATGAAGAACACCTGCAGCACCTCGCCCACGGTTTGCTGATACTCTCGTTTTTCCAGATCATCAACGATCGCCTGCAGCACCGCCGGACGATCCTGCTCGGGAACAAGTCCAACACACAGCGCCACGCTGTGTCCCGCCTGGCATGAGCCGTTGTTCTTCAGCGTCTTCGTTGCCGTGTCGTAAAAGCGCCGCTGAAAATCCTGCTTGATCTGTTCGAACAGCTTTCCATACGCCGCCGCTTCGGCCGGCTTTCCAAGTACCGTTGCCGCCTGCGCCACAGTTTTTGCCCCCAGCGCCCAGATAGCCGTTGCGCTGAGTTCGTTCGGAGTCCACTGCGATGGCCCGTCGCCTTTCCCATGGCCGTAGTCGTACCAATCTCCCAAATTGCTGTTGATGATGCCGTCCTTTGCAGTCGATGAAAGGTAATCGACGAACTTGCGCATGCTCTCGAAATTCGACTTGAGCACGCTGGTCGTGCCGTACCATTCGTAGAGATGCCATGGAACAAGGACCGACGAAATTCCCCACTCGGGAGCTTCATTCCAGTATCCGTGCGGCGGGATAAAGACCAGATAGTTCGGACAATTCGTCGGCACGTGGCCGTCGGGAAGCTGTGTATCCTTCAGATCCCGCGCTATTTTGGTCATCCATTGTTCGGTGTTGAATCGATAACTCATTGCCCTGGCCATGTGCCAGTTTTCTTCCTGCCATCCGTTCTTCTCGCGGTGCGGACAATCCGTGGCGACGTAACTCATGTTCGAGCGGATGGACCAGTCGATCATCCGTTCGGCGCCGTTCTGCAGCTCGCTCGAGCACGTGAATGCGCCCACGAGCGGATTAGCCGTGCGCACGTGAACGAGTTCCATCGTCTTCACGACGGGAAGGCCCTGAGGATTGGGATACCCTTCCGGCACAGCCCCCGTCATTCCGACATACTGGCATCCCTCGTAACAGAACATCACCTGGTGCGCCTCGATGCCTTTGCCGGAAGTTGTATAGTCGTGCCAGATGTCCTTATGCGTTCCCCACGTGTAGGTGAACTTGACATGGCCCGTTGAATCCATGTACTCGCACGGTTTGAATCGAATGGTTTTTCCCGCCGCACCCGTGACCGTGAAACGCAGCAGCGCGGAACAATTTTGCGGAAAGACATACGTATACTCGCCGGCAATGGGAGACATCACCTTCACCGGTGTGAACACTTCAAATGCTTCCATGGGCGGACCGAGATACCGTTCCAGTTTCGCCGAAGGAGCCGGCGCGGTGTGAATTGGCTTCCATGTGCGGTCGTCGAATCCGGGGGCATTCCACCCGGCAGGCAGGAGCCGCGCATCATAATCTTCGCCGGCATAGATGTGCGAGAATGTCAGCGGGCCCTCGATCCATTTCCATGAATCGCCGCTCGATACGATCTGTTCCTTACCGTCTTTCGTTTTGAATCGTGCCTCCAGCCACAGCAGATACGGATAGCCGGAAGAAAAATTAGGCATGGCATCCGTCTTCACATAGCGTCCTGTATCGTTTGCCGGTCCGACGTGCCAGAACGAATTTCCCAGCATCACTCCCCAGACATTTTTTCCGGGCCGGACGAGCTTGCTGACATCAAATTCCTGCCAATACAGAGTTTTATCGTATTGCGACCACGGTTGCTTGATCAACGCGTTTCCCACTCGTTGGCCGTTCAGATACAATTCATAATGTCCGAGGCCGATGATTCGCACAATGCCCGTCGCGGCAACGTCGTTGAGACTGAACATCGATCGCATCAACGGGCACGGTGTTTTTTCAGTCGTTGTTTCTGATGCGTAGGGAGAAATCCAATGCGGTGAATCGGAACCGGCCCCCGGAAGCGCCTGGCGTTGTGAAAAAGCCATGGAGTGGACAATACACCACATGAGCGCAATGAAGAGAGATATTCGCATGATCGTTGACCTTTCTGTGTTCAGTGTACATCTGCATGAGCAATTCAGGCATTGAGCGGCCGATCTGGTGTTGCGCGCAAGCAGTGCCATTTCCAAAGTCCCTGTAATCCGCATGTTCACTTTTCTCTAAACACGCTGGGAACAATATCGCTTGCAAAAGCAAAGAAATCAAGCATCATTGGGACATCTGAAAAAAAAAGTATGGCTCTTCCGATGACGCCGCCATTGGCCGTATTCCGGGAACAGAACGGCATGCATTGGTGTTAAAAAAAATACATCAAAAAGATAGTAATGGTTCATCACGATGTGCGATGAGGAGAACTTCATGAACGACCATGACGAGAAAGTGTCGAAGCTGGAAAGGGAGCTGCGTTTTTTCCCTGTGCATAACGACCGTCCGAACATATTGGCGAAGGAGCAAATCCGGTTGTTCAATGAGAAAGGATACCTGACCGGTTTGACCGCCTTCAATGAGGCTGAAGCCGATGCCAACCGGAAGGATTTCGATGACATTCTCCTGAAGGTCACAGCCGAAGGGAAGGATAGCTACGCCATAGACCGGTACCACGACCGGTTTTCAGCCATCTATGATCTTGCAAAAAATCCGGCGATCGTAGAGAAGATCACTGATCTTCTCGGTCCGAATGTTGTCTGCTGGGCGACTCATTATTTCTGTAAAATGCCGGGGGATGGAAAAGCTGTGTCGTGGCATCAGGATTGTTCCTATTGGGCCGTGACCCCGTCGAAGACTGTTACCGTCTGGCTGGCGATCGACGACGTTGATGCTGCAAACGGATGCATGCGTGTCATCCCCGGCTCGCACATCCATGGACATCTCAAATTCCGGGAAAGCGATCCTTCGGAGCACAATGTGCTGACTCAGTCTGTGGACGATCCATTTAAATATGGAGACGAAGAAGTTCTCATTGAGCTGAGAGCGGGTCAATTTTCGATTCACAGCGATCTGCTTCTGCATGGTTCGCTGGCGAATACATCAAGCCGACGGCGCTGCGGATTGACATTACGTTATTGTCCGGTCGATGTGCGGACATACTGGGGATGGAATGAGAAGGGGATTCTTGTCAGCGGCAGCGACCCGGACGGTCACTGGAAGGGAATTGCGCGGCCGGAGTAATGGAGAGACGGAATGAGGTCACCAACGTGCCGGCGCAGCACGCTTCGGTGCGCCGCGTGTGTGGTCCGTGCGTGTTTTTATGAATGCTGTTTATTACAGTAAATGTCAAGAGTACCATGACGGCGAGAAGAGTACAAATAATGAAACTACTGTTACCGTTGAGCGTGTGCATTCATCTCCTTGTGCTCCAGGGCGCTCTGAGCGAGGCACTGTCGCAGCCGAAAACGTACTATGTTGCTGTCAATGGAAACGACTCGAATGCCGGGCTCTCGATAGACCAGCCCCTTGCGAAGCTTTCGACTGCAGTGAGCAAACTGACGGCGGGCGATACCATCTATGTTCGTGGTGGCACGTATGTCTCTACGGTTCAGATCACACTGTCGTCGAACGGCATCGATTCTGCAAGGCGCACGTGTGTGCTCGCCTATCCGGGCGAGCGGCCTCTCCTGGATTTTTCCTCGATCGGCATCCCTCGCGTCAGCGGCTCGGCCGACGGGATACGTGTGACAGGCAGGTATTGGAATATCAAGGGGATGGATGTCAAAGGCGCACCGCATAATGGAATTGCGATCAACGGAGGCTGGTACAATATCATCGAATATTGTTCGGTCTTCGAGAACCGAAACACGGGATTACAGATCTCCAATCTCGGCTCATATAATAGAGTGGTCAATTGCGATTCCTATAGCAATCGTGATTCCACCAGTGCATCCAGTTACGACGGCAACGCTGATGGTTTCTCACCGAAGCTCGATAATGGGACGTACAATTATTTTTACGGATGCCGCTCGTGGCAGAATTCCGATGACGGCTGGGACGGGTACGTTCGTCCCTCGGCGCCGGTGGCAGGAAAAGACACCATGGTGACGATCCTGGAAAATTGCTGGAGTTTCGCCAATGGGTATCTCAAAAGCGGCGTTGTTGGCACGGGGAACGGCAATGGATTTAAGATGGGAGGTGGCGACAAAGATCTCGCCACTCAATCAATTAGCAATGCCGACAGTCTGCGGCACACCATGATCCTGAAAAATTGTCTCGCGTTCGACAATAAGGTGAGGGGCTTCGATCAGAACAACAATCGCGGATCGATGACGATGTTGAATTGCACCAGCGTTCGGAATGGTTCGAACAATTTCGGCATCCCCGGATTTATACGAACGACCTCAATCCTGACGGTCGAGAATTGCATCTCGCTCGGCTCATCCGGCGTAACACTCGCTGGTGTCCCGAATCCCATCGTGGCCTCGAACAGTTGGTCGGCTCCATTCGCCGGTGCGCTTGCCAGCGATTTTATTTCCGTGGATACAACGGGTGTTCGCGGGCCCCGCAAGTCCGACGGCTCGCTGCCCGACCTTCAATTCATGCATCTGAAATCCACCAGTCCGTTCATCGATGCCGGAACGAACGTGGGGCTGCCGTATAACGGAAGCAGGCCCGACCTTGGGTGTTTTGAAACCGCGGCGATCACGGATGTGAAGGCGTCGGGCGCCGGTGTGCCTTCCGATTTTCACTTGTCCCAAAACTTCCCGAACCCGTTCAATCCGGCCACGAAGATTCTGTTCAGTGTTCCTCTCACCGGGAAAGCGACGCTGAAAATATTGAACGTGCTCGGACAGGAAGTTGCCACATTATTCGCCGGCATTGCTGAAGCCGGCGTCGGCCATCAGGTGCGGTTCAACGCATCAGGCCTCGCGTCGGGAATATATTTTTCCCGATTGGAATTTGACGGGAATGTGCAATTGAAAAAAATGTCGCTCCTGAAATAATCCCCCTTCACAACCATCCGCATCAACAATCGAGGCCGCTCGATCTCCGCTCTTTAAGATTGTTTCATTCCTTTGTGTATGCATCGACTTCCTCCAGTAGCAGCGTACGCGCCGCACGATAGACGGCAATGTCCGTGTTATACTTGTCGAATCCCTGCACTACACGCGCGATGATCTGCTGCTGTTTGGCCGCATCGTGCGATTTGAGTTGAGCCAGCAGTTCGTAGTCTTCCATGCCGATCCGATGCGCTTCGAATCGGTGGCTGGAGAGCGGACCCTCATGCACGGGATAGAGAATGTGCGAATCGCCTGCCGGAAGGAACTGCCCCTCCATGTGAAACCGGACAAGCTCCTCAAACGGTTTGGCCGTATGGAAATTCAACCCCCAGTGCAGGAACCCCTGCAGGTCGTATTTCGCGCACGCCCACCCGATATACACCTGACGGAGGCGCTCCTGATCGAGGAGCCTGTTCAACCATGGCCCTCCCGGCGACAAGCACGTGTACACCCAGACCTTGTCTCCAGCCGCTTTTCGCTTGTCGAAGAATTCCTGATTGTGCTGATATTCCTGAACCTGCGGGCACCAGACATTGACGAGACCGCTCACACTCGTCGTCATCGTCGCTTCAAGGATGCTGATATCGGGTTTCACTGCCCGCAGCACCGAGACCAGCTCCCGATAGCGGTCGACAAATGCGTCTTCCGGTTCATCGAACACACCCTGCAGCCACTGTCCCTCCCAATGGTTCTCCTTCATCATGGCGGCGATGCGGAGCGTCATCTGTGTCAGCATTCGCTTTCCCTTGTCGGACACTGCGCCGACTTCTTTTCCGTCTGCAGTGGGAACATAGAGGAGCATGTCTGTGGACGTCCAGTTCCGGCGGCCGAACATGGGCGCTCCGTGAATCGTTGTAAGGCCGGCCGAGAGAAAGACACGGATGTACCGCTCGAGACGATCGCGGCGGAATTCAGAGACGTTGCCGGAACTGTCGATCATAAAATAGTCGGGCCATATAAACCAGAACGCATTCTGCCTGCCCCTGGCCATCGTCTGCGCATAGGTTGCGAGCATCGCCCAGAATGGCTCGCTCCACTTCTTGACGCCGTGAGCGCTGCAGATGTTATCGATGTTCATCCAGTTGATATAGGAAATGGTGGATCGCGTGACCGGAGGAACCATGGCGCGATGCACGACCACGACGAATTCCAGTGATTCGGTGTGATCACCGAAATCGAGTGTGATGGTGTGGACGTATTCGCCGGGGGAGAGCGTAGAATCGATCGGCACTTCCATTCGAAGTGCAAGAGAAGCGGAGTCCGCCGCAACCGGCGAACTCACGGGCCGGAAAGGATCATAGATGCGAAAGGGCGCTCTGCGGATGACATAGGGATTCGTCTTGCCGCTGTATTTTTCCGTGTTGCGGTCGAGCCCCGTGTTCTCCAGCACCGGCACGTCGATCATCCTGAACCAGGCGATTCCCGATGTCGGCTTGGCGTTTGTGCCCGACTCGGAGAACGCGATTGTCTCCGTCCCCCGAAGTCCCGTGATCATGATGTGGACGCAGGCCCTTGTGTTCCTTGCCGTGTGGACGGTGAGCCGTTTCACGGGCTGATCCAGCTTGGTGTCGGGATAGAACTCCCGGACCTCATCAATGAGTCCGACAACGGGCCCGGCATCGGGCGCGGAGTGTTGAAGCCGTCCGTCCGCAACGGCCCGCATTGTGAAAAAAAAAGTCATCGCCGCGAACATAATGATTGCCGGTTGTCGTTTCATTCGTCACCTTATAGGTACTTCGTTGGCGCCCTCGCCGAGAGCAAAAAAACTTACCCGCCCCACCCCCGTCCGGTTCACGTTTGTAAACCGGAGCGTAATATAGTTTTTGCTCACAGCACAGGCAAGTGGAAGCAATAAAATAGTTCCGGTCCTAAAATTCTTTTATCTATTCAATAAGCCATCATTATTGAATTGATAACGCGGCCCTGCCCAATGCGAATAATTGTTTAAATTAAGCCCAATTCCGCCGTATTGAATGTGGCACGATATTGGCGAATAAAGTATTCTCAGTGTTCTGCGAAAATCGCTCAGGCTGGGAGGTATCCGCAGGACAGACGTCATCTTACTCTTGGAAAACATATGAAAAATACACTCATACTGATTATCATCTGCCTCGGTGCAGCCGTTTGTCCCGCACAGCCGTCCGGCGGGCACCACGAAATCGTCGTCTACACCACTGCAGAGAAGACGGAGTATCGGCTTACACGCACAGACGCAAATCCATTTGTGCGATCTGTGCAGCCGCTGGAATCGGAGATTTGTATTTTTGTCAATCCCCGTAAAACATTTCAAACATTCCTCGGCATCGGTGGTGCAATAACGGACGCTGCGGCGGAAGTGTTTGCCAAATTGCCGGAGCCAAAGCAGCAGGAATTGTTGACTGCATACTTTGACCGCAGCAAAGGAATCGGGTACACGCTGGCGCGCACGTCGATTCACAGCTCCGACTTCGCCTCCGAGAGTTATACCTATGTGAACGAGGGCGATAAAGAGCTCACAACATTTTCAATTGACCACGACCGGCAGTACCGCATTCCTCTCATCAAACGTGCGATCGCAGCGGCCGGCGGCCGCCTGACCCTGTTCGCAAGCCCGTGGAGCCCTCCCGCATTCATGAAAAGCAACAAGAGTATGCTCAAAGGAGGCACGCTGCTGCCTGAATATTATAACCCAAAATCCCGTTTAAATTATAACAAGGCTATCTCTGGAATTGGCAATCCGAACTCTCTGAACACGAAAGCTTGATTCTTTGATACTTCAGTAAGGATTTTCTTGCCCTTGGTCAATTCAATAATTTTTAATCT
>CAISDA010000056.1 GCA_903884005.1 uncultured Ignavibacteriota bacterium | reverse complement strand
CTTGGAACGGCATCTCCGTACGCGGGTGAAACGAATGGATACGGGATTTATTTCGATGATGCGTGCATCAGCATGGTTGCGGACGGCAACACGATCATCCATGCGCAGGATGCGGCCATTTACTCTCATGACAACAGCGGCGGCATGATCATGCGGAACAACACGCTCTATGAGTGCGGCAGCACAGCTGGAAATACGCCTTCATATTTTTTATACCAGGGCAATTCGAGTAATCCGGGGTTTGTCTTTAACCATAACATTGTCTATCCGCCGGCAGTCAATAAGCCGTTCATAGTCCTGTTAAACCCCAGCCTGCCGGCGTCGGTTACGCCCGGAGCGATCGACAGCAACTATTATTTCAATCCATATAATACAACAAATAATTTCCTTTCGTTCAACACGTCATGGAGCAACTATACATTCTACACATTCGCCTCATGGAAATCATTCACGGGTTTGGAAACGCACTCGACGATGGCGGCCGGGACGGGGAAAGTACTCTTCACGAACAAAACATCATCGACGTCGACTGTGACGCTTTCGCCTACGTCATACAAAGATGTGAATGGCGTGAGCGTGTCCGGATCGATGACGCTGCAGCCGTATACGTCGCGCCTGCTCTTCATTGATTATTCGGTTCCCCTGCCTGTTGAACTTGTATCGTTCACCATGGCGATAGTGAACGGGGGAATCGTGCTGAATTGGAAAACAGCGACGGAAGTGGGCAACTATGGTTTTGATGTCGAAAAAATTGCGCACGGAAGCGGACCTGATACGCTATGGACGAAGATCGGGTTTGTCGCGGGCAGCGGCACGTCCAATACGTCGCATACCTACACGTATACCGACCGGCTGGATTCAAAAACGTTGTATTCGTATCGCCTGAAGCAGATCGATAAAGACGGTCAATTCGTCTACAGCAACGTCATCGAGATGGCACTGACTGGCGCCCCGCTGATAGACGTGCCCACAGAATTCGCCCTGGGACAAAATTATCCCAATCCGTTCAATCCTTCGACGACGATGACGTATTCGGTTGCAACAGCAGGACCGGTGCGCCTTTCGGTGTTCGACGTTACGGGCAGGGAAGTTGCACAACTTGTGAACGGTCAGATGGAAGCGGGAAATTATTCGGTACAATGGAACGCCAAAGATATTTCGAGCGGCGTCTACTTCTACCGGTTGAAAGCAGGTAATTTTACGAGCACGAAAAAATTGCTCCTCCAAAAATAATGGACCGCTGCGCTTGATCAATCCTCATCATGGGTCGGGCGGGAAGGTTTTTCCCCAGCCCGGCCCATGATTCCAGGAGCAGACGAAATTATTGTTCTCCCCGCAGTGTCCCATTCTTGATAGAATTCCCGTCACCGCTGCCATTTCTTAGATACAACTGCATCCACACGGTCTTTCATTTCGTCATCGCGAATGGGCTTTGCCCATTCGGTGTTGGATGATATCGCCTGTCTTTGGCACATCTCGTAGGACATAGTATGAAAAAAATACTCGTCACAGGCACCGCGGGATTTTTGGGAAAGAATCTCATCGAACGCCTCAAACGGATACCCGACTATATCGTACTGCAGTTCGATGAGAAAGATATCGAGGAGACGCTGTATGCCTATTGCCGTGAGGCCGATGTTGTATTCCACGTGGGAAGCGCGAACCATCCGGACCATGGCGAAGAAATCGACGCTGGGATTGCGGACGTGACATTGCGCATTGTTGCACTTCTCCTTGGGCGGGCGCACAAGCCGAGGCTCGTGCTGGCTTCCTCCATACAGGCTGCGCTGGACAGTCCGTTTGGACGCAGCGCGCGAAAGGCCGAAGACGCGCTAGAAGCATACGGATCGATCGGAGGTGATGCAGTCATTCTCCGATTGCCGGAGGTGTTCGGGAAGTGGAGCCATGCGAGCAAGAATTTCGTCGTTGCGACATGCTGTCATAACATTGCCCACGGGCTGGATATTGCAGCCGAAGATCCGGACCAGGTTGTCGAACTGATCTACATTGATGATGTCGTGTCAATGCTCGTGAGTATGATCGATGATGCGGTGCATGTGGGCACACGGCGGGTCGCCGTTTCTCCAGTCACCTCAATTTCAATGAAGGCACTCGTCGGGGAATTGCAGGGAATACGCGATATTCGTATCAGTCATGTGATGCCGGATATGGATGACCGCTTCCGCCGATCGCTGTATGCCACATATCTATCCTTCCTCCCGGAGAATACCTTCGCGTACGGAATTATGAAGAAGGAAGGGGACTTCGGCGTGCTGGCGGAATTCTTGACATCGAAGCATGCAGGCCAACTCCTTGTTCTGCGGACTAAACCGGGATTCGTGTGGGGCAATTATTATCACGACACAAAAATTGGAAAAATTTTCGTGGTTGACGGTAATGCGATAGTACGGTTCCGGGAAATAGTGTCAGACACGGTGTTATCGTACGCTGTTTCCGGGCAGGATTTCAGCATCATCGATATTCCGCCAGGGTATACGCATTCCATAGAAAATGCGGGGAATACGGAACTCGTGGTTCTCCTCTGGTCGAGTGAAGCATACATCTTCCAAGAGGCATATGCGCATCAACTGGTTGTCCAGGCATGATCACCGCGGCACGTGAGTCGATCCATGAGCAGTGTGGTCTTCTGGATAGAGGAAATCGATGGGCTCGCGTGAAGCGGCAACAATGAATGGACGTCGTTCAATACATGGGCGGCGATGAGATGACCTGAATGTCATGAAGGGGGGGGCGGAATGAACAAAGACCAGATGGTTTCCTTTACGGTTGCAGAACGTATTGCTTCACGACCGTTCCTGCCTTTTGCACTTCCCGACACCGGCGAAGAAGAAATTCGGGAAGTGGCAACAGCGATCAAATCCGGCTGGATCACGGCCGAGCCGAGAACAACACAATTTGAAAAAGAGTTTGCCGATGCTGTCGGGGCGAAGCATGCCATTGCTGTGAACTCGGGCACGGCAGCGTTGCACATCGCCCTGGAGGCTGCAGGAGTGAAGAAAGGCGATGAGGTCATTACCACCCCGTATACGTTTGCCGCGACTTCAGCCGTTATTCGATACTTCGATGCCACACCGGTCTTTGTCGACGTCGATCCGCTGACATTAAATATTGATCCGGTTGGAATCGAGGCTGCCATAACCCAAAAAACGAAGGCGATACTGCCTGTGCATATTGCGGGCCTGCCGGCGGATATGAACGCCATACATGGGGTGGCGGAAAGATTTCATCTGCCCTTGATCGAAGATGCCGCACATGCATTTCCGGCAAAATACAATGGGACCACGATCGGCAGTCTGAGCGATATGACCTGCTTCAGTTTTTCAGCGACGGAAACAATCACTACAGGCGAAGGTGGAATGCTGTGCACGGAAAACGACGAGTACGCCGACCGGTGCAGGATGATGGCGCAGTACGGCATCAGCAAGGATGCATGGAAGCGGTATACGGCAGAGGGGTCGTGGTACTACGAGATTGTATCGCCCGGATTCAAATACTATATGAGCGATATCGCCGCAGGCATGGGGCTGGCGCAATTGAGAAAGGCGGACAGCATGCTTGAAAAACGAAGGGCGATTGCGCGGGCGTACAATACGGGGTTTTCGCAATTTCCCCATTTTCAGCTGCCGTATGACAATCCGAGCCACCGACATGCATGGCATCTCTACATGCTGCGATTAAATCTCGACATGCTCGCCATAGATCGGGCGTTGTTCGTGGAAGAACTGAGAAAGAGGCATATCGGCGTCAGCGTGCATTTTATTCCGCTCCACACGCATCCGTATTACCGTCAACTCTACGGCTGCAAGCCAGAAGATTTTCCTGTCGCGTATCGCGAATATATGCGTGAAATATCGCTTCCTATATATTCTAAAATGACCGAAAACGATGTTGAAGATGTCATAGACGCTGTTGTTGATGTCCTGATGCAATTTGGGCGCTGATACTAAAAAATTTGCTGCGTGTTTTCATTATCTGTTTCACCTCCGTGTCGCATACAGGATCGGTATTCACGTCTATTCCGAAGAGTAGGGTATTTTTCGTGGTGTCTTGCACGCTATCGGACAAAGAAATCGATGAGGGTAAATTTGCGGGGATAGAGTACAATAATTCTGAGGCAAAAAAATGTTGCGTTGACTGTACTTAGGGGGAGGGTGCCATGACCAAGCGAATATGCGGAATCGTAAAAAATGTGAGAAATCGTCATATCCTAATGTTAGACATCGTTTTCTTGCTTGTGTCTCCTATACTGAGTTTGTTTTTGAGAGTGGATTCCCTTGAAACGGTGTCACGTTTTGCCGCACCGCTTTTAATCTATACGATGCTTTCGTTCTTCATTAAAATTAGTGTGTTTCAAGTGATGAGCTTTTACGAACGCTACTGGCGATACGCAAGTGTCGACGAGGTCATTGTAATGGCCTTCGGCACCGTATCTTCGGGCTGCGCATGCGTCATTATGTTCTTCGGAATTCTTCGGCCTTTCGGAATTATTCCCTCTGCATTTCCATCATCACTATCGTTGATTGACGGTATTCTGACGATGATGCTCGTGGGAGGAGTGCGTTTAACGATCAGAATACTCTACGATTTGAGCAAACAGAAAGAGACATCGATCGACAGTAAAAAAGTGCTCATCGTGGGGGCCGGCCTCACCGGATCGATGATCGCGAAAGAGCTGCGCGCCAAACCGCAGTTTGCCATGACCGCGAAAGCGTTCGTCGACGACGATCCGGCAAAGCAGCAGATGATGATACACGGAGTGAGAGTGATGGGGCCGATCGCGAGCATTCCGGAGATTGTGAAGGAGAGGCACATTGACGAAGTCATTATTGCAATGCCGACGGTATCCGGAAAAACGATACGGAATATAGTGGATATCTGCGCGTCATTGAATGTAAAAAGCAAGACGATTCCCGGGATCTTTGACATCCTTTCGGGGTCGGCCGTGGCGCAGCTGCGCGAGGTGAACATTGAAGACCTGCTGAGGCGCGATATCATCCACATCGACGAACAGGATGTGGCGCGATTGATACACGGAGCAAAGGTGATGGTGACCGGTGCGGGCGGTTCGATCGGGAGCGAACTGTGCAGGCAGATCGCACAATATCGGCCGAAGGAACTCGTGATGCTTGGGCACGGGGAGAATTCCATATTCCTGATCGAGAAAGAGTTGAAGACGCAGCAGGGACTTAATGCCGCGCCGGTGAAATATACGACCGTGATCGCGGACATCAGGGACCGCGAGCGGATGATGAGCGTCCTGGACGAACATCGGCCGCAAATTATTTTCCACGCTGCGGCGCACAAGCATGTGGGCCTCATGGAAACCAATCTCCCGGATGCGGTGACCAATAATATTCTTGGAACGAAATTGCTCGTCGAGCTTGCGGGCTTCTACGGCGTCCAACGGTTCGTCATGATCTCATCCGACAAGGCCGTCAATCCCATGTGCGTGATGGGCGTGACGAAGCGTGTCGCAGAGCTTGTGGTACACGACGCCGCCGTGCGCATGCGCAAGCCGTTCGTGATCGTTCGATTCGGAAACGTGCTGGGAAGCAGGGGAAGCATTGTGCCGATCCTCAAGAATCAGATCAATGCGGGCGGACCGGTGACGATCACACACCCCGACGTGACACGGTTCTTTTTGACGATACCGGAGGCGGTGCAGCTGGTGCTTCAGGCCGGAGCGATGGGACAATGCGGGGAAACGTTCGTGCTGGATATGGGGAAGCCCGTGAAGATCGTCGATCTTGCGCGCGACCTGATCCGCCTCAGCGGTTTGAAGGAGGATTCGGACATCGACATCGTCTACACAGGATTGAAGGACGGAGAAAAGATGCACGAGGAATTATTTTACGCCCATGAAGATGCGGTCCGTTCCAGTCACAACAAAATATTCGTCTGCAAAAACGGCCACGCCGCGACCCCCAGCACTTCGCTGCACGGGATGATCGACGAGCTGGTGGAGGCCTCGATCGAGGGGAATTGCACGCTGGCACATACGATGTTGAAAAAGATCGTGACCCAATACCGCGTACCAGTGACCGAGCCGGAAGAGCTTCGACCGCATCATCCCACACAGGGACGGGTGCATGAGCAAGCAACAATTTCAGCGCCGATGTCATCTCCTGTTCTCGGCCGTCCGTCGTGAACAACGAGAGGAACACAGCCGAAACATCACCGAGGCACTGAAGGGCGAGATACAGCTCGCCCTACAATGCTGAGTCTACAAAACGGGTGTTTTCATGCGGGGTGGTGAACGCCACATTCATGAACGCTACAATACGACGAATTATGTTAGCGTGTGGAGTGTCGTTGCGGGAGTCACCGGCAACGTGCTGTCGATGGACGCTGCCGTGAGGGGATAGATGCGGGCAACTTCTTCTTCGATGCGTTTATAACATTTTACATACTGCGATTTCGATCTGCCGGTGGGGTCGTCGACGGACACGTGTTTAGCCGGTTTGTCCCGCCGATACTCCACGAGCAGAAACACCTTTCCCTTGAACCTGGGATACGCGCTGAGGATGAGCCGTTTGTGCTCCTCGGCCAGACACAGCACCAGGTCCACTCCTTCCAACATTTCTGCGGTCACCTGGCGCGCCTTGTGCGCGTCAACATCCACCTGGTGTTCGCGGCACACCTCCTGCGTGTTCGAATCGGGGGATTCGCCGACCAGCGCATCGACGCCGGCGGATTCGACGATGATCGGTGTGAGTGCGGGGGCGTGCTGGGAAACGAAGCGCCGAAATATGGCTTCCGCCATGACGCTGCGTGTAATATTGGCTGTGCAGACGAAGAGGATTTTCATAGACTCAAGATAAGGAAACAAGCGTATCGAGTCAACTTTGTCTGCATCACCGTTCTCACGATCGGGGATGACCGCGCGGCATGGCACAGTACGGAGCTGAGAATCGCAGAAAAAAAAACACCCGATGGTCACTGGATCATCCGCTGCGCGAGGCGGAGTACTCGCACGTTCGCCCAGTGTCTCTTACGATCGCTGCAGGAATTGTTTCCGCACGCGTGCTGCAATTTGACGATCAGTCATCTTGTCGGCAGGCTCAATGGCGATGATGCGTCCGCTGAGCGCTTCTGCCTCGAGACGTTTTTGAAACTCGATCTTTGCTTTTCCCGGCCCCAATATGAGAATGGATACCTTGTCGCGCATGTATGTCAACACGACGTCGTAGTACTTGTTGACCCGCTCGCCAAAACGCCTGCTGCGCGGACTTTCATCCGCGATCTCGGTAGAGGAGCCCGCGATGCGTTCCGGTTTTCCGATGTCCGAGGTGATATGTGTGATCTCTTCACCTTCGTTGGTAACAGTGACGATGACCGCTTTCTTATGGTCGATCCACACCCCAACTTTTCGTTTCATGGACTGGTCCTTTCTCTCATGGTCGAATGTCTCACCAACTCTATTATTTAAACATCGGGGGAGGCTTTTTCATTCCCATTTGTTTCATTCCCTTTCGCGGCCGGGGCGATGCCTGTCCTGATTCCGGGAATTGTCCTGTGTTGTTCCGTGCTTGTCATTGCGCGGGTCCGTATTCCTTCCGGCATCGTGCCGATCCACGCGTTTCTGCATCTGCTCTTTTGGACTGCGTCGTTCCATTTCCCGCCTTATGTCGTTGTGGATCATGAAAAAATCTCTCTGGCGTTCCCTCATGTGTAAAATATTCTCCGGCCGGTAGTGATACTGTTCGGAGAGAAATCTGACATTGCAGAACCGGATGAAATCGTCATCGGCATACCGAATCGTGCCCCACACTCTTCCCGGCCTGTAGCGGCTGTATCCATACGGCCTTCCGTAGACGGGGTCGTAGAACAACGACGGACTCAGCCTGAAGCGCAGCGCTATATCCATCCATGTGAGCCCGTCGTCTCTCAGGCCGACAATGACAAGGGGCTGGACGCGCGCCGCGTTGGCGAAATAGAACACGACGGGAATTTCTTCATCGCGCATATGACGGCTCCGCAGGGCGATGACGTCGCGCTCAGGCACTCTATAATATGTGCCGATGGCGGCGCCAAATTCGTCCCGATCTCCGGTGTCGAGTGTGACCCCGATGGTGGCCTGGGCGCGTCCTTGATCGATGAAGAACGCCGTTGCTGTGATGACTGCCGCCGCAATGATGACTGTACGCATGGTGTATCTCCTCGCTTTCTCGATTGTGGTCTTGTGCTGCCGCGGAGCGTTTGTGTGCGCTGCGGCATGCGCAATGGCGGGCATTGTC
The DNA here is from genome assembly GCA_903884005.1 of uncultured Ignavibacteriota bacterium. Classification (GTDB taxonomy): domain Bacteria; phylum Bacteroidota; class Ignavibacteria; order UBA10030; family UBA8401; genus CAISDA01. The sequence goes on along the minus strand of CAISDA010000056.1, from coordinate 23,100 downwards.
CGTGTCGATGAAGCGGACACGCCCGGCCCGCTGCGTATAAATTTGACCCGTCCCATACACAATAGTTTAATATGTGCGCCGTTCAAAATCAAGCCGATGGCCGTGCGGTCGTCAGTATCACCAGAGCACACTATTTCACAGAACGGGGGCGTGGATGAATCAGTTGGCATCCCCAAAGCACACTATTTCACAGAACGGGGGCGGGGATGAAACAGTTGATTGCCTTTTATTGTTTAAGTATATTAGTAATTACATCACTTTATCAGCGCAGGAATGACGACACACATCGTACTACTCAATATTCTGCTTCCGGTCGCATATTTTGCGACCGTGTGGGCGTATGCGAAGGCGTTTTTCAAAAATTCGCCGGCTGCAAAAAAAATAAAGACGCCGCTGCTCGGCGCGACTCTCGTATGCCACGCTCTGTATCTGCTGGCGCGCACATTCCGGTTCGATCATCCGCCGATCACGACGGTCTTCGAGATCATGTCCGTTATTGCATTTTCGATCGCGTTATCGTACCGGGTGATCGAATACGTGACGAAGACGAAGAACACGGGATATTTCATCCTCATCCTCGCCCTCGGCTTCCAGCTCATCTCGACCTTGTTCATACAGGACCTGACGGATGTGAAGACGGTGCTTCGCAGTCATTTGCTGGGCGTCCACGTCGTCAGCGCGCTCTTGGGGTATTCGGCATTTGCCATCTCTGCCGTCTACGGGTTTCTCTATCTGATGCTCTACCATCATATCAAATCGAATCATTTCGGCGTTGTGTACGAGAACCTGCCGAACCTCGAAAAGCTTGAAGGCCTCGCCATGACGGCCGTGCTCTCCGGCTTCGTGCTGCTGAGTGTCGCGATCGGCGTCGGGTTGATATGGCTGCCGCGGGCGTTCGAATCGTTTTCCTATTTCGATCCGAAGCTCATCGGCACCGTGATCGTGTGGGCATTGTATGGAGGGGGACTGATCTCGAAATGGGCGATCGGCTGGCAGGGGCGGAAGATCATGATCCTGTCCATCGCCGCGTTCAGCATCTCGATCTTTTCGCTGACCATCATCAACTTATTTTTCAGCGGCTTTCACAAATTTTATTGACTCAGGCATCAGGTTTCATCATGCAGTTGTTATTATTAGGCATCAATCACCGCACCGCGCTACTGGACGTGCGGGAGAAATTATGGTTTTCCGACGACGAGCTGCGCTCGGCGCTGCCGGCATTGAAGTCGCGATTTTTTTCGGAATGTTTCATTATTTCGACATGCAATCGGACGGAAGTGTACGGCGTCGTGGACGGACCGGGCGAGGCGGCGACTGTTGAAGCCGCAGCGGGGCCGGTGATCGACTATCTTCTCGATTTGAAGTCGGCTGCGGGAAGCGACACACGCAGCGCGCTCTACACCCTCGGCGGAGCCGGGGCGGCCGCGCACTTATTTAAGCTCGCCTCGGGGATCGATTCGATGATCATCGGCGACATACAGATCCTCAACCAGGTCAAGACCCACTATAACCTCGCCGCCGACATGCATGTGACGGGCACGTTCCTCTCGAAGCTGATCCAGACGGCGTTCCATGTCGGGAAGCGCGTGCGCACGGAAACGACGATCTGCGAAGGCGCCGTGTCTGTGAGCTACGCGGCGGTGGAACTCTCGAACAAAATATTTTCAAATCTCTCTGAAAAAACGGCTCTGCTCATCGGCGCCGGAGAGACCGGCGAGATCACGGCCAAGAATCTTGTGGCGCGCGGCATCGGTTCGCTCACCATCGCCAACCGCACGCGCGCCAAAGCGGACGAACTGGCTGCGTCCATCGGGGGCGCGGCGATCGAGTTCGACGACCTGCTGACGAAGCTTCAGAGTGTGGACATTGTCATCTCCTCGGTGAACAGTCCAGCCTATGTGCTCACGGCCGACCAGGTGAAGCGCACGATGAAGGTGCGTTCGAATGCGCCGCTGTTGATCGTGGACATCGGCGTTCCACGCAACATCGATCCGGATGTGAACAAACTGGAGAACGTGTTTGTGCATACGATGGATTCGCTTGCGAGGATCGTAGACCAGAATCTGAGCAGGAGGAAGACGGAGATCCCTGCAGTGAATGCGATCATTCTGCAGGAGCTGACGGCGATCAGGCAATGGTTCGAGGCGCTGCAGGTGAATCCGACGATCAGCGATCTGCGCGAGATGTTCGAAACGGTGCGCGCCGAGGAAGTGAAAAAAAATATCAACCGATTCTCGAAAGAGGACAGGGATCTGGTGGAGCTCGTGACCAAACGCATCGTGAACAAGCTGCTGCATCTTCCCACGACGAATCTCAAAAATATGAACGGGGAAAACGCTGACGACAGTCACACGAGGATCCACGCCATCCGGACGCTGTTCGGTTTGCATCACACAAGAGCGGACTCGAAGGATGCATCCGCGCCGGAGACGAAACAATGACAGAACGCCCCACCATCATCATCGGCACACGCGGCAGCGAGCTTGCGCTTTGGCAATCGCGATGGGTAGAACGGGAGCTGATGCTTCGTCATCCCTCCATGCAGATCGATACGGTGATCATTAAAACAACGGGCGACAAGATCCTGGACGCCCCTCTCTCGAAGATCGGCGACAAGGGGCTCTTCACGAAGGAGATCGAGCGGGCGCTGCTGGAGAAGTCGATCGATCTTGCCGTGCACAGTTTGAAGGACGTGCCGACGCAGATCGAGGCCGGATGCGTGATCGCGGCGATCTGTGAAAGGGAGGATGTGAGGGATGTGTTCATTTCTCATCCCGAGAAGCACTATGCCCGTTTGAGCGATGTGCCCGAGGGCGGCAGTATTGCGACCAGCAGCCTCAGGCGGCGCTCGCAGCTGCTCCATCTGCGTCCCGATCTGACGATCGTGGACATACGCGGAAACTTGAGGACGCGCTTCGAAAAATTATCGGAATCCGCGTGGGACGGCATGCTCCTGGCGAAGGCGGGGGTGACCCGACTTGGCCGCGAGGCGTCGATCAGTGAAGTGCTGGAGCCCGACATGATCCTTCCGGCTGTGGGCCAGGGAGCGCTTGCAATTGAGACGCGCGGGGACGACGAGTTCGTCCGGTCGATCGTGCACGAACTCGACCACGCGCCGACACATCAGGCCGCGGCGGGGGAACGAGCGCTGCTGCGGAGGCTCGAAGGAGGCTGTCAGATACCGATCGGCACATACAGCCGGATCGAGGGCGGAAGGTTCACGCTCGATGCGATGATCGGCAGCCTTGACGGCGCGCGCATCTTTAAGGACAGTCTGGAAGGCGACGCGGATGATGCCGAGGCTGTCGGCATCGCGCTTGCAGAGCGATTGCTGCACATGGGCGGCGGCGCCGTGCTCGAAGAGATCAGGAACATGAATCGCTGACGCCGCCGCGTCGGTCCGAGTTTCGGTATAGTTACATAAGACTGTGGAACAGAGGGGGCCGTTGTCCTTAGCCGGAAAAAAAATTCTCATCACTCGTCCGATCGAGCAGTCGGTAACGATGGCGCAGCTTCTGCGCGAGCGGGAGGCGGAAGCCGTCTATTTCCCGACGATACGCATTGTGCCGCCGGTATCGTGGGATGCATGCGACGACGCCATCGATAACTACCGCACGTATGATGCGGTCATTATGACGAGCGTCAACGCCGTGCGATATTTTTTCAATCGCGCAATCGAACGAGGGCTGCAGCCGGGGCTGCTGCCGAAATCAAAAGTGTATGTGGTCGGAGCCAAGACCGCCGAGGCCGTTGCATCGTTCGGCATCGCCGCTGCCCGTTTTCCGGGCGTCACCAATGTGCGAACGCTGGCCGAGGCGCTCTGCGCAACACCGGTGTTTCGAAAACGATTTCTCTTCCCGAAAGGGAATCTGGCCGGAAGCGACATCACCGTTGCCCTGCGGGCGTATGGCGCATGTGTGGACGAAGTGATCGTGTATGAGACAACGGTCGGCGCCGCCGGTGACCCGCCGGGCGACCCTGCGGTGCTCGATGCCGCGCAGGTGTGCACGATGCTCGAGTCGGGGACGATCGATGCGGTCACATTTTTTAGTCCCTCGAGCGTTGAAAATTTTTTTGCGGCCGTGCCGCAGGATGCCGTGCGAACGGCAGTGCTTGCCGCGATCGGCACGACGACAGCAGACGCGCTGCTGACGCTGTCTCTTGCGGCTCCCATTGTGCCCGAGCAGCCGACGTCGGAGGATCTCGTGTCGGTTCTGGAACAATATTTTACACACCATAGAAACGAGGACGAGTGAATACGTTATTGCCAGTGAACGATCTTTTTTTGCGCGCATGCCGGCGCGAGCATGTGGAACGAACGCCCGTGTGGTTCATGCGCCAGGCGGGCCGGTATTTGCCGGAGTATAGGGCGGTTCGCTCGAAGACGGATTTTCTGACGCTCTGCAAAACTCCAGAGCTCGCAGCGGAAGTCACGATACAGCCGGTTGATCTTGTCGGGGTCGATGCCGCGATCATCTTCTCGGATATCCTCGTGATACCCGAGGCGATGGGAATGGAACTGATCGTAGAAGAGGGCAAGGGCGGTCCGCGGTTTCCCTCTCCGCTCCGTTCGAGAACGGCGATCGATGCGCTTGCGCCGATCGATCCGACTGTGTCGCTGCGGTACGTGATGGACGCGCTCAGGCTGTCGCGTGAACGGCTCAACAACAGAGTGCCGCTCATCGGATTTTCAGGCTCGCCGTGGACGCTGGCCACCTATATGGTGGAAGGCCGCGGGTCAAAGTCGTTCCGCTACATTAAAGAGCTCATCTTCTCGCACCCTGCCGACGCGCACGCGCTGCTGGCGAAGCTTGCCGACGCGGTGGCGGCGTATCTTTCGGCGCAGATAGACGCCGGCGCGCAAACGGTGCAACTATTCGATACGTGGGGCGGCATACTGGCGCAGGAGGAATTCGAAGAATTTTCGCTGCGCTATATACGGCAGGTCGTTCAGGCCGTCAAGCCGAAGGGCGTTCCCGTGATCGTGTTCTGCAAGGATTGCGGCCATTCGCTGGACAGAATCGCCTCGACCGGGGCCGATGTGGTGGGATTGGATTGGGCAATGGATATTGGAGATGCGCGCCGGGTGGTCGGCGACCGTGTGGCGCTGCAGGGTAATCTGGATCCGACAATGCTGTTCTCCACGCCGGAGCGGATTGAACTGGGCGTGAAGCGTATTCTCGAAAAATTCGGGAAGGGAAGCGGCCACATTTTCAACCTGGGGCACGGCATATTGCCCGAGACGCCCGTTGAAAATGTAAAAGCGTTTATCACTGCGGTGAAGACACACAGCGTGCAGTATCACGTGTAATAGAGAGCGTGTAACTCTCAAGTAACTCAGCGCAGTCTATAGTCACCGTCATTCTGAAGGAGCTCAAGCGACTGAAGAATCTCGCCGGCTGCCACCACGAAGCCAGATTCATCGCTTGCGCTCAGAATGACAGAATACTGATGTCAATTGGATGAAGATTCTTGGCGCAGCCAAGATGAAACCTCAGAATGTCAGAGTACGTATGTCAATTGAATGAAGATTCTTGGCGCAGCCAAGATGCCTTAATTCAGGATGACAATGATTTTGGTGCATACTAAATAGTTACGAGAGCGAAACGGTAATGAAAAAAAGCGCGGCAGGCGAACTGACGGCGCTAAGAATCAGGAATTGCAATGAAACAATTTGAATCTGTCGATATCGGCCTGTTGAGAAAATACAGCGGACCCGGTCCGCGGTACACGAGTTATCCGACCGCGCCGTTGTTCAGTCCGAAGTTCGGCCCCGCGGAATATCGGGACGCGGTCCAGCGCACGAACACATCGGACACGACGTCGCCGCTCTCGCTCTACTTCCATTTTCCGTACTGCGACACGCTCTGTTATTTCTGCGGATGCACGATGCTGGTGACGAATCACCGGAAGCAGATCGCCGAGTACAACGACTACCTGAAAAAAGAGATCGACATGGTGGCGCCGTCCATTGGCGCGCACCGCAGGGTGATACAGCTCCATTGGGGCGGGGGCACGCCGTCGTATCTCGATCCGGACGAGATACGGGACATCGGCCTCTACATACGCAGCCGATTCGCATTTGATGAGGACATCGAAGCGGGGGTTGAGATCGATCCGCGCGGCCTGACATACGACCATATGAAGGCGCTGAGGGAATCGGGGTTCAACCGCATCAGCATGGGTGTGCAGGATTTTGACGTGCGCGTGCAGGAGGCGGTGAACCGCGTGCAGCCCGAATCCATCACGCGGGATGCGGTGAACTGGAGCCGGGAACTTGGCTTTTCGAGCATCAATCTGGATCTCATTTACGGCCTCCCGTTCCAAACGCTTGAGACGTTCGCCGAGACGGTGGACAAGGTCATCGATATTGCGCCGGACCGGCTTGCCGTGTTCAATTATGCGCACGTGCCGTGGCTGAAGCCGCACCAGAAGCTCATCCTGCCCGAGACCCTCCCGAGCACCGAACTGAAGCTTGAAATATTCAAAATGACCATTGAAAAGCTAGTGGCTGCCGGATATTGGAATGTGGGCATGGACCATTTCGCAAAGCAGACGGACGAGCTTGCCATTGCGCAGAAGAACCGCACGCTCTACAGAAATTTCCAGGGATATTCCACCAAAGCTGGATGCGACCTGTACGGATTCGGCATGTCGGCGATCGGGCAGTTCCACGATTCCTACCAACAGAACGTCAAGACGGTTCGCGAATATTTCGACGCACTCGACGCACTCAGGCTGCCGACGCATCTCGGATACACGATGACGCCCGACGACCATATACGCAAGGACGTCATCATGAAATTGATGTGCGACATGGAATTGAACAAAGGCGAGATCGAAGAGGCCTACGCGCTGTCGTTCGACGAGTATTTCAGGGACTCGCTTGCGAAACTCGGGCAGTTCGTGAGCGACGGATTGGTGACGCTGACGAAGGAGAAGATCGTCGTGCACGGCATGGGTCGGCTCGTTATTCGGAACATTGCAATGTGTTTCGATGCATACATCGAAAAGATGATGGCGGAGAAGCCGATATTTTCAAAAACAGTGTGACAACAGGGCGAATAATGGCGGCGACACGGCGGGCGGTGGTATTGTTTCAATTAGGCGGACCGGATACGCTCGACGCGGTCGAGCCGTTCCTGTACAATTTATTCTGCGACCCGGACATCATTGACCTTCCTTTTGCATCGTTGTTCCGCGAGCCGCTTGCGCGCTTCATCGCCCGCAAGCGCGCACCGATCGCGTCGAAGCTGTACGCATCGATCGGAGGCGGGTCGCCCATCAGGAGGCAGACGCAGATGCAGGCCGATGCGCTTCGCGAAATGCTCGGTGCGAAGGGACACGCGATGCCGGTCGAGATCGCGATGCGCTACTGGCATCCGCGCGCCGAGGAGGTGATCACGAAGCTGCTTGCATCGGGGATCGAAGAGGTGGTGCTCCTTCCGTTGTATCCCCAATACTCGAAGGCCACAACGGGTTCGAGCATGAGGGAATGGAATGAACTCGTTGCGCGGCTCCATGCCGAGAAACTTCGCACGACGCTCATCGAATCGTATTACGAGCATCCGTTGTATATCCGGGCGCTCGTCGAGCGCATCAGGGAGGCGCTGGAGTGCGTGCCTGCAGGGGACCGGGAAAAAGTGCATCTGCTTTTCAGCGTGCACGGCACGCCGATGAAGCTCGTGCGCAACGGAGACCCGTATTCGCAGCACATCCGCCGTTCGTATGAGCGCGTTGTGGAGGAAGGGAACTTCGGCCTGCCGCATCATCTCTGTTTTCAGAGCAAGGTCGGCCCGCAGCAATGGCTGAAGCCGTCGCTGGTGGACGCGGTCGAACGGCTTGCCGAAGAGAAGGTGTCGCATGTGATCGTCATTCCGATCGCGTTCGTGACGGACCACATCGAGACGCTGTCTGAAATATCGATCGAAGCGAAGGACGAGGCGACGAAGCTCGGCATCGGGTATTTCGCCATGACCGCTCCCTTGCTGACCGGTGACTTGTTCATCGGATGCCTGTGCGACCTTGTGATGAATGCATCGAAGGCGTCGGAGTAAGTGTTTTTGAGTGTGAAGACAAAAGCGGATGATATGAAGAAAAAAATGAGAGTTGTCATCATCGGGGGCGGCATCACGGGGCTTACGACCGCATGGTGGCTGCAGAAGGCGGGCATCGATGTGACCGTGCTGGAGCAGGAACAGGCGCCGGGCGGGACCATGCGCACCGTCCACAAGGACGGATGGCTAATCGAGTCCGGCCCGAACAGCGCGCTCGAAACGACTCCGCTGTTTCAAACGCTCTTCGATGACCTTCATGTGCGCGGCGAGGTCGTCTATGCAAACGAGATCGGGACGAACCGCTACATCGTGCGCGGGGGCGGCCTTCATCCGCTGCCGATGTCGGCGAAGAAATTTTTCCAGTCGCGGCTCTGGTCCGCATCGGGCAAGCTCAGGCTGTTGAAGGAGCCGTTCGTGGGCAGGGCGAAAAAAGAAGAGACCATTGCGGAATTTGTGCATCGCAGGCTCGGGCGTGAATTTTTGGAGTACGCGATCAATCCCTTTGTGGCAGGCGTGTATGCCGGCAGTCCCGAGCACCTGAGCGTGCGTGCGGCGTTTCCCAAACTGTACGCGCTCGAAGAGCGCTATGGCGGGCTCATCAAGGGCATGATCAAAGGGGCGCGCGAACGGAAGCAGCGTGCGGAAACTGCGAAGGACCGCGCGCGCATGTTTTCGTTCGTGAACGGCATGCAGACGCTTCCCGATGCGATCGCCGCCGCGCTCGGAGAGAGGGTCATCACCGGAACGGTGATCAAGAAAATTGCGATCAGAGGCGAGAACGACGCGGTCGTGTATGAGGCGATGGGCAAACGCAACGGGGAACCATGTACATTCGCAGCCGAGGTCATCCTCACCGCCATTCCTGCGTATGCCGCTGCAGACCTGGTATCGCCGCACAACCACGCGGTGGGCGAAACACTGAACGGAATTTTTTATCCGCCTGTTGCCGAGGTCTACCTGGGACACAGGACGGAGGACATCCGGCGGACGCTTGACGGGTTCGGCTTTTTGGTGCCGGCCCGGGAGAAGCGGAAAATTTTAGGGACGATCTGGTCGTCGTCGCTGTTTTCGGGGCGCGCTCCCGAAGGGCATGCCGCACTGACCACATTCATTGGAGGCTCGCGGCAGCCCGAGCTGACAAAAAAAGACGACGCTGAACTCGTTTCGATGACCGCCACAGAGCTTGCCGCGCTCATGGGAGTGAAGGGTCGTCCCGTGTTCCACCGCGTGTCGCGGTGGCTGCGGGCGATTCCCCAATACCATCTCGGGCATCTCGAACGGATGGAAACGGTCGAACGGTTCGAACGCGTGCATCCGGGGCTCTTTTTGACGGGGAATTTCCGGGGCGGCATTTCGGTGGGCGACTGCATCATCAATTCGGAGAAGAACGCCGAGCGGGTCAAACAATTCATTCGCACCGTTCAGGCGTAAGCAATCATAGGACACGTATTTTTTCTAAAGGGCACACGACAATGACGAACGGATCAACTATAATAGAACCATTCAAGCGCCTTCGCCGGCTGCGCATGACGGATGCATTCCGCTCGATGGTGCGCGAAACGGAACTCTCGGTAAAAGATTTTATCTATCCTCTGTTCGTAGTTCCGGGTACGAACGTGAAACATGAGATCGGTTCCATGCCGGGCGTCTATCATTTTTCCATCGATCAGCTCGTGCGCGAATGCGCCGATGTGTACGCGCTCGGTATTCCCGCGGTGATCCTGTTCGGCATTCCCGAGCACAAGGACGAAGTGGGGAGCGAGGCCTATGCCCCAGACGGCATTGTGCAGCGGGCGGTTCGCGCCATCAAAAAAGAGGTTCCCAAACTCATTGTGGTCACGGATGTGTGCTTGTGCGAATATACGTCGCACGGACATTGCGGCATCGTGAGAGGCGAAGAGATCGTGAACGACGAGTCCATCGCGCTGCTGGCGAAAGAGGCACTGTCGCACGCGGAAGCCGGCGCCGATCTGATCGCGCCCTCGGACATGTTCGACGGACGGATCGGAGCGATCAGATCGATTTTGGATGCCAACTCGTTCCAGAATGTGCCTATCATGTCCTACGCTGCAAAGTACGCATCCGGATTTTACGGTCCCTTCCGCGAGGCGGCAGACAGCACGCCCGCATTCGGCGACAGGCGTTCGCACCAGATGGATCCGGCAAATTCGGACGAAGCGCTTCGCGAAGTGGAGCAGGATATACTGGAAGGTGCGGACATTGTGATGGTGAAGCCGGCACTGTCCTACCTGGATATCATCAGGCGCGTGAAGGACCGGTTCGCCATGCCCACCGCCGCTTACAATGTGAGCGGAGAATATTCGATGATCAAAGCTGCGGGGCGCAACGGGTGGATCGACGAGCCCCGCGTGATGATGGAAGTGCTCGTGAGCATGAAGCGCGCCGGAGCCGATATCATACTCACCTACTTCGCAAAAGATGCGGCGAAATTGCTCAAGAACATTTAAAAATAATCCTATGAACACGACAACATCCGAGCGCCTGTTCGAACGGGCACAGCAAACAATTCCGGGCGGAGTCAATTCGCCGGTGCGCGCATTCACGTCTGTCGGCCGCTCGCCGCTCTTCATCGCGCGCGCGCACGGGTCGAAGCTCTGGGATGTGGACGGGAATGAATTCATCGATTACGTCGGGTCGTGGGGACCGATGATACTCGGCCATGCGCATCCGGCCGTGGTCGAGGCGCTGCAGAAGGCGATCGTGGACGGAACAAGTTTCGGCGCCGCGACGCTCCGCGAGATCGAGATGGCGGAGCTCATCGCGAAGCTCATGCCGTCGATCGAAATGGTACGAATGGTGAATTCGGGCACGGAGGCGACGATGAGCGCAGTGCGCCTGGCGCGCGCGTTCACAAAAAGGGAAAAGATCATCAAGTTCGAAGGCTGCTATCACGGGCATGCCGATTCGTTCCTCATCAGCGCAGGCTCGGGGGCGATGACGCTCGGCATTCCGGACAGTCCGGGTGTCACACAGTCCATCGCCGCCGATACGCTCACAGCCACGTATAACGACCTACAGTCCGTGCGCCGGATGATCGATGCGCATCCCGGGCAGATCGCTGCAATGATCGTTGAACCCATTGTCGGGAACATGGGATGCGTGCCGCCTGCGGATGGATTTCTGCAGGGGCTGCGCACACTGTGCACGACGCATGGGATCGTTTTCATCCTGGACGAAGTGATGACGGGATTTCGTGTGGCTCCCGGAGGTGCGCAGCAGCTGTACAATATCGAGCCCGATCTCACCACGCTCGGCAAGATCATCGGCGGCGGATTGCCGGTGGGCGCCTACGGCGGAAAAAAAGAGATCATGAAGCTCATTGCCCCCTCGGGGCCCGTGTACCAGGCCGGGACCCTGTCCGGCAATCCGCTCGCGATGGCAGCGGGACTGGAAACCCTGCAGATCCTGAATGCCACACCGGATGTGTACGTCGTTTTAGAAGAGCGGGCAGCGCAGTTAGCAGAGGGGATGAAACAGATCATCGACCGCCATCATTTGCCGCTCACGCAAAACCGCGTCGGGTCCATGTTCACATTGTTCTTCACGCGCGAGCGTGTGACGGATTTCACGTCGGCGAAACGCTCGGACACCGCACGGTTCGGGCGCTACTTCAATGCGATGCTCGGGAAGGGTGTTTATCTGGCCCCCTCGCAGTTCGAAGCCGCGTTCATCTCTACCGCTCATACGCGCGGCGAGATCGAACACACGCTCGCCGCCGCTGAAGAGTCGCTTGTGAGCGCCTTCTCGATGTGATGCATCCCGCTGTTAACACGATCTGAAAAAAAATATCATTGTGTGATACGATTGCGCATCGCCGATCGTTGTATCTTGGTAAGCGCACCCAAGTAACCAATAGTAACATGCACCGCTTCGCTCGAGCGGGCGAGATAACAGCGCGCGCTACAGGAAAAAAGGTGAAGCATGGGCGAGATACCATCTCGCCCTACATCGCACCGATGCAACGGCAACGAGGTGCTTAGGGAAAAAAAACGCTGCACGCCCACTGACCGTGCTCACCACTGTGAGCGCACACTCGGCATTCTCATCACACCACACCGTACATGGAACATTTTCATCTTTACACCGGCAATGACCTTGAGCGGCTCGCGGCGATCATGCAGGAGTCGCTTGCCGCGCCGCCGCAAAATATTTTCAATCCCGAGCGCTTCATCGTTCAAAGCAAGGGCATGGAATTCTGGCTCTCGCAGCACATCGCGCGCACGCGGGGGATCTGCGCGAATGTCGTCTTCGACTATCCCGAGACATTCCTGCAGTCGCTCTACCGGACCCTGCACACCGATGTTCACCGCGATTCGGGCTGGGAACGCGGCACGCTCGTATGGATCATCATGCGCATTGTGCCGACGCTGCTCACGGACGATGCGTTTAGGATCGTCCGGGTCTACCTGACCGCATCGGGGCCCGAGACGATCGATCAGCAAAAATTGTATCAGCTTGCAGTGCGCATCGCCGACCTCTTCGATCAATACATGATCTTCCGCGCCGACCTCGTGCTGGGCTGGGAAAAAAATGTGAAGGGTGGGGATCCGGATGCCGAATGGCAGCGTGTCTTATGGCAGGCCATTGTGCGTGATCCGCAGGGAGGGCTTCTTCACCGGGCGCGGATGCAGCAGACGCTTCTTAAAAAACTCCAGGCCATGGCCGCGCCGCACCCGGACTTCCCCGAGCGGCTGACGGTGTTCGGTATATCCTATCTGCCGCAGTATTATATCGATGTGCTCATTGCGCTCTCGGCGCACATGGAGGTGAATTATTTCGCCATCAACCCTTCCGTAGCATACTGGTCCGATGTTGCCACACCGCGCGAGTTGAAAACGGCGGCGGCGAAGGGCGGTGCGGCCTATGCGGGCAACGCCTTGCTCTCCTCGCTCGGAGTGCAGGGGCGGGACTTTTACGAGATGCTGTTGGAGCACGATCTCTCTCCGGACGAATCTGCATTTGCGGAGCCGACGCGCGGCACGCTCTTGCACTGCATTCAACACGACATCTATAACTATTCCGAATCTGCGGCAGGGAATCCGGGCGGCGTCCGGACGCCTGTTGCCGATGGCGACCGATCGGTGATCGTCCAGAATTGCCACAGTCCCATGCGCGAGATGGAAGTGCTGCACGACCACATCATCTCGATGATCGAGCACGATCCGGCGATCGAGCCCGGCGACGTCATTGTCATGGCGCCGCAGATCGAAGAATATGCTCCGTACATTGAAGCCGTGTTCAACGGCGTCGAGAAGAACCGTATCCCGTACACCATCGCGGACCGCTCCGTGAAGAGCGAACACAAGGTCACCGAAGCATTCTCGTCGCTGCTGCGTTTTCACCGCACGCGGTTCACCGCCTCGTCCGTGGTCGAACTGCTGGAATGCGAGAACATTGCAGGCAAGTTCGATCTGACGATGAAGGAACTCGATACGGTACGGTCGTGGATACGCGATTGCAGGATCAGATGGGGATTGGACTCGGCATCGATCGACCGGCAGTATCACGTACTCATAGACAATGTGAACACGTGGCGATACGGATTGGACAGGATGCTCTTGGGGTATGCATACCCGTCGCACGACGAAGCGCGGATGTTCGGAGGCATCCTGCCATTCGATAATTGCGAGGGGAGCGATGCCGTCACGTTCGGGAAATTGCTCTCGTTCTTCACACGGCTCGAAGCGCTCGATGCGGTACTGCCCGGCACGCACACGCTCGAAGAGTGGGGAGCGATATTGCAGCGCGCGGCCGACGATTTTTTTCTGATGAGCTACGAGGAAAAAAGCGCAATGGCGCCCGTCATCGCCGACCTGGCGCTGCTGCAGGAGCGGTCCGGGTTTGTGACGCCGGTCGACATTGCCGTTGTGATGAATGTACTGGACGGCTCATTCGGCAGCGAGGGCGCGTCGCAGCGATTCCTTCGCGGGGGCGTCACGTTCTGTTCGCTGCTGCCGATGCGGAGCATTCCCTCGAAGATCATCTGCCTCATCGGCATGAACACCGGCGCATTCCCGCGCCGGCAGCCGAAGCTCGGCTTCAACGAGATGGCGAAACGGCCCCGCAAGGGCGACCGGTCCCGCCGGAACGACGACCGCTACATGTTCCTGGAGGCGCTCATCTCCGCGCGAGAGCAGTTGTACATCAGCTGGTGCGGGCAGAGCCGGCGCGACAATGCGAAACTGCCGCCCTCCGTCGTCGTGAGCGAGCTGCTGGATTATTGTGAAAACAATTTCAGCCTTGCGGACGCCGATGCGCACCGCGGGCGGGCCGTCCAGTGCATCGTCGAGCATAAGCTGCAGGCATGTAATCCCGTGTATTTCCGCGGCGGCTCGGCGCTCTATTCGTATTCCGAAAAATATGCGAAGGCCGCATCCGCAGTAGAGCGGGGTGGAACACCGGTGCGTCCGTTTCTCGTCGATCCGCTGCCTCTTCAGGAACAGGAGGAGAATGTCGTGGATGTGAAGGACTTCATACGGTTCTTTGCGCATCCCCCGGAACAGTTTTTGAAACAGCGGCTGAAGGTGTATTTCGACAGCGGGGAAGAGACGATCGAAGATATGGAGCTCTTTTCGCTGGGCACGCTCGATGCGTACGCGCTGAAGCAGCGCCTGCTTGAATCGCAATTGGCAACAGGCGCGGTGCGCGCCGACTACGAGCGTGTGGCGGCATCGGGCGCGCTGCCCCACGGCGCTGCCGGACGCGCGGTGTTCGACGGCCTGTGCGGCGAAGTGGAACTCTTTGCCGAAGCGGTGCGGAAGCAGATGCGGGGGCCGAAGCTCGAAGACGCGCCGATAGACCTGACGGTGAACGGTCTCCGCGTTGTCGGATCGATCGGCAATGTGTATGCCGAGTCGATGCTGTTCTATCGGATGGCCGGCATGAAGGCGAAGGATTACCTTGCGGCGTGGATCAATCACCTCCTCTTGCAGGCGGCGGCGCTTCCGGGATATCCCGCTGCAACCGTATGCTGCGCATCGACGAAAACGAAATTGGCCGTCGAGCAATTCACCGCCGTGCGGGATCCGGCCGCGCTCGTGAATGACCTGGCGTCGATGTATCTCGAGGGCATGCGGAAACCGCTGCCGTTTTTCCCGGAGGCCTCAAAAAAATTCGTGGACGAAATCCGGAAGGACACCCCCGAGGATGATGCGCTCGACGCGGCGCGCCAGGGATGGAGCAAGAAAAGTTTTTCGGGCGCGCCGGCGGAATCGGAAAACCGCTACGTGAGCCAATGCTTCGGAGACAGCGACCCGTTCACGTCCGAGTTCATGGCGCTCGCACGGCGAATTTTTACTCCGCTCATGGAGAACTGCAAAGGAACGGAGGCGCTCGAGGAATGAACGAATTCAATCTGGGGTCCGATGCACTTGAAGGGATCAACGTGCTCGAAGCGAGCGCGGGAACGGGCAAGACATTTACGATCGCCGGACTGTATCTGCGTTTGCTGCTCGAACGTCACATGGACGTGGAGAACGTCCTTGTCGTCACATTCACCGAGGCGGCGACCGCCGAATTGAATCAGCGCATTCGCGACACGCTGAAAACCGCGCTCCGCGCGTTTATGGAAAAGGCCGCGGGAATTGCCGTCGACGGCCCGGCGTATCCCGCACCGATCCCGTCTCTGCTGGCGTCGGTCGATGCAACTGAAGCAGTGGACGCGCTCACGCACAATCTGCGGACGTTCGATGAAGCGTCCATCTACACGATACACGGATTTTGCCGCACGCTGCTGCTCGAGAACTCATTTGAAAGCGGAACACAATTCGGCTGCGAGCTGGAAACCGATCAGCAATCGCTCATCGAGAGCGTCGTAGCGGATTATTGGCGCGCAACCATCGGCGGCGCCTCGCCGCTTGTGGCGAAAGCGCTCGCCGGACCGGGCGCAGGGCTGGACATTGCCTCGCTGACATTTCTGGTGAAGCAGGCAATGGACCATCTGGACGTGACGATCGTTCCCGACGCACCGGCGAGCCGCACTGAGGCTCTGAGTACGCAGTATGCTGCGGCCGTTGAGACTGCCTCACGGGCATGGAAGCGCGGCAGAGTCGCGATCGAACAGCTTCTTGCGGGCAGCACGCAGTTGAATCAACGACAATACTCGGCGGAGAAGGTTCGGATGAAGATGGAGGCCGCCGATGTGTATTTTTCGCATGCGCCGGAAGCCGGATTGTTTCCCGATGAGCTGACACTCTTCACACAGTCGAATATCGGCAACTGCGTGAAAAAAAACTGCACGGCGCCCGCCCATCCTTTCTTCGCGCTGTGCGATGCAGTGAGCATGGCATCCGCCGGTCTTGAGGAGGCGATCGCCGGAGACGTGCTTGCCGTGAAGCGGAACGTCTTTGCCTATGCGGCCTCGCATCTTGCAGACAGGAAACGGGAACTGAACATCTTGTCGTTCAACGATCTGCTGCTGACAACACGCGACGCCGTATGTTCACCGAACGCCGATGTGCTGATCGAAAAACTGCGCAGCCGGTACAGCGCCGTGCTCATCGATGAATTTCAGGACACGGATCCCGTCCAGTATACGATCTTTTCGCGTCTGTTCGGTGACGGCACAACGGTGTTGTTCTATATCGGCGATCCCAAACAGGCGATCTATGGATTCCGGGGAGCCGATGTCTTTGCCTATATGACCGCGACGTCGCAGCGCGACATACGGAAGGCGACGCTTGCGATGAATTACCGGTCGACGAAGGGGCTCATCTGCGCGGTCAACACGCTTTTCCAGCGCGCGCATGATCCGTTCATCTTCGAAGGGATAGAATTCTCGCCCGTCAGTTATCCCGAGGAGAAACAACACAGCAGGCTCGTGATCGGTGGGAACGAAGCTGTGCCGATGACGATCGTGTACCGTCCGTACGTAAAGCCGGAAGGCGGCAGAAGCAAGAACGCGCTGAACAAGGAGCGTTCGGCCGAAGAGGCGATCGCGCTGACCGTGGATGCGGTCGTGAAGCAGCTGATGCTCGGGAAACAAGTCGATACGTATTTCGAAACCGGAGACAAGAAGGAAAAGCTGGACGAGAACGCCATTGCCGTGCTGGTCCGAACGAACAGGCAGGCCGGGAAGATGCAGGAAGCCCTGCGGGCGGCGGGCGTGTTTTCGGTGATCCATTCCAATGAAAGCATCTTCGCCTCGCGCGAGGCCGTTGAAGTGCTTCGCGTCATGAGCGCCGCGGCCGAACCCGCGTCCGCGCCCTTGCTGCGATCGGCGCTCATCACATCGCTGCTCGGCGTCACCGCAGAGGAACTCGATAGCTTAAACACCGACGGTGTGAGCATGGGCAGGCGGCACGAACACTTCATGGCGTTGAATGTGCAATGGAAGCGGAACGGTTTCATCGAAATGTTTTCGCGGTTGCTGGAGCAGGAACACGTGCTCAGCCGATTGCTGGCGATGCCCGAGGGCGAACGGCGCGCGGCGAACCTGCTGCAGCTTTCGGAGCTGCTGCAAAAAACGGAAAGCGGAGATCAGCTCTCGCCGCAGGCGTTGGTGACGTGGTTTGAAAAGAAGATCGCCGCGGGAGACAAAGAGGACGAAGAGTATGTGGAAAATCTGGCGACGGACCAGAAGGCGGTGAAGATCGTGACGGTGCACAGCAGCAAGGGGCTTCAATATAAGATCGTGTATTGTCCGTTCCTGTGGGAGGTGCCGATGCCCGGCGCCAACACGCCGGATCCTGCCGTGTTTTTCCATGCGCCGCAGGCGGAGACGGGGGTGGCGAATCGATTGGTGTACGACATCGGTTCGACGGACCTGGCTGCGCATAGCGAAGTGTTTCAACGAGAAATGCTTGCCGAACAGACCCGCGTGGCCTATGTAGCGCTGACGCGGGCTGAATATCAATGTCACATACTCTATGGCAATTTCAGTTCGACGGAGCGATCGGCGATCGGCTACCTGCTGCATGGCACGGCCGACCCCGATGAACTGTCCGCCATACTCGCCGATGAAGGGAAGGTCTTCGCGGACCTGAATCCTCTGGCGGATGATGCGGACGGGAACATTTTCGTCGCACGGGCGGGCGACGCCGAAGGCCTCATCGTTACGCCCGAAGAGGACCGCACGGCGCAGAGTGTCCCGATTGCGGCGCTCGCCAGAACGCGAACGATCGACGCAGCAGGAACCGTAGCGAGCTTTACGTCCCTGGCGCAGCATACGGGGAGCGACCGGCGGCGGTTGTATGTGGATGAGATTCAATCTGCCGAGGCAGTTACCGGCACAGCAGGGGAGCGGACGATCTTCACGTTTGCGAAGGGAAAGCTTGCAGGCGATTTTTTCCACGAAGTGTTCGAGAAGATCGACTTCGACATGTCCGACGCCGAGAGCGTGATTGCCGCGCGGATGAAGAAGTACGGACTGGATGCATCCGAAGAACCCGCAGCCCGCGAAGCGGTGCGCAATGTGCTGCACAAAAAACTGACGCAGGTGGCGCCGTCGTTTTCATTGTCCCTGCTCGGGAAGGCCGACCGCCGGCATGAAACGAATTTTTATTTCCCGCTGACCCCCTTCGCGAAGAGGCACTTGCGAAAATTCATGAATGAGTATACGAACGCCGACGACCGTATGGCGAACAATGAGTATGCGGACGGCAGGGTGAAGGGATGGCTGAACGGCAAGATCGATCTGCTCTTCAGGCACGGGGGGAAGTATTACATTGTGGACTGGAAGTCGAACTATCTCGGAGGAACCCGCGAGGCGTACGCGCCCGAGCGATTGCGCGAAGCGATGGTTCGGGACGATTATTTCCTTCAATCGCTCCTCTATACCATAGGAACGGACCGGTATCTGCGAGATCGTCTTCCGGGCTACACGTACGACGCGCAGTTCGGCGGCGTCATCTATATTTTCCTGCGGGGCGTCGATGCGGCCGCAGAGGATGAGTGCGGGATCTTTTTTGAGAAACCCGATGCGGAAAAAATTCGACGGCTTGCGGCGTTGATCGCCGCGCCGATGCCGTCAGACACTGAGCTGGAAGAAGACCATGGGTAAGAAAAAACACATTGCTGCTGAAGCGTTTCAATTCGCGCCGGGCGTAGAGCCTCGCGCGCCTCACAAAGCGCGTACAGCTCCCGACGAGACGCATGCGGGAGTACCCGAAGGGACGTTTTCCGTTATCGATGATCAGTTTGCCCGGCTGATGATGAGGCTTGCCGTGAAGCCTTCGGCGGTGTTGGAGCGAACGGCGCGCCGCGTTTCACAGGCCACGCGGGAGCGCAATGTATGCATCGACATTGAGCCTGCGCACAGCGGTGCGCTTTCAGGTTCGGGCGTTGTCGGAACATCTGCGGCTCCGGACAAGCCGATGGTTCTGGACGACCATGGGCGGTTATACCTGAACCGGTATTGGCAGTATGAGCAGACGATTGCCGGCGCGATTCGCGCGCGCATGGGCCACGCAACGCCGCTCGTGCGCGGCGCCGGCATAGCGAAACGGCTCGACGAGTATTTTCCTGCAGGCGAGGCCGAAAAAAATCGGGATCAGCGCGCTGCGGCCGAACACGCGCTGCATCACACACTATGCATCATTTCCGGCGGACCGGGCACGGGAAAGACCACCACCGTGGCCGTGATCCTGGCGCTGCTTGTCGAGTTTTCAACAAAGGAACACCTGCGCATTGCGCTCGCCGCGCCCACGGGCAAAGCCGCGGCGAGGCTGCAGGAATCGATCGTGAGCCAGAAGCAGCGGCTTCCGATACCCGATGCACTGAAAGCGAAGATCCCCGACCATGCGGGCACGATGCACCGCCTGCTGCGCTCGAAACGTGGAACGCCGTATTTCAGGCACGACAGCACGCATCCACTAGCGGCGGATGTGATCGTGCTGGATGAATGTTCGATGATCGATGCGGCGCTCATGGCAAAATTCATGGATGCCGTCGGGCCGCAGACGCAATTGATATTGTTGGGAGACAAGGATCAACTCTCGTCCGTCGAGGCGGGAGCAGTCTTCAGCGACCTGTGCAGCGCCGGGCTGCCGTGCGTGAAGCAGTTGACCTATTCACACCGGTTCGGCCGCACGAGCGGCATAGGAGCATTGAGCCGTGCGGTGAATGACGGCGATGCCGATACGACGATCGACACGTTCACCCGGGGCTATGGCGATATCGCGAGCGCATCCTTTGCCGCGCAGCACGAATACGAAACGGCGCTGGAACGAGTGATCGTTGACGGATATAGACGGTTTCTGTCCGCCGCGTCCATCGGGGATGCGTTCACACAATTGAATCACTTCAGGATACTCTGTGCGGTCCGCGAGGGCGACTATGGCGTGAATGGGGTCAATCGATTTGCCGAAGAGGTGTTGAAGCGCACCGGGCTGATAGAAAAAAGGGGGGATCGATGGTATCGGGGATGTCCGGTCATGGTGACGGAGAATGATTACGGGCTGTCGCTCTTTAACGGCGATACGGGCATTGTATGGCCGGACGAGGCTCAGGACGGAGCGTTGGCGGTATTCTTTGAGGGAAGCGACGGGGTGTTGCGCACATACAATCCGTCGTCTCTGCCGGCGCATGAAGTAGTCTACGCGCTGACTGTCCACAAGAGCCAGGGATCGCAATACACGCGCGTGCTGACCATACTGCCGCCCGTGGAGTCGCCGGTAGTGACGCGAGAATTGCTCTACACCGCCATCACGCGCGCGCAGTCCGAAGCGCATCTGTGGGCATCGGACACCATTATACGTTTCGCAGTGACACAGAGAACGGTTCGCCACTCCGGGTTGACGGACGCACTGCGGCGGTGACGCGTGAATTTAGATTCTTCAGCCGCTACGCTCCTTCAGAATGACATGGACTTGAGTTGATGGTGAGAAGTCACTTTAAAACAAAAAATCCCGCCGTTAAGCGGGATTTTTTGTTCTTGAGCAAAATTCGATAGATTATCGAACGACGGTGACATTTGCTGCCTGAAGACCTTTGGGGCCTTTTTCAACGTCGAATTCGACCGAATCGCCTTCATTCAAGCTCTTGTAGCCATCGGACTTAATGGCATTGAAGTGCACGAACACATCTTCGCCACCTGAGCTGCGTGAAATGAAACCGAAACCTTTTGCTGCATTGAACCATTTGACTGTTCCTTTTTCCATGGAACACATCCTTTCATAGATATTGTAATGTCCAACTTACCGTTGAACTTGGTGTACGCCGAAGATACTGCCTCTTAAAAAACACTTATCGGAATAAAAAAATTCCAACAAGCTTGTTCTGGTTGATGGCGTTTCTACCTTTGAAGGAATTACGGTTCATCAGCAGCATTCTAAAAGCCGTGCTTGTTTTTGCAACGAACTGAACAAACAAGCTCTCCCGAAGGAGAAAAATACGGTGTACTGTTTTTTGGTATCAGTAACGTACACACTTTTTACTTTAGATGCAACTGTTTTTTAATTTTTTTTCAAGTTCCCAGAATGTGACTCCGGGACGAAGCCGCGGACGCTGTGACAGGACTCGATCGGGGTACATGCATACGTGAGTAAGAGAATGCGTTCTTTCAAAATATTGGCTTGCTTTTCCTTTCTTGAACCGTTATTTTACATAGCGGTAGTAATCTATGTGTGGTATCCCCAGTGAAAAGAGGCACAATGAATTTTAAAGCTTTTCTCTTAATCGGCTGTTGTCTGCTTGCCGGGTGTTCCAATAACGATTCCATTAAACCAATTTCAAATGGCTCACAACCCGCGCCGGGTGCATCAGTAGAACCGGTGCAGGCGAAGTCCGTACTGCGCCCGATAACCCCTGCGGCAACGGTCTCCAATGCAACCACGAAACACACTACAGACACGCTCATTGCAATAGTCGATTCGACGGAGGACAACGATAAAAAGGCTGCCGGCCGAATACTGGAGGTTGCCCGTCAATTCTATAAAAATGCGCTGCGGGCGCAAAAGCTCGGCGACTCGCTTCTTGCCCAGACCAATTTTGAAGATGCGATCAATAATTTGAACGAGGCCAGTTATTTTCCGGGCATCGATGCGAACAACGATTTCAACGAGCTGTCAAAAAGCGTTATCGAGGATTACGAAAAATACATTGCCACTGTGGATTCGCTTGTACCGCTGAGTTCGATCGATGCCCTTCATGAAAAAATGTATGCTGAAGTTGAGCGGATAGACATTTCCAATATCGTCATCCCTCCGAACTTTATTCCCAAGACCACCGTTCCGCTCGTCATGAATGAATATGTGAAGCGCAGCATTGCGTTCTTTGCGACGCGGGGCCGCGTTCACCTTGAACGGTGGATCCGGCTTTCGGGCAGATATTTCCCGATGATGTTCAAGATCTTCAAAGAAGAAGGCGTGCCGGAAGAGATGGTCTATTTGTCCATGGCTGAAAGCGGGTTGAATCCGACCATACGGTCGTGGGCGAAAGCGGTGGGCCTTTGGCAATTCATGCGGGGGACGGGAGCCCTGTACGGGCTGAAGGGGAATTTCTGGTACGACGAACGGCGCGATCCGGAAAAGGCGACACGCGCCGCGGCCCGCCATTTGAAAGATCTCTACGCGCAATATAACGACTGGTACCTTGTGCTGGTCGGGTATAATGCCGGCGGCGGCCGCGTGAACCGCGGAATACGCAAAAGCGGAACGTATGATTTCTGGGCGATGAGGGATAATCTTCCGAAAGAGACGCGCAATTATATTCCGCAATACATCGCAGTGACGCTCATGGCAATGAAGCCGGAACCGTTCGGATTGATCGTGGAAAAAGAAGATACGCTCCGCTACGACGTGGTGAGCGTGGACGATTGTGTTGACCTCTCGGTGCTTGCCGATTGCGCCGGAACGGCGCTGGACACGCTGCGCGTGTTGAATCCGGAGTTGCTGCAGTGGTGCACGCCTCCGAATTACAAAGGCTACCGCCTGAAGGTTCCGGTCGGAACAGGCCCGCGCTTCATGGAGCAATATGCCCAGCTTCCTCCGGAAAAAAAGCAGGATTGGATCGCCCACTCCGTCGGAAGGGGGGAAACGCCGAGTTCGATCGCGAAACGCTACGGACTCCTGACCTCCGTGCTCCT
>CAISDA010000055.1 GCA_903884005.1 uncultured Ignavibacteriota bacterium | reverse complement strand
TTTGACAGCTTCCAAGGCAACTTTCGCCTTGAATGCTGGGGTGTGTTTACGTCGTGCTGTTTTCATATGCTGGTCTCCTGCTATGGAAAATACATCTTTTTTCCACCTTAGCAAGTGGTCCAGTTTTTGGGGTACAGCTCAATTTGTATGTATTGCAGGAAAAAAATAATATTTTTCAACAATAATGTCAAATTAGAAATCTCTTATTTTTCGGACACAAACAATTGGCATCGGCGACAGAAAACCGCGTTTAACGGCACCATCCGCCGGTTTTACCTGTGCATTAAAGGATAGCTAACAGCGCCCATGCAGGAGCACACAGGTGAGGTGACAGGTTCGGAGCGATTTTTTTTACCAGATGCATCATACTCTGTCGAGTGCGCTCCGGATCGCACGGGAGATTTCCTCCGGACGGTATGGTTTTTGGACGAATTCTATCAACCCTTCCTGGAGAAGCGCCTCTTTAACCGCCGGTTCAATATAGCCGCTGGCAATGACCATCCGGACTCCGGGGTTCAGCACTGCGAGTTTTTTAAACAACACATGACCGTTAAACTTTGGCAGACCAAAATCGGACACCACAAGATGAATCTCGCGGTAATGGTTCTTATACACCTCAATCGCTTCTTCACCATCCATTGCCGAGAGGACGGTGTATCCCCTCGCCTCAAGGACGCTCCTCGCAATTTCTAAAAGCATCTCTTCGTCTTCGACAAGAAGAATTGTTTCAGTGCCGCCTGGAATGCCTCTCTCTATTCCCTCGCTAGAGATGATGAGCTCGGTTTCCGATCCTTCTTGACCGGGGAGGTAAATGTGGAATGTCGTTCCCTTGTCAACTTCACTGGCTATACTGATAATGCCCTTGTGGGCTTCAACGATGCCAAATACGACAGCCAACCCTAATCCTGTCCCTTTGCCTAGTTCTTTTGTCGTAAAAAAAGGCTCGAAGATTTTTTGGCATGTTGCGTCGTCCATACCGCAGCCGGTGTCGGCGATTACGATCTCCACATATTGACGAGCATTGGTAGAGTGTGACGGCATGTGCATGGATTCGCGCGATACAATTTTCGTTGCTAACGAAAGCCGACCGCCGTCCGGCATGGCGTCCCGCGCATTGATGCAAAGATTCATTATTACCTGATGGATCTGCGTTTCATCGGCAATTATCGAAGGAACATTCGCATCAAGGTTCGTTTCAATCGTAATATCCTTTGGGAAGGTTTCGGCGAAGAGTTTGCTTACTTCCCGGATAATGTCATTTACTTTCACAGATTCAAGCAGAGCGTCATTCTTACGGGCAAATGTGAGCAGCTGCTGAACCAGCGCAGCCCCGCGATCTGTCGCTTTCTCGATTGCGAGGACGTGTCTGCTGATTTTTTCTTTATTCAACTGCACCAGATCTAACAGCGAAAGGTGTCCTGTGATGATGCCAAGAATAATGTTAAAGTCGTGTGCGATACCGCCTGCAAGCGTCCCGATACTTTCCAGTTTTTGTGATTGCTGAAGCTGCTGCTGCATATGTTGTTCCTTCTCTGCAGCGTGCATGCGCTCGGTAATGTCACGGCAGTTGAGAACGATGGCTTGAATATTCGGGTCATGCAATAAATTGGTTACTGTTGTTTCGACCCAGAACCAATGTCCCATTTTATGACGGAGGCGATAGGCAATTGTTAACACCTTGTCCGGCGACTCGATAACTTCGCGAAATGTATTTGCGGTCAAAGCCCGATCGTCAGGATGATTATACTCAGGTCCATATGCGCCTCTCAATTCTTCGGGCGAATGACCACTGATCCGCGCATACGAAGGGCTGACATAGACCAGTCTCCGTTCGGCGTTCATCAGGATCACACCTTCGTGATTGTGTTCTACGACGGCACGGAACAGTGCTTCGCTCTTGGAGAGTTTTTCCTCTGCTTTTGTGCGTTCGGTGATATCGTGGGTGACTCCAGTAATTTTTATTGGGTTGCCATGTGCATCTTTGACTAAGCTTGCTATGACATGTAATGTCCTTTTTTCTGCGGAGTTTCGTGGTATAATATCAAATATAATGTCGAGCGGTGTATTGTTTTCAATTGCATCAAAAAGCGATTTGTTGACTTTTTCTGGGTCAACCATACAATTCGTCACTTCTTCAAACGTAAACTTATCACTTTCTACATTAAAGCCATACAGTCGTTTCGCCTCATCAGAACCCCAATATTGACCGTTTATCACATTATATTCCCAACTGCCGATGTGGCTAATATTCTGTGATTTTTCAAAGTGTTCATTGAGCAACGTCCGTTCATCCTCCGCCTGCTTACGATCGGTGATGTCCTGGATGAATCCCAACACTTTTTTCGTTTTTCCTTGTGGATCATTTTCTATCGTGGCGATAGAATGTATTATTCGTGGAAGTGATCCGTCTGCAGGGTTAATTGTATATTCAAGATTGTAGTCGCATCCTTTTTCTAACAAATCAACGAGTGCCTGATGTACCCGCTCACGCTCCGGGATGCAAGTTTCGATATCATTGGTAAGGAAATCTCCAGCAACTGGGTGATACCCAAATATTTTTAATGCTTCTGCTGAACCCCATATTTTGTCTGTTTCAAGATTATAGACCCAGGATCCTGTCTGACCTAGATGCTGTGCCAGATTCAATTGCTTTTCTCTTTCACTTAACGCTTCTTCAGCCCGCTTGCGCTCGGTGACGTCGCGTTCGATGACGATTGCCAGACGCTTGCCTCCAATCATCATTTCCTGCGCTCTGACCTCAGCGTCGAAGAACGAGCCGTCTTTGCGTTTATGGCGGACACCGAAATCCGGCGCCTGGTTCTCATTGTTCCCCAGTTGTCTGGCTTGGACTGCTTGTTGTCTGGCTTGATTAATTTCCATGGAGACTTCCGAATCCACGAATGAGGTTGGCTTATCGAGAAGTTCGTCGCGGGAATACCCGAGAGCCTGGAGCGCCATGTTGTTGGCGTCTCTGATGACGGGAGGCGTATTCGGCGCAAGTTCGAGTATCATGATCAGATCGCCAGCCTGTTCGAAGAGAGAGCGATAGCGTTCTTCACTCCGCTTCAGCAGTTCATTCTTGTGCTGTTCCCGGTTCATGCTGTTCCGCAGATATGACGATACCAGCAACACAAGTATTACAGTGATACCATAGATCGTGACGGAGTCGAAAATATCTGTAAAAGGTGTTTTGGGACCGAGAGGAATGTAGATAATGTGATAGGCCTGCAACAATCCCAGCGCTATAATGGACAAAAGACTGATAACCGAAATGACGATCAGAGGACGTTTTTCGAGCACCAGTGTCGCTATTATTAACACCGCGGGAATAGTCTGCAGGGCCGTATCGTATATTCCATCGTTGAGGGAAGCCAAACTGAACACCCCGATGATCATGGACCACACCAGCACATGCGATGCGATATTCGTATGTCCGCGTTTGTTGAGGATATAGCACCACAGCACGGTCAGCAAGAGTACCACCATCGGGACAATATTATACGAGCGGTCGAAAAAGCCATAATACAGGATAAAGGCCGATAGGCCTGCGGCCCCCATACCGGACGCTATTGTTAAGACATGGGCGTGACGCTCCTGTTCATCTCCGGAAACAACAGGAGGGTGTAACAATTCTTTAAGACCCATAGTAGTGCCTTCCGCGTTCAAGCGGGATATTGCTTCATTTAAAAAATGATGAACAAATATTTGAGAATGTCATATGGTAGATTCAAGGCCGAGTTTCTTGTGATAGTCAATTCCACTTCCTTTCAACCTCAGGTCAAACGGTATCGATCAATCGCGAGATGCCAAATTTATATTCATCCGGATCAGAAAGACGTATCATACGCACGCCCCACGGCATATCTTTCGGATCCATTTCCAGTGTGCCGCCTTTTTCTTTAATTCGTTGTGCGATCTCATCGACATCCTGGTCTGTCCTAATGTTGAATGAAAAACCAAGGCCCTTTGTCCTCTCCCATCCTTTGGCACCGTCATCCTGGTTAAGTGCAATTCGCACGGTGCCTGCATTGACGTATACGCTTCTCAATTTTCCATCCCTCTCATTTCTACGTTCGATGGAAAAACCAACGATATCGTGATACCATTCGACGCTTTTCTGAAGGTCGTTAACGGTGAGCGAAATTGACATCGTGATCGCTTCAAATGGACCTGAGTCCGGTGTATTTGTTGACATGGTTTTCTCCTCGATGGTTGTTTGCTTGCAATTAATGAATCCCCGGGTTCGCTCAGTTCCAAAGCCGTTTTTAATTATCTCCCCCGTTATAAAGACGGTATGCACGTTGACCACCGCCGTCCTTCCAGAGTCTTCATGCGTCAGGTTGGTGCCGCCGGCGGAGGAACACAGATTTCAATGGTGATGCAGAAACAATGATACCATCGGCGCCGTCTATCCACACAGTATAATGTATACTCGGATCATTATCCACCGCAAACACCATGGTTTTTTTGATTGTGTTTTTTTGACCTCTATATTTTTCAAATCACACTAGTAATTTCATCTCTAACGCCGGGAACAACAATACGATCTCCGGCAATTACATTGGCGGATCGGCACCCGGCTGCGGCGGATCGCCAATGACGATCAGCGGCGATGGCACCACTTTCTATGGAATCTATATCGACATCATTGGGACGACAACCGCATCGTCGATTCAGAACAACACGATACAAAATATTTCGCTGACGGGCGCAACGAGCAATAATTTTTTTGGTATCAGCGCCGCGAGCGGCAGGCTGAACATCGGCACGACGACCGGGAACACGATCGGACACGCATCGACACCGAACAGCGTGCGGACAACAGGGAACGGACCGTTGATAGGGATATCGCTGAACGGAACAACGGTTGTGCAGGTCAGCAACAATCTCATCGCAAATCTGACGCAAACGTCATCCGGCGCGGGAAGCACACTGAAAGGAATTGTTACCAGTGCCGGAACGAACACCATCAGCATGAATACCATCAGGGATCTGACTCCGGCCACCACAGACCTCGGCAATGGCACGAGTACCGCGATCATTGGAATAGAACAGTTGAGTACAACTGCGGCATCGGTACAGACGGTCTCCCAAAATAAAATATATTCCCTCATCAGTTCGGACGCCGCTACGGCCGTGAACACTATTGGAATTTATTTTAGCGGGAACCTCACCGGGGCTCATCTCATCGAACGGAATTTCATACACAGCTTTGCGCATGCCAGCAGCAGTGTGGCCGCTGTGCAGACCGGTATCTACGCACAGGGAGGCACCGGCACGTACCAGAACAATATCATTCGCCTCGGGATTAAACCGAACGGCACCTCCCTTACACAGCCGATGAGCCTCTGCGGAATCTATGACGGGAGCGGGCCGAATAATTATTATTTCAACACCGTGTATGTGGGAGGATCGGGTGTGACTGCGACCGCGATACCGACGTATGCGATGAACAGCCCGATAACATCAGGAACGCGTGTGATCAAAAACAACATCTTCGTCAACGCCCGGTCGAATGCAACGACCGGAGGAAAACAGTATGCGATCAGTGTGGGAGGAACCGCGCCGAATTCGACATCATGTGCCTAATCCGATATTGCATGCATCAATACTCAACTCAAATGCAATTTGCCGTTTATTTTTTGAAAAATTTAAATGAATCTATAGCGAAGGACTCACCCGCCCCGCACGAAAATTTCAGCCACAGTGCATGCACTCCTTGTATGGCATCCACTGTGCATGAAGCAGTACTCCACGTTCCAGGATTGCCCGAGGGAACATTGACCGACCCGATCGAACGATGCCAGGGCTGGTCCGGGATCAACTCTATCTTGCCCCCTTTGTTGCATGAAGAAACCGACACTTCAAAGCTACTCGCCCCTGTTCCGAAATCCACATATTTATAACCAACTCTGTCGTTGTTTTTGATCTCTCCTAATTCATCGTTATTTTTTTGGTAATCTTGAATTCTGACGGTACCGAAGAGAAGACAGGCGCTCTCTGCTTCAATCGTTGAATAGGGGTTGAGCGGTCTCGCGGCTCCCTGCGACGTCATTTCCACTTCGTCGATACTCCCATCCGCATTGAAGGTGATCGGCTCGATGCAGGTTTTGCGCATCGTGTTCGTATTATGCGTAGAGCGATGATAGAAGACATACCACTTGCCGTTCATTTCAACCCCCGATCCATGATTATTCCAATTTCCCGGGTCACAATGGTTGTTATCTATAATGACCCCGCCGTATTTGAACGGTCCCATCGGTGATGTGCCAGTCGCATAGCCGATGCACGTGGGCATATTCCCCCGCTGCATATCGGCATAGATAAAATAATAGATTCCATTGCGTTTTATCATATAGCCGCCTTCATGGAAAAAATGTTCTTTTTCTGTGATGACGCTATCTTGTATCGTCGCAGAATCTATTTCGATCAAATTGGGTTTCAATTTTGCCACCTTGGCTGAAAATTGCCCCCAAATATAGTAGGCTTGGCCATCGTCATCCATAAAGACACATGGGTCGATTTGAGATCGCCCGGGTTGATGAATCACTCTCCCGTTCCTAAACGCACCTGTAGGCGACGAACTCACGGCGGCCCCTTCGGTATTGATCCCGCGGGCAAGGCAATAGTATAAATAATATGTGCCATCTTTGCACAGACAATCCGGCGCAAAAATGCGTTCGTTTGAATAGTCGATTTCGTCGTTTACCCCTTTTGAAGAAAGCACATTTTCGGTTCGCTCCCAATGGATCAGATCGGAAGAGGAAAACACATCAAGCGACCATGAACAGTAATAATCGGGACTCTCGTCCTTTGAACCATACACATACATTTTCCCATCGGGCCAAACATGGGCGGATGGGTCAGCAAGATACACACCGGCGGGAACAATGGGATTTTGAGCGGCACATGTACACATGCTCGTCAGAATGATTACGTACAACCAAACGATCCCTTCACCTCGGGTCATGTCCGTTTCCTCATGCTCTGCAAGACTTCACCGGCCACAGCCGAAACGATGGAGACAGCAAGGATCACGATCATCCATCGGAAACCCGTCAACCTCCACGCGTCCGTCCACTTGTTCGCCACGGCACCGTCCATCATGAGAGCATATGCAGCACAGGCGATGACGGCCTCAAACACGGTAACGTTCCGTGAACGGTATCCTACAAACAATGCGATCGCCGCCAATCCACCAAGCGACCATACCACGGAAACCATATGAATAAAGTCGTGGCCGCCGCTGAAGATTTCCAGGACGGAGATCGGGAGAAGATGGCCTAATACACAATAGCAAAATCCGACCGTGATCCACCGCCAATCAGGCGGGAAGGCGATCCATGGATATGGTTCTGTGGTCATGATTGTAGTTCCCGGTCAATTGTTTTGCTGTATCTCATACGTGTGCGTGGACGGATGCATGATGATTGAGCATTGGATCTTCCCCGAATCGCCGTCGGCATTCCTGAACCGTTCATAACGCACCCCCAGGGCAGTAAGTGTCGTTGTCATCTGCAGCCGTCCGGTGCTTCCGTTGATATTGCGGTAGCCCGGACGGATTCCCTGGGCTACCGTATCGACACTGATGAGCACGACAGCGGTATCGCCCTGATAGCGGACATAGCGTTTCGTGCAATCGTTCTCGGAGAATACCGACGGGAAGAACCCGTCCTTGATCTTCCCGGCATACATTTCGGCAAATAGGGGGACAATGTTCTTCTTCTCTCCGCGCTGTGAATGGTATGCGGCAAAGACGGGGATGGACCGGTCACAAACATCATCGGATACCAGAATGCCAGAGGCATAGAGCGCCGGCCACAGCGTATAGGGATCGTAGAAGAGATAAAATGGAACGGAGACGAACAAACATCCCGCGAAGAGCCAGAAGAAGATCATGGCATGCCTCACTATGACTGACCTGAGTGATCACATAGACCGTTGCCGACCAGGTGTAAAGGTAGAAAATAGTCCAGACAACAGCAACACCAGAACAAGAGCGGTCATTTCGAAATTCTCTATTGTTGGTGCTGCTGATCTCAAAAGGCCAAGTATGTAATTCCCGCACCGATGAGCCGCGGGCTATTGACTTACACGTGCTTTTTTCCTAAAATTTCAGGAAGGAAACACCAGATGGTATACATTCAGCTGAGGAGACCGACATGCAATACAGACAATTTGGCACAACTGAGATTCATCTTCCGGCGATCGGAATGGGATGTATGGGAATGAGTCACGCGTATGGCGAGCCCGATGATGAAGAATCCATCGCCACGTTGGAAAAGGCTATCGAGATCGGAATCACATTTTGGTCGATAGAAATTAATGCGCTCCATTGAAAGGCATCCCCTATGAAACCATCATTCATGAACTATGCGCTTTCTTTTTTCTTCCCGGTATTTCTGCTGACAGGATGCAACGATACGGTTTCGAATACCGACGCCACGATACGCGGCTCCGGCCGCGTGGTCACGGAATCGCGCACTGTGGAAACGTGCGAGGGTGTGACCATTAAGTCGGTCGGAGAGGTCTATGTGACGCAGTCCGAAACGCAATCGATACGCGTCGAAGCCGATGACAATATTATGAGCAGCGTGGTCTCTGAAAACCAAAGCGGTATTCTGGTTGAGGGGCTGAAGGACGGGAGCTATTCGAACACGACAGTGCGCATCTACGTCTCACTGAAGAATATCCGCTTCCTGACGATCGAAGGAGCCGGCAATATTGAAACTGTCTCGCCCATCACATTCCCATCGCTTTCGTGCATAATCAACGGTGCGGGCAACATCACGTTACGGGGACAAGGCGACGATATTTCCTGTATTTTAAATGGCGCAGGAAATTTCAATGCCAAACTGTTCACAGCCAAAAATTTTTCGGTGATCCTGAACGGAGCAGGCAATTGCACGGCCACCGTTACCGAAAAACTTGATGCCACTGTAAACGGCGTGGGAACTGTCACGTATTACGGAAATCCAGCAAGCCTCAAAACGGTGATCGCGGGGATCGGACACATCACGCGAGGCAGTTAGGGCTTGTGCAATGTTCACTCATTTTTTTGGATCGGTTGTACGAAGATGATGAGATTGCCGCACACGGACTCCAATGGTGAGGACTGTGGGCGAACCTTGGAAATGTAAACGTTCAGCCTATTCCATGTCCGGTAATTTTAAGGGACCGTCATACAAAGGTCTTGATGCGAAGTTATATTCTCAGGTTTGATAATCTGTATTCGCAGAACCTGGAAAATCGAGTCCGCTTTTTCTTCAAAAACCCAACCCTGAAGACAATTATTGTCGAAATTTGCGATAATTTGCTTATGCGAGTATTGCACTCGTATTTGGCATTAATCTTGCATCGTTCTGAGGCAGAAGCTTTTTCCCATTGCCACAAGGAAACAAATGCAATTGACAATGACCGGCGAGTACGCAATTAGGGCGATGCTGCATATGGCAGGCGTCTCATTCGGAACCACCGTCCAAATTTCTGCGATAGCTAAACAGTGTGAGATCCCGGATAATTTTCTTCGGAAGATCGTCACTCAGCTTCAAAAAGCCGGCCTGATCACTTCACAGCGGGGAGCCCGTGGAGGAATTAAACTGGCGACACCCGCCGAGAGCTTGACGCTGCTGGATATCATCGAAGCCGTTGAAGGAAAAATTTTTCTCAACAAATGCCTCATGCACGACAAAGTGTGCTCGCGAACCCAATGGTGCGCCGTGCATATCGTGTGGTGTGAAGCTCAAACGAAAATGAAGGAACATCTGAGCAAGCGGTCATTGGCAGAAATCGCCGCGAGCGACGCCGGCAGATATGAAGAGTTCACTACGACACAGGCACAAGCGACATTCGATATTCCAATCTAATTTTTTTCACGTACTCATCGCCGCCGATGCTGCAGCGCCAGGCTGAGGGCGGCAACCTTGCGGCATCCCATAAAACTAATAGCTCTATAATAGAAAGGTTCACTCTATGGATCCAGTATTTTTAGCGCGTTTTCAATTTGCGATGACTGTCGGGTTCCACTTTATCTTTCCGCCGTTGACGATCGGACTTGCTTGGCTGCTGGTGATCGTAGAAGGCCTTGGATTGAAAAAGGGAAATGAAATTTATCGCACGATCGGAAAATTTTTCGGGAAAATTCTCGCGATCATTTTCGCCGTGGGCGTTGCCACCGGCATCGTCATGGAATTTCAATTTGGAACAAACTGGTCGGAGTATTCGAAATTTGTTGGGGATATTTTCGGCGCGCCCCTTGCAGCCGAAGCACTCTTCGCATTTTTTCTTGAATCAACGTTCTTAGGGCTCTACTTGCTGGGACGGGACAAGGTATCGCCGGGCACGCACTGGTTCTCGATCCTGATGGTTGCGATCGGATCCACGATCTCTGCTTTTTGGATCCTCGTTGCAAATTCATGGCAGCAGACTCCCGCCGGTTACGTGATCCGCAATGGCAGAGCCGAACTCACCGATTTTTGGGCCGCGGTCTTTAACCCCTCGACACTCGTGCGTTTCTTCCACACGGTCGATGCAGCATTGATCGCGGGCGCCTTTCTCATGGCAGGCATTTCAGCCATTCTCATCGTGAAGAGGAAGGAAATTGCATCCGCAAAAAAATCGCTGACAGTCGCCGTCATCTTCGGGCTCATTGTTTCCCTGCTTGAAGTCTTCCCGTTCGGGCATGAACATGCGCGCCAGGTCGCACAGACGCAGCCTGAAAAATTCGCCGCCACACAGGGCCTCTACGCATCGCAAAGCAGCGCCCCGATAGCGGTCTTCGCGTTCCCCACGAACAATCCGCCCGAGCTACAAGCCCACGTCAAAATTCCTGGCTTGTTAAGCTGGCTGGCATTCGGCGATGTAAACGCAACCGTCAAGGGCATCAACGAATTTCCCGCGGATGAAATCCCGCCGCTGTGGATGACGTTCGTCTCGTATCATAATATGGTGGCACTCGGAATGTATTTCATTCTTGTCATGCTCATTGCCGCATACAAGATCCGCAAGAACACGTTATGGGAGAGCACGAAATTCCTCAAGCTGCTGTTCTGGTCGATTCCCCTTCCCGTTGCCGCTTGCCAATTCGGCTGGATCGCGGCAGAGGTCGGGCGTCAGCCGTGGATCGTCTATAAATTGATGCGCACAAGTGCTGCGGCATCGGTCACGGTTACGGCGGGTGAAATTTTATTCTCGATCATCCTGTTCGGCACGGTCTATCTTCTGTTGTTCGTTCTCTTCGTGTATTATATGATGAAAGAAATTAACCACGGTCCCGAACCACTTCAACTTCAGGAGGCTGTATGATTGACTTAAACACAATTTGGTTTCTTCTGGTCGGCATCCTGGTTATCGGTTATGCGATACTCGACGGATTCGATTTGGGCGTCGGCATGCTTCACTTGTTCACGAAGGACGAGACGGAAAAACGGAAAAGCTTCAACGCGATCGGTCCCGTGTGGGATGGGAATGAAGTCTGGCTCCTGACCGCCGGCGGTGCGTTATTCGCGGCGTTTCCGATCGTTTATGCGACGGTGTTCAGCGGATTTTATCTTGCCTTGATGCTCCTTCTTGCGGCGTTGATCTTTCGTGCCACGTCGTTCGAATTTCGCAGCAAAATGGAATCGGCCGCGGGAAAAAGATTATGGGATACGGCATTCGGCGTGAGCAGTTTTCTTATTGCGCTGCTGCTGAGCGTGGCCTTCGGCAATATCCTCGGCGGCGTTCCGATCACCTCGACCGGTCTCTACACGGGAACATTCCTGGGCCTTCTCAATCCGTATGCGCTCATCGTCGGTCTGGTCGGCGTGACGATGCTCGTGATGCACGGAGCCATTTACATGGCCATGAAGAGCGATGGAGCTCAATCGGTCCGCATGGCAAAGTGGGCGAACGGCGCATGGATGGCCTTCATCGCATTGTATTTTGTCGCAACACTCGCGACGTTTTTCATGGCGCATTTTCTTTTCGACGGAATGCTCAAGAACCCGCTCTTTTGGATCCTATTCGTGCTGCTGCTTGCATCGATCGGATACGTTCCTGTGGCCTTGAAAGGCGGCCGATTCGGGCGGGCATTCATCGCTTCATCGCTGATCATCACGTCGATCATCGGTATAAGCGCGATCAGCTTGTTCCCAAGGCTTGTGCCGTCGAGTATCGATCTGGCCAACAGTCTGACGATCTACAATGCATCCTCATCGCACTATACGCTGACGGCGATGTTTATTATCGCACTCATCGGAGTGCCCCTGGTGCTCGGATACACGATCTTCGTGTATCGCGTCTTCAAAGGGAAAACCGTGCTGGGAAAGGACAGCTATTGATGGGATTTATCGGATCCGACCTGTCATGGCTTTACCGATAGGATCATTACGCCTGATCGGAAGAACGACTTGTCGGATCTGATGATGCGGATAATGACGCAAAGAGAACATCAAATCATTGCTTGTACTCGTGTGATGATGTGTTCTACCATACGTATGCTTTCCCCCACCGCCCGCTCTGTGGAAGAGGATAACTGTTCGCTGAATTCAAATTCCGTGGCGGGAATGCCGATAGAATACGCGGTCGCCGGCACGCGTTGATACAATAGCCGGCACAGAGCGAGGAGGGATTCGGGAGACAGGAAATGCGTTCGCGGTTGTTCGGTGCCGTCACTCGGTGCGATCAGATGCGCGCTCAGTTCCGTCGCGTTCGCATCCGCATCGAGAAAGATCACCGCACGGTATTCAGCGATCTGTTCGGCCAGTTCCGGCATGAGCTGGTGCACAAAGAGACAGTCGATATCCGGCCGGCGTACCGCGATCAGCTCAGCGGCCCGAACGCCTGCCGCATCATCGCCCCGGAGCGTATTGCCGCAGCCGATGACGAGCACTTCTTTCATCGGCGGACTTCATCGAGGATCTCGCCTTTAGCGTCTATCAGCTCGATGTGGAGCGGCATCTGTCCGAGCGCGTGCGTGGAGCAGGAAAGGCACGGATCGTAGCACCGGATGCCGGCTTCGACACGGTTGAGAATCCCTTCAGTGATCTTTCCCATCTTGCCGTCGATAAAATGCGCGGCAATCTGCCGGACCGTGCGATTCATTGCAATGTTATTCTGTGCCGTCGCGATCAGAAGATTTGCCTTTTGAATGACACCATCCTTGTTCACATGGTAATGATGGAAGAGGATTCCGCGCGGCGCTTCGGTGCACCCGACACCCTCGCTTCGGTTGATCGACGCCAGCGAGCGCACATTGTTCCCCAGGAGGATCGGATCATTCAGCAGCATTTCTATTTTCTCGACCGCAAAGAGCATTTCGATACAGCGCGCGTAATGATAGTAGAATGAGTTGTTCACGACATTGACCGTGCCGTTCAGGGTTTTGAAGATCTTCCGCTCCGCTTCCGCAAGCGGAGTTTCGATGTAGTCGCAGATATTCACGCGTGCCAACGGGCCGACACGGTACATGCCGCGGGGATAGTCGAACGGTTTATAGTACGGGAATTTCAGATACGACCACGGTTCGACCGCTTCACCGAAATGTTCCGCGTACTGCTTCGGATCGATCTGATCGGCGATCGTATTATCGTTGCCGTCTTTGATACGGAGCACGCCGTCGTAATATTCCAAACCTCCGTCTTTAGAGACAAGGCCGACGAACAATGTACGGAAATTGCCGAATTCCGGAATATCCTTCGCGTACTTCACATGAATTTTTTTGAGTGTGGCAAGCGCAAGCAGCACAGTTTCCTTCGCTTCGGGGATCCATTGCAGCATATGATTTTTTTTGGCGGGATCGAGCGGTTCACGCACGCCGCCGGGAACAGTCCACGGTGTGTGAATACGGCGCCCGCCGAGCATCTCGATGATCTCCTGACCGAACTTCCGCAGGCGGACTCCCCTTTTTGCAAATTCGGCGTCCGCCGCGATCAGGCCGAAAATATTCCTTGTTGCCGGATCAGAGTCGAATCCCAACAGAAAATCGGGCGAGGAGAGATGGAAAAAACTGAGCGCATGCGATTGGAGCCATTGTGCCAGCGTCAGCAATCGGCGGAGCTTCTCGGCGGTCTCCGGGATTTCGACGGCGAGGATATCGTCTCCCGCTTTTGCCGAAGTCACCAGATGGCTTGCCGGACATATGCCGCAGATGCGCGACGTGATGCCGGGCATTTCCCACAGCAGACGCCCTTCGGTAAATTTTTCGAATCCGCGGAATTCATTCACATGAAACCGCGCGTCCATCACATCGCCGTTCTCATCCAGCTGGATCGTAATTTTTGCGTGGCCCTCAATGCGGGTGACGGGCGATATTGTTATTGTCGTCGGCATAATTGTCTCATTTTGTTATTTCTCGTACTCAGTGTGCACTAAAATCATTGTCCTGAGCGCAGCGAAGGCTCTACAAGAGTGATTGATACAGCCGGCATTTAATTAACGTTTCCCGTTGCTGATGCTTTTTAGATTCTTCGGTCGCTCGAACTCCCTCAGAATGACAGGGATTAAAGATTACGCTGAGTTATTATTTCTCAACGTAGTCGTGCACTATGATGGGCGAGATACCATCTCGCCCTCCAGTGCCGGTCATCCATACTTCATATACTGAGGGGGAAGCACCGGCATCCGGCCCTCGAGGAGTTCAGTGAGAGCAAACCAAATTTCATCGGCCGTCGGCGGACAGCCGTGCAGCCATGCATCGATTTTGATCATTTCGTGCAGTGGGTGCGCTGTTGTCAACAGCTGGGCAAGATTGATGTGGTCATCCGGTATGCGGGGATTTTTATCTGCCAGGTCGATATAGGAACGCTTCTGTACGTCCGCGAGGGGGACCGAGTTGCGCATTGCCGTCACGTTGCCGGTCGTCGCGCAATCGCCGAAGGCAATGACGATACGCGAGTTCTTCCGGATCAGCCGCGCCATCTCCTCGTTTTCGGAATTGGTGATCGCTCCTTCGACCAGTGTGACATCCACGTCGGCAGGAAACACTTTCACGTCGGCGAGCGGAGAATAGACAAGGTCGATTTTCCCCGCCAGTTCCACGAGGCGTTCATCCAAATCGAGGAACGACATGTGACAGCCTGAACATCCCCCCAGCCATGCAGTTGCTACTCGTGGTTTCATAATGTATTCATGTTGAATTTCAGTTGGTGGTAATTACGCATCGTGTTCTTTTGACCGCCATGGACGAGATAACATCTCGCCCTACAATGCTGCGTCTGTGAAACGGGTGTTTTCATGTATAGTGGTGAATCCCACATTCATGAACGCTACTATGAAAATAATCGGCGGCATATGTGGTGCGTATAGTACGAGCTGTTACCTCGTCCAGGGCGAGATACCATCTCGCCCTACAGCACCGGTCTCATTCATCTTCGGGAGCGACGCGGACCCATTCCCGTTTCTTGCGTGCATTGACGATGAATTTCACGAAGCCCCGTTCTTTGTGCATCTCGCCCACGGCTGCGCCTTTTTCGAACAACGCACCGGTCGGGCACACGCGGACGCATTTGCCGCACGAAGTGCAGCTCGGAGAGGTTCCCCATGGCTGGTTCATGTCCGCAATGATCTCGCAATTGATGCCGCGGCCGGCAATATCCCAGACGTGTGCCGCTTCCACTTCATGGCACACACGAACGCAGCGCGTGCACAGAACACACCGGTTCCGGTCCATCACAAAATCTTTGTGTGTGGCGTCGAGCGATTTATCGGGATAGAGGTACGGGAAGCGCACGTGATCGAGGCCGACTTCGTAGGCGAGGTCCTGCAGTTCACAGTGGCCGTTGACAATGCACACGGCGCATTGATGGTTGCCTTCGGAAGCGAGCATCTCGACGATCATTTTCCGGTATTTCTTCAACCGATCGGTGTTGGTCCGGATGACCATCCCTTCGGTCGGTTTGGTGGTGCATGCCGGAAAGAGTTTCGGCGTCCCTTCAATCTCCACCAGACACAAACGGCAGGCACCGAGGGTCGACAACCCGTCGAGGAAACAGAGGGTTGGAATGTGGATCTTATGATCGCGCGCAATTTCGAGGATGTTTTCTCCTTCAGTGGCGCTGTACTGTTCTCCATCGATGGAAAAGGTTACGACTGGCATAGGTTACGACTCCTTTGCGCCGGAGAGCGGTGATAGCCCGGTGCCGTTGAACTCATGTGCAGATATCAACTTCGAGGTATACTCCTGCTCGAAGAAGCGGATGGTGGAGAGCACCGGATTCGGCGCCGATTGCCCGAGACCGCAGAGGCTTGTCTCTTTCACCATCACGCACGTTTCTTTCAGAAATTCAAAATCCACCTCGGTGGCTTCCCCCCTGACGATCTTGTCCAGCATTCCGTGGATGTGCCTTGTGCCGACACGGCATGGAACACATTTCCCGCACGATTCATCCATGCAGAATTCCATAAAATATTTTGCAACATCCACCATGTCCGAGGTGCTGTCCATGACGATCATGCCGCCGCTTCCCATGATCGAGCCCACCGTCGGCAGCGATTCGTAATCCACGGGCAGGTCCAGATGTTCTTTCGGGATGCAGCCTCCGGACGGACCGCCGGTCTGTGCTGCCTTGAATTCCGTTCCCTCGGGCGTGCCGCCGCCGATGTCAAAAATAATCTTCCTCAACGGGATTCCCATGGGCACTTCGACCAATCCCGTTCGATTGATCTTTCCGGCAAGCGCGAACACTTTCGTACCCGTGCTCTTGGGCGTTCCGATGCCCGCAAACCATGCGGATCCCTCGCGAATGATGGGTGCAATATTGGCGAATGTTTCAACGTTGTTGATCACCGTAGGTTTGTCCCATAATCCTTTTTCGGAAGGATACGGCGGACGCACTTTTGGCCGGCCCCGGCGTCCCATGACGGAACGAAGCAGGGCGGTTTCTTCGCCGCAGACGAACGCCCCTGCGCCGATACGGATATCGATGCGGAAATTAAATCCCGATTCGAAAATCCTGTTCCCCAGAATTCCGAATCGTTCCGCCTGTTTGATCGCCGTCTTCAGTCGATCGATAGCTAGAGGGTATTCGGCGCGCGCATACACGAATCCCTGCGTGGCGCCGACTGCATATCCAGCAAGAGCCATGCCTTCCAACACGCGATGCGGATCTCCTTCGAGCACGCTCCGGTCCATGAATGCGCCCGGATCTCCTTCATCGGCATTGCAGACGATGTACTTTTGATCTGCGACGCCTTTCCGGACGATGTCCCATTTTAAACCTGTGGGATAGCCGGCCCCGCCGCGTCCGCGCAGACCCGATTTTCTGACCTCGGCGATCACATCTTCCGGCGACATTTCCGTCAATGCCTTTGCAAGAGCTTCGTAGCCCTCGGACGCGATATACTCCTCGATGCTCTCGGCATTGATCCTGCCCATATTTTCGAGCACAATCTTTTTCTGGGAAGCGAAGAACGCGTCGTTGAGATCGACCGCATAGTCCTCCACTCTCTTGCCCTGGCCGATGTGTTCTTCCACGATCCGGCGAGCCGATTTTTCATCGACATGCTGATAGAGCGTCCGATCGGTCTGTACAAACACGAGCGGGCCCTCGCCGCAGAGGCCGAGGCATCCGGTGCCGATCATTTCACATTTTTTAGAGAGGCCGAGTTCATCGATCGCTTTTCGCAATCCGGCTTTGACCGCATCGCATCCGCTGGAAACACAACCGGCGGATGAGCAGTAGAGGATGCGATGTGTAAATTGCGCCTGCCGTGCCTGTTCTTTTTCCGCACATTCGCGAAGATCTTCGATCGTCATACGGCAACCTCCTTCGCCACTTCCTGCCACTGGCTGATCCGTTCCACGGCATGTGCGGCGGTCAGTTTTCCAGCAACAGCACCATCCAGCACTGCAACCGGAGCCAGCCCGCATGAGCCGACGCACCGTGCAGAGATAAGGGATACTTTATTATCCGCTGTGGTCTCCCCAAATTTGCAGCCGCAGTGTTGCTCGACCGATTTCTGGATCTCTGTTGCGCCTTTCACATAACAGGCGGTACCGGTGCAGAGCACAAATGTGTGTTCTCCCTGCGGCCTCAAACGGAAAAAATGGTAGAACGTTGCCACGCCGTACACGCGGCTCAGCGGAAGTTTGAGGGCGTTGGCGATATAGACCAGCAGGTCGGTTTCGAGAAAACCGAAGATCCCTTGCGCTACATGAAGGACTTCTATCAGAGCATCACCGCTCCCGTGATGCTTTGTGATCGCGCGGTCGAGCAATTTGAATCGATTGTCCCCGCTCGGATGCTGTTGTGTTTCTGGTTGTGCCATAATGGTTGTTTTTGGGATAGTCCAAAACTACATACGCCTTGTGGAATAAATGAATATTCCCCCCTTTGGTGAGCATGCCGTTTGGTCGATCATTGCAGCAGGGGAAGGAAAAAAAAGACCGCCGCCCATTCACACACACATGTCCGGGACACACTTCATCGGATGGGACAACAATCCTGGCAGATACAGAGGTCAATATCGGTTGCATTCGCAAAGAAATCAAGTACAAATTGCGGCTATCAAATAATAATTCCGCCCTTCGACCGCCTCAGTAATTTTATTGGATATATTTCTCGTTTTGCGTAGATTCAAGTCAACAAATTACACATTCCAGTGCCGGACGTGGGAATGCATCGACTACGAAGGAACATCAATGCCGAAAAAAAGACAGCATCAGAAAGCATCATCCATTCAAATGAACAGGAATTCACCGTACGCCAAACGATCCGTTGTAATCGGGGGCGTCATCGTGCTTTTGTGTATTGCTATGGTTTACTCCTTCTGGGACCATGATCATGTTACGCCGCCACAAGTCCCTGCACAAGCAACAATGCCTTCGCTGCAGACAGCCGCTGAAGCACTGAAGACGACTATTCAGCGCGCGTATGCCGTCGACCGACTGTTCCATCAGGTTATCAATCCCGAGTGGGAAGGCGCCAGCGGTGCAATCGGAGACGCCCATTTGTATGCGGCTACGAATGATGCCAGCCTGCTCAGCTTTTATTCGGAGACATTTTCCCTCCTGAAGATGCACAATGGAACGTGGGTGGATGACCGGGCATGGGTATGTCTTGCGGAAATGTATTGGTGGAATGTGACCGGCAGAATACACACCGAGTGGGTGAAAGATGCGAAGCGGCGATATCTGGAAGCGAAGAATGAGGGACGAATGTCGAGGCACGAAGGGTTCTGGAGCTGGTATAATTACCCGCCATCGACAACGAAGAAAGAGATCAAGATCTTTACCAATACCAATATGAATCAAATGACAACGGCAGCCTGTCTGCTGTATCAGGCGACGCATGATCGGCAATATTTAAAAGATGCGCTCCTTGTCTGGGAAGGCGACTCCAGGACACCCGGCGTCGAGAAGCAATTCTATCGCGGTGACGGAATCTGGAAAGGGAATGAAGGAGAGGCTGCGTTCGGGAAGCAATTTCCATGGAATGGAGCCGGAATGTGCACGATCGGGGCGGCGCTCTATCGTGCGACCGGGAAAGAAAAATATCGGAATATCACTGTTGCCACAGCCAAGCGCATCATGGATCCCGCCAATGGCTGGGTAGACGCGAATGATTTTTACCAGCTGCGCATGGATGGGAACGGCGCTTTTGTTTTTTTTATTCTTGATGCATATCAGATCGCCCCGGAGGCGCTGGTTGATATTCCCGAAAAGATTCAAAAGATGCTGGAGCATGTCTGGTCAAATAATCACGGGAAGGCGTCGCTGACGCTTCACAGGGCGACTGACGATGGCATTCGAAATGGATGGAACCCAAGCGGCGGAGAAGATGGGTATAACGTGAATGAAGTCGGCACGGTACATCCGCAAGCGCAGGCAGTCATGGCGTTCGGCGTATTTGCATCCATCCTAAAAAATCGAGATTCGGCACAGTGAAAAAAATACATCCTCTCAATTTGTCGCCATAAAAATAATCTCAATAGGCATCGTTCGCATCCGTTTGGTTTTGCCTCCGGATAGCAGGATCGATTGTATTGCGGGGATGCCTGCAGCGAAGCGCGCTTTCTGATACACGTGAGACGGCGGAAACGCCATCGGTTCAAGCACCAGCTCGACGCCTTCAATTCCGTCCGGTGATGTGACGGTCAGCCAACGGTATTCTCCCATTGGAATGTCTGCCATCTTAGAAAAGCCCAATACGTCCGTATAGAATTTCAGAGCAGCATCTTGATCTGGAACCATCACCGAGATAAATTTTAATTGCATGATAACCTCCAGGTTTGATTTCTACTCTACAACAAGATTGGCTTGGAAATTCCTGTTATGTTCTAGAAAGGGAATCTAA
Source organism: uncultured Ignavibacteriota bacterium (assembly GCA_903884005.1). Classification (GTDB taxonomy): domain Bacteria; phylum Bacteroidota; class Ignavibacteria; order UBA10030; family UBA8401; genus CAISDA01. The sequence goes on along the minus strand of CAISDA010000055.1, from coordinate 232 downwards.
TGATTGTGCGATATCAGTAGTGTCCTGTTAAGAGATTTTGCGTCTTTGTAAGTTGCTTAGTTAAAACCGATTATAGCAATTTGTAGTTTTATCGATTTGAAATCATTGCTCAAAAAATGGTATTTTTAATTTTTCCCCTGACCATTTTTACGGAGCTTTGGCATGAATGTTGGGAGAACGGTTTTTTCTCAGTTAACAGACTATATCAATGACTATGTTTTTATTTCAATTG
>CAISDA010000054.1 GCA_903884005.1 uncultured Ignavibacteriota bacterium | reverse complement strand
TCGTGGGCGTTATAGGACTTGAACCTATGACCTTTCGCGTGTGAGGCGAACGCTCTGAACCAACTGAGCTAAACGCCCGTGTTGAACGTCTATGAAAATAACAAAATTTGAGGCGGAATGCAAGCCGCATTTCCGGGGAAGTCGATTTATTTAAACGTCCCCTGTTATGGCGGACACCTGGTCTCCGATGCATCATCAGGACTTCACCACTGAGATCGATATTATTGCAGAGGCGCCAGCATTGTGCGCAGATATTTTTCGATCGCAGCGGGCTTCGTTGCCGGTGCGAAGCGCTTCACCGGCCGCCCTTTGCTATCGATGAGAAATTTTGTGAAGTTCCACCGGATTGTCCCCCCGAAAAATCCCGGCAGCTCCTTTTTCAAAAATTGATACAACGGATGCGCATTGGGCCCGTTCACGTCGATCTTCGAAAACATCGGAAACGTTACTCCGTAATTGAGCACACAGCCTTCCGCGATCTGCTGCTCGTCTCCCGGTTCCTGATCCGCAAATTGATTGCATGGAAATCCCAGGACCACGAATCCCCGGTCACGGTATGTGCGGTAAAGCGTTTCCAAGCCCTCGAATTGCGGCGTGAATCCACACTTACTTGCAGTGTTGACGACGAGGACGGTCTTCCCCGCATACGCATCCATGCGTATGTCTTTTGCCTGCAGACTCATCGCAGGAATTTGATAGAATTGAGTTGTCAATAGGTGTATCCGTGAGTGATCTCAGCTCGAGCAGTATGTGATGTATAGAACACCGATGAACCCGGAAAAAGTTCATTCGAACCGGACGATCGGTGCTATTCTCCCGTTATTTTTTATCGAGTGCGCGCCGCAATGCCGGCAGCAGTACTGCGGTGCTGAAGGGCTTGCCGACCACATTGTGCACACCGAGACCGAGCAGTTTCGATTTGATGTGAGGATTGATGTAACCGGTGGAGATGATGATCTTCACGTCGGGATCAAAATTTTTGGCGGCGGTAAAAAACTGCTCGCCGTTCATCTGCGGCATGCCCAGGTCGGACAGTACAAGGTCGATCTCGCTGTGATGCTGTTGGAGCATCTCCAGCCCCTCTGCACCGTCGCATGCGGTGAGCACACTGTAGCCATGCGCCGTGAGCAGGTCCACCAGCATGTCGCGTATCGCCTCTTCATCGTCAACAATCAGGATTGTTTCATATCCGCCGGCTGTCGGCCGTTCCGGCGACGCGGCCGAATTCAACGCCTCAACAGGCAGGCGCGGAAAGTACATCGATATCGTCGTGCCGGAGCCCGGCGTGCTCTCTACGTCGATATACCCGCGGTGACTGGCAACGATGCCGTGCACGATCGATAGGCCAAGTCCCGTGCCTGTCCCGGGTTCTTTCGTCGTATAGAACGGGTCGAACATGCGCTTCCTGGTCTTCTCATCCATCCCCACGCCGGTATCGCTCACGCGGAGTTTCAAATACGGGCTTTGCTCGCTGTCGGGAAACAATCGGTGCGGTTCTTCTTCCTGGACGTCGAGCAGCCCGATGGTGAGCGTGCCGCCCTCAGGCATCGCATCTTTCGCATTCAATGCCAGATTCAACACGGCTTGGTGCAGCAGTCCATTTTCGCCCAGGATCATGGAATTGTGTGCGGTGATTTCGGTGCGAATGATGATATCCTTGGTGATCGTGTGATTTAAGAGCGAACTGACTTCGAGCACGATCCGCTGCAGCGATACCGGTTTGAACTCCCCCTTCTCCGATCGTGCAAAGACAAGCAGCTGTTTGGCGATGGATGCGCCGCGGTTTGCCGCTTCGATGATGCGTCCCACATACACCGCTGCTTTCGATTTGATGTCCGTCGATGCTGCGATCATTTCCGCCGACGGAAGGATCATGGCAAGCACGTTGTTGAACTCGTGCGCGATGCCCCCGGCCAGCGTGCCGAGACTCTCCATCTTCTGCGAGTGAAGCAGCTGCTCCTCAAGAATTTTCTGGCGCGTGATGTCGCGCGCGATTCCGCGATACGATTCCACCACGCCGTCCGCATTCCTCACGACCGTCGCGGTCTCTTCAAGGATCACGACGTCCCCGTTTTTTTTGCGCATTCTAAGTTCGAAATTTTTCACATACCCGTTCTGCATCAGATTCGAAATGATGCTTTCGCGGTCACGCCGATCGGTGAAAAGATCATCAGGGGCGTTCATCCGGAGCAATACGTCTTTCGACTCGTATCCGAGTATCGACACGCCCGCGGGATTGATGTCCGTCAGCGTGCCGTCGAGCGACGCCTCGAAGACCATGTCCTGCGATTCATCGAATAACGTACGATATTTCCGTTCTGAGACGGTCAGGGCGAATTCGGCGGTCTCTTTTTTTCGGAGACCGAGCAGTTCGCCGATGGCGAGGCTTGCATATTTGCCGATGCTCTCGAGCAGATTGATATATTGTTCGTCGAGCGAATAGGGCTCATCGTGCGAATAACTGAAGATGCCGACAAAGGACGACTGATGATATAACGGTAAGAAGATGAGCGTGCTCCGGGGCGCATTCATCAATGTCGGATCGATGAGAAGGGCGAACGCGCTGTGCGTATCATCGACGACGAGCGTGCCTTCTTTTTCAAGCGCAAGTTTCGAAAAATATTTGATCCCGGCCAGCGGGCAATCCGCATTGGCGGCGGAGACATACTTGAATTCGTGTTCCAGATATTCTATGCGAAAGAGGTCCTGGTCTTTGTAGTAGACCGACAGTTTGCCCCCACGCTTGCCTTCGGGATCGTAATTGCTGAGACCGGAAAAGATCGCCACGCCGATCTCGTTGAATGTTTTTGCGACGATCAGTTTGTCGGCGATGGTGAGAAGGGCCGATAATTTTTTTTGAGCGAGCGTCCGCTCGCGTGTTTCGGCGATAAGCTGGTTATTGTTCTGTTGAAGTTCGCTCGTGCGCGCCGAGACGAGTGTGCGAAGCTGCCGGGTCCACAGGAGGATGATCGTCCCGACGAGCAGAAGAAGCGCGATGATGCCGAGAGTCCATTCAAGCCAGTATTCCGAATTATTCAATCGTAAATGAAGGGCAACGGTATCGAGCGCCGCGGGGGGCTCTGCAAGGCTGTACACGGAAGACGCCAACACGAGTATAAGAGCAATCACGCCAGATCGCCGGATCATAGTGTGTTCACGCATAAGACCCCTTGACGGATGATAGTAGACACAACCGTAGAGCGGAAGAATCTCTAACGTAGTGTAATAATCTTTCGCATTAAAAACAAGTGACCGCGCCTATTCGGTAACTTGTTTGCCGTATTGCACTTGAGTGAAATTGTCGCTAATTTGTGGTGATGGGGAAACGCTGCATTCGAAGGGCGGGGAGTGGGCGGCGGCCGCAAGGGCCGCCCATCCACAGTCATGGGGAGGATCATTCTGTCGGAACAGGCCGGCCCATTTGATTGTAAATCCCAATAATAAGATCGGCGCTCGATTTTGCCTCGGCATTGGATGCATCAAGCGACAACACGATGCGATAATGCTTCAGGGCTGACCGGTATTTAATTTTGCGGTCCACACTTTCGTCGGTCATATAATAGTTGGCAAACTTCAAATGTGCGGCGATACGGGCCTGCTTCAATGCAGGATCATCGGCATTCTGCTTTCCCAATTCGTCCAATACTGCAATTCCCTCGTCGAATTTACCGGCAGAAACAAGATCGTTCCCTTTGGCAAGCTGGGCGGTGTCGACTTTCTTGGGACCGCAGCCGACGAGTAACACGAGACCGAGAAGCACAAGTAATTTTTTCATTCTGTCTTTCCTTATGTAGGGCATGGTACGATGGATTATTGTCCACCAATGATACAAAATTTTCCCCTCAATCGGTAGAGGGGCGGATGTAAAATTGCTTTTTGCCGGAACATTTTTAAATTAAGAGCGTCTATACTAGCACGTTGTTCACCGAAACCGATCGCACGGATCCGTTTTTTGTACCTCTCGCATATCAACCTTCGGAGGAGTAATGCAGTACGATATCAAAGCCATCAACGAAAAGATCCAGCGCGAAAGCGCATTTGTCGATTTGTTGATGATGGAAATCAATAAGGTCATCATCGGCCAAAAGCACATGACCGAACGCCTCATGATCGGTCTTCTTGCCAACGGGCACATCCTGCTGGAAGGTGTGCCGGGACTCGCCAAGACACTTGCCGTCAAGACGCTGGCCGGCGCGATCGACGCGAAGTTTCAGCGCATCCAGTTCACGCCGGACCTGCTTCCGGCCGACCTGATCGGCACGCTGATCTATAATCAGAAGGAAGCAAAATTCCAGACGAAGAAGGGCCCGATCTTCGCCAACTTCATTCTTGCCGACGAGATCAACCGTTCTCCCGCCAAAGTGCAAAGCGCGCTGCTCGAAGCGATGCAGGAGCGGCAGGTCACCCTCGGCGAAGAGACGTATAAATTGGACGAGCCGTTCCTCGTGCTCGCCACGCAGAACCCGATCGAGCAGGAAGGCACCTACCCGCTTCCGGAAGCCCAGGTTGACCGCTTCATGCTGAAAGTGAAGATCGATTATCCTCAGAAGGAAGAAGAACTGCTGATCATGCGCCAGAATGTCGCGCGCGAACAGCCGAAGATCTCGTCGGTGGTGCATGCGAAGGACATCATGAAGGCGCGCGACGCCGTGCACGAAGTCTACATGGATGAAAAGATAGAGCGCTATATACTGGATATCGTGTTTGCCACGCGTACGCCGAAAGACTACGGACTCGACGGCCTCACGCAGCTGATCCACTACGGCGCCTCTCCGCGCGCGTCCATCAACCTTGCGCTGGGCGCAAAAGCCTATGCCTTCGTTAAACGCCGCGGGTATGTCATTCCCGAGGACGTGCGCGCCATCAGCATGGATGTGCTCAGGCACCGCATTGGCGTTACCTACGAAGCGGAAGCCGAAGAGGTGACATCGGAAACGATCGTGCAGGAAATCTTAAACAAACTGGAAGTTCCGTAATCACATGGCACTAACGACGAAGGAATTATTAAAAAAGGTGCGCCAGGTCGAGATCAAGACGCGGGGCATGGTGAATCATGTCTTCTCCGGCGAATACCATTCGGTGTTCAAGGGGCGCGGCATGGAATTCTCCGAAGTGCGCGAGTATCAGTACGGCGACGATATACGTTCCATCGATTGGAATGTGTCCGCCCGGTACGACAAGCCCTTCGTGAAGATCTTCGAGGAGGAACGCGAACTGACCGTGATGCTGGCGGTGGATATGAGCCGCTCGGAACAGTTCGGATCGCTCGCGGCGATGAAGAACGAGATCGCCACGGAGCTCTGTGCGGTGCTCGCCTTTTCGGCGATACGCAACAACGACAAGGTCGGCATTGTGCTCTTCACCGACAGGATCGAAAAATTCATTCCTCCCAAGAAGGGGAAATCGCACATCCTTCGCATCGTGCGCGAATTGCTGTCGTTCGAACCCGTGGGATCGGGCACGAACATACAGGCGGCGCTGCAGTATATCAACAACGTCATTAAAAAACGGGCGATCACGTTTTTGTTGTCCGATTTTATCGATTCAGGGTACGACAATGCCCTCCGCATCGTGAGCAAGAGGCACGACCTGATCGCGGTTACGATGCACGACCCGCGCGAGAGGGAACTGCCGAAAGTGGGCATGATCAAGATGCGGGACGCCGAGAGCGGCGCCGAGCGATGGGTCGATACGGACAATGTCTTCGTGCGTCATGCACTCTCGGATTATTGGCAGCGGCATGAGGAAAAATTGAAGCGATCGTTCCTGACGGCGAAGGTCGACCGCATCACGATACGCATCGATCAGCCGTACATCAAGCCGCTGGTTGACTTCTTTAAATTACGCGAACAGAGACTGGTATAGTGTTCATGACTTACGATACAGGCAAACGGTTCTCTCGTCGTTTCATCGCAGCAGCCTTGGTCTGCTTCTGGTGTGGCGCGATCCCGGCGATCGCTCAGGAAGTGAACGTCACGGCGACCGCGGATTCGACGAATGTCATGCTCGGGGATTGGATCCATGTGACCCTCGAGGCGAAGCATCCGTCGTCGATGCAGATTGTGTGGCAGGCGCTCCGCGACAGCATCGGGCCGTTCGAAATCGTCCGGCTCGATACGCTGCGCCCGACGGAAGCGAACGGAATCGTCACGGAATCACGCGCGCTGATCGTATCGCGCTACGAACCGGGCACCTCGGCCATTCCTCCGATCGGCGTTTCATACCGGATCGCCGACGATACGACGCTCCGCACGGCCCAATCGAATTCCATTCCCGTTGAAGTTCGCGGCATTCCTGTCGATACAACGCTTGCGATCAAAGACCTCAAACAGCCGCTCTCGGTGCCTCTGTCGTGGCAGGAAATTTCGATGTACGGAGGCATCGTTCTTCTGCTCTGCGCGCTGGCCTATGGCGCCTATCGGTTGTGGAAAAAAAGAAAACAGAAGATCGCCGGCATTGTGCAGGAGATACCCGCAATTCCACCCGATGTGCTGGCCGTGCAGCAACTGCGTGAACTCGATGGAAAACATGTGTGGCAGAGCGGCGATGTGAAATTGTTCTATTCGGAGGCCACGGAGATCGTCCGGCGGTATTTTGAAGGACGCTACGGCGTGGCCGCGCTCGAGATGACCTCGGACGAAGTGCTCTCTCAGCTCAAAGCCTGCACGCTTCCCAACGGGGTCATGGATACCGTGCGCGAATTCCTGACCGGCGCCGACCTCGTGAAGTTTGCCAAATTCGTGCCGTTCCCGTCGGATAATGAGCAGGTGATCCCCGCTGCTTTGACGATCGTCCAAAAGACGAAGCCTGTTCCTGCGGCGGCGACGGCAGTGTCCGCCGCCGATGCCGGCCCTGCGCCGGACCCGACCGTCGGAACGACTGCGGAGGCAACGCGCCATGCTTAATATTGCCTTTGCCAATCAGTGGGTGCTGTTTCTGCTTGCGGCGGTTCCCGCGCTCTGTGTCTGGTACTATTACAAGCAGGCGTCGCGCGAAAGCGGTGTCCAATTCTCGACCCTGCTGCCTTTTGCCGAGGTGAAGAAAACACGCAAGGAAAAATTCAGGCATCTTCCGTTCGTGCTGCGCATGATGGGGCTCTCGCTGCTCATCATCGCGCTGGCTCGCCCCCAATCGACACGCAGCGGGGAGAATGTGTTTTCGGAAGGCATCGATATCGTGCTCGCGATCGACATCTCGGGCAGCATGCTTGCCGAAGATTTTCAGCCGAACCGCATCGAAGCAGCTAAAGCCGTGGCGCAGGATTTTATTTCCGGCAGGACGAACGACAGGATCGGGCTTGTGATTTTTTCGGGCGAAAGTTTTACGCAGTGTCCGCTGACGGTCGATTATCCGGTGCTCAAGAATCTGATCAAGGATGTGCACAGCGGCATGATCGAGGACGGAACGGCGATCGGCCTCGGCCTGGCTAACGGCGTAAGCCGCCTCAAGGACAGCAAGGCGAAAAGTAAAGTGATCATCCTGCTGACCGACGGTGTCAATAACCGCGGCGAGATCGATCCGATCACCGCCGGACAAATCGCGCAGTCGAACGGCATCCGCGTCTATACCGTCGGCGTCGGTTCGGTCGGCGAAGCGCCGTATCCGATGCAGACGCCGCTCGGCATCCGCTATCAGAACATTCCGGTGGACCTGGATGAAAAAATGCTGTCGGCAATAGCGCAGATGACCGATGGAAAATATTTCCGCGCTACGGACAATAAAAAATTGAAAAGCATTTATAAAGAGATCGACCAGCTGGAAAAAACGCGTGTCGAAGTCCGTTCGTACCGCCATTACAGGGAGCTGTTTTATAACTTTGCCATGCTCGCCTTCGTGCTCCTGCTGATCGAGATCGGCGTTTCTCACACATGGCTGCGCAAGCTGCCGTAACAGACTACTGTATGTTCAGATTTGCACATCCCGGATATTTGTATTTATTGCTGCTGCTGCCGCTCCTGGCGGTGTTCTATTGGTATGCCGAGAACAGGCGAAAGGCTGCCGTGCGGCTGTTCGCCTCTGCGGCGATGATGCAGGCCCTGGCCGCGTCGGCAAGCCCGCTCAAGCGCGCCGTAAAATTTTCGCTGCTGCTCGTCGCCGCCGCATCGCTCATCCTTGCGGTCGCCAATCCTCAGGTCGGCACGCGCATGGAAGAGGTGAAGCAGGAGGGAGTCGACATTTTCATCGCGCTCGATGTGTCCCTCTCTATGAAGGCCGAAGATGTGAAGCCGAACCGATTGGAAAAGGCGAAGTACGAGATCCGCAACCTCATCGGGCGGCTTGCCGGTGACCGGATCGGTCTCATTATTTTTTCGGGACAGGCATATACGCAATTTCCGCTGACGACCGATTACAGCGCCGCCAATTTGTTCCTCGATGCGGTCGACTGCGAGTCTGTTCCCGATCCGGGCACCGCCATCGGCGCGTCCGTACAACAGGCGCTGCGATCGTTCAATTTCGACGACCCGACGGCGAAAGTGCTCGTCATCATTACGGACGGGGAGAATAACGAAGGAGATGCCGTCGCCCAATCGGAAGACGCCGCAAAAAAAGGCGTGCTGCTTTACACGATCGGAATGGGGTCGCCGGACGGCGCCATGATCCCCGTGTACGATGCCGCGGGGCGCATGCTGGATTTTAAACGCGACAAGTCGGGAAATCCCGTGATGACCAAACTCGATGAAGCGGCCCTCCAGAAGATCGCCGGCATGGGCGGAGGACAATATTACCGCGCAACGAATTCACAGGACGAACTGGACGAGATCTACAAGAACATCAATGTGCTGCAGAAGCGCGAGTTCGGCACAAAACGGTTTACGGATTTTGAAGACAAGTTTCAGTATTTTTTGCTGTTGGGAATCATCGCCCTGGCTGCCGATGTGATGATGACGGATAAAAAATTGCCATGGCTTGAAAAATTCAATCCGTTCAAGCGGCTGCGATAATGAAAACGAGAATGACGCCATGAGTGTGAAAGTACGTGCTGGTATTATACTGCTGAGTGTGTGCGCCGTGTGGGCCGTGTCGCCGGCTCAGTCGGTCCGTTCGCTCGTAAACGAGGGCAATTCGTTGTACAAGGAAAAAAAATATTCCGACGCCGAAGCGGAATATCGCAAAGCACTCGAGAAGGAAAAAGAGTCGATGCATTCCCTGTTCAATCTTGGCGACGCGTTGGTCAAGCAGAAGCGCTACGACGAAGCGATACAGAGTTTCAAACAGACACTGGAAATAACATCGGACAAGAAGATCCAGGCGCAGGCGCACCACAATATCGGCAATGCGTACGTCGAGTCGAAACAATATGCCGAGGGCATCAATGCCTATAAAAATTCGCTGAAATTGAATGCGGGCGACGAGGATACAAAATACAACCTCGCCTACGCGCAGGAGATGCTGAAACAACAGCAGCAGAAACAAAAAGACAAGAAGGACGATAAAAAGAAAGACGACAAGAAGAAGGACGACAAGGACAAGCAGAAGCAGGATCAGAATCAGAAGCAGCAGCAAAAACAGGATCAGAAGCAGCAGCCGCAGCAGCAGGAACGGCGAATGTCCAAGGAAGAGGAACAACGGATCCTTGAAGCGCTGAGGAATGAAGAAAAAAACACACAGAAAAAATTGCGCAAAAAAGTGCCTGTGCGTACCAATGTTGAAAAAGACTGGTAAGGTCGTTCATTTATAACTTACGTAACTTTATCAGTCTCTGGATGGCAATGGCTTTTGTGCACACTGAGTAAATATATTTTTTTTAGCATGGTGAAAAGTTGCTCCATGCATGATGGTTCAAATGAAAGTGGAATGAAAACGTGTAACGTGGAAAATATGGAGGGAGCGGCGCTTGGCCCGATTGATTCAGCAGGGTATGTCGGACAACTCCGGCCGGACATCTGCACGCCTCGATCTTCCTCAACAACTCGGGCATTTGCCGCGGGCCTGCCGGCTCACCGTATTGTGTCGATGTGCTTCATGCTCTTTGTTGTCGTGGGCCAGGCAGTGTCGCAAACATTTACCGCGGCGGTCGACCGGAATCCGGTATCGACCGGCGACCACTTCACGCTCGAATTTACGATGACCGGCAGCGGCACCGGGGGAGGAAAAAATTTAAAACTCCCCGACCTCGGCAAATTTATGACGCTCTCCGGCCCGAATCAATCGACGAGCATGCAGATCGTCAATGGCAACGTCTCGTCGACGGTGTCGTACAGCTATGTGATGCAGCCGCGGGAAGCGGGGAAGTTCACCATCGGCCCGGCCTCAATTGACGTGAACGGAAAAACCCTGCACACGCAGCCCATCGAACTCACCGTAGTCAAGGGGACCGCCGCGCCGAAACAGGGCGCACAGGCGGCGGCCGATGCGGATGTGAAGATCGGCGACAATCTCTTCCTGCGCGCGAACATCGACCGGACGAAGATCGTTTTGGGCGAACAGATCACCGTCACATACAAGATCTATACACGCGTCAACATCATCAATTATGCCATCAACAAGCTGCCGACGATGACGGGATTCTGGGGCGAGGATCTTCAAACGCCCCCGCAGGTCCAATTGACGAACGAGACAATCAACGGCAAACAGTACCGCGTCGGCGTCCTGAAAAAATCCGCACTCTTCCCGACGCAGTCCGGCACGCTGGAGATCAATCCGCTCGAATTGACCTGCCAGATCCAGGTCCAGAATAAACGGCGGTCGAACGACGTCTTCGACGATTTTTTCAACGATCCGTTCATGGGAAATGCCAGGACACAGAATGTTGCCATCAAGAGCGACCCGATAAAAATTACCGTGCTGCCGCTGCCGAAAACAAATGTGCCATCATCGTTCAAGGGAGCCGTCGGAAAATTTTCGCTCTCGGCTGCGGTCGCCAAACACACGATCAAGACGAATGAACCGCTTTCGCTGAAAGCCACAATCACCGGCACGGGCAACATTAAAATCCTTGAGGCTCCAGAGATCAAACTGCCGGCCGATTTCGAAAAGTACGACCCGAAAGTGAACGAAACGATCGACCGCAACGGTGGTGCCATCAGCGGCAGCAAGACGTTCGAGTGGCTCATCGTGCCGCGCTATCCGGGAGAGAAAAAAATTCCGCCCCTCGAATTTTCCTATTACGACGTCGGCAGGAATCAGTATGTGACCGCGAAAACGGATGAGATCACGCTCGAGGTCGAAAAAGGCAGCGCCGAAGCGCCCTCCGCCGCTTCCGGGTTGTCGAAAGAGGATGTGAAAATTTTGAACCAGGATATTCGGTTCATCAAGTCATCGTCGCGCGTATTCCGGCGGCGCACCGAGCAGGCTCTTTCAACGGATGCCGCCCTGGCGCTCTTCCTCGTGCCCTTCGGCGCGTTCATCGGGCTCGTTATCTATCGCCGCAAGTCGCTCAAAGAATCCGCCGATATCGTCTCGTTCCGCTCGCGCCGCGCGATGAAGATCGCCGGAAAACGGCTGAAGCAAGCCAAGAGCTTGCTCGCCGGGGCGAATGCCGACGAGTTCTATACCGAGATCTCGCGCGCGCTGTGGACATACGTGGCGGACAAGTTAAGCATCGACCGCTCCGCCTTGTCGATAGACACGGTGACCGAGACGCTCACAGAAAAACATTTGGATGCCGTCCTGGTGGCTCGCATCAAAGACTGTCTGGAGAATTGCGAATTTGCGCGCTATGCGCCGGCCAGCTCACAGCAGGTCGAGAAACAAAAAATGTACGACAGCGCAAGCTCGATCATTGTCGAGATCGAACACCGCCTGAATCAACGGTAAGGCCTCATGACCACTATGAAAATATTATTGACAGCAGTATGCGTGTGGCTCTGTGCAGGCAGTGCGGCATCGGCACAGGATGCCCGGACGCTGTTTGATGAAGGCAATACATTGTACCTTCAGCAGCGCTACCCCGAAGCGATCGCGTCGTACGAAGCGGTCCTCAAGGGCGGCCTTGAAAGCGGAGAGCTGCAGTTCAATCTCGGAAATGCCTATTTCAAAAGCGGCAGGCTCGCCCCCGCTATTCTCGCCTTCGAACGCGCGCACTCCCTCATGCCGAATGACGACGATGTCGTGTTCAATCTGCAATATGCGAACCTTCGGGTTGTCGACAAGATCGATCCGGTGCCTCAGCTGTTCATCTACCGGTGGGCGGACAGCCTCTTGCTGTTCTTTTCTCCGTCAGTGCAGCTGTGGCTCATCTATTGTTCGTTCCTGGCGACGCTGGCTTCGTTCGGGTATCTCCTGTTTGCGCGCACATTCCGGGCGCGCCGCGCCGCGCTGCTCTTCGGCATTGTCACCGCAGCGTGGTTTGCGTTCTCGGCTGTATGCTATGGGATCAATTCGTACCGGGCCTCCACAACCGTCTACGCCATTGTCATGAGCGATGTCTCCAACATCAAGTCTGCCCCGGACAAAAAGGGGGGCGATGCATTCGTTCTCCATACCGGTGTGAAAGTGCAGGTGCTCGACGGCGTGAACGGATGGAAGAAAATCCGTTTGGCCGACGGAAAGATCGGATGGATACAGGAACAGGAATGCGAAACGATATAAACCTCCGGCCCAATCTTTCATCTCAACCGAGAAATTCTTATCTTTGTGCAATTGTGCCGGACAATCGGGTCCGGCGATTCCGACTATTATAACATTACGGAGTATGCTCCTTGTCCACCATTGAATTGAACCCCGCTCTCGACACGCTGTGCATCACGACGATACGAACACTTGCCATGGATGGAGTCCAGAAGGCCAAATCGGGCCATCCCGGCATGCCGATGGGCGCTGCGCCGATGGCGTATGTATTGTGGATGCGTCATCTGCGGTTCAATCCGCACCAGCCGCAATGGAAGAACCGCGACCGCTTCGTTCTGTCTGCGGGCCACGGATCGATGCTGCTCTACTCCCTGCTGCATCTCACCGGCTATGACCTATCGCTCGACGATCTGAAGAAGTTCCGCCAATTCGAAAGTAAAACTCCGGGCCATCCCGAACACGGGCTGAGCGGCGGGATCGAAACGACAACCGGGCCGCTCGGACAGGGTTTCGCCAACGGCGTCGGCATGGCAATGGCCCAAAAATATCTTGCCGCACGCTACAACAAGCCCGGCTTTCCCGTGATCGATTATACGGTATATGCCATTGTGAGCGACGGCGACCTGATGGAAGGCGTGTCGCATGAAGCCGCCTCTCTCGCCGGCCATCTTCAATTGGGGAACCTGGTCTATTTGTATGACGACAACGGCATCAGCATCGACGGGAAGACGAACATTTCGTTCGGCGACGATTCGGCAAAACGGTTCGAAGCCTACGGCTGGCATGTCCAGATCGTTGCCGATGGCAACGACACGACGGCCATCGACGAAGCGATCACGCGCGCACGCGCGGTCGCAGACAAGCCGTCCATTATCTGCGTTCGGACGCACATCGGGTTCGGAAGCCCCAACAAGCAGGACACCTCCGAGTCGCATGGCTCGCCCCTCGGCGCGGACGAAATTGCCCTGACCAAGAAGGCGTACGGATGGGATCCGGAAATTTTTTTTTACATTCCCGATGAAGCCCTGGCGCACTTCCGCACGGCTGTCGGCACCGGCAGCACGCTCGAAGCCGAATGGAAAAAATTATTTGCAGCCTACGAGGCTCAGTTTCCCGAGCTTGCCGTTGAGCTCCAGAATATTCAGCGCGGACATTTAGGCGATGCATGGAAGAGCGCCCTCCCGAAATTTACGGCAGAGAACGGGACGCTCGCGACGCGCGAAGCCTCGGGTAAAGTGCTCGAGGCCATTGCCCCGCACCTGCCGTCGATGATCGGCGGTTCGGCGGACCTGACGCCGTCCAATAATACGCGCGTGAAAAGCTATGTGGACTTCCAGCCGGGATCGTTCGGCGGCCGCTATGTCCGTTATGGCGTGCGCGAACACGGCATGGGCTCCATCATGAACGGCATCGCCCTTACAGACGGCATGATTCCGTACGGCGGCACATTCATGATCTTTTCCGAATATATGCGCCCGGCCATTCGCATGGCGGCGCTCATGGGCATCCGGCCGATCTATGTGTTTACGCACGACAGTATCGGCTTGGGCGAAGACGGTCCCACGCATCAGCCTGTGGAACAATTGGCAGCGCTGCGCACCATCCCAAATATTACGGTGCTCCGTCCCGCCGACTCCTCCGAAACAGCCGAGGCGTGGAAAACGGCGATCGAGCACCGCACGGGCCCCGTTGTGCTCGCGCTGACACGGCAGAAACTGCCCTTCATCGACAGGACGGTCTATGCTCCGGCCGAGCAGAGCGTGCGCGGCGCGTACGTGCTCGGAGAGACGTCGCCAACACCCGAACTCATCCTCATCGGGACCGGCTCGGAATTGCAATATGCGCTCGGCGCGTACGAGGCGCTGAAGCAGGAAGGCGCTTCCGTTCGCCTGGTGAGCATGCCGTCGTGGGAGTTGTTCGAACTCCAGTCGACAGCCTATCGCGAATCGGTGTTTCCGGCGTCCGTGAAAAAACGAATCGCCGTTGAAGCGGGCGTTGCGATGGGGTGGAGCAAATATGTCGGCGATGCCGGCGAGGTCATCTGCATGACAACGTTCGGCCTGTCCGCACCGTACGAAACGCTCTATGAACACTTTGGCTTCACCGTGAAAAATGTGCTCGGCCGCGCCAAGGCGATGCTCGGAGCCTGATGCGCGCATCGGCGCGAATGCCAGTTCATCAAGGAAAGAACTCAGAGTCATCTGCGCTGTTCACTTATCATAGGGGATTAACACCATGTTATCACAAACTGTACAGGACGCCATCAACACACAGATCCATCACGAATTTTATTCATCCTATCTCTATCTCTCGATGTCCGCCTATTGCGATTCCATCAACCTCGGCGGATTTGCGAAGTGGCTGCGCGTGCAGAACGGTGAAGAAGGTGAGCACGCGATCAAGCTGTTCAATTACGTCACCAGCCGGGGCGGCAAGGTCGTGCTCCAGGCTCTTGAACAGCCGCCGGTCGAATTCGGCAAGCCGCTCGAGATCTTCACCGCGGTGCTGGAACATGAAAAAAAGATCACGGCAAGCATCACGAAGCTGTACGAAGTTGCAGTGAAGGAAGCCGATTATCCGACGCAGTTCATGCTGCAATGGTTTATCACCGAACAGGTGGAAGAAGAAAAGAACGCAATGGACATCCTTGAGCAGTTGAAGATGGTCGGCGACGCTCCCGTGTCGCTGATGATGATGGACCGGGCTCTTGGCATGCGTGCGCGCAAATAAGATCTATAATTCGTGACATCAATGTGGGGGTGTTCCAAAGTATTGCAGCACGTGCTTTGCGGACACCCCTCTGTTTTTCCTCAACAGCTCCAGGCGGCGGCAGTTTGCACACGTACCTTGATTCACCTTCCGGTAAATGGTACATTACAATAATGTTGCGTGCGGTTTTATCAATCTTATTTGCATGAGAGTACGAATAGTGACATCAAGTCTGAGAAGCTTCATTCTGAGCATGAGTACCGTCGCGGTTCTGATCTGCAGTCCTGTCAATCAATGTGCCGCTCAATCCTCGTCATCCGATCTCCGGGAAGAACACGATTACACATTCGCCTATGGATTGTTCCAGGATAAGCTGTATCAATTGTCCTTCGAGCAGCTCCAGAAATTTCAGGACGAGTACCCGGTGAGCCTGAAGCAGGCCGATGCGCTGTTCCTTTCAGCCGAATGTCTCTGCCGTCTGGAGCACTATGCGGGTGCGATCCCGTTGTATCAAAAATTTCTTCGGGACCATCCGCGCCACGCGCTTCGCACCGAGGCGTCGATGCGGCTTGGCGAGGCGCACTACCGGTTGGGAGCATACCCGGCGGCGATCGCCGCCTACGCTGCCGCTGCGGAGCAGGACAGCACGGCAATGACGGCGGGCGAGGCGGCGTACTGGATCGGCGAATCGTATCTGAAGATGAACGACCCTGTGCGGGCATCGCACTACTACCACACGAGCACCGAACGCTACCCCAACAATCGCCTTGCCGAATATGCGGTGTATTCTCTGGGCTGGGCCGCCGAGCAGAAAAAAGATTTTACGCTGGCGATCTCGTTTTATAAAAAGGTGAAGGACCCGGCAGCGGAGACGGGGCTCGAGTCCGCTTCGGCATTGCGCATCGGCGAGTGCCTGTTCCAGGACGGGAAATACGACGCCTGCATCGCGCACCTCACAACTGTACGGGCAACGCTCGCCGACTCGGCAGACAGGATCCGGGGCGAATTCCTGATGGCCGAAGCGCTGTTCGGGAAGGGCGAGTATGCGGGTGCCCGGTCGTTGTACGAAAATTTTCAGGCCAACCATTCCGCGCATCCCCTCTACAGGGAGGTGCGGTATTCATACGCATGGACATTCCTGAAGACGCACGACTATGCCCGGGCTGCGGAACTCTTCGCCGAACTCGCGCTCGGCTCCGATGACGTCGCAAAGCGTTCGCTCTTCAGGCGGGCCCGCGCGCTTCAGCTCGACGGCAAGACGGCCGACGCTCTCGATGCGTACATGCAGACTGCCGCGTCGGGCGGCGATGATGCCGACAACGGACTCTATGAAGCGGGCATGATCCATTTCGCGGCGAAGCGCATGGAGCAGGCGCGCGCGCTGTTCGAAAAGACAGTGACGGCCTTTCCTAACGGCGACGCCGCTCCGGATGCGCGCAGGATGATCGGCGAAACGCTGCTGGCGGAGAAAAAATTCGACGCGGCTGCCGATGCCTTTCAATCGGCGGTTCACAGCGCCGCTGGCAACGATACGCTCAAGGGCGACGTCCTCTTCCAGCAGGGATGGGCGTTGTTCAAGCTGAAAAAATATGCCGAATCGGCGAAAATCTTTGAACGCTTCGTGCAGCAGCAGCCGTCTCACCCGAAGGCGGCCGAAGGAATATTCTGGGCTGCCGAAGGTTCGTTTCAGGCGGGCAAGTTGAGCGACGCCGAGCGCTTCTACAGCCAGTTCGTCCGGAAATTTTCCGCGCATGAAAAGATAGAGGATGCACGCTACGGCTTGGCATGGACTCAACTCAAAACGGGAAAGCATGTTCTTGCCGCATCGATGTTCGAGAAGATCATCAAGGAACGCTTGTCCGACCGCTTCATCTTCGACAGCGAGCTTCGCCTCGGCGATGCGCTGTACGCAGGCAAGGAATTTTCAAAAGCCGCCGCCGCATACCGCTCGGCCATCAGAGAAAATGCGGCGAACGCGAGCATCGATTATGCATACTATCAGCTTGCCCAGTCGCTCTACCGCACAGGCAGCGAAAAGGAAGGCGTGGCGGCATTCGAAGACCTGATCCACCGGTACCCGAAATCGGCATTTGCGGACGATGCGCAGTACGGCATCGGGCTGATCTTCTTTCAGCAAAAAAAATATGAACGCGCCATCGCCGAATTCAAGACGCTCATCTCGGTGTACGCCTCGAGCGAATTTGTTCCCCGGTCGTATTATTCGATCGGCGATGCGTATTACAACATGGAACGATATCCCGAAGCCATCACAGCATACCGCGCGGTCACCGAAAAATTTCCATCATCGTCCGCCGCCGCAGACGCCATTAACGGCATACAATATTGTTATTCGCTGCAGGGAAAAACAGACGAAGCGGCGCACGCGATAGACGACTATGTGGCCGCGAATCCCGGCTCGCGCGCCGCCGATGACCTCCTGCTGAAAAAAGGAGAGCTGTTGTACGGCGACAAAAAATTCGACCGGGCGGCCGACGCCTACCGCGGACTCATCGCACAGTATCCCCGCAGCGCCTCATTGCCGGCTGCACACTACTGGCTTGGCAAAGCGTATGCAGCGCAGAAGAACGCTGCGGCAGCAGCGGCAGAATACCAGATCGTTGTGACGAAGTATCCGTCGTCGTCCGTTGCCAGCGGCGCGCTGTTCGAAACCGGCGCACTTGCAATGCAGGAGCAGCGGTACGATGCTGCGATCGGCGCATTCACGTCGCTGCAGGAAAAATATCCGAAGTCGGACGAATCGCCGGAAGGCGCCTATCAGCAGGCGCTCGCATCGAAAACCTCCGGCCAGCAGGCGGCCGCAGCGAAACAGTGGGAGTCGGCGATCGCGCGATATCCGAACACCGCCGCCGCAGACAGGAGCAGGCTCGCGCTTGGATGGGAAGAACAGAAGGCGGGACGGCTTGAACGCGCGACCGGATTGTTCCGCGCCGTGGTGAGCGCCCGCAACGACGAACTGGCCGCCGAAGCGCAGTATGGCATCGGGCTCGCCCTGCAGGGCACCGGCAACGACCGCGAGGCGATCATCGCCTACATGCGCGTGAAATATGTGTTTCCGGCCGCAAGCCTGTGGATCGCCAAGGCGTACTTCGGCCTGGCCGAGTGCTACGAAAAAACACAGCAGGTGCAGAAAGCGAAAGACGCCTACCAATACGTCGCGCAGCAATCGTTCGTTCCTGAACTGGCGTCGTCGGCCCGGGAACGATTAAAAAGGTTAGACCGGTTATGAACATGGCCAGTGCGGAAGTGAAACGTATCGTGAATCCAAGAATATGGCATCGGTGGTTCGTCATCGGCATCCTCGCGGCTGCCGCGGTGTGTCCCGTCTACGCCCAGGAAAAAAAAGAACCGGCGCAGCGCGACGTGAAGGTCGCTCCTGCCGTGCCTGGCGAAACGAAGGCGCCGCTGCCGAAAATTGAAAATCCGGAATTCGTCATCACGGGCCAGGAAACAATCGAACTGCCCGAAGCGGTCAAAAGCGACGCGGGGGATGCACAGTCCTATGTTCCTCCGCTTCCCGCTCCCGGCGCAAAACAATCCGACATCGCGCGCACTGCGTCGAAACTGCCACTGCGGAGCAGGGAACAGCTCGGGCTGAACGGAAAAGTGTACGGGACATTCGGCAACTATATCACACCCTCGCTCGGTGCCTGGTTCGGAAAAAGTTTTTCCGATGGAAGCGTGGCAGTCAACGCACAATACGCCTCAAGCGACGGCGATATAACAAATACGCAATGGCAATCGGCCGGATTTGGGATAGCCGGATCGTACACACTGCCCGCTACGAACGACTTCCTCTCGGAGAGCAGATGGAAATCACAACTCGGTGTGGGAGGCGATCTCTACCGCGCGTTTGGTTCGTCCACTCCCGCACAAGAGCGGACGCAGAACGATCTCGATTTCACCATCGGATTCGATTCCCGCTATGCATGGAACCACCCGTCGTTTTCACCGATCGATTATTCCACAGGGCTCTCGTGGACGCGGACATCGCTGGGCGACAGTGCGACTGCGCTTGAAAATGAATTTGCATTCACCACGGCGGCATCGGGAACATACGAAACACTGCCCGTGCGCGCATCCGTCGACTACCGGATGTCGAATGAATCCATGCCGCGATTCGATGCCGGGACGATGCACTGGCTCGCACTGACGGGCGACGCCTCATTGATGGCGGCACCAAACGTGCAGTTGTCGTTCGGCGCCTCGGCATCGATGTACCGGGGAAACGACACGCCGATGTCGTTCCGCCTCTATCCGCGCGCCGGCGCCCGCTACTACGCGGCATCCTGGCTGACGCTCCGCGCGGGATTTGAACCGGCTGTGACGCGCATGTCTCTCAGGACGATCGTGAAGGAAAACAAATACATTCTGAATGCCGTGCAGTTGCGGCCGTCGGATGCGCCGATGGAACTGTACGCAGGCTTCAGCTGCGTTCCGTTGGACGATGCCGCATTTTCCGTGAACGTCGAATACAAGCACGTCAACGAGTATCTGTCGTTTGCCGAAGTGCCGCAGACGCATGTGTGGAACGCGACATACCTCTCTGATGTGCGCGTGCTGAAAACGGAAGTGCGTGCAAGCGCGACCGTCACTCCCGTTAATACCGTGACGGGGTTCATCGTGTTCACTTCGGCAACGCAGAAAGATTCCTCATCGATGCTGCCGTATGTGCCGGGTATCAGCGCGGGTCTCGTCTATCGTCATTCTTTCCTGGCTGCCATGAGCGCAGAGGCGACGGTCGAATACGTCGGCAAGCGCTACGTGGATGGTACGCAATCGAATGCGAATGCAGGGTATTGTGTTATAAGCGCAAAAGGCGAATATGCCATTGCCGGAAATCTACGCCTGTCGGCTGAAATTCAAAATGCATCGAATCAAAATTACTATATTTGGAACGGGTACCGCGAGCGTCAGGTGTTCGTGTCATTCGGTATCGGACATGTGTGGTAACTGCAGTGAAAAGGGGATAACGCATTATGCCGAACTTAAATTTAAAAGACGACGAACTGGAAGAGACTCTGCCGGAGTCCATTCCACCGTCCATGGAATTGACACCCGAAGAGCCTCAGGGCAGAGTAGGGAAAACGATACCGTTCGTAACAGGCGGGCTCCTTGCCCTGGTACTGGCCGGTTTCATTTTGAACAAGTCCGGTATCATCCATCTGTGGGGAGTACAAAAGACGCAGTCGGTGGTGGTCGCCATACCGGCCGAGACCGAGGGGCAGATATTGTCCGACTCGGCCATGACGGCGCAATTCGCGATCGACAGTGCGCAGCAGGCTTCGGGCACAAACCAGGGTTCATCGGGCGATGGAACGCAGCATGCCGCCGCCGTAACGACACAGGCGGAAGAAAAGAACAAGGCCGGGGCAATTGCAGCGAAGTCGCAGGCGGAAGAAAAGAACAAGGCCGGGGCAATTGCAGCGAAGTCGCAGGCGGATGAAAAGAAAAAGACCGACGAGGCCGAAGCGAAGAAAAAAGCTGAGGAGAAAAAAAATGCCGACGCAGTTGCAGCAGCCAGGAAGGCGGAGGAAAAGAAAAAAGGAGACATTGCGGAAGCGCAACAGGCTGCCGAAAAAAAGAAACTTGCAGACGCTGAAAAAAAGAATATGACCTATGTTGAGGTGCCCGGATACACGCCGCGGCGTTCCGGTGCGGTTGTCGAGTCCAAACAGATTTCGCGCGCCGTGACACCACAAACGAAGGCTCCGGTGAAACCAGAGCGAGTGCCTCCGGCTGCCGCGCAACGGAAGCCCGAGGCAAAAAACACTGCGGCACAAGTGAAGCCCGAGAAAACACACACTGCGGCAACTGCACCCGCGTTAAAATCTGAGGGGACCCGAACGTCCGCACAGAAACGGACTGCAGTGCAGGATTCGGTGAAAAAAAATCCGGCACGGCAGGCCGCGGCGACAATTTCCGGACCGAAAGCGCATCCGGATACCTCTGCAGGCCGGGCAGTGGGCGATGGAAAATATTCCGTGCAGATTTCATCGTGGGCGGACGAGGCGAAAGCTCTTGCACAGGCTCGCCAATTTACCGGCGCCGGGATACAGGCATTTGTGTCACAAAGCGGACGGATCTACCGTGTGTGCATCGGCCGCTATGCCTCGCGTGACGCAGCGCTCGCACGCGCCGAAGAATTGGCGCCGATGCTTGAAACGAAATATAACATAATACAAGTGAAGTAACTTTGAAAGGATACGCAATGAAGTTTATCGATTTGTTCTTTGTCGGCGGCATCGTGATGTGGCCGATCCTCCTGTGTTCTGTGGCCGGCGTTGCCATCATCATTGAAAAATTTATTGTACTGCATAAACCGGATATCGATTCGAACCGGCTGCTGACGCGCATCCGGGCATCGCTTGCGCACAACGACGTGCCCGGCGCAATGAACGCCTGTTCGGAACACAAGGCGCCGGTCGCCGCCATTTTTTCGGCGGGATTGCTGCATTACAGTGAAGGGAACGCCGCAGTGCGCAAGGCCGTTGAAGCCGCCGGGAAAACGGAATTATTCAAGCTTGAAAAGGGCCTGGGCATGTTGGGCAATATCGCAGGCGTCGCGCCGATGTTGGGATTTTTAGGGACGGTCACCGGCATGATCCGGGCATTCCAGGTCATACAGAATGCCGGCGGCAACGTCAATCCGACGATGCTGGCCGGAGGCATCTGGGAAGCGATGCTTGCCACGGCCTTCGGCCTCTCGGTCGGTGTTCCGGCGCTCGGGTTCTATAATCATTTCGTGCAGCGGGTCACCAAATTCGTGTTTGAATTCGAAACGAAGTCGGAAGAATTCATCGACCTCGTGCAGCACAACGGCAACCACACGCCCGACGTGCGGAAGGGTACAATTCCTCCGGAACCGCAGCATCGCTTGTTTGCGGACGACACTGAATTTTTCGAACCGAAAAAAGATTGACTATGAAACTCCAACGACGATTTGCGGTCAATCCCGCGTTCAACTATGCATCGTTTGCAGATATTGTCTTGCAACTGCTGATTTTTTTCCTGCTGTCATCATCGTTCATGCTGTCCACCGGTGTGAAGGTGCAGGTGCCGAAGACGCAGACGGGCGAAATTGTGAACGACAAGCAGACAGTGCTCACGCTCACAGAAACGGGACACCTCTTTTTCAATCTCGAGGAAGTCACGAAATCGACGCTCGCACAAAAATTGATACCGGTCATCGACAATGACAGGAATCAGATCATTGTCGTCCGCGCAGACAAGAACGTCAGCCTGCAGCAGGCGGTGGAGATCATCGACATTGCCAAAGGAGTCGGCGGCCAGCGATTTTTGATCGCAACCGATCCCGGCGAGGGAGCGAAGTAACATGGCGCGAGTAACGACAGAGTCACGGCAGGGGTGGGCGGCGTCCATGATGTTCCACGCTGCGCTCATCGGCGTGCTTTTTTTTACTCATCTCCGCACACAGGTGGCAGTTCCTGAATTTGTGGAAATGTCATTGGGCGGCGGGGGCGGCGGAGGAGGAGGAGGAGCGATGGGTGTGTCTCCGCGCGCACTCGAGGCATCGGTCCGCGGTCGTGCAGTTCAGGCGGAGGAAGACAATGTCGGCCTTCCGCAGCGGCACGCATCGGCATTTCCCGAGGATGCGATCAATCTGCCGTCGTCCAACAGGGCGGTGAACCCGGATGCGCTCCCGAATTTTGCATCGTCGAAAAAGGCGGCGGCCGACGAGCGGAATTTTTCGGCCGTGTCTGCGTCCTCCGGCGCGAAGGACGTTCATGTCGGCACCTCTGGTTCTGGAACGGGCAGCGGTACAGGCTCAGGCAATGGGATCGGCAGCGGGTCGGGAGGAGGAACCGGCGGCGGCTCAGGCGGCGGAAACGGAATGGGCACGGGTGCCGGAAGCGGCGACGGCATTTCCTATGGCATTCAATGGGGCGGGGCGGGAACGCGACGACTGCAAAGCGGCGGAATGCCGGCCTATCCACCTGGAGTGAACACGGCTGCACAAATAAAATTAACACTCATCGTCACGCCCAGCGGCACTGTGAAAAGCGCGCAGCCTCTGCAAAAAGGCGATACCCGGCTCGAGAACGCGGCGGTCAAAGCAGTGCGTTCGTGGAAATTCGACGCGATCCAAAGCGCTCAGTCGTCCGCCGATCAATCCTGCATTGTCACGTTCAATTTCCGATTACGGTAGCACTTCGTCACGCTACGGTTTGACTGCATCCATTGACTGGGCGAATGCCGCTTTGGACTGGAGGCCGATCATTCGCTTGGTGATCATGCCGTTCTTATCGACGAAGAATGTTGTCGGTATGCCCCGTATGCCTCCGAACGCCTTCTCAAGATCGCCATTGTCTATGACGATCGGATATTTGATCGCGGCACCGCTTACAAATTCAGACACCGTCGCCATCGCATCCCCATCGCGGTCGAGGGAGATGCCGATAATTTTCACGCCCTTCGCACGATAGTCGCTATCGAGCGCCACAAGGTCGGGTATTTCCTTCCTGCACGGGCCGCACCACGTTGCCCAGAAATTCACGAGCACGCCGCCGCCCTGCGCAAATTCATCGATCGTTATTTTTTTTCCGTTCTCATCCGTCCATGAAAACAACGGCACTTTTTTTTCTGTTCTGTTCTCGACGGCGATGACGGCCGACACATTGCGAGGGACTCCGGCTGCCACTGAGGCGCCCGATGTTTTTTGCAGTGTGGATGGATCGGTCTTCTTCTGGCATGCTGCAGATGAAAGAATGAGGAGACAACAAATTGCTGCGAGTGCGGATTTCATGATGAAGGCATTCCTTGTCGTGATGGAAAGGTGCATTAAAGCGTTGTGGGCCGTCTCGCAAGTCGAGGTGTATCAGTCGCGGTCGATGAAGCCCCGTTGCTGCGCATACTCGAACAGCGCGCCGTGAAGGAGTTTTCTGCCGCGATGAAGCCTGGACCGGACAGTGCCGACGGGACATTGAACAAATTCGGCGATTTCTTCGTACGTCAATCCCTCGATGTCGCAGAGGATGACCACGGTTCGAAAATCTTCAGGCAATGATTCCAAGGCGATGGAGATTTCATCGTCCAACAACTGGCCGAACAATTTTTGCTGCAGGTCGTTGGGATCGGTGGAATCGGCACGGATTGTATTGTAAAAATTTTGTATGTCCTCGTAATCAACCTTGTCCGGTTCTTTCACTTCCTTCCGATACAGGTTAATGTACGTGTTCTTCATTATCCGGAACAGCCATGCCCGCATATTTGTACCCTGCTCGAACTTATCCCAGAACCGAAAGGCCTTCATGAATGTATCCTGAAGCAGATCCTCGGCATCATCGGCGTTGCCGGTCATTCGCAGGGCGTAGTTGTAGAGAATGCCCATATGAGGCACGGCCTGTTTTTCGAAATCGCGATGCAGCGCCGTAGCGCCGACGGATGATTTTGTGAGTATGGGGAGCATGACTGCAAAAAAACATTACCTTTTATGACACGGAGCGTGAACTTCCTACAAATAGTAGCGATTTTGCCCATGAAATACAACAGGGAGATTGTCGGATCGTGTATTGGCGCCGGATCCCGATGTTTCCTGTCCCCGCCATCCGCAGGGGGACTTCATCGGGTTCGTTTGATTTTTTTCTCCCGTCCTTGCGTGTGCGCCGATGCATCGGCGTCCGGCTGCAATGCGTCGCCAAGCTGCAGTACTTCCTGCACCGCCGCCTCTGATGCGATGTTCGCATGCCAGAATGTTCCGCTCACCGACAATTCTCTCAGTAGCGGAGCGACCCTGTACCGTTCCTCGCCGCTTTCGCTGCGCATCGCATCCAGCAACCGGACGATGTTCGGGAAGCCGATCGTTTCTCCCCATTCAACCGGGCCCTTCGGATATCCGGCACCGGCTTTCATTGCCGTGTCGATATCCTCCGGCGTTGCGACATTATACTGCACAGCGAAGAACGCCTCGTTGATGATCTGAGCAAGAATGCCGGGGAGGACCATTCCGACGCGGTCCTGCACGGTGACCATTTCTATTCCAAGCTCCGCGAACAACGCGTGCGCGCTCCGGACGATGGAGGCAGCCGTGCCGATAGGGATGGCGAACTCGGCAAGCGGGCCGTTCATCAGTGTGGGGAACGCGCACAATCCGATGAGCCGTTCGGGATGCCGCATCCACGACGCTTGCCGGGCTGCAGTGACAGTGACGGAGGAAGAGACGATCATGGCCGATGCGGGCAGATGTTCCTCCAGCAGGAGCAGGCTGTCCTTTTTTGTGCTGCCATCGGACATCGACAATTCAAGTCCCGCCGCGAGCGCCGCGCCTGCGGCCCTGATCGCATGCGTATCGTGTGCCATCAGCAGCACGAATCCTTTCGACTCGAGCAGGGGGCGGAATTCCCGGATCAGTTGTTCATCGCCGGCAACGGCGGCGTATCGAGCGCCATGAGCATGCTCAGTGTTCTTTTTTTTCATGTTAGTAATTGTAAAATCCCTTTTTAGTTTTTTTCCCGCGGTGTCCCGCGTCGCTCATCCGCCGCTCGATGTCGTGCGGCCGGTACCGCGGATCGGTGAACATGCGCTCAAAGAGCGAGTATGATTCCTCGAAATGCACATCGACCCCCATCGTGTCGATCTGGCGGAACGGGCCCGATTCGAATCCGCCCTGCAGCTGCACAATACGATCGATGGCTGCGGCCGAAGCGGCGCCGCTCTCGAGCAGCCGGAGCGCTTCGCCGAAAAATTGCGACTGGATCCGGTTGACAACGAAGCCCGGAGTATCACGCGAGACGATCGTCCGCTTGCCCAGCTTTCCGGCTGCAGCGCGAAGCGCGTCCGTCGTTTCATCGGACGTGTTGATGCCCGTGACGATTTCGATAAGGTCGCGAGAGAGCACAGGCTCGAAGAAGCGCATGCCGGCAACGCGTTCAGGTTTTTTGGTGGCGGAGGCTATGGCCGTTATTGACAGCGAGGAGGTGGTCGTCACAAGCCGCGTGGTGTAATGCGTAATGGTGTCGAGTTTCTTGAACAGGTCTTTTTTGACCCTCAGGTCCTCCATTGCCGCCTCGATAATGATGTCGCATGTGTCGAGATCGGCCAACTGCGTTCGTTTTTTTATCCGTTCGAGGGCCAGCTGCAGGTCGTCCTTCGTGAAGGTTGTGTCGTTGACCGTGTGGGCGAGCGAAACGCGTATCCCTTCGAGCGCCCGCCGGATCACTTCGTCGTTGATGTCATAGAGCGCGACGGTGCATTTGTTGAGGGCGGCGAGATGTGCGATTGCAATGCCCATGTCGCCAGCCCCGATAATACCGATTGAAAGTGCCATATGTTTGCCGTTACTGAAAGGGAATACTGCTCAGATTATCAAGATACGAAGAAAGAAGGAAGGAGAAAAATTATATTTTCCCCTTTTTCTCCTGCGTGCCGCTGTTGTTGATTCTCGACCTTTTTTATTTTATGTTAAGTCGTTCAATTTATACCCAGTTCGGGACTGTGCATTCAACAAAAATACAGAAAGAGGTGAATCGTGGTGGTTCGTGATTTGATGGTGAAGAGGATGCTCAGGATTGTCTGCGCTGCCGTGCTCATGCTTTGGGCGGCGCGTGAATGCCGCGCCACCGGTTCCGGTATCGTATGGATACCGTCAACCGATGTGCAGCCATCGGGAATCGTCCGATTCGGGATAGACAACTATTTTTCAGTATTCAAAAAAGGCCCCGCCAGCGGGGGCATCGCATTTCCCACGGACATCGGACTGACCATCGGCGTGCTGCCCCAATCGTTTCCCGTGCATGTGGAAGCGGGGTTCGATCTCATGGAGCCGCAGGATTCTCCATGGTCGGTGAATATGAAAGCAGGCATTTCCGAAAATATGCTCTTCGGCGGTTCTCCGGCCGCGGCTGTGGGAATTGGCAGTGTCGGATTTAAAAAAGATGTGACCAATTACAATATCTTCTACGCTGTCGTCTCAAAAATTTTGCCGGTGGTCGGACGCCTTACCGGGGGGTATTATTCGGGCAATGAAAATATTTTGCGCGATCTCGACGGCCTGCCGAATCAGTACGGAGTCATCCTGGGTTGGGATCGGGCCTTTCCCGAACTTTCGGACAACCTCGTGCTCGCCGCGGATTATCAGGACGGCGTGCACGCGTTCGGGGCGTTCAGCATTGGCGCGACATGGAATTTTACAAAGGATATCGGTGTGATGATAGGATATAATTTTTATAATGACGGATATTTTCCCAACACGTTCACGACACAACTCGACATCAATATATAGCCGCGTCAGAACGGAGCGGCAGGAAGAATGGTGCGCAATGCAAGGATGTGATGGATATTAGCCATACGGGTGATTTTATGGTTCCCCGACGGCACTATTCATACTGGTAAAGTCGTAAAGTGTGTAAATTGTGGTGTGATTTGGCTCTTGCCCGCTTGGCACAATTATTGATAAATAATATCGAGTTGACACTAACTCGTGCATCATTTTTCATGCGCCGGGTGCGTCGTTGAATTTTTTTTGCGGCCCATTGTCATGTCTGAACAATGCGCCTTATCACACAACAACTACATATGCCGATGATACCAGTGCTCACAACGCAGCTTACCAGTGAAGATCCCGATGTCCGTCGTGCGGCAATCGAGCAGTTACAATATAACGAGCCCGATTTGACGACGGTGCCCATCGTCGTCCAGATGCTGATGGATGGTTCGCCCGGCGTGCGGGATGCGGCTGCGAATACGCTGCGGGGCTGGAAAAGCGCTCAGGTCGCCGGCGCGATCGCTCCCTTGATCACGCACCGCCAGGCTGTCGTCCGAAACCTCGCCGGTGAACTGCTCGTCTTCATGGGTGTCGATGCTGTGGAATGTCTCCTGCCGTACTGCCATGTGAACGACGTCGACACGCAGAAATTTGCCATCGACGTGCTTGGCCTCATTCGGGATCCGTCTGTTGCGCTGCACTTGTTCCGGGTGATGGAGAACAAGGACGATAATGTCGCCTACGCGGGCGTCGAAGCGGTCGGCAACTGTCAGGTGCCCGAGGCCGTCGAAAAATTAAAGGATCTCTACGAGCGGCGCGAGATTCTCCGTCACGTCATCATCGAATCGCTCGGCAAAATCGGGAGCAAGGATTCCCTTGAATTCCTCTTCCACCATTTTTACGATGACGATCCGCTGATCCGCTTTGCCGTTCTTGAGGCGCTCGGCGCCGTCGGTGACGATGCCGTCATCCCCACACTCATCCAATTCGCATCGCATCAGCACGAACCCAATCTTCGCCGTATGGCGCTGCAGTCGCTGGTGGAGCTCATCAAGAAATCGGGTGAGCTGCCTGCCTTCCCGGAAGGATTCGAAAACAACCTCATCCACATCGTGGAAGAAGACCACGGCGTGTCGTATCCCTGGGCCGTCGAATCGTTGATGTGGTTCAGAGGCGATGCGGTTTCGGCCGCTTTGGGCACCGCCCTTGGAGCCTCTCCGGCCCTGGACGAACAGCTTTCGAATTATTTTTATGCGGAACCGGACAAGGCCTTCGCCGTGGCGCTGACCAGCCTTGCGACACACGAGGATCCTCCGCTGGTCGTGCTCCAGCTTGTCTACAACGCGCTCTCACAATTCAATTCGAAGATCTATAATAACCTGCTGCTGACGGTGTCGTACGACGATTTCGACAGGCTTGTGGAATTCGTGGACAGGCAATGGTACAATCCCGATCCGGAAATGCGCCGCTTCGTGCTGGACAATCTCTTTAAGGTCGATGGCGACCGCGCGATGGACCATCTGCAGGAAATGGCGAACGATACCGAACCCTGGAACAAGATGCATGCAGTCGACCTTGTGGAAACGATAGACGATCCTCGTATCCCGACATTGCTGGCTATGCTCGCCAACGATGAGGATGAACTGGTTCGCGATATGGCCGTCGCACAGCTTCAGCGGCGCCAAAACGCCGGCAGTTCACAACCGGAGTTAAATTAAAAAAATATTTTCTCTCGAATCCGACGAAGGACCACTGATGTTTCAATTAAAAACTGTCGCTCCGATTCCACGGCCGCTCGTGTCGCCGCCTATGCCGATGACCCAATCTGGTTTACAGATGACGGTCGACGAATTTGCGCAGTTCCGCGAATTCATCTATCAGCACTGCGGCATCTATTACCAGGACAACAAAAAATATCTTCTCGAAGGGCGCATCGCAAAACGGATGCAGCACCTCAAAATGACCAATTTTACCGATTACCTGACGCTCATCAAATTCGGCGCGCTGCGCCAGCAGGAATACCGGTTTCTCTACGAGGCGATCACGATCAACGAGACGTTCTTCTTCCGCAACGAGGCGCAATTGGCGGTGATGGACGAGACACTCGTGCCGGCATTCGTGAAGTCGAAAGGCGCCGGCAGGACGAAGCTCCGCATCTGGAGCGCGGCCTCCTCCAGCGGTGAAGAAGCGCATACGATCGCGATCATGTATCTTGAAAAATGGAAGCATCGGTATCCGAACCTCGATCTTGAAATCGTCGGCACCGATATCAGTCCGCATGTGCTCGAAACGGCAAAAAAGGGGATCTATCGCCAGTATTCCGTGCGCAACATGCAGCCGGATATCATGAAAAAATATTTCCGGGTGAACGGAGGGGAGTTCGCGCTCGCAGACGAGGTCCGCGCGCTCGTCCGCTTCGATCAGCTGAATCTGTACGACGATATGAAGATGAAGCAGATGATGAATTTCGACATCGTCTTCTGCGCGAACGTGCTCATCTATTTCGACATGAATTCGAAGATCAAGGTCGTTTCGCATCTCTACAATAGTCTAACGCGCGACGGCACGCTGTTCATCGGCTACGCCGAATCGCTCCATGGCATCTCAAAGGCATTTAAAGTTATCCATTTCCCCAAAACGATCGCGTACAAGAAGGAGTAAGAATGGCAAAGCATATTCTCGTGGCGGACGACTCTGCCACAATTCGAAAATTTGTCTCGACTTCTCTTTCCATGCTGGGATACACCGTGACGATAGCGCAGGACGGAATGGATGCGCTTGAAAAATTAGCGGGGCAGCAGGTCGATCTCGTTATCACCGACCTGAACATGCCGAATGTGGACGGCTTTGAATTCATTAAAAGCCTGCGCGAACTCGATGCGTACAAGACAGTCCCCATCATTATTCTCTCGTCGCTCTCGAGTCCGGAAGATGTCTCCCGCGGGATGGCGTTAGGAGCAAATTCATACGTGAACAAACCGTTCGATCCCAAGAGGATCCAATACGAAGTGGCAAAGTATTTAAATTGATCATTCTCTCCATTTGTGAAAGGAGTTCCGCGTTATGAAATTTTTAGTTGTCGATGATTCACCCACGATGCGACGCATCGTGAATAATTCGCTCAAGGGATTAGGCTATACGGACGTCATCGAGGCCGAGGACGGAAAAGATGCGCTGGCGAAGATCGAGGGGATCGATTTCATCATTACGGACTGGAACATGCCGGTGATGACGGGATTGGAATTCACAAAGGCGGTGCGCGCAGACGACAAATACAAACACCTGCCCATCCTCATGGTCACGACGCGCGGCGTGAAGGACGATATCGTCGAAGCGCTGACGGCCCGCGTCAATAATTATGTCGTGAAACCGTTCACACCGCAGGTGCTGAAGGAAAAGATCGATACCATCATCAAATCCATTACTATCAAATAAGGACGTGTACCATGGACAAAAAAGATTTTTCTACTGTCTTGACGCGGATGGATGAGCTGAAGGGCCTCTTCTCGTTCGGACAGCGGATGATGCCTATCGCAAAATCTCTCTTCGATTTTTTACAGGAAATCGTGCCTCTCCTGGAGAGCATCAACGTCTCCATCCAGGAAAGCAATTCGAAGATACCGGCGGCGTCGCTCAAACTCAACAGCGTAACGCAAGCGACCGAACTGGCGACGACGGAGATCCTGGATCTGGTGGACAAAATTGCCATCCAGATCACCGAAATCAAGTCGACCGTTGAAGACATGCGGAAGACCGGCGAGGCGGCAACATTCGAGCCGTCATACAAATCGATCGAGGAAAAGCTCGACAATATCGAGATGAACACGACCTCCATCATGATGTCGCTGCAAGTGCAGGACATCACCTCGCAGCAGATCGCGGCGGTGAATCATCTGATGGAATCGGTGCAGGGCAGACTCGGTTCGCTCCTGGATGATTTCGGGAAAGCCAACTTCGACGATGCATCGGCCGGGAAGATCGATTTTCCGACGGACGTTACGTTCGATGCGAATGCCGTCTATAATAAATCGACGGATCTCCAGGACCTCGCGAATGACATCGTGAACGGAAAGACGGAACCCGAAATGCCGTCGTTTTCATCGCAGGCCGACATCGACGCGCTGTTTGCTTCGACCAAATAACACAACAGCCGGCTGATTGCTCCGCAGTCGTACACCCTATGCACGTGGCGGTACGGGGGCGTCGGCGGCCCATCGAATTCCGAACATAGACCATTATATCATAATGCCACACCCCATCTTTGATCCCGATATGAAAGAAATTCTCGACAGCTTTCTCGTCGAGACGAAAGAAATTCTGGAAAAGCTCGATCAGAACCTGCTGCAGATCGAACAATCGCCGGACGATAAGGAACTCATCAATACCGTGTTCCGGGCGTTCCATACAGTGAAGGGGACCTCGGGGTTTCTGGGCTTCGATCAGATGATGGAGATCACCCACAAGTGCGAAGACGTGTTGAACAAGATCCGCAAAGGCGAATTGCACATCACCTCGCCGCTGATGGATGTGATCTTTGCATCCTATGACATTATGAAAGAGTTGATCACGCGGCTCGATAACGGAAGTATGGATCCGGTCGAAATGGGCGATACGCTTGCCAGGCTGCTCGTGATCGCAGAGGGCGACGGCACGCATAGTGCTCCCGCCGCGCCGGAACAGAGCATGGACGACCTGCCGCCTGAGATTGCGGCGCAGATCGCGGCATTGTTGGCCGAGCAAATGCCCTCGGCCCCTGCCGAAGTGCAGGATGCGGAAAAGGACGACCCTGCGTCGGCAGACGATCCCTCGACTCAAGAGGATCAACAATCGGCAGACGAGCTGCCGCCGGCGCACCAGGAACAGGGCCCCCAAAAGCAGAAGGCCGCCGCAGTGCGCACCACAGAAAAAACCGCGGATAACAACATCCGTGTGGACGTGCAGCGGCTCGATAACCTTATGAACCTGGTCGGCGAACTTGTGCTCGGACGCAACCGCCTGTCGCAGATCACCAATCAATACGCCCAGGATAACGAAGGCACCGTTGTCGCCAAGGACCTGCAGGAAACAAATTCGCAGATCGATTTCATCACCACCGAGCTCCAGACGGCGATCATGAAGACGCGCATGGTGCCCATCGGCAAGGTGTTCAATAAATTTCCGCGCGTTGTGCGCGACCTGGCAAAAGAGACCGGCAAAGACATCAACCTGGAGATCATCGGCGAGGAGACCGAACTCGATAAATCCATCATCGACGAGATCAACGATCCGCTCGTCCACCTTGTGCGCAACGCAGCCGATCACGGCGTCGAAAAGCCGGAGGCGCGCAGAGCCAAGGGCAAGGATGGCAGAGGAAAGATCACCCTGAAGGCCGAGAACGAGGGCAACATCATCGTCATCAGCATTCGCGACGACGGCAACGGCATGAACCCCGAGTTCCTGAAAGCGAAGGCGGTCGAGAAGGGGGTCATCACAGAGGCCGAAGCAAAAGAGATGACGAGGCACGACGCGCTGAATCTGGTCTTTGCGCCGGGATTCAGCACGGCGGCAAAGGTCACCAATGTCTCGGGCCGCGGCGTCGGGATGGATGTCGTGAAAACGAATGTACAAAAATTGAAGGGCGTCATCGAGATCGAATCGGAGATGGGCAAGGGCAGCCTCTTCACGATCAAATTGCCGCTGACCCTGGCGATCATACAGGGACTGCTGGTGACCGTGCGTGACAATACGTTCGCCGTGCCGCTGAGTTCAGTGCTCGAGGTCGTCCGCATCCGCAAGAGCGATATCTATACCATGAGCGGCAACGAAGTGATCCGCCTTCGCGATAAGGTCCTGCCGCTGGCACGTCTCGACCATCTGCTCGTGGTCAACGGCGACGACATCGACGCGAGAGAATGGATGTACGTGGTGGTCATTGCGCTGGCTGAAAAAAATCTCGGACTTGTCGTGGATTCGCTCCTGGGACAAAAAGAAGTCGTCATTAAATCGCTCGGCGAATATTTCAGCAAGAGCCGCGGCATTGCCGGCTCGACGATCCTGGGAGACGGCCGTGTCATCATGATCGTGGATGTGAACGAGCTCTTCAACCTGGCGCACGCCATTTAAGCCGAAACGGGAAAGTGAATGTCCTCTATTATTAATGTGTTGATCGTCGATGATTCCGCCTTCATGCGGAAATCACTGTCGATTATGCTCGAGTCAGACCCCGGCATCAACATCATCGGTACGGCCCGCGACGGCCTCGACGGCTATGAAAAGGCAAAGTCGCTGCGCCCCGATATCATCACGATGGATGTGGAAATGCCGCGCATGGACGGCCTCACGGCGCTTGAAAAAATCATGAAGGACTGCCCCACGCCCGTGCTCATGGTGAGTTCCATCACGACCGAAGGCGCCGAGGCGACGCTGAAAGCAATGGACCTCGGGGCTGTGGATTTCATCCCGAAGCAGTTGTCGTACGTGAGTCTGGACATCGTCAAGATCAAACAAGAACTGGTCGAAAAGGTGAAGGCGATCGCGCGCTCGAGATCGCTCTCGCAGCGTCTGGCCGGCATTCGCGGCGTTGCTCAACGCCTGGCGCCGCCGGCCGCCGGCGCGTCCGTCTCGGGGCCGGTAAAACCTGCAGTGCAGAATATCTTTAAGCCCGCCTCCGTCGACTTTCATGTCGTTGCACTGGGTGTGTCGACGGGCGGACCGTTTTCGCTTCAGAAAATAATTCCCATGCTGCCCAAAGAATTTCCTCTGCCCATTTTGATCGTGCAGCATATGCCTCCGAAATTCACGAAGTCGCTCTCCGACAGGCTTAACGGAATGAGTCAGATCGCGGTGAAAGAAGCCGAACACGGTGAACCGATCAAGGCGGGCACCGTCTACATCGCGCAGGGCGGCTTCCACATGAAGGCGGTAAAAAATGGGCTCTCAACGCCAACCATCGGGATCTCGGAGCAGCCTGCTTCATCGCTCCATCGTCCGAGCGTGGATGTGATGATGGAGTCCGTGGTTCAGGCCTACGGCAGGAACGTGCTCGGCGTGATCATGACGGGTATGGGGCACGACGGGCTCGAGGGATTGAAACTCATCAAATCGCGCAATGGATATTGCCTCGCTCAAAACGAAGACACGTGCGTCGTCTACGGCATGCCTAAATCGGCTGTGGATGCTGGTATCGCCGATGCCATCGTCCCCCTGGAGAACATTCCCGAAACCATGGTCAAATTAGTGATGAGAAAATAACTTCACACAAAACGGGCTCTCGCTTTTTAAAAAAAGAACCGGCCTGCGTCTGAATTCGCTTTCCTTGAATGCCCCGGTACCTGTGTCCGGGGCATTCCCCCCACCCCTCTAAATGCACAATAAAAAGCGTATGTCTAATATTACAC
This sequence comes from uncultured Ignavibacteriota bacterium, assembly GCA_903884005.1. GTDB lineage: Bacteria > Bacteroidota > Ignavibacteria > UBA10030 > UBA8401 > CAISDA01. The sequence continues at coordinate 78,858 of CAISDA010000054.1, read as the reverse complement.
AGTTCGAGTGACTGCCTCCTCAACATTATTGAGTAATTATTAAGATTTTTAATAAAAAAATATGGCACTAAAATTGAGGCTTCATTAGCAGTATTGTACGCGGTTCCGTAGAGCACATGTGTGCGTCCCCACAGAAGGAGGATCTGCTATGAAGCATAATTCGCTGCCTTCCCGTCCCGCTGTGTCCTGGTCCAAGGTCGATTTCTGTCCTGAATGCAGGCACCGCATGGACGATTATTCTCTTTCTCATTTTCCCGATTGCCGTTATTTCTGGGTCGACAGTGATGTGGATGAGGATCTCGAGATCATAACCTATGGGAAACCCGAATTGCAGCACGCCGGCATGGACACGCCCTGACCCCCGATGAGGAACGTCCGTGCGACGGTCGAGGGGGCGTCGTTGACAACGATGGTGATGGTGGGTCATCGCCTGTCGTGGACGCCGTCAGAAGAACGAACATAGTCATTGATAGTCAATATCACCTGTTGAAGGGTTGCGAATGAAACTGCGGTCAAAATTATTGATCCCTATCGCCGGGGTTGTCATACTGTTAACAGCGACATTAAGCTATGCCTATATCACACTGTTAGGCGGGTCAATTGAAAAGCAATTCCAGAAGCGCGGCGTGTCGGTCGCGTCGAGTCTTGCCAGCAACGGCAAGATGGGAGTGCTCATGCAGGATTCAACGCAGCTCGGTGCCTTCATGGGGTCTGCGATGACGGACCATGAAGTGCGCTACGTCGTGTTCTTCAACGATCAGGGGATAAAGTTCGCAAGCCGCGGAGACGCGAACATTCCATCGGGAGTGACGGCGGCAAAGGACCTGAAGGAGGTCCGGAGCGATGAAGCGAAAGATGCTTCGGCCAATGCGGCATTTACTTTCAGCGCACCGGTCACGCCGCGCGGGAGCGCATCGTCACTGATCGGCTCGGTCACGGTCTGCATCTCGACCGAAGATCTTGCAGCGGACAAACGCGCTACGGTGCTGCTGGCCCTGCTCATCACATTCATCTTTGTTGCGGGCGTCGTCGGGGTCGTCTTCTTCCTCGCGAATTCTATCACGAAACCGGTTGTGAAACTCGGAGCACTGGCGCACGCGGTCGCCCACGGCGATCTTTCGGGGCAGGTCGAGGTGACGTCGAAAGACGAGATCGGCGACCTTGCGCGCGACGTGAACAGTATGGTGGAGAATATTCGCACGCTCGTTGATGAAGTGAAACAGAAAAGCGCGGCTGCAGAGCAGGCGGCGGAACAGGCAAACAAGACGACGAAAGCGGTGCAGGAACAGGAACAATACTATTCGCACAGCATTGAAATGATGCTCACGCACATGGACAAGTTCGCTAATGGCGATCTCACCGTGAGCATGAGGGCGGAGAAGGATGATGCGATCGGAAAATTATTTGAAGGGTTCACCGTAGCCGTCGAAAAAATTCACACCATGCTGACGCAGGTTACCGAAGCGGTCTCGGCCACCGCCAGCGCAAGCAGCCAGATCTCGGCGAGCGCCGAAGAAATGGCAGCGGGAGCGCAGGAACAGACGCATCAGGCCAGTGAAGTTGCCACAGCAGTCGATGAGATGACGAAAACGATCATCGATACCACAAAAAACGCATCGACGGCGGCAGAACTGTCGCGGATGTACGGCGAAAATGCGCGCGACGGCGGAAAGATCGTGGTCGAGACGATTTCCGGCATGAACCGCATTCAGGAAGTGGTGCGCAAATCGGCCGACACCGTGAAGGAACTCGGCAAATCGTCGGATCAGATCGGCGAGATCATTCAGGTGATCGACGACATTGCCGATCAGACCAATTTGCTCGCGCTCAATGCGGCCATCGAAGCCGCCCGTGCGGGCGAGCAGGGCAGGGGATTTGCAGTCGTGGCCGATGAGGTCAGGAAACTGGCCGAACGCACGACGAAGGCGACGAAAGAGATTGCCAAGATGATCAAGCAGATACAAAAAGACACGGCGGGCGCGGTGCTGTCCATGCAACTCGGCACGCAGGAAGTGGAACAGGGCAGAGAGATGGCGGAGAAATCCGGCCAATCCCTGAAGCTGATCATCGAGGGCGCGGAAAAAGTCGTCGATGTTATCACGTCCGTTGCCGCAGCCAGCGAAGAACAATCGGTCACTGCAGAGCACATCAGCAAAAATATCGAGGCGATCACGAACGTGACGCAGGAATCGGCAGGCGGAACGCAGCAAATCGCCCGGGCTGCAGAGGATCTCAACCGCCTGACGCAAAACCTTCAGGAGATGCTCGGACAATTTACGATCGGGGCCGGATACCGTGGCGAACAAAAAGTGGCGGTGCGCTCAAGCGGAACACTCGCACGGCGATAAACTGCGGGCATCGTATATCACGTCTGGGGCAAAGTTGGAAGACAGGCCGTTGCATAGGTTTGCCGGCTGTCATCCCGTCAGTTGCCTGACGAACACATGAACCCATGCGGATGCCGTCACGTCTGTATGGGTTTATTGGTGATGATGTGCAGCGTGAAAAAACTGGTGGAATACAATGTGAAGCTTGTGTATGTTACAAAGGATCGGCGGCGGGTCTGCCATAACGGTTTAACGAGTGCACAGAATGATCGAGTCGTTTGAAAAGATAGATGCTCCTGCAGGCACGGATGTGCATGGAGGGATGATCGAAGAGATCAACAGCACATTCTCCTATCTGCGCGATATCGGCGATACTGCGATCATTATGACGATGATCGATGCGAACGGACGATTCACCTACGTCAACGAAAAATTTTGTTCCCTCTCCGGCTATTCTCGAAGCGAATTGGTGGGCAAAGAATTCACATCCCTGGATTCCGGACTCCATCCGGCCGAATATTTTCAGGACATGCTGGCGACGATGCGGTCGGGGGCGCTCTGGCGGGGCGAAATCCGGAATCGGACGAAGTCCGGCGAACTCTTCTGGGTGCATACGACCATTATTCCCGTCGGGCTCTCGCAATCTGGGCAGACGGGCAAATTCGTCGTCATTCAAAACGACATCACCGAACAAAAGAACGCGCAGCGCCGCCTGGAATCGCAGCACGATGTGACTGCGGTATTGGCGTCGGCGCATTCGCTCGGCGAGGCAATGCCCAGGATACTGAAGATCGTCTGTACGGAACTCGAATGGGAGATCGCCGAGGTATGGCAGGTCGATGAACGGTCGGACACGCTCCGCTGCGTCGACTTCTGGAACCGGCCATCGCTCCACTGCGAGGACTTCAGAAATTTGCTCAGGACGAAAACGTTGGACAGGGGATGCGGGATCGCCGGCCGTGTCTGGGCCACGGGCGAGGCGCTGTGGGTCGACGACATCCTGGAGCACCCCGAACACGCAGGATCGCGCCTTGCCCTCGTCTTCAATCTGCACAGCGCCGTGAGTTTTCCGATCATTCTGGACCGCACGGTGCTCGGCGTCATCAATTTTTTTTCGGTGAGGCTTCAGCGCCACGACGAAGCGATGCTGACAATCTTGAAGGCCATCGGCAGCCAGGTCGGACAATTTATCGAACGCAAACGCGTTGAAGACGAATTGCGCGCCAGCGAAGAGCGGTTCCGTTTGATCTCTGAAACGATGCGCGACCTCGTCTGCCTGCTCTCGCCGGGCGGACGGCTCACCTACATCTCCCTGTCGGCGAACGACCTTCTCGGATATCGGCCCGATGACATGCTGGGGACCCGCCCGTTCAAGCTCCTCCATCCCGAGGACCTCAAACGCGTCGCGCTGCATATTGCCTCTGGCACATCGGCATTGAACGAAACAATCATCCGCCACCGCATCAGGCACAGCGACGGCACCTACATCTGGTTCGAGACGATGACGCAGGTAGTGGCCGACGCCACCGGCACGGTCATCCGCTACCAGACCGTGTCTCGCGACATCACCAAACGCAGGGCCGCAGAAGAGGCATTCAAGGAAACGGCGCACCGTCTCGGCACGATCATCGAATCGGTCGAGGAGGGCATCACGCTTTCCGACGATTCGGGAAAATTCGAGATCTTCAACACGAAGATGGCTGAGCTCACGGGCTATACGCGCGAGGAAGCGAACGGCGTCGACGATTTCAGCATACTGCTCTACCCCGACGCCGAGGGGCGTCAGCAGGCCCTCGACGGACTCCGCACCGTTCTGGCAATGGGACGCGTTCCCGAATCGGAAACAATGATCACGACAAAATCGGGCACGCGGCGGACGCTGCTGGTGTCGACCTCGCTCGTGGCCTTTAATGACAGGACGATGTTCCTGAGCGCCTACCGCGACATCACCGACCGGAAAATTATCGAAGAGGAACTCGCCCGGAACAATGAAGAACTATTCGAAGCAAAATATCAAGCAGAAGTGCAGGCAGGTGTGCTCCAGATGCAGACGCAGGAGCTCATCGATGCGCGCGAAGAGGCCCTGGAAGCCTCGCGGCTCAAGTCCGAGTTCGTGGCGAACATGAGCCACGAGATCCGTACGCCCATGAACGGAATTATCGGCATGACGGGACTGTTATTGGATTCGGGCCTGAGCGACGATCAGCACGAATATGTGGATATCATCAGGGCATCGGGCGAAGCGCTCCTGACGATCATCAATGATATTTTGGACTTTTCAAAGATCGAAGCCGGAAAGCTCGCGATGGAAACGCTCGATTTTAATTTGCGCACGACGGTCGAAGAGACGGTGGAAGTGCTTGCACACAGGGCCGAGGAAAAAAAACTCGAGCTCGTGTGCCTCGTATACAACGATGTGCCTGTGGGGCTGCGCGGGGATCCGGGCAGACTTCGCCAGATCATGACGAACCTTCTCGGCAATTCGTTAAAATTTACGGAACGGGGCGAAGTGATCGTCCGTGTGACAAAGGAAGAGGAAACAAACGCCGCCGTGAAGCTGCGCTTTGCAATAACGGATACAGGAATCGGCATTTCGCGCGACGCCGTGCAGCGGCTGTTCCAGCCCTTCATTCAGGCGGACGGGTCGACGACGCGCAAATACGGCGGCACGGGTTTGGGCCTGGCCATCTCGAAACAACTTGTGGAAATGATGGAGGGCGAGATCGGCGTGGACAGCGAGCCCGGCAAAGGGAGCACGTTCTGGTTTACGGCGATCTTCGGCAAGCAGCAGGTTCCCGCACAGCGTCCGCCGCAGCGCACCGGACTTGCGGGCGTGCGCATGCTGATCGTGGATGACAATGCGACGAATCGGAAGGTGGTGCACCATCAAATACTGCCCTGGGGCATGCTCGCCGGATTCGCCGAGAATGCGTACCAGGCGCTGGAGATCCTGAGGTCGGCCGCCCGGTCCGATGCGCCATACGATCTGGCTGTCCTGGACATGCAGATGCCGGAGATGAACGGCATGATGCTTGCCGCAGAGATCAAAGCGGACCCCGCCCTGGCGACGATGAAACTGATCCTGCTGACGTCCCTCGGCCTGCACGATAAAACGGAACTTGAAAACGCGGGCATCGAAGCGACACTCACCAAACCGGTGAGGCAGTCCGATCTCTACGACGCGCTCATGCGTGTCATGAAACGATCACCTGACGTCCCAGCCGCACCGATGGCGCAGCCGGACTCGGATGTCCGCATTGATTTCGGGCGCGTACGTATCCTCGTTGCCGAGGATAATATTGTCAATCAAAAAGTTGCGAAGCGGATGCTCGAGAAGATCGGATGCGCAGCCGAGGTGGTTGCCGACGGGCTTGAGGCGGTGCAGGCCCTGTCCAATGCCCCGTACGATCTGGTGTTCATGGATTGCCAGATGCCGGAGATGGACGGGTTCGAGGCGACACGGCAGATCCGCATGCGCGAAGAACACGGCCAGCATTCGATCATCGTCGCAATGACTGCCAATGCCCTCCAGGGCGACAGGGAAAAATGTTTGGCGGCAGGCATGGACGATTATATCTCAAAGCCCGTGCGCCTTACCGACCTCGTGGCGATTCTGAAACAATGGATGCCGCTGAAAACAATCGCCCCGGGGGAATCTCCGGACAGTCGCGTCACGATCGACGATGCCGCCTTCATCGATACCCGTCGTCTGCATGAGCTCAGCGCGATCGGCGGAGACGACGAACCGGATCTTCTGCGCGTGCTGGTGATGATGTACATGAATGATGCCGTCAAGCGCATCGCGTCCATTTACACGGCGCTCCAAACCGGGGACATGCAAAAAATGACCATCGCGGCCCATACTTTAAAAGGAAGCTCCGGCAATATGGGGGCGCGGCTGCTTGTTCCGACATGCGCCGAGATCGAACGTCTCGGCAAGAATCAGTCGATGGAGGGGGTCGCGAAGTTGTTCGCCACACTTGAAACGGATTTCACATACGTCAAGGCGGCACTGGACCGCTTCTTAAAAGGATTTTATTCGGGCACAACCCATAAAAAACCGACACACACTCACACACACACGACACCATGATCAGCCTCAACATTGAAGACATAGAGCCGGGAATGATCCTCGGCGCTGAAGTGAAAGACCGGACCGGCAGAGTGCTGCTGAGCAAAGGGACGGTGATCTCAGAAAAGCACGTCTCGATCTTTAAGATGTGGGGCGTGATCGATGCCGTCATCGAGAATGCCGACAAGGAAAAGATCGACGCAAAAGCGACGGCGGCATTAGAGCCCGCCGATCTGGCGGCGGCGCAGCAGAAGGTCGACATCCTCTTCAGGTTTGTCGAGCAGCAGGAAAATCCATTCATCGTCGAATTAAAACGCCTTGGTGGAATTCGCATCGCCCAGAAAACGACCCCATTATTATGACACCACAATCACTCTTGCAGGGATATGTTGATATCTCGTCGCTGCCGATGATGTTCGTGCGCATCACAGAGGCGATCAATAACCCGCGAACCTCCGTACAGGCGATCAGCGGCATCATCACCGAGGATCCCGGCATGACCGCGCGTCTGCTCCGGATCGTGAACAGCGCTTTTTATAATTTTCCGAGGAAGATCGATACGATCTCGCGGGCGGTGACGATCGTCGGCACACAGCAATTGCGCGACCTTGCACTGGCAACCTCTGTGCTCCGTATGTTCAAGGGGATCCCGAAAGAGCTCGTGAACATGGAATCCTTCTGGCGGCATAGCATCGCCTGCGGCGCTGCGGCTCGAACACTCGCCGCGTACCGGCGCGAGTCGAACATCGAACGCTTTTTCGTGGCGGGCATACTCCACGATCTCGGCCGGCTGGTCATCTTCGGCAAAATTCCCGACCTCGCGCGCGAAGCGATCGCCATGGCCGAGACGAACAATATTTCGCTGCTGCAGGCCGAACGGGCGGTCATCGGTTTCGATCACGCGCTTGTCGGACGAGCCCTGCTGCAGCAATGGAAACTTCCCAATAATCTCGTGGATGTGGTCTCGTATCACCATGCACCGGCAAATTCGGTCGCCTTTCCGAACGAAACTGCGATCATCCATATCGCGGATATTTTCGCGCATGTGCTTCAACTCGGCTCCAGCGGCGAGCGGGCCATTCCATCCTTCAGTCCCGATGCCTGGATGCTCATGGGCGTGCAGACGAGCGTCATCCCATCGGTGATCAAAGAAGTGGAACGGCAGTACGACGAGGCTATTTTCGCAATTCTATCGGAGTAAGAGCGTATGGCTTCCAGCGATCCTGCGGGATTGTCCGCCGTGGGCGGATCGAATGATTTCGCCCAACCAAATCTTGATATGCCGCTGTCTCATGTCGTCGACTTTTCCGTCGCCCTTGGAGAACTTCACAGCCGGTACGACGATCAGCAGCTTCCATCACAGATCTTTTCACTCGCCCGGAATTACATCGCGCGCGTCTTGCACCTCACGTCATCCGGGTTCATGAGCGTCAGCGATACCGATTCGGAGTTTCTCTGGGTCCGCGACGAGTCCGGCGAACCCTCTCCGTCGCTCAAGCAGGACGTCGTGGGCCTCATCGATAACGGCACGTTCGGATGGGTGCTGCAGCAGATGCGGCCGGTGATCATCCCGGGTTCGTCGTCCGGAGACATTGTGCTTCATCCGCTGGCATCGCGCATGCATATTTTCGGCATGTTCATCGGCGAGATGGCCGCCGTCGATTCCTCGATCCGGAATTTCGACCTCAACATACTGTCCATCATCCTCTTCCACAGCAGTTACGCGCTCGAGAATGCCGATCTCTCTCACCGCATCACCGAATATAACCGGCAGTTGGAAGTTACCATTCAAACACGGACCGATGCCCTCCGGCTTGCGCTCAAAGATGCGGAACAGGCGAACCAGGCGAAGAGCCAATTCCTGGCAAACATGAGCCACGAAATCCGCACGCCCATGAATGCGATCATCGGACTGTCCGAGCTATTATCTGAAACGGCCGCCGACGAAAAGCAGCGGGATTATATCGATACCATCCACACCAGCGGCAATAACCTGCTGTCGATCATCAACGACATTCTGGATATTTCCAAGATCGAGGCGGGGAAACTGCATATTGAAGAGGGCGTCGTGAAAATCCGCGGCATCGTCCGCGAGATCAGCGAAATGTTCGCACACTCTCTGCGCGAAAAAAACCTTCAGCTGATCGTGACAATCAGCGATACGGTTCCCGATGCCTTCCTCAGCGACGGCCTTCGTATACGCCAGATCCTGATCAACCTGATGGGCAATGCGGTAAAATTCACGCACGAGGGCCATATCCGCATCGACATCGGCATGGACGACGCAATCGGTGCGCCGATGAAGCTGCGATGCGCCGTCAGTGATACAGGCATCGGCATTCCTGAGGGAGTGGTAAAGAATCTGTTTCAACCCTTCACTCAGGCCGACAGCTCAACGACTCGCCAGTACGGCGGAACTGGATTGGGCCTCGTCATCAGCAAGCAGTTGGCGGAGATGATGAATGGCACGCTCGGCGTCGAGAGCATGGAACACAAGGGGTCTACATTCTGGTTTACCATCAGAGTACACCCCGAACTCGCGACGAACGCCGATCGGCCTCTGGCCGGGGAACGGCGCGCCTCCAGCATCGAGCCGCGGCGCGATATTACGATTCTCCTTGTGGACGATAACAGGATCAACCTGAAGGTTGAATTGAGCATCCTCGACCGCCTCGGCTTTTTTGCCGATGTTGCATCGAACGGCCGCGAGGCGATCGCCGCCCTCACCCGGACCAACTATGATCTCGTCCTCATGGACTGCCAGATGCCGGTCATGGACGGTTTTGAAACGACCGCTGCAATCCGTTCCGCGGAAGGCACGTCGCGTCACACAGTGATCATCGCGATGACGGCGAACGCCCTGCAGGGCGACAAGGAAAAATGTCTTGCATCGGGGATGGATGACTATCTGGCAAAACCGGTGACGTCCAAGACTCTCCTGGGCATGTTGGCAACGTGGTTCCCCGTGCAGTCTCCCGGCACGTCCCTCCACATCACCGAAACGGATATTCAGACAGAGCCCGTCGCCGGGTCATTCATGGTGATCGATCCGGCGAAGATCGAATTCTTGCGCGAGCTCAGCGGGGAGGGCCAGGATGACCTTTTGCATTCCCTCATAGACCTGTTTTTTAAAGATTTTCCTGAGTATATTAAATCCTTGAGAAAAACCATCGCGAACAACGATCCCCGCCAGCTCCGTGAGAATGCCCATGCCGCCAAAGGGGCCTGCGGCAACATCGGTGTGATGCAGTTGTTCCAGCGTTGTCACGAATTAGAACTTATTGGGAAGTCCGGATCGGTCGCCGGCGCCGAAGCGTTGATCGATCTGCTGGAAGAAGAATTTGTACCGGCGGAAACCGTTTTAAAATCATACCTGTCATAAAAATAATTCATTAACCCAGAGTAGTTATGAAGATACTTGTTGTTGACGACGATGAAGGCGTTAAACTCATATTGCGTCGACTGATCGGCCTTAAACTGTTTACCACTCCAATCGAAGCCTCCAATGGTTTGGAAGGGCTGTTGAAGGTCGAAAAAGAAGGGCCCGATCTTGTGCTTCTGGATATTGGCATGCCGCTCAGGGGCGGCGTTGAATTCCTCGAAAAACTTCGTGAGAGTAAAACGTATGCCTCTACGCCGGTGATTGTGATCTCCTCATCGCAGGACAAGGACACAGTCGCTAAACTGATCGGACTCGGTATATCGGGATATATTTTGAAACCGCTGGACTACGAAAAAACATTTAAGATGATCAGCGACGTTATCGGAAAAGCCAAAATCCAGAAAAATTGACGGTCACCGGGAATATGACAGGATACGGCGCACCGTCGATTGTGTTCACCGTTCTCACAGGGAAGGCAATGATAGAAGCATGACACAGGCTGAATTTATCACGAAGCTGCATCACGCAGGCGATACCTACACTTTCGACGGAAATATTGTGGGTGCAACTGAACATTTCCTGTGCACCGGATCGCTCGTTGTCAATGGCGACATTGAGTCGGGCGTTGCGTTGGTCGTCGAAGGCGATTGTACCGTTCACGGTTCTGTGTTTGAAACATCGCTCACCGCCACCGGCAGCGTGCGAGTCGACGAATCGTTCATCGGAAGCGGTAAAGGAAAGATACTGTCCGGACATGACGTCTGGGTGTCCACCATTAACGGGCAAGCGATCGTCGCGAAAGGGAGCGTGACCATCGGTGTAGAGGCCCTGAAGTCCGATATCACTGCGTACGACAAGATCAATGCAACAATCGCCAGGATCGTCGGCGGCAAGATCGAAGCAGGCACAGAAATTATTGTAAAGACGCTCGGCAGCGAGGCTGCGCTGCAGACAAAAATTTACCTGGGCAACCGGAAAAAATTGATACAACGGCTGACCGATATTTCGAATGAAGAAAAAAACCTCAACGACAGCCTGCCCAAGATCAACGACAGCATCTACAAACTGAACCGCATGAAAGTGGATGGCATTGTGCTGTCGGCCGATCAAGAGGCGATGGGGACTCGATTGCGCACGATGCGCGATTCGTATCCCCGTCAGATGGAATTATTCAAAAAAGAGATCGAACAGGTGAACGCCCTGCTGAAAGAAAAATCGAACGCTACGTTAAGTGTGCGCGAAGCCGTTTTCGAAAATGTGCTCATCGATATCAACGGCTATAAGGAAGTGACCGATTCGTCGCTCTATGGCGTGAGATTTAAGGTCGGTGCAACCGGATTGCTGAAAGAACCGCTGTAAGCACTGTTCCTTCAGCCAGTGTTGCACGCGATGATTAAAAAATCACATCTGTTGAATATTAGCCACCCCACCCCGCCTTCTTCTCTGTATACCCCTTGTTTTTAATGCTTTTCCTCGGGTTTCTTTGGCATTGTAATTGCTTCTAATGAAGTAGAGTACACTTCTACCATCATTGGCGGCCTTTATGAATGCACTGGAAATCCAAAAAGTCGGTTTGTGGACAGCATTGGCGGGTGCGATTGCAGCCCTGGTTGTGCTTGTCTCAACGAAAAAACCCACAATGACCGTTCACACGGTAGACACTAAATACGACGACATTTTCGGCGTCTGAGGCATGCTATGGTAGAGGACTTTCTTTTCGACAAGACCAAAATCCCGCTGCTGCATAAAGCCCTTGGTGTGTATTCACAGAGGCAAAAAGTGATTGCGGGCAACATCGCCAATATTGCCACACCGGGATATAAGCGGCATGATGTTGAGTTCGAAACCCACTTTAACGACGCCTTGACCCTCGGCGGAGCGACACCGCTTGCCGGAGTATCAACGCAGCCCATGCACATGGCCATTAACGGAAGCGATCCCAACCAGCTCCAGGGGCATGTTGTTGAACCGGCGGAGACCGAAAAACTTGCCAGCGGCGTGAACAACGTAGACATTGATCGCGAAATGTCGGAGATCGCCCAAAATCAGATCCGGTTCAAATATGCGTCGCGGTTGATCGCGCAGACATTCACTCAAATGCGCCGTGCCATTTCCGGCGGAGGTTCAAGCTGATGAAAACTGACATGCTCTTCACTTCGATGAATATCAGCGCGTCGGGCCTGACGGCTCAACGCAAACGGATGAATGCGGTGGCCGAAAATATTGCCAATGCCGATACAACGCGGACCAAAGACGGCACGCCGTATCAGCGTCAGTATGTGACATTTCACACGGCCCAGTCGAATGCATTCTCGTCGTCACTTCCTGCGGCGCAATCGTCGATCGTTCCTCTTGCGTCGACAAGCGACGGTATCGCCATCGGCGCCGGAACGATGCAGGCCAATGCGTTCGAAGAGAATATTCCCGATGTCACCGGACAAGTCGAACGGGACACCTCGCCGTTCAAGATGGTGCACGATCCAACACATCCCGATGCCGATGAGAACGGATATGTGAAACTGCCGAATGTGAATGTGGTGGCGGAAATGGTGGAGATGATCGCCGCATCGCGCGGCTATGAGGCAAATGTGACGGCAATCAATGCGGGCAAACAAATGGCAAAGGATGCGCTGGACATATGAAAGTGTCGTCGTTTCAACCAATGCAGGGATTCGAGGTCGCCTCGCGCGTGGCAGCGCATACGCCCCCGCAGCCGCAGGAGCACAAGGCCGGATCGGCTGCCGCCGATGTCATTTCGCAGGAAGAACTTCAGTTCTTCACGAAATTGTATCCCGAGCAGTCGAAAGACATTACATCGTATTCAACATATTCAAAGAACGGGATCTCACAAGAGCATTCCGTCGGATCACTGATCGACAAGAAGAGTTAGCCATGAATACTATATCCGACAACACTTCGCTGGGCATGGGACAAACAACCCTGCCGAAACGAGTCGCCGCAGAAACACCCGGCGGCGGTTCAACCGTGACCTTCGGCGACACGCTGAAGTCATTCATCACCGATGTCAATTCGCTGCAGGCGCAGGCCGGGAAAGCCGTTCAGGACTTTTCCTCCGGCGAATCGATCGAAGTTCACGACGTGATGGTTGCCGCCGAAAAAGCGCGCACCAGCTTCGACCTCCTCCTGGAGGTTCGCAATAAAACAATCGACGCCTATCGCGAACTGATGAGAATCCCGGTATAACGCCATGGACCCACTGAGAGAACAAATACGCGCATTGCTCGCGAAGCTGACGCTGGGGCAGAAGGTACTCATCGGCGGTTCGGCGGTCGCCGCCATCGTCGCCATTCTGACACTCGTCAACATGATGAGCAAGCCGACATACGTCACGCTCTTCGCCAATCTGAATGCGCAGGATGCGTCTAAGATCGTGGATCGTCTGAAGGAAAAAAAGATCCCGTACAAATTGGACGATTCCGGCAAGTCGGTGATGGTGCCGAAGGAACAATTGTACGACCTCCGCTTATCGATGGCGGGCGAGGGTCTGCTGCAGTCGAGCACGGTGGGGTATGAGATCTTCGACAAGACGAATTTAGGCGCATCGGACTTCGTCCAAAAGCTGAATTATCGCCGCGCCCTTGAAGGCGAATTGGCCCGCACGATTCTGACGATCGACGAGGTGGAAGGCGCCCGCGTTCACATCGTGCTCCCTGAAAAAGCCCTCTTCAAAGAAGACCAAAAAGAGCCGACCTCGTCCGTCGTGCTCAAACTGCGCTCAGGAAAATTGTCCCCCGAAAACATCGAGGGCATTTGCCGTCTTGTCTCCAGCAGTGTTGAAGGATTGAACACGAAGAACGTGTCGATCATGGATTCGCACGGCAACATTCTCTCCACCAATACGCAGAGCAATTCGCTGGCCGCGCTGTCCTCGACGCAGTATGAATTGCAGCACAAGGTCGAGACCTACCTTGCGCGTCAGGCGCAGTCGCTGCTCGACGGCGTTGTGGGAACGAACAATTCGATCGTCCGTGTCACCGCCGATTTGAATTTCAACCAGGTCGATCAAACCGTCGAGAAGTACGATCCCGAAGGACAAGTGATTCGGAGCGAACAGGCCACGGAAGAAAAAATGGCGCAGACCGATTCATTGCCCCCCGGCACGCGCACGAACGCCATTACCAATTATGAGATAGGCAAAACGCTGGAACACATCGTCAGCGGGACCGGCAACGTCAACCGGCTGTCGATCGCCGTGCTGATCAACGGCAAACCCAAGAAGATCGAGGTCAACGGCAAACAGGAAACGCAGATCCTGCCGCGAACGGCGGAAGAGATCACGCAACTGACGGATGTCGTGAAAAAAGCGGTCGGATTCGACATGCGCCGCAACGATGAAATATCGTTCGTCAATCTGCCGTTCGACAACCGGCTCAACGACGAGCAATTCGTCCAGAAAGTGGACGCCGTCCCGACCGACACCAACGTCCAGCGCTATGTGATCATCGCCGCCATGGTCGGCGCCGTCGTGATCCTCTTCATGCTGATCGGACGCTTGAAATCCCGGCGCGTCGTCGGACCCGTCGGACAATATTTGGACGTGAAGGAGACTGTCATGCAGGAAGCACAGAAGGCCCTGGCACATATACCGACGGAAAAGAAATTCGTTCCTCCGCTGCCGGAAAAGGAAATACCGCTTGAAACCCTTCATCGTGAAGAACGCCGCGCTCGTGTGATGGATTATGTTCGAGAAAAACCCTCGGATACATCGAAAGTCGTAAAATTGTGGCTGACCGAATCGAATGACTAATGGCTGCTAGCACTGAACAACTTATCAAACAGGAAGCGGATCGGCGCAAGGTAAAACTGAGCGGTTCTCAGAAAGCAGCGCTCCTCCTTATTTCGATGGACGTGGAAAGTGCCACGCGCATTTTCCGCGAACTCGATCCGATGGAAGTCGAACGCATCACGATCGAGATCTCGAGCATGAGGGGGATCCCCGCCCAGGTGACCGACGACGTGATGCAGGAATTTCAGGAAATGACGACCGCCCGCGATTTTGTGGTGCAGGGCGGTCTGGAATATGCGCATGCGCTTCTTGAAAAAACATTCGGCATCAACAAGGCGACCGACATCATGGAGAAGGTGAAGGCGCTCACGCATGTGACGGGGTTTGCAATGCTGCGCCAGACAGACCCGCAGCAGCTCGCAAGCTTCCTGTCTAAAGAACATCCCCAAACTATCGCCCTGATCCTCTCGAACATTTTGCCGGAACAAACTGCGCAGGTTCTGCTTGAATTTCCCGAGGAGCTTCGCTCAGACGTCGCGTATCGGATCGCCACGCTCGGAAAAGTATCGCCGCAGACGCTCAAAGAAATCGAGAAGGTGCTCGATGAGATCGCGCAGAATCAGATGAACCAGAGCATCAGCACCATCGGCGGCACCAAATCGGTTGCAGCCATCCTCAACAAAAGCACCACCGTCACGGCAAAAAACGTGCTGGAAAACATCGAACAGCGCGATGTGCAGCTCGCCGCCGAGATCAAGCGTCTCATGTTCCTGTTCGAGGACATCATCTTCATCGACGACCGGGGCATCCAGCGCATCCTGCGCGAGGTCGATAAGAAGGATCTTGCACTGGCATTGAAGGTTGCGGAAGAAAAACTGCGCGCGAAGATCTTTGCGAATATGTCCGAACGCGCCGTCGACATGCTGAAAGAAGAACTGGAGTTCATGGGGCCGGTGCGTCTGCGCGACGTGGAATCGGCCCAGACCCGCATCGTGGAAGTGGTGAAGCAGCTCGAAGAGCGCGAAGAGATCATCATCTCACGGCGCGGCGGGGCGGAGGAAGTCTTTGTCTAACCTCATCAAATCGGACCTGGCCATACAGACGGCGCTTCCGCACAGCGCCCTCGTCCTTGAACGGGAAGAGGGGCGCGTGCACCGCATCAGGCGCGAGGAAGATAAAGTGGCGCTTGAGGCTCGCGTTCGTCACGAATGCGAAGTGCTCTACACCACGCAGATCGCCGAGGCGTACGCAAAGGGTGTTGCCGACGGCTCAGCCGAGGCTCTTGCTGCCGGCGCATCCGACGTCGAGGAATGCAAAGCCGGCCTCCGGCAGCGCTGCGATGATGTGATGTCGGCCCTGGGCGAGCAGCATACACTGCTGCGCTCGACCGTCGAAACGGCGGTGATCGATCTGGCATTGGAAATCGCCACGCGCGTGCTGAAGCGGGAAATTGAACTTGCATCTCCGGTCCTCGCCCAAATCCGGGAAGCAATCAAGCGGATACTCGGAGTGGAAAAAGTAAAGATCAAGATCAACAGGAACGACGAGGACCTGGTGCGGGTGCATAAAACGGACCTTCATCACGCGGCAGATTCGGTCAAGGAATTCGTGCTCGATCCCGACGATAAAATTTCCGGCGGCAGCTGCATCCTCGAAAGCGAACTTGGCAACGTCGATGCGCGCATCGAGACGCAGTTGAAACAGATCGAAACCGCCCTGCGGGAACACTCGCGGGGCTGATTCATTTTCAATCATTGGACGCGCATGCAGCCGACTCATTTTGAATATCTCTTCGATGCCGTACGCAGGGCCGACCTCGTCAAGGTCAACGGCCGCGTCAGCCAGGTGATCGGCCTGGTGATCGAATCGATCGGCCCCAATACGTCGCTCGGCGAAGTCTGCACGATCAAATCGAAAGACGGCGAGGATGTGTGCCTCACCGAAGTCGTCGGATTTAAAAATAACCGGGTGCTCTCGATGGCCCTCGGTGATATTTCACATATCAGCCCGGGGTGCGAGATTGTCGCCAGCGGAAAATCGTTCACCGTCTCGGTCGGCCATGGGCTGCTGGGTCGCGTGCTCGACGGACTCGGCAAGCCGATCGACGGCCTCGGGCCCCTGGCAACCAAAGAAGTGCGGTCGATCTACAGCTCTCCGCCTAATCCGCTGGAACGCTCGCGTATCTTCGAGCCGATCACCACAGGCATCCGTTCCATCGACACGCTCCTGACCTGCGGCAAAGGCCAGCGCGTCGGTATCTTTGCCGGCAGCGGGGTGGGGAAGAGCGTCACCATGGGTATGATCGCACGCAATACGAATGCGGATGTCAACGTGATTGCCCTTGTCGGCGAACGCGGACGCGAAGTGCGCGAGTTCATTGAAAAAGAATTGGGCCCGGAAGGATTGAAACGGTCGGTTGTCGTCGTTGCCACCAGCGATCAAACGGCGCTGGTCCGGCTCAAGGCCGCCTTCCTGGCAACATCGATCGCCGAATATTTCCGCGACCTCAGCCTCGATGTGATGCTGATGATGGACTCGGCAACGCGCGTGGCCATGGCGCAGCGGGAAGTCGGCCTCGCCATCGGCGAACCCCCGACAACGAAAGGATATACGCCGTCGGTCTTTGCACTGCTGCCGAAATTGCTCGAACGCGCCGGCACATCGAACAAGGGCAGCATCACCGGTCTCTATACGGTGCTCGTCGACGGCGACGATTTCAACGAGCCGATCGCCGATGCCGTCCGGTCGATCCTCGACGGACACATCGTGCTCTCGCGCCGGCTGGCATCCTCCGGGCAATATCCGGCTGTGGACGTGCTTGAAAGCATCAGCCGCGTGATGCCCGATATCACGACGAACGAACATCGCAACCAGGTGCAGCGGTTTTCGGATATCCTGGCCACCTATAAGGAAGCCGAGGATCTCATCAACATCGGCGCCTATGTGCGCGGGAGCAATCCGCGCATCGATTACAGCCTCTCGAAGATAGAAAGTGTGAGAACATTCCTGAAACAAGGGATCGACGAGAAAACCACGATCCAGGGAAATATGAAATCGCTCAATACCATTGTTGGCGAATCTGTTGCATAAAATTTTTTTTTGACTGGCAGGCAGCGTGAAACAACACAGTTACACCAAGGTCATACAAGTTCGAACGATCCAGCAGAAACAGGCACAACAGCAGGTGGCCGACGCGGTGCGCGTGCGCATTGAAGAAGAAGACCGCCTCTCGGTCATCCATGACGATCGCGACAAGGCTGCGTCGGCGTTCCGCGCGAAGCAAAAAATGAGCGTCGCCCAAATGCAGACGATGCGTTCGCACCTCTCGACGCTCACGCGGGACATCGAATCGCAGAAGGATACGGTGCACAAGGCTGAGGCGCACGAAGAGACGAAGCGCGATGCCCTGATCAAAAAATCGCAGGAAAAAAAAATGATCGAGGTGCTCAACGACAAGCGTTGCAAGTCGGAGCAGAAGGAAAACGACCGGAAAGAACAAAAGACGCTCGATGAATTCTCTCAACGTCTTCGTTAATATGAGGTACTTATGAAATCGACAGGGATTTTTATTATCGCACTCATCGGATTGTCGCTGCTCGTCAGCGGCGCTATGATCGTCACGGCAATGATGAAGCCCGAATGGTTCGTGCCTGCCGGCAAGACCGTGCAAGCCGACTCTGTTCATACGCAGGCCAAGAAGGTCGGTGCCCCGGCGGATTCCGCCCACGCGCTGCCCGGAGAGCATGCAGCGGCAAGTACTGCCGATACCGCACATGCCTCGGAGCCGCCGCCGGCGTCGCCGATTGCGTCGAAGCATGTGGAAGCGAAACAGAGTGGCCCGGACACGGCCGCCGTCCCCGCCCCGGTGCTCTCACCCACCGTGTCGAAAGCCGAGGATCTGCAGAGTCTGGTCAAGCTGTATGAAGCCATGAAGCCCCAAAATGCGGCGAAGATCCTGGGCAAGATGCAGGATCGGGATGTCCGGACCATCATTCTTCACGTCAAGAAAAAACAGGCGGCACTGATCCTGTCATATTTCGATGCGAACCGGGCGGCTCAGATTCTCGCACAGTAAATGCTCCGCTCTTTCCGCATAATTATTTTTATTTCGCAGCAGCGACGTCATGAAAAATTTTCTACTGATACTGGGAGTCTGTGCCGGCATTGCCCACGCTCAGGCGCAATCGTTCATCGCATCGATCGTCCCGTCGCGTAATGCGCAAAATGTCCAACCGTCTGCGAATATTTCCCTCACGTTTACGGTGGACATTAATCCTGCTGCCCTCACTCAGTCGACGGTGAAAGTCTACGGCTCTCTCAGCGGGCCTCATGTCATTAAATCGTTCAATTACGCTGCCGCCTCCCGGTCGGCTGTCATCGATCCCGCTGTGGATTTCAGCTTCGGCGAAACCGTGACAATCGTCGCCACAAGAGGCATCCAGACAATTCCGGGCGACTCAATGCCGAACGCATTCGAGTCCCAGTTTTCAACCGCCGCAAAAGGGGGCTCGGGTCTTTTCGCGCTGAACGGTTATCCCGGCACCGGGAACCAGCCATGGGCTGCGGCAACCGCCGATTTCAATCACGATGGCCTGCTCGATTTTCTTGTTCTCAACCGGAACTCCCAGACCGTCTCGCTGCTGCGCAACTACGGCTCGGGAAATTTTCTCCAGGTGTTGACGAGTCCGGTCGGTACAACTCCTTCATCTCTGGTCATCGGGGATTTTAACGGCGACGACGTGCCGGATTGTGCAGTGGCCAATGAAGGTTCCAATACCGTGTCCGTACTGTTCATGAACGCGAGCGGAACTGTTACACGTACCGTCACGTTTCCCTCTCCGGGCGGCCCCTCGGCCATCGCCGCTGCGGATGTTGACGGCGACGGCGTCATGGACCTGGTCGTTACCGGGCGCACATCGAACTCTGTGTACGTTTACAAAAATAACGGAACCGGAACATTCACACTTCTTTCTACCACCGTTGTGAAAGCGGGTCCGTCGGCGCTTGTGACCGCAGATTTCACGAACGACAACAGCATAGACATCGCCGTTGCAAGCGAAACGGGCAATACCGTCACGCTCCTTGTCAATAACGGAGCGGGAACGTTCACCGCCTTGACGCCGTTCCCGGTTGCAGCAGGCCCCGTTTCGCTGGGCGCCGGCGATTTCGACAACGACGGATCCATCGACCTCGTCGTCGCGAGTAAATCATCGAATAAAATAACCGTGCTTCACAACGACGGCACAGGGATTTTATTTGCCGCTGCGGTGCTTACATCGGTCGCCCTGCCAACGGCCGTTGCCACAGGAGACATGGATGGGGACGGCAGCTGCGACGTCGTCGGCCTGGGCGGCGGCATCACCGTCTTTATCAATCAGGGATCATTTCAATTCTCTTCCCTTGCCCCGGCCACCGCCGGAACATCGCCCCACGGACTGATGCTTGTCGATATTAACGGAGATGGAAATCTCGATTGTGCGACGCCGAACAGTGTGTCGTCGTCGCTCGCCCTGTTTTCGAACAGACCCGCAGTGTCCGTTTCGGCCTATCCCACATCGCTCGATTTCGGACTGGACAGGTTGCGATTGGCGATGCAATTGCCGGTGGTGCTTCATAACGACGGCGCCACGATGCCCCTCACTATTCAATCCGTGGCATCATCCAACCCGCCAATTTTTTCATGCGACCCGCCGGGGCCGATCGCGCCCCAGGATAGTGCCGCGATGACGGTGACATTTAAACCGATCGACGCAAAAAATTATTCCGACAGTCTTACGTTCGCGACGAATGATCCGGTCAGGCCAACGATAAAAGTGTACGTAAAAGCCGTGGGCGGTCTGGTCGTTCTATCAACGCTTCCCGCTCCGGGCGGCACTGTCACGGACGGGTTGTCTCCCGCGGCGGTCTTTATGAACGGTGTCCTGGACACTTCCTCGCTCAAAAACTCGTCCATGAAACTCTTCGGAGACATGACGGGGCTGCATGCGGCCCGGCTGACGGTGAATACTGCGGAGCGCAAAGCCATTGCCACGCCGATAAAAAAATTTTTGACAGGCGAACATGTGACCGCAGTAATGACAGATTCCGTCATGACCGCATCCGGATCGATCCATCTCTTCGAAGGGTTTTCGCTGAATTATTCCGCGGCTCCAACGCGCGGCAGCGAATATTACGCTGCCGCCGGTTCATACTCCACCGGTGTGAGTCCGTATGCGATTGCCTCGGGCGATTTCAATGCAGACGGATATGCCGATATCGCCGTGGTCAACGCCAGCGATAATACGGTCTCTGTCTTTATGAACGACACGCACGGCGGCCTCGCAGCTCAGGCGGTCTACGTCCTCGGTGGATCCCCGCAGGCACTCGTCATCGCCGATATGAACGAAGATGGGGCTCCGGATATTGTCGCAGTGAACGCAGCGAGCAACACTCTTTCAATCCTGCTCAACAAAAATCTGGGCGATGGAAGTTTGACTGCCGCCGCATTGTCTGTGCCGACAGGTGTGTCTCCGCAGGCCCTCGCCGTCGGTGATCTCAATAACGATGGCCATCTGGATGTCGTCATTGCGAACTCGAAAGACAATTCGGTGTCGTTGTTCATGAACGACGGTGCCGCGCACGTTACACTCGCGAAATCAATCCCGGTCGGCACGACTCCCCGGGCAATAGCCATTCTCGATGTGAATAATGACGGGCTGCCGGATGTCGCGGTTATGAACCGCGGTTCGAATTCGGTGACGCTCTTGCTCAATGTGCACGGCACGTATGTCCCTTCCACATACACCACCGGCGCGACGCCGGCGGCAATGGCGGCAAATGATTTCAACCGCGACGGATTCATCGATCTTGTCACGGCGAATGCCGGATCGAAAGATGTATCTATTTTATTCAATAACGGCACCGGGGGCTTCACCGCAGCCTCGACCGTACCGATGTATAATGTTCCCACGGCGTTGTTTTCCGGCGACATGAACGGCGACGCCGTTCCGGATATTGTCGTCGCGCAGTATTCGATATCCTCCGACGTTAACACCGTGCAGGTGCTTGCCAATACGGGAAATGACGGATTTGTTCGCGGTGATTCTGTCGTGGTCAGCAGTCCCGTTGCCCTCACGGGATTCGATCTCTTGAACCGCGGCATTCTCCATCTTGCGGTGCCCAATCTGCTGACTGCGAAAATTACACTGATCAATCCAGCGGGCGGACAGACGCCGGTGCTGATGGCGCCTCTTCCGTCGGCACCGTCGCTGAAGCAGCCGATCTCGCTCCAGTGGCAAAATGCCGGACGCACGGTCGCATACCACATCCAGATCGCCGATTCGGCAACAGGAAGTTTTGCCGTCAATGATTCAACGTGCGTGCCGCGTCAATACACCGTGTCTGCGCTTGCATACTCTGCCGCATACAAATGGCGGGTCCGTGCATTGAATGATTTTGGATGGGGTGAGTTTTCGCCCTGGCGGAATTTTTCAACATGTGTGGCGCCGCCGCACGTTCCCATGCTCATTGCCCCAGTTCAGTCTGCCATTGAACAGGATGCAGCCCCGCTTTTTATCTGGCATCGTGCGGCAACCGCCGGCACATACAGACTTCAAGTGGGGGAGGATTCGCTTCTCACGCGCATCGTGATCGATAGTGTTGCCAACGATACATTGTGGCAGTCCGGCTCGCTTAAAATTCACGCGCCATATTTCTGGCGTGTGAAAGCTGCAAATTTTGGAGGAGAAAGCGATTGGTCCATCATCCGTTCCTTCGTTACACTTCTTCCTCTCCCCGAAAAAGTGCGCATCTGTGCTCCGCTCAATGATGCGCGTCTCGGTGCGGCGACAATTAAATTCTCGTGGCGCATTCCACAGTGGGAAGTGAAAAAATATTGGTTCGAAATCGCCGCCGACACGCTCTTCATGTTCCGCATCGTGGACTCGTCGGCCGTCGATACCACCTGGCAAATGCAAAAATTTTCCGGAAACCAGAAATATTTTTGGAAAGTGCGCGCGCTCAACGCAAAGGGCTGGGGCCCGTTCAGCGATGTCTCCACATTTTCCATCGGCGCGACATCGGTTGAAGACGGTGCGCCACTGCCCGATCACTTTGCCCTCGAACAGAATTATCCGAATCCGTTCAATCCATCGACACAGATTCAGTTTTCAGTGGCCGCCGCTTCTCCCGTCCAGCTGAAAATTTTCGACATACTCGGGCGTGAAATCGCCGACCTGCTCGATGAACGGCTTTCACCGGGAATATATACCGTTCGGTGGAACGCACGTGAATTGCCCAGCGGTGTCTATATCTATAGGCTGACTGCCGGCAGCTTTGTCTCGACCAAAAAACTGTCGCTGCAAAAATAATGCGAATACTATGAGGAAATTGTCCCAATATTAGCAAAACGGTTAAATGTAGCCAATGAAATCACAAAAACCTCTTAAGATCAGCAGATATTAGGGGTTTTTGTGGTACAGTTATTGAATAATACTGTTGTAACCGGGCGAGCGTCCATTCCGATCCGGCTAATGCGCAGGAGATCCTTAAGTTTATATAAACACTGCCGATTATGACCGTATATATACTTTCTGTTTTCTACCAAGGAGTGTTCCCATGAAACTTCGATTACTTTTACTGGTATTGCTCGCCGTCAGCATTGACGCAAGGAGCCAAGTCACGAATGCTACGCAAGGATTTCCGTCTACAGATCTCCCGGCGGCGCTTGCAGCGGCAAGTATCGGCGACAACCTGGTGATGGATCCGGGATTGTATGATACAGTGGTGACCGTCATTCAGGACGTTACATTGACCCCTGATCCGGCCGGAGTATCGGTGAAGGGGATGATCCTGTCAAATGGGTGCACCGTGACCCTCCAGGGTTCTTTGACGATAACCAAGACACTCGCATTAGGAACCGGATATCTCTTTTTCCCTCCCGCCTATTCAGCGGATAGATTAATTATGGCTGCAGGGGCCAAAGTGACACGTTCTACGGGTTATGTCATGGGGACAATGGAAAAATTCATCGATGTTCCGACTTCTGTTGTCGGTGCAAACGTTCCCGTCAGATTTGAGATCGGCGATGCAACGCCGAAATGCTATACACCGGTGGATTTAAATTTTTACAATGTCGAAGTCGGTATCGGAGGATCATTCATTGTCTCCACCACAAGCGGCGAATTTGGTCCGCTGCTTTCCTCATCCTGTATTAATCCGACACGGAACGTCAACCGCAAATACACGATCGTCAATAACGGAATGACGTATAATAATTATAAAGCAATGCTCACGTTTCTTCCTTCCGACATCGATCCTGGTGCAAGTTATCTTATGTTCCGTGTTGCCACGGACAGTGCCGATGTGTGGGATTCGCCAGTGATACAGCCTTCAGGACCTACCTACGTGGTACCCACCGGTAAAATATTCTGGATGAGAGATTTTTATATCGGCGAGCAGGTAACACCGATACAGGCTATTCCACCATCAAACGCGACAGGCGTGCTTCCAAACTGCACATTGAATTGGAATTCGGCAGTTGGTGCGACGTCGTATTTGTTTGAGCTGTATCAGGATACGACGAAAGCTATGCTCGCAGGGACACGAGTGACGGACACATTATATACTATCATCTATCCGCGTCCATCGCTGGGATATGATACGATGTACTATTGGCGCGTGCGTGCTGCATACGGCAACGTCGTCTCGGGTTGGAGCCCGATCGACAGTTTCAGAGTTGGCACGCCCGATTCCGTGATCAGCAACGATATTGTCCGCATGCATTTCATTCACAAGGAAGGACGCATCGACAGCCTGCGCTTTATGTATGGCTCACAACGTGAACTCCTCTATCAGTCACTCAATACGTCGCAGAAAGGAGGCCTCAACCGTGTCAATAATGAAGCCCAAACCAAGTGCACAAATTGGGGAATCACTAACACTTCCTCATCAGAGGGCGCGGCGTTTTTCGATTATTACGCGTCGTATGGAACGAAGCGCGTGGACATGATATGGAGGAGTGACAGCGGATTCGTCATGAACACGACGTACACGTTGGGAAGCGCCGTAAAATTCACACCCGGTGTCTACTGGAGTCCGGGAGGCGATGTCGGGCCGCTGTACGATTTCATTACGGTGATAGACACAACGGGTAAAAAAATAACACGCTACAGCGGTTATCCCGGCAAGGACAGCGTGCTGTATAATGGGTTCGCGCGCGGAAGCGCCATGTTCGACTCCCGATTTCAAGAAACATTCGGTTTTAAGACTAACACAGTCGATTCTCTCTATGCTGCCACAGGAACGGCTCTCAATGGTCCCTATAATCGGGGCACATACAAAGGAGTCGTGACGCGTCAATTTGCGATCAAACCGTCAGCGATCGAATACTGGGCGTGGGTGGACACCGTTCAGGAACCGTTTTCAACGGTCACCGCTGCAGACGGAGGGGCTATTTGGTTTTCGGGCGATCCGGTGTTTGTTACCTGGCAGTCGCGCGGAGATTTAGCCGGCGAAATGGTAGACGTTAAACTATCGACAAATGGAGGACGCACGTTCCTTCCCACCCCGGTAGCCTCTGACCCGATAAATTCAGGGTCATGCACATTTACCGTGCCGACAAATATTTCATCGACGAACTGCCGCATCAGGATCGAACTCACACGCAGGCCCGAACTGAATGGTATGAATCCTGTGAATTTTACGATACGGCCGGTGGATGCTGTTGTCTTCACCACGCTCCCATCCGTTACAACGGCGCCGGGTGAAACGTTTATTCTCCCATACTATATTGACCCGAACGGCAAGAACGTCTACGCCTTTGGAACGCGCATCAAGTTCAATGCGTCGATCTTCTCATTGTCGAACTCCCGTACAGGCATGAATCTGCCAATCGGCTGGAATGTGAGTGTGGTCGACAGCTCTGCGCGCGGGTTCGTACAGGTCGGCGGCATTTGCCGAACGGACTCGTCTAATTTCCCCCTGCAATATTCGGATACGGTTGTCGTCTTTAAGTTCACGGTTAAACCGACCGCCCGGGTGGGATGGGTCGATACGCTTCAAATCGAAAACTCTTATCTCGAAGCTGCAGACAATAGTGCGCGCCTCCTGCCTGTCAATGGCCAGGATTGTCCCGTGATATTGAACTCGGCTCTCTCGGGAAGTCTGAGATACTATTCGAACAATAAGGTGCTGGGCAGCGGCAAGGTAGTGCTGACCTACACCGGTCTCGGCAATATGAATGTGCTTCCCATCGATTCCGTGTGTGTTGCAGACACTCTGGGAAAATATAATTTCACCCCGATACCACCGGGAGCGATCGTGTCGTTGACCGTGCGGCCATCCGCCGATACGGGCAACGCGGCCATCGATACATCGATCACTGCAGCAGACGCGCTCTTGGCGTTCGCGGGCAGGGATGGAGGCTCGACAGTGCTGACCGGATATCAAAAAATTGCCGCCGATGTGAACGGCGACGGGCGGGTGACAGCGACCGATGCATTCGCGATCCTCCAGCGATCGTCGGGATTAATACCAAAATTCGAAGATGTGGATACGACTATCATCAGGGGAAACTGGGTCTTCGTCGATTCTTCCTATAAAATGACCAGCTTCAACTGGCAGGCTGCGCCCCAAAAGCTTATGTATTACCAATTGGACACGTCGCGCCTGAAGGAGAGTTTCTATGGCATTCTCCTGGGTGATGTGCAGCCGACATTTATCGGAAAGTCGATATCGCTTGCCAAGGATTACGTGGGCAGCGAAGTCCGCTCGACCGACGGGGCCTTTGCAGCGGGATCTGTCCAGTTCTCGGTCGCAAAGAGGGCGACTGCGAGCATCGGTGACACGATCAGTGTTCCGATCGTCCTGAACGCCAATAAGAACCTGCTTGGCTCGTTCAATGCCACGCTGCATTTCAATACGACCATGTTAAAATACGCGGGACAATTTGTCCGGGGTACGAATCTGCCGGGGATGCAAACGTGGCAGGTGTCCGTCAGTGGCAGCAACACCAGCGGGAAAGTGACTGTCGCCGCCGCCGATTTGGAACAGCACATGAAGCCGATTTCCGGAAGCGGTGAGGCCGTGACGTTGAAATTTGTTGTGCTGGGCTCGAACAAATGGCTGGACAGCACGGATATTTCATTCTCGCATATGAGCGCAACAGACACACTGGCTTCGAACTTTTCGGTTGGAGCGATCAACGGAAGAATAGTTACCAGTGGGAAGACGGGCGTGCCTGCATCCTTTGCATTGATGCAAAATTATCCGAACCCGTTTAATCCGACGACGCATCTTAGTTTCGCACTGCCGGAACCGGCGCTTGTGTCCATGAGTATCTATAATATCCTTGGCCAGTTGGTCCGCTCATACGCCGAATCGCAGCTCTCGCCGGGTTATCACGAGTTGATGTGGGATGCGAGGAACAACAACAATGTGTCTGTCGCTTCGGGTGTCTATTTCTATCGCCTGAGCGTCGTCAGCGCAAGCGGGGCAAAATTCAGCGACGTCAAGCGCATGATGCTGTTGAAATGACGGTGCATGCCGGACGGCATGGGACGTGCAATCAGTGCGTCCCCGGCCCGGGCCCCGGCAAAAAAAATGTGAACGTTGAGCGAAACCTGTATCGCTTCCAAGTCCGAAGTCAATGATCACCATCTTGACTTCGGACTTTTTTTATGGAATATTATTTCATCATTCGTAACTGCTCAGCATGCATACAAATCACTGTCATCCTGAGAAATTTATCTTGACCAAGATAAAGAATCTTTATGCATATGACATAGGTACTCTGTCATTCTGAGCGCAAGCGAAGAATCTTGCTTCGCGTTCGCAGCCGGCAAGATTCTTCGGTCGCTCGAGCTCCCTCAGAATGACATGACTTACGTGTACGGCGAGTAGTGACCATCATTCTGTCTTTCTTTCACTGTCTCCATTCCTATGCGCTTGAATTTTCTGTCCGTTCCTCTGACCGCTCTTCTCCTGCTTGCGGGCTGCTCCTCCGTTTCATCGATCCGGGTTCCGGGAAAGATCTCCGCCGAAAAAACATTGCTCTCCAACGGCTGGACGCTTTCGCCTGCCGGCGCATCGATTCCACTGGGCGACTTGCCGCTGGCAATGGATGTGTCACCTGACCACCGGTTTGCCGCCGTCATCAACAGCGGTTACGCAGGCCACTCGGTCTCGCTGGTGGATCTCAACACCCGCACTGTCCGTCAGACCTTGCGCGTGAAAAATTCGTGGAATGGCATTCGCTTCGCTCCCGACGGGAAAAATTTATTCATCTCTGCAGGAAACGAGAATGCGATCTACCGTTGCAGCCTCGCCGGCGATTCGCTCTCATCTGTGCGTGCGATCGCTCTCGGCAAACCCCTGCCTGCCGAAAATATTTCACCCACGGGCATCGATGTTTCCTCCGACGGCAGGTTTCTCTACGCCGTATCGAAGGGCAGCAATGCTCTCTATAAAATAGACCTGCGCCGCGACACCGTCGCAGCCGCTCTCCGCCTGGGGCATGAACTCTATACGTGCCGTGTGGACGACCGGCACAACCTGGTCTACGCGACGCTCTGGGGCGATGCGCGCGTGGCAGTGATCGATTCCGATTCGCTTCGTCTGCTCACGGTCATTCCCGTCGGCGGCCACCCCAGCGATTTGCTCCTCTCGGGCAGTGGTGCAACGCTCTATGTCGTCAATTCGAACCATAACACTGTGTCGGTGATCGATTGCGCCTCGCGTACGGTCACGCGAACGATTTCGGTCTCGCTCTCGCCCGCAGACCCAAACGGCAGCACGCCTAATTCCCTCGCTCTCAGCGCCGACGAAAAAATGCTCTTCGTTGCCAATGCCGACAATAATTCGCTGGCGGTGATCGATGTTGCATCGGGCCGTTCGCTCGGGTTTATTCCCACGGGTTGGTACCCCACCGTAGTCCGCTCGGTCGGCGCAATGCTCGTGGTTGCCAACGGGAAGGGGGAAACATCCAGGGCGAATGCCGATCACCGTCACATCGGCGGTCTGCTCACCGGAACGCTGTCGTTCATCCCGATGCCTTTCCCGGAGGGCCTGGATGTGTATTCGAAACAGGTGTTCGAAAATTCTCCGAGCCTGCATCCAGCCCGGTGGGCGGACGATTCTCCCATTCCTCATGCGAACGAACACCGGTCTCCGATCAGGCACGTTTTTTATATCATCAAGGAGAATAGGACGTACGACCAGGTGTTCGGCGACATGACGCAGGGCAACGGCGATTCCTCGCTCTGCATGTTCGGCAACAATGTGACGCCGAACCACCATGCGTTGGCGGAGGAGTTCGTGCTGCTCGACAATTTCTACGCCGACGCAGAAGTGAGCGCCGACGGGCACAACTGGTCCATGGCGGCCTATGCAAGCGACTACGTCGAAAAAACATGGCCATCGTATTACGGCGGCGGCGGGGGTACGTACGACTTTGAAACGGAAGGCATCGCGAGTCCGAGCGCGGGCTACATCTGGGATAATTGCATCCGGGGCAATGTGTCGCTTCGCAATTACGGAGAGTTCCTCTTCGAAGATTCTTCGGCAGACCACGGCCGCTATGTGCCGGCGGCACAGGGATTGCGCGGCCGCTCATCAAAAGAATTTCCCGGATGGGATCTGAATATTCCGGACCGCACGCGTGCATCCATCTGGATGAAGGAATACGAGGCGTACGAATCGGGCGACTCGCTCCCGACATTCTCCATCATTCGATTGCCGAACGACCATACCGCCGGCACACGCAAGGGCACACTCTCGCCGCGCGCGATGGTGGCGGACAACGATCTTGCGCTCGGCATGGTCGTCGAAAAAATTTCACACAGCAAAGCGTGGAAAGAATCGGCGATCTTTGTCATTGAAGACGATGCGCAGAACGGTGCAGACCACGTCGATGCGCATAGGACCGTCGCGCTCGTCATCAGTCCGTACACGAAACGCGGTTGTGTCGACCATACGATGTATTCCACATCGGGCATGGTCCGCACCATGGAACTCATCATGGGCCTCCCCCCGATGAGCCAGTACGATGCATGCGCAACACCGATGAGCGCGTCGTTTACCCCCCGGCCCGATATGGCGCCCTATGCGCTTCGGATGCCGCACTACGACATTCACGAACTCAACGCGCTCGGCGCCTACGGCCAGGACCGCATGGCCTCGATGAATCTGGAAAAGGAAGACGCCGTGCCCGAACTGGAGTTCAACGCGATACTGTGGAAATCGGTGATGGGCAGCGACACACCCATGCCCGCGGCTGTACAGAACGTCTTCGTTCGCCGGAGCGTCGTTGAAAGGGATGATGAGTAGCCCAGCCGCGTTCTTCCGCGTATGGAATCCTATCCATTATTTTCATATATTTTAAATAACATTCACTTTATGGCGTGGACACCGGCATATCGTTCGCTGTACGAGTCGGGAGAGTTGGGGGACCGGGCGGTTCGATTGGAAGCAATGCTCGCAGCCTGCACGATTTGTCCCCATGTGTGCGGAAACAACCGCATCGCAGGCGACATCGCGCGGTGTCACTCCGCCTGGCTTCCGATCGTTTCGTCGTACTGCAGGCATTTCGGCGAAGAACCGGCATTGACGGGTACGCACGGAGTGGGCAACATTTTTTTCGGCAATTGCACGATGCGCTGCGTCTATTGCCAGAATTTTGAGATCAGCACGCAGTGGAAAACCGAGCAGGCGAACACGGTGAGCATCGAACGCCTTGCGGAGATCATGCTTGAACTCCAGGCCGAGGGTGCTCATGCGATCGGGTTGGTGTCGCCGACGCATTTCGCGCCGCAGATCGTCCGGGCTCTCGTGCTTGCCGCTGCGCGCGGATTGATGCTGCCGTTGATCTATAACACGAACGCGTACGACTCGGTCGATGTGCTCCGGCTGCTCGACGGCATCGTGGATATTTATCTGCCCGATCTGAAATACGCAGAGAACGACCTCGGGTATCGATACTCCAAGGTGAGGTCTTATGCCGAGGTGTCGCATGCTGCCGTGCGCGAGATGCATCGCCAGGTGGGCAGCACCGTGACGACGGACGAGCACGGGCTTGTGCGGCGGGGACTGATCATCCGGCATCTCGTGCTGCCGAACGATATCGCGTCGTCCAAAGAACAATTGCTGTGGATCCGGGACGCTCTTGGCAATCAGGTCACGCTGAGCATCATGGCGCAATATTATCCTGCTCACCGTGCTGCGCAAACGGAACTGCTCGACCGCGTCATTCGTCTCGGCGAGTACGAGCGCGTGCTCGATGTGCTCCACGAGTGCGGCTTCGAAAACGGCTGGATCCAGGATTTTGAAAGCGGCACATCGTATCGTCCCGATTTTTCAAACCGGGCGGAGCCGTTTGGGGACGCATCGGCAAGCGCGGTCAGTGCGCCTGCAGCGCACAATTTTCAACGAGAGTAATTCAGCAGGACCATCATTGATGGCAATGTAGGGCGAGATGTTGTCTCGCCCGCACCGCGTGCGCGGTGCACGTGTTTGTGAGTTACCAGGGAGCGGAGCGGCCGTCCTCGATGGTGAACTCTCAAAAAAAATGAGCACACTGGAACACATGGCGAGTCAACAACGCATTGAAAAATTGAAAGTGTTTCTGGGCGCCGACCCGGATGATGCATTTACCCGATATGCATTGGCGCTCGAATATCGCGGCATCGGAGAATCGGAACGCGCCGCCGAAACGCTCCTCGATCTGATCGCACGCGATCCGGCATACGTTCCGGCGTATCATCAGCTCGGGCAGATCTTTGGGGCGCTGAAGAAAACCGGCCAGGCGCAGGACATATATCAACGGGGCATCGCCGCCGCCGCGCAGGGCGACGCGCACGCGCAAAAAGAAATGCAGGATGAACTCGATGAACTCGATCACGAATAGGCTGCGGAATGTTCCGCTGCCCGTATGACGCCGCTGCGTGCTCGCACGCTGAGGGCGGACCGCTAATCACGTTTTTATTCCCTTATTTATTGAGTCTACTTATGCGTTTACCCAAAGACGACCTTCTGAATATTTTCAAGGAAACTCACGCATTTCTTGAAGGCCATTTTGTGCTCACATCGGGCTACCACAGTCCGCATTATTTTCAATGTGCGAAAGTGCTGCAATATCCCCGGTATCTCCATCTCTTCGCCGGTGAAATTGCAAAGCACTTCGAGTACAGCGAAATAGAACTGGTCATCGCCCCTGCAGTCGGCGGCATTGTCGTCGGCACCGAGGTCGGACGCTTACTTGGCGCGCGAACGATCTTTACCGAACGTGAGAACGGCGTCATGTCGCTTCGCCGTGGTTTTGAAATACGCAAGGGGGAACGCGTGCTGGTTGTGGAAGATGTCGTGACAACAGGAGGGTCGGTTTCTGAAGTGATCGGCCTCGTCACCACCTCCGGAGCGACGCTTGCAGGCGTCGGCTATGTTGTGGATCGCAGCGGCGGCAGCGTGAAATTCGATGCAAAGACGTACTCCGTCCTGGACATGGATGTAGTCAAATTCGCTCCCGGCGATGTTCCGCCCTGGCTGGCCGAGATCCCTGTTTCGAAACCGGGAAGCAGGGGATTGCAATAACTAATTTCATTTCCTTCGTGCGTATGAATACTGTGAATATCTTCTTTGATCTCATGCATCGTGTGCTGGGAGAGGGGCTGCTCTATCATGCCGCCATGGGTGCGCTCGGGTTCATGATCACGCTCCTTGCAGGCAAGGCGCTCAAGGTGTTCCTGAATACCACCGGCAGACGGCTGATCACACAAACCGAAAGCGATCTCGACGATAAAATTCTCGAGATCATTCTCTCCCGCCTTATGGCGGTGACTGCGATCACGGGCGCCTACTTCGGCATGCGCGAACTGCGCAACGGGCTCAGCAGCGATCAAACCGGCGTTCATCTCGTCATCGATAACGCCAATGCGCTGCTCTTTGTACTGACCGCTGTCATCATCACGATCCTCGTCACGCGCATCGCAAGCACGGTCCTTGTGCACATGATGCATTCGTACAGCGAAAAGGACGCCTCGCTGCATCGGGCACTCACCCCGCTCATGAACCGCGTCGTCATGTTCACGATCACCGCACTGGCGATCATTGTCGTGCTCGATCACTTCGGCCAGAATGTGAACAGCCTCCTGACGCTCCTCGGCGCCGGTTCGCTGGCCATCGGCCTTGCGGCTCAGGACACGATCTCGAATATGATATCCGGTTTTGTCATCATGATCGACAGGCCGTTCCATATCGGCGACCGGATCAAAATACCGACGGGCGAGGAAGGGGATGTGTACGAGATCGGCATGCGCAGCACGTCCATCCTGGATTTCGATCACAACCTTATCGTGGTGCCGAATAACGATCTCATCCGCTCGAAGATCGTAAATTATTCCTATCCCACGCCGGAACACCGGGTGGCCGTGGACGTGAACGCCGCCTATGGAACGGATGTGGATCGGATGAAAACTCTTCTGATCTCCGCCGCGCTCGCCAACAAGGAGGTCATGCTCGACCCCGCGCCCGAGGCATACCTGGTGAACCTTGCCGATTCCTCAATGCAGTTTAAGCTCGTGTGCCGCGTGGAATCGTTTACGCGAAAATTCGCCGTCACGGAGCAGCTGCGCATCGCCGTCTATCGGACGATGGTGGAAGAGAATATTGAAATTCCGTTCCCTCAGTATGTCGTCAAGCTGAAGGACATTCGTCATGCATTGTAACCCGGAGTGGTGCAAATGAAAAATGTGTGCCTGACCCTCGCTTCCTGTCTTGTTCTTGTCTGCACTGCCGAAGCGCAATCTCCGGCGGCGAAACACTATGCCGCCGATACGGTCCTGACGAAACAGCTGGAAGCGCTGCTGAAGAATTTTCACGGCGAAGCGGGGATCTATGTGCGGAACCTGAAGACGGGAACATCCGTCGCCATCGGCGCCGATACGGTGTTTCCGACGGCAAGCATGATCAAAGTGCCGATCATGTGCGGGCTGTTCGACAAGATCGAGCATGAAGAATTGAGCTATCAGCAGGAACTCACTTATCGCGATTCGCTTCTGTATCCCGGCGAAGACATCGTCGGCGCATTCAAGGACAGCGTGCAGGTCGCACTGAGCAAAGTCGCCATGCTCATGATCACCACGAGCGACAACACGGCGAGCCTGTGGTGCCAGGCCCTCGCCGGCACGGGAAGCGCCGTCAACGCGGTGCTTGCGCGCTACGGGTTCGAAAAAACGCGCGTGAATTCGCGCACGCCCGGACGCGAAGCCGCCCGAACGCTCTACGGCTGGGGACAAACCACGCCGCGTGAAATGGCCGAACTGTTCGTGATGATCCGCGATGGAAAGATCGTGAGCCGTGAGGCGAGCGAACGCATGTATCGCAATTTGTGCAGGATCTATTGGGACGGCGAGGCGCTGTCCCAGATCCCTCCCACCGTCCATGCCGCTGCAAAGCAGGGAGCTGTCGACCAGTCGCGTTCCGAGACGGTGCTGGTGAACGCGCCATCGGGCGACTACGTGTTTTCGGTCATCACCAAAAATCAGCAGGACAACAGTTGGAAATACTCGAACGAAGGATACGTACTCCTGCGCGAAGTATCTAAAATTTTATGGCGGTATTACGAGCCGACATCACAATGGAAACCGGGCGCAAATCCGGAGAAGTGGTACTGAGGCAGCGGTGGCGAACGGATATAAGAATGTAGTGTTTGATGTCGACGGGACGTTGATCGATTCTGTGCGCGACATTACGAATGCGCAGCTCTGGATGTTGAGCCAACTCGGCATTCATCATTATACAAACAAGGACCTCTACCCGTATTTCGGCAAGCCGTTGTCTGAAACATTTGCGCTGATCCTTCCGGCCTCCCTTCACCACCGGATTCCCGAGGCGGTCGTGATGTACAGGGAATATTACCGTCCCCGGTGGTTCGAGAACACAACGCTGTTTTCCGGAGTGATGGAAACTCTCGCCGCCCTGCGTGTGTTGAACATCGGGCTTGCCACCGCAACGACCAAGTCCACCGAAACGACCATCAGCATCCTGACGCATTATAATGTCGCGCAATTTTTCGACCAGATACAGGGGATGGAAGACGATATGCCCCATAAGCCGGATCCGTTCATCCTCAACAAAGTGCTGGACGAACAGGGATGGCGCGCACACGAGACGCTCATGGTCGGCGATACGGACAAGGATATTTTTCTGGGAAAGAACGCCGGTACGGCGACATGCGGCGTGACGTACGGCTGCCTGTCGTATGAGCAGCTTGCTCAATTTGGCCCCGATCATATCGTGGACAATTTTTCGACACTGTTATCACTATTATAGATCCGCTCATCTGTTCCGATCCTGTGCGGGACCACTGGTGCTTTTATCATGAATGCAAACGAAATAATACGGAAGAAACGCGATGGCGGAGAACTCACACGGCCTGAATTGCAGTATGTGATCGACGGATATGTGAAGGGAACCATCCCCGATTATCAGACCGCGGCCTTTTTAATGGCGACATATTTCCGCGGCATGACCGATGCTGAGACGAGCGAATTCACGCGCCTCATGCTCCATTCGGGAGACGTAGTGGACCTGTCGCACATTGCCGGCATCAAGGTGGATAAGCATTCCACCGGCGGCGTAGGAGACAAGATATCGCTGCCGCTTGCGCCGATCGTCGCCGCCTGCGGTGTGCCTGTGCCCATGATCAGCGGCAGGGGCCTCGGCCACACCGGCGGCACGCTGGACAAGCTGGAATCGATCCCCGGGTTCAAGACATCGCTCTCGATCGATGAATACAAAGAAGTGATCGCCGAAATCGGCGTTGTGATGATAGGACAGACACAAGAGATCGCGCCGGCCGACAAAAAAATGTACTCGCTGCGCGACGTGACATCGACCGTGGAATGCATCCCGCTGATCGCCGGCAGCATCATGAGCAAAAAACTTGCCGAAGGCATCGACGCGCTCGTGCTCGATGTGAAAACCGGCCGGGGCGCGTTCATGCAGTCGTATGAGCGGGCTGAAGTGCTTGCAACGGCGCTGGTCCGAATCGGCAACAGTTTCGGCAAGGAGACGATCGCCTTCATCACGCGCATGGATGAACCGCTCGGATACGCCGTTGGCAATTGGCTCGAAGTCGTCGAATCGGTGGACTGTCTGCGCGGCAAACATATTCCCGATATCATGGAACTGACATACGTCCTGGGCGGCGCCATGGTCATGCTCGGAGGCAAGGCGGCGGATCTGCGCGAAGGCATCGAGCGGTGCAAGGAGGTTGTTGCCAGCGGAGCGGCGTACGAAAAATTCCGCGCGCTGGTGAAACGGCAGGGGGGCGATGTTGCATTTCTTGATCACCCTGAAACGTACCCGCGCTCGAAGCACGAGGTTGAAATTACCGCGCGCCGTGCGGGGTTCATCGGTTCTGTCGATTCACTCGAATTGGGATTTGCCGGTATCATGATCGGGGCGGGACGGACAAAAGTGGACGACGTCATCGATCCGAAAGCGGGCATCCTCCTGCGAAAAAAAGCCGGCGACTCGGTCGTCCTTGGTGAAACAGTTGCGACAGTGTACGCCGATAACGACGCTGCGCTCGTGCCGGCCGCCGAGCGTGTTGCGCGTGCGTTCTCCTATGCCGATACGGCTCCGGAGTTCGGACCGCTCGTCATCAGCCGCGTCGATGGCGACGGCGTTCAGCCGTTCCATCTGTAACGATCATCGGATCCCGGTGAGTAGATATTTTTTTCCCTAATAGACAATCTGCGTAACTGCTCAGCGTACACCCAAATTAATGTCATCCTGAGGCAAGGCATCTTGGCATCGCCAAGAATGTTCATGCATATGACATTAGTACTCTGTCATTCTGAGCGCGAGCGAAGAATCGGGCATCGTGAAAGCAGCCGGCGAGATTCTTCGGTCGCTCGAGCTCCCTCAGAATGACATGGACTGGAGAGTATGGTGAGTCGTTACTAATCTGCGTACCTTGCACACATGGAACTTTATCGCGCATATTTTCGCCTTCCTGCAGTGCACATCGCGGGCCTGCTGTACTTCCTGATCGCAGGCGTACTGACGCGGATCCCCCTGTTCAATTACCTTGGGTATGAGTTTTCGGCGCTCATGACCATTCCCGCCGCATTCTGTGCCGGGATGGTGACGATCAGTGTGGCCCGGGTACACATCACAAAACCCCTGTCGGCCCGGACCTGGATGTTCATCACTGCCGATTATCTCCTGATCAACGGACTCCTCCTTCTCATTCCGTTTGCCGTGATGAGTGCAAATGCGCTGGTGGTGAAGAATTGTTCGTTTGCCGCAGGCGTCACGTATTACATTCTGCTCCCGGGGATCACCATGATGTTCTCGGTCGCACTGGCCATGGTCACGACACTCTATTGCCGGCATGCGCGGACGGTGTTCACACTCGCGGTGGCCGCAATGCTCAGTCACATCGTCGTTACCACGTATTTCCTGCCCCAATTGTTCGCGTATAATGTGATCCTCGGGTATTTTCCCGGCATCACGTACGACGAGGTATTGAACGATCTCACCACGCTCGTGCTCTTCCGCGAATTTACGCTCGTCGGCACGCTCTTCCTCTGGATCATGTTTTTTATCCAGATCGGTTCCTACGACGCCGGCCGGTCTGCGTGGGCGAACCTGCGTTCGCTCCGTTCATCAACGCCGAACCGGGTGCTGTGGGCGGCCGCCTGCGTGTGCGCTGTCATCCTTGTTTCCGGATTTGTGTTGAGCGGCCGCCTCGGATTCGAATACAGCCGCGATGAGATCCGGGAACGCCTGGGACGCAGGACGGAATCCGACCATTTTGTGTTGTACTATTCGCAGAACAATGCGACCCCGGCCGAGGCAAAGGCTCTGAAGGCAAAGGCGGAATTCCAGTATTGGCAGGTGGCCGGGCGCATGCAGACAAAAGAAAAGCACGGCGAAAAAATATCCGTGTACCTGTATCCCGATGCCGAGACCAAACGGAAACTGACCGGCGCCGCCGCCACCAACGTGGCAAAGCCATGGCTTCGCGAAATTCATCTGCAGTATGATTCGTTCGGCGATTCATTCCGTCACGAGCTTGTGCATGCCCTCGCTCGTGAATTCGGCAGCCCTGCCATCGGCGCCAGTGTTCGCTTGGGAATGAACGAGGGGCTTGCGGTTGCCGTTGATTGGAGCGAGGGGCTCTTTAGCCCGCATGAATATGCTGCGGCAATGCTGCGCGACAGTCTCCTTGGCGATGTGGCATCGCTGTTCTCCATCACGGGGTTCTCGGCCAAGCAAAGCACCTATGCCTATCTTGCGGCCGGGTCATTTTCAAAATACCTCATCGATCGCTACGGCATCGAGTCGTTCAAGAACGTCTTTCGCTCGGGCAACTTCGTCGCCATCTACGCGCAGCCGCTTGCCGCCTGCGTCGAAGAGTGGAAGGGATACCTTGCGTCAACGCCCTGTTCGCAGCTGCCGCCGGAAACGGTCACACAGTTGTTCACACAGCCGTCAATATTCCGAAAGACCTGCGCCCGCGTGACGGCCGAAAAAAATCGGCGGGGACTGAACTTCCTCTGGGACAAAAAATTCGCAGAGGCCGAGGCCGAATTTGCGTCGTCCGTGCAGGATGCGAAGACTCCGTATGCACTGCGTGGATTGTTTACTGCAAAGCTCTCTCAGCAGAAAGCCGCGAACGTGCTGGCAGCGTATGACGCGTTCGATGACCATGCTCCGCTTCGCAGCAACCCGTCCCTGCTTCTGCTGGCGGGGGATGCCTGCATGCAGATGGGCGGCTATGCCCGCGCGTCGGCCTTCTATCGGCGTGTCGAAGGCATGCACTACAGCGATGCATTCATCGAGGCTGCGGCGCTCAGGCGATTGGCGTCGGCAGACACCGCGCTTGCGCACGTTTTTCTCGCTGCGACCTATGGCGGTGTGAACGATTCAACGAGGCTCTCTCTGTTCAGTACACGGCTCGACGCACTGCGGGACGTGCCGGCCTCGGGCGTCATTTCTTTCTGGCTTGGCAGTGCCTATCGCAGCATTGGCGACAGGATGAAGGCTGCCCTGATGTTTGAACACGCGGCGTATGCCGTGAGCGACGGCGCCGTCAAATACGCCGCATCCGTCGCCGCAAGCGACGCGTTCTTCGACGCGGGGCTCTATGAACGGGCGCTTGCAATGCTGTGGTACGCCAATAATTTTGTCTTCATCAACGGACAGCGGAATCAATTGCGGGAAAAGAGCGAGCTTATAGAATTCGTCCAGCGCACCGTGCAAAAGTGAATGATGTGAATAATAACTAAATTTGTACGCTACTCAGCGTACTCTATCGTCCCTGTCATTCTGAGGAAGCGTAGCGACCGAAGAATCTCGCCGGCTGCTAGCACGATGCAAGATTCTTCGCTGCGCTCAGAATGACAAAGTACATATGTCATATGCATGAAGAATTTTGACTATGGTCAAGATGAGAACCTCAGGACAATGATTCTTGTTCACGCTGAGTAGCGCGTTACCAAAAATATATTAATGACAATGCAACCCACACCATATCGGCGGATATTGCTCACGCGGCTGAAATTTATCGGCGACGTCGTGCTCACCACACCGCTCATACGCACACTGCACGACACATTTCCCGAGGCGGAGCTGTCGTATCTTGGCGAGAAGAATGCCGTGTCGCTCCTGGAGCACAATCCGTTCCTGAGCGAAATTATTCCCGTGGATTTTTCGAACCGGACTTTCTCGGCGCAGGTGTCCTTGTACTCGCTCCTCCACTCGAGAAAATTCGATTGTGTCGTCGATCTGTTCTCGAACCCGCGCAGCGCCCTTCTCGCATTTGCCACACGGGCTGCGACGCGCGTCGGCGCCGATAAGCGCGGCAGAGGACTGCTCTACACCGTCCGGATCACGGACGATGGAACGCCGAAAACCGCAGTCGAATTTCATTATCAATCGCTCCGGGCGCTCGGCATTGCGCCGGGATCGTGCAGGACGGAACTCTTCGTGACCGATCATGAACGCGAATGGGCCGCAGACTATTGTGCCTCACGCGGCATCGCCGCGTCGCACAGGATCCTCGCCCTCCACTGCGGCGGGACCTGGCCGGCAAAATTATGGGATAAAGACCGGTTTGCCGAGCTGGGAAGGCGGTGCGCCGCCGAACTCGGCTGCGCGATCGTGCTGACCGGAGGAGCACAGGATCGTGACGTTGTCCGGTATGTGCAACGCCTCGTGCCCGGCGCGGTGGATGCGGTCGGACTCACGCTGCGGCAGCTTGCATCGGTGCTTGAGCGCTCGAATGCGTTGGTATCGAATGATTGCGGCGCCATGCATATCGGCGTCGCCGTCGATACGCCGACGATCGGGATCTTCGGCCCGGGCGAAGACGATATCTGGTTCCCGTATACGAAAAAATATTATAGTGATGCAACGCCGCATCGCGCGTTGCGGAAGGATGTTCCGTGCCACCCCTGCCATGTGGATGTCTGCACTCGTCCGGGGTCCGGGCACATGGAGTGCATGCGTTTATTGAGTGTGGATGAAGTGTTTACCGCTGTGAAGGAGATCGTGTAAATGGCAAAATCTGTCCAAGCGCCTGCGCAGCCTGCAGTGCTGACGTCCGTCAGCGGAACGCTGTCGAGAATCATCTACCGCAATAACGACAACGGGTACATCATCGGCGTCTTAAAAACCGCCGACGGCAGCATCACCGTCACCGGCTATATCATCGACGCCCGCGAGGGCGACGAATATTCCGTGACAGGGAAGTGGACCACGCATGCGAAGTACGGAAAACAGTTTGCGGCCGATACGTTCGAACCAAAGGCGCCGACATCCGTGCACGGCATCGAAGAATATCTGGCTTCCGGTCTGATCAAAGGCGTGGGGCCGTCGCTGGCCTCGCGCATTGTGAAGCACTTCGGTACAGCCACACTCGACATCATGAACGACGATCCGCGGCGTTTATTGGAGGTCGATGGTGTTGGCGAAAAAAAACTCGAGTCGATCGTCACGGCGACCGCGTCGATGCGCGAGATGCAGGACGTGATGCTTTATCTGAAATCGCACGGCATCGGCACGGGCTATGCGATCAAGATATTCAAGACATACGGCCGGCAGGCGATCTCCGTCGTGCGCGAGAATCCCTTTCAACTCATCGAGGATATCCCCGGCATCGGATTTCATATCGCCGACGGCATCGCGCAGAAGGTGGGCGTCGAAGTCAACAGCTCGTATAGAATAGAAGCCGGCATGCGCTATGTGCTCGAAGAGGCGTGCAGGACCTCCGGACATTGCTTCCTTCCCCGCGAAGACGTGGTGCAGCGGTCGGCACAATTGCTCATCGCCGACGAGGCGATCGTGGACAACGCCATCGACATCTGCGAGCGCAACGGTGTGCTGGTGAACGACGGGAACGACATTTTTCCCGTCAGGCTCTATGAGGCGGAAAACGACATCGTCAAAAAAATCGAACGGCTGCTGCGCAAGGGCTCGAAACCGTTCAGCGAGGCGAAGCTCACCGAGTTGCTGCAGTCCGTGGAAGGCCGGCATGACATGACGTTCGGTGCGCGCCAGCGCGAGGCGGTCATCCATACCCTCCGCGAACCGCTTACCATCATCACCGGCGGCCCCGGCACGGGCAAAACACTGTGCGTGAACGGCATCATACAGATCGCCGACGAACTGGGAATCGACGTTCTGCTGTGCGCACCGACCGGGCGCGCTGCCAAGCGCCTGTCCGAAGTCACGGGACGCGAAGCGAAAACAATCCATCGCCTCCTGGAATACGAACCCCAGTCGGGGCAGTTCAGGCGGACGAATGCAATGCCGCTGGACGCGCATCTGATCATCGTCGATGAGGTGTCGATGGTGGATCTTCCACTTTTTGCGGCCCTCATCGATGCCATTACGCCCGAGTCGCAGCTGGCGCTCGTCGGCGACGTGGATCAGCTTCCCTCCGTCGGCCCGGGCCAGGTGCTGCGCGATCTTATCGACTCAAAAAAAATTCCGACCGTGAGGCTCGACACCATTTTCCGCCAGGCGGAAAAAAGTTCGATCATCACCAATTCGCATCGCA
The DNA here is from genome assembly GCA_903884005.1 of uncultured Ignavibacteriota bacterium. Taxonomy (GTDB): domain Bacteria; phylum Bacteroidota; class Ignavibacteria; order UBA10030; family UBA8401; genus CAISDA01. The sequence continues at coordinate 37,284 of CAISDA010000054.1, read as the reverse complement.
TGAACCACGGCGAGGTTCCGCTGTTCGACGACGATTTTGAATTCATCGACGAACGCGATCCCGAAAAGATCCAGGCGGCTGTCGTCCGCCTGTGCTCCAGCATTCTCCCGCATACGAAGCAGTACGATCCGTTCGACGATATACAGGTGCTCTCCCCCATGCACAATACTCCCGCCGGCGTGAAGGACCTCAACAAGGAACTGCAGCGTGTCCTCAACCCGCATGGCCGGGTCTGCTGGCAGGGCAGCGACAGGAAGTTCCTGCTCGGCGACAAAGTGATGCAGATCAAGAACAATTACGACAAGGAGGTCTATAACGGCGATATCGGCCGTGTGAGCGGCGTGGAAAAGGAGGACGGCGTGCTCATCGTCAATTTTTACGACAGGCGGGTTGAATATTCATTCGACCAATTGGAGGAACTCGTGCTCGCCTATGCGATGACGATCCACAAAAGCCAGGGCAACGAATTTAAGGCGGTGATCGTGCCGGTGACAATGTCGCACTATATCATGCTCCAGCGGAACCTGTTCTACACGGCCGTCACGCGCGCGAGAGAACATCTGGTCCTTGTCGGCGACATGAAGGCGCTGGCCGTCGCACTGCGCAACGCCGATGTCCGGGAACGGCACACGAAATTAAAACGAAAGCTCTGCGACGCGCTGTGAGCGCCGGGAATTCGTCTTTTGATTCCACCTCGATATTTAGTATTATGAGTATCTCATTTACTCAGCGTATAAAGGATGCACGTTGGCTCAGACTATCAATATTCTATTTATCGGCGACATTATCGGCAAGCCCGGCTACGACCTGACCGAATCGCTCTTAAAGGATCTCGTCGCAAAATACTCGATCGATTTCTGCATCGTCAACGGTGAGAATACGACCGACGGAAAGGGGCTGTCGGAAGAGGACTCGAAGAAACTGTTCAATCTCGGCGTCCACGTCATCACCGGCGGGAACCATACGTGGGACCGCTGGGATTCGCGGAAAGTGCTCGGCTCCAACAGGAATATTCTTCGCCCCTTGAATTATCCCCGTGAAAACGGCGGGAACGGATTCGTGATTTACGATCTGCCCAACGGCATCAAAGCGGCCGTCATCAACATACAGGGACGGACTTTCATGTACCCGCTCGACGACCCGTTCCGAACCGTGGAACATACGATCGCCAAGATCCATGAGCAGACAAAAATTGTGTTCATCGATTTTCATGCAGAGGCGACCGCCGAAAAAATGGCGATGGGGTGGTTCGTGGACGGACGGGCAAGCGTGCTGGTCGGCACGCACACGCACACACCGACGGCCGACGCGCGCATCCTTCCCCGCGGCACCGCTTATATCACCGATGTGGGCATGACCGGTCCGTACGATTCGGTGATGGGCATGAAAAAGGAACCGGCGCTGCAGCGCTTTTTGAAACAGACCCCTCATAAATATGAACCGGCATCAAACGACAACCGCTTGTGCGCCGTCGTGGCCGAGGTGGACGTCGAATCCGGAAGATCGGTTCGATTCGAACATATCATAACCCCAAAATTCTAATATGGCGATCATCCTGGACGGGAAAATAATTGCGGACGCGATACAGCGCGAAGTGAAAATTGCCGCCGAACAATTGAGGCTCACCACGGGACTCGTGCCCGGCTTGGCCTTCATTTTAGTCGGCGAGAATCCCGCTTCCCAATCGTACGTGAAAAGCAAGGGCGTCGCATGCCTCGACGCGGGATTCTATTCGGTGACCGAACGGCTCCCCGGCACCGCTGACGAGGCCGAAGTGCTGGCGCTCATCGACAGATTCAACAAGGACGAAAAGATCCACGGCATCCTCGTTCAGCTGCCGCTCCCGGCGCACATCAACGAACAGCGCGTCATCGAAGCCATCGATCCGGGCAAGGATGTCGACGGATTCCATCCCGTCAATATCGGCAAGCTCATGATCGGCATAGACACATTGTTCCCATGCACGCCGGCGGGGATCATCGAGATCCTGAAACGCTACGCTATCGATCCGTCGGGCAAGCACGTCGTTGTCGTGGGCCGAAGCAATATCGTCGGAAAACCGATCGCCAACATGCTGGTGCAAAAAAAAGAATGGTGCAATGCCATCGTCACCATTGCCCATACCGGCACGAAGGACCTCGCGTCGTTCACACGCCAGGCCGATATTCTTATTGCGGCCATCGGCAAGGCGAGGGCGATCACGGCGGACATGGTGAAGCCGGGTGCCGTCGTGATCGATGTCGGCATCAATCGCATTCCGGATGCGTCGACGAAGTCTGGATCCAGGATCGTGGGCGATGTGGATTTCGATGCAGTGAAGGAAATCGCTTCGGCCATCACGCCGGTTCCCGGGGGCGTCGGAAAGACGACGATCGCCATGCTGCTCGTCAATACGCTGAGGGCGGCGGTCAAGACATCGCCGCAAGCATAGTGTCAGCCGGACTCCACACTAATTCGCTTCAATTGCAGCATATCATTTTATCACTACTCCTATGGCTTGGATAGATCGCTACAAAGCAAAATTACGAACCGCCGACGATGCCATGAAGTGCATGCTGTCCGGCGATCGGGTCTACATTCATCCCGGGTGTGCCGTGCCGATGCATCTGGTGGAAGCGATGTGCAAACGCGGGCCTCAAATTAAAAACGTCGAGGTTGTCCACCTCCTGACAATGGGGGAGACAAAATATACGCTGCCCGAAATGGCCGGCTGCTTCCGCCACAACGCGCTCTTCATTGGAGCAAACGTCCGTCCGGCGGTCAACGACAGGCGCGCCGATTTCACGCCCATTTTCCTGTCGGAAGTCGAAGCGCTGTTTGCCCGCGGCATTCTGCCGATCGATATCGCGCTGGTGCAGGTCTCTCCGCCGGACCAATACGGATACTGCAGCTTCGGCGTCGGCGTTGAGACGACCAAATCGGCGACGGATGTCGCTAAGATCGTTATCGCGCAGGTCAATACCAATATGCCGCGCACGCTCGGCGACTGCTTCATTCACATGGATAAAGTGACATACTTCGTCGAATGCAACGAACCACTGAAGGAACTGCATACTGCCGAAAAAACCACTTCGCCCGAAGAAGAAGAAGTCTACCGCAGGATCGGAAGCCATATCGCCGGGCTGATCGAGGACGGCTCCACGATACAGACCGGCATCGGCGCCATTCCCGACGCCGTGCTGAGATTTTTAGGCAAGAAAAAAAACCTCGGCATCCATACCGAAATGTTCTCGGACGGCGTCATCAGCCTTGTGGAAGACGGCGTCATTAACAACGAGAAAAAAACGATCCATCGCGGCAAGATCATCGGGGCCTTCGTCCTGGGAACACGGGCAGTCTTTAATTTCCTCGACAATAATCCGATCATCGAATTCCACCCGTCGGCATATGTGAACGACCCTTTTATCATTTCCCAAAACGACAAGATGGTCGCCATCAATTCCGCTCTCGAAGTGGATATGACCGGACAGGTCTGCGCCGATTCGATCGGACCCAGGTTCTACAGCGGGTTCGGCGGACAGCTCGATTTCATCCGGGGCGCCTCGCGCAGCAAGGGCGGCAAGCCGATCATCGCGCTGCCGTCAACGGCGAAGCACGGGACGCTCTCGAGGATCGTACCGTATCTCACTCGCGGTGCCGGCGTCACGACCACGCGGGGAGACGTCCATTTTGTCGTCACCGAACACGGCATCGCCGATCTGTATGGAAAAACGATCCGCCAGCGCAACAAGGCTCTCATCGATATTGCCCATCCCAAATTTCAGGCCGAGCTCGAACGCGACTACGTCAATTGACACGACCGTGTCCGACCGCGCATGGACAGACGCGCCCTTTCTCGGTTCCGGGACGGAGCGCGTCGGCGTTTTAAACGACGGTCATCACCGCCTGCCATCACTGCCTGTTCCTCTGTTTTTGCGGGGCGCGCGTTAAAAAATATGGTTATACCTCAAAATAATCGTATATTACAGTAATGTTGCGTCTCAGGACGGCAGCAGTGTGTCGTCGTTTTTTTTCCGGCATCTCTTTTTTCTATGGCTACTGAATCAACTCATCCGATAAACGAAGAATCTTTTTCTCGCACTGGCGTTGAATACGGGCGCGTGGTTGAGCTGCTGCGTCAGGACGCGAGCCGGTTCAAAACAATGATCGACATGCTCCCGACTGTCGTCTTCGAATTAAATTTGCAGGGACGGATCACGTTCGCCAATAAATTTGCATTCGAATTTTTCGGTTTGACCGAACAGGATTTCCGGGAAGGCATCTATGCCGATGACATCATTGGCGATGAGGATCGGCCGCGCATGCGGGAGAATTTTGCGGCGGTGCTGGCAGGGGCCGCCCGAGGCGCCAACGAATATACCATAGAGACACGCAAAGGCGACCGCTGCACTGTCATCATCTACAGCGACGTGATCCGCGATCTGAACAATGATGCGGTCGGTATGCGCGGCATCATGGTCGATATCTCGATACGCAAACAGGTCGAGAACACGCTGCGGGAAAGTGAAAGCCGTTACAAAAATCTTTTTACGACGATCGACGACGCCGCGTTCATCTATGATGCATCCGGCGGTGCGATCCTCGATGCGAACGAGGCGGCAGAACAGTTGTATGGGTATGCGCACAGCGTTTTTTTGACGATGAATATCAACGCGCTGTCGGCAGGGGCGGGGTCGTTTGAAACCAGCAACATCATTGCTCCTGAACATTCCAACAGTCCCCTGCGCTACCACCGCAAAAGCAGCGGGGCGCTCTTTCCCGTTGAGATTTCGAGCGGAACGTTTGAATGGCAGAACCAGCGATACCGGTTCGACATTTACCGCGACCTCACAAAACGCCGCAAGGCGGAGATCGAATTGCGGGAGAGCGAAGCCCGTTTGAAATTGTATCTCAATGCGCTCCACGACGGACTGTGGGACTGGAATCTTACGACGGGAGAAATATTCTACAGTCCCGGCTGGATAGAAATGCTCGGATATCAGCCCGACGAGGTGCCGCCGCACGAGATCTTCTGGAAAAATAATATTCACAAGGACGACGAATCCGGATTTCAGGCATCACTCGAGGACCATCTCGCCGGCCGGTCCGGCCAGATCTCATCGGAATTCCGCATGCGGACGAAAACGCAGGAGTGGAAGTGGATCAGCTGCCGCGGCAGCGTGGTGGAGTGGACCGTGAGTGGGAGCGCACGGCGCTTGATCGCCACGTTCACCGATATCAGCGAGCGCAGAATTGTTGAAGAACGGTTGCGCCAGATCGCGCACGAAAACCGGGCGCTGATGGACCACGCGTCGGAAGCGATCCTCATCACATCAGACTCGGGTCAGATCGTCGATGTGAATACGAAAGCATGCGAACTCTTCGAGTATACCAGGGCCGAGCTCCAGTCACTATGCATCGCGGATATGGTGCCTGCCGAAGATATCGAACTTCATCCGCTCCCGTTCGACTTCCTCCGGACAGGTGCGCCGTTGGTGGAGGAACGGATATTCCGAAAGAAACATGGCGCGTTCATCACGGTCGAGTCGAGCCTGAAAGCGCTCCCCGACGGACGGATCCATGCCATCATCCGGAATATCACAGCCCGAAAAAAGGCCGAGACGGAATTTAAATCCATCGTCCTGAGCGAGGTCTACGAAAAGCTGTTCATCAAGCTCCGCGTGTTCCTTCACGGCGAGAGCATGGCGATGAATTTGAACCGCCTTCTGTTGTTCGCGCAAAACATCACAGACCTGTATTCCGTGCTGCGCAAACAACGCGGCGATGCCGCGCTTGGCACTCACATGCCTGCCGCCGAGCGGGTCAACATCGCGGTCAACGAATATAATCTTCTCGTGTATCCGGAACTGCGCTCGATCGGACAGCTGCTCCAGGCGATCGGAGAGGATGACCGCGACGCAGTCACGACTCCGATGCCTCGCGCCTCGGGAAAGGAATTGCTCCTTCTCAATGAAAATGTGAAACGGCTCATCGGCGAGATGAAGGTGCTGCTTACCGACCCCAAACGTGTCGCGGCGAAGGACGATGATGTCAAGCAACTCCGGCAGGATATGCTGCGCGATGTCGATACGCTGAAACACCGCGTGAGCGATCTGATGAAGCTCGTCGAAGCGGAACTCGCATGCGATATCGCGGCCACCGTCTCGGCGGTGGTGACAAAATATTCTCCCAATGCGTATAAAGTACCCGTCTATTTTGAAGACCTTGCGGTGAAAAAAAGGTACGTGATCGGAAGGCCGGCCGAGATCGGCGAGGTCGTGTCGATCCTCATCCATAACGCATTGCAGGCGATGGAATCCGACAGCTCAATGGCATCTGCGGCAAAGAGTGTGTTTCTCCAATGCATTGAAACGGAAGGGAAACTCCTGCTCATCATCCAGGACGCCGGGCCGGGGGTGGACGAAGCACTGCGCGAGAAAATATTCAAGGACGGCTTCACCACGAAGGCCGACGGACACGGGTTCGGGCTGAGCTACGCCCGGTCTGCAATACAGAAATACGGGGGGAAACTGACATGCGAACACAATGTTCCCCGCGGTGCACGTTTTATCATAGAGCTTGTGGTGCTGAATTGAAGCGCCGTCCGGCAATGAATGGTGTAGACTAACGCATCGTATGGAAAAACTCCTGATCATTGATGATAATATTTCGTTCCTCAGCGATGTCGAAGCATTGCTCGAAGATCGATACATGGTGCTGAAGGCGAGCACTGCCGGTGCAGGCCTCGAGATCCTTAAATCGGAACAGATCTCCGCCGTGCTGCTGGACCTGGAACTTCCCGACATGTTCGGCACGGAAGTGCTGCGCATCATTCACGAAGATTTCGAACCGCACATGCCGGTGATCATCGTGACAGACCACACCGAAATTGAAAATGCGGTTGAGGCCATGCGGCGCGGCGCATACGATTTTTTGCCAAAAAATTTCAACCGCGAACTGCTCACCGAAAAAATCCATAAGGCGCTCGAGCGCCGAAGCCTTGAACTCCGCGTCAATGCGCTCCAAAACAGCATACAGGACCAGCAGAACAAATTCATCTGCGTCAGCGAAAAAATGAAAAAGGTCAATTATGAAATGACCCGCTTGGCCTCGATGAATTTCGATATTCTGCTCAGCGGCGAGACGGGATCGGGCAAAGACACGATCGCCTATGAGCTTCACTCCCGCAGTCCGCGACGCGACAAACCGTTCATCTCCATCTCCATGAAAAGTTTGAGCGAAACGCTCATCGAATCCGAGCTCTTCGGCCATGAGAAAGGCGCCTTCTCGGGCGCGGAGCGATCCAAGATTGGAAAATTCGAGGCCGCCCACGGAGGCACCGTCTATATCCCGGAAATATCGAGTCTGTCCGAAAGCCTTCAGCTGAAGCTCCTCCATTTTCTGCAATATAAAAGTTTGACACGGGTCGGTCAGGACCCGCGTAAGCCCGAGATCAAAATCGACGTCCGGGTGATCATGGCGACGAATGAAAACCTGCTGAAAGCCGTTTCGGCAGGCCGGTTGCGTGAGGATTTTTATTTCCGCATCGCCGGTGTCATGCTGGCGATACCGCCGCTCCGTGAGCGCATCGAAGATATCGAGCCGATCTCACGCAGCGTTCTTCGCAGGCACGCTCCGCATCTCAACGGTGACCAGTATTGTTTCGCACCCGAAGTGGGCGAGCTGCTGAAGAAATATTCATGGCCGGGAAATGTCCGTGAATTAGAGAACGCGGTGAAGAACGCGCTCGCCTATTCCGATGGGGTCGTTCTGTCGGCCGAACATTTTCCCAATCTCAACGCGAGAAAAATCGGTGTGCTCTCCGATGTATCGGACGTTCCGCTCGGCGAATACAGGGATGCCGAACGGATCTTCCGCGGCGAGTACTGCAAAAAGATCTTACGCCAGGCCGGCGGCAGCATTCCGCAGGCGGCCAAACTGGCGGGAATGACACCTCAAGGATTCAGAAAAATACTCGTCAAGTTGGATCTGTAAGGCGGCTTGGTTCACAACTCACTGCCCGGGGGGGAGATCACGTATGATGGAAATATCCGAATCGCTCATTCGAAGCATCGCCAATGAAGACAGCATACGCAGGGCGCTCCGCATGTACCAGCGCGGATTTGTCACCATCCACGAAGTGACCGATGCGTATGTGAAGGGCCTCGTAAAATCCGGCCCTTCGTACGATGTTGAATTGTGGAACCGCAACGGTACAATCGAGACATCCTGTACCTGCCCCGTGGACTGGGAGGGTGAATGCAGACACGTCGTCGCCGTGATGATGGCCCTTCTCTACGGCGAACATTATGCTGAGCAGAAACCGGTCTCGCCGCACACCCCGTGGCGCAGCGCCATCGATCACCTTCTTCCGCTGGGCGGACCGTCGGCAGCCCTGCACCGAGCAGCGCCGCCATGGCGCATTGCGTATCTGTTCACCGCGTGCAACCACCACCGAACCATCGTTCCGATCAGGATACGCACGCTCAAGAACGGCGCCGATGCCAAACCCGCAGTGCTCAAACAATACAATCGGGACGACTCGGAACATTTCGACCTCATCGACCGCATACTGCTCGAGAAGATCAACGGAAAATTTTCCACGCTCATCGCCGAAAAAAACGGGCTTCTGTTCTCTCCGTCATTGAGTGCGTCGGGAACGACGGAGAACGATGCGCTGATGACCGATCTTCTCACGCTCCTGCGGAACAAGGAAGTGTATCGTTCAAAAAAAGACGGAACCCCCGGCGCCCGGGTCGATGTGACTGCAGAGGAGGGAAGGATCAGGCTCGAGGTTAGAGAAGAAACTCGCGGCATAGAGGTTATTGCCCTGCTCCGCTTCCGGGACCGTGATATCGATATTACGGAGTGCACCGTCATGTGCAAGACGCCGCTCTGGCTGCTCTGTGACGGGACCATCCTCCGCGCAGACGGGGCCGCCGGCGACCAGGTTCTTGCATTCCAAAAAATGAAACGGATCACCGTGCCCGCGAATGAACGCGAAAATTTTTTGCGCACGGGTCTTCCTCTGCTGCTGCCCCATTACTCGGTGAAATGCAGCCGCGATTTTCTTCAGACGATCGATGCCGATCCGGTGCCGCGCCTCTATTTGCGCGAACGGTCCGGAATGCTCGCCATCGAACTGCGGTTTCTCTACGAAGAGTTCGAACTGCTCCCGATCCGTCATACCCCGTTTAACGGGGAATATAATGCGCTGCGTGGAAAAGCCATACACATCCTGAGGCGCCACGAACGGGAAAAAGAATTCCTGCGGATGCTCACCGATGCCGGCGTGGCCGAATCGGGAGCGGATGAGAGCGACGCCGGCACGGTGCTGTATTTTACGCCGAGGAAGAGCGCTCTCGAATGGCTCGCCGTCCAGCTGCCGCGATTCCGCGACGCGGGGTTCGAGATCTATGGACAGGAAAATTTAAAACGGTACCGGCTGCGCCTGGCCGCGCCGAAAGCGACCGTAAAGGTGAGTTCGGGGATCGAATGGTTCGACGTCACCATCGATGCCTCGTTCGAGCAGACACATGCGTCAATGGAGGCGATCGCCCGCGCCCTGCAGAAGAAGGAACGCTTCGTAAAATTGGAGGATGGCTCGTACGGAATACTCCCCGAGGTCTGGGTGCAGAAATTCCACCGCGTCCTTGCGCTCGCATCGCCCGTCGACGACGCGCTTCGCGTATCCAGAACACAGACGATGATCATCGACGACCTTGTCGCCGAATTCGGCGAACCCATCGCCGACGACGAGTATAAAAAATTTCGCGCGCGCCTGAAGTCGTTCGACGCCATCCATGAATACCCCCTGCCGCAGCAGATGACTGCGCCGCTGCGGCCGTATCAGCAGTCCGGATATCAATGGCTGCGCTTCCTCCAGGAATACAGATTCGGAGGGATCCTTGCCGATGATATGGGGCTGGGAAAAACCATCCAGGCACTGGCGATCCTGCAGGACGCCCGCGAACGGCATGTGAAAGGAGTCTCGATCGTGGTCGTGCCGACATCACTGGTGTTCAATTGGGAAAACGAAGCGCATCGCTTCGCTCCCGGACTGCGCGTGTACTCGCACCGCGGGACACAGCGCAGAAAAAAACACGACATCTTCGACTCCATCGATCTCGTCATCACCAGTTATGGGATCCTCCGCCGGGACATTGAGTTCCTCAAGGAATTCCATTTCCATTACGTGATATTGGATGAATCCCAAAATATTAAAAACAATCTGTCGGTCAACGCCAAAGCCGCCCGATTGTTAAAGGCGGATTTCCGCCTCGCCCTCAGCGGCACTCCAGTGGAAAATAATCTCGGCGAACTCTGGTCACAGTTCGCGTTCCTCAATCCGGGCATGCTCGGCACACTGCGGTCGTTCATGGAAAATTATGCGCGTCCCATTGAACGCGACCGCAACACCGAGTGCGCCGAGATGCTGCAGCGGCTGCTCTATCCGTTCATTCTCCGGCGGACAAAGGAAATTGTCGCCGGCGAGCTGCCGCCGAAACAGGAATCCATCGTCTACTGCGAAATGGAAAGCGAACAACGGACAGCGTATGGACACTGGCGCGAATATTACCGGCGCGCCGTCACAAAAAGCATTGAAACCGTCGGGCTCTACAAGAGCAAAATGAAAGTACTCGAAGGCTTGACCATGCTGCGCCAGGTGTGCTGCCATCCGTCGATGGTCGATGCGCAGTACCACGGCAGTTCCGGGAAATTCGAAACGTTCATTGAAATGCTCGACGGCATCATCGCCGAAGGGCATAAGGCCCTCGTCTTTTCACAATACGTCAAGATGCTCAAGATACTCCGGAAACATTGCGACAGCCGGGGCATGGTGTACGAATATCTGGACGGACAAACACGCGACCGTGAAGAACGTGTGAACCATTTCCAAAACGACGATACCGTACGGTTGTTCCTCATCAGCCTCAAAGCCGGCGGCACGGGCCTCAACCTCACCGGCGCCGACTACGTGTTCCATTTCGATCCATGGTGGAACCCCGCGGTCGAAATGCAGGCCACGGACCGCACGCACCGCATCGGACAAACAAAAAAAGTGTTCTCGTACAAATTGATCACCAAGGACACCGTGGAAGAAAAAATCCTGCTGCTGCAGGACAAGAAAAAAGAACTCGTGCGTGATATCATCACCACGGACAGCGGCGTCATGAAATCGCTCACGAAGGAAGATATCGACGCGCTCTTCCGATAAGGCAGCATTGCATGGCGAGATGGTATCTCGCCCGCACCGCGAAGCGGTGCTAATTGCTAAAGAGACCAATGACTACTCAGAGCAACCTATTGTCCCTGTCATTCTGAGGGAGCTCGAGCGACCGAAGAATCTACTAAACATCCGTACCGGGGAACAGGAATTTAATGCTGCATGTATCAATCACTGTTTTAGATCCTTCGCATCGCTCAGGATGACAATGATTTTGGTGCACATTGAGTAGTTACAGGAGACCAATGAAAACACTTATATTATTCACCGTTGCGTTGTCCGCCGTAGTGTTGACGGGGTGCGGCACATCCGGCTCTCTGCGCGATTATTCCGATGAAGCGTCCGTACTCCATCGATCGATGGTGACCATCGATACGCACGCCGACACGCCCATTCGATTGTTGCGCGACGATTTTGACCCGGCCCAATGGCATACTCCGTCCGGCGACGAGGGCAAGATCGATTTTCCGCGCATGAAATTCGGCGGGCTCGATGCAGTGTTCTTTGCGGCGTTCATCGCCCAGGGGCCGCGAACTCAGGCCGGCAATGAAAAAGCGTATGCCATGGTTTCCGCGATTATCGATTCGATCCATGCGGTGGTGAACCGGAATCACGATGTGGCCGCCCTGGCGGTCGCTTCGGCCGATGCTGCACGCATCAAAGCCTCCGGTAAAAGCGCTGTGTATATCGGTATCGAAAACGGCTACGCGCTCGGCAACGACCTGTCCCTCGTGACAAAATTCTATGACCTCGGCGTGCGCTACATTACATTGTGCCACAGCAAGGACGATGATATCTGCGATTCTTCATCGGATACCAGCTCGGTGAAATACGACGGGCTGAGTGCATTCGGAAAGCGTGTTGTGCGCGAAATGAATGCTCTCGGTATGATAGTGGATATTTCGCATGTATCTGATAAATCATTCTATGATGTTCTCGCGCTGTCGACCGTTCCCGTGATCGCCTCTCATTCCTGCGCCCGCGCATTGTGCAATAATCCGCGGAATATGGACGATGCGATGCTGAAAGCCTTGGCTGAAAACGGCGGAGTCATTCAGGTGTCGCTTGTGAGCGAGTTTTTAAAAACGCCGCTCGTACTTCCGCTCCGTGATTCTGCGCTGCAGGCCCTGAGAGGAAAATATTCGGGCATCGGCCATTTGTCGGCCGAACAGCGGCTCATGATGAAGAACGAACGGAAGGACATCAATGCCCGATATCCGCGGCCTCTTCCAACCGTATCGGACGTCGCCGATCACATCGACCATTGCGTACAGGTGGCGGGTATCGATCATGTGGGCATCGGAACGGACTTCGACGGCGGAGGTGAGGTCGATGGATGTTTCGATGTAAGCGAAATGAAGAACATTACGGCCGAGCTTCTGCGCCGAGGCTATTCGCATAATGAGATACGCAAAATATGGGGAGGCAACTTCCTGAGAGTCTTCGCTCAGGTCGAAGCCTCTGCGCAGAACCGGCGCAACTAAGCAGCATCGATAGTACCTCCTAATAACGATTATTTTCACATCAACCAGGAAAGCGACACACGACGATGTACTTCACACCCGCAGTTTACGAACATGCAGCGAAACTTATCGGCAGAACGCCGTGGGACGTTTCACGAAATGCGGACCTGCTCGTGCAGGCGCATGAAACCGCCTTCAACATGTATCACCATTCCCCCGTCATTATCGGCATCGATATTTATAATCTGGAGGCCGAAGCCTACGGCGGAATTATCGAACAGCCGAGCGGCACGGGCATTCCCTCCATCAGCGGACACTTCTGCTCGTCGATGGACGATATTACCGGACTGAAAGCCTTCGATCCGAAAACCGACGGACGGCTTCCCGTCATTCTCGAAGCGGCAAAGCGCGTGAAGGAGCGGCTTCCCGATGCCACGGTCATGGTCCCGCTGAGCGGGCCATTTTCGATTGCGAGCAACCTCGTCGGATTCGATACGCTGTTGATGGCGACCATGGTCGATCCCGATGCGACACGCGAAGCGCTCCTGCATCTGGCTGAAAATGAATTGTTTTTCGCGCGCGAGGCGCGGGCCAACGGGCTCGGCATTACACTCTTCGAATCGGCTGCAACACCGCCGCTCATCTCGCCGGCAATGTTCAATGAGGTGGAACTTCCGGCGTTGATGGCGCTCATCCGGGGCTGCAACGACATCATGGGCGAAGCCGTCTCGTGCGTCATCGGCGGCGACACGGCCACAGTCATCGAATCGCTGCTGCACACCGGAGTGGGGTACGTGATCTGTCCGTCCGAAACGGATCAGCACGCCTTCATGGCGACGATGGAACGCTTTCCGGACGTGATGGTGCGCGTGAACATGAATCCTGAGATCATCAGCCGGGGCGAGATGACGTCGGTGAAGGCTGAGGTCGATCGCGCGCTCGTCGTCGCAGCCGGCAGAAAAAATGTCTGCATTGGCACGGGCGTGCTTCCGTTCGAGAGCGATCCGAATGTCGTGCACGCGATCCGCGACTATATCGCCTCGCAAGCCCGATGAATCACGCCTGCACAGGGCTCGCTGGCACCTACGGCCTTTCTGCCGGCGCACAGCCCATTGCGCCATGTTGCAGCCGGCTGCGTCAACGTAAAAGATTGATTTTGACCGAAAAATTTGCAACCTTCACTCTACAGGCAGTCTATCGGATCGGTATCCCCACTTATTTTTCCATAAGGAGGTCGATATGATACTGAAGAAGCTTGTAGAATACCTTGACACCAGCGGTGTCAAGTATACCATCCTGAGCCACTCTCTGGCGTATACCGCGCTCGAAGTGGCACACGCCGTGCACGTCCCCGGAAAAGAAATTGCGAAGACGGTGATTGTATGGATCGACGGCACGATGACAATGGTCGTGCTGCCGGGCACCAACCTGATCAATTTCACGGCGCTGCGCGAGCAGCTCGGCGCAAAAGGCGTCGACCTTGCAAGCGAACAGGAGTTCAGCAGCCGCTTTCCCGAGTGCGAGGTCGGGGCCATGCCGCCCTTCGGCAATCTTTTTGGTATGCCCGTTATTGCGGCATCGCTGCTGGCAGACGACACCGAGATCGCGTTCAATGCCGGTTCGCATCATGAGCTCGTGAGAATGAGCTATGCCGATTACGTCGATATCGTGAAGCCGAGGATCGCATCGTTCACGCTGAGGAAGGGCACGTACGTCGAGGACGAGCCCACCCGATTGTTCTAGTCGCATTGGCCGAAACGTGCATCGGCAGGGCGAAATGTTCATTTCGCCCTGCTCCTTGCATCAATACCTGCACCGTCGTAAAGAGCGCGTTCACGATCGTATATTTTTCCATTCTCCCGATCAGCCTCATCATGTTCGTTTTGAATAAATTCTTAAGGACCGTTCAAGAGGATGCGCCGATAAAAGTTACATATGTGCGAAATGGACTCTCCCGTGAATAACGTTTGGCGTCCACTTATGCTGAAACAACAATGACGGAAAGAGAATGTATGAATTTCCGTCCGCTTCTTGTGACTGTATTAATGACACTCACCGTGTGTCCTGCATTTTCCCAACGTCCGCTTCCGTTGACCGCTGAACAACGCGACTGGGTGTCGAAGGCTGAAAAGCATGAAAAGAACGGCTGGATCTATCTGCATATTGAAGGCAAGCCGCGTGAACGCGGATTCCAGCACGCCTACCTGCTCGCTGCAGACATCAAAGATGCATTGCGCATAGCAAAGCGCGTGTGGGAATATCAAAGCGCAATGGAGTGGCAATGGCTTGTCGACAAGAGCACTTCTCATCTTTTGATTTTCGGCGATGTTTGTAATTACACAGCGGCAAATTAATGTGATATAAAATAACGACTTAGCACTTGTACTATTGACAAACAGTTCATACATTGAAAGTATGAACGCTCGCGAACTCCAACGGATTCAACTGATCAAAGCTTGTGCGACCGAACCGGAAAAAGTAGCAGATATCGTGCTGCAACTTCTGGAACGGATCGACATGCTTGAAGTGCGTATCGTTGACCTTGAAGCTCGTCTGCATCAAGACAGTCACAATAGTAGCCTTCCACCATCGAGTAACAAATTTGGCAAACGGTATCCCGAAAATCTCCATCCAAAAACTAAACGCTCTCCAGGCGGACAAAAAGGCAGCGATGGCTCCACACTGAAAAGAGTAAAGGACCCGAATGCGATCGTCGAACATCACCTTCACGAATGTTCTCATTGCGGAACGTCGCTGGACGCCGTTGAGTCAACCCGGTACACGGCACGCCAGGTATTCTTGCATTTCATACAGGACGCGGATCCGATGCTGTGAATGAGATCGGCATCATCCCGTTCTTCAAAGGACGAGGCATCCATGATATGTATGCGTCGTATTTCACGTATACGACATTCGAACACGGCGTATGCAACGCCCACATAATCAGGGAACTGACGCTTGCCTTTGAAGAATACAACCAGGCATGGGCCGAAAAACTGATACAATTGTTACAGAAAGCACTTCGCACCGTCAAATCCAGCATCAGGAAAAGAAACGATTCGATCGATGCCCGCACTCTTGCAAGGTATGAAGAGCGCTATATGATACTTACTGAAAAAGGTCTAACAGAAAATCCTTTGGCGACACGAGAATCACCGCACACGAGAGGCAAAGTCAAACAATCTGAAAATATCCGGGTGCTTCCGTTCTGTTGCCGGCTTGGATATCTATTGCCGCCTGCGATCGTATTTGTCGACAGCAAGAAAGAACGGTGTCGGCGCATTCAAAGCTCTGGTCGATGCGTTCAATGGACGACCGTTTATCATTCAGCAGCGCATTACCGCTGAGTAATTACCGATGTTTAACAATCAGGAGTTTCTATGAACCACGATCCGGTCTCCTCCCGCCATTCAACATATGAGTCTTGCCGACAGTTGCACCGTGTTTCCCTGCGGCTTCTCCTTCTGCTCTGTAGTGTTCTTGTTCCGACGCTTTCCTTTGCACAGTGGGTTCAGACGAATGGGCCCTCCGGCGGAGTCGTGCAGAACGTCTGTGTGTCCGGAACGAATATGTTCGCGGCAACCGGTGGAGCCGGAGTGTTCCTATCCACCGATGCCGGAGCGAATTGGAAGTCCGTGAATACGGGACTGCCGAGCCTCTACATGGATGCGATTTTTGCAAGCGGCTCGACACTGTACGTCTCGGCGTGGCCAAGCACCATATCGGCAGGCGGGGTCTTTGTCTCGGCAAACAACGGAACATCCTGGACTCCTTCAGGCACGGGGCTGCTCTCAAATCAGGTAAACACATTTGCATCGATCGGCGGAAAAATATTTGCCGGCACGTCAGGAGGCGGAGTCTACATCTCGGCGAACAGCGGGGCCAGCTGGAGCGCGGTGAACACCGGCCTCAGCGGAAGTGCGCTCACGGTTCACTCGCTGACGGTGGACGGGACAACGCTCATCTCGGGTACAAGCGGCGGTGTCTTCCGATCGACCAACGACGGATGATCGTGGACGGCGTTGAATACTGGCCTTCCCGTAAACCCGATCGTGGAGTCTGTTGTCCTGAAAGGAACGGCCATGTTCGCCGGCATCCTGTTCTCTGGAGTGTATGTGTCCAGGGACAATGGAGCGACCTGGACAAGCACAAATTCGGGGCTGACTAGTGTGAACATCCAATCTCTGTTCGTCAGCGGTTCGTTGATCTTTGCGGGAACGACCAGCGGCGGCGGTGTATTTGTCTCCACGAACGATGGCACCAGCTGGACGCCGGCAAACACCGGCATGACGGGTTTTACCGCATACTCGTTTGTCTTGTACGGCGGAACACTCTATGCGGGATCCTCGGGCGGTCTCTTCAATACGGCCGACAACGGAACGACTTGGATCAAACGAAGCAAGGGTATCATCAACACGAGCATCAACTGCCTGCTCGTCAACGACACAAAGATCTTCACGGGGATGTACGGCGGTCTGTATGCATCTGCCGACGACGGCGACACATGGAACGATGCAACAAACGGGTTGACGAATATCAATGTCTACGCGTTGGCGCTGAACGGGACCGCGGTCCTTGCGGCGACGTGTTCCTCTCTGCGAACAACGCAGCAAGTTGGAGCGCGGCCAATACCGGCATCACCAACAATTCAATCCTCTCGCTCGCTTCGGGCGCAGCGGCAATCTTCGCGGGAACCGGTGATGGCGTCTTCATCTCGACCAATAACGGCACGAGCTGGACTGCCGCAAGCCAGGGACTCACGAACAAACATATCAATGCGCTGCTCGTGAACGGGAACACCGTGTTTGCCGGCACATCCGGCGGCGGCGCCTTTGTTTCCGGCAACAACGGCACGTCCTGGTCGCTTGCCGATACCGCGAGCCTGAAGGATTTCTACGTCAATGCTTTTTTCGCGGCCGGGTCGAACGTCTATGCCGGCAACGGTGCCGGCGTGTTTGTTACATCAAATAACGGCGCAAGCTGGACATCCAAAACCGCCGGCCTCACGTCGCTTTCGAGCGCCGACGTCTTCGGCTTCGCGCTCAAAGGGACCACACTCTATGCGGGGACCGGCATCGCCGGTGTTTTCAAAATGTCGGTCGCGCCGCCCGCGCCTCCCACTTTTGCACCTGCCCCCGGCGTTCTGCCGATGGCGTATGAGTTGCGTCAGAATTACCCGAACCCGTTCAACCCGAGCACTGTGATCAACTATTCGATCGCATCGGCATCGAATGTCACGCTGAAGGTGTACGATCTGCTCGGAAGGGAAGTTGCAGTGCTGGTGAACCAACAGATGGCGCCCGGCACTTACACGGCGGTCTTTAACGCATCGCGTCTTTCCAGCGGAGTGTATTTCTACAGGTTGGATGCGGGGAGTTTCACGGACGTGAAAAAATTATCCGTCGCAAAATAATGCAGTCTGTGACGTGGGCCGCAAAGGGCATGGGAATGAAGTATTTTTGCTGAATGGGCAATGCCACACCGATGTAGGGAAGTAAAGAACTGAGCAAGACCGATAAACCAAGCCTCTACCCTCAAGGGTGGGGGCTTTTTTTTTGACGTTGATCAACTGACCCAAACAGGGATAAGATCCTGATGCGCGCCGTTTTCAACACATCGGTTGTTATCGAATCTGGCAAACGCTCTGAAGGAGCATCGCCGATTGTGGCGGCATAACGTAGAAAATACACGCCTCAACACCCACGAAACATCCTCGCGGTCAGCCGCCCACGCCCTCAACTGGAACCTATTTTGAGGGACAGTGTCAACTGAAATTTACACAAAATATTCCGTTGCCTCGAATTCAGCGCAAATAGGGCGATTTTTTATGGCATTGTTATTGCATACTATGTACAGAGTTTTTATTTCAAATTCAATCTGATGAATTCCAACGGATGATGTGGCGATATCTGCCAACCAGCTAATAAATCAACCAATGAGGCTACCATTGAATACAAATAAGTCATATGGACATTCGTATACAAGCGAATTATCCCCGGAGTCTTCGCAACGGCTGTTGAACGGTACCGGAACAGAAGACGATCCTTTCGAAATTGCGACAGCGGAGGAATTGGACCTTGTTCGTTGTTATCTTGGGCAGGAAAATGCCGGCGTATATTTTGCGCTGGCCAACGATATAGACCTTGCATCGTATCTTGAAGCTGGCAGCGCAGGCAATAATAATGATGTGTTCTGGAACCCCATTGGCGATGGCGCACATCCGTTTATGGGCCGGTTCGACGGCAGGCATCACAAAATTTACGGATTACGAATTAACAGGCCTGCGACCAATTATATCGGTCTGTGGGGTTGTCTGGGAGCAGCCGGAGTCATTCATGATCTCGGTGTTGAAGCTGTCGACATCATCGGGCATGACTATGTCGGTGGACTTCTGGGGGCCAGTTATGGTGCCATCAGCAGCTGCTACGCAACGGGAACAGTGCGCGGCCACGGTTCCGTCGGCGGGTTAATGGGAGTGGGCGATGAGTCTGCCTCCGTGAGCATGTGTTATTCACTCATTGCGACCAGCGGCGATAATGGGGTGGGCGGACTTGTGGGATACAACTCGAGCAGGATAAGCAACTGTTATTCGAGAAGCACTGTCAATGGGTCTTCCTATGGATTTGGCGGACTCGTAGGACTTGATCTCTGTGGGACGATCGTCAACAGTTATGCAGCCGGTGGCGTCCTTCCAACATCATCATCGGCAGGCGGATTAATAGGATGGGGGTGGGATGAAGGCGCGGAGCCGCTTCCCCCTGTCAACAGTTATTGGGATACTGATCAAACCGGTCAGGCATTTAGCGTTCGCTCCACCGCGGCTGCCGGAGGAAAATCCTCCGTCGATATGAAACTGCGATCAACATACACCGGATGGGATTTTTCGGATGCCTGTATTTGGGAGATCAATACGATGAAAAACGACGGCTATCCGCGCCTGACCTGGCAGACGGAAACTCCTGCCAAAGCGTCGATTGCGGTTGGCGAACCGGTTTCTGAATCCGAAAATTTTCAATCCTGCATTGTCTTTGCCGGTGGAAATGGAACAAGGAACGATCCATTTCAAATTACCACGGCAGCCGAATTAAATTTGGTGCGGAAATATCTGAATGAGCTGCATAGGGATAAATACTTCAGGCTCATGAACGACATCGATCTCACGGAATATCTTTCAGCGCTTGGCGAAGGATTTGCAGCGTGGGGAATTTCCGGTTGGCTGCCGATCGGTGAACTTTGTGATGACTGCGACATGAAGGGATATTTCCACGGAAAATTCGACGGTAATCATCATAAAATTACCGGATTAAAAATTGACAGGGGCTATCCCGTGCGCATCGGCCTCTGGGGTTGGCTTGGAGGTGACGGTGAAGTGAAAGATCTTGCCGTGGAAATCGATCCCACTGAACATGTCCGAGGCACCGCCAACGGAGTCGGCGGACTCGTTGGAACGAATTACGGGTCCATCACTAACTGTTCTACGAATGGAGAAGTCAGGGGTATCAATGAAGTCGGCGAACTCGTTGGCATCAACTATGGATCCATTACCACCTGCCACACGCAGGGAGAAGTAAGTGGCATTACTCATGTCGGCGAACTTGTTGGTACCAATTTTGGATCCATCGCTGACTGCTCCACGCGACGATAGATCGCCGGAACGAAGCGGGAACATATAGTCAGGGTATTTATTCATGGTGCGATTATTGTAACCATACTTGTTACATTAAAAATATCGGCAATATCAACAGGCACATGGATCTGCTCTGTGGGAATGGTGTGGGAGGCCATCATTAACCATTGCTCAACTTTAGGGTGTCGAGGGCCGAAATTATTCCCCACTCAGGCTCATAACATGCCCCACCCGATATATGAATTAAGCGATAGTATACATTGGCATAATTTGATAGTCAAGCGTTCTCAAAAACAGGCTTAAATTTTTTCCTGTACGATTCACCTTTTATGACGATTTGATGCGACCGGTGTGCCAGCCGATCGAGTATAGCGTTTGCCATTATCGGGTCCGGGAACAGTGCCCCCCCAGTCGGTGACAGAGCGATTACTGGTGATGATGATCGATCGTTTCGCGTAGCGACCGTCGACAATGGTGTATAAAAATTCAGCCGCGTGCTGGTCGAAGGATGCAAAGGCAAAATCATCGATGACGAGCAAGTCCACTGACACCAGTTTTTTGATGAGAGCATTTAAGCGGTTCCCAAGGTCAGCGGCCGTGAACTCAACAAGGAGCCAGTGTAAACTGTAGAACGCAACCGAGTAGGTACGTCGGCACGCGGCGTGTGCGATGGCTTTCGCGAGATGCGTTTTACCAGTCCCAGTGGGACTGAGGAAAAACACGCCGTCACCCGAGTGTAGAAAATTACAAGTCCCGAGTTCTCTATATCCGCTTGTTTCCGGCAACTTGCCGATCTTAATTACGAGGATATAAAATGAAATAAAATTATGGCATTCCTTGTTTGCGATACGCTTGCAGCATTCGGACAGGCCAATAATATTCCGATCAAACTCGGCACAGTGTGAAGAAGTTGGGTATCATGAAGTGCTGGGGGTGTGAATTTCGTCATGACAATTTTTTGTACAATCAAATCTGGATGCACGTTGTCCGTATCGAAAAAAGTCGACGGTGATCGTCGTGTTTTTAATTGTGGCTCATTTTTTTTAAGAGGAGTGTATATGAAACGAAGTATACTCATGCCGATCGTGATATTCATCATGGTCATGGTTCATTCCGCAGCGCTGGCGCAGGGCGGCCCGACATACGATTACGCAACGATCGCATCCGGATCATGGTCGTCGTCCTCCACATGGCAAGGCGGGAATGTTCCAGGGGTCGATAAAACAAAAAATATTCAGATCAATCATGCCGTCACCGCCTCTGGCGCAATGATGGGCGAAGGCCTCATTTCATGCGCCAATCTAAAGATCGAAAACAGCGGATCGCTGACGGTTACAAACAACGGCCGTATCAATATTAACGACGAAGGGACGGGCGGCGGAATTCAATGCAGTGGAACGGGAGCGCTGACGGTTTCATCGGGAACCGTCGCCGTCTGGGGCGCGAGTGGAACGATATATCCGGGAATGGGCGGTTCGGCCACAGTGGAGAACGTCGTCATCGAAGGAACTGACGTCGAAATTCCAAACGTTACCGTCACCGGCACACTGACGATCAAAAACGTCGGGACTATGGCTGCTTCTATCGGCTATCCGCTCTACGGCACGTCCAGCACGCTTGAGTATAACTGCGGCACAACAGACTTCAGGATCGTGGGCAAGGAATGGAAAACCGGCACGGCCTCAGGTGCCGGAGTTCCGAAACACGTATCTCTCTCGGGATCCAAGGTCACACTCGGCGCAGGTTCCGACTATAATCAGATGTCGGGAAATCTCAGCATCGATGAAACATCCTCGCTGAGGCTGGCAAACGAACTCAGGGTCGGGGGAAATTTCTCGAAAGCCGATGGCGGAACGTTCACACACAACAACATCACGGTCACATTCAACGGCGATGCGGGTCAGACGATTACGCTGCTGCCGACGACGGCGGCGGTGGAATTCTATGGCGTGACTGTGGATAAAAGTTCCGGAACGCTGAATCTTTCCTCGAGCTCGCAGATGACGGTGAAGAATACGCTTACCATGACCAAGGGAAATATCGCCGTCGGCGATTATGCGGTGTTCCTTGTCGATGATGGCATCATATCCGGCGCAAGTGCGTCAAGTTTCTTCACGGGCAGGCTCTCCATTCGCAAAAATATGATCTCAGGTCCGTTCGAATTCCCTGTCGGCGGCGGTACAGCGTACCGTCCAGTCACGCTGTATCTGGAAGCCAGCACTAATACGCAATATTCCGTGACCCTGGTCAACAGCGCCACCACGGGAACGCCTGATCGTACGACGATCAATTCGCTGTCGAAACAGCGGTACTGGATCCTCAACTATGATGCAGGAACTATAACAAAATTACAAGTCAAATTAATATATGGTGCCGAGGACGGCGTGACAGACCAGTCCACGCTGAGAATTGCCGCGGTTGAACCGGGACCGTTTGGGACACCTTTCTCTTCGATCGGTCCGACGCCCGTCGAGGGGCCTCCAGGAAGTGGAGGGGGCACACCCGGCGTCGTTATGTCTGACGAACTAACGTACGGTGAATTCACGCACCCGCCATACACTTACAATGTCGCGTTCGGCGATGCCGGCGTAGCGAATCCGTTGCCGGTGGAACTGAAGTCATTTGCCGCTGCCATCGAAAAAAGAAATGTTGTCCTAAGTTGGAACACTGCAACCGAAGTGAATAATTTCGGCTTTGACGTTGAACGAAGATCAACCGCCGGTTGGACCAAGATGGGATTTGTGGAAGGACACGGCACGACCAATGCCGCGCAATCGTACAACTTTGTCGATCATTCAGCAACAGGGAAAGTTGCATACCGCTTGAAACAGATCGACCGCGATGGGAAATTTGAATATTCGAAAGAAGTGGAAGTGACGGCAGCGGGAGCACCGACAATTTTTGCGCTGTCGCAGAATTATCCCAATCCGTTCAACCCGACCACGAATATCCGGTTTGCTGTCCAGAAAGCACAACACGCTACGTTGAAAGTGTTCAATATGATCGGACAGGAAGTAGCGACCTTGTTCGACGGCGTTGCCGAAGCCGATGTGATGCAGGATGTGCAATTTGACGCGTCAAAACTTGCTTCAGCGGCATACATCTATCAATTACATACGACCGAGAAAACAGAAGTGAAACGAATGATTCTGATGCGGTGATCGCCACGGCAACCTTAGGGCGGGGTGAGGGCTTCTCAGGTGCAAATCAACAACGTTGCAAAAAAAACAGTCCCGAGAGCGATGGTTACATCTACTAGAAACCTGGTTGAAAAGTGTGATGATTTAAAAAAAATTTTTGGATAACGGGCGAGCTTGTACTATATTAACGATACAATATTTGTAATTACTCAGCAGCAACGCGCTGCTGAATGATAAACGGCCGCCCTTTGAACGCACCGACAAGGGCATTGAATGCACCGATACCGTTTTTCCTAGCTGTGGCTACATAGGATCGGATGCGACAAT
The DNA here is from genome assembly GCA_903884005.1 of uncultured Ignavibacteriota bacterium. Classification (GTDB taxonomy): domain Bacteria; phylum Bacteroidota; class Ignavibacteria; order UBA10030; family UBA8401; genus CAISDA01. Next base: position 13,521 of record CAISDA010000054.1, on the reverse strand, counting down.
AGATATCCAAGCCGGCAACAGAACGGAAGCAACCGGATATTTTCAGTTTGACCTTCACCATGCGAAGATCACGCTCGGCCTCATTGTTGGTAAAGGGCACGGAAAAATCGTACATGAATATCAGGACATGCTCACGGTGTTTGTGAAGACGATCCAGAAGATTCCGGACTTTTGATTGTTTGACTTTGCCTCTGGTGTGAGGTGATCCTCGTGTCGCCAAAGGATTTTCTGTTAGACCATTTTCAACCAGTATCATATAGCGCTCTTCATACTTTGCAAGAGTGCGGGCATCGATCGAATCGTTTCCTTTCCGGATGCTGGATTTGACGGTGCGAAGTGCTTTCTGTAACAATTGTATCAATTTTTCGGCCCATGCCTGCTTGTATTCTTCGAAGGCAAGAGTCAGTTCCCTAATAATGTGGGAGTTGCACACGCCGTGTTCGAATGTCGTATAGGTGAAATACGACGCATACATATCATGGATCGCTCGGCCTGTGAAGTTCGGAATGATGCCGATCTCATTCATGGCCTAGCAACCGCGGCCGATAGAAAAGGCGAGGTATGTGGCTTCAGGCGTGCAAGCGACATGAAGCCATTTCCGGTTCTCTCCGCGATTGACGGCTGTTTCATCCATATGTAGCACATCGGATGCGATCGCATATTCTTTGATCGCCTCGTATGACGGTACGATATGTTCGGCAGGGAAGTTGCAGTGCTGGCGAACGAGCAGATGGCGCCGGGATCGTACACCGCGCAGCTTGACGCCTCGCGCTTTTCCAGCGGCGTGTATTTCTACCGGTTGGATGCCGGAACGTTTTCGGATGTAAAGAGGTTGTCCGTTATGAAATGAAGCGGCTTGTGAAGATTGGTACAGAGAGCATGTTCACACAAACCCGTCAGATGTGTGGCGGGTTTCTATAGTGCGGGTGAGACTGGCGCTCTTTTCAACGAAGAGGCATATTGGTTCCGCTGGCGAATGTGTGGAAGATGCGTGATCCCGCTATTTGGCGAGGTAACCGCCATCCACTACCATGTCGCTGCCAGTCATGAATGAGGCCTCCTCGCTGGCGAGAAACGCCACCGCCGCGGCTACTTCCTCGGGTCGGCCCTGGCGGTTAAGCAAGTGCATGGCCGAAGCCCGCCGATCTTCTTCTTCAATGTCCAGTCCCAGCGCCGTGCAGGAATTGATGAACGCCGAGGTATAGATGTAGCCGGGGCAGATCGTGTTCACACGGATGCCGTGGGGTGCGAGGTCCTGCGCCCAGCACTTGGTGAGTCCGCGAATGGCAAACTTGGTCGCATTGTACGTGGCGAAATTTGCCTGGCCGACAAATCCGCTGACAGACGAAAAATTCACGATGCTCCCGCCCCCGCATCGCTTTATCTGGGGCACGATGTGCTTGGCCATGAGCGATGTGCCCATAATGTTCACCGACAGGATCTTTTGCCAGTCCTCGACGCCGGCGTCCACGCCCTTGAAAACGAAAAAGGCGGCCGCATTCACGAGAATGGCTGCGTCACCCAAGGTGGCGGCAGTATCCGCACAGGCTTCGCGCACTTGCTCCTCATTCGAAATATCCACGACATACGATGTCACGCCGATGGCCCGCGCTTTTCCCAGCGTGTCGGGGTTGATGTCGAACACCGCCACTTTACATCCTTCTTCGATCAACCGTTCGGCGCTGGCATAACCCAGATCGCCTAAACCACCGGTCACGATGGCTACTTTGTCTTTGAGGCCTCGCATCATGCTGGATCCTTGTTCGTTGGTGTTCTATTTTGTCAACGCCACTGCGCGAATGGGCGCGCCGTCACGGCCTTTGAGATTAAGAGGGAAACCCATGAACGTGAAATGCACCGGCAGCTTCTCCAGATTTTTCAACCCCTCCACGATAACAATTTCCACACCGCGCTTGAGCAGGATGTGGTGACATTCTTTCCACTCCGTGCTGGGTGTGGGCGTGTCCATGCCGAGCAGGCCAATGCGCCTCGAAGCGATCCAGCGCGCGGCCTCCAGCGTGAGTGTCGGATAGTCGGAGAAGAATTCCGGCGAGTCGAACTTCCGGCTCCAGCCGGTGCGGTAAATGATCTTTGCGCCCCGTCGAAAATGTTTTGCGTGCGGCTTGAACATCTCCACCGTTAACGGCGTTTTCGCCTTCAAGAAACTGCCGGGAGCGAGATCCACCAGCGTGGCCGGGCCGTAGAACTGGTCCAGCGGGATCTGATCTACCGTCTTGCCGTCGTCAAAGAAGTGAAACGGCGCGTCCAAATGCGTGCCTTGGTGCGAGGAGAAGGATACCTGCGTGATGTTATAGCCGATGCTCGTCACCGTGTTGTGTGCAATCACGCTGATCTTCGGATCGTACGCGAAGTTGGGTTGACCGTGTTCAAGTGGGTGCGAGAGGTCAATGAGAGTCGCCATAGGGAATGATTGAGTTGAGTGATTATTTGGGCAGCAGCGCCGCCAAATCGTTATGCGGACGTGCAATCACGTGCGCCGCGATGAGCTTGCCAAGATTTCCCACCGCCTTCTTGCCCGCGTCCACGGCAGCGGTAACGGACGCCACGTCGCCCTTCACGATGATCGTCACATACGCCGCGCCGATCTTTTCCTTGCCCACGAGCGTGACGTTGGCGGCCTTTAACATCGTGTCCGTGGCTTCGAGCGCGGCAGTCAGTCCCTGAGTTTCAATGATGCCCAGTGCTTCGTGTTCTGTGTCCATGTGTTGGTCCTTCTTTGTTGGATAATCCGTCGGCAAAAATTGATCGCGTCCTCCAAACAGCGGATTCAGCGAGTTGGAAAAATGCACGAGTGCGCCGAGCGCATGATCGGGGCGGCCGAGCGAACGGACAATTGCCTTCACACCCATGTGCTCTGCCGCGCGTTCCACATATTCCAGCGCGCTCACCACCGCCGAAATATCTCCCTCCAATTTCAACAGCAGCGATTCGCCGCCCGTGGCTTCGATGCCGAGGATCTTGACCGGTGCGGCTTTGACTGCCTGGTCGGCGATGACCGCAGTGATGCTGAAGAACGGGATTTCCGCGAAGCCGAGCGCCATTCAAAATGCCTCAGATAAATTATTTTTATTGGTCCGCCCGCAAGCGCAGCATAATTTCGCTCACGATCGCGTCCACAACCACTCCGGTCGGGTTCGCTGCGTTCTTCATCGTATTATCGGGTCGGTGACACGCGTTCGCCGCGTCGGCAAAACCGCAGTCGGTCAGGATGCACGCAAGCTTGCTGCGGATTTCTGCGAGGTCCACTTGCTCTTTCGGTGAAAGCAACTGGCGATTGCTGCCGAGATTGAATCCGCGCAGCGACGCCCCCGCGCGGAAACCGTCCGGGAAATTCGGCCCAACGAGCATCGTGTTGATCAGGTCCAACATGCTGAACTGGATCCGCTTGGCCTCGGCTATATCACCTGCGAGAAACGCGTGGTAGAGCGCCATGATGACTTCCGGCACCACACCGCTTGTCGCAATTGTTCCGCCATCCGCGCCCATCATCAAGGCCGGCAATAAAATTTCCTCGCAGCCGATGAGACAGGTGAACTCCGGGCGCTGCGGTTTGATCATCTGCAGCGTGTTGAGGAAACGCGGAAAATCGCGACTGCTGTCTTTCGTGCCAACAATGCGAGGGCAATCTATCGCCAGGCGCGTCAGCACAGGCAGGCTGATCTCGTTCGAGTACTGCGGTATATTATAGAGCAGAATGTCGATCGGCGACTGCCGGGCTATTTCGCGAAAGAAGTGTTCGATGCTCTCCTGGCTCACCTTGAAGAAATAAGGCCCGGTGATGGACACCGCCACACAGCCGAGGTCGGCGCAGACCCGGCACATCTCCAGGATATCTGCCACATTGGACTCCGCCGCGCCGCCAAGGATGGGTACGCGGCCGCGCGTTTCGTCGGCCACGATCGTGATGACGCGCTTGCGCTCCTCGAAGCTCAAGCGAATGAATTCACCGGTGCTGCCGTTGGGATAAAGTCCGCTGACACCTTTTTCGATGAGCCAGTTGACGATGCGCCGTAACTCGCCTTCGTTGATCTGGCCATCGTCAAGGAACGGAACTAAATTGGGTGTATAGATACCTTGGATCATGTTGTCGCTATAAAATCTTGAGGGGAATCTGGCTGAGAGTGCCTGTCGTCTTCACTGCTTCAGAATGAAATACCATTCACAATATTTTCAAGCGCTTCGCCCCGCACGGCGGCCAACGCAATGCGAGAGGATGTGCGCCGCATTTCAATTTTAGATTCCACGCTGCAAAATGCCGCGTGGCATGTGACGATCAGATTGGGTGTGGCCGCTTCCTCAACTGTCTTGAGCGGTTCATCTTCAACAACGTCCAAACCCGCGCCGGCAAGCCTGCCTGTTCGGAGGGCATCGAGAATTGCTGTTTTCTTGATGACTGCCCCACGGGCGGTGTTGACGACGAACGCGGACGGTTTCAGCAACGACAACTCGCGTTCGCCAATGAGGTGGTGCGTTTCGTCGTTAAGCGGACAGTGCAGAGACAACACATCCGTCCGGCGCAACAATTCTTCAAGCGTGCGTGCCCGTTCTATACCCACCGCCTTGTCCACGCCGTTGGAGAGGTACGGGTCGTAGAAGCAGACCTTGAATCCCAGTGCCTTCGCCCGCAGGGCAGCAGCGGTTCCAATGCGGCCAAGGCCGACGACTCCAAATGTCAGTTCTCTCAACCGCCGCAGTTTGGGTTCAACGCGAATAGTCCACCCCAGTTGCTTGGCTTCCTGGTCGAGGGGAAAAAGCTGGCGGCACAATGCCATCGCCAGGGCGATGGCGTGATCGGCTACTTCTTCCGTGCCGTAGTCGGGCACATTGCAGACGGCAATGCCGTGTTCCCGCGCGGCATCCACATCCACCGAATCGAATCCCACACCGTTGCGTATGATGACACGGCATTGTTTCAGCCGGGCAATTCCGGCGCGTGTGACGGGCGTGTTGTGCCACACAATTAATGCTTGAGACTCCAGCACTGAAGTGTCGAATTCGCTATCGTCGACGCATACGCGGCATAGCACCTCGGCCTGGTCTCCGATAATTTCACGCTCCACAGTGGCCAACCCGTCGGTAAGCGGCGAGAGCGCCCAGTCTATGATAGTGATCCGTGGTTTCATGAATTCGTTGTGGTGTCAGTGGGCAGTCTTGAACGTTGCGTAAACAAATCCTCAGATGCGTGGTTCAAATGGATGTGAAGGGCTGTTCGCCTTCCGGCGGGAGGAAACCGTTGCGGGGCAATCAATGCACCACCAAGCTCGACAAATCTCACAAACCCGATCCACCAGTGAACGCGTTTTTTTCCCCATGGTGGCTTCTCCGACGTCATCATGTGACCAATAAAGCCAATATTCCACATAAAGTCAAACGTTCACCCGGCATCCGTTCACACGGGAAAAGAACAAACAGCATGGGAAATGCAGAAAAAAACGTTAGACAATAATATATGTGCCGAAATTTTCGACTCAAATTTTCATGCGGACATTCGGCGGACAAATACGACATTTATCGAATTTTTCGTATATTAAAGAAATTCGGAATTGGATGGTCTTTATTGTAAAACTGCAGACTCCTATTGATCACGACGGTGACTATGGTCCGGATAATCCATTGCTGGGCGCTTTGTCTGTCCTTCTTGCCTGCGATGGTTTCTGCGCAAACGACGGTCGTTGGTGGAGACCGAAAGACCGAATTGTCGTTCTTCCTCTCTGAAAGCGAATATGCGCCGGGAAAATATGTGCTTCCGACGGACTCCATCGCAGGACGGTCATTGTATGCAAAGGGAAAACTTCCGTTGTCGAGAGATGTCAACGACAGAATGCTCACGTTCACAACGGCGTTCAGAACTTCGGACAGTCTCTTGCATGAGCCGCTCTATCTTATCCTTCCGCCCTTCGAATATCCAGCCAATATCTACCTGAACGGCAGCATCATCCTGATGCGCGGTGAGATCACCAACGGATACACCAATCGTCTGCACGATACGAAAGCGGTCTTCCTTCCCCCCGGATTCTTACGATCCGACGGCCGCGCCAACGTCCTTGCCGTTCAGCTCTATACGAAATTCGGCGAGACGAGAAAACCGTTCGGCGCTCTGTGGATTGCAGGTCGGGAGGTTGCGCTGCATGAAGAATTCTTCAGGAATCTATTCGGACCGACGTTTTGTTTCGCCCTCACAATATTCAGCTTCTTCGTTTTTATCTACTTCGCACGATTGCATTTTTCGCGCGCCGAGTCGGGAAACCGGTATTATCTCTATTTTGGGCTGCTGAACCTGGCAGCGGCGTATTCTCATATCAACAATGCGTTCACCAGCGATATTCAGAACGTGCTGCTCCTGGAACGGATCTCTAAAATAGGGATGAACTTTACCGCATTATTCAGTGGATTATTCATTCTGGAGTATTCCGAATTTCTGAAGGGAACAAATGCAAAACGCAGAACGGTTCTGTGGGCATCGGTTCTCTTTGGTTTCGGTGCCGCCTTGATGGCAGTGCAGCAGACGTACAGCGGCCTTCTGCAGGTGTATTTCCCTCAGATCATTGTACTCCATTATCCCGTTCACGCGTTCGTCATCTACATCCTCATCCGTTCTGTGAGAATGAAGACGAACAAATTCGCTGTGTGGCTGCTGGCGATCTATGTGGTCAACATCGGATTCATCACTCACGATTCATTTTATTACATCGCATACGAGTCGAAACCGTTCCTTCTTTTCGTGCCGTATGGAATTTTTTTAGTCAACCTGGTCGTATTTTTCATCCTTGCCTGGGAGCAGAGAATGCTGCAGCTGCGGTCGATGACAAGCGAAAAAGAGGTGCGACTGCTAAACGTAAATCTTGAGGCGCTTGTCGTAGAACGGACTGCACAGCTCAATAGTTCAATCGAAGAACTGCTTCAGGAAAATCGCGCACGACGGATCGTTCAGGAAGAACTCGATCGGGCGAATAAAATGAAGGATCAAATTTCCTTCATCATCGGACATGATCTGAGGAATATTTTTAATACGATGATCAATTATTCGGAAATCCTCATCGAGGATATCCGGGGCAGCGATCTGATGAATATTGACAGGGATTCAAAACGGCTTCATCACGCGGCCAACAGCGCATATCATTTCCTTGAGAGTCTGCTCGAATGGTCTGCGGTCGAGACAAAGCATATTGCCTATAATCCGGTGAAAATTAGCGCGTGCGAGATCGTCGATAAAAGCGTGGAGCTGGTGAACCTTCAGTACGGCGACAAATTGGTGGAAATAGAATCCGCTATCCCGACCGATCTTTTTGTCGTCGGCGACAAAAAAATGCTCCAGAGCATCATCCGGAATTTAGTGTCGAATGCTGTCAAGTACTCGTATTCCGGCTGTATGGTGAACGTCCTGGCCGTGGGCGAGGGTGACCGTGTACATTTTACTGTCACAGACAAAGGAATGGGCATTCCCGTTGTCGAGGATCTGCACAAGCACGGCGTCCAACAAAGCAGAAGAGGAACATCAAAGGAGCGGGGAATCGGGATCGGGCTGCTTTTGATAAAAGACCTGCTTGCGCGGCACAATAGTGAGTTGAAAATATCCAGCACACTGGGTGGCGGAAGCACATTCAGTTTTTCAATACAACGGGGTGATGGAGGCAGAACACCGTGAGCACAGACATGTACACCATACTCGTCATCGATGATGACGAAGATGTCATAGAGATCGTCCAGCGCAAGCTGAAGGCTCCCTCGTTACGCTTCCTTTCTGCCGAAGGCGGCAGGGAAGGGATTTTGATCGCGCGTTCGGCTCTTCCTAATCTGATCCTCCTCGACTGGCAGATGCCGGGGTTCAGCGGCATCGAAACGGTTCAAGCGCTGAGGGCGGACGAGTTGACGAGGGCGATTCCCGTGATGATGATGACGGGTGTGATGAAAGAATCGCAGCACCTCGAAGCGGCGTTCGATGCGGGCGCATCCGATTTTATCAGGAAACCGATCGACGGCATCGAACTCCGTTCCCGTGTAAATGCCGCGATCTCCTTAAGGGAAGAACAGAAGAAACGACAGGAGCTGGAACACGCGATCCTCAAGCAGGAAATCGTTCGCAGCGAACAAGCGCTGGTTGAGTTGAGCCTCCAATTTTCGCTGAATAATCAGGTTGCCGATCGGTTCATCAGGGAGCTTCGCACGAATCTTGTCGGAACACCTGTCCCTCATTCCGCGCGGGAGATCGAAAGGATTATCAGGAAATTTAGAATTGAAATGTTCGATGTAAATTGGAAGACCTTCGAATCGAAATTCATGGAAACTCATGCCGGATTTTCTGCGGCATTGAAGAGGCAATGCAGCGACATGACAGAAAATGAACTGAAGCTGTGTGCTCTCTACGGCATGGGGCTTTCGACGCAAGATATCTCCGCAATCACCTTCATCTCGTACGAAGGAGTACGCAAGGCGCGCACGCGGCTTCGAAAGAAACTGCAATTGCCGAGTCAGACCGACCTGACGGAGTTCCTGAAAACACAACGGTAAATCCTCCCAATCGCCAGGCCTTCACCGAAGAAGAAATTTCGTAACTACTCAGTGTGCACCAAAATCATTGTCATCCTGAGCGGAGCGAAGGATCTAAAATGTTAGTCGCCAGTCGCATCACATTATCGATGCTGCCTGTTCTCGTATGCATTTTAGATTCTTCGGTCGCTGCGCTACATCAGAATGACAGTGATTATAGATTACGCTGAGTAGATACGAATTTTTTTCTCCTTTTTCATCCTTTCCGTTTCACCGCTGCTCACTCTCTGCTTCGGCCAACACGACCGATGGATTGATATTCGGTTCGTATTTGTCCGCCTGTTGTCCGCCTGAAACACGGCCAATTTATTTGCTCCCGCAAGGGGGTGCATGTAAATTATGTGAAGCGATTGAGCGTCATGCAATGACGCAAATGGCGATGTCCGGCACCGATACCATGTTCCATCGTGACAAGACAAACACCATTCTATCTCGCACCACTTCGCAGCACTGGGTGGTTTGCTCCAATGGATAAAACACTTCAATAGTGACCAGAAAAAGGATAAAAATGTATAAAACACAATCCATCCGAAACCCCTTCACGGGAAAATTATTGCGGCGTTTATTTTTCCTCTTCGCCGTCATGGTCGTTTCAACTGCCGCGAGCGTCGCGCAAACATATTGGGAAACGCGGGCCGCAGGAAATTGGAACGGCGCCGTCTGGTCAAGATCGACCGATGGGGGAAGCACCTATACATCTGTCAGCGCAGGGACATATCCAAGCACGACGAACGATATCGTGGACCTCATCGACCGCGCGATCACAGTGAATCTTAACGTCACGGTGGCGGCTGTCTGGGTCTTCGAAGGGAACGGAACAGTGGGTTCTCTCACCATCAACTCCGGATTCACGCTCACGCTCACGGCAGGGTCGTCGGGCAATTATTTCAGGAACGATGGAGCGGTGACGAACAACGGCACGCTTGCCATCGGGACGGGAATTACGTCGAATATCTACAACACACTGACGAACAACGGGACCATCACGAACGCATCGGCGACGTTCTCACTCGGGCCGGGAAATTGGGGGACGTACGGGTCGCTCATCAATAACGCCTCGAAAACGCTCACGAACACCGGGACGATCAGCGTCGGGAGCAATTGCACGTTCACCAACAACGGTACATTCACCAATAACATTTTGAACGTCACAGGAACGTTCGCCAACAGCGTTGCGATGACGACGAACGGAAATATCCAGATCAACAACGGTGGAACATACAGACATATGTTCACCACCACCGCCGGCACGATTCCCACCTGCACCTGGATGACAGGATCGACCTGCGAAATTGCCGGGTACACAAGCTCGCCCCAGCTCACCAACGGATTGTCGCAGTCGTTCTATCACTTCAAATGGAACTGTCCCAATAACAGCGACATGACCTGGGACCTGCCGGCGACGTTCACTGTGCTTGGAAATTTGACGCTGACAGAGACCGGGTCGTATGATTCGCAGACCGGCCGGAACAAACGGCTGAATATGGGGTATTCAAACAGTACCACGGTCAACGTCGGCGGCAACATGGTTGTCGAAGGAGGAACCTGGTGGGGTAACCTCAGTTCTGGACTCTATACGAATTTCAACGTGACCGGAAATTTTACTCAGACCGGGGGAGTTTTCTTTTACGGGGTGTCGTCTAACAACGTTTTCCACGTGGCTGGGAGAACGACATTCAGCGGGGGAACGTTCGATCTCGCCCATTCCGTTGCGGGAACCACAATGAAATTGGACAGCAACCTCACCGTCTCTTCCGGGGGGACGCTGACAAGCACAGCAGCGGGAAATCTCTGGTTCCAGAATTCCGGAACGCAGACCTATATGTCCGGCGGCACGGTCTCCGGGCCGCTCGATTTCTTCGTCAAGAGCGGGGCGATCCTCGCGTTCTATACCGCAACCGACACACTCTCGAACTCGAACGCTGGCAGCGACTTCACCGTTGAATCGGGGGGCGGTATGACTATTACCCACGCCGGCGGAATAAGCACGATGGCGTCGACCGGATGCATCCGCGTCGGCGGAACGAAAACATTCAGTACGGCAGGTAACTATACTTATTCCACAACGGTTGCGCAGTCAACCGGTAACGCGCTTCCGGCGACAGTGAACAACTTCACGAAGAGCGGGGCGTCGACGACGACGCTGACGAACAATCTTACCATTGCGGGAACGGCAACCTGGACCGCCGGAACGCTCGATATCGCGGGAAAAACGCTGACGATGAACGGCCCGATCGTCAACACATCCGGCACAGTCAATTGTGACGCCTCTTCAACGATCGTGGTCGGAGGGTCGGGCGCGACGTCCGTGCTTCCGATCATCTCCGGAGGCACCAGCAGCATCACCATCAACAGGGCCGCAGGAGTGACGATGGGGGGTGCGCTGACGGTCGTCAATCTTGCGCTCCAGAGCGGCAATCTCGATCTCGGGGCGAACAGCCTCACCCTGAATGGCGACCTGACGAACTCGGGGGGCAATCTCGTGATCCAGCCGACATCCAGTCTGACCTTCAACGGATCCGGACTGGCCATCACGATCCCTTCGAATGTCGACTCGCTTGTGAACCTGACCGTCAACAGGACGAACGGCGTGACGCTCGGGTATGACCTCACGCTCAGCGGGATGCTCACCATGACATCCGGCAGCTGCAACATCGGAGCGCATACCCTGACGTTGAACGGAGGAATCACGACGACATCCGGCGTCCTGGCCGGAGGTTCGGCATCCAACATCATCCTTGGCGGATCCTCGGCCGTCACCCTTCCTTCCATCGCCGAGCTGAACAATCTCACGCTCAACCGGAGCGGCGGGCTCACACTTTCGGACTCGCTGGTTCTTGACGGGACACTGACGCTCACCGCGGGGACGCTGACGCTCGGCGCGAACAATCTCATCACGCTCAAAGGCGCCATCTCGGTCGGATCCGGTTCACTCGCGGGCGGAACAACGACCGATCTCCTCGTCAGCGGAAGCGCCGCCGCCCTCGCCCTGCCGGTACTTTCGGTCCGCAATCTGACGCTCAACAGGTCGAACGGAATAACCCTCGGGGGCAATCTCACCGTCAACGGCAATCTGACCCTCACCAGCGGCACTCTCAGTGCCGGGTCGAACTGGATCTATCTGTACGGCGGACTCTCGGCGACCGGAGGAACTATCGCCGTGACGTCGAATTCGTCTATCGGCGTTTACGGCAGTGCAACCCCGGCAAACCTCGTCCTTCCGTCGAATGTCGACTCGCTGAATAATTTTACACTCAACAGAACGAACGGTGTGACGCTCGGAAGGGATCTCGTCGTTAAGACGCTCCTGACCCGCACGCTCGGGTCCATCACGCCGAACGGCCATGTGATCGGCTACGCTCCCTCGGCGGGCTTGACCTACAGCGGCGGTATGATGATGCAGGATGCGGAATTTCCAGCCTCCAATGGCCCGACGAATCTGACGATCAACGGCACGGACACGCTTCATGCGTCGCGGACCGTCGGCGGAACGCTCTCGCTGAGCAGCGGCACACTTGCCATCGGCGCCAACACCTTGACCGCCAACGGAACCGTCTCGCGCACCAGCGGCTCTTTCACCGGAGGAGCATCATCGAATCTGGTTCTCGGCGGAGCGGGAGGAAACATCACCTCGTTCTATATGGCGGCAAGCTCCTCCCTGAACAATCTCACCATCGACCGTTCAGGGGCCACAATCATCGTCGCAAACCCGCTGACCGTGACGGGGACGCTGACGCTGACGAATGGGACCCTTTCTGTTTCGAACAGCGTGCTTGCTCTCAACGGAACGCTGAGCCTGGGAAGCGGCGGCATCACCACGACAACCGCGTCGAACCTTTCGATCGGCGGAACGGGCGCCGCCTTCACCGTGCCCTCGAGCATCACGGCGCTTGCCATTCTGACGGTGAATCGGGGAACCGGGGTGTCGCTTTCGGCGCCGCTGTCCATCAACTGGTCGGGGACCGGACTTGTGCTCACCAGGGGAGTGCTCACCACCACCGCGGTGAACCTCCTCACGCTGGCTTCCGGTTCAACCGCGTCGGCCGGTTCCGACTCGGGCTTCGTGAGCGGACCGATGGCAAAGATCTTCGCGAGCACATCAGCATTCATATTCCCCATCGGAAAAGGGGCATACTATATGCCTGTCTCTGTGACGCCGAGTGCCACATCGTCGACTACTTTTAAGGCCGAATATTTCAACGCTAAACAGTCGCAGGGAAATACACTCGGAACCGGATTAAATCGTATCAGTGATTTAGAATATTTTGATATCGCCCGGACAGTTGGAACAGCGAATGCATATGTGACGCTTTCCTGGAATACTGCGAGCCAGATCGGCACCGTGGCAGACCTGCGGGTCGGGCATTGGACGGGCACCCAATGGGAAAACCTTGGAAATTCAGCCACCACAGGGACTGCAACATCGGGCACGGTAAAGACAACGACCTATGTAACATCGTTCAGCCAGTTTGTCCTCGGAAGTTCAACGGGATCAAATCCTTTGCCGGTAGAACTTACCTCGTTTACTGCTAGAACAACAGGCTCCGCCGTGAATCTCAGTTGGAACACCGCAACCGAAACAAACAATTACGGGTTCGAAGTCGAAAGAACCAGTCGCCATGAGCACGTGAATCCCGATGCAATTATTACGACCGCGTCGACGAGCAACTGGACGAAGATCGGCTTTGTTGAAGGCCACGGCACCACGAACGCTCCGCAGTCATATAGTTATGTCGATAACTCCGCGTCCGGAAAATATTTCTATCGATTAAAGCAGATCGACCGGGACGGCAAGTTCGAATACTCGAAGGAAGTGGAGTTGACCGAAGTTGCAGCGCCGACTGTATTCGCGCTGTCGCAGAATTATCCGAACCCGTTCAATCCGAGCACCGTCATCGGCTATTCAGTCGCATCGGCATCGCATGTGTCGCTGAAAGTGTTCGACCTGATCGG
>CAISDA010000053.1 GCA_903884005.1 uncultured Ignavibacteriota bacterium | reverse complement strand
GTTCTCCGATACAAGCGACGCTGCCGTATACTGCGCTATCATTAACCCCGAATTCAACCCTCCGTTCTTCGTTAAAAATCTGGGGAGTCCCGAGAGCGATCCGTTGACCATGCGTTCGATCCGGCGTTCCGATATGTTCGCTAGCTCCGAAAGCGCGATGGCCGCGAAGTCCATCGCCAGCGCTATGGGCTGTCCGTGGAAGTTGCCGCCCTCGAGGTGTTCGCGTTCGTCGGGGAAGATAAGCGGATTGTCGTTTGCCGAATTGATCTCAACGTTAACGACGTCGTTCACATAATTGATCGCATCGCGCGATGCGCCGTGCACCTGCGGCGCGCAGCGCAGCGAGTAAGCATCCTGTACGCGAGTGTCGTTCAGGCGGTGCGATTCACGGATCTGGCTGCCCGCAATGAGACGCCGGAGGTTTGCCGCAGAGGCGATCTGGCCCTTGTAGGGCCGAAGATCATGGATCTTCGCGTCGTAGGCGTTGTCGGTGCCCCGCAAGGCCTCTACGCTGAGCGCGGCGGTGATATCTGCAAGTTTGCACAGCTGCCGGGCCTCGTGCGTGATGAGCGATGCGAACGAGGTCATCATTTGTGTGCCGTTGATCAGCGCGAGGCCTTCTTTGGCGCTCAGTGTGAGCGGTGTCAGGCCGGCCCTCTTCAAGGCTTCGGCGGAATTCATAATGCGAATCACGCGATAGCTGCGGACCACATCGGCATTGAGATCATCATCCTGTGTGACTGCATGGCCGGTAGAGCCGCCATTATCCGTATCCGGCCCTTCCAGATCCTGTTCTTCAGTGGGAGCGGAATGTTGTGCTGCGCCGTTCAACGATGCCCTTGGTGTATTTCTGCCGGCACGGGCGGCAAACTCAGGCGGAACAGCAATTTCCATGACGCGGCCGCGGCCCATCATTGCCAGCGTCATGTGTGCGAGCTGCACGAGGTCGCCGCTGGAACCGACGGAGCCTTGCGACGGTATGATGGGTATCAGACCCGCGTTGAAAAATTTCACAATAAACTCAACTGTGGAAGGGCGGATGCCCGAGAAGCCTTTTGCCAGCGCGTTGATGCGCAGGATCATCATCGCGCGGACGATCTCGGGTGCTAGAGGCTCGCCCGTGCCGGCCGCATGGCTCATGATGAGGTTTTCCTGAAGTTCTTCTATCTTATCAATCGGAATGTGAACATTGCTGAATTCTCCGAACCCGGTGGTGACGCCGTAGATGATTTCCTTTTTCGCCATCCACTCTTCCACAAGCCTGCGAGATTTGTTCATTGCCTTCATCGATGCCGGGGATACAGAGATCGATTGGGGCGTCGTGGAAGCCGTATGAATGGCGCCGATTGTGAGACTGCTGCCGTCGAGTCGAAGTGTTTTCATAGAGAACGATGAAATTGATTGGTAAATACTCAGTGTGCATCCAAATCACTGTCATTCTGAGCGAAGCGAAGAATCTAAACGCGATCGGTGATAGCAACGTTGAATCAAGAGTTCCTATTGCTGATGTTTTTTTAGATTCTTCGGTCGCTGCGCTCCCTCAGAATGACAAGTATTATTGAATACGATGAGTAATTGCAACGATTAATGAAAAAAAAGGCGAGATAACATCTCGCCCTACAGTGTGGAACGGGGAGATTACTGTCTGGCGCCGTACTTCAGCATAAATTCCTCGAGACCCGCGGCGATCTTTTGCGCAACAAGCGTTCGGAATGTGTCGTCCAACAGTTTCAGTTCGTCGTCTGGATTGGACATGAATGCGCCCTCGACGAGCACGTTGACCAGTTGAGTCGGAGCATTGAGCGAAAAATTGAAGCTGCCTGTCTTGCCGTATTCATGAAGCCCTGTTTCAAGCATCTTGCCGTAGAGGATATCGGCCAGCGTCTTGAATCCGGGATAGCGCCAATAGGCGCTTGTGCCGCTCACCGTGCCTGCATCGGATGATTCGCCGATGGAATTATTGTGAATGCTCACGAGAATGTGTGCGTTGCTGGAGATGATCGTATCGGTGCGCACACCCATGGTGATGTATACATCTGAATCCCGCGTCATGACGGTACGGACGCCCTTGCTTTTCAGTATGTCGTTGAGGTGCTGCGCAATGGACAGATTGACGTCCTTTTCATATGCGCTTGTAGAACTCAGCGCGCCGTTATTGTCGCCGCCGTGTCCCGCGTCTATCGCGATCACAAGTCCGGCAAGCGGCCGGGTGGTATCGGCCACGACCGGCGCCTTGCGGAGCTTTATTTTCAGCGCCGAGCCTTCGTACGATGCATCATACCCCCAATGCTGCTGGTCCTTCAGATAGATGGTCACCTGAAGATGTTCTGTACTGGCCTGGCGATAGGTGACCTGCTCAATATTGGTGGCGCTGTTCAAGTGCGTGATCCAATTGGTATTCGCCGTCGCACCGTAGATGTTTACGACGATCGCGGCGGGGTGTATGAGCTGTTCCGTCGTATATGCCAGTTTCTGTCCCAGGGCGATGCTCACGTTATCTTCGGCAGCGTTGCCGGATATGGAAATGCTGCCGGAGAGTGCACGCGGAAGCGGTGTGTCGCTGGGAAGCAATTGAGCGTATTCCTCGGGCAGGTATGCCGTCATGTCGGGGGATAACTGTACGCGGTATTGGTCGCCGAATTTGCCGCTGATCTTGACGCGAACTCCGGCTTGGAGGAAACCGAGTTTTGCTCCCCCTAAACGATCGTTACCGAGCCCGATATTCAGGAACGGGCGTTTGCCTTTCACTTCGACGACGCGCGGGAAATCATTCGTGGAGATCGTCACCGTCGCTTTTGAAATTACCCTCTCGCTGTTCCAGAAACTTTTTTTAAGGCGGAATCGCAGCGGGGTATCGTGCGTCTCATCGCCCTCTTTAATGATATACCTGCCGACGTAGATGCCCTCGACGCCGTTCGCATCTTTTGCGCTTAGCTCCTGCATGGGGATGCGGGATTGGACATCTTCGATGGTGAACGATGCTTCATATCCGGGACTTCCCTTGAAACGGACTTCAAGCACATCGCCCTTGCCCAGCCACAGATTCTCTGACGGCAGCATCATAGTTTTTTCAATTGTCAGCGGATCGCGCGGTGTCGCACCGGCTGGTTTCGACCGTATCATTGTCATCGTCTTCACCGTCGAGTCGCCGTTTGATGCTCTCGCGACAAACCGGATCTGGGACGTGCCTTCGGGCACGTCGGCCATTCCGATGAACGCGCCTATGGCGTTCACTTTCATTTCGATTCCGTTGACGAAGACGCGGACATCGGGACGCGTGGAGCCGGCCACACGGTGTCTGGAAAATGAATACTTTGTGGTGTCGGATTCCGGGAGAGCGATCTTGAGCGGGACTTGAGCGGAAACTGTTGCCGCGATCAATATTAAAAATGCGAGTATCTTTTTCATGCAATGCTCCTGATTGTATACAATTTTCATCCTTTCAATGTAGGCAGGCTTTGCCTGAGATTCAAGGAGATAAAAAAATAGGGCGAGATAACATCTCGCCCTACATTTGTATAATGAATAACGGCAACTGCTTACTGTTCTCAGTTTCTGTCATTCTGAAGGAGCATAGCGACTGAAGAATCTCACATTAGAATCCCTGGTAGCATTCATTCAATGCTACCAGCACCAAACGTTTTTGAGATTCTTCGTTTCACTCAGAATGACAACGATTGAAGAGTGTGCTGAGTTGATTCGAAGAAATGTGGATGCTGTTAATAGATGACTTTATTCAACGGGTATTCGATGATGCCTTCCGCGCCGGCGCGTTTGAGCTGGGGAATTATTTTCCGCACGACGACCTCTTCGAGTATTGTCTCGAGGGCGATCCATTCTTCGTCCGCGAGATGCGATACCGTCGGGTTGCGAAGGGCGGGGATGAGGGCAAGGATCGTCGGCAGATCCGATTTTCGCAGGTTCATCTTCAATCCGACTTTCGAGCCGGCATTGATGGCGCCTTCGAGCAGCATCGCCATGTTTTCGATCTTCTCACGCTTCCAGGGATCGGCCCAACTGGCCTTGTTGGCGATGAGTTTCGTGTTGGATTCGAGGACGACATCCACAATGCGCAGCTTGTTCGCGCGCAGGGAGCTTCCCGTTTCCGTGACTTCCACGATCGCATCCACAAGGTCGGGCGTTTTTACTTCGGTGGCGCCCCATGAAAATTCGACCGCAGCCTTCACGCCGTGTTTGGCGAGATACTGTTTTGTCAGATTGACCACTTCGGTTGCAATGCGTTTGCCTTCCAGATCCTTCACGGTCTTCACCGGCGAGTCTTCATGCACGGCGAGCACCCATTTGACTTTCCGCATGGATTGTTTGGAATAGATCAGGTCGCAGACGCTCACGACATCCGATTCATTCTCGAGTATCCAGTCGTGTCCCGTGAGTCCGGCATCGAAGACGCCGTCTTCAACGTAGCGGGGGATCTCCTGGGCGCGGATGAGGATACCGTCCAATTCATCGTCGTCGACCGAAGGGAAGTAGGACCGGCTCGAAACAGAAAAATGGAAGCCGGCTTTACCAAGCAGCTGGAGGCTTGATTCCTGGAGGCTGCCTTTGGGTAGACCGAATTTTAGTTTCATAATAGTATGAGAGTGTTAGATGAAATATCCATAGTTGTCATTCTGAGGCTGTTATCTTGACAGAGTCAAAAATCTTTATGCATATGACATACGTACTCTGTCCCAGAATGACAGAATGCCTAAGTCATTTAATCGAAGATTCTTGACGTAGTCGAGAAGGTAACTCAGACAGTAATATTCTTTTTTCTACATCGAAACAGAATAGAGCAGCCACATCGTGGCGCCGACGGAAAAGGGGATCGAGAGATTGTCGTCGACCTTCCACGGCAGCGCTTCAACGACCGTGCCCAACGCTGCGCCGGCGATCCCGATCCAGATCTTGTAGCCTTGCGCGGCGATGCCGTATTCATCCGTTGCGTACTGCAGCGTGGCGGCGATCAAGACCACCGCGACGGCCGACAGGAAGAACGCGAGGCTGCCTTCGAGACTTTTCGTGAAAAATTTATGCCGCCCCCATTGCCGGCCGATGAGAGCCGCCATGGAGTCGGAGACGATTAAAATGGTGAAGGCGGTGATAAAAATGAGTTTCGGAAAAATGAAGACGCAAAGAGCGGCGGCGATCAACACGTTTGTCGCGCCGTTCAGGCGTTTGGCATTTTCGTCGAGTTCATGCGAGCGGAGCATCCACTTGAATCCCTTGTAGAACAGCTCCGCGGTCGGCTTGTGGTAATAGCGCGTGAGGTCCACTGCCAATGCGAAAAGCGCGAGCGGTGTCAGGATGCTCAGCGCCAGCTCACGAGAGATAAAAAAATAGATCACAGGAATGCTTAAACTGCATGCGTGGATCGCCTTCCGCATGAGTTCCGCTTTATAGGCGATAACTGTGGTTCCGCCCGCATCAGCGGCGTTGTTGACCGTGACACCCGTGTTATATTTTCGAGTCTGTCTCATGCTTGCGGTTTCGTTGACGGTGACACCCGCGTCGCTCATTCGGGTATCGCGTACGCCCGCGGTTTCGTTGACCGTGACACCCGCGTTGCTCTTCCGGGTATCACGTAAGTCCACGGTTTCGCTGGCCGTGATACCCGCGTTGCTCTTTCGGGTCTCGCTCATGCCTGCGGTTTCTTTGCTCGTGAAGCCCGGGGTGCTTTTTCGGGTTTCGTTTCCGCTTCGGCTGCCTCGATGCCCTTCACAGCCGAAAGAATGGCTGCGGCCCGCGCGGTGTTTGCGTCGGGGGCTGCATCGGTTCCATTCACGACGGGAAGCGGGGGAAGTTCCTCGCCGCGCATGAGTTTATCGATCTCTTCGCTGTCTAAAATTTCGCGTTCAAGAAGCGCATTGGACAAGCGGTGAAGCACGTCCATATTGTCCGCAAGGATCTTTTCAGAGCGCTTCATGCAGCCGGTGACGATCTTCTTCACTTCTTCGTCGATCTGTCTGCTGGTATCTTCGCTGAAGTCTCGATGCCGGGTCACTTCGCGTCCGAGGAAAATTTCTTCTTCCTTGGCGCCGTAGGTGAGCGGGCCCATTTTTTCGCTCATGCCCCACTCGCACACCATCTTCCGTGCGAGGGCGCTTGCGCGCTCAATGTCGTTGCCTGCGCCGGTGGTGAGTTCGCCGAAGATCAATTGCTCGGCCGCACGCCCGCCGTATGCGTAAGTGATCATTGCTTCCAGGTACAGTTTGGAATACGTGTGCTTCTCGTCAATCGGCAGGTACGTGGTCACGCCGAGGGCGCGTCCGCGCGGTATGATCGTGACTTTGTGCACAGGATCGGCCTCGGGTATCATTTTTGCCACGAGCACATGTCCGGCTTCGTGATAGGCTGTGATGCGCTTCTCACGGTCGGAGATGATCATCGACTTACGTTCCATGCCCATCATCACTTTATCTTTTGCCTCTTCGAAGTGCGTCATGGTGACGCACTTTTCGTTTCGGCGGGCCGCAAGCAGTGCGGCCTCGTTCACAAGATTGGCGAGGTCCGCTCCCGAGAGTCCGGGCGTTCCCTTGGCGAGAGTTTCGAGCTTCACATCGTCGCCGAGGGGGATGTTGCGTGTGTGAACCTTCAGAATGCCTTCGCGTCCGCGCACATCGGGACGGTCTACAACGACCTGGCGGTCGAAACGTCCCGGCCGAAGCAGTGCCGGATCGAGCACATCGGGTCGGTTGGTGGCAGCGATGAGAATGACGCCGCTGTTTTGTTCGAACCCGTCCATTTCGACGAGCAATTGATTGAGGGTTTGTTCGCGTTCATCGTGACCGCCGCCCAGGCCCGCACCGCGGTGCCGGCCGACCGCATCGATCTCGTCGATGAAGATAATGCACGGGGCGCTCTTCTTGCCCTGCTCGAACAGATCGCGAACGCGGCTTGCGCCGACGCCGACGAACATTTCAACGAAATCCGCACCGCTGATGGAAAAGAACGGCACTCCGGCTTCGCCTGCGACCGCCCGTGCGAGCAATGTCTTGCCTGTGCCCGGAGGGCCCAGCAGCAGAACGCCTCTGGGTATCTTGCCGCCCAGTTTCTGAAACTTAGCCGGCTCTTTGAGGAACTCAATGATCTCCTGCAGTTCGGCCTTGGCT
>CAISDA010000052.1 GCA_903884005.1 uncultured Ignavibacteriota bacterium | reverse complement strand
GTATTCAGCGCCGCAAGTTTTTGTGTTTTCCCTTGGATCATTTCCTCTCCCAACTTTTTAATCTTCCTGTCTGATACCATTCGACGCGTCTCCTCTCAATGGCTGTAGTCAAATAGTATACTGTTTTTCAGGCCGCTAAAAGGGGAAATCTAATTGTCGTTGAGAGGGATTTATAAATGTCGTCAATCAAAATACCATGTCAATACGCCCGGTTCAACGCATTATACAGGCAAAGCCCACTCTGGAAGGCGCCGGAGTGCATCTGCGCCGCGCATTCGGTTTCGGCAATACAGCGGACTTCGATCCGTTCCTGCTGCTCGACGATTTTCGCAACGAGCATCCCGAAGACTATATGCAGGGATTTCCCTGGCATCCGCATCGCGGCATCGAGACCATCACATACCTGCTTGCAGGCACTGTGAGCCACGGCGACAGTCTGGGCAATAGCGGCATTCTGGGAGCGGGAGATGTGCAGTGGATGACGGCCGGCAGCGGCATTCTTCATCAGGAAATGCCGCACGGCGACGCCCGGGGGCGCATGCACGGTTTTCAATTGTGGGCGAATCTTCCATCGTCACTCAAGATGACGCCTCCGCGTTATCAGGATGTCAGGTCTGCCGAGATTCCCGTGGAGACAGACAATGACGGCACGAGCGCGCGCATCATCACGGGCGAATTTTGGGGGAAACGCGGTCCCGTCGACGGCATTGCCGCAGATCCGATCTACGTCGACATCTCGGTGCCTCCGGGAAAACGCAAAACATTGAAGGTCGATACCTCAAGGCATGCCTTTGCGTATGTGTTCGAAGGGTCTGGAACATTCAAGGACGCCTTAGACCCGATGGCGGTGCAGACGGAGAGCACCGATGCGGCAGGCCGGGAGAGCTACGGCGCTGCGGTAAACCGCTCGCTCATTCTCTTCGACTCTGGCGACGAGGTCGTCGTGCAGTCGGGCGATGCGGGCATCCGCTTTCTGCTTGTCTCCGGCGCCCCGCTCCTGGAACCCATCGCCTGGGGCGGCCCCATCGTGATGAACACGGAAGAGGAACTCCGCCAGGCATTCGCCGAACTTCATAACGGGACATTCATCAAGACCTGATGCCTCGGTTAATTTCGCGCAGATCCCTTCTGAGCGCAGTCATCTTGACCGCGCTCGTCAGTAGTTCGTCGTTTTGTAGGGCGAGCTGTTAGCTCGCCCCGTGGCATTGCAATTTTTTTACGCTCCTCTACGTGATTGTTGTCGTCATCCTGCGTATATTCCACCATTCACGTCCCACCGTTCCATCCATCGCACCACGAGGGTTAATGTTTAAATATTTCGAGGATCTGTTTCGCGGCGACCATCGTCCCGGATTCGGGGCGCTGGAGATCTTTAAGTATATCGGCCCGGGACTCCTGGTGACGGTGGGATTCATAGATCCCGGGAACTGGGCGTCGAACATCGCCGCAGGCTCCGAGTACGGGTATCTCCTGTTGTGGATGGTCACGCTCAGCACCATCATGCTCATCGTGCTGCAGCATAACGTCGCTCATCTCGGCATCGCAACCGGCCTCTGCCTCTCGGAGGCTGCCACGATCCACACACCGAAGTGGGTCTCGCGTTCAACGCTCACCACTGCGATGATGGCATCGGTCTCGACGTCGCTTGCCGAGATTTTAGGCGGCGCGATTGCGCTGAACATGATCTTTCGCATTCCGGTCAAGATCGGCTCCGTGATCATTCTTGGTGTCGTCGTATGGCTGCTCTTGAGCAACTCGTATCGCAGGCTTGAAAAATACATCATCGGATTCGTCTCCATCATCGGACTGTCGTTCATCTACGAGCTCACGCTCGTGCAGATACACTGGTCGGCGGCAGTGCAGGGCTGGCTCATGCCGGTCATTCCCGACGGATCGATCATCGTCGTGATGAGCGTGCTCGGCGCCGTGGTAATGCCGCACAATCTGTTCCTTCACAGCGAGATCATACAGAGCAGGCAATGGAACCTGAAGGATGAATCCGTCATACGGAAGCAGCTGAAATACGAATTCGTCGACACGCTGTTGTCCATGGTCGTGGGGTGGGCGATCAATAGCGCCATGATACTCCTCGCCGCCGCAACATTCTTTCACAGCGGCACGGTGGTCACCGAGCTGCAGCAGGCCAAGGACATGCTCACGCCGCTCCTGAGCGGCTCGGCATCGCTCATCTTCGCGGTCGCACTGCTGTTTGCCGGCGTAGCGTCCACCATTACCTCGGGCATGGCCGGAGGGAGCATCTTTTCCGGACTTTTCAGCGAACCGTACGACATTAAGGACAGTCACACGAAGCTGGGCGTACTCATTTCGCTCTGCTCGGCCGTGCCGATCATTTTCCTCATCTCGGATCCGTACCGTGGACTGATCATCTCGCAGATGGTGCTGAGCATACAACTTCCGTTCACGATCTTCCTGCAGATTTATCTGACATCGTCCCCGGCAGTCATGGGGAAATACGTGAATTCAAAATTTCTCATCGCGCTCCTGGTGGCGATCGGGCTCATCGTTGCATATCTTAACCTTATGCTGCTCAGGAGCTTTATGTGATTCCTTTTTTCCGCTCCCTGGTAACTCACAAAAACTTGCACCGCTTCGCTCGAGCGGGCGAGATAACATCTCGCCCTACATCGCAGCGGTGTGAGGGGTTCTCTGACTATATTTTTTAAAATCGTGGAGTGCACATGAAATGCTACCGTTCGTTCTGTGTGATCATCACAGCCGTCTGTTTGCTGACAGCTGCATCATATGCCATGCAAGGAGTGAAAGCGGTGCCCTCGTTCGGCCTGCCGGCGCTGCCCGCGATTCCTGAGGGCGCGTTCAACGTTAAAAATTTTGGCGCCTCCGGCGACAGTCTGGGCACAGACACCAAAGCCATCCAGGCCGCCATCGATGCTGCCGATGACGCGGGCGGCGGGATCGTCGAACTGCCCGCCGGTGTGTATATGTGCGGCCCGATCCGATTGAAAAATCACATCAACGTACAACTCGATGCCGGCGCGATCCTGCGCATGCTGCCGCTGGAACAGTATCCCGGTGGTACCGACGATCCGCCGGACTTCATCAGCGGAACGAAACTGAAAGACATTGCCATCAGCGGCACCGGCACCATCGACGGACAAGGAGCGCCCTGGTGGCCATATGCCAAGACGAAGGGCGCAAAACGTCCGCGCATGATAGCGCTCTCGAACTGCGAACGCATTTTGATCGAGCACGTCACGCTGAAGAATTCGCCGATGTTTCACATCGCCATCGGGGGCAAGTCGTCCAACGTTACCGTGCGCGGCGTCACCATCCGCGCTCCCGCCTCGGACGATCCAGTTCTTCCCAGCCACAACACCGATGCATGCGATGTGAGCGGAACAAGAATCCTAATCCAGGACTGCGACGTCAGCGTGGGCGACGATAATTTCACCTGCGGCGGCGGCACATCCGACGTGTTGATCATCAATTGCACGTATGGCTTCGGACACGGCGTGTCCATCGGCAGCTACGCCAAGACAGGCGTGTCGAATATTTCCGTCGTCAACTGCACATTCACGAATACGGAATGCGGCATACGCATAAAATCGGACCGCGACCGCGGCGGTGTGGTGCAGCATCTGTCCTATCGGGATCTTCGAATGACGAATGTCGGCTGCCCCATTTTGATCTACGGCGCATACACCGCTGTCGACAAACAGTATCGAAATTTGAACAACCTCACACCCGAGGTCGCCGCGTCGTATCCACCGGCCATCGTCACAGAGCGCACTCCGATCTATCGCGACATCACATTCAGCAATATCACCGCGACTGCGCGGAGCGGACGGCGGGCGGGGTTGATCTGGGGATTACCCGAAGCGCCGGCGGACAACATTGTGATGGAGAATGTCACCATCACAGCAGACAAACCGTTCGGCATCTACAACGCTCACGACGTGCGGTTGGAGGAGTGCACAATCCTCACTCCGGAAGGAGTGAACAAATTGTCCGTCGCCAACGCGCAGGTCACCATTCATCCCGAGGGAAAATAATGAAGCAGGGGAAACAGGGAATGACGGACGTATTCACGCGGTCATTGCATAGAATGCGGCACACAGAAAAGCGTTAACGAGGAAGTTCGACAGTAAGCACATTGGTATGCAGCGATCAATCATAAATACCCGACAACAATTTTTCACAGACAGGCTCGACACATGTATGCACTTGGTTTAGACATCGGCAGTTCCTCTATTAAATGTGCGGTCTTTGATTGTGAGACGGGAACGTGTCTTGCGCACGGATCATACCCGGCGGAAGAGATGGCGATCAGTTCGCCGCATCCCGGCTGGGCCGAACAGGATCCCGAGATGTGGTGGAAGTACGTGGTCATACTCACGCAGCAGCTGCTCCGTCAGCACTCGATCGATCCCTCGGCGATAAAGACAATAGGCATCTCGTATCAAATGCACGGACTCGTGCTGGTGGACGACAAGCAGCAGGTGCTTCGTCCCTCCATCATCTGGTGCGACAGCCGCGCGGTCACGATCGGCAATGCGGCGTTCACAACACTTGGCGCCGAATACAGCCTTTCCCATCTTCTCAACTCGCCGGGTAACTTCACGGCATCGAAACTCAAGTGGGTGAAGGACAATGAACCGAACGTGTATGCGCGCGTCGCGAAGGCGATGCTCCCGGGCGACTTCATTGCGATGAAGCTCACCGGAGATATTGTCACGACCGTCTCCGGCCTCTCTGAAGGCATCTTCTGGGATTTCAAACAGAATAAAATTTCGACCGAGCTGCTCAATCTTTACGGCGTGGATGAACGCATCCTGCCCGCGATCGTGCCGACATTTGCAGTGCAGGGAACATTGTCCGCGGCGGCGGCGGCGCAGCTGGGACTGCGTACAGGCACCGTTGTCGCTTATCGCGCTGGAGACCAGCCGAACAACGCCTTCTCTCTGAACGTGCTCGAGCCCGGCGAGATCGCCGCGACAGCCGGCACTTCGGGCGTCGTGTACGGCGTCATCGATAAGGTCAATTACGACGCACAGTCCAGAGTAAATCCGTTTGCGCATGTGAATCACCGTGCCGAGGACCCGCGACTGGGGGTTCTGCTCTGCATCAACGGCACGGGCATTCTCAATTCATGGCTCAGGCGGAACGTCGGCGCCGGCCTTTCGTATGACGAGATCAATGCGCTTGCCTCCGGCGTTGCGATCGGGTCGGACGGCGTGAGCGTCATTCCCTTCGGCAACGGAGCAGAGCGCATACTGGCAAACAACAATATCGGCAGCCACATCCTCGGCATCGATTTCAACAGGCATTCGCGCTCTCAGATCCTTCGTGCTGCGCAGGAAGGCATCGCCTTCTCGTTCCGCTACGGCATCGACATCATGAAAGTGATGGGCATGCACATCAGCACCATTCGCGCGGGGAAAGCGAACATGTTCCTGAGCGGGATCTTCCGCGGTACGCTCGCCAATGTTACCGGCGCGACAATAGAGTTGCTTGAAACGGACGGCGCAGAGGGCGCGGCGCGCGGCGCGGCCGTGGGCGCCGGATACTTCACATCCATGACCCAGGCATTCGCGTCGCTGAAAAAAGTCGGCGAAATTCAACCGGAGAGAAACGCGGTCGATGCCACCGCGTTGGCGTACGATGCATGGCTGAAACGGTTGGACACATTTCTGTAGCGCGCACTAACGGGGCGCTGCAGGAACCGCTCGCTGCATCATCCGGCCGAAGGTGCGCTCGTCGCTGAATGAATCGCCCGAAGCGACAATGAACTTTTAAAAAATAACATCAGCCGCACGCGGCTGAACAACACACAACACACATTTTACCGAGGCGTTATGGAATATTTCAAAGGCATACAAAAGATCGCATACGAAGGCACGGATTCGAAAAATCCGCTTGCCTTCCGCTGGTATGATGAAAACCGCATCGTTGCCGGCAAATCCATGAAGGACTATTTTCGCTTTGCCGTCGCGTACTGGCACAGCTTCTGCGGCACGGGCGGCGATCCGTTCGGTTCGGGTCCGCGCGATCTGCCATGGAATGATCCGGCGGATGCGATGGGACGCGCTACGGCGAAAATGGATGCAGCATTCGAGTTCATCACGAAGATCGGCATTCCGTTCTATTGCTTCCACGATTTTGATCTCGTTGAAGAAGGCGCAACGATCGCCGAATCGGACGCCCGGGTACAGTCCATCGTCGACTACGCCAAGTCGAAGCAAAAGGAAACGGGAGTGAAGCTCCTGTGGGGTACTGCTAATGTGTTCTCCAATCCCCGCTACATGAACGGCGCAGCGACGAATCCCGATTTTTCGGTCGTTGCTCAGGCTGCGGTGCAGGTGAAGCGCGCCATCGACGCGACGATCGCGCTCGGCGGCGAGAACTATGTGTTCTGGGGCGGACGCGAGGGATATATGTCGCTGTTGAACACGAACATGAAACGCGAACGCGAGCACATGGGCCGGTTCCTGGCCATGGCGCGCGACTACGGACGCTCGCAGGGATTCACCGGCACGTTCCTCATCGAGCCGAAGCCAATGGAGCCGATGAAGCATCAATACGACTTCGATGTGGCGACCGTGATCGGCTTCCTTCGCGAGTTCGGTTTGGCAGACGATTTTAAATTGAACATTGAAGTGAATCACGCGACGCTGGCGCAGCACTCGTTCCAACACGAGCTGCAGGTTGCAGTGGATGCCGGCATGCTCGGCTCGATCGACGCCAACCGGGGCGATTACCAGAACGGCTGGGACACGGATCAGTTTCCCGTGAACGTGACTGAACTAACCGAAGCGATGCTCGTCATCGCCGAAGGCGGCGGATTCACTAAGGGCGGAACGAACTTCGACGCGAAGGTGCGGCGGAATTCCACCGACTCCGAAGATCTCTTCATCGCGCACATCATCGGCATGGATGCGTTTGCGCGCGCGTTGATCACGGCGGACACGGTGCTCACCACAACGCCGTATCGCGCCTATCGCGCGAAGCGCTACGCGTCGTTCGATACGGGCAAGGGCGCAGAATTTGAAAAGGGAGCCCTGACGCTGGAACAGCTTCGCGCGTTCGCGGTCGAAACCGGCGAGCCCGCAAAGACAAGCGGCAAGCAGGAATTGTACGAATCGTTCATCAATAACTCGTTGTAGGCTGCTGCGGCCGGAACCTCATCGGTGCACATGCAGTGCGAAATGTCATTTCGCACTGCATGTGCCCGCGCTTCGTGAGCCATCCGTCGGGATCAGTCGAACACCACGGTTTTTCGTCCGTGCACAAGCACGCGGTCCTGCAAGTGAAGCCGGATGCCGCGCGCAAGCACGAGGCGTTCCAGATCCCTTCCCTTGCGTATCAGATCGTCGAGCGAATCCTTGTGCGAGATGCGAATGATCTCCTGTTCGATGATCGGCCCCTCATCCAGCACATCGGTCACATAATGGCTCGTGGCTCCCACGATCTTCACTCCGCGGTCGTGCGCCTGCTTATACGGGTTGCCGCCTGCAAACGCAGGGAGGAATGAATGATGGATGTTCACGATCCGGTGCGTGTAGCGCTCTACAAAACGGTTCGACAGCACCTGCATGTAGCGGGCGAGAATGATGGTGTCGATCTGCGCCGATTCGAGCAGCGCGAGCTGCACGGTTTCCTGCTCGGCGCGGTTCTCCTTTGTCACGGGTACGAGATGGAACGGTATCGAATAGCGTTCGGCGAGATACGCGAGATCGGGATGATTGGAGATGATGAGCGAGAGTTCCGCATCGAACTCGCCCAGCTCGTTGCGCCACAGTATTTCCTGAAGGCAGTGCCCGTACTTCGAGACGAATATCGCCAGGCGCCGCTTTTCGGTGTTCAGGCGGATCGTATAGTGCGCCTGATACTCATTTGCCAGGGGAAGAAAGGCTTCAACCATTGCGGCACGGGGAATTGAGAATTCGGCCATGTCCCACGCGACGCGAAAGAAGAACGTCTGCTCCGATCCATCCACATGTTCGTCCAGATCGAGTATGTTGCCGCCGTGCTCATAAATGAAGTTGGCAAGGCGCGAGACTAATCCCTTTTTATCGGGGCATGACCATAATAATACAGCCGTGGAAATTATTGGGGGCACTGAGGGTACCTCTGCAAATGTGGTGGAAGTCGTTTATCCTGTCGTCGTACATAGAGGCAATGACTCAGCATGATCGGGCAGTTCAATTGGTGAGATACATCTCAACCTGTACTGCGGCTCAGTGTAGAGTCATTTTCAATACGAAACTTATGCAACGAGCAGGTACAAATATAGAGGATTATACGCCAGATGCAACGAGGATGCAGCGCATCGTCAGCCGGGCCGGACATCGGTCCGGCTGACGACGCTTTTGTGAGGCATTATTCTTCCATTGTCTGTCCGACCGAGGACGTCACCGCGGCAAGTTCGTCCGTCGAGAAAATGCGCTCGATGTCCAGGATGATGACAAACTTCTCATCCCGTTTTCCCATGCCTTTGATGAAGTCCGTGTTCAGCTTCGTGCCGATCTTCG
>CAISDA010000051.1 GCA_903884005.1 uncultured Ignavibacteriota bacterium | reverse complement strand
TGTAATGAAGATATGCGCTGAGAATGTAACTTTTACAGGGAAATAAGTTAGATGCAGAGGGCAAGGAGATCGTCTGATTTGTTGTTGGTGCATTACCTCGGACAGCCCGATGTAATGAAGATTTGCGCAGATGAGAATGTAACCATTGTCTATACGCATGAAGAAATGCCTGGAACGGGCGGGGCTTACTTACAATGCGGTGCGCGAACAATTATCACGATATCCCTTTCGGTCTCTGTGCAATATAGGCCGTTCGTGATACTACATGAAATTTTCCATCATTTAAATCCGCCCAACACGGCGGACCTTGACGATGCACGCACGCACGCACGCACGCACGCACGCACGCACGCACGCACGCACGCACGCACGCACGGCCACCGCGCAAGCAAGTATGAGAGCAGTTATAATTACGAGGTGCAGGCGGATATCTTTGCGGTGCATGTCCTCGCCCCGCACATTCTGCCTCACGATACCGTCCATTCGGTCATGGAACATTACAAGGTCCCCTTCCTAATAGCGTTTATGCGCCTCAATGCGGAGATTGCCTCAAATCTTGTTGAAACTAATTTCTTGTAAATAAACATGGCGTTGTGTATCCTGATAAATAAATTCTCACATTCATTTTATCAGAAAGGAACACAACGCCATGTATAAAGGTAAAGTAACAAAAGACGCCTCACAAGTCAAGCTTGTTCTAAATGGAGTTCCAGAAGGGATCTTCGACATAGACGAGATTCTCTCATCGTTGGAATTAAATTGTAAAGCATTCTGCATAACGATGATGCGAGAGGTAATTCTGGGACAATTTCTCAATGCGCATACGGCAGGCGAGAAACTGTGGGGCATGATGATTCGCAACGAACTGCAAGGGATGAGTGGGCTTGAGCATACAGCGGACAGAATTAGAGCCTAAGTTTGGCGCAGCCGAAGGGGACGGAACGCCACATAAGCAAGCATCGGCATCCATCACGGACGCGACCGATGCTTGCGCAATTTTATAGCGTTATGCGACTTTCTCTAACGCGGGGAAGTTCAGATAGGCGAACTCGCCGTGCAGTTCATACGGCGCGGTAATTACCATTCGTGCCTTTATACGCGCACCACTTGAATTGAGAAACTCTTTCGTAGTCCGAATCGTCAATAAGCGTGGTTTTCCCCTGTGATAAAATTATTTCTCGCATTGGATCTCCCCCTATATGTGATGGGAGAACCTAATAGCTGATGGTGCGGAATGCAAGAACATTTTTAGAAAGTTTCGAAATGCTCAACTCCGGCAAGGTTCGGCCAAATTCCGATGGCATTTATTTCCTGGACATCCGCGTCAACGGAAAGCGCATCCGCCCGTCCCTCGGTACGCGAAATAAGCGGATAGCAGATAGCCGTGCGACGGCGAAGCTCATCGAGCTTGGCGGTGCAACCGAAGCTGATCTCGACAATACGAAGCTCTACGCCTTCCTCGATATGTGCCTTGCCCATACCGCGAACGAAGGCAACTCGGTGAAGCATGAGAATAATAAAAAATGGATCGTCGGAGTGTTCAAGTCCCTCGTCTCCGAGATGCCGCTAAAGAAATTTTCGAAACTGAACGCAGATAAATTCTTCGGCGCGCTGGCTCTGCGGACAAAGAAGCGATTCGATCCAAAGACGGAGAAGTTCGTTCAAGTGCCGATCACGGCGCGGGGAAAGAATCTCTATCGTCGAGTGTTCGTTACAATGTGGAACCTGGGGGCGACGTGGAAGATGGTAAATGAAAATCCCTGGGCGCAGATTCCAAAGTTTCGAGAAAGCGCGGTGAAGAAGCGATACCTGGAAGATTCGGAAATAAACAGAATCATCGAGAGCGTCCGCAATCTCTACCCGCATGAAGAAGATTTTTACCGGACGCTGCTTGGGACAGGACTGCGAAGAAGCGAGGCGCGATACATGCAGCAGTCGGACGTTAAGTTGCAGCGCAATCCTCCCATCATCCATTTAACCGAAACGAAATTCCATAAAGAGCGGAAGGTTCCGATCGTCCCGGCTGTGTATGAAATACTCGATCGACGGAAAAACTTAGAGTCCCCTTTCTGCGATATGCCCTCGGCAGAGACGATCAGCGAGCATTATATCGAGATCCGCAGAGCGGCCGGCATTCACGACACAAAGCTGCACGACACAAGGAAGAGGTTCATCACCGAGCTTGTTCACCTGGGCGTTGCTCCGTCAACAATCGCTGAATGGGTCGGGCATGAATCATTTGAAGAAACGATGGCCGATTATATCGCACTCGATACCCGGTCACACGCGAAGATACAGACGGTCGGGAATTATGAAGAAGCGGTAATCATAGAGCCGAAGGAGATTGTGAAGATCGATAAAAGAAAATACCACACAGATATTCCGAGGGATGCGTACGGGAAAGATACGAGGAAGAACCATGCAAAAAAGAAGAAGGTGTGACGGTTGTCATAGTGCCCAATCAGTGCCCTTTTCTGCTTTGTAATGGTTGGAAGATGAAAGTAAATGAGTTGTAATCCCTTGAAACTGGCCTTATTTCGCAATAGGCAGAGTTACCAACCAGCCTTAGGAGCTGGCGCCGCGAGGCATAGGGGTTCGAGTCCCCTTTTCGGCACGTTATTACAAGCGATATTGGGCACTTCCTCCTGGCGACAGCGGATTCGCAATGTGGATTCTGTCTGGAATAGCAGGAAGCAGCTGGCATGTCAGCTGGCAGGATAACTACAGTTAAAGCGCACTCTGCAAATTCAGGAGTGCGTCATGAACAATGTTTCAATCTTCAAAAGATCTTCCTCCCCATCGTACTTCGTTCAATACACAGATCACGATGGAACACGCAAATGCATCTCCACTCGCTGCACATTGAAAGCGAATGCCATTCGCTTCCTCACCAATCTGAAAACCACACCGAAAGAACCCGAGACGACGTGCCGCTCGTATTCGGCATTCATCACCGATTTCCTATCGTACGCGAAGACACAATACCAACCTGGCACCGTTGAAATCTACACACTCGCGTTCACATCGTTTCGAAAGACTGTCGGCAGTATCTCAATGGACTCGATCACCGTACGCCAGGTCGATGCATGGAAGACTTCCATGCTCACCCATCGCTTGCCGAATGGCAAGGCATACTCCCCGACATACATCAACATCCTCTTCCGTTCACTGAAGGCTGCGTTCAACACAGCGGTTCGTTGGCAGGCCGTGAAAGTGAATCCGTTTCTCTCATGCAAGACGGTCCCTGCATCCGGGATTAAGCCGGCGTTCATGACGGTCGCGGATATTGAACGATTGATTGCAGGTATGCCAAATGGAACGCTTCGGGACTTCGTCATCTTCGCGGTCAACACCGGTGCCAGGCGCGGTGAGATACTTTCACTGCGGTGGGATGCTGTCAATATCGAACTGCGCTTCATTGTCATACGGAATACCGATACATTCAAGACGAAGACGGGAAGAGATCGCACGATACCGCTGACTGATGGCGCACTGTCCGTACTGAACCGTCGTCGCCAAACTGCATCCGGCGATTACGTCTTCCATATCCGTGGTCGCCCTGTCAACGGTAATACGATCACGCACAGGTTCAAGGCAGCAGCACGTGCTGCAGGTCTCGCAGAGTCCATCCACGTCCACTCCCTCCGCCACTCCTGTGCCTCCCTTCTCATGCAGTCCGGTGCGAGTATCACGGCGGTGAAAGAGTTGCTTGGGCATTCCACGATCGCGACGACGCAGATATACACGCACAATACGACGGAGTCGCTTCGACGGGAGATCGAAAAGATACCAACACTCCGAAGCCAGTAAACGGACGTTCAATAACACACCTGCAGCGCAAGCGGTAGGTGTGTATTAAACGCTCATTATAATATCATTAAGGGACATAAACGTTATAATACCATTGCAAACATTGGCCGCAACGCATGTGCTTGCGCGAGTTGGTACTACATAATGCGCGTGCAGGTGATACATTTTGCGCGGCACGGTACTACATTACACATGCATTGGTCAGGGGGCCACACCTGCGATTTGTATCAGTTTCGCCATCGACCCGCAGGTCAACTCAAAGTTTAATGGACAATTGTAACTGCCCGCCTAAACCTAGCTCAATAATCCTTTGAAGGGTCGAGATTCGTACTTCCTTAATATCGTTTTCAATTTTAGAGATATACGACTTGGTCGTCCCAACTTTTTCCGCCAATTCTGCTTGTGTCAAACCTTTTTCAAGACGGGCTTCATGGATTAAAGCACCGATCTTAAAGTTCTCATAACCAGCTTCAAGTTGTTCACGCTTCGCGTTCCCGCGTTTGCCGTAGTTTTTGTCTTTAAATTGTTCAAGCGTCGTTATGTTGTTTCTTTTGGTTTTCATATTCTTCCTTTATTTTGAGAGCTTTCTCAATTTCCTGTTTCGGTGTCTTTTGCGATTTTTTCTGAAACGCGTTTGCCAGAACGATCAATTGTCCCTGATCAAAAAAACAGAATATGCGGAAGATGTCGCTTCCTTGTTGAACCCGAATCTCAAATAGTCCTTCGGTGTTCTCAATATGTTTGAGATAGGTTTCGGGAATTCTGGGGAGTTCTTCTATCAACTCCAGCGTCCAGACAATTTTATCCCTTACTTTTTTCCGTTGTTTCACAAAGAACTCTTGAAAATAGTCTTTGAAAAACAGGATTGTTCTGAATGTATTCTTCATAGTACAAAGATATAGAGAGTTGCCCGTTAGTGCAACTGTTTATTTTAAATATTTTACTGGTATGGGGGGGCTGCAGCACAGCGATAGGCTATAAATTGCGGAAATAATTGTGACCGGAGGTATACTGCCACACTTTTACACTCAATATGCGCGTCGTACTACGGAAGTGCAAGAAAATGGTACGGACGTTAGTCGTTTCTTTCTCATCTACGCAACTTTTTTCATCGTTTTTACGCGTAAAACAAATTATCTCCTTACCACATAAGGATTTAGCATAATGACAAATTGACGCATAATGGAGGAGCAATTGTCATGAACCGATGACACCCGGTTTGTGTACACGAGCAATTCCAATGGGAGCCCATTGAATTTCCAGAAAAAATTCTCCCCGATCCTCCTGCGATCGAGCGCGTCTTCAGGTCGGTGTTACCCCCGGCATACGGTGGTGTTACCGGCAAGCGAAACTACCCTCGGGGTCGGCATATGACAATGGAAAACCCGTCGAGGATCTGACGGGTCTTCTCAAAACATCGATGATCTGCCGAAACAGTGTGCTCATTATTGCAAAAGTGTCAGGGGTTTCATCATTCCACGCGGCTGTGACAAGGTATTGGGTCAGGTTTTGTAATTCGAACGTGCCTCCCCGCAGCATACGATATTTTGTCGGTCGTGACGGTCCTTGGGGTTCAATTGGATTGATGATTTCAAAATTGAAATTAATCCAATCCCAGCACCATTCTTTTGCATTCCCGCTCATATCGTAAAGGCCAAGCTCGTTCGGCTGTTTAGTGCCGACAGGATGAAGCTGGTTGCCTGCGTTTAAATACGTCCAGGCGACACTGTCAACCGAATCACTCCCGCTATAGAGGTATCCCTTTGATTTCACACCGCCCTTCGCCGCAAATTCATATTCCGCCGAGGTTGGTAGACGGCAACCGCCGGCCTTCCACTTTACGGCGGTGTTGCTCAAATCAATTTTTCCCGTTCGATAAATTGTCTGCTGAGTACTATCAGTGTAATAACACGCTGCACTCTGAAGGCGGCTGCACTTTGGCATTTCAAATAATTACTTGATTTTGTCTCTGTTAAAAGCAATATTGATAAATTATTAAATAAAAAATGGTGCCGTTAAAAGTGTGGCTGCCAGTTTGCCCCCTTCGTAATCGCCTTACTGCAACATATCAATAAAAAAAACTATTGAGTTATTGGGTCGGGTGGATATCAAATTCAATTTTTCAACATCCATCATCTTTATGAAAAACTCACAGACTGCAACAGCGCCCCCCAACAAGACCAACAATCGATCGTTGAAATTGCTCTCTATCGCTCTGGCGCTGATACTGCTGGGCAATATCGGCGGCTATCTCGCTCAAACCAATCTCGGCAAGATCGATGTGAACGGCATCAAAATCCCGACCGAGGACGGTCAATGGATCACTGCTGATGTGTTTAGGCCCGTCACCGCGACGGAAAAGACCCCGGCACCTGTTGTTGTGGTCTGTCCGGGTTTTGAGCGGAGCAAGGAGACGATGGCTGCCTATTCCATCGAACTCGCACGGAGAGGCTTTGTCGTGATCACCATCGATCCCTATAGTCAGGGTGCATCCAGTTCAACATTGCAGCGGAGGTCTACGACGACCGAGGGTAACGGTGTCATTCCGATGGTGGAGTACATCTCTGACACTCCGAATATGAATTATATCGACCGGTCCAGGATTGGTGCCGTGGGCTATTCGGCGGGCGGGAATGCGGTGCTGCAGTCAGCTGCACGCTTTGGAGAGAGACAGGCCAAGGCGCTGAAGCAGGCCCAGCGTGCAACTTCAGACGGAGGCAAAGAGATTACCGATGCGGAACTTGCGCATGCTCACTCGTTAAACAAGATCGCGGCCATCTTTGTCGGTGGCTATGTGTTGTCAATGACAGACGAGACACTCAAGCCCATCGATGCCAACATCGGGATGGATTATGCCTCGTACGACGAGGGTGCGTTTCGAAACGAAAATTGTCACGCCATCATGAAGGACGCACCTGAGGCGTTGCGTCTGGTGAACTCTGTTTTACCCGGCGACACACTGTCTTCTGTAGAGCTGGGTAAACTGTATGGTGACCCTGCGACGCGCACATTGCGGGTTGTGTATAATACTGCAATGATACACCCGCTGATGCCCTATAATCCCACGCACATTGCGAATATGACAGCGTATTTCGCCACTGTCTTTAGCATGGAACCGGCCCTTGCACCCTTCACCCAGACATGGCCGCTGAAAGAATTGTTTGGATTGATCTCGCTGGTGGGCGGACTCTTGTTTCTGCTGCCGGTGACTTCATTATTGCTGCGCCTCCCGCTGTTCAGCTCGCTGGTGCACACTGTGCCCCCGGCCCTGCCGGCACCCGGGAAGAAGGGGTGGCAATT
The DNA here is from genome assembly GCA_903884005.1 of uncultured Ignavibacteriota bacterium. Classification (GTDB taxonomy): domain Bacteria; phylum Bacteroidota; class Ignavibacteria; order UBA10030; family UBA8401; genus CAISDA01. The sequence continues at coordinate 23,294 of CAISDA010000051.1, read as the reverse complement.
GTTTTGGATCACCTTCGCGTTTTCGGCCATCGCGGCCTGCTTTCTGTTCGTCCCATTGGCGCAGGCTACAGCAACCGTGTTTCCCCAGGCCAACAACCGTTTCCTGACCTGGTGGTTTCCGCAGCGCATCAATGATGCAATCCTGCTGTGGGCCATCGCCAATGGATTCCTTGGCCTTCTCCTCTTCTTCCTCCAATATACATTCTTCGGAAAGAAGCATGGAGTACGGCCCGAGATGTGGGGATTGCGGACGAGCATAAAGGAATTGGCCCGGACCGTTGCACTGGCCTTTACGGTGCTCTGCTCCTTTTACGTGATGCTCTTCGCTTCCTATGCCGTGTTCCACACGGACTTCAGATTTACCTTTATAGCGGCAGCGGCATCGTTCCCGCCGAAGATGCTGATAGTGGCTTTAGAATATACTCCCTTGTTCTTCATTTTCTACCTGGCCAACTCGATTCGTGTAAATTGTGGCGCTCGTTTTGAAGGCCACAAGGAATGGTATAACATGCTCATCAATGGGCTGGGCAATTCAGTCGGCCTGATGATGATCCTGGCGATTCAGTATATCAGTCTGGCCACCACTGGAACCGTCTATTGGAAGAATGAGTGGCTGTATGTGAACCTGTTGTTGGGGGTCATTCCAATGATGTTCCTGCTTCCGTATTACAATAGGTATTTTTTCAGACTCACCGGGAAACCCTATCTCGGGCCGATGATTACCTGCCTCGTGTTCATTTTGATGATGCTGACGAGCAACGTGTGCTACATCCCGCTGGACTGAGGGCGGGTCATGCCGTCTCCTTGTTGTATAAATATTCCGATGCTTTCATGATCTCGCCCAACATCGTTTCCGCCTGCGTGAGCAGGGCGTAAACATCGTCGTGAATCGGCAGCGCTGCCTTCGCTTCGATTTCCGCCAAGACGTTATAAAGTCCGCCCGTTTCTAAAAATCCGAGCGAGCCTTTCATTGCATGCGCTGAAAAAGCGATTCTAGTGGAATCATCGCGCGCAATGGAGTCTTGTAATTGTTGCAGAAGCATCGGCGATTGATCCAGAAACAATTTCAACAAAGCTACAATCAGCGACGGATCACCATCGAGTCTTGAAAGCATCGTTTCCCGAATTTTTTCAGAATACGAAATGTATGATGCCTCTGCGTCCTTCTTCGGGAAAAACACCTTCATTGCCTTTTGAATATCGGCCGCACGCAGCGGTTTCGCAACGTAGCCATCCATCCCCCCCTGCAGGCATCGTTCCAAATCGCCGGAAAGGGCATGCGCTGTCATGGCGATGATCGGTATGTGCCGCAGCGTTTTCGTTTCGCGTTCGCGGATCTTCCTCGTCGCTTCAAATCCATCCATCTCCGGCATCTGTACATCCATCAGAATAAGATCAAACCTGCGTTCGGCCTCACATGCCACCGCCTCGATACCATTGCAGGCGAGCGTGGGCAAACACCCCCATTTGCGCAGAACCGAGAGAATAATTTCCTGATTGATGAGGTTGTCTTCGGCCACAAGAATCGACAGCCCCTCGGGGAAGAGTGACGCAGACTGGTCAGCCTTCAGAAGGACAGGTGCCTTTTCCAACCCGGCTTCAGGCGGGGAAACATGGAGCGCCTGTTGAATTGATTCCAATAATTCAGAACATATGAATGGTTTTGTGAGGTTGGCGCTGATGTTCACTCCATGGATGCGTTTTATGACGTTCGGATCGCGCGACATCGAAAGAATGATGATCTTGCAGTTTTTCAACCCGCTGTTTTTCCGAATCTCTTCGGCAACAGCAACACCGTCCATGCCGGGGAGAAGAACATCCAGAAGCACAAGAGGAATGACATTTCCGCTTTTCACCGATCGTTCCAATTCTACCAATGCTTCCTCCCCCGATTCCACACAGATGGGTATCATGCGCCAACTCGTGAGTATTTGGCTCAGCACTCCCAGCAACGCTTCATTATCGTCCACGACCAGTACCCGCAAGTTTTCAAGATTTGCAATGAACGGCGTGGAATCGAGTGTTTCCGCCACGTTAAGCGGAATGGTAAAATGGAATCGGCTTCCCTTGCCGATTGTACTTTCCACGCTTAATATCCCCCCCATCAGAGATACCAGTCGTGCAGAAATCGAGAGGCCCAGCCCAGTGCCTCCATACTTCCGTACGATCGTGGAATCCGCCTGTGAAAAAACATCGAAGATCGTGGTCATGTGCTTTTCTGTCATGCCAATGCCCGTGTCTTCTATCGAAATTTCAAGAACATCGTCTCCCCCCTGCTGCGTCGATTTCTCAATGTGTAAAACAACCTGTCCATGCTCTGTGAACTTGATGGCGTTGCCGACAAGATTCAATAAGACCTGTCCAAGATGAAGGCCATCGACAATGATGGTTTCCGGAACATCCGGCGCGATGTCGCAGATCAATTCAATTCCTTGCGTGTATGCGCGCACACCCAATGGTTTGATGATAGCCATCACCTGTTCGCGAAGTAACGTCACATCGTCACGAATTTCAATATTCCCCGATTCGATCTTTGCCATATCGAGCACATCATTGATGATCGAAAGCAGGTGGTTGCCCGACGTGATCACTCCGGCTGCATACCGTTGCTGGTCATTCGACAATTCCGTATCCTCCAATAATTCAGCCATGCCGATGATGCCGTTGAGCGGGGTACGGAGCTCGTGACTCATATTGGCAAGGAATTCGCTTTTTGCTTTACTTGCCGCCTCTGAGGCTTCTTTTGCCTGTATCAAATTCTTTTCCATTTGCATACGTTCGGTGATATCGCGGAAAGACCATACACGGCCGACTATGTCATCACTTATTTTCTGAGGTTGCGAGTACCGTTCGAAAATACGACCGTCTAAAAATTCAATCTGATCGAAACTTGATGCATCCGGATGATCATAGAGTTCCTTGACTTTTACGCCAAATTTTTCGGGTTGTGAAAGCCCTTTGAGTATGTGGTTGATTGCAGAAACATCGTCTTTGCCCTCAAGGATTTCCTTCGGAATTTTCCACATATCGACAAATTTCTGATTCCATTTTGTAATTTTCCCATTACCGTCAACGATGAGGATGCCATCGGCTGTAGATTCCAATGATGCATCGAGCAAAGAGAGAGAAAATTTCAAGGCCTTTTCCGCATGCATACGTACGGTGATGTCGCGCGTGACAGCGATAAGTCTAAAAGGATTTCCATCGGCATCATACAATGCCCAATAACTTAATTCAGAGTAAAACGATGTTCCGTTTTTTCGCAACAGCCTGGACTCCGCGTTTTGAACCTTGCCGTTTGCGAATACCTGTCGGATCATGGCTGCTGCTCTTACGTGGTCTTCAGGCATGTAGAATTCGAGCGCATTTTTCCCCACCATCTCTTCCGTTGTTTCATATCCAAAGGCCAAGCAGGCGGCGGGATTCATCATCTCGATATTTCCATTGGCATCGAACATTCCAATGGAATCGGGGGAGGTTTCAACGATCGCGCGGAATGTCGTTTCTATACGTTTACGCTCCATCAGTTCGTTCTTTAATTGCTTTTGTCCCTCAAACAATTCAAATGCAATCTCGATCGATGACTGAAGAACAAACGTATTGGAGTTCTTCAGCACGCAACCATATCGGATGATGCCATGCATCTTCTCCATGGTATCCGCATCCAGATCGGAGGAGAGAAATATGATGGGGATACTCCGTTGGGCAAGAATTTGTTTTGCTGCCTCGATACCGTCAATGCCCTTGCCGAGCACAATGTCCATCAGAACGATGTCCGGTTGTATGTCGCCAGTAGCGAATTCGACAGCTTCTTCGCCTGTGTGAACGGTGATCACGCGATACCCAAACCGTTGCAGCTGCTCGGTCACATTCGTTGCCGCGGAGGCTTTATCCTCGACGAGGAGGATTGTTTTCTGTAAATCGTTGTTCATGATATGCCGGTTTAAGGGAAATAAATGTCTCAATGCAATCCACCATGGCGCTGACAATCGAAGAAGAAGCATAGGTCATGCAGCCGATTAGGCGACATCTGTCATCAGCATTTCTTTTACTGTCTTCTCGAGCGTCTCGATCGAGAACGGTTTTGAGAGATACTTGTTCACACCGAGGTCGGCGGCTATTTTTTTCATGTATTCGTCCGAGCATCCGCTCATGAACACGAACGGGGTTTTTTTAATTTCTTCCCCGTATTCTCCATTCTGAATCATTTCGTAGAAGGCAAAACCGCCTCTTTCTGGCATCATCACATCGCATAGGATGAGCGAGGGAATTTCCTGCTTAATCGTCTCGGCCGCCTCCTTCACCGATTCGACGGTGCGTGTGTTCATATATGTTTTTTTGAGAACATGATCGATGAACAGGAGCTGGGCTTTATTGTCGTCGATGGTGAGGATCCGCGCATGTTCATCGGGCAGGCCCAACTGGCGCTTCACTTGCTTCGTGAGGCGTTCGTATTCCTCCTGTGAAATGTGGTACAATTCACAGAGGTGTGCAAGGATATCCCCGTCTTCGTTTGTGATCTTGCCCTTCTGCCAGCTCGCACGCAGTGTGTCGATAAACAAGTTGAGCTGCACCGAACGGATGATCTCGTCATATTCTTGATCGCTGAAGCCAAGAATGCTTCTCAGAGAAAGCAGCAGCGTGTCGAGATGGTCGCGCGGTATCGACGCATCCATGAGTACGATGAACGCCCTGCACGCTTCGACGAGACGATCTTTTGCCTTCGCCTGTTCCCGCTCGATGAGATGTATTTTTTCCTGTTCGAACTGCCGCTGGAGTTCGTCCTGCACGTTGGCGCATTCCATGCGGATTTTTTCGATGGCCGCCTCATGGAGCACGAGGCGTGCGGCTTCCCGTTTCTCCTCGAATTCCTGCTCCATGTGCTCCTTTGTCTGAAGCAGCTTGGCGGTGTATTCGGCCTCGACTTGCGTTTTCAAATCCGATGGCTCCATCGGCGCAGTGTGCGCTTGTGCCGGCTGCTCCGGAGCGGTAACCGTCATTGCTGCAAGACGCTGAGCCAGTTCCTGTTCCAATCGTACACGTTCCTGATCGATCGCGTTCTGCACTTCAAGTTTCATTTTTCGCTCCCATTGTTCGATGCGGTCGCGGTTCTCATATTTGAATGCTGCATACTCCCGTTCACCTTCAATTTTTTGATCTTCGAAGGAGGCTTTCCGTGCGCGGACTTCCAGCTCTTTCTCGTGTCGCTCCTTTTCTTCGCGTTTTGCCGTCTCTTCTTCCCACTGACGATGATATTCTTTCAGTTTGCGGTTTATTTCGATCTGACCTTCCCTGTCGACCCTTTCCTTCATCTTTGAATGCTGTTGCTCATATTTTATTTTTAATTCGTTTTCGCCGCGCTCTATGATCATCGCCAGAATGCGTTCTTCAAATGCCCTGGCATACATGCTTTTAATGTCGTACTTGTATACCATGCGGATCTTGTCAAGCGCTTCTTCAAGTTCACCCTTCTTGATTGCATCTTCAACGCCGTGAAGCAATGCGCTCACTCGTGCCTCACGTTCTTTTTCATCGATTTTAGTGGATTCAACCATGGTTTTCTCAAATAAAATACATCATCGTTCGACTCTACAAAGGATTCAACATACCTCATGGAGCGTGCAATAATCGCGCCATTAATTGATGCCCTATTCCGACCGTATTCGAGGATCGAAATTTTTTGTGTAATCCCCAGTTGACACAGGTCTATAATAGTTTCCAGTTGAAGGCCTCAGGAGCGATCATTACCACTCTGTCCATGTTCATTCATACCTGTGCGAGCGGTCACCGGCACAATCCATCACGTCGTCAATTCCGGCATTCTCTCATAGATGAACGTATGAAAATAATATTTATACAACATTTTATATTCCTATTACGGGCAAAATATGTTACTTTATATATTATTTTAGCGCATTATTTTTTCGAAAAATTTATTCATGAATAATCAATTACTGTTGGGAGCCGAAGCCATTGCGCTTGGTGCCATCGATGCCGGAATTTCGGGCGTGTACGCCTACCCCGGCACACCGTCGACCGAAATCACGGAATACATCCAACGCAGCAATGATGCACAGGCACAACGGATCCGTTCTAAATGGTCCGTCAATGAAAAAACCGCCTATGAAGCGGCACTGGGAATGTCGTATGCCGGCAGGCGAAGTCTCGTGTGCATGAAACATGTCGGCTTGAATGTTGCCGCCGATGCCTTCATCAATTCGGCCATCACGGGTGTGAACGGCGGCTTGGTGGTTGTTGTGGCGGATGATCCTTCCATGCACTCTTCACAGAACGAACAGGATTCGAGAGTCTATGGCAAATTTGCATTCCTTCCGGTGATCGAACCGTCCAACCAGCAGGAGGCGTATAACGCGGTTCATTATGCGTTTGAATTATCGGAACGCGTTCACCTGCCGGTCATGCTGCGTATCACCACTCGCTTATCACATTCGCGCGCGATTGTCGTCCAGGATACGGTGCGGCTCCAGAACGAACTGCACCCTGAAGTTGATAAAAATAAATGGGTGCTGCTCCCGGCAAACGCGCGCCTCAATTATGCCCGCCTGCTCGACATGCAAAAGCAGCTTGTCTCTTTTTCCGAAGCATCACCCTTTACACGGCGTATCGATGGTGAAGGCAGCTTCGCTGTTGTGGCTTTTGGTATTGCCTTCAATTATGTGATGGAAATACTTCAAACTAACGGATTGAACATTCCGGTTCTTAAAATTTCCCAGTATCCCCTGCCCGAAAAACTTATCAAGGAATTTTTTGACGCATACGATACCATCCTGATCGCCGAAGAGGGATACCCCGTGTATGAGGAGCTGCTCAGAGGGTATTTCGACAATAAAAAAATTGCAGGCCGGCTCGATGGCACCCTGCCCCGCATCGGCGAACTTTCTCCGAACAGTATTGCCGCGGCGCTTGGAATTCCATCCCCGGAAATTCGCCCGATTCCGGACATCGTGGCGAACCGCCCCCCTGAACTCTGCAAAGGATGCGGTCACCGCGATGTGTTTGAGGCCCTCAACCGGGCATTGGAAGGATATGAGTATAAACATGTATTCGCCGATATCGGCTGTTATACGCTCGGCGCGCTGCCTCCCTTTAATTCAGTCAATTCCTGCGTAGACATGGGCGCCTCTGTCACGATGGCCAAAGGTGCTGCCGATGCCGGATTGCACCCTGCAATAGCGGTCATAGGAGATTCGACCTTCACACATTCCGGAATTACAGGCCTGCTCGACGCTGTGAACGATGAGTCGTCCGTCACAATCATCATTTCAGACAATTCAACAACGGCAATGACAGGCGGACAGGATTCCGGCGGAACCGATAGGCTCTTTACCATTTGCAAGGGCGTCGGAGTGGAAGAACATCATATCCGCACCATCGTCCCCCTGAAGAAAAATTTTGAGAATAACGTTGCGGTGTTGAAGGAAGAATTCGACTATCAGGGCGTTTCGGTGATCCTTGCCTGCCGTGAATGCATTCAGGTTGTCGGACGGAAAAAGAAACAGAAAAAAGCATAATTATTTTCTATTACAAATATTACAACCAAACGATGAATAACAACATCATCCTGGCCGGGGTCGGAGGACAGGGCATCCTCACTATCGCAGCGATCATCGACCTTGCTGCAATGAAGAGCGGCTTAAAAGTGAAGCAGGCCGAAGTTCATGGCATGAGTCAGCGTGGCGGCGCCGTAGAATCGCATGTGCGAATTTCGGACAGGGAAATTTATTCCGACCTGATTCCGTTGGGAGAGGCCGATCTCATTCTTTCTGTGGAACCGATGGAATCCCTGCGGTACCTGCCTTTTCTTTCACGAGACGGGATCATCGTCACGTCGACCGAGCCATTTGAGAACATCTCGAATTATCCGAACCTCGATGAGATCAAGCGCACCATAAATAGAGTCGCAAAGAGCATCTTCGTCGATGCCGGAACGTTGGCGCGCGACGTCGGCAATGTGAAAACGTACAATATCGTCATGCTCGGCGCTGCGTCGCCCTATATTGGAATAGCGAAAGAACGACTCGAAGAAGGCATCGAAACTCTCTTTCAACGCAAAGGGAAAGAACTCGTTGATATAAACGTCAAGGCGTTTCGTAAAGGTCTCGAAACTGCCGGCACCTGAACCCCAAATACACTCCGTTATGATCTGGAACGAAACTATCGAATGTGCCGATAGGCAAACACTCACCGAAATTCAAAGCAACCGCTTCGCAACAATGATCGAGCGGATGTATTACAACGTTCCTTTCTACCGGAAGGAGCTGCAAAAAATCGGGTTGGAACCAGGCGATATTACGAGCATCGGCCAATTGAAAGACCTTCCCTTCACGACCAAACAGGATTTACGCGACAATTATCCGTTTGGATTATTCACTGTTCCGCAGAGCGAGATCGTACGGCTGCATGCATCCAGCGGCACGACCGGTAAACCGACAGTGGTCGGTTATACACGCAAGGATATCGATATGTGGAGTGAAGTCGTTGCCCGTTCGCTGACGATGGCGGGTGTGACCAAAAACGATATCATTCAGGTCGCATACGGATACGGGTTATTCACAGGAGGCATGGGGCTTCATTATGGCGCCGAAAAAATCGGAGCATCGGTGATTCCCATCTCCGGCGGCAATACAAAAAAACAGTTACAGCTGATGGTCGATTTCGGATCGACGGCTCTTGCCTGCACTCCGTCGTATGCGGCGTTTTTAGGCGAGAGCATCGAAAAGGAAGGCATCTCGCCGAAGGATATCAAACTGAAAGCCGGTATCTTTGGCGCCGAACCGTGGACCGAAGAAATGCGCGTGCAGATCGAAAAGCTCCTCGGCATCAAAGCCTACGACATCTATGGATTAAGCGAAGTGATCGGTCCCGGTGTTTCCATGGAATGCGAGTATCAATGCGGGAGCCATGTTTTTGAGGACCATTTTATACCGGAGATCATTAATCCGGAAACGCTGGAAGTGCTCCCGTACGGGGAGCTGGGCGAACTGGTATTTACCACCGTGACGAAAGAGGCGATGCCTCTGTTGCGGTATCGTACGCGCGATCTCACACGCCTGCATATCGACCAGTGCGCCTGCGGACGCACGCTGGTGCGCATGGACAAATGCCTTGGCAGAAGCGATGACATGCTGATCATCCGCGGCGTCAATGTCTTCCCCTCGCAGGTTGAGGCTGTGCTTCTTGATATGAGCGAAACCACTCCCCACTACCAGCTGATCGTCACGAGAGAAAACAATCTCGATGCTCTCGAAATCAGGGTCGAGGTGGATGATCAGTTCTGGTCCGATGAGATCAAGGTGTTGGAAGGGCTCAAAAAGCGGATCTCACACAACATTGCGAGCACGCTTGGATTAAGCGCAAAAATAAAATTGGTCGAGCCGGGGAATATTGAACGTTCGGAAGGCAAGGCCAAACGGGTCATCGACAACCGGCATATTCAATAAGCATGGTGAGGACACGACATGATCATTAAACAACTATCGGTATTTCTCGAGGATAAAACCGGAAGATTGACGGAGATCACCAGGATCCTGGCTGAGAACGACATCAATATTTCCGCATTTACCGTGGCAGAAGCGAGCGATTATGGAATTTTGCGGTTAATCGTCGGCAGGCCCGAACTTGCCTTACAAGTGCTGAAGGAAAACGGCTTCTCGGTGAATACCACCGACGTGATCGGCATGATTGTTCCCCACGAGCCCGGCGGACTGCATCAGGCACTCAAGATCTTGTCGATGAATAATGTGTCGATCGATTATATGTATGCGTTCGCCCTGGAAAATTCCGCGTCCGTGGTCTTTCGTCCATCGGTCATCGAAAAGGCGATCGAAGTACTTCAGAAAAATAAAATGGAGCTGCTTCGGACAAGCCAGATTTACCAGCTATAGACGTGATTGATACTTATGATTGGAAGAAATTGTTTTTCATCTTGATGACGAATGCCTATGACACGATTTTCCTCGGCAACAAAAAACCTGCGTTCATCCGAAATCCGCGATTTGATGAGCCTTGCGACGAAACCAGGAATTATTTCTTTTGCCGGAGGCATGCCGGGAAACGATCTCTTTCCTATCAAAGAAATCGATACGATTTACAATACCCTTACCGTTGCCGAGAAACAGGTTGCCATGCAATATGGGCCGACAAACGGCTTGCCTGCTCTCCTTGAATCCTTGGGCGAATTTCTTGATCAGAAGGGCCTGCCGGTTTCCGAAAACAGATTGCTCATCACAACCGGTTCTCTTCAGGCGATAAATATTCTTGCAAAAGCGTTTATCGATCGGAATGATACGATCATTGTTGAAAACCCAACCTTTATCGGCGCCCTCTCCGCTTTTAAATCGTATCAGGCCGACGTCATATCGGTCCCGGTAGGAAACGATGGGATGTCCATTGAACACCTCGAGAAGGCGATACACGGCGCGCCGAAAGATCCTAAATTTCTCTATATCACCCCGAGTTTCCATAATCCGGCCGGCATTCTGTATTCCGCGGAGGCGAAGAATAATTTAATCACTTTCATGACGGGGAAAGAAATTCCGATCATTGAAGACGATGCCTACAGCGAATTGTTCTTTCATCCCGAGGATGCGGACAGGTTGAAGCCGATCAAGGCGATCAATCCGAAAGGGATCGATGTTTGCTACACCGGTTCATTTTCTAAAATCATCGGCCCGGGTTTACGACTCGGGTGGATGCTGGTTCCTCAGCACATCTATGAAAAATGCGAATTGATCAAACAATCGTTCGACGCCTGTTCGCCGACATTTTCGCAGGTGCTTGCCGACAAGTTTCTTCGCACCGGGGCGATCTACCCTTACCTCGATTTTATTCGCACGGAGTATGCATTGCGGGCCAACGCCATGTTCGATGCGCTGGAGTCGCACTTGCCACAATATGTAGAATGGGTACGGCCCAGAGGAGGATTTTATATCTGGCTGCAGCTGCCGGAAGGCGCCGATGCCGCAGCGATATTGAAGATCGCCATTGAGAAGGGTGCTGTGTTTGTTACGGGCAAAACATTCGACCCCGAAGGGAAAAAGAACAATTGCATGCGCATATCATACTGCAATACCTCGCCCGAAATGATCAGGATTGGAATTCCCATCATTGCCGAAGCGATCAGGAACATATGCGGGTAATGGATACGTTCGAGTATATTTTTTTTATATGCCGCGATGTACGCGGCATATTCTGAACCGTGCTTGGCAAATTGTCTTCGCCCATCGTCATTATTTTTTCCCGACCGTCTCTTCCCAATATCTCCATTTCACGAACCCGACCCGCTCCGAGGTACCGTCGAGCTGCAACGGATGAGTGTTCGCAAGCGACTCGAACAACGGGTTGTTCCTATACAGCACCTTCAAAACGTTCGAGGCGCTGTACGACACACTGTCCTTCGTGACCGTCGCAAAGAGATAACTCGCATCGGTCTCGAACTCCCCATATGCGACCTTGCCCAGCGAGTAGAGATAGCGCGGACGTATGTTTTCGCGGGCAAGATCCATGTCCAAATCCGCCTTGATGCAGAGCTGAGAAGTGCGCCCTGTGCGATCGATCTGCAGACCCACGGCCTTGTAGGGCGTGCTGACGTCCACGAGCCTGATACTCGAGCGTATGCCCGCCGTGTTTACACCGCGCCCGTGGGGAACCAGCACAGTCACAAAGACCTCCGTGTCGCCCGCCTTGTATTGGCTCGAAACGGTCTGATACACGGCGTTTTCCTTCTGGAAACTGCGTGAAATGGGTTCGACGCCGATGGTCTTGGCATAGGTCTGCGGGAACATCACAAGGAGCGAGCGCGTCTGTGGAAATTTATTCCCCTGGATCGAGTCCGTTGCAACGTCGAACCAGTTGCTTCCTTGTTCAAGAATGTGCTGGGCGTGCCACAGATTCGCAAATGTGTAATAGCCGGTTCGAAGGACCTTGATCGCATCGACGACAACGAACCATCCCTCTTCTTTGAGGTACGTGATCACTCGGTCGGACTGATATCCGAGCACCTCATCGACCAGACGCGTCCGACTCATGTCCACTTCCTTCAGATTGAGGAAGTCGATCTTTTGCGTCTTCACCGGACGATACGCGCCGGAGTTTCGCACGAACTCGAGCAGTCCCTGGCGGCTGTCGCGCTTGTTCGCACGAGCGATGAGTCTGTTGTGAAAGTAGTCCTGCCGCCAGGCACCATAGGGTCCGCTCGGCAGATCGTCCCTGTAATCCGCATCGTGCAGCAGTACCGATCCTTCACTCATCAGAAGCGGAATGCTGTTCTCATCGGCATGCCCGTGATGCATTTTTTCTTCCTCGACCGAGATCGTCTGGCGGAGGAAGTCGCGAAAGAGCAGTCCGCCGTCTCCTTCATCCCGATAGTTCAGAAGCATGTATGTGCTCGTCGGCTCCCATCCGTTTCGAAAGACGATCTTCTTGCCGACAACGTCCTCGAGCACTTCCTGCGACAGAGTGCCCGGTTTCACCGGCTTCACGGACTCGTCCGCCCAGCGATAGGCGTCGGCAAGGTAATACGCTTCGCCGGCCCCGATCACTCCCCCTCTTTTTTTGAATGAATCGAACACCGATTGAGCGGCCCATTTCAACTGGGGATCATGGTACGCTGCGGCAGCCTTCTCGAAGATCGCCACCCAGCGAAGCGCTTCCCAGCCCGAAGGCCATCGGGCGTCGCCATACTCCGGCAGAGTGCCGTGCGGACCGATGAGCTTTTGGAAATATTGCGGATAGTACTTCGTCAGGGGAGAGTCGAAAAGGTCCGTCCTCCCTGCCGCATCGGCATAAGAATAGAGGGAGCTCAGCCATATCGGATGATACACAGTCGCGTCTTCGATCTCCCATCCTTTCAGGTTATCGCCGCCGAGAACCTGCGACATCTGTTTCCACTTCGCAGCGTGCGGATGCAGCGGCAGGCCAAGAGAGGCATAGAGAAGCGCTTCGGCGCGGAGGATCGCCCTGTTGTGCGTTCCCCATTCGGGGAAATGGAAAATATAATCGGCGCTGCCGGCGATATTGTCTTCGATCTTCGCGCGCGTGACCGCATCGAGCACACCGCACTGATGGATCCTCATGTACGCCCGTATGAACGGAGGCATGAAGAAAAAATTGGAAATGGCAGGAATGCCGTTCACATATTCGGCCCGTGTTGTGGCGTAGTCTTTCGGATAGGCGGTGCGCAGATCGCCATAGGACGCGAGAATCTCCGCCGCCTTTTGCGCATAGCTCGTGTCTTTCGTTTCCTCATACAGGAAGGCGAGAGCGCCCGCCAGGTATGCCGGACCGCCCGGCGCGTTGTAGCCCCAGAGGATGCTCGGATTATATTCCTTTTTCCATTGTTCCATTTGCGCCGGATACTCTTCCCATCCGCGAACGGCCGCTTTTTTAATTTCATCGAGATACACCGATTTCTGTGACAGTGCCGTACTGCAACACGCAAGCGTGATCGCCATGATCCCGATGTAGATCTTCATTCGATAGTTCCTTTAGGTTACGATATGGTCACGAAGACCGTGACTGATGAACCAGTGTCCTATTGCTCGAACATCACTTTAAATGTGCATCCGTTTTTGTATTCACTGCACCCAAAGGCTGTTTTTCCTTTCAGCATAGTCCCTTTTTTGCATTTCGGACAGATAGTCGGGACTTGTTCGTCCGGTTTTTCAGCTGCTTTTTTCACGGCGGTTTTTTTCGTCCCGGTCGATGTGGGTCGTACTTCCTTTTCGGCTTTCTTCGGCGCGGCCGATGTGGTTTTTGCTTCCTTCCCGGCTTTCTTTTGTCCCACAACGACATCCTGCTCAATGACGATCATTTTTTTCGTCTCGCGCTTCACTTCGCTCACCAACTGGGCCACCATTTCCTTCATTTCGTCGAGAAATAGTTTGGGATCGTACTCGCCCTTTTCGATTTGGCGAATTTTTTTCTCCCACATCCCCGTTAATTCAGCCGACTTTAGCAATTCATTCTGAATGGTATGTATCAATTGAATTCCGGTTTGCGTGGGTACCAGGTTTTTCCTGTCGCGTGTTACATATTTGCGCTTGAAAAGAGTTTCAATGATGTTGGCACGTGTGGATGGCCGTCCGATACCGTTTTCCTTCATCAGTTCGCGAAGTTCCTCATCCTCCACCTGTTTGCCGGCTGTTTCCATGGCACGAAGCAATGTCGCTTCAGTCAGCATTTTGGGCGGTTGTGTTTGTTTTTCGAGCAAATCGGGAAGATGTTCGCCTGTTTCGCCTTTCTCGAAGCGAGGCATGATTTGTTCTTCATCTGCGTCTGATTCTGCATCCTTTTCTATTTCTTTTTTTGGATACAATGCGCGCCATCCGTCCTCAAGAATCACTTTTCCGGTTGCCTTAAACTCGTACGCACACACCGTTCCCATGACGGTGGTGTTCGAAACAATGCAATCGGGATAGAATGCCGCGATAAACCGGCGTGCAATAAGGTCGTACACTTTTTTCTCTTCCAAGAGCAACCCGGCAGGCTTTATTCCGGTGGGAATGATGGCATGGTGATCCGTGATCTTCGCGTCGTCGAACACCTTTTTGGTTTTCTTAATAGGTTTCGCGAGCAATGGTTCGACCACGTTCGCGTACGCCTCCATTTTTTTCAGAATGCCGGGTATCTTCGGATACATGTCGTTAGGCAAGAAAGTGGTATCCACACGAGGGTATGTCACCATTTTCTTCTCGTACAGGCTTTGGATGTATTTCAATGTTTCGTCGGCCGTGAAACTGTATTTTTTATTACATTCCACCTGCAGCGCCGTTAAATCGAACAATCTGGGAGGCGCTTCATTTCCTTTTTTCTGTTCAAATGAAATGATCTCGAAGAGATTGGTTTTAATTTCATCAATGATTTTGGAGGCTTCCTCCGTGGTATCAAATCGTCCTTTGGTAGAATTGAAAATAACGCCGCGATAGTTCGTTTTAATTTCCCAATATGTTTTCGAGATAAAATTTTGAATTTCTTCGAACCGGCGAACAATCAATGCCAATGTAGGAGTTTGCACCCTGCCGATGGATAATACGCCTTTCCCATCGGCATATTTCAATGTGTAAAGGCGGCTGGCGTTCATGCCGAGCAGCCAATCGCCAATGGCACGAACATTTCCAGCGGAATACAACCGGTCGAACTCTTTTCCGTCCTTCAGCTTTTCAAATCCTTCTATTATCGCCTCGTCGGTCATCGACGAAATCCATAAGCGCTTCAAAGGTTTTGAGCATTCCGCTTTTGTAAGCACCCACCGTTGAATAAGCTCCCCTTCAATTCCGGCATCACCGCAATTGATCACTTCTTCGCATTCATCAAATAGTTTTTTAATGGTGTTAAATTGTTTCTGAACGCCATCGTTAGTGATCAATTTGATGCCAAAGCGGGACGGAATCATGGGCAGCGCGTGCATTCGCCACGATTTCCAATCGGGAGTATAATCTTCGGGGTTTTTAAGCGTACACAAGTGTCCAAAGGTCCAGGTAACCTGATAGCCGTTTCCTTCAAAGTAGCCATCTTTGCGATTACTGGCTTTTAAGATACGGGCAATTTCCTTTGCTACACTGGGTTTTTCGGCTATACAAACTTTCACGTTTCGAGTATCTGTTTCAGTCCCCAAAATTAGGAAAATCGCGGAAGATTCACATGTCACCTTTTTTGCTGCCGAGAGTGAAGCAGCTAATCGGCTCAATGTATAAAATTCTCACAGAATATGCTATCGTATTTTCATATTATGATGTTAATTGTTTCACATTCGTCGGCAAGATCGATTCTTTTACTATGCCGGATACGCTTGCATGCTCCCTGCCGCCTTTTTTTATCGAGATGCTCATTTTTGCTGCGGCAGTGTACCATAAAAAAAATCCCGCCAAACATCTGACGGGAATTTTTTGCCTCATAACACACGTCACCCTCTTCAATGCAATGCGCTGTGCACGATGTTCAGTAACGATTGCAGACGGTATGGCTTTTGAAGGAACCCCGACACTGTTGCCACACCTAATTTATTTGTGACATCCTCTTTAGAATAGCCGGATGTGATGATTATTTTCACGTCGGGATTTATTTGTAGAAGACAATCCACGACTTCCCTCCCGCTCATCTCCGGCATCGTCAAGTCGAGCAGGACTACTCCTATTTCAGACTGATGTTGTTTGTAGAGTTCGATGCCTTCGATCGGATTCAGTTTGACCAATACGTTGTAATTTTCCGTTTCCAGTATTTCCGATGCCATGGTGGCAACATCAAGTTCATCATCGATGACAAGAATAGTGGCAGTTGCCGTCATCTGCGCCTGGGTTTCTGGTGCCGGCGGCACCTCCTGACAGTCGGCGGCGTGACGGCCGGCAAGAGTATGCGAAACGTTGTTCCCCCTCCATCTCTGTTCTCAACGATGATGCCTCCCTTGTGGCCTCGAATAATACCGAGCACGGCGGAAAGTCCCAGGCCGCGCCCGGTAAATTTTGTCGTGAAGAACGGGTCGAATATTTTATGTATTGTTTCTTCGCTCATACCGCTGCCGTTGTCGCTCACTTCAATCAGACCATATCGGCCTTCCATCAAGTTGGCATTCGTGAGTTTCCCGTAGGGAACAAGCTCATCGCGACCGAAGGCGGCCTCTGCAAGTATGACCGAAACGATGCCCTGTCTGTCCCCTATCGCCTCTCCACTATTGATGGTGAGGTTCATAATGATCTGTCCGATCTGTTCAGGGTCTCCTTCCACATATATCGGTATGTGGGGAATGTACGTGTTCAGTTTTACGTTTTTTGACAAAGAGGTAGTTAACAGACTTACGTGTTCCCGCACTACCACCCCCAGATCGATCGTGCGAATCTGAAACTTTCCTTTGCCGGAGTACGTGAGCATCTGTTGCGTCAATTTTGCAGCGCGCTCCATGGCCGATAAGGCCTTCTCGATATTGTTTACCGCAGGATGGTGGTCGGGTAATTGCGCCTGTGCAAGCGAAACATTTCCCATCATGGTGCCGAGAAGATTGTTGAAGTCGTGTGCAATGCCGCCGCTGAGCGCAACGATGGCCTCACTTCGCTGCAAATTACGTAGCAATTCCTCCGTCGCTTTACGCTCGGTGATGTCTTGGTTGGAGCCGCGGGTTCCCACGACTCGGCCTGCACTATCCCGGAGCACGCTGACCCGCACGACGATAGTGCGAAGTTCGCCGTCACGCCGCTGAATGCGATGTTCCTGCTGCAATTGATCTATTTCGCCGGACAACAGCCGGGCCACGTCGTCGGGAACGATGTGCCGTTCATCAGGCAGCAAAAATTCCCGAGCGTACACGTCAGCCGACATCCGGTAGCCGCCCTCGCGTTCGGCAGTCGTGGCATAGAGTTCGTAGAACCGGTCGTTGAATGTATAGGTCCTTGTCGCGGCGTCCATTTCCCAATACACCAGATGCGCCTGCTCCATCGCCAGAGCGAGCCGCTCTTCGCTTTCTCGTAATGACGTTTCGGCTTGTTTTAGTTCTGTGATGTTATGTCCGGAGCCAACCTGACATGTGCATGTGCCTTCGGCGTCTGCAATAGGCGTGATACTGGCTTCATCAGTCACTTGGACTGAAATGAGTAGAGCAGTCTCGGACGATTTTTCGCCCAGCACTGTTTCCGGCTTTTTGCGAAGGAGTGCGGCGTCTGTTTTGCTATCCGATTTTTTCATGTGTGCCTCTTGCTCAGGTCTGTTAAGTCTTCGGTACCGGTCTTCAGTCAAAGGAGCAGTCGCCCGCATTGCCGACAATAAACCATAATAGGAAAATGTCAATTAAAAAGATGTCACAGATTCTATGTATTTTGTGTCGCAATTTATATTACACAATATCACGTAGACGCGGCCGGTCCCGGCCTTTAGGTCGAAGCAGATGTCGGAGTCTCACATGTATGGGGGGGTGTTGTCGGGTGAATGGTTCGGCCGAGAGCATCCTTTCCTTCGATCGGATCCATATAGTAAAGATGCGGGATGCCAGAGAACGCCTCGATACCGTCCGTGTCGATATTCCTGATGCCGGCCGAAAAACAGGCCGCCCGCACAAGGACACTGGTGAATGCCGTCAACCGCGTCCCGAACGGATTGTCATGATTTCTCATTTACTCGAAGCTCTTTGGATTGCCTTGCCCCCCACAGCCGCCGCTTCGAATACTTTGGTCAGGTATGCTCGGGTCATGAAGTACTCTCCCAATGCATATTGGTTCATAGCGGGTTATGCGGCTTGACAGGTTCGTTGTTGAACATTGTGAGCCTGAAGGAACCATCGGACTGTTCTTCAGCCATCCATATCATCGTGTTCTTCAGTGCTTTGAAGTCCATGACTCCGGTGAGCAACCGTATCAATGTGGAACCGGAATTTCCATGGCCGACAAGCAGGATGGACGTATTGGAACCGGCAAATCGTTCTTTTATCAACTTGACCACGCGTTTGCCAAGCGCGATGGCGTCGGCAGAGCTCTGCTCTTCAGCTTTGCCAATCTTGGGATTTACCGTTATGCCGTCCCTGAATGTAAAAAAGGGAGATTCATCCTTCGAGAGCTCGATCGCGTCTCCTGCAAGAAGCGAGGGGCTGGGAGCCGGCAGATCAATTGCGTTGATGCTTGCAGGAGCGATATTCTTTGTCTCGACGAGCTCAGGCCATAGTTCAGCCGTACGGTTCGTTGCTTTCAGGTAAGGAAGAATAGTATTGCGAGTGCGCCATATAGGACTCACGGCAATAAAGTCGAACTTCATCTCCTGGAGCTTCAGCGTGACCGCCACAACCTGAGAGTCGCCTTTTGGAGTGAAGATGTTCGGGTTGCCGACATACGACGGCCATTCTTCCTTCGGTTTGTCCTTCCACTCTTTTACGACGTTATGACCGCCTTCTCCATGGCGGAGGTAGTAGATCTTAAGATGACCATCGGCAAGAAGCGTTTGTGCATCCAGCAGGAGAAACGCAAGCAGAATGGAAAATATGGGGGCATACTTCATGAATGTACTGCGTAGTGAAAATATCATTGAATGGGCTCCTGATGTATTTTGGCGTGCTCGATGAGTTTACTTCCCTGGATTATTGTCCAGAGTACAGTACGGATGCTTGAAATAGTTTCAGGGCATCGGGGATCCTGGACGCCGCATCCGCATAGTGTGAATCTTGATACACGCGAGCGGCTTCGACGAGTAAGGGATATGCGACTCCCGGCTTCACGTCATCAATTTGCTCATGCGTCCATTTTTTTTCTCCTTTTAGGGTCGGCAGAAGATAATCGAGCGCCTTCCGTATGCTTCTGCCATCGCCGGTTTGATAATGCCAAAGGTCAACGCCGAGGTGTTCTCCGATACTCGCCAGCGTGAACATCGCTTCGAGATTGAACAAGCTATAATGAAGCGACCGGGTGCGCTCCAATTCTTTGGGCTGGGACCCGTCGGGCTCAATTTGCGCCGCTATCCGCCGCTCTTTAGCACCTTCCAAAAATGTGCGGGCTTGTTCATCCTTCCCCAGAAAGCGCATGACCGTCGCAAGTTGAACATCGTACCAGTTCCCATGGTTATTCGCCGCCTTGAATTCGCCCTTGCCGTTATCGCTCTGCTGAAGCCAGACAAGGTATTGTTGAAACCACGAGTGCAGTCCCTGCCTATCGGCCGCCGTCAGCTGGGTTGACCCTTCAAGCATTCCTATCGCATCGATCAGTTCGCAAAATCCATGCATATCCAGCACGCCGTCTCGTCGGCCGTCATTCCTGCCGGGAACGGACTGGCCGTAATTCAGATTGGGGTTCATGCAGGTCGCGGTGTCGAGGAACCACACGCGCAGATATTTTGCCCCTGCTGCAGCATACGCTTCATTGCCGAGATAAAAATATGCCGCAGAGAGTGTCGCCACAGCGTTGATCATAATTGCACCATTGTCATGATCGGTAATTTTTTTAACTTCCGGATTGACTCTGCCGTCGCGGCGGATATAGGGCAACCCGTTTGCTTTCTTCGGATCGGGCCACCAATATTTTCCCATGCTCATATAGTCGTGCTTGCTGCCGCTGGGCGGCGTAAACCCCTTCTCCATCACGGACGGCGGCACACGCTTGGCCGCCTTCTCTGCGTTTTTCTTCAAATCCTTTAATGCATCTGAATATTTCGCGGATCCGGATTGAATTTCTTTTTTGACGTTCGCCAATACTTTTGGGTCGAGCTTGAATGTCCGCGGCAGGTCTTGTCCGTCTACGTTGGCCACTATGAGCAGCGATGCTGCAATGCACACCATTATCGTATACACCTTCATGTCTTTTCCTTTTCCAAATTTATTCATCAAAAATGAGTTCCGGTACACCAAGGCCTTCAAGCATAGCTGGTGTTCTCCTTGAGTGCGTATGTATGGTGAAACGATTGTGTGACCGGAACGGTACAAGGGCACCCCTCATCCACAAAACATGTTAGAAACGCAATGATTAACGCAATAAATTTCGCCTTTTATTTACCGAAAACCAACACTTTTTTGATTACATTTGTTTATTTTAGGACATCAAGATTATTTTTTGCCATCCGGACTAAACATTGATATGAAGAAGATACTATTTTTTGCCGCTTTCTTGTTTTTGCCGAGCCACGGTGTGTGGTCGCAGTCTTCACCGATGCAGCAGGCCGCCGACCTGTATAAAAGCGGCAACTATGAAGGTGCGGAAAAAATATTCGAAAAACTGATCGATGCCGGAACGATTGGAAAAGAGGCATATGACGGTGGTATTGATTGTGCCATGCAGATGAAACATTATGCTCGGGCAATTTCTCTCGTCGAAAAAACCATTACCCGGTTCGGCCCACAGTATTCATACGAATTATTGCTCGCGCGGCTGTTTCATCAGAATGGTAATACTACACAGGCTATAAGCAGACTGCTGAAACTCCGTAAAATATATCCTGATTCGGCTGCTATCGCAGGCACGCTCTCCGATCTGTACATGATACAGGGTGGAAAACTGTATAAACAAAATAAAGCCACCGATGCAATTGTCGCATTCCGCTCAGCGCTCACGTATGATCCCAACAACCAGGATGCACGCAAAAACTATCTTATTCTGCTTTTGCATGCCCGCGGTTTCCAGGAAGCGGTACCGGTTATAAAAGAGGCTTTTACCATGTACCCTGAAGAAAGCCTGTACCGGCAAATGTACGCTGAAGCGATGATCGGCCAGGAAAAATACGACGACGCGTTAAAGACTGTTGAACTTCTTGTGAAAACTTCTCCCGATGATCTTCAGCTTCATCTGAAGCTTGCGATGTTATACAGATTTACTCAAAAGGCCGACAGAGCGTTTGAGACATATGCGGCGCTGCGCAGCAAGTTTCCGGAGTCGCGCGAGGTGTATCTTGCAGAAATTGATTTGTTGCAATTGTATTCCCGGCACGATACCATCATTGCCCGCTGCCGTGAGTTTCTGCGCCATACTCCGGGAGACAAGGACATGATGCTCGGCATGGCAAAGCAATATGAAGACATAAAGTCATACGACACAGCCCGGACAATCTATGCGGAAATGATACAGAAGGACATTTACCGCGATGCGGCGCTGCTCAGCGCCGACTGCAGTGTGCATGAAGGCAGAACGGATGTGGCAATACAGGAACTGCAGACATATGTAAACGGAGGCGGGAAAAATGTTGCAGGTTTTCTCAGATTGAGCGAACTGCTGAACAACAACGGCATGACTGACTCGGCACAGCGTGTTCTGCTTTGGGGAATAGAACGATTACCGTTGGAAACTCAATTATATATCAATAGTGCAAAGTTGTATTTTTTCGGGGGCATCATCGATTCCGCGGAGATACGTCTGTCACCGGTAAAGGCTGCGTATTCTGACTTTCCCGAGATATCATATCTCTACGGCAGAATATGTGCACTGAGGAATGATAAAGCAAAGGCGGTATTTCATTTTACGCGATGCATAAGAACCTCATTACGAAAATCGCAAACAATCCAGGCACAGGCGCTGAGTTCAATAACCGGAAACAACCTGACCAATCCTGACAGTATTGATAAGGCTGAGAAGAGCTCACTGCTTCTCGACACTCTGACCAAACACATGAAGGATAGTTTCACGCAGCTGAAACGATTGAGCCCTCCGGCAGAGTATCTGTCTGCATTAAATGACATGATCGCAGAAATGCCGCAGGCCGCATTGCTCTACAATACCCGCGCATTATATTTTGCCGAGACCGGAATGCAAGGCAATGCCGCCGAAGATTTCGAAAGCGCCCTCTCATTCGCCCCCACGTCAGAAGAGGTTCACCGTGACGCAGGCGAATTTTATTCATCCCATAACATGGATGAAAAGGCATTCGCCGTCTATCAGAACGCTCTGTCGCTCAACAAAAAAGTGACACTGTACTATGCAAAGGTTATCGCATTGGCCGTTAAACTTGACAAGTTACATGATGTGTGCGATTACTGGATGCACTTGTATGAAGCGGATACAACAAACGTCTTGCTGAAAGAACACCTAATTGAAGCCTTGCACAAAGCAGGGAGGTTTGATGAGGCAGGCCGAATTATCAAAGATACTCACCAGTAGATGCGGCCTGTGAACCGGGCCGCATCCGTGTATGGCAAATATTAAAACCGGTAAGACCAATCCAATGTTGACGAATACTCGTTAAAGCTGAATGCCTGCGGGCCCAGCCCCTTAAAAAATGTTCCCCGTGTCTGGAAAGACACGACACTCTGCTCATATAATTGGTAGGCTGCCTGAAACATCAGCACATTGGAGACGCTCGCATCGGAGTTAACCAGTGTATACGACAATCCATTGATCAATTTTTCATTCAGCATTTTGAAGTTTACTCTTCCCGAAATAGTCTGCGTTGCTGTTATACCGCCCGGCCCTGCATCAACGCTGCTATAGGTGGTCATAATGTTCGAGGTAAGCTGTTTGCTGAATGCTGTGTTAAGACCTGCGTTGATGTTATACGAATTGATTCCGTAATTTCCCCGAATTACATTTTTCGATAAAAAACTCTGATCACTGAATCCGACCACCAGAATATGTTTCAGCGCAAACGCGTCGAAGCCATAATTTGAGTTCAATCCATAACTGACCGTCAGTATGTCGACTTTAACGGTATCACTGACTGCGTTATTGCCGATCATATTAACATTTGAGTTCAATGCAAATGAAAGTGTCGGCAGAGGCCGCACCGATGCCATGAACGACATCGTATTTCTGTCGGTAGTATACAGCTTCTGGTTCGCGACGTTATCGTTCTGTTTCTGGAAATTGGTTTGTACCGCAAAATTGCCCGCG
>CAISDA010000050.1 GCA_903884005.1 uncultured Ignavibacteriota bacterium | reverse complement strand
AGTCACAGGAATAATATTCGTAACGCTAATGCTGATGGCTGGATGTACTCAATCCCCGGGAGCGATTCCTTCAGCAACAACGCCAGTCACGACCATGAACAAAACGTTGAATGAATCCAGGGTAGTGGTCAGTAATGTTACCCCTGTTTCGATTCCAACCGCGACCTCTTCGAGAACAATTTCTGTCATATCGACGAAGACAACTATGTCTGTGATTATAAACACAACCGCAGTTATCAAAAACGCGGATCCCGCCGATGTGTCAAAAATTAAATTCTTACGTTATTCCGATGACGATTACAGCGCAGAATATCCTTCAGCATGGACGGTAGAGAATTCAGTCTATACCCCTTACTTCTGCGACAATACGGTCGACATCAGTTCTCCGGCTTATCACCTGTGCTATCAGAATGAAACGAAAACTATAGGACCGTTCTTTTTCTATGATGACAGTAATTACAATAAATCATCCCGTGTTGTTACGTTTACCAGTGGCGATAAAAAATTGAAATTCGTGTCATTCACAAAAGATTTCGCTGGCGCAAGTATTGGGAATTCCGTTCTTAAACCCACTGATGGGTGGTGTAAAGCACAGTTTCAATTAAATTTTCCGGATTTGGCGCCGTCAAATTTTGTCGGAAACTACAAATATTTCGCGAGCGGAAACACGATGGCTTCAACCTATGATACGGTCATGGCCAACGGATCGAAGTACTATCCCTATCCACTGGCATTCACCAAGAAAGATGTCATTACGACGCACCACTGGTATAGTTTTGGATTTATTACAGACTATGAAAATTTTAACAAATATCAGGACCTAAAAAACTACATAATATCATCAGTAATAACAAAAGATTCGGCTTGATTCGGTTTTCCAAAATTAATATCAAATGATTTTTTTAAGCGGCTCGGTAGAATCGGGCATGAACTGGAGTTCGTACCCGAAGCATGAAAATTGGAAAATGAATTCTGATTTTATTAAAGGGAACCCGGTTCAGGGCCTCTTTCGACGCACGGCGGGGCAACGTTGTTTTTTCTTCCACCATTTTTTTTGATTTTTAACCGTCATCGAACCGCCGCGAGGGCGTACCCCAAAGGGGGCGGCGGCGTTCATCTTAAAAGGGGGCATGAGGGTCTTTAACCCCCATCATAGATTCCTGAATTTTTCAATTTTCATGGGAGATCCTCAATCTATGAATAGTTCGGGGTCCCCTGTAGTTGTACTGAGGGTTACCCCGACGATACAAAGGCTTCCTGATCAACCTCCCTGCAGGGAGGGCCAAACCGAGGTGCCCGAGCGACCCCCGAAGGGGGTGGGTATGCTCATAATATCAGAGGTTTTTGTGAAACTCCTTTTCGAATTCAAGGGGGAAACTAATGTTCCCGCGAAATAGGTTTTTTTCAACAGGCAAAGGATTTCAACAGAGCCTAAAAAGCATAAAGCAGAGTGATCGTTTCAACCGGAGTTTTGATAAACGACGAATGCGGCCCCGTAAGTTTCGAATTTGGTTTTCTCCCAAACGTTCATCTTTAGGAGTATGATAAAACACTTCGAAAAAGGGGTCACGGAGGCACACCACGAGGGATGTCTCCCGTTCTGGGGGAACGAAGGGGGTACTCTCGCAACAATAGGGAATCGAAGCAAAATGTGGATCAAAAAATGAAAAATCCGGTCTAATACTTCCTTCGGACCCTGACCGAGTTTGCGTGCGCATGCAACCCTTCCGCCTCTGCAATCGTCTCGACGATATCGCCGATTGTCTCAAGCCCGTCCCGGGTTACCATCTCGACGGATGCAGTCTTGCAGAAGTGCTGCACATCGAGCCCGGAATAGGTCTTGGAGTATCCTGCGGTCGGCAGCACGTGATTCGTACCGATGGCATAGTCCCCGCTCGCAACCGCGGAGTACCGGCCGACGAAAATTGCTCCTGCATTTTTTACCCGGGTGACAACGCTCAAAGGATCAGCGACCTGGATAGAGAGATGCTCGGG
This sequence comes from uncultured Ignavibacteriota bacterium, assembly GCA_903884005.1. GTDB lineage: Bacteria > Bacteroidota > Ignavibacteria > UBA10030 > UBA8401 > CAISDA01. The sequence continues at coordinate 830 of CAISDA010000050.1, read as the reverse complement.
GGCGACCATGTCGGAGGCCTCGATTGCTTCGTCAAGGCTGCCAACTACCATGAAGCCGGAGTTCTTCATTGCCTGTTCGATAATCTCCTTCCGCGGGGCACTTGCAAGCTGGACGGCAATCGCTTTGCCTACCTTGTCGGGAAGACTCCTGTCCGTTGTAATGAGGATGCAGGCCGCATTCGGGTCATGCTCTGACTGGGCGAGGATGTCGGCAGCAACGATCCGTGGGTCGGCCGTTTCATCAGCAATGATCCCGATCTCGCTCGGACCTGCCGGAAAGTCGATCTCAACATTTTCGCGGAGCATCATCTTTGCAAGCGTTACGTACACGTTGCCGGGCCCGACAATCTTCTGGACCGGCCGTATGCTCTCCGTACCGAGTGCCATCGCGGCGATTGCCTGGGCACCACCGGCGTTGAAGATCTCAGTAACCCCGGCAATGTCGAGAGCGACGAGGGTCAGCGGCTTGATGGGAGGTGGGGAACAGGCGCAGATCTCCCGTACCCCCGCCACCTTTGCCGGCACTGCGCACATGAGAGCGGATGAAGGGTATGCAGCCCGGCCTCCGGGGATATATAGCCCAACACGGTTCAAAGGCGTGGTCTTGACTCCGAGAACGATGCCCGGTTCCATCTCCTGCAACCAGAGGTCACGGGGCTTCTGGAGTTCGTGGAAGCGCTCGATTCTGGCATGCGCTTCGATCAAGCTCTCGATGATCTTCGCATCGACTTTTTCATAGGCGTCCTCACGCTCGTCATCCGACACTGCAATATCGGTCAGCACACAGTGCTTCTTTGCCAGATCAATCAGTGCAGCATCTCCCTCCGCCT
>CAISDA010000049.1 GCA_903884005.1 uncultured Ignavibacteriota bacterium | reverse complement strand
GTTCTCCTGTTATTATTACTGTCGGAAATAAAAAAGCCTTGCAGCAGCCGATTTATGTCAAAGATATTGCCTGTTCAATTGTAAACGTTCTTGCGCATGATGGTACAATCGGACGATGTTATAATATTGCCGGCGCTCATGCCTTAACATTTATTGAAATTATAGATATTATTGCCAGGAAATTGAATAAAAATATCTATAAAATCAATCTGCCGGTCGGACCCATTGTACGCATATTGCGGTTCATTGAATCGCTTAATATTATCCCCAAAATTAAGGCCGAACAAATTGAACGATTGAATGAAGATAAAGTTTTTGACTATTCGGCGGCTTCTGCGGATTTTGGGTACAACCCAACATCTTTTGACGAAGGTATAGTGGTGGAATTGAAAGAACTTGGTTTATTGAGTATTCAATATTAAATTTTAGGCTCTCACATAATTTTCTGAAATTTTATCATTCGGGGGAATGCCTGGAAAAGTGTCAAAATGGCAGGAAAGCTGTCGCGGAGAAATATTCATTCAAACAAGACCTCTCCGCGTATGAACAACTGATTGAAGAGGTTGGTGTCAATGACCAGCAGTAATCGGTATTCCTTCCCCATTAATTCCCTCAAAAAAATGAATTCCCAAAAAACGATGCCGTTAGGTAAACGTGCTATCGATGTATCAATGGCGTTTTTGGGATTGGCAATTTTGGCATTGCCGATGCTGCTCATTTCCCTGGCGGTAAAGTGCACGTCAAAAGGGCCGGTGCTCTATTGGTCGAATAGGATTGGGCGGAACAATGTCCATTTTAAAATGCCGAAGTTCCGAACGATGCGTGTAGAGACCCCGGCTGTGGCAACGCATCTTCTTGATGACCCAGACAAATATTTAACGCCGGCCGGAAACTTTCTGCGCAAATCCAGCCTCGATGAACTGCCGCAGTTATTGAATATCCTTGTCGGTGAAATGAGTTTGATCGGTCCGCGGCCTGCATTGTTCAATCAAAGGGACCTTATCGAATTGCGTACAAAGAAGGGGGTTCATCGGCTGACACCGGGATTAACCGGGTGGGCTCAGATCAACGGCCGGGATGAATTACCTATTCCCCAAAAAGTCGATCTCGATGAATTCTATTTACTGAATCAATCGATGAAATTGGAAACGAAGATATTGTTATTAACTTTCTTAAAAGTCGTTAAAAGCGAAGGTGTAACACATTGATACAGATGCGTTCCTATTATTCTCGGTTGATTCCGATATGTTATACTACCGTGATTATATGTATACTACATGCAAACACTTTGGTTGCACAGACTGAGGTGCTCCCGCTCGATCATGCACTGAATCATCGTCTTTCAAAGACTCTCTATGATCGTGTAAAAGGCGTACATAGTTCCATACAACCCTATGAATTGCGGGATGTAACGGACGGCAGCAATATCGATTCGACCCTGAGTATCGGACGTGTTGTCGATACCTCCGGCGGAAGTTGGCTCTACCGAAAATTTTTCAGCGAGCATCTGTTGGAGGTGTCAACGGAGGATTATAGGCTCTACGCCGATTTCCTGCCCGATCTTCAACTCGGGCGGGATCTGGCAGATGGCAGAAATACAATGCTCAACACGCGTGGGTTTGCTGTGGGCGGTTCTATCATGAAGAACTTTTCTTTTACATCGGAATTCTATGAAAATCAGGCAATATTTCCGAAATATATTGATGCCTTTACAAGGAAGTATTCTGTCGTTCCGGGACAAGGATACCAACGATACTATGCGTCTGAATCCTTTGATTTTGCTTATTCAACGGCTGTATTTTCGTACAGGCCGTCGAAGTATCTGGGTGTTCAGGGCGGGCAGGGAAAGAATTTTATCGGCGACGGATATCGATCCATGCTGCTGTCCGACGCCGCTTTTAATTACCCGTTCCTGAAACTGACGGCCGATGTGTGGAAATTGAAATATATTTGCCTGTGGGCTGAGTTTCAGGATATTACGGTAAATCGCGGTGGGGATATTTATCCATGGGACAAAAAGAGCGGCGTGTTCCATTATCTGGATATAAATTTGACAGATCGCTTTTCGCTGGGCTTTTTTGAAGGGATCATCTGGCTGCCACAGGATTCTTCCCGTGTTCGCGGCTTTGAATGGAATTACCTGAACCCGATCATTTTTATGCGGCCTGTCGAATTTTCACTTAATTCACCCGATAATGTTGTTATGGGTTTGAACTGGCGGTACCTAACTTCAGACGGAACTTCACTCTACGGCCAGGTGTTGATAGATGAAATGACGATTGGCGAGTATGTGAAGGCTCGTGGATATTGGGCGAACAAATATGGCATTCAAGTTGGTGTGAAATCTTTTGAACCGGTAAATGTTAAGCGACTGTTTGTGCAGACGGAAGTGAACCTGGCGTCGCCTTATACATATTCGCATCTGGAACCGATAAAGAACTACGGTCATTATAATCAGAGCCTGGCTCATCCGCTTGGTGCAAATTTTTATGAGTCGGTGTCGATAGCGCAATACAGCTTTGACCGGTTCGATGTGCGTGCGCAATTCAATTATGCACGGTACGGCGATGATTCTTCGAAGGTAAGTTTTGGGAAGGATATATACAAAAGCTATACTGCGCGCGTGAGCAATTATGGTACATATATTACGCAGGGTGTTAAAAACGATCTGTTGTATGCGGATCTCCGCGTGGCGTATGTTTTGAATCCGCTGACGAATTTGAGGTTCGAGTTGGGGGCTGTATACAGGAAGCTGACGTCGGTATTGAGTATGCAGGAATCGATGACGGTGACGTTTGGTTTAAGAAGTTCGTTTAGAAATTTATACTACGATTTCTAATTCGCACATGCTTAATTTGGCATATGTGCAGTTTATACTTGATTCCTATACTGTAGCAGGCGATATTTTATAGGGACAGTGGAATTATCGTGCCCGGGAGCAAATAGAAAGCCACCGGGTAAATGAAATTTTCGATATTCTCAAATATATGCTCTGTATCGAAAGCGAGGTATCCAACAATGCAACCTATCCGTCAAATTATTAATGATGCACCATCCTCATTACCGCTACCGGTGGAACTTCACCACAAAAAGTTGGAAATAATAATCTGGCCCCTACTGGATCAATCAGTTCCTGCTTCACGCGGATTAAAGTCACTCCTCAGGGAAATGCCAAATGTGGGAAACGATGATGATTTTACACGGCAGCGTGATTTTGGTCGCAGAGGCGAAACATGGGATTCCTGATAGACACGAATGTACTATCGGAATTGCGCAAAGGCTCAAAGATGGATATAAACGTACGAGAATGGTTTGATGCAATTCCGTCCGAACACATCTATCTTTCAACTTTAGTTGTGGGAGAAATTCGCCACGGGATAGAGTTATTATGTCGCCGTGATCCGAGTGCTGCACTTCGTTTGGACAATTGGCTTATAGAAGTGCTGAAAGATACCGGTGATCGGATTCTACCCATAACGAATGAAATATCCGAGCAGTGGGGCCGTTTTGGTATTCCTGATCCGATTTCCGTTATTGATGGCCTTATGGCTGCAACCGCATTGGTTCATGGCCATATCATTGCGACACGTAATGTGCGTGATATTGAGTCAACTGGTGTGAACTTCATCAATCCCTTCAAAAAAAGAGAAACTGAGTAAAATGGAAAAAATATTTTACCGGACTATACTGAAAATTCGAAACAGGCATCTTTTAGGGATCGATGTTGGCGTTCTTTTGCTCAGTCCTTTGCTTGCCCTGTTACTGAGAGTCGAAAATTTTTCTGAACCGGCAAAGTTTGCCCTGCCCCTTTTTGTCTTTACGCTGGCGTCGGTCCCGATTAAACTGGCGATATTCAACGCGTTTCACTTCTATAACCGCTACTGGCGCTATGCAAGTGTGGATGAAGTCGTGACGCTTATAATGGCCACATCCTCTTCGGGGTTATTATGCGTCATTCTCTTTTTTGGCGTGTTGAAACCGACGGGACTCATCACTTTGGGATTTCCGGGCTCGATTCCGTTTATAGACGGCATTCTGACTATGGTTGTGATTGGCGGCATTCGATTGTCTATTCGTCTTGTCTATACTTTTAATAAACGCGGCAAGATCGATGTTGATACAAAAAATGTGCTCATTGTCGGAGCGGGCGTTGCCGGTTCGATGATTGTGAAGGAGCTCCGTTCGAATCCGCAGCTCGGCCTCGAGCCTGTTGCGTTTGCGGACGATGCCCCAAACAAGCAGCACATGTATATTCACGGTGTTGAAGTGCTTGGCACGATTGCGAATATCGGCGAAATTGTAAAATCGAAACACATTAATGAAGTGATCATTGCCATGCCGTCGGTTTCTGGAAAGGTTATTCGCGACATTGTGACCAAGTGCAAGCAATTGAAAGTGAAAAGCAAGACGATCCCCGGCGTGTTCGAAATCATTGCCGGGTCGGCCGTGTCTCAGTTGCGCGAAGTGTCGATCGAGGATCTTCTGCGGCGCGATATTGTGACGGTCGATGAGAATAATATCGAGAAGCTGATACATGGGGCGCGCGTGATGGTGACGGGTGCCGGCGGTTCGATCGGTTCTGAAATGTGCCGCCAGATCGCGCGGTTTCGTCCGAAGGAACTGATCATGCTGGGGCACGGCGAGAATTCAATATTCATTATCGCCAACGAGATGATGACGAAACAGGGCGTGGCCATCGGCCATGCGGTGAAATTTACGCCGGTCATTGCAGATATCCGCGATCGCGAGCGTATGGACCATGTGATGGACGAGCTGCGGCCGCAGATCATTTTCCACGCCGCTGCGCATAAGCATGTGGGTTTGATGGAAATGAATACTTCAGACGCCGTCACGAATAATGTGATGGGCACGCAGAATTTGACCGAGCTCGCCACGATCTACGGTGTTCAGAAGTTGGTGATGATCTCTTCGGACAAGGCTGTGAACCCGATGTGCGTGATGGGCGTGACGAAGCGTATCGCCGAGCTTGTGGTGGCCGATGCGGCCATGCGCCAGAGCCGTCCGTTCGTTGTTGTGCGGTTCGGCAACGTGCTCGGCAGCCGCGGCAGCGTGGTGCCGATTTTCAAGAACCAGATACGTGCCGGCGGCCCCGTGACGATCACACATCCGGATGTGTCGCGCTTTTTCATGACGATTCCCGAGGCGGTTCGTTTGGTGCTGCAGGCCGGTGCGCTCGGCACTTCGGGCGAGACGTTCGTGCTGGATATGGGCGAACCCGTGAAGATCGTTGATTTGGCGCGTGACCTGATTCGCTTGAGCGGTTTGCAGGAGGGCGAGGATATTGATATTAAATTTACCGGATTGATCGAGGGCGAGAAAATGCATGAAGAACTCTTCTATGACCACGAGCAATCGGTGCGTTCGAGACATGAGAAGATCTTTGTGTGCGTTATTGAACACGCAGAGAATTTGAAAACGGCATTCGACGATGCCGCCGCGGATGCGACGGCGATCGAGAGGACGCTCAAACTTTCGCGGGCATTGGACAGGGAACGGGAAGAATTTAAGCTAAACATAGGCAATCTCCTGCTCGCGGCCTCGGCGGGCGATGCGGAGACGATGAATGAATTCCTGAAGAAGATCGTTCCTCAATACTCGAATCCCGCGCTGGAGAAAAGTATCGGCGACGAGCCCCGGCGCCTCAGGGCTGTGGAAAAATCGATTTTTACGGCCGATGTGTTCGACGAAAAGAAGAATGTGCTTATTACGTTCCCGAAGCTTCACAAGCCAACCGATGCGCCAAAGAAAACGTCATCCGGAGGGGCGAAGGGGTAGCAGTTTTTGGGCCTATGGCCGATTGAGGTGGGGAAGCCTCCTGGCCCTCGACACTCGCACGAGCGGGCGCTTTCCAGCCTGCGCGAGTATGCAAAGAATTGGGCGGGCTTTCTGGCGCGGACAAATTTTCGATACGGGCAAGTGTGCATTTTTTGTCGAGGAAGCATAACAGACAACAAGGGGCGAGATGACATCTCGCCCTACAAGGCTGCGTCTGCGAAATGGGTATTTTCATGCTGGGTGGTGAATCCCACATTCATGAACGCTGCACCAAAAACAATATCCCGCATGAGCGGCATTCCCCGGAATGCCTGCTCGTGCGGGATTTGTAGTATTTTACGGGTGCCGATCTAATACGGGGGCATGATAACCTAGTACTGGTGCATCGGCCGACTATATACAATCACTCTGCGAGCTGCTTCTTCAACCGATCGATATCTTTCTTTTTCAGTCCCGATACTTCGGCGATCAATTTTTCAGGCATTTTCTTCGAAAGCATTTTTTTCGCCACTTCGAGCTTGCCTTCGAGCTTGCCTTCGAGCTTGCCTTCGAGCTTGCCTTTACGCTCTCCTTCGAGCTTGCCTTGAGAGGCTCCTTCATCGAAGAACATTCTCTCCAAATCACCCATCACTCGTTCCTGCTGCATTTTAATAATCTCCTTATCGGTTGATAATTTTTTCAACATCATCCGGTTCATCTCAGGCGGAAGCGTCACCGCCACAGTGATGAAGTGAATCATTGCCGTTATCGTATTCGGTGCGAATCCGCTTAAGATCATCTGTCGGATCAGGTTCGTCTTAAACTCCAACCGCTTCAATGGATCATTTCCTGCTTTGATCATTTCCAGTGCCGTCAGCACGACAAGAGAAAATGGATTCTCCTTCAACCGCTCGCGTTCTTTTTCCTCCGACACATCAAGAACTTTGAATGTCCGGTATTCATACGTCAGTTTCGTCTTATAAAAATTGTACTCATAGCGCTCGGGCATGAATGATTTGTTTGCATCGGTAAAGATCGCAAGCGCGGTAATTTCTTTGTCGTGTTTGTCCATCGACCGATAGAAATACCTGAACATCCGTTTCGGGAAATCCGTCTCGCGATATCCCTGGATCTCCACGTGTATCAATATCCACTGCTCGCCCTTATTTTTTAACCATACTTTAAGGAGCTTGTCCACATATCGGTTCTTTTCTTCGCCGGGCGGCTTAATTTCCTGCAACTCGTCTGTAAGGAATGTGTATCCTCGGGCCGGGTCGATGTCGCGCGCAATATCGGGAAGAAAATATTCGAGAAAATCTACTGTCAATTTTTCGATGACTTCTTTCCACGCAGAATCATTGTCGTTGTCCATACTCTTCCCCCATAGGAAAGGATACACAATATAAAGTACGAAATCGATGGAATTGACGCAAGGGTGCCTTCTTGTGCCCACTTCTTGAACATTCTTCTTAAACATACTTATTGTTCAATCGCAATTCTCACACTTTTGTTCATATAATTAGCAAAAAAAGGAGGCGATACGATCGTATAATTAACAGCAATACTATCTGATACAACATCGCCAACAGAATGTTGTCGTGGCATTGCCTGGATATCGACCCGGGGATATTTTTCAACTTCTTGAAAAAAATATTGTGTATCTTGAATAAATGGGCTGACGGTATGCCGTTTCAGTTAGGAAAATCGGGTAATTGTGATAATTCATTCACTATAGGCCATGCCCCGGATGGGGCTCACAGCGCGATCAATGCCGCAGACTGATCCACGCAGTATAAAAAAAATATGGCGCATCTACTTCACTTGAAGACATTTTCCAACCAGCGCGGAAATCTGACCGTGATCGAAAAAGAAATGCCCTTCGACATTCGGCGAATGTTTTACATCTACGGCGTCGACGATTCGGTTCGGGGCGGCCACCGGCATCACCAGACACGGCAGGCCGCGATGTGCGTGGCAGGGAAGTGTATCGTTTCCTGCAATAACGGTCACTCAAAAGAAGAGTTTGTGCTCGATCATCCCGGCATTTGTCTGATCATTGAACCCGAAGATTATCATACGATGCACCACTTCACTGCGGACGCCGTGCTTTTTGTCATCGCATCAGAATTGTTCGACCCGAACGATTACATTTACGAGGATTACCCGTCATGATCGATCACGAGAATCTTCGCGCCTCAAACGCGCCGTTTATGCGCGACTTTCAGGAAGCGTTCGCCGACGTTTTGGAAAGCGGGTGGTATATTCTTGGAAATTCGGTAACGTCGTTTGAAATCGAATTCGGGTCCTATATCGGGTCGCGTCACTGCATCGGTGTGGCAAACGGTCTTGACGCATTGACGATGTCGCTTGCGGCATTCAAGTTCGAACCCGGCAGCGAGGTGATCGTTCCATCCAACACATATATTGCGACGGTGCTTTCTGTCGTGAACGCCGGCCTGGTGCCGGTGCTTGTTGAACCCGATATTCATACATACACTATCGATCCGCGAAAGATCGGGGAAGCCATCACTCCGCGCACGCGTGCTCTCATCGTTGTTCACCTCTACGGCAAGTCCTGCGAAATGGATCCGATACTCGCTATCGCGAAGAAACACGTCCTTGCGGTGATCGAAGACTGCGCTCAGTCCCACGGCGCATCCTATAAAGGGAAGAAAACGGGAACGTTTGGGGATTTCGGCGCATTCAGTTTCTATCCGACGAAAAATCTCGGCGCGCTCGGCGATGCCGGGGCGGTGACCACTGATGATGACGGTCGTGCATTGGCGATCCGCAGGCTTCGCAATTACGGTTCCGATGTGAAACATTATAATGAAGTCGTCGGTTTCAACTCGCGCCTGGACGAAGTGCAGGCTGCGTTCCTGTCCGTGAAGCTGAAGCGCCTGGACGAGATCACGGCCCATAAGCGGAAGCTGGCGGCGCTCTATCTGGACGGCATCAAGGGGGATTTTGTGCTGCCTGCGGTGCATCCCGATCATTTCGACGTGTATCATATTTTCTCCATCCGCCACCCGCGCAGAGACGATCTTAAAAAATATCTGTTCGATAATGGGGTCGCTGCTGACATTCATTATCCCGTGCCGCCGCATCGCCAGAACGCTCTGAAGAATATTTTGAAGGGGGAGTTTCCGATCGCGGATGAGATCCACTCTACGACGTTGAGCCTGCCGATCTCGTTTGCCACGACGGAGGAGGAAGTGTTGAAAGTGATCGAAGTGCTTAATACGTTTTGATCACGCTCAACGCTTGCAAATGAAATGAACGTTGTTATATGCGAATTATTGACTTAATGATTGAATTTATTTATCATAGAAATATGTAATTCGCGAATCGCGAATTAAAAATAATATAAATCGATATGAAAAACAGCCAAATAGTCATAAAACCCCAGGATATCGTGATCCTGCTAAAAATTATCTCACTCCAGGGTCATTCATGGAAATCGCTGGATTTGGCACATGATCTCTATGTAAGTCCTTCTGAAGTCTCGGAATCCTTGCGGCGGTGTGTATATGCCGGATTATTGGATAGTTCAAAAAAGATGGTTTACAGACGGGCGCTATTGGACCTTCTTCTTTTTGGTATAAAATATGTCTTTCCGCAAAAACCGGGACCGATGACTCGCGGTATTCCAACAGCCCACTCGGCACCACCCCTGTCCACACTCATTCATTCGGTGAAAGATACTTACGTATGGGAGGAAAAGGACGGTGATGTGAGGGGAGAGGCCATCATTCCCCTCTATCCAACGGTACCCAAAGCCGTGAAAAAAGATGCCTCGCTGTATGAATTTTTGGCGCTTGTCGATGCGATCCGCGTGGGGAAGTCTCGGGAGCATCGCATCGCTTCAGACCAATTGAAAAAAAGGATTCTGGACAATGAGCAACAATAATCTCACAATGATCGAAACCATCGCGAAAGCATTCGGTGATATGTGCGATAGGATAGTTTTTGTGGGCGGGGCCACAACGGTATGTTATGTCAACCGATCTGGTGCGCCGGAATCGCGTCCGACAATGGATGTCGATTGTATTATTGACGTCACTTCCCGACAGAACTATTCTCACCTTGAAACAGTTCTTCGTGCAAAAGGTTTCATGCATGATACGAGTGAAGGGGCCCCTGTTTGCCGGTGGATCTATGCGGGAATCAAAGTTGATATTATGCCTACTGACGAAAGAATACTCGGATTTACCAATGCATGGTTTAGTGAAGGCATGGATCATACTATGGATTTCATAGTTGGAGAAAATATCCATATTAAATTATTGGATGTTGTATTTTTTTTGGCCGCCAAATTGACGGCTCTTCTGAACAGAGGCCTTTCGGATCTCCGATTTAGCCAGGATCTTGAAGATATTGTCTATCTTTTAGTGAACCGGGAGAAGTTGGTTACTGAGATCCACAGCGCTGAGGAGAAACTCAAAACGTACCTTTTAAGCACATTTGGATATCTGTTATCGCTTCCCGAAATTGATGAAGCAATCAGTGCTGTGTTGGATACCAGTGAACCAGTCGGAACGAAAGAAAAAGTCCGTGCTTTGATGGAACAAATAGTGACGATCTCAGAAAGAAGCGGGAGGGATTGAATCGTATAGTGTGCATATACGATTCGTGGCAATACAGGTGCCCTACGGCCGCCAGGGCACGACCTGCGCGCCAATGGTTGTCCGGTTGTATGTGACGGGGATGGGCTCGCTGGTGTCGGGATCGGGGATGACCAGATGCAGCGTGTCTTTGTTCGCCGAGACGACGTATTGGCCGACGACGGAAAATGTCGTGTCTACAAAATGGGGGATGCGGTAGATCATGTGCAGCTGGATGTCCGTGCCTTCGGTTTTGAGTATGGTGAGTATGATCGTGCCCCGCTTTACGGTGTCCTTTGCCGGCATATACTGCAATTTCCCCAGGGCATCGACAGTGAGCGTTTTTGTGCTGCCGTCGACGTAGGCTTCAAATCCAACGGTGTCGACCCGGTTATACCAGGCTGCGACGAGATTACGGTCTATCCCGCTGCCGTCGCCTTCGACCGAGAGATCTTTTTTGCAGGATGAAAAAAATACGCAGCAGCATACCGCGGCGAAAAATATGATCAGTGATGTGTGCTTCATCATAAGTGCAATTATTTCTGGAGTATCATGCGCTTGACTGCGCGTGAGGATTCCGTTTCAACTTCGTAAAAATACACGCCGCTCGGCGCAGCACTGGAATTCCACTGCATCTGATGCCGCCCCGGCGGCAAGGGACCGGCGGTCATTGTCTCCATTGTTCTTCCAAGTATGTCTACAATGCGGATCGTGACCGCGCTCTGTTTTTCTATGTCGAATGCGATCGTCGTCGTGCCGTTGAACGGATTGGGAAAATTCTGCGACAGCTGAAATCCCGCCGGTGTGCCATCTGCCTGCGTGCGCGGTTGGCCCAGTCCGCCCGGATCTTGCGCGACGCTTGTGGGCGTGAGCTTGTCCAACAGACGGACATAGCCGGGGATGTTGAACTTCGGTATGCTGTCGTTGTCTGTGGCCGTGAGCGGGAACCACGTGGAATCCTGCGTTTCCTTGATCACCCAATTGTTCGCGGCAACGTAGATGACGTTGTGAAGCTTTAAGAACGGCTGAGCCCGGCGCCCCAGCGGCGTGAAGACCCACCAGTTGAGTACCAGATTGATCTCGAATGGCACTGCCGCATTGAATGTTCCCGCAGGCACCGTGACGTCGCTGACAGGCTTCATCGTGCGCGTGATGACGAGCGTGAGATCGAAATCTGTGCCGTCTACCGTGATTGTCGAATCGTGCCTGAAGAGCGTATCGGCTTTGTTCACTGCCGGCGGAGTATTCAGTTTCACATACGTATACCAGCCGGGAACCTGAGGGAGGAACCCGAGCCCGAGCGAATCGGCGACGAGTTTGATTCCTTCTTTCGGAAATCCTCCGTTAAAGTACGAGATCGAATCGCCGTGCACGTTCACGATGGTTGAGTCGCGCAGGGGATTCGCCCGATTCCGGAAGAGCAATGCTGTGATGCCGCCGACGAGCTTCGTGCCGGCGAGGCTGTCTGTTTCGATCGTTTTTGTGGCGGCAATGGGATTCTGCGCCGCGTCCACCGTGAAGCGCAGATAGCGCCACGTGCTGCCGAACTTCGCCGGAAGGTAATCCGATGCGTTCTGCGCAAGTGCCAGACACGGGAGCGACAGCAGTATTACGTATGCTATTGCCGGCATACGGCACGCCTTCATCAGTTTATTCATTCCACTCTCTGATCGATAACTTCAGGAAAAAACAATATAAATAATGTGATGCTGTTATGTGAATCGACCGCATGCGAACTGACCGCGCTATTTTATGAGTATAAGTTTCTTCGTTTGGACGTAACTGCCGGCGCCGCCGGCGCTGTATGCCGAGATGCGGTAAAAATACATGCCGCTCGAGGCACGCGCCGCATTCCACACTGCTGTATAATATCCCGCTCCGACGTTGTTATTAAAGATGCATGCCACTTCTCTTCCCGTTACATCGTAGATCGCGATTGTTACCCGACACGGCTCGGGCGCCGCAAACCGTATGGCCGTGGACGGATTGAACGGATTCGGATAATTCTGGCTTATACTGTATGCCTCGGGCACTCCGCTGAGCCGCACGGCGACACCCGTGCTGTTGTCTCCGACTCCGGAGAGCGCAATTTTTACGACTGCATTCAGTGTGGAGCAATAAACGATCACCGTATCCGTGTAGTGTTTCGCCGAATCGGGCGTGAATACCACCGCGGCCTTCAGCGTGTCGTTTGCCTTCAGGACAACCGGCAGCTGCGCACTGACTGTGAACGCCGAATGTGTTGAGATCGCAATGGAATCGATGGTGACGATATTCAACGACGTATCGATAAGCCGAATTTCTTTGCGCGAAGTGGCGCCCACTTTCACGCTGCCGAATGAGATGCTCTGTACGGAAAACGCCAGTACGGGGGCGGGAGAGGTGCCCGTGAGCGGAAGCGTGATGCGTTTGGACGTCGAGTTATTAAGTAGAATAAGCGTGTCTGCGTACGCCTGGAACGCGTCGGGCGTAAACGAAACGGTGAGCATAAGTGAATCGGTTCCGTTGACGGCGGCTTTGACGATAGAACTGGTGAACCAGCGCGTTTTCGTGTAGACGGAATCGAGTGAGAGCGCGTTGAGTGAAGAATTTTTTACAACGAGCGTGCGTGATGTCGGCACTCCGCGCAGGCAGTCGCCGAATGTAAGCGCATTCAACGAAAGTGCGATTGCGGGGATCGGGGATGCTCCGTCCACGCTGACTGTCTGCCTGCCGATAGTTGAATAGACGCGTACGGTATCGGTAAATGTCCCGAATGCCGTGGGAGCAAATGCGACGGTGACTGTGATGGAATCGTTCGTCTTCATAGTTATCGGCGAAGCTGATCCAGGCACAGAAGAAAGCGCATACATCGACTTCGCGCCGACGGTGATCGAGTCGACAGTGATGGTGTTGAACGACGAGTTCCTGAGCACGATGTCTTTGCGTGTTGAAGTTCCCAGTTTCATGCTGCCGAACGAGAGACTCTGGGCGGAGAGCGTTAACACCGGGGCGGGGGAATTGCCTGTGAGCGGCAGCGCGATCCGCCGCGTATTTGAATTATTCAGCACAATGAGCGTGTCCGTATACGTCTGGAACGCATCGGGCGTGAAGGACACGGTGAGCGTAAGAGAATCGGCATTGCCGCCAGTTCCATTCGCAGTTTCCTCACTGTTACCGTTGAACAATCCATTGACGGTTCTTCTGCCGGTGCCGGTGCCATTGCTGGTTATAGTACCGATCGCATTGCTTGTTCCGTTTACCGAGCCTTTACTGATGGAACTAGTGAACCAGCGTGTTTTCGTGTAGACGGAATCGAGCGAGAGCGCGTTGAGCGAAGAATTTTTTATAACGAGCGTGCGTGCGGTCGCGGTTCCGCGCAGGCAGTCGCCGTATGCAAATGCGTTTGCCGAAAGCGCGATCGCCGGGACCGGGGAAGAGCCGTCCAGGCTGACCGTTTGCATGCCCGCTGTTGAATAGATCTTTACAATATCGGGAAAGGTTCCGAACGAGGCCGGTGTAAATGCGACTGTCACTGTCATGGAATCGTTCGTCTCCAGGTATGCCGGCAGCGCGGGCGCCGCGGCATACATCGATTTCGCGCCGAGTGAGATCGAGTCTATGGTGATGGTGTTGAACGACGTGTTCGCGAGCACGATGTCTTTGCGTGCCGTAGTGCCCTGCTTCACGCTGCCGAACGAGATGCTTTGCGTGGAAAGGGTCAATACCGGGGCGGGAGAATTGCCCGTGAGCGGCAGCGCGATGCGTTTCGACGTCGAGTTGTTGAGTATGATGAGCGTGTCCGTGTACGCCTGGAACGCGTCAGGTGTGAAGCTCACGGTGATGGCAAGGGAATCGGTTCCATTGACGGCGGCTTTGACGATCGAACTTGTGAACCAGCGTGTTTTCGTGTAGACCGAATCGAGCGAAAGCGTGTTGACTGAAGAATTTTTTATGACGAGCGTGCGTGTTGCCGCAACTTCGAGCAGACTGTTGCCGTATGAGAGTGCCGTTGCCGAAACCGCGATCGAGGGGAGCGGGGATGTTCCCTGCACGGCGATTGCCAGCGAGCCTGCCGATGAATAAATGGTGACGGCGTCGGAGGATGTTCCGAATGCATTCGGCGAAAATGTGACGGGCAGATCGACGCTGTCGTACGACGCGAGCGCGATTGGGAATGTGTGACCGGATGTGAACCGGCCGGACAGTGACCTGGCCGAATCGATCTGCAGCGGCGTGATCGAAGCATAGAGGCGGATGTGAGCGACGCTCGCGCCACCAATTGCCGTTCCGGGAAACGTGAGCGATGACGACTGCGACGTCAATTCGGCGGGTGGAGGGCCGAAAAATTTATTTTTCAAGAGGGAGACTGTGCCGTCGGCAGTGTTGGCGACCAGCAGATCCATGATTCCATACCTGCCGCTCACATCCAACGAGGCAATGCCGGAGGGAACGTTCCCCGTGGGTATCAGTGTGACAGTGGGGAATGAATATCCATTGTTCTGCATGATGACCACTTTATTCGAGCCGGTGCATGTGACAGCCAGGTCGATATCCCCGTCTCCGTCGAAATCATTGCCGCAGAGCGCGGCAGGCTGCAGTGCACCGAGCGTGACAACGCCGGGACCGATGAAGCGGCCGAGATTATTGTTGAGAAAGATGGAGACGTCGTTGGATCCCGAATTTGCCACGGCAAAATCGCAGTATCCGTCCCTGTCGAAATCGAATGCCGTGATGGCAACCGGCGCCGTGCCGACAGAGTAACTCGTATCGACGCCGAACACGCCGGCCGTATTTTTAAGCAGCATCACCTTGTTCGCGCTCTTGCAGCACACTGCCGCATCGATGGCGCCGTCGTTGTTAAAATCTTCAAGTACGATACCGCTGGGGCCGGCGCCGACTGTGACCGTTTGCATGAGACTGAACGACCCGGCGCCGTTATTCTTCAGTAATGTTACCGTATTGTTTCCGCTGTTGGTCACGGCGATATCCGGCGCGCCGTCGTTGTTCAGGTCCGCGATACACACTGCGCTCGGAGCGGATCCGGCCGAGTACGATCCGGATGGATTGAAGTTTCCGGCCCCGTTGTTGAATGAGACGCTGACGGAATTCGACGATGGATTGAGCGTGACGATATCAGGAAATCCGTCTCCGTTCACATCAGCCACCGCGATGGCAGCGGGCGTGCCGCCCGATCCGCCGGTGCTGAATGTGCCGGCTGAGGCATAGGTGCCGTGCTTTGTATTGAAAAATATTTCGACAATGCCCGCGGTTCCCGCGGCTGCAAAATCTGTATACCCGTCGCCGTTAAAGTCTCCTCCTGCAACGGCGGCCGGCTGTGCGCTGCCCGAATAATTCACCCTCGGCGCGCTGAAGTCGCCTGTGCCGTACGTTACACCGGTCGTGAATTTCCATGAATGGCCGAACGCAAGCGGTGTGCCTGAAGAGAGTGTTGAGGCGGCGGGTGTGACAGTGGCCTGCATGGTCTCGCCGTACACAAAATTCTTCGAGGGGGAGAGAGAGACGGTCATTGACCCGGCATTGTATGCGACGGTGCCTGTGTGCCTTCCCGACCGCTCGCCGTAGAGTGTCACGCTCGATTGGTTGAGTGTGGAGGGATTCATGGCGGCGTCGAATTGGGCGCTGATGCCGGCAGATAATGCCGCGTCGGTGGCGTTCGACGCCGGGGTTGTTGAGAGCACGTGAGGCGATGCTGTTGTTGAGAGCACGTGAGGCGATGCGGTTACAAGCGCGCGCGCGGGGGCAACGGGGACGCGAACCGGCTGCGCCGCCGTATTGAGCTGAGACAACACCAGCGATGTTGAACAGAAAAAAATAATAATAAGGGCCGAGCCGTTTCGATACTTCATATCATCAATCAAAGGGAAAAAAAAGCTACAAAACGTACGGGGCCGATTGGCACTGGTTACTGCGGCCGTGATATGTATAGGTAAAGTGCACCGCTTCGCGGTGCGGGCGAGATACCATCTCGCCCTACAAAATTAAAATTCGGCGGTGATGCCGACCGACGGGACGATGCCCGTTGAATTCGGTATTTCCATGTCGTGATTCCTGTCGCTGTAAAAAGGGATGTCCCGCCACGGCCTGTTATAAAGATTCTGTATGTCGATATAGCTCACAAGCACGATCGGGCTCGTATCCCATCGGCGCGAAATGCGCAGATCCATGCGATGGTTGGCGTCCGTCCGCGCCGTATTGTAATACGTACTCGTTCGCTGATAATAACTTGTGATGCCGACGGGGGAATACGGCCTGCCGGAGGAATATTTTAATGTGGAGGTGACTTCCCATTTCTCATTGAAGATGTATCCGGCTCCCACATTGACGATGAGCCGCTGGTCGTTGCTGCCATAACGGCTGACGCCGTCGAGCGCGGTGAAGTGCGCTTCGCTGATGCTGATGCCGAGGCGGCCGTAGAGGGGGAGTTCGGACAGTCGTTTTTCGACGAGTATGTCTATGCCGCGCGTTGTGCCCTTGCCCAGGCTGCCGAGGTAATCGAGCCCGAATGCGATGTACGCCTCCGCGATATCCGTGACGTCCGTGCCCGCGTTTGCCATGACCATATACGGCCGTGTGATGCTGACCGGGTAGTTTGAATATTCTTTTTGGTAGGCTTCGACGCTCACGCGCAGATCGGGCGTGAGGAAGTGTTCGACGCCCGCCACATATTGTCTCATGGCGAGATGGTTCAATACGCTATTATATGGATTTGTCATGAGCCAGATGTATGACGGCGCCTGGTGAAACATGCCGGCGCTCAGCGTGAATTTGGTTGCGGCCGAAAGCAGGTAGGCGAAAGACGCGCGCGGCGAGACCACTGTTTGGTTGCGGATCATGCTGAAATAATCTGCTCTCGCGCCGAGCGTGATGATGCATCGGCCGATGGTCTGCGAGGCCTGTGCGTATGCTGACGCTTTCGATGCCGAGGTGCGCTGCGCGGTGTCGACGGGGATCGTTTTCGGAAATTCAGTGAATCCGGTGACGGTCACGGACGCGACCATGCGGCTGTCCAACTGGATGAGACGCGCATCGCCTCCGGCCGAGAGCGTTGTGGACGCGCCCGCGCGCACTTCGGCGTCGGCGCGGAGCGAGGTTTCATCCTCATACGATATGTTGATGAATTTCGACTTGAACGTCGTGGCGGTCTGGTTATAATTGTAATCGCCGTACGACTTGCGTCCGGTGAGCGTGAATGTTCCGTTCTCGAATCCATGCCGCCATGTGACGCCTCCTGCGATGAAATTCTGGTCGCTAAATATCATCCGTTCGTTGTCGTAGCGGTTCTGGTCGGTCACGTTGTTGACCGCCATGCGGTCGATCGCGGCGACGCCCAAGAGCTCGATGGTGTTGTAACGGTCGATCTGGAAATTCGCCTTGCCGAGGAAGTCCCAGAAGATGGGGATGAATCCGAAGCCGTAGTATTTGAAGACGGGGTCGAGATAGCTTCTGCGCACGGAAAACAGATAGGACGATTCGCCCTTGATCGGTCCCTCGAGATTCAGTCCGGCCATTGTTGCGGAGATCGTCGCCTTGCCGCGCTGGCGGTCCGTGCGTCCGTTGCGCATGCTGAGCTTGAGCACGGATGAGAGTTTGTCGCCGTATTGGACGCCGAAGCCTCCGTTGGAGAACGTAAGGTTCTCGATGAACTCGAAATTAATGAAGCTCATGGTGCCGCCGCTCGAACCCTGCGAGCCGAAGTGGTTGATGTTGGCGACTTCGATGTTGTCTATGAGGAATAAATTTTCGGTGGAAGAGCCGCCGCGCACGAAAAGATCGTTATGCTCGGGCTTCATCTGCGCCATGCCGGGAAGGATGGACACGGTGCGCACAACATCGTCGAACGCGCCGGCCGTGTTATGCATCTCCTTATATTCGACGTAATGGATGCTTTGGGGGAGCGCCGCGGCGTCTGTGAGTTTGGTGCCGGAGATGAGCACTTCGCCCGCCTGAATGGATTGTTCGTTCAAGACAATGTCCAGACAGGTCGACTCTCCGGC
Organism: uncultured Ignavibacteriota bacterium; assembly: GCA_903884005.1. Taxonomy (GTDB): domain Bacteria; phylum Bacteroidota; class Ignavibacteria; order UBA10030; family UBA8401; genus CAISDA01. The sequence continues at coordinate 1,200 of CAISDA010000049.1, read as the reverse complement.
GCGGAGCGGGACGTCGCGCACGATGCGCGGTGCGTACCCGAGCGCCGAGGCGCGTATCTGGTACGTGCCTGCCGGGATGCCGGCGATACTGAAATTGCCCGCGGTGTCTGTGACCCCGCCGAGGGTGGATCCGACGATAACGATGATGCCGCCGTAGACCGCTTCATGCGATTCGGCCGAGCGCAGCGTTCCCTGAAGGACCCCCCGCGTGGATTGGGCCTGTGCACAGAAGGCGGACTGCAATATGAGGATGATCATTACGACTACAACGCTCTTGCTCATGGAAACGTTACACAAAAAGAAATGAAAAAAATTGGTCCATAGTCTATTATTACCGAGTCTGCCGAAGCATACCCGGTTCGATCGTGCAGAGTGCAAAATGGCGCCATACGCGCTTCAAAGCGTGTTTTACATGCATCAATGCATAAAGTATCGCATAATAAAGATAGCAATTCCTGCAGGCATTGACAAGCGGTTTTCTGAAATAGCATTTTCAGAAATTGCATTGCGGAAATATACAGTTACTGGAAATTGGCAGAGCATTAGGGAGGGAAGGGTAAGCGGTTCGCTATGTATATTTTTTTTTCTGTGATACGATCCATGCTCCCGTCGTTGAAAGCACCTCTTGTGACTTTTCTCTGAATCGTTCGTTCAATCGCACGCTTCCATGTTGTAACAGGTCAGTCAATTGGCGATCGACATCGGGGTATTCCGCCACGATGCGATGCCCAGCCGATTGGAACAAACCGATGTAGTCGTCGTGCCTCAGCCGATTCATATACATATAGCGGTTCCCCGCATATTTGTCCCATTCGCCGTCGGAATATTGAAGAAAATTCAGGGCGGATATTGATTTGTCGGAATGCGAAAAATGATCGGTATAATTGATCCGATGGACGAATAAACCGTTCTCCTTCACGATCCGATTTCCTTCGGCCATAATTTTTTGCAGGACTTCGGGGGAAAAATTCATTGCCTACATCGGACATCCTCCGCTCTCCCATGCGAATCATTATAATTGTGCCGATGGACTCTATTGGGGGAAGTATCGTTTCACCGGTGATCAACGTCAATTATATTTCCCTTTAAACGACAATTATAATTCCCCTTCCCGTACGCCTGCATGTTTCATGATTTAGTCCACCTTCATCTCGCTTATTGTTGCAATTTCTTCCATCCCGATCGTTTTCCTCATCGCTG
>CAISDA010000048.1 GCA_903884005.1 uncultured Ignavibacteriota bacterium | reverse complement strand
TTGCCGTCGAGGATGATAGTTTTCATAAAAATAGTCTAACATATTATTGCCTTTATTTGCTCTAGAATCTTCTTCCTTTTACAGTGTTTAAGCATGCCGGTATATGAAGCGACTATGTTCATAAATCGTTTTGTACTTATAGCACCAGAATCACGTAAACGTTTTGCCTCGCGAATCTTTCTCAACATTCTGTTCTTTGTCCTGGTACGAAGTACGGCATAATGCGGCAAAGAGACATAACCGAGAAAATCTACACCATTATGAAGTTTGCGAATTTCAACTTTGGACGGATGAAGATGAAGCGCTAGTTTTTCCCAAAGAAAAGTGGAAATTATTGGTATGAGGCTTTCCAGCCATGATAATGAGTTATCCAAGATTACAAAATCGTCACAATATCGAATGTAATACTTCGCTTTGAGCTTATGTTTCGCTAACTGATCAAATTCATTCATGTAAATATTCGCGAACAACTGACTGGTGACATTACCGAGCGGTAATCCCTTTCCAGGCGTATGATGAAATGAGTTGATAACAGATGCTACGAAGTCCGCCAATTTTTTGTCCGCAATCTTACTAGAAATCAACAGCATTAAAATATTGTGATCAATCGAATCAAAGAATTTCCTGACGTCACATTTGAGCGCGAATGCCGGACGTGTATGATTACGCGAGACTTTACTGGCGAAAATTGCAAATCGTTTTACACCAGCATGTGTTCCTTTAAGATCACGCGAAGAATAGACATCATGAATAAATGACCTATCGAAAATAGGATATAATTTGCGATACAATGCTTGATAAAGTACCCTGTCGCGAACACTAGCGGCATGAATGGTTCGCTTCTTCGGGTCTTGGATCACTGATACTTTGTAAGGGTCTGGTCGCCAAGCACCGTTTGAGAGAAGCTCATGAAGTCGAAAGAGGTTTCCCTCTAAGCACGGCTCGAACTTAGCCACTTCTTTGTTTGAATGTTTTCCATAGCTGAATTCTTCCCACGCAAAAAATAAATTATCAGTCGAAATTACATCATAATAATCACAACTATGGACACCCCCCCCCCCGATAACACTCCGCCTGTCATTCATAAAGTCAGGTTCTTGCATAAGGATATTTATACCATAGGCCACAAACTATCCAAGCGCGACAAATTAGGGATCCATCAAAATGTCGAGAATTTGTCGCTTTCATTATTTTCTTCGACGATTGAAGCAGCTTTCACCCCAAGACCGACGAAATTGAAACCTTTGGAGACCGCCAGAATAAAAGCATCGCTCCTACAAAATTTGATTCGCACAGAATTTGAACTGGGAATTATCGACGAAAAGATTTACTTAGGAATATCGCAACAACTCGTTGATATTTCTAAGGATGTGAGTAATTGGATTGCCGACACTATCCGACGGTCGCAAACGCAAAAGGAGCCTGATCAAAATCGGCTCCTTTGATTGCGAGAAACTTCTGACGGGCGCGCAAGTTCGAGTTCCGATTCGACGGATTGTACCTGTCGACGTTCACGTTGCTGTCGTCGTTGCGGTTCACGTTCGGCACATTGCCATCGGCATAGCGCGACCTGCTGTCTCCTTTCGTCCGTATCTCCGAGAACCTTCCTCTTCCATCAAGATCCTCTGTGTCCTACTTGGGGTACTTTAATCATAGTATAAAAAGAGACAGGCAGTTTCTAGACATTGGCAAATTGTTATCGTCATTACGGTGGCGACCAATTTTACAGCCATGTGTATTCTATACGAAAATTCGGCGCAGAGACAAGCTCTGCGCCGAGTGAAAAAGATTGCAAGGTACTAGTTAACGAACTGCCTGACGGGCGCGCAAGCACGAGTACCGATACGACGGATCGTACCCGCCGACGAACACGCGGCTGCCGTCGAGGCGGCCCACGAACGGCACAAGGCCATCGGCATAGCGCGAAGAGGCACACAAGGTGATGTTGTTCACATCGAGATGTTTTTTGGTCTCATCCCAGAACTTGAGTCCGTGAACAAGACGCTCGAGCAGGTTCTCGACGTCGATCTTCTCCTCGCCATTAGCAATCATCTCGGCGGAAATATTCTTCATCTCATCGTCCGCTTCCTGACTGTCACGGACCCAGAATGCATAGCTCCGCTTGACGGAGCCACGTTCAGACTCTTGCATGGCATTTTCGAGTGAACCGCTCCACCATTGCCAGGTCGGAATCTCACGATCCTTGTAGATATTCCAGACCTGATTGAGACGGACACCCTTGGCTATAACGACCAGCCGATCAAAACCGTTCACCTTCTCCGGAATACGGATTGAGGTCGTGTCGAGATCGATACCAAAATACTTTTGGTAGAAGTCACGCCAATTCATGAGTGCCGAGACAGTCCAGGGCGTGAGATCTTGAATGACTGACGGTTTCGAAGCGAAGTATTCGATGATGGCTTGATAGAAGGGGTGACTATCCCCCTCTTTGAGAAAAGCATCCACGAGATCATGTGGAGCCTCGATGGAACCGAGTTTCGTCGCAAACCGTGCGCCAGCCGATAGACACATACCTGGAGTTGCAGTGTTCTTATTCATAACATAATCGCATCATCATAGTGACTGTGTCATCTCTTCGTCTCCGCCACGCGGAGAACCCGAGTGCTTATCAGTGTGTAATCAGACGCGAAACTGAAACCATTCGCATATTTAAATAAAATAAACGGCCTCAATTTCACGTCTGAAACCTCATATTTTCAATGTTGTAACTACAACAATTATACACCCATATATGACATTATGTCAATAGGCGAGTTCATATACCCTTATTTCTAGCCCTATTTCCCCGACCACCTAACAAATATCCCGCATGGTAACAGACGATGGTC
>CAISDA010000047.1 GCA_903884005.1 uncultured Ignavibacteriota bacterium | reverse complement strand
TTTTGTGCATAAATCTCCTTGGTATACTTTGTAAACTGTTGAAAACTTAAAAAATCAATTCCCTCATAAGTTTTGATGTTTTAACGGCATCGCCCTCCTTTACGGCGTTTTTAATGGCATTACGGTTGTTTGTTAAGACAGAGTCAAATTTCTTAAGCCAATTCACTGATTCTGAAATGGCTCCTGTGGCGTCTTCTCGGTACGGATACTGATCCATCGAGAACCATCCGTCGTATCCGCATTTGTCAAGCCAGTAGAGCAACTCTATATATTCAATACTGTGAATCGAACCGACAATCATGTCGTCGTCCCAGGACCTGTAGTTGTCGTTGAAGTGCATGTGGAAAAGTTTGTCGCCAGCCTGTTTGGCTAGGACAACGGATTCAGCGACATTTTCTCCGCCGAGAAAAGCATGCCCGGTATCGATAGTGACTCCCACATTGTCGCATCCGGTCTGGAGACAGACAAGCAGAGTGTCCGCCATGCGGGCGAGATAAGAGTGGGTACGCGGCTCTTTTGCCTTATACTCAAGGGCGAATTTAAGCTGCGGAAACTCGGCAGCAATTGATGCGATGTTTTCGGTGAGGTATTTCCTTTCATTCAGAAAATCTCCCTGCAGTGGATAATCGTAGCCGTCCTGACCAGGCCAGAGGTTGATGATCCGGCATTCCATCTCTTCAGAGATGCTGCACATTATCCGCAGATAATCCATCGCCTTGTTTCTGACCGACCGCTCTCTACTGGAAAGACTGCCATTCCGCCAAAGCTTGTCGGCGAACAGGTCAGGGATGATGGAAACACATTTGAAACTAAGATCGCCAAGAGCGGTTTTCATTTCTCTGACGTTATCGGGCCTTATGTCCCACGTGCCGACCAGTTCGATTCCGGTAATCCCTTCTATTTTTGCCGCGCGCTTGAGCATTTCCAGCGAGGACGGATTGTCCTTGTAGCCGCCGCAGAACCTGTCACGGGTGTTGCCCAAGTTTCCGAGGATCGCCGAATATTTTCGTTTTGATGCCATAGTCATGACCTTTCTTTTTCTATTTGAGTTTTTTTAAAACATCAATCAGTTTCGGTTGCAGCACCGTTATTGTCCCGTCATGTTCGAGACGGAATACCGTAGCGTTTTCATAAATGACGAAAGCGTCGCAACCGAAACGGGACATATCGCTGATTTCGGCATAATCCAAATCATGCAGGAAAGGCGAGAAATTAACTTTGATTTTTTTTTGGCGGCAGGCGGCGATAAGTTCACGGCCGAAATGTGTGTCGTAGCCGTCTGGCACAAAGGCCTTGAAGGTAACTTCATCTGGTGCCACGGCGGTAAGCCAATTTTGCCAATTCCAGTGCATTTCCATTACGGTGGAAGTATCAGGGGTGCCTTCCATTATGTCGCAGACATGGACACTGAATTTTTTGCCATGCCGGTGTACAAGCTCGCTGGCCTGCTTAAGGAATTCCATATAAAACTCGCCGCGAATCATCCGTAGATTCCTAGCATCGTAAGGCTGGGTAAGTATGTCCACGCCGAAACGTTTTTTGTAGGCATCGACGACAGGCTGTTCAAAACCGTATTGGTCCCAATCGAGAATATTGAGATGACTGCTCATGCGTATATCCACACCATCCACATCGCAGTCGAGGGCATGCTGAATGAGCTGGAACCAGAATTGCCGTGCCTGCGGCTGTGCCGGAGACATGCAGCCCGAGATATGACTGTTTGTACGACACGTCACGCCGACAACACCGGAGGAATTATCCAACGCTACGCAGCGGATACGGGCTGAAATACCAGGATAGACACCGGTCGGCATACCACTGATATAGTCAAAGAAAAATCCGTCTTTACGGAAATCATAGACGACGTTGTGACCGTGGTCCAGATGATTAACACGGATCTGCGGATTCGGAAATTTTCGCGGGGAAAAGCTGAATGAGCCTTCCAAACGTTTGCCCGCTTTATCGTATATGGCGACAAGATGTTGCACTTCGTTGAAGATGCCGTTATTACCGCACAGGCCCGGCGTTTCAATCGCATAAAAAGATCGATTGTCGTCAAAATTTTCAATTACAATTTGATGCCCATCTACATGCACTTCGGCAGCACATGTCCGATAGGTGCCGTTGTCGTCACTGTACCATAATTGCACCGACGTACCAGCCGGAATAGGCAGCAGCGACGTGACCACGAATTTTGCCGGAGGATTCTGCCGAAGATCGGCATGACGGCGTCGGACACAAAGCTCGGGATGATCCAGCGGGAAATCCAGATTGAGCACCGCTTGGCCGTCCATGACATTTTTTTTGCCGTATTTACGGGCCATCTCGGAATTCCACGCATAGGTTGCACCCATAATATGCATGTCGAAAGGCTTGAGAATGGTAAAAAACTCCATGCCGTTGTTATGCGCAGCTTCGCAGCCGGCCTTGACGTGGTCGCCCAGCGCAGCGAAAGTTTTCTCAATATATTCATCGACGAAGTAGCGATTGCCAAGGGCATTCCAGAACCCTTGGCTGGGTTCACCATGATCGATCCAATAGATGCGTTTGATATTCAGCTCGGCATTCATCTTCATGAGTGTGTCAAGTTCGCGGGTGCCGCAAGGCGCAGTCTGGATATCGTCACTAAAGTCGAAGGTGCTGTAAATGTCCATCTTATCAACCGGTTTCACTGCAATCGGATTGGGTTGTTTGCTGCCTTCCAAGTGCAAGTGCTGCAGAGTTAGC
>CAISDA010000046.1 GCA_903884005.1 uncultured Ignavibacteriota bacterium | reverse complement strand
GGTAGAGCACTTCCTTGGTAAGGAAGAGGTCATCGGTTCAATCCCGATTGCAAGCTCCAGGATGTTGTTGTAGCGGTACAGGCGGCACAGAAAAAAAAGAGTTACGCGGGAGTAACTCAGTTGGTAGAGTCACAGCCTTCCAAGCTGTTGGTCGCGGGTTCGAGTCCCGTCTCCCGCTCAACACAACGGTTAACCGGAGGACGATATCGTCTTTCGGTTGTTTCTATTCTTTTGGAGACAGTCATGCGAGATATTATCACGTTAGAATGCACAACGTGCAAAGAACGAAATTACACAACGACCAAGAACAAGAAAAAACAAACGGGTCGCGTGGAATACAAAAAATATTGCAGGCGCTGCAACAAGCACGTCATACATAAAGAAACGAAGTAACGAATTTTCTGTACGTGTGTAGCTCAATTGGTAGAGTAGCGGTCTCCAAAACCGTTGGTTGGGGGTTCGAGTCCCTCCACACGTGCTACCACCACACTAACGGGCATGCGAAAGACTTCTTCCGATGAAAGATAAAATCATTAATTTTTTTGATGACGTCTACAAAGAGATGGGCAAAGTGACATGGCCCACGCAGGCAGAACTTCGTGAATCCACGATGGTCGTGCTGGCCGTGTGCCTCCTGATCTCCGCGTTTGTCTATGTCGTAGACACGATCGTCAGCAAAGCGTTGCAAGGGATCTTCTAATACGTGGAAAAAACTGCGCAACATAAATGGTATGTCGTCCGCACCTATTCCGGCCACGAGAACAAGGTCAAGCTGGCAATCGATAATGAAACGGTCATCCTGAACCTTCAGGACCGTATCACGCGTGTGCTGGTGCCCGAGGAAAAAGTGTTCGAGGTAAAAGACGGCAAGAAGAAGAGCAAGACGAAGAACTTCTTTCCCGGCTACATCCTCATCGAGGCCGTGCTGGACGAAAAGACCAAACATTTGATACTGAACACCCCGTCGGTGCTGAGTTTTGTCGGAACAAAGGACAAACCGCAGCCCCTCCAGCCCGATGAAGTGAAGCGGCTGATCGGGCGCATTCAGGAAAAGAGCGAGTCGGGCGAACAGATCGAAGTGCCGTTCCACATCGGCGAGCCGGTGAAGGTGATCAGCGGCCCTTTCAACAGTTTCACGGGATTTGTTCAGGAAGTGAACGAAGAAAAAATGAAGCTCAAAGTAATGGTGAGCATCTTTGGCCGCAAGACTCCGGTGGAATTGGACTTCGGCCAGGTCGAAATCGAAAAATAATAGCTTTTACAAAAAATTTTAACACGAGAATGTTATGGCAAAAAAAATAACTGGGTATGTGAAGCTTCAGATCCCCGCAGGTGCAGCCAATCCCGCACCTCCGGTCGGCCCCGCGCTTGGTCAAAAAGGCGTCAACATCATGGAGTTCTGCAAGCAGTTCAATGCGAAGACCCAGAAGGACAACGGAATGATCATTCCGGTCGTCATCACGGTCTACTCCGACAAGTCGTTCACGTTCATCACCAAGACCCCGCCGGCGGCAGTGCTGCTGCTGAAGGCCGCGAAGATCCCGAAGGGATCGGGCGAACCGAACCGCAATAAAGTTGGGCGCGTCACGAAATTGCAACTTGAAGAAATTGCGACACTGAAAATGCCCGATCTGAACGCAGGCAGCGTTGAAGCCGCCATGCGCATGATCGAAGGCACAGCCAAAAGCTTGGGAATTACCATCGAAGCATAATTGTCTCACGTGGGAGCGGTGCTCTGCGCCGATGCGCAGGCGCACCGCGTTCGTACCACTAAGCCCGAAACAAGGACGAAAACAATGAAAAAGTCAAAACGTTTTAAAGCAGTTGCAAAAAAAGTCGATGCAAAAAAGATGTACGCAACGATCGATGAAGCGGTCGCGCTTGCGCAAACCACCGCATCCGCAAAATTTTCAGAGGCGATGGATATCGCTGTCCGCCTCGGTGTAGATCCTAAAAAAGCAGACCAGGCCATTCGCGGCACCGTCGCCCTCCCGCACGGTATCGGCAAGGACGTTCGCGTGCTCGTGATCGCGAAGTCGCCGAAAGACGAAGAAGCATTGGCCGCCGGCGCCGATTTTGCAGGCTTCCAGGAATATCTGGACAAGATCAAGGCCGGCTGGGCTGATGTCGACGTCATTGTCGCCACCCCCGATGTAATGGTAGAACTCGGCAAGCTGGGCAAGATCCTCGGACCCCGCGGCTTGATGCCGAACCCCAAAAGCGGCACGGTCACGGCCGATGTCGCCTCCGCAGTCAAGGAAGTAAAAGCCGGTAAAATTGAATTCCGCGTCGACAAAGCTGGCGTTGTTCATGCCACTGTCGGCAAAGCGAATTTCGAAAAACAAAAGTTGGTTGAAAACATCAAGGCGTTCCTCGCAACGATCGCAAAGATGAAGCCGTCCAGTTCGAAAGGGGTGTACATTAAAAGCGTCTCCATTTCGACGACCATGGGACCCGGCGTCCACATCGATCGCTCTGTTGTTCAGATGTAAGACAAAAAAATTACGCACTCATATACTCATCGTTGATTGGTGCCCGTGATGAACGGGAGCTTCTCACCATCGACACATATGCATAGTTACCAATGACACGGTCAGAAAAAGAACACGCTATCGCCTTGCTTCAAGAGAAATTCGCCAAAGCGCAGGGAATGTTCTTTACCGACTTTACGGGAATCTCCGTCGAGAAGATCACCATTCTTCGAAGCGAGTTCCGGAAGGCCGGAATCGAATATTTAGTCGTCAAGAACACACTTGCAAAAAAAGCGCTGGAAAAGGTTTCGGGATACGAAGCCGTCTATCCGACGCTGAAGGGCGCAACCGCCATTGCATTTGCGTACAAAGACGCCGCTGCCCCGGCAAAGATCCTCCAGAAGTTCAAGGAAAAGAACGAAAAACTGATTTCAAAACTCTGCGTCCTCGAGGGCCAGGTCTTTGACGGCGCCAAACTCGCCGAATTGGCCAAGATCCCTTCGCGCCCGGAGTTAATTGCGAGCATACTCGGAAGCATCGACGCACCGGTCAGCGGCGTAGTCGGAGTGCTCAACGCGGTCATCCGCGACGTTGTCGGCGTGATCGACGCGATCGAGAAGCAAAAAGCCGCATAAATTATTGATTGCACATAGAACTATTACCCCTTAAGGAGACACTACAATGTCAGTAGTCGAAGAATTAGTCGAAAAAATCGAAAAATTGACGCTTCTCGAAGCAGTCGAACTCAAAAAAGCCCTCGAAGAAAAATTCGGCGTGTCAGCAGCAGCCCCGGTTGCCGCAGTTGCAGCCGCAGGCCCGGCAGCTCCGGCAGCCGAAGTCCAGACCGAATTCACCATCGAATTGAAAGAAGGCGGCGCACAGAAGATCAATGTCATTAAGGTTGTCCGTGCAGCAACAGGCCTCGGCTTGAAAGAAGCCAAGGATCTTGTAGACGGCGCACCCAAAGTGGTCAAAGAAGGCTTGAACAAGGCCGATGCCGATAAATTGAAGAAAGAACTCGAAGAAGCGGGCGCCAAAGTGGAATTGAAGTAATTCCTCTTCAGTCTGTTTCTATTATCGAGAACTTTTTTGAAGGAACGTATGTTGCGTAGATATATTGCTCGCGACAAAAAATTCTGACTACACAAGCCGGTAATGACTCCTCGTTGAGAGAACGAGCATTATCGGCTTGTGTATTATTTTCTCGGAGGGCTATGGGTATGCCTCCGATATCTTTGACAGACAAGTTTTTTTCACAATTCTAAGGTCACGTGACCTTAAGGAGCGGTTGACTTGAAAAGCCAATCCAACACTACATTGGATCCCCGCACTTCGCGCTATTCATTCGCAAAAATTCCCACCGTCGTCGATTATCCAGATTTGCTGAATGTGCAGATCGAATCATTTGAGCATTTTCTTCAGGAACGCATCCCTCCGCATAAGCGGAAGAATAAGGGACTGCAGCAGGTATTTTTGATGAATTTTCCGATCATGGACACGAGAGAAAATTTTCTTCTCGAGTTCGTGGAATATTATGTGGAAAAACCTAAATATACCGTGCGCGAATGCCAGGAACGCGGACTTACCTTCGCCGTTCCCCTGAAGGCCAAACTGCGCCTTTCGACCAAAGCCGAAACCGGCGAGGGATATTCCGATACGATAGAGGAAGTCGTGTACCTGGGCAATCTCCCGTACATGACCGACAGGGGCACATTCATTATCAACGGCGCCGAACGTGTTATCGTGAGCCAGCTGCACCGCTCGCCGGGCGTATTTTTCAGCGAATCGTTTCACCCGAACGGCACACCCATCTTCTCTGCGCGCATCATTCCGTTCCGCGGATCGTGGGTCGAATTTACGACCGACATCTCGAACGTCATGTACGCCTATATCGACAGGAAAAAGAAATTCCCCGTGACGACGCTCTTGCGCGCATTGGGATATTCCTCGGACGACGAGATCATGGGCCTCTTCGGCCTCGTGGAGGAAGTGAAGCTCGCCGATGTGGACCTGAAGGAATACAAGGGACGCATCATCTGCGGCGATGTCGTGGACCGGAAGACCGGCGAAATCATCCTGAACAAAGATGCGGTGATCGACGACGAGTCCATCAAAAAAATCAAAAAAGCGGAAGTCAAAAAAATTAAGCTGCTGAAATCGGAAGAAAGCGGCAACCGTTCCGTTATCGCCAACACGATTCAGAAAGATGCCGTCCACAGCGAAGAAGATGCCCTCGAGGCCATCTACCGGCAGCTCCGAAGCGGCGACGCTCCCGACCTGGACACGGCGAAGAACCTCATCGACAAACTGTTCTTCAATCCGAAACGCTACGATCTCGGCGATGTCGGCCGTCATCGGTTGAATGCAAAATTAAAGTTGGACATTCCCGTTGCCACCACAACGCTCACGAAGGAAGACATCATCGCGATCATCCGCTACCTGCTCGAAATGCAGCAGGGCAAGGCGTCCGTCGATGATATCGATCACTTGGGCAACCGGCGCGTGAAGACCGTGGGCGAACAGGTCTCGGCGCAGTTCAACGTCGGCCTGAGCCGCATGGTGCGCACCATCCGCGAACGCATGAACATCCGCGATCAGGAGGCGTTCTCGCCCCAGGACCTCGTGAACGCCCGGACAATTTCGAGCGTCATCAACGCGTTCTTCGGCACCAACCAACTGTCGCAATACATGGACCAGACCAACCCTCTGGCAGAGCTCACCAACAAGCGCCGCATGTCGGCCCTTGGACCGGGCGGCCTCACGCGCGAACGCGCAGGCTTCGAAGTCCGCGACGTGCATTACACGCATTACGGCCGGTTGTGCCCGATCGAAACGCCTGAAGGCCCGAACATCGGGTTGATCTCGTCGCTGTGCATCCATGCCCGCGTGAACGAGTACGGCTTCATCGAAACGCCGTACCGCCAGGTGAAAAAAGGCAAGGCCACACTCGAGATCGAATATCTCAACGCCGAACAGGAAGACGAATTCACGATCGCGCAGGCGAATACGCCCATGGACGACAAGGGACGCATCACGGCGGAACGCGTCACGGCTCTTCACCGCGGCGACTTCGTGGTCCGCAATCCCGATGAATTGAATTACATGGACATCGCCCCGACGCAGATCGTCAGCGCGGCGGCGGCATTGATCCCGTTCCTCGAACACGATGATGCCAACCGCGCATTGATGGGCTCGAACATGCAGCGCCAGGCTGTTCCGCTCCTGCGGCCCCACGCACCCGTGGTCGGCACAGGGCTCGAAGAGAAGGTAGCTCGCGATTCGCGCACCTGCGTGCTTGCCGAACGCTCCGGCGTCGTCGAAAACGTGAACGGCGAGAAAATCGTCGTCCTCTATGATATCGAAGAAACGAATACCGAAGCCCTGATCAGCTTTGAAGACAAGCGACGCGTCGAGTATCGTCTGATCAAGTTCTTCCGCACCAACCAGGATACATGCATCAACCAGAAAGCCATCGTCATCCCGGGACAGCGCTTCAAAAAAGGCGACGTCCTAGCTGACGGCTGCGCAACGCAGAACGGCGAACTGGCGCTCGGCCAGAACGTGATGGTCGCATTCATGCCGTGGCGCGGATACAACTTCGAAGATGCCATCATCATCAATGAACGCATCGTGTCCGAAGACGTCTATACCAGCGTCCACATCGAAGAGTTCGAACTGCAGGTGCGCGATACGAAGCGCGGCGAAGAGGAACTCACGCGTGAAATTCCGAACGTCAGCGAAGAGGCCACGAAGGATCTGGACGAAAACGGCATCATACGCATCGGCGCGGAAGTGAAGGAAGGCGACATCCTCATCGGCAAGATCACGCCGAAAGGCGAGACCGATCCGACCCCCGAGGAAAAACTCCTGAAGGCGATCTTCGGAGACAAAGCGGGCGACGTAAAAGACGCATCGCTCAAAGCGCCTCCGGGCATGAAGGGCATCGTCATTTCCACAAAGCTCTTCAGCCGCAAGAAAAAGGACGCGGACACGAAGAAGGACGACAAGAAACGTCTCGACCAGCTTGAAAAGGACCACAAGAAACAGATCCATGACCACTTCGAAAAGCTCGGACGCAAACTCGGTCTTCTGCTGAGCGAGGAAAAATCGACCGGCGTGCGCGATATCGACGGCAACGTCGTCTATCGCAGCGGAGTCATGTTCAAGGAAGATACGTTTTCCGACAACTCAAACCTGGCGCAGTTGAACTATCGCGCCGATTGGGTCGAGGAAAAACGGAAGAACACGCTCATTCAGAAAATCTACGACAATTACTTCGAGGCGCTCAATCATCTCGAAGAAGCCTATAAGCACGAGAAGAACAAGATCACACTCGGCGACGAACTGCCGCCGGGCATTGTGCAGCTGGCAAAAGTATACGTCGCAAAAAAACGCAAACTTTCCGTCGGCGACAAAATGGCGGGACGCCATGGCAACAAGGGCGTCGTTGCGGCCATCGTGCCGCAGGAAGATATGCCGTTTATGCCCGACGGCCGGCCGGTCGACATTGTGCTCAATCCGCTCGGCGTGCCGTCCCGTATGAACCTCGGGCAGCTGTTCGAAACGGCGCTCGGCTGGGCGGGCAAAGAGCTCGGCGTAAAATATTCGACGCCGATCTTTGACGGCGCCAGCTGGGAAGATGTGCAGGAAGAACTGAAACGTGCGAACCTCAATCCGGATTCGAAGAGCGTGCTGTTCGACGGACGCACCGGCGAGAAGTTCGACCAGGAAGTCACCTGCGGCATCATCTACATTCTGAAGCTCTCCCACTTGGTCGACGACAAGATCCACGCCCGGTCCATCGGACCGTACTCGCTCATTACGCAGCAGCCCCTGGGCGGCAAGGCGCAATTCGGCGGTCAGCGTTTCGGAGAAATGGAAGTCTGGGCGCTCCAGGGATACGGCGCGTCGCATGTGCTCCAGGAAATGCTGACAGTGAAGTCGGACGACGTGGTCGGTCGTGCTAAGGTGTACGAGGCGATTGTCAAGGGCGACAATCTTCCCGAATCCAATATTCCCGAGTCCTTCAACGTGCTTGTGCGCGAGCTGCAGGGATTGGGCCTTGAGATTAAAATTGATTGACAATGGAGACCAGGCGTATGCCTTATACAACATTCGATTCACAAAAAAAGAAAAATTATACACGGATCACCATCAGCCTCGCATCCTCCGATGCGATCCTGTCGCGCTCCTATGGCGAGGTGACCAAGCCGGAAACGATCAACTATCGCTCCTTCCGCCCGGAAAAGGACGGTCTGTTTTGCGAGAAGATCTTCGGGCCGACCCGCGATTGGGAATGCCACTGCGGCAAGTATAAGCGCATCCGCTACAAGGGCATCATCTGCGACCGTTGCGGCGTCGAAGTGACGCAAAAAAGCGTGCGCCGCGAACGCATGGGGCACATCGGGCTTGCCGTTCCTGTCGTGCATATCTGGTATTTCCGGTCGCTTCCCTCGAAGATCGGATACGTGCTCGGCATCACGAACAAGGACCTCGAACGCATCATCTACTACGAATCCTATGTGGTGATCAATCCGGGTTCCACCGGCCTTCAGGAAAAAGATCTCATTACCGAAGACCAGTATTTCGAAATTCTCAACACGCTTCCTGAAAAGAACAAGGACCTGGAAGACGACGATCCGCGGAAATTCATCGCGAAGATCGGCGGCGAGGCCATCAAGGATCTGCTGAAACGCGTCGATGTCGAATTCCTTTCCGCCAAGCTGCGCGCCGAAGTGAAAACCGGCGAAATGCCCGCGCAGAAAAAAGCCGATCACCTGAAACGCCTCCGCGTCATCGAAGCGTTCCGCGAAAACGAGAACGGCCCGGTGAATCGGCCCGACTTTATGGTGCTCGACGTCGTTCCGGTGATCCCTCCCGAACTTCGTCCCCTGGTGCCTCTTGAAGGCGGACGGTTCGCGACATCCGATCTGAACGATCTCTACCGACGCGTGATCATCCGGAACAACCGCTTGAAACGGCTCATCGACATCAAGGCGCCCGAAGTCATCCTGCGCAACGAAAAGCGCATGCTTCAGGAAGCCGTCGATTCGCTCTTCGACAATTCGCGTCGTGTGAACGCCGTGCGCTCGGACAATAACCGCGCGTTGAAATCCCTTTCCGATATGCTCAAGGGAAAACAGGGACGCTTCCGTCAGAACCTGCTGGGCAAGCGCGTCGATTATTCGGGACGTTCGGTGATCGTGGTCGGTCCGGAACTGCAGCTGCATCAGTGCGGCCTTCCGAAGGACATGGCCGTCGAACTCTTCAAGCCGTTCATCATCCGCAAGCTTATCGAACGCGGCGTCGCCAAGACCGTGAAGAGCGCGAAGAAGATGGTCGACAAGAAGGGCCAGGAGATCTGGGAAATTCTTGAACACATTATCGACGGGCACCCGGTGCTCCTGAACCGCGCCCCTACGCTGCATCGCCTCGGCATCCAGGCCTTCCAGCCCGTGCTTGTTGAGGGCAAGGCGCTTCGCATCCATCCGATGGTCTGTACGGCGTTCAACGCCGACTTCGACGGAGACCAGATGGCGGTGCACGTGCCGTTGTCGTACGACGCGCAGCTCGAAGCCCGTGTGCTCATGCTCTCGAGCCATAATATTCTGTCACCCGCCAGCGGCGCGCCGATCGTGACGCCGACGCAGGATCAGGTGCTCGGTTGCTACTATCTGACGAAATCACGCACGGCCGCGCAGGGCGAAGGCATGAACTTCTCTTCGGAACAGGAAGTCGTCATCGCACACAACGAGAACAAACTCGCGCTGCACGCGCGTATCAGAGTCCGTGTGCGGGGAAAAATGATCGAGACAACAACGGGACGTGTGATCTTCAACAAGATTGTCCCCGAGGAACTCGGATACCTGAACGAATTATTGAGCAAGAAGCGCCTTGTGCAGATCATCGCCATTGCGTTCCGCAAGTGCGGCAACCTGCGCACCGCGCGGTTCCTCGACGACATGAAGACGCTGGGCTTCACCTACGCCATGAAGGGCGGACTCTCGGTGAGCGTTGCAGACGTCACGATCCCGAAGGAAAAAGAAGAACTGATCAAGAAAGCGCAGAAAGAAGTCGACACGATCGAAAATCGGTACCAGAACGGCGTGCTTACCAACGGCGAACGGTACAATCAGGTGATCGATCTGTGGACGCGCACGACAAACCGTGTCGCGGAACGGCTCTTCGAATCGCTGCAGACGTCCAAAGAAGGATTCAATTCGCTCTATATGATGATTGATTCGGGCGCGCGCGGCTCGAAAGAACAGGTTCGCCAGCTCGCCGGTATGCGCGGGTTGATGGCCAAGCCGCAAAAATCGATGACGGGCGCCACAGGCGAACTCATCGAAAACCCGATCATCTCGAACTTCCGCGAGGGCCTCTCGATCCTCGAATATTTCATCTCGACGCACGGTGCGCGTAAAGGCTTGGCCGATACCGCGCTGAAGACGGCTGACGCGGGCTACCTGACGCGCCGCCTGGTCGATGTGGCGCAGGATGCCATTATCACCTCCGTCGATTGCGGAGCGCTCCGCGGCGTGCTCACCGGGCCCTTGAAAGAGGGAGAAGACATTAAGGAACCGCTCGCCGAACGCATCGTGGGACGCGTTGCGGTGCATGATGTGAAAGATCCCGCTACGGGCGTTCTCTACGTGAAGTCGGGCGATATCATCGACGAGGATGTCGCGCAGGCGATCTCCGATTCGGCCCTCGAAGAAGTCGAGATCCGCTCGGTGCTCACATGCGAAGCCAAACGCGGCGTGTGCGGCAAATGCTACGGACGCAACCTGACCACAAGCAAGATCGTGGAAGTCGGCGAAACCGTCGGCATCGTCGCGGCGCAGTCCATCGGCGAACCTGGCACGCAGCTGACGCTCCGCACGTTCCATACGGGCGGCACGGCCAGCATGATTGCGGCACAGTCGCAGATCTCCTCGAAATTCGACGGCACGCTGCAGTATGACGGCATCAAGTTCATTACGGTCAACACAGACGAAGGAATGCGTCTCATCGCCCTCGGGCGCAACGGGCTCGTGCTCGTTGTCGACGCGGACAACCGCGTGCTGACGAAATACGATGTTCCCTACGGTGCGATCCTCCAGGTGCCTGACGGCGGCCATGTGAAAAAAGGACAGCTCATCTACGAATGGGATCCGTACAACGCCACGATCATTTCCGAGATCTCCGGCACTATCAAGTACGAAGACCTGATCGAAAATGTGACGTTCCGGGAAGAACCCGATGAACAGACCGGACATATCCAGAAGGTCGTCATCGATTCGCGAGACAAAACGCTCAGCTCCGCAATCTGGGTCGTGAACAAGGCCGGAGTGAAACTGGCCAGCTACATCATCCCGACGCGCGCGCATATCATGATCGACGACGGCCAGGAGATCGAGGCCGGCACGGTGCTCGTGAAGATCCCCCGCGACATCGGCAAAACACGCGACATCACAGGCGGCCTGCCCCGTGTGACGGAACTGTTCGAAGCCCGTTCACCCGCAGATCCCGCGATTGTGTCTGAAGTGGACGGCACGGTGAAGATCGGCGACCAGAAACGCGGCTCGCGCGCGGTGTACGTGTATCCGCCCAACGGCGACGACACGAACCGCGTGACGTATCTTATCCCCGTCGGCAAGCATTTGCTCGTGCAGGACAACGATACGATACGCAGCGGCGAGCGATTGTCCGACGGCGCCATCGATCCGCACGACATCCTGCGCATCAAGGGTACCAGCACGGTGCAGGAATACCTGGTGAACGAGATCCAGGAAGTGTACCGCATGCAGGGCGTGAAGATCAACGACAAGCATATCGAAATCATCGTCCGCCAGATGATGCAGAAGGTGCGCGTCACCGATGCAGGCGACACGCATTTCCTCGAAGACGATTATGTGGAAAAAATACGGTTCGAAGAAGAGAACGCGAAGATGGACGGACTGGTGTTTGTGACCGACAAGGGCGACTCCAAGCTGAAGATCAACACGCTGCACGAAAAGAAGCGTGTGAAGGAACTCAACGTCGAATACAAGAAGAAGAACAAGAAGCTGATCGAAGCCCACGATGCGGAGCCGGCAATGTCCGAACCCGTGCTGCTGGGCATCACGTCCGCTTCGCTGTCCACGGAGAGCTTCATCTCCGCAGCATCGTTCCAGGAGACCACGAAGGTGCTCACCGACGCCGCCATCCAGGGCAAGCAGGATCATCTGCTTGGCTTGAAGGAGAACGTCATCATGGGCCATTTGATTCCGGCCGGCACGGGCCTCAAGAAGTTCCGCGAGGTGATCGTGACGTCGAAAAAGCCGGTGCGCATTACCGAGCGCCCAGCCGCCGCGATCGTCGATGCAGGCGACGTGAAAGAGGTCGAAACGCTTGTGATCAAGAAAACGCGGAAAAAAACAAAAACCACAGCGTGATCCGCCCTCGGCGCGACCTCCACGGCCAGGCCTGGAAACCGCGCATTGGACGGGTGCATGCACAGAGTCGTAAAAAAAAGCAAGAAAATATTTAAAAAGTATTGACACGCATCATTATTTTTTTTATATTATCAGGCTGATTTTTACATCCATATTAAAGCTGGGAGTAAGTTTTTGCCAACGATTAATCAATTAGTCCGATTGGGTCGCCAACGCCTCACTGTAAAAAGCAAGGCGCCGGCCCTCGAAGCGAATCCGCAGAAACGCGGAGTCTGCACGAGAGTGTATACCACGACACCGAAAAAGCCGAACTCGGCTTTGCGAAAAGTTGCGCGTGTGCGCTTAACAAATGGCCTTGAAGTAACAGCCTACATCCCGGGTGAGGGCCATAATTTGCAGGAGCACTCGATTGTCATGATCCGCGGCGGCAGAGTGAAGGATCTTCCGGGCGTCCGGTATCATATTATTCGCGGCACGCTGGATACAGCCGGTGTAAGCGAACGCAAACAAGGCCGCTCTAAGTACGGCGCTAAACGACCAAAGTAACAATTATCTGAAGACCGATGAGAAAGAAAGCAAGTACTAAACGTTTTAATCCTCCTGATCCGAAATTCGGCGAAGTGCTGGTGTCGCGTTTCATCAACAATCTCATGGAAAGCGGGAAGAAACACACCGCGCAGGGCATCTTCTATGATGCGCTGGAGATTGTCGGCGAACGCAACAAAAATCTGCCTCCTATTGATGTTTTCAAGAAGGCGATGAGCAACGCATCCCCCGTTATTGAGGTGAAAGCTCGCAGAGTTGGAGGAGCTACCTATCAAGTGCCTACTGAAGTTCGTCCCGAACGGCGAACCGCTCTTGCTATCCGCTGGATTTTGAACTACGCTCGTGAACGCTCCGATAAATCCATGTCGTTGAAGCTTGCGGCTGAATTATTGGCTGCTGCCAACGGCGAAGGCAGTGCGGTGAAGAAGAAAGAAGATACACACCGTATGGCTGAAGCGAACAAAGCGTTTGCACACTTCAAGTGGTAATTTGACATTTCGCGATTTTTCCGCGGAAGTATAGGTAATCATTTATTTTTGTTATCAAGCTGTTTCATTCGGCGTACTGTGCTGTGTGGACGTTGGGATATTTATGCCTCGCAAATTTTCACTCTTAAAAACACGCAATATCGGTATCATGGCTCACATCGACGCGGGTAAAACCACGACGACGGAGCGCATCCTGTATTATACCGGCGTACTGCACCGCATGGGCGAAGTCCACGACGGCGCTGCGACGATGGACTGGATGGAGCAGGAGAAGGAACGCGGAATCACCATCACTTCTGCCGCGACCACATGTTTCTGGCGCGAACACCGCATCAACATTATCGATACCCCGGGTCACGTCGATTTCACGATCGAAGTTGAACGCTCGCTTCGCGTGCTCGACGGCGCTGTCGCTTTATTCTGCTCGGTCGGCGGCGTTGAACCGCAGTCCGAAACAGTCTGGCGCCAGGCCGACAAATACGGCGTTCCCCGCATTGCGTTTGTGAACAAGATGGACCGGACGGGAGCAGATTTCCTTGCCGCTGTCGGCATGATGAAAGACCGTCTCGGCGCCAACGCCGTGCCGATCCAGCTGCCCGTCGGACAGGGAGAACTCTTCCGCGGCATCATCGACCTTACCACCATGAAGGCCCGCATTTTCGACGACTCGTCGAAAGGCCTCGAATGGGAAGACATCGAAATTCCGCACGATCTGCAGGCCGTCGCCAACGAGTACCGCATCAAGATGCTCGAAGCGGTCTCGGACGAAGACGATACGCTGCTTGAAAAATATCTCGAAGGCAAGGAAATCGGCGTTGCCGAACTCCAGGCCGTGCTGCGCCGCGCATGCTTGAAGACGAGCATCATCCCCGTCATGTGCGGGTCGTCGTTCAAGAACAAGGGCGTGCAGATGCTGATGGACGCGGTCGTGGATTATCTTCCGTCGCCGTTGGACATTCAAAACAGCGAGATCGTCGGACACCATCCGAATATGCGCGATTCGATCACGCGTAAAATTGCGGATGAAGAAAAATTTACAGCGCTCGCCTTCAAGATCATGACCGATCCGTTTGTGGGCCGCCTCACCTTCTTCCGTGTGTATACCGGGACGGTGAAGGCAGGATCCTACATCTACAATTCGGTCAGCGAAAAGCGCGAACGGATTGGCCGCGTGCTCCGCATGCATGCTAATCACAGAGAAGATGTGGATGAAGGATTCTCGGGCGACATCCTTGCTGCGATCGGGTTCAAGAACACGCGCACGGGCGATACGCTCTGCTCCGAAGACGATCCGATCATCCTCGAAAAAATGATATTCCCCGAGCCTGTGATCCATCAGGCGATCGAGCCGAAAACAAAGGCCGATATGGAGAAGATGGGCGAAGCGCTGGTGAAGCTCGCAGAAGAAGATCCGACGTTCCGCGTGACCACAAACGTCGAAACGGGTCAGACACTCATCGGCGGCATGGGCGAACTTCACCTCGAAATTCTCGTCGACCGCATGAAACGCGAATTCAAGGTTGAAGCGAACGTCGGCAAGCCGATGGTTGCCTACAAAGAAACGATCCGCAAGAAGGTCACGGCAGAAGGCAAGTTCGTCCGTCAATCGGGCGGCAAGGGCCAGTTCGGACACGTGTGGATCGAGATCGAACCGAACGAAAAAGGCAAGGGCTACGAATTCATCGACGGTATCGTCGGCGGATCGGTGCCGAAAGAATTTATCAAGCCGACAAGCGAAGGCATCAAGGAAGCAATGAAGAACGGCATCCTCGCGGGCTACCCGATCGAAGACCTGAAAGTGCGGTTGTTCGACGGATCGTTCCACGATGTCGACTCCTCGGAAATGGCGTTCAAGATCGCCGGCTCCATGGCGTTCCAGGCAGGTGCACGCAAGGCGGACCCTGTTATACTCGAACCGGTCATGGCCGTCGAAGTGGTGACGCCCGAAGAATACCTCGGCGACGTCATGGGAGACTTGAACTCCCGCCGCGGCAAGATCGAAGGCATCACGCCGCGCAAAGATGCGCAGGTGGTGAAGGCGGCGGTTCCGCTGTCTGAAATGTTCGGCTACGCCACGCAGATGCGTTCTATGACGCAGGGGCGCGCGCTCTATACGATGCAATTCTCGCATTACGACGAAACACCGAGATTCATCTCCGAACAAATCATGGAAAAAATGAAAGGCAAGGAAGCCCAGCGAGGCGGCTAGTGCCTGTGAGTTGTACGACATTGCAAACATTCATGTTCTAAATACCCTTAAGGAGAATTCATCATGGCAAAAGAAAAATTTGACCGCAGTAAGCCGCACGTAAACGTCGGTACGATTGGCCACGTTGATCACGGCAAGACTTCATTAACGGCAGCCATTACAATGACACTGGCGAAAAAAGGCTTGTCAGCCATTCGTACATTCGACAGTATTGATAATGCTCCTGAAGAACGTGAACGCGGTATTACGATTGCAACGGCGCACGTTGAATATTCGACAGTGAAACGCCACTACGCGCACGTTGACTGCCCGGGACATGCCGATTATGTGAAGAACATGATCACGGGTGCGGCTCAAATGGACGGCGCCATCCTCGTTGTCGCAGGCACCGATGGTCCGATGCCCCAGACAAAAGAACACATCCTGTTGGCCCGCCAGGTCGGTGTGCCGTTCATCGTCGTGTTCCTCAACAAAGTTGATATTTCCGATCCCGAATTGCTCGACCTCGTCGAAATGGAATTGCGCGAGTTGCTTACAAGCTACGGCTTCCCCGGCGACGACATTCCCATCATCCGCGGTTCGGCAACAAAAGCGCTCGAAGCATGCTCCGAGAATTGCGCCATCGACGATGAACGCCTGAAGTGCATCATGGAACTCATGGATGCCGTCGACTCATATATTCCCGAACCGGTACGCGCTGCAGATAAGCCGTTCCTCATGCCGATCGAAGACGTGTTCTCGATCACCGGCCGCGGTACAGTCGGTACGGGCCGTGTCGAACGCGGAACAGCCAAAGTCGGAGACGAAGTCGAAGTCATCGGTCTCGGCCAGCACAAAAAGACAGTCATCACCGGAGCAGAAATGTTCCGCAAGGAACTGGATCAGGTCCGTGCAGGCGACAACGCCGGCCTCCTGCTCCGCGGCGTTGAAAAAAACGATCTCGAGCGCGGCATGGTCGTTGCCAAACCGGGTTCGATCACACCGCACAAGAAGTTTTCGGCTCAGGTGTACGTGTTGAAGAAAGAAGAAGGCGGACGCCACACGCCGTTCATCAACGGCTATCGTCCCCAGTTCTACTTCCGCACAACAGATGTGACGGGCGTTGTTGCGCTGCCCGAAGGTGTTGAAATGGTGATGCCGGGCGACAACGTGGACAACATGACCATCGAGTTGATCACGAGTATCGCCATGGAAGAAAGCCTTCGTTTCGCTATCCGTGAAGGCGGACGCACGGTTGGTTCGGGCGTCGTTACAAAAATCATCGAATAATCAGATTCAACTAATTATCGTGTTGCTTCCATCCGGCGCTTGTGTATTCAGGCGCCGGACGGAGCGGACCGAGGAGCGCTACTTTGGCTGGGCAAAAGATTCGCATCAAATTGAAATCGTTCGATCACAACCTGATCGACAAATCAGCGGAAAAAATCATTAAAACAGTGAAATCGACCGGTGCTGTCGTATCGGGCCCGATTCCGCTGCCGACACAGCGTTCGGTCGTGACAGTCCTGCGGTCGCCGCATGTCGACAAAAAATCGCGCGAGCAGTTCGAAACTCGGTCGCATAAGCGCTTGATCGACATCTTGACATCCGGCGCCAAAACCGTCGATGCCCTGATGAAGCTCGATCTTCCCGCGGGCGTCGATGTCGAAATAAAAGTATAGTCTTGAACTAAGAGTAGTCCGCGCCGCACATGGTGGGTGCGCGGACGTGTATCGATTGTTGGTCTGTTTCCATTGACCGTTCTCAAGGAGTATTATTGTGAGTGGATTATTAGGTAAAAAAATTGGGATGACAAGCGTCTTCGATGAAAACGGCATTGCTGTGCCGTGCACCGTCATCGAGGCGGGTCCGTGCTATGTCACTCAAATTCGGACGAAAGCAAAAGACGGTTATGAGGCTGTTCAGCTTGGCTACGACGAAAAACCGGAGCGCTTGGTCAATAAGCCGCTTGCAGGCCACTTCGTGAAGGCCGGCGTGAAAGCGCTCCGCTTGCTTCGTGAATTTCAGAATATTGGCAATCTGGACCTCAAACTTGGTGCCGAAGTGAAAGTCGACGTCTTTTCAAAAGGCGATCTGGTGGACGTCTCGGCAAAATCAAAAGGACGCGGGTTTCAGGGTGTTGTGAAGCGTCATCATTTTGCCGGCGTCGGCCTTGCAACACACGGTCAGTCCGATCGTCAGCGCCATCCGGGTTCGATCGGCGGTTCATCGTATCCCTCGCGCGTGTTCAAGGGCATGCGCATGGCGGGACGTATGGGTTTTGAAAATATTACGGTGCGTAACCTGCAGGTCATTCAGGTGATCCCTGAATCGAATCTGATCCTTGTCAAAGGATCGATACCGGGTGCAAAGAATACGTACGTTACTATCACAAAATAATTGCTGTGAGTACGACACAGAACGTTTTGAAGAAAGTGATTTGATCATGATTGTTGATGTATTGAAAAAAGATGGAACGAAGTCCGGCGAAACAGTGACACTGGACCCGTCGGTATTCGAGATCGTCCCGAACGATCACGCAATCTATATGGCGGTGCGGTCATACATGGCAAATCAGCGCCAGGGAACGCACGAGACGAAGGAACGCGGCGATGTGCATGGCGGCGGAAAAAAACCGTTCAGCCAGAAGAAGACCGGACGCGCCCGTCAGGGTACGTCGCGCAGCCCGCTGCAAATCGGCGGCGGCACGATCTTCGGCCCCCATCCCCACGATTACAATGTGAAGCTTCCGATAAAAGTGAAGCGCCTGGCCCGTAAATCGGCTCTGTCGTACAAAGCGAAAGACGGCCAGATCGTTGTGGTCGAAGATTTCACATTCGACGAGCCGAAAACAAAATCAATGACGGCACTGCTCAAGGCCCTGAAGATCGATGCTAAAAAGATCCTCGTGCTCGTGCCGAAAATCGATACAAATGTACTGAAGTCCGGACGCAACATCGCCCGTGTCAGCATTCTTGAAGCGGCAAAAGCATCAACCTACGAAATTCTGAACGGCGGCATTCTGCTGCTGCAAAAAAGTTCGGTGGATGTGATTCAGAAAACATTTGCGAATTAATAAAAACCGAACTTCTTTTTTAGACGTGAGTGAAACGACAATGACAGCAATTCTCATACAACCACTGCTTACAGAAAAAATGACAGCGCTCGGCAAGAGCCGTCAATATGCGTTTGAAGTTGTGCGCACCGCCAACAAGATCGAGATCGCCAAGGCGGTCGAGAAGAAATTTGCGGTCACCGTGACGAGTGTCCGCACGATCCTCTACAAGGGCAAACGCAAGGCACAGATGACGAAGAAGGGAAGAATTCCCGGCAAGCGTCCCGACTGGAAAAAAGCGATGGTCACCTTGAAAGAGGGTCAGACGATCGACCTTCTGGCGAATGTTTAATCTGAACCTCAGGGTTCACACAACACATTGAGATAGATATGGCATTACGAAAATTAAAACCGAATACACCTGCAACCCGATACTATTCGGTTGCAACGTTCGAGGAAATTACCAAGTCGACGCCTGAAAAATCGCTGCTGGGACCAATCAGCAAGAGCGGCGGACGCAACAGTTATGGCCGCGTCACATCGCGCCATCGCGGCGGCGGACACAAGCGCCGGTACCGCATCATCGATTTCAAGCGCGACAAACGCGGCATTGAAGGAACGGTCGACTCGATCCAATACGATCCGAACCGTTCGTGCTACATCGCCCTGATCGTGTATCCCGACGGAGAGAAGCGCTACATCCTCGCTCCCGAAGGCCTGAAGGTGAAGGAAAAAGTCGCCGCGGGTCCGGATGTCGAAGTCAAGATCGGCAATGCGCTGCCACTGAAATTTATTCCTGTGAACACGCAGGTGCACAATCTCGAAATGAAAGAAGGCAAGGGCGGACAGATCGCGCGTTCGGCAGGCAACTTCTGCATGGTGCAGGCCAAAGAGGGCGATTTCGTCCTCGTGAAACTGCCCTCGGGTGAAACCCGCAACATGCGCGCAATGTGTTACGCGACCATCGGCGTTCTTGGCAACGGCGACCATGAAAAAATTTCGCTCGGCAAAGCCGGCCGCTCAATCTGGCTCGGCGTTCGTCCGCACGTCCGCGGCGTCGCAATGAACCCCGTCGATCATCCGATGGGCGGCGGCGAAGGCAAAACATCGGGCGGCGGGCATCCCGTCTCTCCCTGGGGTCAAAAAGCCAAAGGCTTGAAGACACGCAAACACAAAAAAGAGTCAAGCAAATACATTGTTAAACGACGGAAGTAATAGACTATGAGCAGATCATTAAAAAAAGGTCCTTTCATCGACGAAAAATTGATGAACAAGGTAGAAGCCCTGAACAAGACGAACAAGAAACAAGTCATAAAAACCTGGTCGCGGTCTTCTACGATTACTCCGGATTTTGTCGGGCACACGTTCGCCGTGCACAACGGAAACAAGTTCATCCCGGTGTATGTGCAGGAGGCGATGGTCGGACATAAGTTAGGCGAGTTTTCCCCGACACGCATCTTCCGAGGCCATCCCGGTGTCAGGTCTGAATCGGCGTGATAATACAATTCTGAATTTTGGAGTCAAGACATGGAAGCACGAGCAATAAAACGGTACGAATTGACATCACCGCGTAAAATGCGGCTTGTGATCGATATGATTCGAGGAAAGAAAGTCGGAGAAGCACTGACGCTGCTTCACTTTCAGCCCAAACATGCATCCCGCACGGCGGAACAAACGCTGCGCTCGGCGATCTCGAACCTGCAGAACAAGGATCACACCGGACGCGTGGATGTGGACAATATGTTTGTGAAAGAGTGCTATGTGAACGAAGGTCCCTCGATGAAGCGCATTTTACCCGCGCCGATGGGTCGGGCCTATAGAATGATTAAACGGTCAAACCACGTCACAATCGTGGTAGCGCAACGCGACGAAAAATAACATTAGAATCGCACACAACAACAGGCATTAGGAGTTCGCTTTGGGACAAAAAACACATCCGGTAGGATTTCGGTTGGGAGTCATCAAAACCTGGGATTCGAATTGGTACGACGAAAAGGGTTTTGCGGCAAAATTAAATGAAGATGTGATGATTCGCAACTATTTGCGCAACCGCTTGAAAAAAGCGGGCGTGTCGAAGATCGTGATCGAACGGACCCCGAAGAATGCGCGCATCACCATTCATACCTCCCGTCCCGGAATCGTGATCGGTAAGAGCGGTAAGGAAATTTCGCAGCTCGAAGAAGAATTGAAGAAGATCACCAACAAAGAAGTGAAGATCCTGATCAGCGAAATCAAACGTCCGGAATTAGACGCCTTCCTTGTCGCGGAAAATATCGCATCGCAGTTGGAAGGACGCATCGCGTTCCGCCGGGCCATGAAGCAGGCGATCACCGCGAGCATGCGCATGGGCGCCGAAGGCGTTCGCGTGATGTGCTCGGGCCGTCTCGGCGGAGCCGAAATGGCGCGGCGCGAACAGTATAAAGAAGGCCGTATCCCTCTGCACACACTCCGTGCGGATATCGACTACGCGCTTGCCGAAGCGAAAACGATCTACGGCAAGATCGGCGTCAAGGTCTGGATCTGCAAGGGCGAAGTGCTCGGACATTTATAAGCCGCCGGGACTAAGATTATTATTGAATCGATACTATAGCGAAATCGGAGTTGTGACATCATGTTAATGCCAAAGAGAGTAAAATACCGAAAAGCACAACGGGGCAGAATGACCGGCAATGCCACACGCGGCGCACAGGTTGCGTTCGGCGATTTCGGACTGAAGGCCATGGAACCGGCGTGGATCACGGCTCGGCAGATCGAAGCCGCGCGCGTCGCGCTCACACGTATGATGAAACGCGAAGGAAAAGTGTGGATCCGCATTTTCCCCGATAAGCCCGTCACGAAGAAGCCGGCGGAAACACGCATGGGCAGCGGCAAGGGCAGTCCGGAATTTTGGGTGTCGGTTGTGAAGCCGGGACGCATTATGTTCGAAATCGGCGGCGTGACGAAAGACGTCGCCCAGGAAGCCCTCACGCTTGCTGCGCATAAACTTCCGATCAAGACAAAATTTGTCACGCGCATCGATTACGACGCGCACTAAACACAACGGTGAAGAGAATGAACAAACCTCACGAATTACGAGCGCTTACTGAAGCGGAGTTGGTCAAGAAAGTCGCCGACAATCAGGAAGAGTTGGCCAACTTGAAATTTCAAAAAGCTACCACTCAAGTCACGGATGTTGCGAAATTTGGCAACCTGCGCAAGGAAATTGCGCGCGCAAAAACAATTCAACGCGAACGCGCGTTGAACGCCACTGCGGCACCTAAGTCATAATTTTTGTTGGAGAGCGAAGAGACAATGGAAACTCGAACCACGCGGCGCAAAACACGCATCGGTAAAGTCATCAGCACCAAGATGAACAAAAGCATCGTCATTGCGATCGATCGCAGCTTGCCGCACCCCCTGTATAAAAAATATTTCAAACGCACCACCCGCTTGATGGCGCACGATGAGGAAAATCAGGCCGGTGTGGGCGATACCGTGAAAATTATGGAAACGCGTCCGCTGTCGAAGCTGAAACGATGGCGCTTAGTGGAAATTGTCACCAAAGCGAAATAAGCCGCTGAGGCACATTGACCTGGAGATTGTCATGATTCAAGAAGAAACAAATTTAGTTGTCGCCGATAATTCCGGCGCAAAAAAAGTGCGATGCATCCGCGTGCTCGGCGGACACGATCGTCGCTATGCCGGCGTCGGCGACCTTGTGGTGGTCTCTGTGAAGAGCGCCATCCCCGGGGCAGGCGTTAAAAAAGGCGAAGTGTCGCGCGCCGTCGTGGTGCGCACGAAGAAGGAGATCGGCCGCAAGGACGGGTCGTTCATCCGCTTCGACGAGAATGCCGTAGTGCTGCTCAATACGCAGGGCGAACCCCGCGGAACACGCATCTTCGGACCCGTGGCGCGCGAACTGCGCGAAAAACAGTACATGAAAATCGTCTCTCTTGCACCCGAAGTGTTATAACTTACTGAAAGCAAACTTATGCACGTCCGTAAAAATGATTTTGTAGTGGTCGTCGCCGGCAACGCGAAAGGCAAAGAAGGCAAAGTGTTGAAGGTCTTCCCGGTGACCAACCGTGTTATCGTCGAAGGCGTCAACCTGATCAAACGCCACACGCGCCCCACCCAGACCAACCCGCAAGGCGGCGTGGTGCAGAAGGAAGCCTCGATCCACTCGTCCAATGTCATGGTGAGGGATCCGAAGACAGGCAAAGCGACACGTGTCGGCTACGCCCGCACCAAAGATGCCTCTACAGGAAAAAAGAAAGTCATGCGCGTGTCCCGCAAAAGCGGCGATATGTTCTAACAACCACGGCGTTACGCGACGAACGTAACATCAGAGTGAAAGAAAGTGACAATGGCAAAAGAAACGAAACCGAAAAAAACTGAAGGCAAAGCAAAACAGGCCGAGCCCAAAGAAGCGAAGGGCAAAATCTCGCGCGATGCAGGTGTGCCTGCACGCCTGGCCGGCAAGTATAAAACAGAGATCGTTCCTGCACTCATGAAACGCTTCCAATACAAGAGCGTCATGCAGGTGCCGAAACTCGAAAAGATCGCGATCAACGTCGGTGTCGGCGAAGCCACACAGGACGCCAAACTGCTCGAAACGGCCGTGAAAGAGATCGAACAGATCACGGGACAAAAAGCGGCGATCACGAAATCAAAGAAGGCCATCTCAAATTTCAAGCTGCGCGAAAACATCGCCATCGGCGCACGCGTGACGCTGCGCGGCAAAATGATGTATGAATTTCTGGACCGCCTCGTGACGATCGCGATGCCCCAGATCCGCGACTTCCGCGGCGTATCCGACCGCTCCTTCGACGGACGCGGCAACTATACGCTCGGCATCAAAGAGCAGGTCATCTTCCGCGAGATCGATGCGGACAAAGTTACTCGCGTCACCGGTATGGATGTCACGTTCGTGACCACAGCAAAAACTGATCTTGAAGCAATGGAACTGCTGAAAAATTTCGGCATGCCCTTCGTCAAGCGTGAAGAAGTTTCTAAAACCAAATAAGCCGAATCGGTAAAAGGAATCTGGAATGGCAAAAACTAGTTCAGTTGCACGTGAAGTGCGGCGTCAGCAGATGGTCGCAAAATATGCGGCGCTCCGCAAAGAATTGAAAGAAAAAGGCGATTATGAAGCGCTGCGCAAACTGCCGCGCGACAGCAATCCGGTGCGATTGCATAACCGCTGCAAGATCAGCGGCCGTTCGCGCGCGTATCTGCGGAAGTTCGGCATGTCCCGCATCGCGTTCCGCGAAATGGCGCTCGAAGGAAAAATTCCCGGAGTCATTAAGGCAAGTTGGTAACGTTTCCAGTCACATGGAATGTAATTTTTCAGGAGAACTTTGTAGATGTCTAAAACAGATCCCATCGCTGATTACTTGACGCGCGTGCGTAATGCGGCGCGTGCCAAACACAAAAAGGTGGACGTGCCTGCGTCGAGCATCAAAAAAGAATTGACGCGCATTCTTACCGAACAGAAATTTTTTGACGGTTATACCGTCGTCGAAGACAACAAGCAGGGCATCATTCGCATCAGCTTGAAGTACCATGATGGAAAGATCGTCCTCTCGGGCATCCGCCGCGTAAGCAGCCCCGGTCTCCGGCAGTACAAGGCGGCCGAAGACCTGCCGCGCGTGCAGAACGGCCTTGGCATCGCGATCATCTCCACCTCCAAAGGGCTGATGACCAACAAGCAGGCGCGCAAGGAAAATGTCGGCGGCGAAATTGTCTGCTACGTGTGGTAAGTGTGGTACGAACCTTTTTTCCGCGGCTCACAGACGTTTCATAAAAAAAGCTGCGGTGAAGAACGAACTTAAAGATTGAAGGAGCAACTCGTGTCCCGTATTGGAAAAAAGCCAATCCCGGTTCCCAAGGGAGTGAAAATACAAATCGGCGGCGGTTACATCACTGTCACCGGTCCGAAAGGCGAATTGAAAGCCGCCGTGCATCCGAACATCACGGTCGCCGTGACGGGTGAGGAAATTCTTTGCACACGCCACAACGATGTGGCGCTCAACCGGTCGCTGCACGGTTTGACCCGCGCCCTTATCGCCAATATGGTGAAAGGTGTGACCGATGGTTTCACGCGCAAATTGGAACTCGTCGGCGTCGGTTACCGCGCCGAAATCAAGGAAAAAGTGCTGCAGCTGGCACTCGGCTTCTCGCACCCGATCGTCTTCCGCGCACCGGACGGCATCAAGGTGGAAGCCCCGACACAGACATCCATCATCATCTCCGGCATCGACCGGCAGCTGGTCGGGCTTGTGTCTGCAAAAATCCGCTCCCTGCGTCCGCCCGAACCCTATAAGGGAAAAGGCGTGAAGTATGAAGGGGAAGTCATTCGCCGTAAAGCCGGTAAAACGGCGGCTGGCGGTAAATAATTGAATTCATCGTTGAGAGCGCCGTCCGCTCACCGCTAAGATGGTTTAACGAATGAACGGGCGCACGCGAAGGAATCGGTAAAATCGTATGATTAACAAAAGCACAACAATACGCCGGGCTAAAATCAAGGCTCACATCCGCAAAAAGATCTTCGGTACGCCGGAGCGTCCGCGCTTGACGGTCTATCGGAGCCTTTCCGAAATTTACGGACAGATCATCGACGACGTGAACGGCGTGACACTGGTCGCCGTCGCTTCGATCGGCAAGACCGATAAGTCCGCGGTTGTCGGGGCAAAGAACAAGACCGAAAAGGGTGTGATGCTCGGAAAACTGCTCGCACAAAAGGCGGCCGAAAAAAATATTACCACTGTTGTCTTCGACAGAAACGGCCTGCTCTACCACGGCCGCGTGAAAGCCTTCGCCGATGCTGTGCGCGCAGGCGGTTTGAAATTCTGATGCCCTCTCTGAGCGTCATCTGTCTGATGACGCCCTATTGTCGGGTCGTCTAATGGCAGGACAACGCCCTTTGGAGGCGTCTGTAGAGGTTCGACTCCTCTCCCGACAGCAAACCATGTCGAGCCGGGGCTTTCCACTGGCGGTTCGACGGATGTGACACATTATTAACTTTCTATAAAACGAGGTACCACGTTGGCACGCATAAAAACAAGCGATCTTGATTTAAAAGACAAGCTGGTTCACATCAACCGCGTAGCGAAAGTTGTGAAGGGCGGACGCCGTTTCAGCTTTAACGCTATCGTTGTTGTCGGCGACGGCAACGGCCATGTGGGCCTCGGTCTCGGTAAGGCAAACGAAGTTGCCGATGCGATCTCGAAAGGCGTCGACGATGCCAAGAAGAACGTCATCAAGGTGTCCATCGTCAACGGAACCATTCCCCACGAAGCGATCGGCAAGTTCGGCGCCGGCAAGGTGATGCTGAAACCTGCCTCCCCCGGAACCGGCCTGATCGCAGGCGGCGGCGTGCGCGCCATTCTTGAATCTGCCGGCGTGAAGGATGTGTTGACAAAACAGATGGGATCGAGCAATCCCCACAACGTCGTGAAAGCGACATTGGCGGCGCTCATGAGCATCCGTGACCCGAAGACGATCGCAGCGGCACGCGGCATCTCGCTGCAAGAATTATTTCAAAACTAAAGTTTTTTTTCCAAGGAAGTACACTCATGGCGGCGCAGAAAAAAATCAAAATTACCCAGACGAAGAGCATCATTCACACGCTCAGATCACACAAAGCGACTATCGAAGCGCTTGGTTTGGGTCGTCCCAACTATTCAGTCGTACACAACGACACACCGCAGATCCGCGGCATGATCAATCTCGTGCGCCATCTGGTCGTTGTCGAAGACGTCAAGTAATTCATTCACAAGCGAGCTCCCCTTCCGGAGCGTCAGTTCAACAGGAAGTTCTATCATGGCAGATATTTTAAGCAATCTTAAACCGGCAAAAGGTTCCACTCATAAAGTCAAACGTATCGGACGCGGCCAGGGTTCAGGTCACGGCGGTACGGCAACCCGCGGCCATAAGGGCCAGGGTTCGCGCTCGGGTTCAGGCGTCAAGCGCGGTTTTGAAGGCGGCCAAATGCCCCTGTCGCGCCGCATCCCGAAATTCGGCTTCAAGGCTCCATTCCGCGTTGAATACACCGTGGTGAATGTCGAATCGCTCGAAAAAGCGGTCGTCGACGGAAAATTCACACCGGGCACTGCGATCACTCCCGAATCACTCTACAGCGCCGGCATGGTCGCAAAAAAAACGGCGCTCGTGAAAATTCTGGGCAACGGCGAATTGAAATCGAAGATCAATGTGACCGCGCATAAATTCAGCAAATCCGCAGTAGAGAAGATCACGGCGGCGGGCGGCACAGTCACAGAAGTTTCAACGGAAACCGCACAATAACTCTGAAATTATTCCATGAGCACATTCAGCGACAATATTCGTAATATTTTTAAGATCAAAGAACTCCGTGAGCGGCTTGTCTTTACGGCAATCATCCTGATCATTGTGCGCTTCGGCGCGCATGTGACGGTGCCGGGTGTGGATGCGGGCGTGCTTGCAGAATCGATGCGCAACCAATCGTCGAATACGCTCTTCGGTCTCTATGACTTGTTCGTCGGCGGTGCATTTTCGAATGCGGCGATCTTCGCGCTCGGCATCATGCCGTACATCAGCGCCTCTATTATAATTCAGCTCCTGGGCGCAGTCGTCCCGTTCTTCCAGAAACTGCAGCATGAAGGCGAGAACGGCCGAAAGAAAATCAATCAATACACGCGCTACGGCACTGTCGTCATTTCCCTCATGCAGGCATGGGGAGTGAGCGTGCGGCTGTCGAGCCTGAATGCGAACGGCGTTCCCATCGTGCCCGAAGCTGTGGCTGGGGTCTTCTTCACGCTCAGCACGGTGATCTTTCTCACCGCCGGTACCATGTTCATGATGTGGCTCGGCGAACAGATCACCGATCGCGGCATCGGCAACGGTATCTCGCTCATCATCTTCATCGGCATCATTGCCCGGTTCCCGCACGCGATGCTCGACGAGTTCCAGATCGTCAGCTCCGGCGCTCGCCCGATCATCATTGAACTGATCATCTGGGCCGGCATGCTCCTGATCATTGCAGGCGTCATCATGGTGACGCAGGGCACGAGGCGAATCCCGGTGCAGTACGCCAAACGGGTCGTGGGCCGCAAGGTCTACGGAGGCGTCACGCAATACATTCCGATGCGCGTCAACACCGCCGGCGTCATGCCCATCATCTTTGCGCAGTCGATCATGTTCATTCCGAGCACGATCATGACATTCTTCCCGGAAAGCGAATTTGTCGGATCCATTTCGGGCTACCTTGACCACACGTCATACACGTATGCGTTCTTTTATGCGCTGATCATCGTGTTCTTTACGTACTTTTACACTGCGATCGCATTCAATCCCAAGGACGTCTCGGAGAACATGCAGAAGCAGGGCGGATTCATACCGGGCATTCGCCCGGGCAAGAACACCGCTGATTTCATCGACAATATTTTAACGAAGATCACGCTGCCCGGCTCCATCTTTCTTGCGATCATCGCCATACTGCCCACGTTCATGGTGCGCCTGGGCGTGACCTCGAGCTTCGCATCGTTCTTCGGCGGCACCAGCCTTCTGATCATCGTCGGTGTGGCGCTCGATACATTGCAGCAGATCGAATCGCACTTGCTGATGCGTCACTACGACGGGTTCATGAAGAGCGGAAAAATTAAAGGACGCATCGGCCGCTAAGACGGCGAACCGGACACAACGTGTATGGGCGCTCCCTCTATTAAAAGTGAAGCTGAGATCGAGTTGATGCGCGAAAGCAGCGCAATCGTTGCACAGGTGTTGAAATTGGTCGGGGCTTCAATTCAGCCCGGCGTGACAACGGGAATGCTGGACAGGATCGCCGAGGACTTCATCCTCAGCTGCGGAGGCGTCCCGGTGTTCAAGGGATACGGGTTCGAACCCGACAATTTGTTCCCCGCAACTTTATGTGTCTCGGTGGACAATGAAGTAGTGCATGGCATCCCGGGAATGCGTATATTAAAGGATGGAGAAATTGTTTCCATCGATGTGGGTGTAAAGAAAAACGGCTTCGTCGGCGATGGCGCATACACATTTCCCGTCGGCAGGATCTCGCAGGACAAGGAACGGCTCATGCGCATCACGCAGGAGTCCCTGGCCAAAGCGGTGGAAGCGGCGATCGACGGCAACAAGGTGGGCGATATCGGACATGCCGTTCAGACATATGTGGAAGCAGCCGGATATTCCGTAGTCAGGGAATTATGCGGACACGGCGTTGGGAAATCGCTGCACGAACCGCCCAATGTTCCGAATTACGGACGGAAAAATATCGGATTGAAATTGTGCGAAGGTATGACCATAGCGATCGAACCTATGGTGAATATGGGCACCCATAAGGTGCGCACCGCACACGACGGATGGACGGTGCTGACATACGACGGCTTCCCGTCGGCGCACTTCGAGCACACAGTGGTTGTGCGCAAAGGAAAAGCTGAAATTTTAACCAAATAAGGTTCCGAGAGAATTTTTATAAATGGCCAAGCAGGACGCGATAAAGGTAGACGGCACGATTACAGACACATTGCCCAACGCATACTTCAGAGTAAAGTTGGACAACGGACATGAAATTCTTGCCCATATCTCCGGCAAAATGCGGATGCATTTTATAAAAATCCTGGTCGGCGATAAGGTCACTGTCGAACTGTCGCCGTACGATTTGACAAAAGGCAGAATTACGTATCGTTATAAATAAGAGTCGCTCACAAGAAGCGATGGCGAAGGAATACTACGATTATGAAAGTCCGAGCATCAGTCAAAAAGTTGTGCGACAACTGCAAGATCATCCGCCGCAAAGGCGTTGTGAAAGTGATCTGCAAAAATCCTAAGCACAAACAGCGGCAAGGCTAAGCATAACTAACAAATTGCTGTACACGATTTTTTTAGGAGAGTAATCAGTGGCTCGTATTGCTGGTGTAGATTTACCGAAAAACAAACGATCCGAAATCGGCTTGACCTATATTTACGGAATTGGCAAGACGACGGCGAAGGAAATTCTCGCCAAAGCGGGGATCGATGTCAACAAGCACATCGGCGATCTGACCGATGAAGAGGTCAATAAGATTCGTACGATCATCCAATCGGACTATAAGACCGAAGGGGCGATGCGTGCCGAAATGCAGATGAACATCAAACGCTTGATGGATATCGGATCGTATCGCGGCCTGCGGCACCGTAAAGGGTTGCCGGTGCGCGGACAGCGTACACGCACGAACTCCCGCACTCGTAAAGGAAAACGTAAGACAGTGGCAGGGAAGAAAAAAGTAGCAGCTAAGAAATAATTTCGTTAGAAAGGTACATACGTGGCTAAAGCGCAAGCAAGCAACACCGCGGCTAAAAAGAAAAAGAAAATTCACGTTGACGTGAACGGCAAGGCCTTCATCAAGGCAACGTTCAACAATGTGATCGTGACCATCACCGATTCCTACGGCAACGCCATTGCATGGTCGTCCGCCGGCAAGAACGGATTCAAGGGGTCGCGAAAAAATACACCCTTCGCCGCGCAGGTCTCGGCCGATGCGGCGGCAAAAGAAGCG
Organism: uncultured Ignavibacteriota bacterium; assembly: GCA_903884005.1. Taxonomy (GTDB): domain Bacteria; phylum Bacteroidota; class Ignavibacteria; order UBA10030; family UBA8401; genus CAISDA01. The sequence continues at coordinate 31,294 of CAISDA010000046.1, read as the reverse complement.
CACGATGTCGGCCTTCGCAAGGTCGAAGTCTTCGTCAAGGGCCCCGGTTCGGGCCGCGAAGCAGCCATCCGCGCCCTGCAGACTGCCGGTTTGGAAGTCACCGTGATACGCGACGTGACGCCGATCCCGCATAACGGCTGCCGTCCGCCCAAACGACGCAGAGTGTAAGAATCATCTACCCATATTTCATTGGTAAAGGAAAAGAGAACGCATGGCAAGATACATAGATGCCAGTTGCAAGCTGTGCCGACGCGAGAAACAGAAATTGTTCTTGAAAGGCGCAAAGTGCTTCACAGACAAATGCCCGATCGAACGGCGCAACTATGCGCCCGGTCAGCACGGCCAATCGCGCCGCGCAAAAATTTCAGAATACGGAATTCAGCTGCGCGAAAAGCAGAAGATCCGGCGCATGTACGGACTCCTCGAATCGCAATTCAGGAACTACTTCGAGAAAGCCCTTCGCACCACCGGCAAGACTGCCGATGCGCTCGTGAAGCTGCTCGAACGCCGCTTGGATAATGTCGTGTTCCGCATGGGCTTTGCGCCGTCGCGCAAGACCGCGCGCCAGCTCATCACGCACGGGCACTTCTCCATCAATAATATGCCGGTCAACATCCCGTCGTATTTGCTTGATGCGGGCGATGTGATCCGCGTGAATGACAAGAGCAAGAAGCTGGACGTCATCCACGGGTCGATGAAGCGCATGAAAGATGGCAGCATGCTGCCATGGCTCAGCTTGGACAAAGCCAATTTGGCTGGAACGTTCCTGCAGATTCCGGAACGCGCCGATATTCCGCTGCCCGCAAACGAACAGTTGGTCGTCGAATTGTACTCCAAGTAAGCGACACACAATTGTTCTTAACCTGAAAGCGAGACTCGTTCATGAGCACAGTAAATTTTCAAATGCCCGAGGGTATCGTGCTGGAAGAAACCTCCAGTACTCCCCGCTTCGGCAGATTCATTGTCCAACCGCTGGAAAAAGGATTCGGCGTCACGATCGGCAACGCCTTTCGGCGCGTGCTGCTGAGCTCCCTTCCCGGCTTTGCAATAACGGCAATTAAAATCGACGGCATTGTCCACGAATTCTCGACGCTGCCCGGCATCGTCGAAGATGTGTCGGATATGGTCCTCAACCTGAAGGAAGTGCGCATCAAGGCGACCAATAAAAAGGTCGGCAAGGCTGTCGTGCACCTGAAGGGCCCCGGAAAATTCACCGCAGGCGACATTCAGACGGCGAATCCGGATTGCGAAATCCAGAACCCCGAACACCATATCGCGACTCTTAACAAGGACGCGGATTTCGAGATCGAATTCCGCATCGGCCGCGGCAAGGGATATGTGACAAGCGAAGAGAACAAGTCACCCGACCAGCCGCTCGGCACCGTCGCCATCGATTCGGTCTTCACCCCGATCGTGAACGTGCGGTACTTCGTCGAGACGACACGCGTGGGACAGCAGACCGATTACGAAAAGCTTCGGCTTGAGATCGACACCGACGGCTCCATGACGCCGCAGGAAGCGGTCACGTATGCAGGCAAGCTCCTGCGCGACCACATTCAGCTCTTTATCAACTTCGACGCTGAACCCGAGACTGATAAGGAAGAGGTCGAGATGGATGCGGAATTCGCGCGCATCAGAAAAATATTGAAAACGAATGTCGACGACCTCGAACTTTCCGTTCGGTCGCACAACTGCCTCCGCGCAGCCGATATTCGCACCATTGCCGATCTCGTGGGCAAGGACGAAGGGGAACTTCTGAAGTTCCGCAATTTCGGACGCAAGTCGCTTGCGGAACTTTCGGCGATCGTTGAAGAGCATGGGCTTATCTTTGGGATGGATGTAGACAAATATTTGAAAGACAGTGATTAACAAAGGGACTTTTCATGATACACGGTAGATCAGGACGAAAACTCAGCCGCACCGCAAGCCATCGCAAAGCAACATTAAGCGCATTGTGCACCTCTGTGCTGCGTCACAAAAAAATCCGCACCACGCTTGCAAAGGCAAAAGAAACACGGATGGTCGTTGAAAAGATCATCACCCGCGCGAAGAACGCGGTTGCCAACGAGGTCGAGGGTGGACCGAAGAACGTGCATGCGCGCCGCGAAGTCGCGAAGTTCATTCACGACAAAGATGTCGTGAAGGTGCTCTTCAACGAGATCGCCCAAAAAGTGGCGACCCGTCCGGGCGGCTATACGCGCGTGGTGAAATTGGGCCAGCGCCTCGGCGACGGCGCTCATATCGCCTTGCTCGAATTAGTCGACTATAATATCGCGCAGGAAGAAACCAAGGCGCCGGCGAAACCGAAACGCGACCGCCGCGCACGTGTCAACCAGAAGAAACAAACCGATACGGCTCCGCAGGCTGCTGCTGCGCCGGCTGAAGAAAAGGCTTAATGCAGTGAACGCAAAGGATAGCGCATGCTATCCTTTGCTGTTAGTAAGTCTCCCACACAGTCGCTCCGTTAATGTCCTGACAGTATGAAAATAACATCCATTGATTTTGTCGTCGGTGTCGCCAACCTGAAACAATTGCCGAAGAATAATCTTCCGGAAATTGTCTTTATCGGCCGGTCGAACGTCGGCAAGTCCTCACTGTTGAATAAGCTCTGCAACCGGAAAAGCATCGCCAGGGTGAGCTCCACTCCCGGTAAAACCCGGGAGCTGAACTATTACCTCATCAACAAAGAACTCTATTTTGTGGATCTCCCGGGCTACGGTTACGCAAAAGTTGCCGAACACGTCAAGGCCGGATGGACTTCGCTCATCGAAGAGTTCTTCCATAACAGAAAGCAGATCGCCCTCGCCGTGCAGATCGTCGACGCCAGACTCGGTCCGACCGAACTCGACATGACGATGATCGGCTGGCTCGATTTCTTCAAAGTGCCGTTTGTGCTCGTGCTCACCAAGGCGGACAAACTGCCCCACGGCAAACTTCTGGCTCAGACCGCCGATGTGACCGCGCTCCTGAGCAAGTATAAATACATGGCCGGTATTTTCCCTTTCTCGGCGCTCAACGGGGACGGCCGCCACGATCTGCTCAAAGCCGTCGAGGATCACGTAGAGCAAAAGGGAATCCCCTCGGGCAAAGCACTCATACACGCCGTGGCATAATCGACGACACTTTCTACACATTGCAGGGCGAGATTCATCTCGCCCTTTTTTTTTGTGGTCGGCGGTGCGGCATAACGGTGCCTTTCAAATTCTGTTTATGCACTGCAGGGCGTGATGTATCTCGCCCTGCAATCGTCTGTGTGAGCTGCTGTGTGTCGATTCGCACAATTTCGTCTGAAATAGCCTGTTATTTTTCTCACCCGGCGACGTAAATTCTTGAATCTCTGCTGCAATTCTCGTATCTTTTTCCTGCCTACTTAATGTTGCCTTCGAGAACGTCATCAAAAGGATACCCGTATGAAAAAAAGACTCTTCACACCCGGGCCGACACCCGTTCCTGAAACCGTCATGCTGAAGATGGCTGAACCGATCATCCACCATCGCAATCCGGAATTCGGCGAGATCCTTACGCGCGTCCATCAGAATCTTCAATACCTCTTTCAAACAATTCAACCCGTCGTCGTGCTCACGTGTTCAGGCACCGGCGGCGTCGAATCCACATTCGTCAGCCTCTTCTCTCCCGGCGATACGATCATCACCGCCAATGGCGGCAAGTTCGGCGAGCGCTGGGTCAAGATGCCGAAAGCTTACGGTGTGAACGTCGTTGAACTGAAGATCGAGTGGGGGAAAGGCGTCACGCCCGATGAGATCCTCGCCGCGCTGAAGGCTCATCCCGACGCGAAAGCGGTGTACGTCGTGCACAGCGAAACCTCAACCGGCACTGCGACAGACGTGAAGTCGATCGCAAAGGTGATACGCGAAAATTCGAACGCGCTTGTCTGCGTCGACGGCATCACGGCGGTCGGCGCGCATGAAATGAAATTCGACGAGTGGGGCATCGATGTCTGCGTGACAGGGTCACAGAAGGGGTTGATGATCCCTCCCGGACTGGCATTCGTCGCGCTGTCGAAACGCGCGATCGACAAAATGGAATCATCGACGCTGCCAAAATTTTATTTCGACCTGCGCAAGGCGGTCAAATCATGGCAGGGCAACGACACCCCATGGACGCCTGCCGTGTCTCTCATCATCGGCGTCGATGCGGCGCTGCAAATGCTGAGAGCCGAAGGCATCGAAAATATCTGGACGCGCCACGAACGCCTCGCAAACGGGATCCGGGCCGGCGTCACCGCGCTCGGGCTCAAACTCTTCTCCGATTCACCCTCGTTCGCCGTCACTCCCGTGTGGCTGCCGGCCGGCGTGGAATGGAAGCAGTTCAATAAGATTCTGAAATCGAAATACGGCATCACGATCGCCGGCGGGCAGGACGATTATGCCGGAAAAATATTCCGGCTCTCGCATCTCGGCTACTACGACGAATTCGACATGGTGACGATGATCACCGCGCTCGAGATGACGCTCAAGGAATGCGGCTACGTGTTCGAGACCGGCAAAGGCGTGCAGGCTGTCATCACATCTTTCCAACAATAAACTAAAAAATCATAACGACCATGAAAATTCTCATTACCGACCCGATCGAACAAAGCTGCGTGGATATCCTCACGCGCGAGGGATTCACCGTCGATACGAAACCAGGACTTCCCCCCGATGAAATCAAGGCGTGCATCGCACAGTATGCCGCGCTTGTCGTTCGCTCCGGAACGCAGGTGACCGCGGATATCATCGCCGCCGCCGACTCGATGCAGGTCATCGGCCGGGCCGGCGCCGGCGTCGACAATATTGACTGCGAAGCGGCGTCGCGCCGCGGCATCATCGTCATGAACACGCCGGGAGGCAACACGATCTCGACGGCGGAACATACGGTCTCCATGCTGCTCTCGCTCTCGCGCAATATTCCCCAGGCGTACGCGAGCCTCGTGGCGGGCAAGTGGGAACGGAAAAAATTCATGGGCACCGAAGTCTTCGGCAAGACACTCGGCGTTGTCGGCCTCGGCAAGATCGGGCGCGAGGTCGCCGCTCGATGCCGCGCGTTCGGCATGACGATCATCGGATTCGATCCAGTGCTTGCGGCCGATGTGGCCTCGAAGATCGACGTTGAATTGGTGTCGCTCGCCGAGATCTATCGCCGCTCCGATTTCATTACGGTGCACACGCCGATGACGGAAGAGACGAAGGGGCTGCTGAACGACACGACGCTCGCGCTCTGCAAAAAAGGAGTGCGCATCATCAATTGCGCGCGCGGCGGCATTGTGGACGAGGGCGCGCTCCTGCGTGCGCTCGAAAGCGGCCACGTTGCCGGCGCCGCGCTCGACGTGTTCGTGGTCGAGCCGCCGAAAGACAATCCGCTCCTGAAGCATCCGAAGGTCATCGCGACGCCGCATCTCGGCGCTTCCACCGAAGAAGCGCAGGAGAAGGTCGCCATTCAGATCGCCAACCAGATCGCCGACGCGCTTCACAACCGCGGCATCGCCGGCGCGGTGAACGCCGTCGCGCTCCAGGCGGGACAGCCGCAGGAGATACTGCCCTTTCTCTCGCTCGCCGAAAAGATCGGCAAGCTGATCGGACAGACAATGAAGGGCGCGCTCAAGGAGATCACCGTTGAAGTGCGCGGCGAGATCCTCCATAAATATATCGAGCTGCTCAAGGCCGGCGTGCTCCACGGCATTTTTTCGAAGACCATCGGCGAACCGGTCAACTATGTCAATTCGCCGTTCATTGCCGGGGAAATGGGCATACGCGTGAGCGAGAAAAAAGAATACGACGGCGCAGATTATCTGCAGCTGCTGTCGGTGGACTATTCGACGACGGCCGAAAAGAAAACACTCTCCGGCACGGTCTTCGGCACGACCAACCCGCGCCTGGTGCGCATCGACAATTATTTCTTTGAAGTCAATCCCGAAGGCGTCATGCTCCTCTATACTAACATCGACCGGCCCGGGATGCTCGCGTCTGTCGGCGGGGTGCTCGCCGCTGCGAATATCAATATCGCCGGGCTCTCGCTCGGCCGCTCCGGCGTCGGAGAAAAAGCGCTCACGATCATGTCCGTTGACAATGAAATTCCGGCCGGCGTCATCAAACAGATCGAATCGATAGACGGCATCCTCGACGTAAAAGTGGTATCGTTGTAACAAAAAAAAACACGAACAGCATTCATCCCCGATGCGTGCCGCCGGCGCGCATCGGGTTTTTTTATTGCACATCGACGGTTTTTTTTTATACCCTCTCTTATAGAAAAAAAATTTTCGGCGATGAGCATGCATGCCGACGCACACTCTCACACTCATGACGATCCGCAGAGCACTGTTCACACTCGCTTGTATTTGTTTCGCAGCACCGGGTGTCTTTGGGCAGAACCAATTCAATCCCGCCGTCGCACTCGCTCCGAACGGTACTTGCGCCGTCGCATGGAATGTGTCCGCCGCCGAGGGCGGCGGTGTGTTCGTCCTCCTGTGCGATACGGCCGATCGCCGCTCGCTGCCCCTGCGCGTGAACGTCGGCATGCAGGGAGCAGGCCAGAATCCGGCCGTGTGTTTCGATCGCTTGAACCGCCTCACGATCGTGTGGGAACAATGGGGCCCGTCCGCTGCGCGCGTGCTCGTTGCGCAGTATGCCGCCGACGGAACAATGCTCGCGCCTGCGCAGTGCGCCGCGGACGATTCCACGGTGAATGCGCAGACGCCGCGCCTTGCCCTGAACCCCGACGGACAATGTGCCGTTGTGTGGCTGGATTACCGGCGCGGCAGCGGAGCTGTGTTTCTTCAACGGTTCCTGCCCGGGCTCCGGAAAAAGCAAAAAAATGTGCTCGTTGCCGAATCCGACTTCGTGCTCCAAACGCCGGTCGTATCGCTCGACGTGAACGGCCGCGCCGCGTGCGCATGGCAGGCGGCTATGCACGATTCCTTTCATGTGGTGCTCCGCGTCTGCGACCGGAACGGCCGCTGGCTGCCTGCGGCGATCGTGGACGAAGGGGTGGGCAAAGCCTATGCATCAACCCCGGACATTGCCGCGCTGCCACGAGGCGGGAGCGCCGTGGTGTGGAAAGATTATCGGACAGGCGAGTCCGATATCTATCTGCAGCTGATGAATGCGCAGGGGAAAAAAATCGGCCCGAATCTCCGTGTGAACGACGACACGACCCGTCGCTGGCAGCGTCTGCCGAAAGTGGTTGTTTCGGCCTCTGTCATGCTTGTGGTGTGGGAAGATTACAGGAACGATCCGGGGAACCAGATTGGCGACATCTATGCGCAGCGCCTGAGTGCGAAGGGGATAGTGATCGGAACAAACAGTAAAGTGAACCATGGACCCGAGCCGTCCATACAGCGCTTTCCGGCCGCGGCCATGAATCGGGCGGGCTCATTCGCCATTGTGTGGGACGATAACAGCACCGCTGCATCCTCCCTGTGGCTGCTCACGTCGTTTGGTGGAGACCATCGGGACGGCCGTGAACGGCAAATTGTGCCGTAACCGCCTATGGCAATTGTATACAATGGGTTAAATATTTTTACTGTATGTGTGTCAAATCCTTGACAATTGTGGACAGCATTTATATATTATCGGTGAACAATTAATGTCTTAAACTTATGTTTACGTAGAATTAACATAAATGTTTCAAAAAAGAAGGACATCTTCTCTGTGAGACAATACATTGGTACTCTCTGCATAATTGAACACATGAACCATTACCCATTAATCTCTCTCCAAAATAATCTTCGGCAATGTTCCAAACGCGCCGCTAGTGAATGACCACGAGCACATAATCGATTTCTCAATCATAGTTTCGGACTTGAGATGCAATGACGGGTTTATAGCGCATTGCAGGCGGTATCGTTTTCTGAATTGAATGTGACATTTTTTTTCTAACTGATCTACACGTGCTAAGAAATATAGGATGTCTAAAGCGTACTATATAGCAATACCCATCTCACTACACACTAACAAAGGAGAAAAACATGAAACGGAAGCTGTACCATTTATTGGCTGTAGCCATGTTTCTTCCCTATTTGCTACTTGCGGGAACGCAGGGAAAAATACGAGGGAAAGTGGTCGATAGTCAAACCGGCGAGCCACTCGTCGGTGCGGCTGTCATCGTTGTGGGAACGCCGTACGGCGGCACGACAAACATCGATGGCGAATATCAGGTTTTAAAATTGGAAGTGGGCACGTATTCGTTGAAGTCGAGTTACATCGGCTATCAAACAATCACGCTGTCGAACATCCGCGTCAATGCGGACCTCACCAGCGATGCTGATTTTAAGCTCCCGCCCGAAGGCGTAGCCGTTCCCACGGTGCTCGTGGTTGCGGACCGTCCGCTCATCAATAAATCGGCGACAAGTTCTGTCCGTATCGTCGATGCCGACCAGATCGCCAACCTGCCTGTCCGCGGTGTTCTTGCCACGGTCAGCATGCAGCCTGGCGTCGTGACACGCGGCTCGGATCTCTATATTCGCGGCGCTCGTCCCGATGCGACAGGCTTTATCGTCGACGGCGTGCCCTCGACGAATAAATTGGACGGCGGCCGTGCGGTGCTCTTCAGTTCCGACGTGGTTGAACAGATTCAGGTCCAGGCCGGCGGATACAGTGCAGAATACGGCAACGCCAACGGCGGTCTCGTGATCAGCCAGTTGCGAACGGGTTCCGATGCATGGAAAACGACGTTGTTGGCCGAAACCGACAACTTTACAAAACAGAGCAAAAAAGCCCTCGGCGGTTATTCCTATGGGTATTCTGACGTCGTCGGAACCATCGGCGGCCCGGTGTTCACCAATAAACTCCGTTTCTTCGGCAGTTTCCAGAACACATTCTATCGCGATCCTGCAGCGATCTTCTGGGCAGGCGAAAATTCCACGGGACTCGTCTCCGCTGCAACGCTTAGTCCCGCGCACCCGACAACAACGGTGTCCGACACGATCAATCCTTCATACCCCGCTGGCAACAGAACGGGCGGATTGAATAATTCCTGGACTGGTGTGGGAACACTGCTCTATAACGCAGGCGACATCCAATTGCGCGCTTCGGGATCGTACATGAAACAACGCTCGCGGACGACGTCCATCTTGTCCATGCAGTTCGATCAGGCGCGTCTGCCTCAGAACGATTTCACGAACGGCTTCGGCAGCGTGAAATTGACGCACTTCATCACACCGACGATCAATTACGAAGTCAATGCGTATTATACCACGCGGTCGACCGATTCGTACGATCCGAGCTTTGGCCAGAACCTTGACGCATACGGCGATTCGACGGCGAATGCGGCGTTAGGATACACACTGCGCGCCAACGGCCTTCCGTTCCGCGCCTGGCAGATCTTCGGCGGCGACATCGGCTACTATCAGCCTGGCACCCCGCTCTCCGGCTACGCGTATTCCTATGACCGCCAGCTGGAACAGAAAGTCGGCGGACGTGTCGACTTCTCCGTTATCCAGGGAAAAAATTCGATCAAATTCGGCGGCGAGTACAACACCTATTGGATCCGCCGTTACAGACCGGCCGACCTCATGGGACGCTATTTGATCGTCAGCGATCCGACACTCTCCGCAGAGCAAAAAGCAATTCAGCTGCGTTCGGCCTCGGGTGGTCTCGACAACTACGGCTATGACGTCTATGGCAACAAGACATCCGCCGCCGTCACCTCCGTCGATCCTACGACAGGCGTCAGCACAGTAACAGACCTTGCTGCACGCAGACCGGTCGAAATGGCCCTCTACGCTCAGGACAAGTTGGAACTTGAAGACATCAACATCAACGTCGGCTTGCGCTACGACTATATCAGCACCGATGGCCTTCAATTGATCAACCCCAATAACTCTGCGTTCGATGAAGGAAACAAAGTGCTTGCAACATCCGCATACAAAAAAACAGACGCCGCTCAGTACGTGAGCCCTCGTGTCGGTTTTTCGTTCCCTGTCACGGATCGCACGGTGTTCCATGCGCAGTATAACAAATTGGTCTCCAGCACGAAGTTCATCGATTCATACATCGGCCTCGGCCGTTCGTATCAGTTCGTCAAAGGCGGCAATTACTTTACCGCAGTCGGCGGCTACGGCTTGAAACCCGAACGCACAACGCAATACGAAATCGGTTTCTCGCAGCAGATCTCCGATGTCGCATCGTTCGACGTGACGACATTCTACCGCGACATTCAGGATCAGATCCAATACGCGCAGATCACGCCTGAAGTCGGCGCCTCGCAAAGCAACTACCCGACATTGGTCAACGGAGATTATTCCACGACCAAAGGGTTGGAATTCCGCTTGACCATGCGCCGCACCAACCGCATGCAGGCGCAGTTCAGCTACACGTTCTCCGATGCACGCGGCACGGGATCGAACGCGACCTCGCTCGCCGGTGCAGTTGCAGCGTCCGGTTCGCCGAACTTCATTCCGAAATTCGTGTTCCCGACGGACTTCAACCAGGCACATGTCGGCAACATGTCGGTCGACTACCGCTACGGAAAAGATGACGGCGGAATTCTCCAGCAATCTGGATTGAACCTGCTCATGTCCTTCGGAAGCGGTTATAGTTTTACGCGTGTTCGTATCGACGAATTGAGCCAGACAGACGCGCGCTCGCGCGTTCCGCTGGAACAGATCGGCGCCTCAACAACACCCTGGACGTTACGCTTCGACCTCCGCATCGACAAATCTGTCGCGCTCGGTCCGGTGGAAGCCAATTTCTACATCTATGTGCAGAACCTCTTGAACACACAGAATGTCACAAGCGTGTGGCCCCGTACGGGCGATGCGTATGATGATGGATGGCTGTCCAGCGCAAAAGGCCAGGCTCAGATCGCAACCTACGGCCAGCAATACGCTGACGTCTATAACCAGCACCAGGGATTGAACAGCGGCAACTTGGGTACGCCCCGTCAGATTCGTTTTGGCGTAAAACTTGAATACTAACATTACCTTACCATCAGGAGATTAAGATTATGATGAAGTTACAACCAACAAAGCTCGTGCTTGCGTTGTTGTTGGTGGTCGGTGTCTCTTTTGCAGGAAGGCCTTTTGAGTTCTCGAAGGACAAACTTCAGAAGACTGCATCGAATGACGTTGCGACAGCGATAGATATTAACAATGTCTTCAACTACTACGTCAACAACGGCGACGGCGCATTGAATCCTTTTACAGGGGATGACGGATTCGAAATATTCAGCGCAAACCGCGGCCAGGTCCTTTTTGAAGAAGGATTTGTTTGGGGCGGTGTCCATAAAGGTCTGATCAAGATCGGTGGTTCCACGTATAACCACGGCCTCCAGGCCGGCCCGATCACTGTGACAGGCGATACAACAAAGACACCTAAAGTACTGCCCGCAGCTGCAAGTGCAGCCGACGCGCAATACCACGTCTATAAGAGCCGTCCGGATATCGGACCGAAACAAAGCTTCACCGATGTTGCAGTCAGAGCGCTGCTCGACGATGAAGTGGTGAAACTGTCCCGCTACGAAAACACGACAGCGAAACAGTTGTATGACCAATATGTCGCCGACTGGAATGCATGGCCGGCAGCACAGGGTGCCCCGTATACGGATGTGAACGGCAACGGTAAATACGATGCCGGCACGGATATTCCGGGCGTCACGGGTGCGGATCAAACATTATGGTATGTTGCGAACGATCTCGATACCGCGCGCGTCTTCCGCCTTGCGGGTTCGAAACCGATCGGCATCGAATTCCAGCGCACCATCTGGGCATACAATCGCGCAGGCGCAATCGGCAACACCATTTTCCAGAAAAACATCATCATCAACAAATCAGGCTACAGGGTCGATTCTATGTTCGTGGCGCAGTGGGCGGATCCCGATGTCGGCGGATCACTCGGCTACACGGATGACTTCTCGGGCTGCGATACCATCCGCAGTTTGGGCATGACCTATAACGGCACGAACAACGACGGTTTCTTCGGCGCAGCGCCGCCCGCAATGGGCTTCGACTTCTTCCAGGGCCCGCTCGTGAAAACAGGCGTGCCGACCGACCGCGCCATCTATAAAGGCGCATACAAATACGGCTACAAGAACCTTGGCATGACGGGCTTCAACTTCTCCGTCAACAGCTCCTCGACCTACGCCGATGCTACGTTGAATGCTGCAGCAGGCACGCAGGAATGGTATAATCAGCTGAACGGTTTGGTCGGACGCACCGGCGCGCCCTATGTCAATCCGAAAACAGGCCAGGCGAGCAAGTTCGTGCTCTCCGGCGATCCTGTCACTGGCATTGGCTGGATCGACGGAACGATCGCGCCTCCGGGCGACAGACGCATGTCCCTGTGCTCCGGTCCGTTCACAATGGCTCCCGGCGATACGCAGGAAGTTGTTGTCGCGGCAATGGCGGCGCAGAGCACCAACCGTCTGGCCAGCGTTGCATTGCTGAAATATTATGACGATCAGGCTCAGTCGGCATACAATAATTTCTTCAGCATCCCCCAGGCCCCTGCGATCCCGACGGTCGTTGTGTCTGAGTTGGATAAGGAGATCATTCTGGACTGGTCAGCCCCTGCCAATTATACGGCAACGGAAAGCCAGAACTCGAATGGATATAAGTTTGAAGGCTATAATGTGTACCAGCTTCCGACGAAAAGTTTTGCAAACCAGAAGTTGCTTGCGACATACGATCTTGTGAATGGCGTCTACACGATCGCAGATCAGGTCTTCAGCGAACAGTTCGGCACAACAGTGCTCGTGCCGGTTGAGAGCGGAAGCGACAACGGAATTCAGCGCTTCTTCGATGTGACGTCAGACGTCATCGGCGGCAAGCCGCTGGTGAACGGCCAGGCATATTACTTTGCGGTGACGGCGTACAATTACAATCCGGATCCCAAAGCAGTGCCTATCACGCTCGAAACTGCACCGGTTGTCAAGACGGTCATTCCGCAGGCTCCTATCCCCGGCAACCGCATCAACTCCGAAGTGAGCGACGCGGTCACCGTGAACCATTCGGCCGGCAAAGCCGACGCTACGGTCACATTCAAAGTGGTCAATCCGAAGAACATCACCGGACACGACTATGAAGTGAGCATCGTTGTGAACGACTCGATCGGTACCGGGTTTCCGAAGGCTCCTAATTCGAAGTGGCTGGTCACAGACAAAACGACCGGCACGGTCGTGCTTGCGGCGAACAATAACTATGTGATCAACACCACGAACCCTGTGGTCGACGGTATCCAGTTGGGCTTCAAAGCCTCGCCGTTCTGGGTGTCGCATCAGGAAGTGTCCGCCTTGTTGTATGCAAAAGCCGGCACAGACATCAACACCGTGAAGGGAACTACCGCTTCGATGCCGACATCGAACTGGACCGGCATCAACAACGGTCTGGCGTACTTCGGCGGTGGATTCGACTGTGCAGCCAATTTCCTGGGAAGCGCACTTCCTGCCAGCCAAACCAACAGGAAGATCGAAGTCCGGTTTGGCGCAGCTGGATCGGGACAGAAAGCCTACGTGTTCACACGCACGGCGACGTCCGGTTCGGGCGGCGCTCCGTATACGGGATTCTATACGCAGCCGTTCACCGTATGGGATATCACGGACGCAGCGACACCGCGTCAGGTCGATTTCTGGTTCATGGAAGTTGACGGTTCAGCACTGAAGAATACGATCTGGACACCGGGCGCAGCCACGGGCGGCACCGATCGTGAATATCTCTTCATCTCGAACGATACTTATACTGCAACAGAAAAACCCGAGTTTGCAGGCAAGACACTTACCGTCGCCAGCGCAGCTCACCCGCTTCTGTATGCAGGCTGGTTCATTTTGAAGGACGCAACGAAGTCGGCATATGATGTCGGCGATGTGTGGAGAATTGTCCCCACGGGCTTCCTGACGACGTCCGATAAGTGGACATACAGCACCGCTTCGCTCGCACCGTCATTCAATGCGGACCTGAAGAAGGCCGATGTCCAGAACATCAATGTGTTCCCGAATCCGTATTTCGGATTCAACCCAAAAGAAGCGAACAAATACGTTCGGTTTGTCACGTTCAATCACTTGCCGGATGTTGCGACATTGAATATCGTGAACCTGGCCGGTGTGCGTGTTCGTACATTGCTCAAAAATGACCTGACTCAGTTCATGAATTGGGATTTGAAGAACGAGCAGGGACTTCCTGTCGCCGCCGGTATGTATGTGATCTACATCGATATGGGCGCACTCGGCACGAAGATCGTGAAACTTGGGATCATCCCCGAAGTTCAGCAGCTCGACAAATACTAAATCGATAACAATGATTTTGTTCACTCACTTTTGAGTTATACATACTTGAACACAGGAGATTTTTAATATGCATAAATTCACACGACACATCACGCTGATTTTTGTGCTGCTGGCGGGTGTGACTCTCTCCTCATTTGCGGGGAACCAGAGCCGCACCGGTACTGCGGGCGCGCAAGAACTGCTTATACCCGTTGGTGCGCGGGGCATCGCGCTCGCCAACGCGAACATATCCACGGCCTCGGGCCTGGATGCTCTGTTCAGCAATCCGGCGGGCCTTGCCCGTACGGACCGCGGAGCGGAAGTAATGTTTTCACACATGAATTACCTCGGCGACATCGGTGTTGAATACGGCGGTCTCAGTGTCAACACAGGTTTCGGCTCCCTCGGGTTCACCATTAAGTCGATCAATTTCGGCGACATTCCGGTGACCACGGCGGATTTTCCGGACGGCACGGGCGAAAAATACTCGCCCGCATTCACGACGCTGGGAATTTCGTTCGCTAAATTATTGAGCGATCGTATCTCTGTCGGCGCGACTGTCAACGTCATTTCGGAAAAAATCATGAGCACGTCGGCAACAGGCTTGAGCCTCAACGCCGGCGTCCAATACAAAGGTCTTGGCATGCCCGGATTGAACCTCGGTATCGCCATTAAGAACATCGGCCCCAACATGACCTATGACGGATCCAACCTGCTGAACCAGGCAACGGTGACGAGCGCATCGCGCCCGGGACAATTGTATGCGACGCAGGCTGCAACATTCGATCTTCCTTCCACACTCGAGATCGGATTGGCCTATGAAAAGAAGTTCGACATCCACAGCCTTACGTTGATGACGAACTTCGTGAACAACAACTACCAGAACGACGAATACAATGTAGCCGTCGAATATGGTTTTGATAATCTGTTGTTCCTGCGCGCCGGCTATCAGTTCTCGCCTGGCATGACACGGTCCGATTTATCGGACGCCGGTGTCGATGCGAAATACCAGAGCGACTATCTGTATGATTTCACCGCAGGTGCCGGTATCAATTATGACCTCAGCGGGACCATGGTAACCATCGATTATGCGTATCGACATCTGAAATTTATGGATTCGAACAACGTGATCACGGTGCGCCTCGGCTTCTAAGACGCGTCATACAGGTTCTCCAATAACTGCAGAAGGGTTGAGTTTTACTCAACCCTTCTGTATTTTAAATGCATTGTATCGCCGAAAGGTTTGTGCAACGAACACAGTAGCGTTCATGGATGTGGGGTTTGCCACCTCGCATGAAAATACGAGTTTCGCAGACGCAGCATTGTAGGGCGAGATGTCATCTCGCCCCGGCCCCGAAGGGGCCTTTGAGCCTTGCTATTAATAAATGTGCTGAACAGAATTTCATCCCTATGAAAAATATAGTGAACGGTTCCGCGGTTGTACGCTCAATGCACATGCATACATTCCCTTCCCCCCTCCAGTACTCCCGAATCGCTGTTCTCTGTTTTTTATTCGCACTGCTTTCAGTCGTTCTCTTTCCCGGCGCCGCCTGTGCCCAATCTCTCACCGTTGACTATACCATCGGCAGCTTTACGTCGGCTGTGAGCCTATCGGTGAATGCTGCCGGAGAACTGTTCGTTCTCGATGCGGGCGTCAACGCCTGCATACGCCTGAGCCACGACGGCTCGGAGCTGTCGCGTGTGCAGGGGACAGGGTGGGGGCCGACGGAATTCGATGCTCCGGCCGACGTCTGCGCATCGTTTCCTCTGGCCATATTCGTGGCCGATGGAAAGAATAAAAGAGTCCAACAGTTCGACAGGGAACTTCATTATGTGCAGACCATCGACAACGTGCGGACAACCGACGGGCAATCGCTTGAGGGTTCGTTCCGTCCCATAGCGTCGGCACAGTCGATGCAGGGTGAATTGTTCGTGCTCGACGCCGATGGTACGCGTGTCGTGAAATTTACCTCGCGCTTCCGCGCCGAGCGGGAATTCGGAACCTATGCTTCGGGCGAGGGACGCCTGAAAGGGCCGACGGATCTGTGTCTCACCGATGACGGACGGGTGGCAGTGGCGGACGGAACAGTGATCGTGTATTTCGACCAGTTCGGAAATTATCTGTCAACGCAGGCCATGCCTGCCGGCGAAGCGATTCATACGCTGTCGTCCGGCGGCGGCGATCTGATCGCGGTCAACCCGTCGTCGATTGTAATTGTGAACACTGGAAATGGAGTGCCGCAGGAGAGTATGCGGATCGCGGCGGGGATGATACTCGGTGAAGCGGTGGACTCGCTGCGCGACGCCGTGCGAACAGATGCGTCGTGGTATGTGCTCACTCCCAAAAAAATTCTCGTCTGCAAACGCACGGAATAGAACAGTCACCGATTGACACATTCCTCACATGATGCCGATGTCCGTGTGCCCGGAGGGAAAAATTGGTATCGTTATTCTATCCCGACAGCGATGAGTGTGAGTGCGGCGGTCAGTTCGATCAGTGACGGCACCAGGTTGTGTGCAACGGCCACCGTCTCATAATTCTTCAATTCCCAAGTGATGGTCTCTTTGTCCGCAGCGGGATATTGAATGCAGATGGTATCGACGATATTTTTTCTGTACAGATCGAAAAATTCCTGCGGCGTTTCCCCGTTGAGTGCGCCTCCGTAGAGATCGTCCAGATAATATCCCCAATACTGGCGTAGTGTTTCATCCTTCATGAGCTGCGCGATCTCCGAAAAATGCGGCACAAGCGAGTGATCGAGCTGCTCCTTGTTTTTGGGCTGCACGCCGATGCCGTAATACACGTCGTTATCGATCCACTCCTGAAGGTCATGCCAATGCCAGGCGCCAATGACATCCGGGTCTGCAGAGTCTATCCAATAATATTCCGTCCGTGATTTTTTCCCGGCAATGACCGCCCAATGGTCGTCATTTTCCGCTGTGATGATCACAGGCAGGCCCTTCCTCAGGCAGCGGTTGATATGCGCCGTGTAGCTCCGGCTGCTCTTCCCCGTGTATTCGAGTCCGGTGCACCCGAATTCGCGCAATCCTCTTTTTATTTCAGCCTCATTCGTGCCCTGCCGTATGGCCTTCCATGGCGGGACCTGCGTGGCGGCGTTCGCTTCGCGCTGACTCACCGGAATGCCCAGCAGCAAGAGCGCATGTCTCAATGCATATTTTCCACAGGCTCCGTCTCCGGATATTTGTCTCTCAAAGCCGATGATCTCTTGCATAGAAGTATTCATCCCCCGTTTGATTTATTGTATGAATAGTCGTGTCTATAGTCAAGGGGAAAAAAACAAATCCGGCATAAGGGCGAGACGGTATCTCGTCCTTATGCCGGCACGTGGGCCTTTTCCCATTCGGGATAGCGTTTCATTACGGTTTCAGGGGCATAGGTGTACCAGCCGTATCCCGTCCGCCGTTCCCTGTCCACCTCGGCAAGCGAGTATACTATTTTCCAGTTCCTATTCGAAAACAACGGTCTGTGTGTTCCTAGTTCCGTAAACCGCGGCCAGATCGGCGGCGCTGTCGAATCTGCAACGACGATCTTGTCCGTGGTTGTCGTGTGGTACTGATACTTCGCCGTCGGCGCGGAGATCGTTTTGACCCGGATCCGTTGGATCTGAATAGCCTTAAACCACTTCACGGCCGCCTCAACGGAGCGTATGACCTTTGCCGAGGGATGGTCGATGCTCATGAGAAATTCGACAATGTCCGCGCTCTCCTGATTGCAGATACTTGCCGGTTCGAACGTTCTTGCACTCTGCGGAAGGAGCGTCACGTCATCGTGCTGCTGGCACCAGATCGTGAGCGTTCCTTGTTCTTTGATCTGGCAGCGCAGAATGCAGTCGAGGCCTTTGGTAAACGCCCTCCGCACGTTCACACGCCGGACCGAATCCACATACGCATACGCGGCGTCGCCGCGGACAATGGCGTGAAGCACCTGCATCACGCCTATCATCGCCCCGTCGTTGAATGTGATATACTTCGCGTATCCCTTCTTCTCCGGATAGAATTGAGGCCAGCCTCCGTTTGCGTATTGTGCCGACAGGAGAAAATCGATGCCGCGCACAACCGCATCCCTGTACCGCGCGTCGTGTGTGCGCGTGTAGGCTTCGGCCAGATACTCAATGTGCGAATGCGTCGCGCCGTTGTCGAACGTTGTGTTCGTGGCGCCTTCAACTGTTGTGAGAAGGGCCTTCTGCTCTTTCGTCAGGATCGCCTGCATGTCGTAATTCTTCGGCCAGCCGCCGTTTGTTTTCTGATACAGAAGCATGTTGTCGGCAATGCCCGTTATTGCCGTTGCCGGATATTTTTGTTGGCCGGGAAGCGGCGTGATGATGTGGTCTTCGTCGGAGATGTCCCACCAGTGATGCGCACAATCCATGAGGCCCGATGTGTCGATGATCGTGTTCGGTTCGCCCGCTGCGTTCGGTTGGGCCAAGAGTGCGGAAGGGGCGGCCACTATGCACAGAAGCAAGGCGATGCATACTATGCGAAATTTCGGTTGATGAGAGATCATGTGTGCTGCTCCGGAAATGTAGTGTAGTTTCTTTTACTCAATTGGGGATGTAATAGTGAAGAGTAACTGCTCAGTGTGCGCTATTATCATTGTCCCATCCTGAGCGAAGCGAAGGATCTAACAGAGTGGTCGATACAGGCAGCATGGAATTCATGCTCCCCGTTGCTGACGTTTTTTAGATTCTTCGGCCGCTGCGCTCCCTCAGACAGGGACTATAGATGACGCTGAGTGATCACCGATAAGATACGAAAGATTCATTGCCGCATCAATGATGCTGATGCGTGCCGGCACCGGCCCCGCATTCTTTCTCCTTGGGTGCAGTGGCAATTGGAATGGGAGTTTAGTATTTTTTTATGCTTCATTCCGGACCCGGTTGTTCCATCACGGTGCACACAAAGAATTCCGCGCGCGGGCTTCACCATTTTTCGAAAGCGACATCTCGCATGGCAAAAATCATTTCGTATAACGTCAACGGTATCCGCTCGGCAATGTCAAAAGGCCTTGTGGAATGGCTCATACACGAGTCGCCGGATATTGTCTGTCTCCAGGAAATTAAGGCCGAACCCGGCCAGATCAATCTGAAATTGTTCGACGATGCCGGGTATGCTCACCACTCGTGGCATCCCGCGCGGAAGCGGGGATACAGCGGCGTTGCGATCCTGTCGAAGCGGAAGCCGGACAACGTGGTGATCGGCTGCGGCAACCCTGCGTACGATGACGAAGGCCGGTTCCTGCGCGCCGATTTCGGCGATGTCTCCGTGATCAGCCTCTATCTGCCCTCCGGCACGTCGGGCGATGAACGGCAGAATTTCAAGTACGAGTTTATGGCGTATCTTCACACCTATGTCGCCGAACTTCGAAAGTCGCGCCCCAACCTCATCATTTCTGGCGACTGGAACATCGCTCATACGGAGCTCGACATACGCAATGCAAAGAGCAACGAAAAGAATTCCGGATTCCTTCCCGAAGAGCGCGCATGGCTTGGCATGTTCCTCGAGAGCGGCTTCATCGATTCATTCCGTCATGTGACGAAAGAGCCGGACCACTATTCCTGGTGGACGTACAGGGCGAATGCCCGCGCCCGCAATATCGGTTGGCGCATCGACTATCACATGATCACTGCCGGCCTCGAGCATCGCCTTCAACACGCGTCGATACTGCCCGATGTCGTGCATTCGGACCACTGTCCGATCGTTGTGGAAGTTGATATCTGAAAAATAATGCTTCATAAAATGCGAAATATTGCCTATTTTCTGAGAAGCATTTACGATCACTATCCACCGTGTGTTATAGGAGCCCCGCAATGAATGAAACAGTTCTCGATCGATTCCTGCGATACGTTAAAATTGATACGCAGTCGGACGAAAATTCCCTGTCGTATCCCAGCACGTCCAAGCAGCTGGATCTTTTAAATCTGTTATTGAAGGAATTGCATGAGCTCGGCGTGGCCGATGCAGCCATCGATCAATACGGCTATGTGACCGCAACGGTGCCTGCGAATATTCCGGCCTCCGATGCGGCGCATGGCAAAACACCCGTCGTGGGTTTCATTGCGCACGTGGACACATCCCCGTCGGCAAGCGGCGCGAACGTGAAGCCGCAGATCATCGAGAATTACGCCGGCGGCGACATTGTGCTCCCCGCCGATCGCGGCATCGTGCTGACGGTTGCCGAAAATCCGGAATTGAAACATAACATCGGCAGGGCGATCATCACAACGGACGGCACGACGCTGCTCGGCGCCGACGACAAGGCGGGCATTGCGATCATTATGACCGCCGTGCAGACGTTCCTGAACGATCCGTCCCTCACGCACGGTGACATCAAGATCGGTTTCACTCCCGACGAAGAGGTCGGAGCGGGCACGAAGTTTTTCGATGTGAAGCAATTCGGCGCGCAGTTCGCATACACGGTGGACGGCGATACGCCGGGCGAACTGAACAAGGAAACATTCAGCGCGGACAGCGCCACCATTATCGTGCACGGCCGCAACATCCATCCCGGCTCCGCAAAAAACATCATGGTCAATTCACTGCGCGCCATGGCCGAGATCATTGTGCGCCTGCCGAAAGACATGGCGCCAGAAACGACCGAAGGGTATGAGCCGTACATTCATCCTCACACGATCGAAGGCGAAGAAGCCAAAACAACGCTCAAGTTCCTTCTGCGTGACTTTAAGGACGAGGGACTGGTCGAACAGAAGAAGATGCTGGAAGCGATCATTGCCGAAGTGCAGCCTCTGTATCCCAAGGCGAAGTTCGAGCTGGTTATTGCCGAATCGTACCGCAACATGCGCTCCGGATTGGAAAAAGATGCGCGCGTCACGGATTGCCTCTGGGAAGCCACCAAGCGCGCGGGACTGGAGCCGAAGTGGTTCCCGATACGCGGGGGCACCGACGGGTCGCGTTTGACGGCTATGGGACTGCCGACACCGAACATCTTCACCGGCGGACAAAATTATCACAGCAAGAACGAATGGGTGTCCCTGGACGGCATGCTGAAATCCGTTGAGACGGTCGTGCACCTTGCGCAGATCTGGGTCGAAAAAAGCAGGTGAACCTGTTTTTGAAACGTGCGATGAGCCAACACGAGTACGTCTATCATAAATCGTAGTTACAATTCAGCATAGCCATTAATCGCTGTCATTCTGAGGGAGCGGAGCGACCGAAGAATCTAAAAACCATCAGTAACGGGGAGCATGAATTCAATGCTGCCTGTATCGATCACCCTTTTAGATTCTTCGCTTACGCTCAGAATGACAATGATTTTGGTGCACACTGGGTAAATGCCATAAATCTTATAAGGATTTTTCATGCAGAACAACACATCAACATCGAACGGCCTTCCGGAAAATGCTTATAGAGAGCTCAAAGCGGGGGAGGCATACGTACCGATCATGGACCCGAAGGGCTCACCGGCCGAAGTGACCGTATGGTCCGTGGCGTGGGGCCTGGTCATGGCCGTCTTGTTTTCCGCGGCCGCGGCATACTCGGGCTTGAAGATCGGACAGGTCTTTGAAGCCGCCATCCCCATTGCGATCCTGGCGGTCGGTCTCTCGACGCTCTTCAAGCGCCCTAATTCGCTGGGTCAAAATGTCATCATCCAATCCATCGGCTCCACCTCGGGCGTGATCGTGGCGGGCGCCATCTTCACCATCCCCGCGCTCTACATTCTGGACCTGCCCGCAAGCTTCTTCCAGGTGTTCATGGCGTCGGCGCTCGGCGGATTTTTAGGCATCCTGTTCCTGGTTCCGTTCCGAAAATATTTCGTCAAGGACATGCACGGCATCCTGCCGTTCCCCGAAGCGACGGCGACGACTGAAATACTCGTGGCGGGTGAAAAGGGCGGCTCGCAGGCGGTCGTGCTTGTCGTCAGCGGCCTTATCGGCGGGCTGTTCGATTTTATTTTCAGCGCCTTCGGCACATGGAGCGAAGTCATCACGTCGCGCATGTTCTATTACGGCACGGTGCTCGATGAAAAATTCAAGATGGTGTTCAAGGTGAACGTCTCGGCGATGGTCTTCGGCCTCGGCTACATCGTCGGCTTGAAATATTCGGCGATCATTGCGGCGGGCTCCTTCCTGTCGTGGTTTGTGATGATCCCGCTTTTCCATGAGATCGGAGCACACCTGACGGTGCCGCTTGGCGCCGCAACGAAACTGCTGTCGGACATGAGTGCCGAGGAAATTTTCCGCGGCTATGTGCGTCAGATCGGCATCGGCGGCATCGCGATGGCGGGCATCATCGGCATCATCCGTTCCTCCGGCATCATCGCCGGGGCTTTCAAACTGGCGGCGAGCGAAATTTTCGGGAAGAAGGATCCGAACAGTGCAGCCACGGTGCGCACACAGACGGACATCAAGATGTTGTTCAACGTGCTGTTGATCATTCTGACGGCGCTACTGCTCTTCGTGTTCTTTTATGCGGGCGTCGTGTTCAACATGTTCCACGCGCTGGTCGGCGTGCTCATCGTCATCATCATTTCATTCCTCTTCACGACTGTTGCCGCGAACGCCACGGCGATCGTCGGCACGAATCCAGTGTCCGGCATGACGCTCATGACGCTCATTCTCTCCTCGTTCATCCTTGTCAATATCGGCTTGTCCGGCAACAGCGGCATGATGAGCGCGCTCATCATCGGCGGCGTGGTCTGCACTGCATTGTCTGTGGCCGGTGGCTTCATCACCGACCTTAAGGTGGGATACTGGATCGGCACCACGCCCAGGAAACAGGAGACGTGGAAATTTCTCGGCATACTCGTATCTGCGGCGACAGTCTCAGGCGTCATCATTGTGCTCGATAAGGCGTACGGATTCAAAGGAGAAGGCGCAATGGTCGCCCCCCAGGCAAATGCCATGGCCGCGGTGATCAAGCCCCTCATGTCCAGCGCGCCGGCTCCGTGGGTGCTCTACATCGTGGGCGCCGTCATTTCGCTCATCCTCGTGATGGTCAATATTTCTCCGCTCGCATTCGCGCTCGGCATGTACATTCCGCAGGAATTGAACACGCCGCTGTTGTTCGGAGGGTTCATCGCATGGTTTGTGACAACGCGCACCAAGAACGAAAAACTGAACAGCGCCCGGTTCTCCCGCGGCACGCTCATCGCCTCCGGCTTTATCGCGGGCGGCGCGCTCTTCGGCGTCTTCAATGCATTCCTCAAATTCCTCGACCAGCAGATCCACTTCGGGTATGAGGGATGGTACAGCAAAGGGTGGGCTGAATCCGTGAACGGCGAACTCACGGGGCTCGTGATGTTTATTCTCCTCTTCAGCTATGCGCTGTGGGATTCGATGCGCGCCAAAGAGGAATGATCGTGAAAAGGCTGTCATGCAATACGATGGCTCTCTGATCCTTTGGAGAATGATATCCTTCGGCCTGGTAGCTCTCTCAGTACGATGATTATGGAAAATACTGGAAATTATCGTTTCAACCGCCGCACTACGTCACCCGAATGTAGTGCGGCGGTGCTGTCTTCGTCGTTTCCGAAACTTGGGAAAACTGTCCGGCACTTTCCTAACTATTAGAATAGATCATTTATTCATTCGCAATTTTACCGGTATTTTGGTGCGTTTTTGCAATATAGTCTGGCACTGTATTTGACTCTATTATAGACAAAGATACGCCGGGCCTCGTGCGCGGCCGAACCACAATAATTGAAGGGTGAATTTTATGATCCGTGGAACTGTTGTGATCGCCCACGACGTCTGCAAGGGATGTGAGCTGTGCATTGTCGCCTGTCCCCAAGAATGTCTAGGGCTTTCCGACCATCTGAATGCGCGGGGGTACCGGTTCGCGCAGCTCAACGCCGACACATGTACCGGTTGCGTCAATTGTGCGATCGTCTGTCCCGACTCCGTGATAACAGTGTATCGCGAGCCGAAAAAAAAAGGAAGCCGTTTATAAGAGCACCGGTATGGTCGTTTAACACTATTCGTTCTCCGGCTGCAGATGCCGGGTGCATTCACACCACACACACAGATAAAAAAATATGGGCAGCATAAACGGAACGTCAGAAACCAAACTCATGAAGGGGAATGAAGCGCTTGCCGAAGCCGCGCTGCGCGCGGGGATGCAGGCATACTTCGGTTATCCGATCACACCGCAGTCGGAAATTCTCGAATATCTCATCATTCACGGACCGAAACGCGGATCGGTCGTGCTTCAGGCCGAAAGTGAAGTCGCTGCCATCAACATGGTGTATGGCGCCGCGGGCGCCGGTGCTCGCGTAATGATCTCGTCGTCGAGCCCCGGCATCAGCCTGATGCAGGAAGGCATCTCGTACATCGCCGCAGCCGAACTTCCCTGTGTCATCGTCAACGTGCAGCGCGGAGGGCCGGGACTCGGCACCATCCAGCCCGCACAGGCTGATTATTTTCAGGCGGTGAAAGGGGGCGGCCACGGCGATTATCGTCTGATCGTGCTGGCCCCGAACTCTGTCCAGGAAATGGCAGACTTCATGTTCGATGGCTTTCGCCTCACCGAACAGTACCGGATTCCCGTCATGATCCTGTCGGACGGCGCGTTGGGACAGATGATGGAGAAAGTCACGCTGGCTCCGGACGGGTCGCTGCCGCTCACACAGAAGCCGTGGGCAACCACCGGCAAACCGGCATCGCGCGAACGCAATTTTATCACATCGCTCCACATCGAACCGGAAATGATGGAAGAGGTCAACCTCCATCTGCAGCGGAAGTACAAGGAACTTCAGAAGGAAGTGCGCTATGAATTGCATCACACGGACGACGCCGATATCGTGCTCGTCGCTTTCGGATTGTCTGCGCGTATCTGCGAAAAGGTGATGGACCTGGCGCGCGAAAAAGGGATACGTGCCGGCATCGTCCGTCCGATCACACTCTATCCGTTCCCGAGCGACATTCTGCGCGAGATCGCAGAACACGCGGGAGCATTTCTCACGGTCGAAATGAATGCGGGGCAGATGGTTGAAGACGTCCGCCTGGCCGTTAACGGGAAGAAACCGGTCTTTTTCAAGGGACGCATGGGCGGCATGATCCCCACGCCCGAGGAAGTCCTTGCCGAACTCGAATCGATTGTCGAACATCAACTGTTGCACGCGTGAAAAGGAGCTCTATGGAAAATTCAACGAACGGCCTTGAAGTTGTCTATGAAAAAGTACCGACGCTCACCGATACGCTCATGCATTATTGCCCGGGGTGCAGCCATGGTGTCGTGCACCGCGTGATCATGGAAGTGATACACGAAATGGGCATCACGGAACAGACCATCGGTGTGGCGCCCGTCGGGTGCTCCGTCTTCGCCTACAATTACATGAACATCGACATGCAGGAAGCGGCCCACGGACGGGCCACCGCCGCCGCCACCGGCGTGAAGCGCGTGCATCCGGACAAATTCGTGTTCACCTATCAGGGCGACGGCGATCTTGCCGCCATCGGCACCGGCGAAACGATCCACACCGTGAACCGCGGCGAAAATATCCTGATGGTCTTTGTGAACAACGGAGTCTACGGCATGACCGGCGGGCAAATGGCGCCCACCACACTCGCGGGCATGAAGACGACCACGTCGCCCTTCGGGCGCGACGTAGCTACCATGGGCAGTCCACTTCGCATCACCGAGCTTATCGCCAATCTGCCCGGAGCCCTGTATGTGACGCGCCAGTCCGTGCACAGCACAGCGGCGGTGCGCAAGCTGAAAAAAGCGATACAGCTGTCCTTCGAGTATCAAAAATTAAACCAGGGTACCTGCTTCATTGAAGTGGTGTCGAATTGTCCGTCAGGATGGAAGATGACCCCGGTGGAATCGAATCAATGGCTCGTGGAGAATATGTTCCCAGTCTATCCTCCCGGCGACATTAAAGTGCCGAAACCGCCCGCAGTGAACAATTGATCTGCAATCACTCACAGGGCGGGACCGGATCGCGCTCCGTTGAGTCGCGGCAGCATTGTAGGGCGAGATGGTATCTCGCCCCGTGCAATGAATCACACGGTAAAATGCTGTCGGGCGGAATCTGATCGCGCCCAACCGGGCCTTTTAATAGTACATGTTTTTTTAGGAGCACCATGAAAAAATCGCATGATTGTATATTCGCCGGCTTCGGAGGCCAGGGCGTCCTGTCCATGGGACAGATCCTCTCCTATGCCGCAATGATCGAAAACAAGGAAGTCAGCTGGATGCCCGCCTATGGACCCGAAATGCGCGGCGGCACGGCAAACTGTATCGTCATCGTGTCGGACTCGCGCATCAGCTCTCCTATCGTTACCGTATTCGATTCGGCAATTCTCCTGAATCAACCGTCGCTCGACAAGTTCGAACATACGATCAAGCCCGGGGGACTGTTGATCTACGAAACATCGACCATCATCAAGCCGCCGGTGCGCACCGATATCGAGATCGTTGCGGTCAACGCTATGGAAGAAGCCCGAAAGCTGGAAAGCAAACAAGTCGCAAATGTGCTGCTGCTCGGCGTCTTCCTTGCCCTGCGTCCGATCGTGTCGAGTGAAGCCGTGCTGCAGGCGTTGAAAAAAGTCCTGCCGCCGCACAGGCAGCATCTGCTCCCGATGAATGAAAATGCGTTAGTGCGCGGGCGCGAACTGGTCGAGGAATCGCGAGCGGCTGTCATGGCATAGGGCGAGGTAACACGCTATGAGACCGGAAAAATTGTATATTGAATGAGACGACCGCATGAATGACAATCGACAATTCTGTAAGCACGAATGCCGCAGCACCTGTGCGATGCTGGTTGAAATCCTGCGGCGCGAGACGGCATTGATGCAGATGTACGACCAGGTCGCCGCAGACTGCGACGATCCGGAAACGAATCTGCTCGTGAGTGAATTGAAGGAACGCAGGGGGGCCATCGTGGAGCATCTTGTCGGCAAATTGAATCAGCTGCGTGCGCAGGGCGAAATCCTCGACGGCATCATGGACAGCTATGAGTCCGATCCGCCCGAATAACGGAACGGGCAGGACCTGCTGACGGCCAAGCGTTCCTCCACTCGGCCCGATGAGTGCCGCGGCATGATACGCAGCTGTGTGAACAAGAATACTAGTGGTACTACCAGGATGGAATTGAATGGCACAAACAGACGTACAGTCAACCTTTTTCGCTCCCGCCGAACGTGCTCCAGAATGGGCGGTGAGGAAAGATTTTGAAGCATTTCGTTCGCTCACAGAGCTGAAAGAAATTCTCGATGCCCTTCCGTACGTCGCCGCCATCCTTAATTCGCAGCGCCAGATCGTCTATTTGAATCAGGCGCTGATGGATATGGTCGGGGCGAAGTCGGCGGATGAATTGCTTGGCAAACGCGCCGGTGAAGCCCTGAATTGTATCCATGCCGCAGAGACCCAGGGTGGGTGCGGTACATCCGAAGCCTGCCGGCTCTGCGGTGCCGCCCAGGCGACCGTGCACAGCCAACTGCATAATGAAAAGGTCACCGAAGAATGCCGTATCACCGCCAGCAAGGACGGCACAACGTTCTCATTCGACCTTTCTGTCACGTCGTCGCCGTATCACCACGACGGCGTCCAATACACGATCCTTGCGATCAAAGACATCGGCGATGAAAAACGCCGCCGCTCACTCGGGCAAATTTTTTTCCACGACATCATCAACCATGCCCAGAGCGTGACAGGACTGCTCACATTCGCCAAGGATGTTGCAGATGTCAACGAAGTCGACGAACTGCTCGGACTTGCGCACATGGCGAGCATGGAATTAATGGACGGGATCCTCTCGCAGCGCGACCTGCTTGCGGCCGAAAACGGCGAAGTGCGGCTCATGAAGCGCACGCTGTCTTCCCGCACGCTCCTGCAGGAGTGTGTGAACCTCATTTCGCACCATTTCGCCGCGCACGACCGTGTGATGGTTGTCGATGATGCGTCGGCCGACTGTGCCATGACGACAGACGAAACGCTGCTGAAGCGGATCATCATCAACATGGTCAAGAACGCGCTTGAAGCGACACCCGTCAAGGGAACGGTGCGCGTCGGCTGCGAGAAGTCCGGGACGGGCGTCAGGTTTTGGGCGCATAATGCAACTTTTATTCCCCGCCATGTCCAGCTGCAGATCTTCCAGCGCTCGTATTCAACAAAAGGGGCTAACCGCGGCCTGGGCACATACAGCATGAAATTGCTGGGTGAGCAGCTCCTGGGCGGTACAGTGTCGTTCACGACAGACCCGGAATCGGGCACAACATTTTTCTTCGATCTTTCCGCATGATACGGGGGCGAACGTCCTCATCATTCGGCCCGCTTCACAGATGCCGCTCCCAAAAAAGCGGACATCCGCCGCTTTTTCTGTTGCATTTCTGAATTCTTATGGATACTTTTTAACGCTGGTACTCCGCTTGGAAATACACCGGCCGCGCCCGTTGCATTCATGCACGTGCAGTTTTTATCATGTTACTCTCTTTCAATCCCCATGCTCAATCACGTTTGGATGTGGCTTATCGCGATCGGCCTTATCGTTGCTGTTGCACGGGATGTGAACGACGAGGTGAGGAACTCCTATCGCAATGGAATTCCGCTGACGGTCCAGTTTGTTGTGAAGAACAATGCATCATCCGCCCGCGGAGCATACGAAGGCAGTATTTCGTCGCCCGCCGAATCCATGAATCAGTTCTACGGTAAAACCGTATCGCAGTCGGACATCTCCCAGCCCGCGTCCATCACCACCACCCCCAACGGCGACCAGCGTATTGCCATCGGCACGGCCGGCGATAATGCGCCCACGGTCTGGAAGGAAATGGCGAAGGCGCTCGGCAAGGAGAAAGTGGAGGGACGCGTCCGCGAGATCACGTTCAATGCCGATCACTCGATCGCGACACTCAGCATCGATCTCGAAAAAGTGAGCTATGCAAAGCTCAGGTCCGTTACACGCGCTGCGCTCGAATATGCGGATACCGCCATCACCATCTGTCTCGGACTCATCGGCGTCATGGCGCTCTGGCTCGGCGTCATGAAGGTGGCCGAAGAGGCCGGACTGCTGAAGGTTCTCACTAAATTACTCACTCCCGTTACCAAACAATTGTTTCCCGATGTTCCTCCGGACCATCCCGCGGTGGGAGCAATGATCATGAATATCGCCGCCAATATGCTCGGATTGAACAACGCTGCGACGCCTCTGGGCATCAAGGCGATGGAAGAACTCGCAAAGCTCAGTCCCAAGGCTGGCGTTGCCACCAATGCCATGTGCACGTTTCTCGTCATCAACACGGCAGGCCTTACGCTCATCCCCGCAACGGCGATCGCGATCCGCGCCGCCCAGGGTGCGGCCGATCCGGGCATCATCATCGGCACCTCGATCTTCGGCGCCGGCTGCGCGACCATTGCCGGCCTCATCGCGGTCAAGGTCATGCAGCGTCTCCCGAAATATAAGAAGGCATTGGAGGTCGGCGACGATGAATGACATATTCCGCAGTGTGATCAACCTTATTTCCGTGCTCGCGATTCCCGTCTTCATGCTCGTGTTTTTGGGATGGGGCTACGCAAAAAAAATCAAAGTCTACGAAGTCTTCGTTGAAGGTGCGAAAGAGGGTTTCAGTGTCGCGATCCGCATCATACCGTACCTTGTCGCTATGCTCGTGGCCATCGGTATCTTCCGCGCCAGCGGTGCGATGGATTTTGTGGTATGGGCTCTTTCTCCCATCACGACGCTCATCGGTATGCCGGCAGAAGTCCTACCGCTCGGTCTGCTGCGTCCGCTCTCGGGATCGGGCTCCATGGGACTGATGACGGAACTCATGAAAACGCATGGTCCCGATTCGTTCATCGGGGTCCTGGCATCCACCATGTTCGGCAGTTCTGAAACGACGTTTTATGTGATCGCCGTGTACTTCGGCGCCGTCGGCATCAAGAACACGCGCCACGCGCTGCCTGCAGGATTGATCGCCGATCTTTTTGGCATGCTTGGCGCACTCTTTATCGTGCGTATTTTATTTGGAGTATAATTATGATGAAACGTTATTGGTCGGTTCTTGTTCTTCTGGCCTGCGCCGGTGCATGGTCCGTTTCGCTTGCACAGACCTCGTATCAACGCCCTCAGTTGCAGCGGCCGTTGACCGGGGCATCGCTCACCGACCCGAGCGTTATTGCCGGCGGCATCGGATTGACGTGGATCGACGGCAAGCCGTATTATATGCTCTCGTTCACCCCCGAACTCGCCTTCGGCAAATTCGGCATCGGCCTCGATCTCAACCTCCGCATCTCGAGCGAGACACAGCAGCTGCGGACCGAGGATTTTAACGAGGGATACGATTATCTGCGCATCATTCGCTACCTCCGCTACGGCCATAAGGGTGAGGACGTTTACGCCCGCCTCGGCATCATTGATAATGCCAAACTCGGGCACGGCTCCATCATGTATTTTTACAATAACAGCCCCGTCTACGACGAGCGGCGTCTCGGCAGCGAGTTCGACCTGAACTTCGGGAATTTCGGATTCGAGACCGTCTACAGCGATTTTGCGCGCTCGGGTATCGTCGGCGTTCGCGGCCACGTGCAGCCGCTCAAGTACACCGCCATGGGCGAGATCCCCATACTCGGGAGCGTTGAAGTCGGCGCCACATGGGCGTCCGATCTCCGCAAGGATTCGCGCGATACGGCCGTCACACTCGTGCTGTCCAATGTGTTGAATATTCTCCCAATGGCGCCGACTGCGCAAAAACAGGAAAACGGCGCACTCAGCGTCATCGGGTTCGATATCGGTCTGCCGCTTGTACGCACGGGCATGATCAATTCCACACTCTACTTCGATTACGCAAAGATCACGGGCTTCGGCTCGGGCACCGCCCTCGGCATCGAGACGAATTTCAACGGCCTGGGCATTCTGAATCTCGGAACGCGGTTCGAACGCCGATGGCAGGGCGACAAGTATATTCCCACCTACTTCGACGCGTTCTACGAAGTGGACCGCTACAATCTGAACGGCCTCGCGTTTTCAAGCAAGGCGCAAATGCTCAACAAGGTCGTGTCTCCGGGATCCGGCTACTTCGGCGACCTGCTGCTGGACTTCATGGGCTTCACGCAGGTGCGGGGCTGGTATTCGAAATACGACATTGACCCGAACGGCGGCATTCTCCATCTCGGCACGGGGCTCGGC
>CAISDA010000045.1 GCA_903884005.1 uncultured Ignavibacteriota bacterium | reverse complement strand
GTCGATGGTTTGCCGCCCAGATTCGCCCAAGTGAATGCCGATGACGCCACAGCGTCGGTGATACCATATCCGGACAGCGTTGTGGGCTTGGTCGTGAGCGATGTGAACGTGTGATCGTGCCCCGACACTGCGAACGACGACGCGCTGTAGGCTCCCACAGAATAATTGCCGTTAGAGAGGATCTGAACAAAACTGCCAGCTGCGCGTTGATCACTGTTCTCGTCGAACACATCGGTATTATAATGTGTGTGAGTCGCTGGCGTGAACGTTGACGGTTTGCCTGAAACATCGCTCCACGTTGAGGGGTATGATGACGGTTTCCCCGCGATCAATGTCCACTTTGTTGAGTCCCCCACGCGCTGATATGTGGACTCCCGCCATTTCATCAGAACTCTGTTGGTGTCGCTTTTCAGCCAGAGCGTGTCAGTCGGGGCGGCCGATCGCGGGAACACCCAATATTTTGTCGACCCATTCGTATCAGGACGAAGGAAATTTAACGACGGGATATCGGAGAGCCGCGCAATTTTTCCGCTTGAATCCGGCATCAAAACAATATAGTCTGTTGTGAGTTTCGGTGACGCACTCGGACTGATTTTCTGATATTTTCCATTGGTTCCCCTGATCATCGTAGTGTCAAATATGCCCACTGTTCGGATGATGATATCCTGTGACAAAAGAATGGTAGGACCAAACAATAAGAGGAAAATAATAATTCGTTTCATATGATTTTTGGCTCTCCATAAGTAAATTCGAAGATACAATCGAATCTCGATACGACATCAAATCCGAGATAATCTTTATTCGTGATCGTCACGCCTACGTCCCGCGTTTCGTCTGTTGAAAGCCAGGCGCGAGGATTCACCGATGGTGCAACCGTGCAGGGAGTCGGATATGTTATGCGGCGTGAGACCAAAGCTGTCAAAGTCGTGCGGACGATGGTCACCGCTGGCGGCACGGCTCTCGACAGCATCTTCCAACGCCCCTCGATGCGCGACAAGCAATCGCCATTCTTTCGAAATAAAAGAATCGCGCCGTCTGCATCCGGAAATTGTTCCTTGGGATGCTCCTGAATGAATATGGCGTTTACTGTGATCATGCCGGATAAAATAAGATGGTCCCAAAAAGTGGTCGTGTGGTGAGGCTTGCCACAACTCCGGTGGATGATCCATTCACTACCAACATACACGAGTATTCATTGCTCCCAAGAGCCGAGAGATCCACAGACACGATCGAATCTGCAGAGAGCACCAGGCTGACGCTCGATGTGGATTTGTTATTGGATGCCCCCGCGATCATGATCTTCACCGTGCCGGGTGGCACCGGGATCCCACTGGTTGACAGTGTGAGGCGGCCGCCGAATGTAGCCATTTCATCGGCATCACCGAACGAGAAGGGTATGAGCATTGGCTTTGCAGCTGCTGTCGAGATCGAAGCATATCTCGCATCGTTATGCGTGTCGTGGTCCGCGCTTGCCTTGTGCGTCGTGAGTTGGGCCGCTGTGGCATTCCCGTCAACGGTAGTCGATAACGTAGTAATAGCCGAAGCGAGGGCATTAAAATTCGCATGATAGCTCGGCGTGGCATTGCCAAGCAGCGTGCTTCCTGCGGGAATAACGATCGTGGGCGTGATTGACATTTAGATACTCCTTATGGAACGATTGTCCCATCAATGGTTATATGCATGTAGCTGATGTCGATTTTTCTGCATCCGATATATCCTATATCGTGCGCGATCGGGGTTTCGTATCGGTCTACGGATTCAAGTGTGAGTTCAACCCCATCTTGCCAGGATTCAAAGGAATCGATTCCCTCGTAGCCCGTCGGCATGTCCATGACGTAATTCTCTATTGATGCTGAATCTGGATAAAAACGAATGTTCGTTGTGCCGACTGTGAACAGATCCCTGAGCAAGAACAGCTCGCTATTCGAGATGGATTCATAGCTGAGTGTCACGGTTAAGTAATAGCCCAGTGTCGTGCGCTTCATCTTCCCACTGAATACATTCCGCAACTCTCTGCGATCCTCGTTCCACCGTGTCTTAAGTTGGGAATACTTGGTGTTCGTGAATGTGATCGTGGAGGTTGTTACGACTCCCGCAACGGTACGGTCATATTTTATTAATTGGCTCATACTGTTCCAATGACTACGGTGGTTTCGTTGATGATATCGTATTCAATCTTTATTGCATCCAATACTGGTAGACCGTCAAACACAATTCCGTCCATAATATCTATATCCACCAACGACGATACTCCGATCTCGTAATCACATCTGACCTTGAATAATTTATCCCACATATTCAGTTCAGACTCCGATCTCGTGGGGAACAGCGCATCCAGCGGGCTGTTAAATGCCGAGTTCGGTATCTCTGAAATCTTTTTGTTCAGACTTGTCAAATCGAGCGTTCGCGGATTCGGTATTGCATCCCCATCGTTGATCGTATAATGAAGCCCCGAACCGTGAATCATCGTCTTTCCTGTATCGGTCTTGTAAGCGACATGAAGGAACTGCGGCTCGCGCAATTTCTTTCTGAATCTGAATACGCTTGATTTGTCGATTGTGACATGCTTCCGATTCTTTAACCGACTCTGGAATCTGACGTATAATTGCCCCGCGGTAAGATTCTCAGAATTATCGTCGATCATCATTATTGAGTTCGTGTATCGGGCAATATCAATGAGCAGTTGAAACACGGAGTATGATGCCACCTTTGGGCGCGTGTCTATCGTGTTCAGTGTTGGCTCAGTGACAGTGTATTCTTCGGGAAGTTCAACGGCCATATCCACATTGTAATTCGCCAACCAACGCATATAATTCTTCGGATAAACGTCGATGCCGAATTGCGGATTGGCGTTTGCAACCATCTTTTTGAATTGGACAATTGTCGATGCCTGTTCGCGCCAGAGGTCGGCATAATGCTTCGAGATGTGAACGGCTCTGAACTGATACAGCCCTGTTTCCTCGTCGTAATCCGTTCCTTCGGCGGTGATGTAGCCACGGAAAATATACTTGCCACGGCTTAAATCATAGATTCTCGTATAGCCATCCTTGCCGTATTCCATCGTCTGAATGGAGCTGAATAGAATAGTTCCTTCTTCGCCAAGCGTAAACGTGAAATCCCCTACGGTAAAATCGTAAGCCGTAGCTTCAGCTTCCACCGTGATCACTCCGCTTGTCGCAGGGTAATATTGCTTGTCAACGCCGAGTTGACTAACGAGGACGGAGATCATAATTTGCGTGTGCTTTCCAACCGTGACAGGTCTGAGTTCGCCACCCTATATTTATTCATATCGATTGCGCTCTGGATAAAGACCTGAGGCGTTTTCTGATTCGCCATTCTTCGTTCTATCCGGTCAAGACGGGTGTTCATTCCCGAAGATGCGGGAACATTGCCGATATAATTTTTCAATCTAGATAGAGGTATGATCGCCTCCGCGCCAGCCTCGCCCGCTATGTAGTTTTTGCCGCTGGCTGTTTGCATTGTGACAGGTTCATTTATAATGCCTCCATCAGCCAGAAAGCCGAATGCTTTTCCTACCATTGCGGTAATGCCACCAAGAGGCCCGGCCACTTTCAACATCTGAAATATTCCCATCTTCACAATCATCTGCTCGATCGTGACAAAAAATGCCTGAGCAAACTGCTGGAATACTGAATGCGCCTCTCCGAATAAACTTACCCACGCCTGTTTGAAACCGGTGTCGAGCGCATTGGTCAGCGCATAGATGCCGGCAAGCATTCCAGTCTCAAAAATGTCATAATTGCCCTTTTGCTGTTTTAGAACATTATTGATTTCCTTCTGCAGATCAAGATCGTCCTTCACACTTTTATGCAATTTCAGCTGAGCTTGCAGCGTCGCAAGGTAGGCGGCAGTATATTCTTTCGGATCAGATTCATATTGTGATTTTGCAAACTCAAGTTCTGCTTTTCTCGCATTTGCATCGGAGAGGGCAGAGGCTGCGTTTTCCTGCTTAAAATTAAACCGCGATTTCACCGCCGGTTGATCTTGGATATAATTGCCGACAAACGCCACGCCGCCGTTGGTCTGATCGCCGAGCCACTGTTGTCCTTTTCCCAGTTTCGGAACCGATTCTGGGTTGAATCCGGTTTTTTCAAGCTGTTTGTCGGTGAGATCTTGGATCTTTTTCAGGATCTCATATTGTGCCTGGAGCTCGTTCGTCTTTTCCGCTTCTTTTTGCAGTGCCTCGACCGTTGATTGAAAATCCTTTTTACCTAGATCGAAGGCGAGGATGGCGGTTTCGACGCGTTTCTTTGCCGCTGCATCTTCCTTGTCGAGATCGGATTGCGATTTCGGTACGACGCCTGTTCCACCACGCCCGGCAGGATCCTTCGGTGCTGTCGAATCCGGCAGAATCTGGATCTTCCCAATGTCCTCACGGAGCTTCTTTTCGGCAGCAGCAGCATCGTCGATTATTTTTTGTGCATTGGCGATATTGCGTGCAAGCGCCTGACCAACGGTTTCCGTATTGATCGTTTGGTGCCCTGGGACCCGATTGGACTCGTCAAGTTTGTCAGCTGTGCCGTTTCTCTTCGCGGCTTCGAATTGCGCCTGCAAATCGGTGCGGGCGATTGTCGCTTCGACCCGTTTCTTGCCGATTTCGACAATCTCGTTCATTCGGTCCTGAATGAGCGCATTCCGGATCATCCCTTCAGTATATTTATCGAGCTCACCGCGCGCCGATGCGATCGCGATTTTGATGTCGTCGAATTTTGCCGAGTTGAGATCAAAGTTCTTGAAATAATTCGGATACTCCGTCATCAATGCATCGAGCGACTCTTTGTACAGCTTGTCTTCCTCGTCGGTCTTGTTCCATGTATCACCCAGTTCCGTGACCCTGCCGGCGAGTGTCTCAAAGCGCGTGCCGAGCTCAGCGGCAGATTTTGCCGCCTGGTCTAGGTTCTCTGTGGTATTTTTTGGAATAAGCTCCGTAGCCGCCAACGCCAGCGGCTCGATTACATTGATAATTGCACCACCAATCTTTCGTTCAACGGCCGAGAAGACAACATCGATCTTTCCGAGATAATCGTCGAGCTCGTGCGTGGTGTTGCGAGCAAAACCTCCGACCTTTTTCTCGAGCTTGTCGAAGATCATTTCCTGCGCCTCGGCCGCCTTGCCTGTATCGACGAGCGATTGTATGACGTCTTTTTCGTCTTTCGAAAATTTCACGCCCGAACGCCCGAGGCGCGTCAAGCCTTCGGCCGGATTATCAAGCGCGATACCAACAGAGAGGGCCGCACCCTTCAGATCGGTATCCATCTTGCGCGATAAGTCAACGACGATCTGCACAGCGCGGGGAAGCGAATCCTTGCCGATTTTATCGAAGGTCAGCAGGTATGTCGAGAGATCAAGGATATCGTTCGTTTTGACACTGTGTTTATTGAACTCATTGATACCCTGCGCCATTTTCAGGAGTGAATCGGCAGAATATTCTCCTTCGAGTCCCATCGAATGCAACGTTGCCGTCACACCCATGAGTGCAGTTTCACGCTTCTCGAATTTTTCAACGGTTTCGCCGAGAAACTGAAACGCCTTTTGGATCGTGAGTGTTGCCGCAGCTGCGCCGGCGAGCCCGGTGACGGCATTGCTCATTCCTCCGTCGAAGCCGTCGAACATTTTTGCGAACGCGCCTCTCGGTACGGCATCACCGGCGGTTCCTGCTTTTTTCCCGAACGTATCGACCGCGTCACCGGCCTTCTTCGCCTCGGTCTCGAAAGCTTTGAATTCGCCTGTCGCCGTGAAGAGTCCACCGATCGGCGGGACATTCACGCTGCCTATCAGTTTTGAACTATTCACCGCACGGTCCAGTTGTGCGTTGAATTGATTCAAACCCGGCGAGGCATTGGCCAGATCCAACAATATTTTTAATTTGACATTCTTTTGCATTCTTTGTTCTCTGCGAAGGCGTTATAACTTCTTTGCGATCAGCTGCAGCATCGCCGCACTGATTTGTTCGACATATTCAAGGTCCATACCTTCAAGATCGGCCAGGTCTTTGTCCCGGTCCAGAATCAGCGCTGATGCAAATTCGACGACTTCGGAATACCGCCAGTCGTTCCACATATCGCGCCAGGCCAGCGCATTTCGTTTGGTGCAGAATAACACGAGGCCGCGAAGATACGTGGATATATCCTCTGCAGCCTCGCGGGGTTCATCATCCTTCTTATGTCGTTTCCGGTTGATCCCGGCTGCGAGAATCAGTTCTGCAGCCGTTGCAAGAAAAAATCGTTGAACACTCCATCGACAATGCTGAGATCGATTTCGGACACATCCCCGAGAAATGGTTCAACGAGGCATGCATCCAGCACGTGCTCGATCTTTGCTGTATCGAGTCCGATATTCAGCATGCGTATTTTGATGGCCCGCTTCGACTCGGCATCGTCCATCTCGGCAAAATCCTTCATGCCGAGAATCTCACAATACAAAGCGAGGCGCTTCGGCGAACAACTGGCGAGAGTATATTCCTCGCCCTGAATCTCATACTTTTTTGCAGCTTTATTCTGTTCCATGGCGTCCTTTATGCGATAACGATCGCATCGGCGTAATTTCGCACGACTTCCGATGCGTTCAAATTCATCACCGAGACGCCCTTGACCGACAGGTCGAGCGATGCTTCGACATTGATCCTGACGTTACGGATGATGAGTGTGTGGGAACTGGATGAGGCGGGATTCGCCTTTAACCAGACGACTTTGTTCTTATACGCTTCGATAACAGACGAGTCGAGTACCTGCAGCGCATTTGAGGTGATGGCGAGCTCGTAGCATTTCTGCAAATTGCCGCCATCGGATATCGGAATAAGACCCGCCTTCTTCACTTCAACCTTCACCGGCGCTTCGCCGACCATCCCGAGATTCACCCATGTTGCCGAGGGTGCTATCTGTGCCAGCGACCCGGCGGCCGGATTCGTCGCCCACGTACCGGTGATCGTGATCACTGTCGAGCCGGCCGATGTAGCGGTGTTCGAAGCGATATTTTTGATCGCCGGTGAACCGGTCCCGGAGAATACGACGATATCCATTCCGGCAAGCGCGTTAAGTAACACGTTGAGGCCGGTGCACGTGAAGGTGGAGTTACCTCCAGCCGTGGCCGTTGCGATCGCCGTCACGCCGTCTTCAGACGCCGTGTCCATGATCGAGAGCGAGTCGACGACGATCTTCGCGATATTTGCCTGATTGGTGGCCATTGGATTAGCTTCCGAGTGTAGTGAAGAAATCGGCAGCGGCTGTGACGAACTTGCTGCCGCTTATCGTAAACGCACTCTTGCCTTTCACGGCCAGATCGAGCGATGCTTCGATATTTCCCATGAAGTTCTTGACACGCACGTACGGATTCGCAGCACCCGGTGTTCCTACCGGTGTGAGTTTCAACCAGACGTTAACGTTCTTGATCAATGTTTCGATGGTCGTTATGTTCAGAATCTCAAGGGCTTCCGAACTCACGGTTGCGTCGTACCCTTTTTGCAACTCGGAACCGTCGCCGGTCGGGTATGTGTTTTTCTTCAGTTCGATTTTCAGCACGGACTCTCCGGGAATTCCCACTTCGGTATAGGAACCGGGCTCCGCTCCGGCGGCAGACACGCCGACTTCGATCTTCGAGCAGACAACCGTCAATACTTTCGTTGAATCTTTTGCCATGATAGACCTCTTTCAATTTTTTTTAGACCGTGAGCAGATCCGTTAACCAGACGCGGGCGCTTATTGCGCGGGTGTATCTTTCTTGTTCGTGAAATAACCGACGAGCATCAGGCCGACCGAGATTACGCCAGCGACTGCTTCAATTGGCCAGTTAAGGCCGAACAGTCCGACAAGAGAAACGATGCCTGTTGCAATCGAGAGCGCGGTTGTTTTTTGATCGTTGTTCATGGTGGAGCCTTTCATGGTGAGAATATTGGTGATTACTGATTCTTTGATGAATAATTTTAGAAGATCAAACCAGTGAACTGAATCGCTGATCGGGTTCTTGCACATCGGCACATCGACCGGTTCCGCATTCACATCAGGCCATGCAGGATATGTTTCGAGCGGACTCGGCTCGATTTTCCGGATCTCGTCATCCACGCTGCACCTGATTTATTGATACATCCGTCATTAAATTTTTCCGGCGGCCAAGAACTTCGAACGGGTAATGAAGATTGCCTCCGCCGTTCCAGTATGACAATGCCTTCTCGATATTGCCGCCTGCCGCTTTCAACTTCCGGGTAAACCACCTGGCGCCAAGTTCGATCTGCTGTTCGGGCGATGCCAGGTATTCAGTCAGCTGACGATTCACGGTATTACTGTCGAACGCAGTGAAGTAGTCCATTTCGCGAAGCGATTCACCCATCGTTTGCATGAGGCCAAATGAATAGGCGAGTGCAAGTTCAACGAGCATATCGTAATCCATCGGCCGTGTATAGCGCTCGTAAAATGCCTTTTCAAATCGAATTGCGTCCAGTTTGTAACTTGATTCCTGTTCGACGATTGCCAAGAGCAGCATCGGATCCAGTTTATATTTTTCTCCCGCCTTGTAGCAGAGATAATACACGTCCTGTTTTGTCATCTGTCACCCATGCTATCGAGCCGATCGCGAATATAGTCCAAATCTTTTTTAATGAGTTGCCAGTGCGATTCCGACGACGCCTGCTGTGCTGCGAGCTCGTCTTTCACTTCCTGACGGGTTGGTCGGTCGCTGACGAACGACATGAACGCGATGAGTCCGCCGATGAGTCCAAGGACTCCGATTACAGCCATGATGATGAGAAATGTTTGTTCCATCGCGCCCTGGTATAAAAATGTATGAAATCGTGTTAAGAGCACCACGGTCCCGGGAGTAACGCATGAAGCGTTACCCGGGCCGGGTGCATGATCAGTACGACTTTTTATAGGCATAGAGCACAAGATCGACCTGGCTGTCCCTTCGGTTGCCGGTGGCTCCTATAATTCGGACCCGGTACTGGGGGAAGTGCTTGTTATTCAGGTCAAGTGTGCCGCTCGCGAATGTCGTAACACTGTCCGTTGTCAAAATCGTATCCACCACCGTCCAGGTGGAGAACCCATAACTGCCGTCTATGTAGGCGGAGATTTTCGGAGTTCCTGCGCTCGCGAGCTTTTTCCCGTAGGCGAGTGGATAGGTGTAAAAAGATTCAGCGTCATACCCGCTCAACCCGAAGGGGCCGGACGTATACGTGGTTAGGCTGTCCACGTTCGCGTGAATGGTGACGGTCGCCTTCGATGATACATTCGGCTGCACGAACGAGGTGGTGATCTGTGCCGGCGCCGTCACGCTCATCGTGGCGATCAGCACAGCGATAACTGCGAAGAGACTCTTCAAGTGTTTCATGTGTGCGTCTTTCCTTTTTTGAAGTGAAATTCAGTTGCTGCAGCGCCCGGCACATTGCTGAGGACGCCTGTCTTATGCATGGTGCACGAACGCTGCAGCATGAGGGAGTATTATACTATCACAACCGGATGCGCGAGAGCCGGCGCACTGCGTTCCGTTTCTGGATCGCAAGGTTGACGAACATCTGGATCCGCGCGATACCGGCTGCCAGCTCCGATGTCGTCAGGAAGTCTGTGAAGTCGAACCCGGAGTTCGTGGTCACGGCCACACCGGTGTTTTCGGCGTATCGCACGATGTAGAGCGACGTGCAATCGGCATTGTCGCCGTCCGATTCCACCTGCGAGATCGCGCCTTCCGGCACGGGAACAATCGGCACGTTATTGAACGTCGACACTTTCTTGCCGAACGATGTCACCGACTCGCCCGCAGCGCCTAGCCGTTTGGCGATCATCGTGATGCGCGCAGAAAGGCGCGTGTTGCAATGGATCGCGTTCGCGCCGGGCACATCGGCGATCACGCGCATTAACAGTTCAATGAACGTGTTCTGATTCGCTTCCGTATCGAGCGTCAGCGCCACAGCCTGATTCATTGCGGCGATCTCCGCAGTCGTGAACCCGAACCGTGTGGTCTGAGCTGCTGCATTGCCGTCTTTCACGAACTCCGATAATCCGAGCATTTGATACTTGCCGGTGGCGTTCGTGGTGTCCGTTCCAACAAAGAGCTCACTCTGGAACTCTTCGGCCATGCCGTTTACTTCAACCTTCAACTGGTTGTCGTAAAAATCGAGCAACCCCTGGGGAGTCGCTCGTCCAGCTGATACGTCCTTGCGCCGCAGGTCGTCGACTGCCACCTCGCGCCGATAGATGCGCAATTTGCGCGGAACAACATTCGGTGCCACGACCGTGCGCTGGGCGGGATCGCCTTCGTTGCGTGCGGATGATCCGCTCGCGGATTCGCGTCCCGTTGCCAGGAGATGATCACTTGCTTCAGGCTGGAACTCGACAACTTCGAGCACCGGAGCCGCCACGATCATGTCGGTGAGTAATCCGGCCGCTCGGCCGGTAAGACTAGAGATCTGGGCAATGTTTGCCATGGATGTTTTTACTCC
Organism: uncultured Ignavibacteriota bacterium; assembly: GCA_903884005.1. Lineage (GTDB taxonomy): Bacteria > Bacteroidota > Ignavibacteria > UBA10030 > UBA8401 > CAISDA01. Next base: position 17,895 of record CAISDA010000045.1, on the reverse strand, counting down.
TTCGTTATGTGAGACATTTCAGTTGCGCAGCATAATTTTAGTTCTGGACGTTGCCGAACGACATGACCTTTCCAAGCACATCGGCATTGACTCGTCCGATCGGACCGGGGATGGCGGCCGGTTCAGTTTTCTTATCCGTGGATGTGCCTGCAGCTCCCTTGTCGGTGCCGGCGGCCTGACCCTGCGTTTTCTGCAGAGCCGGATTCACCGGCAGTGTGGTCAAGATCTTCGACGAGCTGTCGAAATCATTTTCCAACACTTTCACCCAGGTATCTTTATCGGCGGCAGCAATGCGGCCTTCGGTGAGGGCCTTGGCGATCGCGTCTTCCACTTTTTTCTTCGCGTCGGATTTCATTTGAGCGTCGATCGTCTTCTGTGCATTCTCACGGGCCGTCTTCTCGGATGTCATGGCTTCAAGCAACTGCTTGTTCATCTGATCGGACGCGGCCAGTTTTTGCGTGACCGTTTCAAACATTGAGCGTATGGCCGGATCGGCGATCGCCGAGGCGTCGACTTTCTTCTGCAGCGGCTCTTCATCGCCCGGCAATGCTTCGAGTGCCTTTGTTGCATCGGCTTCTTTGTCCGCCGTGATGATTCCAAGTTTTACCAGGAGCGCGATCAGCTTTGCATACTTCATCGTGAGTGCCTTCCAAAAATTGTGGGTCTGTCGTTAATCTCTGTGCAAATATAATTCCGGGCGAACTATGAATAACTGTATATGCATATGTACACAAATATTTTTCCGGGCTCGGTGTATATTTGCACAGACACTAAATTATCAGGAGGCGTCGAATGTCGTTCACCAGTTACGAATTACTCAAACAAAGAATTGACTCCGCACAACTCGATGTCTTGGTCGGAGACGACGCAGAAGCAAGCGCCATTCTTCTCGGAGCGATCGATGAAGCCGATGCAATTATATTTGCATACACCGGAATTGTTCCGTGCGAAACAAACCACAGGCTTCTCGTCGGCGCAGCCGGCGATATCGCCATCAAGATTCTTTCGGGCCAGCAAACGCAGCTCGATGAACATGAACTCGTCCGCCGACAACGGAATTACGACAATGCTATCAGGACCATCGAGTCCATTCGAGACGGAAAGATCACGATTGGCATTGCTTCGGTCGTAACCGAAGAGTCCACCAAACCCACAGTTTCGAGCGCGTATAACCGCATGACTAACTATTAACCGCATGAACGCTATATCAGAATTATGGGATGGCATCAACGATGCGCTCCTGGCGAAGAAGGTCGATATCGGCATTACATCCGTCGAACAAGCCGAGACCGGCACGCTCAACACGATCAAGGCTCCGGGGTGTGCAACGTGGATCGATTTCGGAGATGCCGATTTTTCGGGCGGCGGCCAGATCCTGTCCCTGCCGGTGGAACTCTTCGTCTTCTGCGTCGCGACACCGCAGAAAAATCAGTGCGCTGCGGTGAATGCCGCACTTGAGATCGCGTTGAACGTTCTGAATTGTATCTCCGGCACAGCTGTGAACGGTTCGGTCATTCTACCCGGCGCAAAGCCGTTGGAGCTGATTGAGAAATCATCGACAAAGTCAATTGTGGCGGCAATGTTCACTATCGACGTGAGGTTATAAGTGGAAAAGAAAAAACTGAGTATTCGTCAGCGCAAGACGATCTATGATAAATATGTCAAGGAGGGGGCAAGCGTTCGCGCCCTTGCCTACGACTACGGCGTTCCGTCCGCTACGATCTACAACATCCTCGGCGATCGTGTGAAACGAAAGAAAACTCCGCGATCGGACAAAGGTGGTGAGCGGCCCGGATACGGCATGCACCTGACGCCAACGCAGAAAAAGAAATTGCGCGAATCGGATCCCGAGTCTGACGACATTGTCTCCATGCTCGAATGCCAGGCGATGAAGCTGCTCACGAAGGTCGATAAAATCAAGACCACCACGACCAGGGCAAAAATACTTGAGAGCATCTCACGTATACTGAAACAAGTCGCAACGCAAAAGCTTGAATCACACCTGAAGAAAGCCGACGCGACGATTGCATCGGCCCTGATCCGTGAATTCATGCCGGACGCAACAGACGAACAGGTCATAAAAAAATATTACGAGATTACCGAGAAGATGAAGGTGCATCAATGAACGAATCGTTCTCACTGTTCGACATTGAACTCTTGCGGCGCCAACAGGAATTGACCGAGTTGCGCCAATCGGGTGGGGGATTCCCGGCAGGTTGGGAGGACACACGGGACAAACGCATTGCTATGGCGTCCAAAGATTTTTTCTCTTTTGCCAAGGCGTATTTTCCCGAGAAGCATTTCGAGTTCCCGTTCAACGAACATCACCGGTGGCTCATCGCCCAGGCGCTGCGCACCGATCGTTCGTTCTCGATGATTGCCGCACAGCGCGATTTCGGCAAGACGCGGATCTTTCGCGCCTTCAAGATCTGGTGTGCCTGTTTCGGCAAAAAGCACTTCTACGGGAAGGTGTCGGACACGATCGACCTGGTCGAGAAGGATTTTAAGTTCGTGCGGCTCGAACTGTCGATGAACCCGAAGATCGTCTCGGACTTCGGCGAAACGATCGATCCGAAGTGGAACTCGACGCATTCCTTCCGGGTCACCAGGCATAAGCACAATCCTCACGGAACACTGTTTGCGGCATATTCGACCACTGTCACGGCTCGCGGCGAGCTTGCCGATACGAGGCTCGATTTCCTCGAATTTGACGACTTCGAGGATTTTTCCACCTCCGTCAACCCGGAAATCTCGAAACGCAAACTTGAGATCATCGAGCGCGATTTCCTGCCCTCTCTCGCAAGTCAAGGATCGGCGATCATGCTCGGCAACAATGCCCGGACCACGGGAATCTTCAACCTCCTGAAGGAGATGCCCGAGGCGGAGCGTAAATTGTCGCACCCGGCCGTTGAGCTCACAGTGATCCCGGCATGGCAGCAAAAGAAGATCTACCGGGGACTCAAGCTTATTGCCGAAGGCCGGCCGACCTGGCACGAGCGCTGGCAGTTCAAGACGGAAGAAGAGATGCGTATCGCACTCAAGGTTTCTCATTCGGTCTGGCAGGGCGAGTATCAGCAAAACCCGGCACCGCCGGAAGGGGACCGGTTCAAACGATCGGACTACAGAACATACAAGGATCTGCCGCCCGATGTGCGAGGACTCATCATGTGCGATCCGGCATACGGCACGAAAGCGTGTTTCAAAGCAGCGGCCGTATTGCTGTTCTCTGCAAAGACAAGACGGTTTTATTCGCCCGAGTGCTTCGTGCGCCAGTGCGGCTGGGAAGAATACTTCCTTGGCATGTATGCGCTCTACGATCGGTATCGCCCTTATATCTCGTTCGTCGGCTGGGAATCAAACTTCCACCAAGCGCAGTTCCTCGACTTCCAGAGGCTCTTTGCATCGACAGCAAGCCGGCCGCGTCTACCAATCCGATGCATCGCGGTTGAAGGGGCGAAGGATTGGCGCATTGAGAAACTTGAAACGCCATACTCCATGGGAGACATTCTTTTTTCAGAAGACTTTCTTTCCTCGCGGGATGGAACAGAAGCGATCGCGCAGCTCATTGGCTTCGGCAGTTACCCGCACGTTGACTTTGCCGATGCACTGGCGACGGCCTATGCACAGTGCTGGTCCTTCGCGGCATCCACGTTCGGCGAAGGCACTGAGTACCTCAGCGGCGAGCGTCGCCGCTATGCAGACAGATTTTAATCACGGAAAGGATCTCCTATGTATCTCTACGCACCGCTCAAAACAAAACTCCTGCCTTCAATCCCGGAAGCAATGAAGGCCGTTCAGTCTGCAGACAACGACGCCGGGTTCGATCCGCGTCCGCTCTTTTCGATCCTGTCGCGGATCGTCGAGGCCGATCTGAGGATTCAGGCGCTCATGCAGACGCGCACGCTCGCCGTGACCGGGTATCCGTTTGCCATCAAGCCGGCCGATTCGAAGAATCAAAAGAGTGTCGACATCGCGCTTGCCACACTTGAGCGATTCAAGAAGGCGAAGATCCACCACCGGTTCGGCGTGCTCCTGAACGCGCTCTTCTTCGGCGTCTCGGCGATCAAACTGCAGTGGGAAAATATCGGCGGTGAGACAATCGCCAAGAGTTCGGTCATTCCCTCGCCCGAACTTGTGCTGCGCGATGACATCGTCTACCGCATTGCGGATGTGGCAAAGTATACTGTCACAGAGCTTGCACCGGCAGAACAGCACATCGTTGTCACGTTCAACCCTCTGGAGGCGATCAATCCGAAACATACCGGCGGCATGCTGCGTAACGCGATGTGGCTCGCGCTCATGAAAAACTTCAACTGGCAGGACTGGGGAAAGTTTAACGAGACCTACGGCTCGCCGTTCCGCTGGGCGTCGTGGGCTCCGGGATCTTCAGACGAAGACAGGGCGGCCGCGCTCAAGGCGGCAGAGCAGATCGGCAACGACGCGTATGCAGCAGTGCCCGATAACATCAAACTCAATTTCATCGAGGCGGTCCGCACCGGATCGATCGCGGCGTATGAGAATCTGCTGCAGAACGTGAACGATGAATTTTCGATCCGCTTCCTTGGCCAGACGTTGACGACCGAGCTTGCCGGCAATTCCGGATCGAAAGCGGCTGCCACCGTGCACAACGTCGTTCGGCAGGATCTCATGTGGCACGACCTGCAGCTCCTGGAACGCGCGGTGAACGAGCAATACATCTCGGTCGACTACGCGCTCAATCACGGGCAGGATCTCGCGCTCCGCCCGGTGTTCGAATTTGTGACGGAAGAAAAAGGCGATTCGCTCGTGAACGCCCAGGTCATCACCGAAGCGAAGGCCGCACAGATCCCGCTCACGCAAGAAGAAGTGTATAAAAAACTCGGCTATCGCATTCCGGAAGAAGGTGAACCGGTCGTATGAGCTCGCCAATTTTGACACGCGACGAGATACTGAAATCGATCGTGAGCCGATCGCTTCTGCTGCAGGTGGGCAACAGCGCCGTGGCGATCATCAAGGCGCGCACGCTTCGGGGTGAATATCTCGATGGATCGGATTCGAACGCCGGCAAGTATTCCACAAAGCCGGCACCGATGCCGTATGGTGCGCTCATCGCTCGGCTCGGCAAAGGCAAAGCCGCAATGGTCTTGAAGCGCATAGACCGGAAGGATGAACCGGGTTCCGTTTACACAATGTCGAAGGCGGGCAAGATCTGGATCGTGCTGCAGGGAGGATACAAGCGCTTGCGCGAACTCTCCGGACGCGAGAGCGACCGCACGACAATGAACTGGACCGGCGGACTCATGCGAGCGCTCGCGGTCATCGACGTGAACGAAGCGGAATATTCGGTGACGGTAGGATTCACGGATTATAAAGCCGCGCAGCTGGCGGCGTGGCACGAAGCAGGAGCGGGGAAGAGCAGGAAGAAAAGAATCTTCGTGGGACTCTCCGGAGAGGAGGCTGATCGGATCGCTGGAACGATCCAATTCACGAAATAACCCTCCTCACATCCCACCAATAAAAAAGCCGGAATTTTCATTCCGGCTTTCCCGCCTCTTTCCGAGGGTGTTTAGCACATCTTGGGTCAGGTTATAGCATCAACGCTTTGCCACCTGGGAGCGTTCATTGCCGTTCACAAGGGTATTACCCATATCTTGGACCCTCTCACCGAATTTAACGACAATTTCAGCGATTTCCGTGTCTGTAAGTCGCCTCTTCATCAGTGATGTGATAATCGATGCCGCAATCAGCGCAGGTTTAGCTCTCCACGGAGCGACGATCTTGATTATGTCCCATTGCTTGTTTAAAACAATTGGATGTTCCTTCCCCTTCATAAATTGCGCGAGTGTTGAGGGTGCTATCCCGATTTTTCGCGCAAGCTCGTTCTGTGAATGTGGGGCAACTTCGTTTAAATATTTTATTACTAGGTTTCGCAATGCTTGGCTCTTCATGGTGATTCTCCTTAGTGTATGTTTGATTGAATGATTTCCAGACGATCATCGATAGCATCGAGCCGCTCATCAATGATATCGATGAGTCGGACATCTGTATGATAGTCGTCCTCTGGGTTTTGAAGGATGGATCGATTGAGGGTTCGCAGAAGATCTTTGATGGTATCAATCTCATCGCGAATATCGATGAGTGTGACCTTGTGCGTTCCTCCTGGACGTGAAGGTGTTAAGCACATACTGCCTCCTATGGATGATTGGACATTTAAAATAAAATGCACCCGTGCGTCCAACGGTTCCATAGGAGACCGCCACCCCGACGAAGCGGGATGACACGGGTGCAGTGAATTATTTAAAATAAAAACACCGCGCTGACGGGGCGGACGATTGCCGCCTATGGGATTACTGGACAGGGGAAAGATAAGACTTTCCCATGTTGTTGTCAAGGCCGTCATGATTTTTCTTCCATTGATTTTTTGATGATGATTTTTCCGTTCAATTCTGATTCGAGCATCTCCGTTACTGAATGCGCGGTCGAGCAGAACACGCACCTCCACATCCGTCCCTTGTTATTCTCCAAATCGATCTTTCGCATTACTTCGCTCTGCGTGCAGCTGCAGACGACTTCAACGAACCCCAGCCCCTTCGCTTCTATGCCCGGCAGCACGTCGGGTTTTGGCAGCGGTTTCGTTTTGGTGTTCGTGAGGATCCCGAGCACGTACCGGTAGCTGCGTTTGTTATACTGCGCTGCGATCTTGATCGCGTCATACAATTTATCTTTCCCATGCTCGCGGCCGAGATCGATGAAGTCGGTGATCACACCCCAGCCCATGCGTCCTTCGCGTCCCCATTCCTGGAGGAGATATTGTTCGAGGTCGTTAAAGAGTCCGACGCCATCATCCGTTTTTGTTATCGCTGTGCTCATGCTGTCACTCCCAAATGCCACCACCAGTATTCTGCCGGGCGATGTTTGCCGAGGTTGTGGTATTCTTCAGTCCGCTTGTGTTTGTCGACCGTCGGAAGCAGATGCTTCCTGACGATTGCGTCGAGCTCATCGAGGCGCGAGCGATCGTCAGCCGACAAATTCCATGTGCCGTCTTCAAAACCTTCGCGCATGCTCAGCGTCTGCCAATAGTCATACCATTCAAGCTGACCGTTCCGCAACTGATCGGCGAGTGTTTCATATTCATTTAAAGCCTCTTCTTTGGTGAAGTGGCTCATGTATATCGACATGGTGACCTCCTTATAAATATGACGTGATTGAATTTAATGATTTTTTATCGTTGAAGAAATTAGGGTGCATCTTCCGATCCCATCTGTAAAATGTTTCGATCTGTCCCAAGTGATTCACGATCAGAATATCATTCGATGACTCTTGAAATAGGATGAATGATGTTGCATCGCGAAACACTACAGTATCATTCGATGATATTAATTGCGCCATTGCTGATCGGTAATCATCGCGGGATCCGAATTCATCCATGTGCTTCGTCATGTGCGATTCGAAGTTGCTCACGATTTCACCGGTTGTTCGGTCCGTGCGCCGTCGGCTCGTCCACACGCCGTCGGCGGGTGAGTTCGTGATCGTCTCATTGAGTCCGTCGTGTGCGCGCGCCAGGGGCTTCGCCACCGAATACCATTCGGCCGTGTGATCATATTTTTCGGCGTCGACCTTGATCATCTTATGTGTCGCGAAGAGTGCGGCCTTCGATTTCTCATCCACCACCATCGTCATTTTGCCCACCTGCATTGTTTGCGTGTCGCGGCCAATTGTTCGCCCGCCGACGTCTGCTGCAGAGAGACCTTCGGGCACCATCACCCACTCGTGCCGGCAGTTATACCCGCCGCAACTGTTCGCTACCGGCAGGCCCTGCCCGTTGTCCATCTGCGAGATCTCGTCGACCGTGAAGACGATGCCGGCGTGTGCCTGGCAGAATGGGCGAGTGGAGGGAGCGACCGGACCGGAATACAAAAACCGTGTCACGCCGGCACTGCGCGCCTGGTTGAATGTGAGAAGATTGTTATATTGCGCCACCATGGCATTCGAGAGCGTCTGCAGTTCGGACTCTGCGGCGCCGCTTGCTGCGGCGAGATTGCGTTTTAGTCCCGATGCACCCGATCCCGACGCCATGGCGCGGCGCGTTTCTTTGACCAGATAGTTTTTGATGCTCGATTTTATCTGTGGCGTCGTGAGCTCATACGAGGCGCGGATCGATTCAAGCGACGCGGCTTCGAGCGCGGCCGGAGAAAGGCTCGACCCCATAGACCGGTCCGCCAGCAGCGCCGCCGACATGTCTTCTTCTACCAGCAGACGCAATTTTGCAAGCTCGCCCGCCGGAAGGCGGAACGATGAGAGCGCGTCGAGTATGTCGCCCAGCGACCGGCCAGAGCGGGCCATCCGGAGGATCTCTTTTCGTGCAGCCGCCAAGAGGTGTTCAGCGCTTGCGGCAATTATTTTTTCGGCTTCGTTTCGTGTCATTGATTTCAGTTCGTTTGTGCCACAGTTCGCCGGTAAGGTGCTCCATCGATTCCCAGAGCTTCCCGCATGTCTCGCAGTACCGGCCCCGACGCACAAAGGGAAGTGCGACGTTATCGTCGGTCCGTAAGACTGCTACTAATTCCTCACCGCATTTTTGACAGATCATAGGTTCGTCTGGTGATGGTGAAACTTGAGATCCCGGAAGAGCCTTTAGGACTCTTCCGGAATGAACAACGTCTTACACGACTGCTGTCTTCGTAAACCGTCCGGTATAGCGGAAGCCTTCACCGTCCTTCGTGGGCACGTAGCCGACTGCGATCGTCAGCGCCTCGTCTTCCGTATCCGCTTCAACTTCCACTTTCTCCGTGCCGAGCATGCGCACTTCGTTGTAGATGTCGAAGAAGTAGGCGAACAAATACTTCCTGCGCTGCGCCGACGGCGATGAATCTTTCGATGCCCTCGCCGAGGCAGCCACGACTTCCGAAACCGTTGCGATCGGCAATTCAGCGGTTGCTGCAGCGGACTGTTCCAGCATTGCGTTGGCGGAGGCGGCCGTGCTCTCGTCGTGCACGGTCGGCGCAGCTGCACCGAGCCCCGCCATCAAGTCTGATAATTTTTTAGCCATTGTATCCTCTTGCATAAAGGGTGAATGGTGAAACGTTAATTAGTAGCCATCTCAGGAATCTCTTCCCACTTTATCGCGTATGTCCATTCGTCCGTCTGATCGACCTTGATGCCGATGGATGCAAGTTTCGTGTCGTCCATCTTCTTCGCAGCGACGGCTTCAAGGATCGCTTCCTTGTTGACTTCATCCTTCACGCGCACGAACTCTTTTCCCCAGCGCATTTTCTTCAGAAGCTCGACCACCGTGTCCCACTTGTATTTCCGGTTCAGCAGCTCGACCTTCGGCGGTGTGTTGCGGAATCCGATCGTTCCGTGCATAAGATCCTTCGTGCGCGGCTTCTCGAAATCCTTCTTGTTGTCCGAGCAGAAACTCATGAGCTCGGCTTCGAGTCCGGCCTTCATCGTGCGCGCGACATAGGTTTTGATCTCGTAGATTTCGCGGATGGTCTGAATCTTGTCGTTCAGCTCAGCCTCTTCCTTCAGGATCTCCGCTTCGAGCTGCCCGATTTTCAGGAGCGCGCCGTCGGCGTCTTCATACGTTTCGATCGGTTTCGGCGGAGCCACATCGGGCATCGTGCGCGGGTCGATCGTTGCTGTTTTAGCTTTTGCCATACCTGCCTCGTTAGTTATTGCGTGAATGAAACGTGATTTACTGCTGCATCAAATCCATCTGGTTTTCTGCCTTCTCGTTCTTCGAACGGTCGCCGAACGAGATCTTCATGTTGAAATCGTTCATGCCCTTGCCGTCCCGGAGGTCCGAGAAATCGGGTGTGAATCCGTGGGGGATAACCGACTTTGTGATTTCCTCACAGATTTTGTTCACTGCGTTGATCTTCCTGGCGTCCATGTGTTGCTCCTGTGTGTTATGTGTGTATTGATTATGATTTATGAACCGCTGCTTGTTTCTTTTTTGAATGCCACCGCTTCTGGATCTCGGCAATGAGCCGCACCGCCTTCCATTCGGGCATCGATTCGAGCGAGTCTTCCTGATAGCGCTGCGCGATCATGGTTTCGAGATAGGCGCTGCTCCATCCGAGCATCGTCTGCAGGTCGCGGGCATACCTGAGCTGGGTAATCGTGATGAGCGGCTCGCCGTTTTCCTCCGGGAGCGCTTTCTTCATCGTTGTATTGATCGTCGCATTCAGATACCGCACGATCTCTGCGGCCTCTTTCTCGGTCAGCTCTCCGAGCGACTGCTTCTGGAAGAGTTGAAAGGCGGCTTCCTTCAGTATGTCGTGCGCGTCGGCCTTATTGATCTTGCCGGCCAGTGCGTGCAGCTTACGATTTGTTAGAGGCGTCATCGTCGTTGTCCTTTACTTTGGTGATCGTTCTGACCCGTTCGATGGCTTCAATGATCTGTCCCGATCCGACCTTGCGCCAGGAGAGCTCGCCTCCTTCAACCGATCCGGAGATGATGCGCATTGCGCGGGCGAGCGTATCGATATCGCCGAACTCGCCAATGCGTTTGGCGATCTGTTTCGCCTCGGGCTTGTCAATCTCTATGCCGTAGGCGCCCAGGAAGAGTATCACATCGTTCGGCGTCGCATGCGGCAGCTCATAGCGCGAGTCCATTCGGCGCAGCGACTGCCCGAAGATCTCGTCGTCGATCTTGTTCGTGCCGATACGACCTTCGAACACGATCGATCCGATGAGTACAATCGACACCTGCGTCATATCGTAGACATCGCGCAACAGTTCAAACGATCCTTCGCTCAACCGTTGCGCCTCGTCAAGAATAATGACCGCCCGTTGGGTGTCCACCAAGTTCATCATTCTTTGGAACATTGTATGGCCGGTAACGTACGACGGCGGTGCCGACTTCTTAATTCTCCGGTACAGGGAGCTGTGTATGTCGTCGAGCAGCCGCGCCTTCGCTTGTTTGTTCGTTTCGTTCACGCGGACAAATGCGATCGGTTCTTCGATCTGCTCAATCACGGAGTTGACCGCGAACGTCTTGCCGACGCCCGTGCGTCCGTAAATGCCGTACATGCGCTTGTCCCAGGCTGCGGCACGAATGATTTTCTCGATGAACTTCTTGACCGACGTGTCGACCGCGCGGATCTTCCCGCCGTTGCCGGTCAGAGAGAGTATCGCGTCGACCACGCGTTCATCGCGCTCGTCGGTCAGTTTGTCAACATCTGCAACATCCACGCCGGCACGAAGTGCTATCAGCTGACGACCGCCGCGCTGGCTCTTGATTGAGCGTATCGCTCTTTCGGTGATGGTTTCACGTTCCATTATTCGTTACTCCTTCGCAGATTTAACGGCTTCAAGAAGATCATCCAATTCCTGAGCGGCGTATGAGATGCTGATTAAAATGTCTTTTCGCTTGTTCGGGTTAATTCTTCCGTCTACCAGCGCGTCTCTCATGTGATTGCACACATTGCCGACGGCATGAACCATTTCGAGTGTCTCTTTGATCGGATCGTTTGAATGTGAGCGCGTCATCGGCGCAAAGTCCCAATGAATCGACGATCCGGCAAACACTGTATCAAGAAAAATTCGATCCCGCGTATTCTCAGATATTTTTTTCAGCAGCGTAATCGGCATTGTGCGCCGCCCGGTAATGAAGGCATAGAGATCGGCGTATTCCATGTTGAGATCAGAGGCGATTTTTCCGAGGTCGTGCCGGCGTTGGGTGATAAAGACATACTGAAGCATGCCAATGAGTTCCACATCGTAGCGTGTGCCGCTTGTGCGTTGCTGTTCTTGTTCAGACATGACAATTACTCCCGTAAAGTTATGTAGTGATTAAATAGCGGCTGATAAATTGTCAGCCGGATGGAACATAAAAAAAAGTGTTAGTTTGCCGAGATACGTAAAGAGTCAATCGCGGATCTGGTGACGATGTTGTTTTCGTACTTTAATTCAACGACTTCGATGAGTCCGAGAATTTTTGCCTTCACAACAAGTTCGCGTGCGTGGAAGATGATGCTTTCCGCGTGGTTGACGATCTCGTTTTCCGCTTGCCTGTCGGCAATGCTATCGGCGATACCGTCGGTCTCGCGCTTTCGGCGCAGGACCATGTTGAGCGTTTCGACGAAGTAGTTGTATTCGTCCCGGAATTCGCAGTATCGCAATCCGGCCATCATTACAGCTGTCATGGCGTCCTCCTTTATACAATGAGTAGATTAAGTATTGGGCTGTTACTTCTTCGTTCTTCCTCTTTTTTAGCTTCTTCTTCTTTCTGCATTTTCTGTTCATCGAGCATCTGGCGCATCGCCTCTTCGGGCATATTTTTTACATCCACCACCGGGAATGCGTTCTGCGTCGAATTTCCCTGTGTCAGCATTTTAACGTTCTTTTTCGCATCCGAGAACGTTTTGCGCTGGCGGGCCATCGGCTCCGAGATCTCGGCTTCGGTCGGGTGCATACGCACTTTCTGTGTCGCCTCGCAAATGAACTGTCCGTTTTCGTCGAAGACGAACAACACGAGCGGCAAAAACACCGCCTGCATCTTGTCGGCGCGCATCCACCACGATCCCTTCACCGGGTTGAACCGGATGTGCACGTGTTCGCCCCGGTGATTCCAGAGTTCGTCGGCGCGGAAGAACATATCTTTCTTGAATTCGATTTCCGATGTCTTGCGCACTTTCACCATATAGCCTTCCATGAACACGAAGGCGATCTGGTGAACGTCCGCTTTCCGCGGCGCCTTGAGCGCACAGAGTTCGGTGTAGAGCTGCAGCGGCGATTTTCCATCCATGCCGAAGCCGCGCGACGGTCGCTGATTGTGGAATTCGATGAATTCGGTCATGTTCGCCACGAGCTGCCGTATGTCGCAGAATTCCAGTGTTTCGCCTGTGACCTTGTCTACATAGATCTCGCCCTTGCGAGCGGCGACCAGGGCGTGCCGCACAACTTCGGGCATCTCCCAGTATTTCGATCCCGAATATCCCGGCAATTCCTTCGCCCGGTCGGTGAACCCGCCCCGGCCGAAGATACGCTCGATCGGCTTTGCCCGGGCGTTGCGGATAATCGCACGCATATCGCGGATGCCGAGGGCCGGGAGGATGCCCGCATGCTCGAACAGCTTCACATCGTTGTCGATCTCGTTTTTCAATTCAAACGGCCGGCATTCAATTATTTCATCCTTCAATCCGGCAATTCGGTGCGCCCGGTATTCCTTGCCGTTATCCATATAGCAGGCATCGGGAATGCCGTAGCGAGCAAAGACTTCGTAGAGGCTTGTTTTAACGCCGAGAGAGTTCGGGTTCTTCGCCAGCGCGTAGCCGACAATCAGGTTCGTGCGGAAATCGACCCACACCGCAAGCGCCGGGCGTGTGTATGTGCCGTCGGCCCACTTCGTAATGCAGTCGACTCTCCAATAATCGCCGACCACACATTCAAGCGCGCCGAGGAACGTCTTGTCTCGTCTGATCGGTTCGGTCTGCTGGCGCAGTGCGATCTCGCCGCTTTGCATGAACACGATTTCGTCGTGCATTTCTTTCTCCAATTCTGTGTGAATTCGGTAGTATGTGCGGTCCGAGAGTTTCGGAAGAGAGTCTTCTTTCATACACTGATCCACAAAATTTTTCTTCATCCTGATCGAGATGATCATACGCTTCATGAGCATCAACTGCTCGGGTGTGATTTTGTCCAGGATGGATTCACGTTGGGTGCGTTTATCTGTGCGGTGATCGCGCAGGAACCAGGTGCGGTGTTTCCCGGTGATGACGCTAAGCTTCTTCACGATCTTATTCAGCGAGAGCGCCGACCAGGTCGGCACGTATTTGTCGAGTATCTCAATCTCTGTCACAGAGAGATCCTGCAGTTTCTTGAGCACAGCCGAGTTCATCAGGAGGGTTTCGCCTTCGCCCGGGCGGTCGCCGGCAGACGTCATGCGGCGCGTGAGCTTGTCGATTTGCTTCGTTGTGATCCAGCCGTGTTCGAGCAGTGATTCGACGGAGATCCGCAGCTCGCGGCCGTGGGCGGTTGTCTCATGGGATCGAATTATTTCTACCGATCGATGTAGGCGAACACGCAAGGCACCGAAATCCTTCGATGTGACTTCAGAGAGCTGCTTTAATGTGATCCACTGTATCGATTCTGGAAGGTCTGCCATTGGTAGGGCTGTTTATACACTGGTGAATAGATGCCTATGTTTCTTGCTCCGAGAGCGGGATTCGAACCCGCAGTGCTCGGCCTCACTTCCGAGCTTCGCTCCTCACGCTTGACTCCCCGGCACGTTGTATGCAGCAATGAATCTGATGATCCTGTTCATTTTATTTCTCCAAAATTTATTCTGGGTGAGAATTGCACACAAGATATTTTCGTTTCAACGCTGGTTAGTTCTATCTCCTTGCCACACGGACAAATTCCATTTTCAGGTTTCAAGGGCAACTGCGCTCCGCACTCTGCCGTCCACCAGGTCATCCTGTCGGGATGTTGGCCTGCGCGATGAAATTTCCATTGACATTTATGCATCGGTTTTCTCAACTCCGAAAATATCGTTGGCCATCTTGTCCACATCGAGGTGTTTCATTGTGCAAACATATCCGCACACCTCTAAAAATCGTTTCCGATAGACCATCCGCGCCTCTTCATTTTTACAGGAAGGGCAGGGTTGTGTCCCGGTATAGTTATGAATCGAACAGGTTTCGATACCGGGACGAACCGAAAATATGCTACCTAACCCGCTTGATAATTGTGTGATTTTACCGACTGTTAAATCCAATAAATCCTCCTTGAATCTCTCTGCATGGTTTGCTACTTTAGATCGGCCCCAAGCCATTCACTATTTCACAAACCAAAACAGGAGAGAATGATATGGATAAAATCGTGATTAAGGATAACCCCAAATTCATCGACTTGAATCTGGCTGCCGACATTCATGCAAGCCGTGAAGCTTTGAAACAATTGTTGATCCCATTTATCTCTAAACTCTCACAGATCCCCATAGAAGTTCTTGAAGCGAATTTCAAAAAAGCATTTGATGAAGAACGAGAGAAATATAGAGTTGAACATATTGATATTATCCGGACTGAACCGATCGAAACGCCTTCTCGCTATGAGACTAAATTTTAATCGATCCTGATAGATGCGTATGAATTGAAGTCTTTTTGAAATTCATCACGCGTTGATATCCGAGAAGTAACTTGATGATATTTCTTAACCTCATCGGCGATGATATCTCGGAGCTCTTGAACAGAGAGATCGCCGATTTTTCTTTCTTGTGTTGATTGTTCCATGATGTTACTCCCGTTAAAATTGTCCCATCATTTCGTTTATTAAGTGTGCTGTTCCGAATCCATCTCCATCGGCGGTCAAGGCCCGTTGATCATCTCCAGCTCTCTCTGAATTATCACTCTGATTTGTTCCAGTCGCGCAGCATTTTTTCTTTTTCCGCACAGCAATAAACGAACGTAGTTAGGGGAGACGCTCATCCTTCGAGCGATCTCCGCTTGGTTAATAATTCGTTTGAATTTGGATGTTCTTTTTTTCATATTCCTAGGAGTGTTTCGTTTTCGATACTGTTCAATATATTACAATTGTATCATCATGTCAAGAAAAAAAGATACAAAAATAACATTTAATTTATGAGCATTTCGCGAGAAGATGTTGCCGCCAGGATCCGGCAATTTGCCGAGAATAAGAAGCTCAAATTGAAAGATCTTGCTGCATTGCTCAATATGACTCCAAGCGCTTTAAATGCCGGTTATCTGACCGGTCGCAGTATACCCGGTCCTGAGATATTGATAAAGTTTCACAACATGGGATGCAGTATTGTTTGGTTACTAACAGGTGAGGGGAAACCTGATCGCGAGGATAAGCACGGGTCGATTACTTTCTATCAGGATGAACATGGAAATAAATTTAATTTTAAGTCAACACTCGAAGAGCTCGCAGACCTGAAAGCCGAAAACGCAGCATTCCGCAGCGCGCTGTCGGCCGAAATGGTTGACATGATATTGAAGAAAGCGAAGAAGGGGAAGTAGTGGTAAGCTCGTTCTTTTAAATATTAATTTTTACCAAAGCATAACCGCCGGATAGGGATATTTGTGTACTTGAATTGTGATGACGCGGATTCTATCAACCGTTAACTGTAGAAGGAACTGCGTCATGGCACAAAGGATGATACATTTCGATTATTTTACACTGTCAGCTGGCGGTGACAAGCCTATTGATATCGGTAAGGATCTATCGACTCCGAAGATATTTAAACCAATTCAACGGGAGAACGGGTCATATATTTGGCATTATACAAAATTCGAACTCCGGAATCGACTGATCCTCGGCACACTCATCAACAATCAGATGAACGATATTCCCGCCTCATTCGATAATTTAACGCAAACATTCAATCCGTTGGTCCTATCAAAAACTCAAGGCTTGGCCCATCCAACGTCATTCTTATTCGACCGCGATATGAACGTACTCATGTATGAATCATCAAATGTCGGCGTTTCTCTTGGAAGTTTTTGTCAATTTATCGAACATAATTTTTCCATGCCGAATATCGAGACAAGTATCGTCATCGATCTTGAGGAAATGAAAAAATATATGAAGCTGGGAGTAATTTCAAAAATTGAGATCAAGATCGCAAAAGTAAAAAATGGTTCGTTGTTCAATGATAAAAATACCGCGGTGAGCAAGATCATCACAACCGCAGATAAAACAAATGCCACTTCGCTGACGTACATAGTCTCTGCTGGTAAGTCACAATCATTGGATAGGCAGACAGTTCATAAATATGTGAGTGACTTAAAAAATTATATATCCGGAGGAAAAGAAGGACCGAAGGAAGTGAAGAAATTGATCGTAACTGGTCGAGAGGATGATGGCGGAGATAAAATAAATATTGACTTTATCAAGAATAAATTACGATCTTCCATCGGATTCGAGAAACATCGTCAAATTGGCGGAGCTGTCATTAACGAAAAGCTTAAGTTAATGGAAGAGGAATATCTCCGTATATCCCCAACAATCAGACAAATGTTCGATTGATCATGACAAAATTCTTTGAGGATTATACTCCGCTGATCGTGACGGTTCTGGTGACCGCCATTTTGAATCATTATGTCGGCCAAATAAGCGATATCTCTTCGGTGATCAAAGATATGGCATCGAATTCATTATCCCTCTGTGGTGTACTGCTGGGATTTCTTCTCACAATCACGACAATGATGCATACGGTCGCCTCACGAAGAATGAAGTTTGTTCGTGATGCCGGAGCGTATGATCGGATCGTTCTGTGGTTGCACCGCGCGATATATTATGACATCATCGCGCTTATATGCTCTCTCGTATTGATTGTCATTCCAAAGGTTGCATTTTTTGCCGCTTATCTCCATGGAATGTTTGTTGCCTTCAGTGCGCTAGTGCTTTATTCAATCTCATTGAGTGTCCGGTTCAGTATCTTTTTCATTCGGCTCCTTGCTGATCCAACTCCCGCTGAATAACGTTTTTTCAATTGCTAACCGGATCAGTCTTCATGATGAGCCGGTTTTTTTATGCCCGTTAATGACCCCGCAGCGGCTCACCAGGCGCCTCGATTCTTCCCCTCGGTTTAAATGTAACAAAGGTATGTAATGTAACGAAGGTATCCCTTTAAATGTAACAAAGGGGTATCGAAATTTGCGCGCATTCGCCGTACCGATGTAACGAAGGTCGTTTAAATGTAACAAAGGTCCCGTCACCCGGGCGTGCTTCAATTTTAATTCTGTTGAATTTAGAGCGTTTGCGAATATTTTTGGCGCAGATACGTGTCAAAAAATATTTTTTCGGGCGGTTTTGCGCAGATACGTGTCAAAACACGTTTTTCGGCTTTTGCAGATATTTCCGTAAGTCGCGTGATTGCAGGCGTTTAAGCCGTTGAGATTTATGCCCGGATGTTTGCAGTTAGTTCAGATATGTGTCAACTTGCAG
>CAISDA010000044.1 GCA_903884005.1 uncultured Ignavibacteriota bacterium | reverse complement strand
TGGAAAATATATTCATCAGCAGCCCTATTCGTTTCCAAGTGGATTTCTATCATTTCATCACTGCTGCCTGCCCTTGCTCAGTCACATTGAGCATGGCAGTATTGCTAAATGCCGCATCATCCGTTATCGGAAATCGATCACCGACTGGAACGGATCGTGATACATAAGAGAACCGTCGGCTTCCCGTGTATATAATAACGCCATTACTTTTTTAAAACGTTCCTGTCTGCCTTCTTGTATGGACGTCCGAATCTGAGCATATGCCTTCATGATAGCATCGGCATTGCTGCGTCTGTCAATCGCAGACGGCTGTGCTGATGCCCTCACAGCCAGATCACGCGCATCGGCTGCGGCGTGTGCTTCCGAATGCACAGCAAGCCCGTCTTCCCAAAATTCAGCCGCATAGGCAGCACCGCCGAGGCAGCGGACGCGTATCTCATAGTCGCTGGCTAACGCTTCCCTCTCCTTGCTTCCCAACGATTTAAATTCCCTGAATAATGTCCCGGCTTCGCAATGTGTTGCGGCTGCATACTCGTTCAATGATCGCACCATGACTGCTTCCAATAGATCCTGCTTTTCTTTCGACAATGTCGGGATCGTTGCAGCAAGTTTTTTATTATCCGCCGATTCCGGGTCGACATTCCGCTTCAGATCGGCGATCACACGATTTTTTATTGCAGTACATATCGGATCATTGTTCTCCAGGTATGCAATTGCCGGTTCTTGTCCACAATCATCCGTCTGTGGTGCATCCATGCCGTGATCTGTTGTTGTGGTGAAAGAAGAACACCGTGTTCCGCCGACAATGAGCAGGGTACCAATAATACGAAAAATTCCGGCATATTTCATGGTCGTCATTCATCAAAATTATTTTCCGCGATGTTTCGTGCCGCTCCAGATCATTATTCCCCGGACAGACACAGCAGTTCTATCGGGAACTTAGCACCTCAAAAGCGAATCATCCCGCTGAGCACAAGGCGCAACAACACAAGGAACGCAATTGTCACAAATCCAAAAAAAACGGGACTCAGGTACAACTCGTCCCATGTGTCCACGATGCCCCGGTTCGGATGCCGAACGGGATAGAGCACCTGCACCGCATCGCCGGTTTGCAGGCGAGACCAGGGTTTCGCCAGAGATCTCCGGATCGTGTGCGTGGCGCCGGAGACATCTTCATATGAGACCATCGGATATATGCCGTTTGACGTGGTGTTGTCATTAAAATGCGAAGACTTCGACTGCCACCCGACGACATGTCCGGTCACTGTGATGCCGTTAGAGCGGATGTCAAATGTTTGCCGTGACAACACGTATGCCGCCCCCCCGCACAGGGGAATAACGACCGAAAGCATGAATAATATCGGAAAGCGAAACGGGTTCAGACGAAACCGGGCAATGACCGTGGTGAGGATATGTAAAGGGTCCCCCATCGCCTCATCTCCGGATACGAGAATGCCGGATATCCATAACAGCACGATAAACGCTGCAAAGCCGAGAACCATACCGGCGGGGACGAGAGGGAACTCGCTCATTGAAAGGAACTGAACGTTGTGGGGATTCGACGCGCTGTATGCAACAGTAACTTCGTCTCCCACACGCTCCGATGGTGAAGTGGAATACGATTTTCCCTTCGCCCGGATCCGCTCACCCGTTACGGTGACAAATTCAACTACCGGCGATTGCATCGGCCCCTTGCCCGGCCCGCTGCTGAAACGCGACGTCGTATCCATACCCACAATGACGCCTTCGGTTCTTGTGCCTGCGAGCAACAAGCGGATCGGAGTATGCAGAATCGCTCCCGCCACGACAAGTAACAGCAGCACGATGCCGCTTAACATCCATCCAATATAATTCGCCGTCATGAAGTAAATAGTTTTTTAAGACCATTATGCACACATCACCAGTGTATGAATCTACCAACGTTCGCCAGTCATTACAATAGCAAATAAGTGAACGGTAGGTATTGGCAAATGAACGGTAGGTATTGGCAAATAATCGGTACATGAAGAAAAATATTTTTCCTTTGGACGTGTGGAATGCTGCAGGCCGACGTGAAGGATCAGATCAGGGGTACGTGATTAGCTGAAATGCACAAGCGGCTAATAATTTAAAGTATGGTCTAGGTGCGCTTGACGTTTCCATGAATGACCACCGCCTACCGTTCGTTTGGCAATACATACCGTTCGTTTGTAAATACCTACCGTTCACTTGTTTGGTATTGTAGCAACCCGCATCGATGGTTAGATTGAATTGAAAGCCCTCAAAGTGTGATGAACGATCGAGTGAATTTGATTTTTTTTTAAAAAAAACAAATAATAGCAACGCGGGCAGTTACCAGTGCGATAAAGGGAATACGGATATGACCAAGATGCGATCACTTCTGACTCTTTTGGTACTTATTTTGTCTGTAGGCATTGCGAACGCCCAATGGGTGGCAGCGGGCCTGAACGGCGAATTTTATACACCTCTCTTCGACAATGGGGGTACGCTCTATGCGGGGACTACGAACAGCGGTGTTTTCCTCTCTACAAACAGTGGCACAACATGGACTTCAGCCAATACCGGATTAGCAGCTAATCAGGTTTTTTCCTTTACCGTCAACGGGACTAATCTCTTTGCCGGGACCTGGGGCGGTGGAGTTTTCCTGTCCAGTAACGGCGGCGTAAATTGGACTCAAGTGAGTACCGGCCTAACGAATAATGGCCTTTATGTCGGATCTCTTGCCGTCAACGGGGGATATATTTTTGCAGGAACGAATGGCGAGGGAGTCTATCGTTCAAATAACAACGGAGCAACCTGGACGTTAGTCAATAGCGGCTTATCGAATACCACCGTTCATACTCTGGCTGTTTCGGGATCGAATCTCTTTGCAGGAACTCTGGGTGGAGTATTCCTATCAACCAACAACGGCGCCAGTTGGACGCAGGTAAATAGTGGCCTCTCATATACAGACGTACGGGCACTTGCTGTCACCGGTTCGAATCTCTTTGCCGGAACATATGGCGGTGGTGTATATCTTTCCACCAATAATGGCACAAGCTGGAGTCAAGTCAATACAGGTTTGGCAAATGTAATCGTACGATCTTTTGCCATCTGTGGCACAAATCTTTATGCCGGTACTCATGGAGGCGTCTTCTCCACTACCAACAGCGGTTCTACTTGGAATTCACAAAATATAGGATTGACAACTACTATCGTTACGGCTCTGGCCGTGAGTGGTACACATCTTCTTGCAGGAACTCAGAGTGGTGGTGTCTTTTCCACTAACAATTGTTCGGCAGTATCTTCTACCGGCTCCATATGCGGTTTCAAGTTCAATGACGCCAACGGCAACGGCATTCAGGATCCGGGAGAACACGGACTTGCGAACTGGATCATCACGCTCACGTACGCCCAGGCGACCGGGCTCGTCACGAAAGTAGACACGACGGACGCAACCGGCAGATATTGCTTCGAGAATTTGCAGCCGGGCGGCACATACACTGTTTCGGAAACGCAGCAGGCCTTATGGCAGCAAACCTACCCTGCTTCACCGGGAACGTATTCGATTCCGCTCGCATCGGGACAGAACAAAGACTCCGTCAACTTCGGAAATTATCTTAAACCAGTCGCGAGCAAATGCGATTCACTCCACGCAACGGCAACTAAAGTCACTCCGGGAGATTGCATCTGGAGTCTTACTCTGCATCAGCCTGCAACGATGACAGGAATAAGTTCAGTCCAGATCATTTCACTAGCGCCCAATCAGTTTACAACCGGTACGGGCCTGGGTGTAAATTTTGGAAGTTGGATCACGTCCGGAAATACGTATTATGCCCCAAGCGGTACGGTCCCCGGGGGCACGCTCAACAACTTCTTCACCATGAGCCTGAGTTATGTAACATCGCCGCAGGTCGTTGCCGTGAACTGGTTAAACAATTCGGGTGGCGTCGTGTGCACGGACACACTGCGATTATACTGCGAGATCCCCTGCACGACCATTAAAAGCGACACAGTGACGTGTCTTGGGAGCAAATACAATGTTGCATATACATTCACGAATAATGCGGCGTATAACGTCTCCAATATTGTGTACACGGTGGTAAGTCCGGGCACTGTAACGATCACTCCCCTTACCGCAACAGTGACACCCCAGGTAACCCCCGGCGCAACCTCGACGCTTCAAACCATACAGATAACCGGAGCCGTTCCCGGAGATATCGTGAAGATCCTCGCACGGTATAACAGTCCCGACGGATGCTGCTGGTGTTACGATACGCTGAAGGTCGTCATGCCGCATTGCGGTACCGTGTGCGACTCACTGAGCGTTCACGCCGCGGGGTCTCCGACTGACTGCTGTTACGATGTTACGTTGATGAACAACAGCAGCACGACATTTTCGAATATCGAATTTGCATTGCTCTCCGGAGGGATGTTCAGTACGGTTGCCACCACAGCGGCGCCCGGCTGGGGATTCACCAACGTTTTCCCGAATAATCTCATCAACCTGGTGAAATTTGTTGTTCCGGCCGGCGTTGTACCGATCGGCACTGGTGCTTTCAGCAATGTGCTGGATATGTGCATACGCCAATATACATCGCCAAACCAGGTCGTTGAAGTCCGATGGATAAAAAACGGTGTGGTCATGTGCAGAGACACATTGCGTTTCACGTGTGTTCCGACGGATACGGCGAAAAATAATTGTTCACAGCTCATTCATGACACACTCACATGCATGCCAAACGGAACCATCCGATTCACGTTTCAGGTTCAGAACAATTCCACTATTAATGCAACCGGTTTCGGCATTCATCCCACTACTCCCGGCGTAACATTTTCGGATACGTTATTTACAATCGTGCCGATCATGCCCAACCAGGTGTCGCCGGTACAAACCATCTTTATTTCAGGCCTGGGACAAGGTCAAACCCTTTGTTTCTACACGGCAATTTTCAGCATTCCACCGGGGGCAAATGTCTTTAACTATTGCTGCCACAGCGACACATTTTGCATCGCCACACCAGCATGCGGCGGGAACCTTGGCTCCATTTGCGGCACCAAGTTCAACGACCTGAACGGCAACGGCGTTCGCAATGCAGGTGAACCGGGACTGCCGAACTGGCAAATCACTCTGGGCGTGCCGGTACTGCAAACCGTTGTGACCGATTCACTCGGCAACTACTGCTTCACCAATATACCGGCGGGAACGTACATCATAAAAGAGATCAACAAAATCGGGTGGCAGCAAACGTTCCCCATCTTCCCGGGCACCTATTCGGCAACATTGGCCTCGGGAGCGCACAGGGACAGCGTCAACTTCGGAAATCGACGAGCGCTCGTGCAACCCGACACGTGCAGTTATTTGTGCAATCCCGACTTCGATGACAAATCGTTCGTCGGTCCCAGCCAGCAGGCGTTTGTTCCTCAGGATTCCGTTCCCTGCTGGAAAACAACGGCAATAGATCCTAATGCACTGACTCCAGCGCTCGCCCATGTGATAGAGTTTTGGGGCAGCGGCTTTGGCAGCGTTCCCTCACACTCAGGCACTCAGTTTGTGGAACTCAATGCCAAAAGTGTCGGCACACTGTATCAGGACTTTTATTCCAACTCCGGCGGAACGGTCACTCTTTCGTTCTGGCATCATGGCCGTGTCGGGTATTTGGACTCGATGAACGTATCGATAACAAACGTGAGCACCGGTTCAGTCGTTACATTCGGACCATATGTGGCCAATGATACATCCTGGACAGGCCATTCTGTACAAACTATTCTTGCACCCTATACAACGTACGTGCTCAGTTTTATTTCTCTCCCGGTGGGCGGATTGTCGGCGGGCGGAAATTTCCTGGACGACATCAAGATCTCGTGTCCATCGTCCATTTGCGGCGTGAAGTTCAACGATCTGAACGGCAACGGTGTTAAAGACGCCGGCGAGCCGGGACTTGCCAATTGGTCGATCATACTCGGCGGCACGATGAACATCACTGCAATAACGGATGCAGACGGAGCGTACTGCTTCACCGATCTGATCCCCGGCAATTACACGGCCTCGGAGGCGAATAAGCCCGGCTGGACGCAGACCGCTCCTTCGACAGGATCGTATGCATTTGCGCTCGCCACGGGACAACACATTGTGAATCTGAATTTTGGCAACAAAGCATCATCGATTGGATGCGTCACACCACCGGACACCATGGTCGCATGGTGGCCGCTGGATGAGACCACCGGTACGACAACGACGGATCTTGCCGGATTCAACAACAGCGGCGTTCGTACCAACGGTCCGGTTCCAGTAGTTGGGAAAGTGTTGGGCGGATTGCAGTTCGATGGTGTGGACGATTACGTGGAAGTGCCCGATCATCCGGAACTCAGGATCGGTACGAGTAATTTTTCGTTCGACGCATGGATCAACACAACCGATAGTGTCGGCGTGAAAGACCTTGTCGACAAACGAACGTTGACCACTGGTTATTTGGGATATTGCTTCTTCCTCAGCGACGGCAAATTGAGTCTCTCATTGGCGAATGGCACATACACGCATTATATTTCGCCGGTGTTTGTAGCCAACGGCAAGTGGAATCATATCGCCGTCACCATTTCACGGAAGGATCCGAATGGCATTACATTTTATCTTAATGGTGTGCCAACACTCTACGGCGATCCGACAACGCATCAGGGATCATTCGACAATACGAGTCCGCTGCGGATCGGCAGCGAGTCGTTCGATCATAATTACCAATTCAAAGGCATCCTTGATGAAATAGAATTGTTCAGCCGCGTTGTGAGAAAAAACGAGATCGTCTCGATCTTCCAGGCCGACCGTTTCGGTAAATGCAAACCCGGTGCAACACCCGGCAGTATCGGCGGCGCAAAATTTAACGATGTGAACGGCAACGGCGTACGGGATCCGGGTGAACCGTTGCTTGCGAATTGGGTAATCTCACTGACCGGTGCTGCGACAATGAAGGATACAACGGACAACCTGGGCCGCTATCAATTCGCGAATCTGCCTGCAGGCACGTACACAGTCTCGGAACTCAATCAGACCGGCTGGGTGCAAACCGCTCCCTCCGCGCCGGGCGCGTACACCGTACAGCTCACAGCGGGTCAGGCTATCGACACACTCTATTTCGGAAACAGGCGCGATTCGTGCACGAAAACGTGGCAGCCGCTTGGAACCGGAGCAACGAACGGATTGAATGGCTGGGTGTGGGGTCTTGCAACGATCGGAACAAATCTCTATGTCGGCGGCTTGTTCACGACTGCCGGAGGCATTGTGGTAAATCGTATTGCAAAATGGAATGGCTCCAACTGGTCCGCACTTGCCGGCAGCGGCGGCATCGGAGTAGATGGCCCGGTGACGGCTCTTTTAGTGAGAGGGACGGATCTCTATGTGAGCGGCTGGTTTACTCATGCCGGAGGCATCCCTGCGCTCAACATCGCAAAATGGGACGGTACGAACTGGACTGCATTGGGAGCCGGATTATCCGCCACCGGGGCCGTTCAGGCCATGGCAATCATGGGAAATACTCTCTATGCCACATCAAATATTTTAGATCCGGCATTAGGCGGCCCTGGAAATCTGATCGCAAAATGGGATCTCACAACCCTCACCTGGTCGCCATTCGCCGTGATGAATGATGCAGTAGAGACTTTTCTGGTCGATGGGACGAACCTGTATGCAGGCGGGCAATTCACGATCATTGGAGGAGTTGCTGCGAACAATATTGCCAAATGGAATGGCACGGTCTGGTCCCCCCTCGGGTCCGGGACGGATTATTACATCGGAGGCGCCGGCCTGAAGATGATGTCCGGAATACTCTATACTGGAGGAAGGTTTACTCATGCCGGAGGGAATGCTGCGAATTATATTGCGAAATGGGATGGTTCAGCGTGGTCCTCGTTTGGGACCGGTATCAATAACGGAATGGATGCTTCGGTAGAAAGTTTTGCGGTGATGGGAACGGATCTTATAGCGTCCGGAGGCTTTACTACCGCACAAGGTGTGTCCGCCTATAGTATTGCGAAATGGAATGGCACAACGTGGTCGCCGCTGGGAAGCGGGATGAATAATGGCGTCTGGCGGCTCGCTGTAATCGGTGATGATCTCTATGCCGGAGGTGTATTTACGATAGCCGGAGGGGTGAGCGCAAATTATATTGCAAAATATTCATGCGGGACAGCGACTTCGGTCGGTGAGAATAAAACGGAGCATACGCTTCCGCTGCATTTCCAACTCGAACAAAATTATCCGAATCCGTTCAATCCATCCACGAGGATCGAATACAGTCTCGAGACGGCTGTCCAGGTGTCGCTCACAATCTACAACTTGCTCGGCCTTGAAGTGGCTGTGCTCGTCAACGGCCGCCAGGAAGCCGGCAACTACAGCGTTTCGTTCCCGTCAGCCAATGGAACACTCAATCTTCCGAGCGGTGTGTACTTCTACCGGTTGGAAGCCGGGTCTTTCGTCTCGACGAAAAAATTGCTCCTCATGAAATAGTATCTGGTGATACCAGGGGTCGCGCGCAATGCGCCGCCCTGATGCTCGTCAGGCTCACCGTCATCATTCAATCGATGATGGCGGTGACACCGGGCGGCGCTTTCGCGAACGCTACGATTTCGGATCAATGATTTTATAGAGAGGCTGGGGAAGCGAAATAATTACTTCTGTTCCATGAGAATCGTTATTTCGGCTGCTAAGATCATCGAACATGATCGGGTTCGGAATCTGCATCTTCGCGCTTAAGAGGCTCAGACGTTCTTCGATGATGTGTATCCCCTTTGAAATGTGGTTTTCCCTTTTGTGCTTCTTTGCTTCGAGAATTCCTATCCCATTATCGGCAACTTTGATGATCAATGATCTGGAGATCATGGACTCGATATCGACATCTTCAAACATGAATGATATCGTGACCTTCCCTTTGATATCGGAAGTGCGTATGCCGTGAGCCAATGTATTTTCCACGAACGGCTGGATGATCATGTTCGGGATCATGATGGATGCAGGGAACACATCCGTTCCGGTGATGATCTCATATTCAATATTGTCCTGAAAGCGCAGTTTTTCCAGATCGAGGTACAATGTGAGCCGGAGAATTTCTTCCGATAAAACGATGAATGCGTTTCCGGCCGTATCAAGATTTTTTCTGACCAGTTTCGCCATCATTGCGATATAATTATTCGCCTCTTCGTTACGCTGGCAATTAATGAGATACTGGACCGAATTCAGCGAATTAAAAATAAAATGCGGGTTCATCATTGCGGAGAGCGCCTGATGCTTCAGTTCGTTGATCCTTTCGGTCAATGCCAATTCTTTCTGATTTTTTGTATCCGTTAGCTTAAAGCGCCACGCTGCAACGGAGGCGAAGAAAAAAACAACAATCAAAAAAATTCCGAGGCGGAACCAGATCGTTTCATTGAAACGGGGCTTCACAATAAAATTGAGAGTGACGGGTGCGCCCCAGGTGTTATTCTGAGATCGCGCCATGATCTGTAATTCATACGGGCCGGCAGAGAGAGACAGCAAATCGAGATAATCACGGTCCGTCTCTTCCACTTCGCCATTCAAAATATATTTATATCTGATCGAGCCCGGCGAAGATAGACTGATGGCTTTATAACCGATGAACACATGATGTTGACCGGGCTCAAACGCCAATCCGGAAAAATTCGTATACACCGAATCACCGGCCTTGAGGCTAATAATAGCGACATTGAGTAAGGAAGGAACGTACGTGCCGAACATCGTGAGATCAAGAAGGGATATTCCATTGCTTGTGCCGATGTAGAGGATATTCGTTTTGCCGTCCACGCACAGCGATAAGATCTCGTTGGTAGGAAGGCCCGTTTGCTTGTTCAGCACTTTCACTGAAATGCCGTCGTAGACATAGAGTCCCTTCATCGTTCCTATCCAGATCCGTTTCTTGCCGTCTGCCACACTGCAGGTTGACGAGGACAGATCGCAACCCATCAAGTCAGTATAACTGACGAGTGAATCCGTTTGAAGATCGTATCGGGCGATGCCCTTCTCGCCGGTAAACCAGACGTGGTCATCCGCATCCTGGGTGATCGAACTGATCCTGGCATTCAGGACTGGGTCCGAGGGGAAAAACGATTTCTTCCATTCCGCCTTTCGATAATCGGCAGACAGATTGAAGGCTTTGCATAACCCGAGGCTGGTCCCTATCCACACATTTTGCCGAGTGTCCTCGTAAATATCGTTGATGCGATTGATCTTGCCGCTATCCCCAAAGACATACACCACGTAGGACCGATTGTTCTTAAAATTAATATCCCGCTGAACGACAACACAATTCGCCGATGTCCCGAATAAGAAACGTCCATTGCGAGTCTTGCCAAACGAGGGCTGATTGAACAAATGCACTTGCATCCCCTGGAAGGAGACATTGATGGCACCTGTTCCCCCAAATGATCCGCAGACATACATCTCATCATTAATATTTTTAATGCTGAAAATATTTTCAGTCGTCGTTGTATTCGAAGCCTTGTGCACGCGATTAAATTTTCCGTTTTCCAACATGTTAATGCCGTTGAACGTGCCTAACAATAATTTACCGGATTTATCTTTTGCAATGGAGTAAACGCTATTGTTGCTCAATCCGTCATTTTCATCATAGCTTCGTATATACAAGTTATTTAAACAATACGCTCCCTTGCCGAATGTGCTGATCCAGATATTTCCTTCACGGTCTTCGAGATAATTATTGACCAGCGTGTTGTTCAGCCCCATCGTACTTCCGATATCACGGATGATGTCTGAATCGTGAGAGAGTAAAAAGAAACCTCTGTTCATAATGGAAAACCAAATATTATCGTTTGTATCCCGCAGCATTGCGCACACATCGTTATTGCCGATGATTCCTACCGGATACCGTTTAATGACGGTATTGTTCTTTATCTTGTAGATCATCCCTTTTGCACCGATCAGAAAACTGCCGCCATCCCCCCTGGAGAAACAATACAGATTCGTGTCCGGCAGGCCGGCTATGTGCATTCGGGCCAATGCGCCATTTTTGAAGGTGAATAATCCGCTTGTCGTTAATGCGATCATTTCTCCATTAGGCAGAATTTCCAATCTATTGATAGACACGGGAGAGGTGGTAAAAAACGCCGCCGCCAGCCCGCCGGTTGCATTCTGCGTGAGAGAAGCGATCGGGCCCCAGCGGCGGTACGCATACAATGTTTGCTCAGATGTTCCCCGAGGAACGAGCAATAAATATGACAGGGCAAAATTTTTTCCATCGATGCTGGTGCAATAATGTCCGATCCTGCCATTTCGCAATACATTAATCCCTTGTTCATAGTTGCCGATATATATTTCGCCGTCTCTGCCTTCGGCGAGTGCGATGATTGAAATGGAATTGAGGCCGTCTTTAGTTCCGTATGTCGTGAAGCGTGTTCCGTCGAACCGGCTCATCCCATTGATTGTCGCAAACCAGAGGAAGCCATTTCGGTCCTGGATAATGTCATAGACCGTTGAAGAAGCCAGTCCGTCACTCGAGGTGTAATGATAATAGGAAGGCGTCTGCGAACGGAGGTGCGTCGAGGAAAGCACACACAGTGCGGCAAGAAGGGAAAATAATTTAAACATAGTCAGAGGGCATTCAGCGCTGCTTTAATTTTTTGAATGAATTCGGGAGCCTTTCTTCGCGATATCTCGATTTTGCTGCCGTCGGTCATCGTCACAAAGTTGCCGTTGATATTGGAATAGTCTCTCACGTATTTGAGATTGATCAGATGCGTTTTGTGAATTCTGATGAAAAATTTTTCCGGCATGGCATCCTCAAAATCTTTCAGCGTACGGGAAATGACCGTGGCCTTGCCGTCTTTCATGACAATTTTTGTGTAACATCCTTCAGCTTCAAGACGGATGATTTCATCAATGGTCAGGACGGTGAATCCATGAGAGGCGGGAATGACCAGGCGGTCCTTTTCATGGACCGTCTCGACCTTCATCGTCTCGGCCTTCATCATCTTGCTCTTCATCAGCACCAATTTTGCGACCGTCTGCTTCAGCTCTTTGATGTTGATCGGTTTAAGGACATAATCTACGGCGCCGGCTTTGACGGCATCGATCCCGTATTCCCCGTGAGCGCTGACGAAGACGGCCATGAAGGTACGATCCCTGCATTCATTCAGAAAATCGAACCCATCGAGCACCGGCATGGTGATATCGAGAAATACCACGTCGGGGTTGTGAAGACCGACAATTTCCTTTGCCTGCACAACGGAATCGCCGCACGCAAGAATTTCGATCTCGGGGCAGTACATTTCAATGATCTTTTTTAGGTTTTCCCTTCCGAACAATTCATCATCAACGATGATCGCCGTCAGTGTATTGGTGCCGCGATGTGGAGACATGATTCGTGTAGTAAGTGTGCGTTGGAATGCGTGAATATCTGCCGTACCGCTGCGTGCGTTCGGGTGGGAGATGCCCCGAGGCGCCGGTGTCTTCATGCCGGATTATCACCGCATGACTACAATAGTATATGTTCCCCCGCTGTCACCTGTATTGCCCGTATTTTTGAGCCGCTGCATACATGGCGACGACATTGTCAGTCGGCGAATTGTCCTGAATTTCGTGAGTGGGAGCCAATGCATAGCCGCCGCCCGGCATCATGACCTCCAGCGTTGATTTAACGACCTCCTCGACCTGGGCTGGTGTGCCGAACGCCAATTCGCCGGCAGTCGAGATCATCCCGTGGAAACTGAGCCGGGAGCCGTACGTCTGTTTGAGAAACGCCGGCGCCATGTCGTCCGCTTCGGGCTGCAGCGTGTCGATGACCGTAATGCCCATCTCTATAAAGTCATTGAAGGCCCAGCTGCTGGAGCCGCAGGAATGGATCATCACAGGAACGCCGTACGATTTTGCCAGGTCCACAAATTTTTGGTGTCTCGGCCGGAGATGTTTGCGGTACAAATCCAGCCCGATCGTCGGACCGCGTTGCGTACCCAAATCTTCACCCATCCAGAACAGGTCAATGCATCCTTTGCCGGCTTCAAGAATTCGTTCCATAATCTGCAGCCAGAGCGCCGTGTTGCGCTCGATCAAGAGCAGTCCGGCCGGCTCATCCACCATGAGATCCACCAGCACCTGTTCCATCGTGCGGAGCATGCCCATGGAATTGATGATATCGCCGACTCCCGGGTGGCCGACAACGACGCAATAGTCGCTGTACTGCCGGCTCAGACGCGTTATTTCCGAGTAATCATAATCATCGGCTGAAGGCAGTTTCCAATGAGCCACAGCCTCCTCGTCCGCATCGAGCAGAGGCCAGGAGCAATAATCCCAATACCCGCCCCAATGGTGCTGCACCCATCGGCGATGGCGGCCGAAATCGTCGACCGTGATACCCGGCAGATCCTGATACAATTTTTTCCCGATATAGGGCGCATCGATGGCCCTAAAATCGACACCGAGGCGCTGCCGCAATCCTTCATGATCGTCCGATGCGAGGCGGAAGTGCTCCTTTAATCGTTGATCGATCGCAGGATTGTACAGATAATTGATCGGTATCCGGTCGGGGATGCCGTGGTTGAAGGCGGTCAATACTCGTGTTTTGGATTTCATGCTCATTGGTCTGAAAAACCCCTTCTGTATTTACTGTCGACACTGCACAGCACATTCGTTATCTGCCCCAGCGAGGCATAATGGACCGGTGTAAGCAGAGCGGACGAATTACATGCTGAAAGATCTGGTTGTGGAGTATAGCGTTTACCATTCGGTAAACCAAGCAAAATATTTGACGGTTATGATAAATCCGAAAGGGATCAGCAAATCCTCGGCAATTGCTCGCCGGACATCATATCCACGACACGTTCTCCGCCGATGGCCGTCTGCAGGACAACGACGGAAGGATGATCATTTGTCACTTCTCCGATGATGGCGGACTCTGTGCCGAATGGATGGCGTTTCATTGCGGCGAGGATGTTCTCCGCATCGTGCGAGGCAACGATGGCGATCAACTTTCCCTCGTTCGCGACATAGAGCGGATCGAAGCCGAGTATCTCGCATGCGGCCCGGACATTGTCTGAGACGGGGATCGCCTGCTCGAATAAGCGAACGCCTTTGTGAGCGGACGACGCGATCTCGTTCATCGTGCTGGCGACACCTCCGCGCGTGGGATCGCGTAAAAAATGTATCTCCGAAGAAACGCGATACATCTCTTCGACCAATCCGTTGAGCGCACGGGTATCCGAACGGATCTCGGATTCAAATTCCAATCCTTCGCGAACGGACATCACCGCCATGCCGTGATCACCGATCGTGCCGCTGATGAGGATCACGTCGCCGGCGTTGATCTGAGACGGATGGATCATCCTGCCGTCGGGGATCATGCCGATGCCGGATGTGGTGATGAAGATCTTATCGGCTTTGCCGCGCGGAACGACTTTCGTATCTCCGGTGACAATGAGAACACCTGCCGAGCGCGCCGCGGCGGCCATCGACTCGACGATCGTTTCCAGCTCGTCGATGCGCAGACCTTCTTCCAGAATAAATGACGCCGTTAAATAGTCCGGACGGGCGCCGCACATGGCAACGTCGTTCACCGTCCCGTTGACGGCAAGTTCGCCGATCGTTCCGCCGGGGAATATCACCGGGCTGACCACATACGAATCGGTCGAGAGCGCGATCCTTCCGGCATCGACAGGAAGCATCGCGCCATCGTGCATCAGATCCAGGAGCGGATTCGAGAAATGTTTCCTAAAGACCTGCTCGATGAGTCGATGCGTCATTTTCCCTCCGCCGCCATGCGCAAGCACGATGGCGGGATAGGTACTCATCGGAACCGGGCAGGTCAGTCCTTGCGGCATGTCGTGTGTCATGGGATCATGTGTCTGCATTACGTGATGGAGATACCCTGGCGTTTATAATTATAATACGCCGCACACGCGCCTTCCGATGAGACAATCGGCGCGCCGAGGGGGTGCTCGGGCGAACACTCCGTTCCAAAGGCGGAACATTCAAACGGCTTCTTCAAGCCCCGCAGTATCTCTCCTGCAATGCAGAACGGAGATTCCTGCGCATTGATCGTGCCGCAGTCGAATTTGTTTTCGGCGTCGAACATCCGGTATTCTTCCTTCAACCGGTATCCGCTGGACGGTATCTCGCCGATGCCGCGCCACGTTCGATGCGCGATAGCGAACACACTGAAGATCATCTGCTGCGCCGAGACATTCCCCTCGCGCTTCACGACGCGGGCATATTGATTCTCAACGTCATGGTGCCCTTCTTCCAGCTGCGTGATGAGCATCAGCACTCCATGCAGAATATCGATCGGTTCGAACCCGGTGACGACGATGGGCACGCGATATTTTTCCGCCAGGGGCAGATATTCCTCGTACCCCATGACGGTGCACACATGCCCGGCGGCAAGAAATCCCTGAACCCGATTCGATGCAGAGGACAGCAGTGCTTCCATGGCCGGAGGAACCAGCACATGGGAACACAGGATGGAAAAATTTGCAATGCCCTTGCGGTGCGCCTGCCACACCGCCATAGCATTGGCGGGGGCGGTGGTTTCGAAACCAACGGCAAAAAAGACAACCTCCTTCTCCGGATTTTTTTCGGCAATGGCCACCGCATCCAACGGAGAATAGACGATGCGAACATCGCCGCCATTTGCCTTGACGGTGAGCAGGTCGGATGAGGATCCAGGAACGCGCAGCATGTCGCCGTACGACGTGAAGATGACATTCGGCTGTTGGGCGATGAGGATCGCCTTTTCGATCATCTCCAGAGGCGTCACGCACAC
The DNA here is from genome assembly GCA_903884005.1 of uncultured Ignavibacteriota bacterium. GTDB lineage: Bacteria > Bacteroidota > Ignavibacteria > UBA10030 > UBA8401 > CAISDA01. Next base: position 103,367 of record CAISDA010000044.1, on the reverse strand, counting down.
CGGACAACCAGGCCCGTGCACGATCGAAAGCGATGACGGGAGGAGATGTTCCAGTCCCGATTTCACTATCGCATGCGTCTGCCCTCCGCAAATTTCCATGATCGTCCACGGGCGCGTGGTCACGCCGCGGATCTTGTCCGAAAGGGTTTTCGCAAAGACGGGGTCGCGGAATTCATCGAGGAACCTCATGCGGATTCCCCCTCTTTCAATTCGTCGAGCGCCTCCCCCATCTCCTTATACATTGCGATCGTTTCCAGCGCTTCCTGTTCGTCCACTTTGGTCAATGCCATGCCCACATGCACGAGCACGTAATCGTGCAGAGCGGCTTCGGGCAGGAATTCCAGGCAGACGTTTTTTTTGATCCCGCCAAAATCGACCGTACCCATTTTGGGAGTCGAGCCTTCATCGATATATTCTATCCTGCCGGGAAGTGCGAGACACATGTGATCCTCTTTCGGAATGATTATGTGGTGTGCTGTGCAAGGATGACCGAATAAATCTGTCCCAGGGAAATTCCGCCGTCATTCGTCGGTACCCGCTGGTGCCAGTACGGAGTAAAACCGTTCGTGCGGAGCAATGTGACCGTGTGTTCCAATAAGATCGTGTTTTGGAAGCATCCGCCGGAGAGCACTACTTTCGGCAGATTGCGGGCGACGGCCATGCGAAGGATCATCGCGGCCAGCGTCGTGTGAAACATTGTTGCGATCTCGTTTTTTTGCCTGCCGCGTTTCACGTCGTCGATGATCGATTCGAACATGGGGATCCAATTCCACATCAGCAGTCCATCAACGTCCTCCACCACGACCGGATAAACGTCTTCGATGCCGCTCGTGGATGCGAGATGTTCCAGTTCCATCGCCGCCTGTCCCTCGAATGAATTCTCCATTCGCACGCCGCAGAAGGCGGAGACGGCATCGAATATTCTGCCCATACTCGTAGTAGCCGGGGAGTTGATATCCTTCGCGAGCATGTCGTGCAAGATGTGGTGATCGCGTTCCGTGAAACCGTCATCGACCAGCCGCGGCATCGCCGGTTGATCGCCGCCGTAGATTTCGTGCACAATGCTCACCGCGCACCGCCTCGGTTCGCGTATGGCGGTCGCGCCGCCGGGTAATTTGAACGATCGTATCGTGCCCACGCGGCGGAACGCGCCGCCCTCACAACAAATACATTCGCCTCCCCAGATGGTCCCATCGGTTCCAAAGCCCGTCCCGTCCCATGCAAAGCCCGTTACCGGTCCCGTCAACTCATTCTCCGCCATGCACGAGGCAATGTGCGCGTAGTGATGCTGCAGCGATGTCACGGACGCATCCTTCCACTGCGCGGAGAGTTCATTGTTAGCAATGGAGGTCGAGAGATATTCGGGATGTGCATCGTGCACGATCACAGCGGGCGCGCAATTGTACAATAATCGGAAGTCCTCAATGGTCTTCTTAAAAGCGGACAGCGATTCCGCGGTTTCAAGGTCGCCGATGTGCTGGCTGATGAAGACCGCATCGCCCGTTCCGATCGCGATCGTGTTCTTCAACTGCCCGCCGACGGCAAGGATCGGGCGTTCGAGCGTCGCGGGAATATGAATGGGAAGCGGGGCGTATCCGCGCGCGCGGCGAACCATCAGTTCGCGGCCGTGGATCACCCTCACGATGGAGTCGTCGCAGTACCGTTCTATCGCCCGGTTGTGCACGAGAAACCGGTCTGCAATGCCGTCAAGTTTTTTGAGCGCCGCATCCTCGCTTGCACAGATCGGCTCATCGCTGATGTTGCCACTGGTGGCAACCACCGGAAAATGCAGCAGCGACAGCAGCACATGATGCAATGGCGTCGATGGCAGCATGACGCCCAGGCAGGGATTGCCCGGAGCAACGTCGCGGGAAATGACCGACGACTGATGCCGGCGGGCCTTCACCAGGACGATGGGAGCCTGCGGCGACAGCAATAAGCGTCGTTCGAGTTCCGAGATGCGGCATTCCCGCTCCACGTGATCGATGGAGGGAAACATCAGAGCAAACGGTTTTTCTTCCCGGTGTTTTCGGTCACGCAATTTTTGGACCACACGGTCTCTGCGCGCATCGCACAACAACAAATATCCGCCCAGCCCTTTTACCGCGACAATGCCGCCGTTCACGACCGCCTGCGCAGCATCGAGGATCGCGTCGCGGTGCGAAGCGAGCACTGTTCCGCGCTGATCCCATAATTCCACATGAGGTCCGCACTGAGGGCAGGCATTCGGCTGAGCATGAAATCGTCTGTCCGACGGATCGCGGTATTCCCATTCACACTGTTCGCACATGATGAACGGGCTCATCGTGGTATTGTTCCGATCGTACGGCAGCGACCGGATGATCGTAAAACGAGGCCCGCAATGCGTGCAATTGGTGAACGGGTAGAGATACCGGCGGTCCCTGACGTCGAATAGTTCCCTGAGGCAATCGGGACAGGTCGCAATATCGGGCAGCACCAGTGCCGTCGTCGATCCGCCCGAAGCGCTCTCCCTGATCTCGAACCCTTCATACCCCTTCGGGTCGAGTAACGTCGTTTCACAGGAGTGAATGCTGGAGAGCTGCGGCTTTTCGGAATGAATCCGTGCGATGAACGAGTCGAGGCTCCCCTGGCCCCCTTCGACTTCAATGGACACACCCTGCGGCGAATTCGACACCCAGCCGCGGAGCTGCATCTCGGCAGCAAGACGATACACAAACGGGCGAAATCCGACACCTTGGACCGCGCCGTGAATGGCGACTTTCAGACGGCGTATTTCTTCGTTTGACTTCTCAACCACTCGCACCATTCAGGAATTCCTTGATTCGTCGTGCACGATGTTTCAAAAATTTTCAGCGCGGGATTTATTTTCAGAGCATTCGCTTTTATCACGTCGGGATTGGAATTGACATACGGAGCAAGATCCATCTTATTCACGATCAACACAGAGGAGTTGTGGAACATTCCCGGATACTTCAGCGGCTTGTCGTCGCCTTCGGTCGTGCTGACGATGACGACCTTCATCGCCTCTCCGAGGTCGTAGTTTGCCGGACACACGAGATTGCCGACGTTCTCGATCACCAGCAGGTCCGCCAGCGACAAGTCAAACGCGGGAAGGGCATCATTCACGAGTTTCGCATCGAGATGGCAGCCGCCGTTGGTCACGATCTGCACCACGGGGATGTTGAACTTCGCTATGCGCTGCGCATCGAGATCAGTGTGGCAATCCCCTTCAATGACCGCAACGTGCAGGGACGAACCGAAATAGCCCACGGTTTGTTCGAGCACGCTGGTCTTGCCCGATCCGGGCGAGCTGACAAGATTGACGACAAACAGACCGTTCGCCGCAAACACCCCGCGGTTGATCCGCGCGACGTCGTCATTTTTTTCGAGTACTTTTCGTTCGATGGTGAGCACGCTCATGGCTGCTCCGGGTGCACGTGTTCCGGTGCCATGTCTTCCAATTCGATCTCTTTCATCTGCAATTCCCTTCCGGACAGGATGATGGTATCGAAGCTGCCGCATGCACTGCAGAGGATGATGCCGTCGGCGTTCGCCGACTCCCGGCTGCATTGCCTGCACCGCACAACAAATGGAATGCATTCAAGCGCGAGCATCGACTGTGCCAGGGGTGTGCCCGAGGTGATCGCCTGATAGGAAAATTCCAACGAGTCCGGCACAACGCCGGAATATGCGCCCACCTTCACGCCCACGGACCTGACAGCACACAAACGGTCCGGTGCAACGTGCTGGCGGACGATATCGACGATGCTTTCCGCGATCGATAATTCGTGCATGCAGAGCCCCTAGGATATGTTCGCAGTTACAATGTATCTTTTTTTCCGGATAAAATCTCTTTGACCGTGCGAATGACTGCCGGAAGTGACCGGGCAATCTCCGGAGACAAGTCTATGACCATCGACCGAATTTCATGAATGGAGACCGTGATGAGGAAGATCTTCGGCAAGGGCGCCGAGAGGATCGCGGTTTCGATGAGATCACGGAGGCCGATGTCGTGCGCAGACAGCGTGCGCGGAAAATCGGACGCGAAACGCGGCTCGAGGAGCCGGACGGAACCGACAGGCTGGTCATCCATTGTTGCATCGATGATGATCAGCGGATCGTAGTCGTGGAAAAAGGAAAGAAGATGAAACCCGCCGGTGCCGCCGTCGACCAGCCGGACGTCCTCCGGATAGTCATCCTTCGAAAGTTCATTGATTGCATGAACGCCGACGCCTTCATCGCCCATCAGGTAATTGCCGATACCAAGGATCAGCGTGGATTTTATTGTCTTCACTGGTGTAGTGTATGAACAAGGCTCGTGAGGGTGCTTCCGGCGTCACGCGGTGCAGGGAGCGACATGTCTCCCGCACATATTCCAGAAGAATGAATTCTGTAGAAGGTACGAAGTTGCCGCATAAAAAAAAAGGCGAGCTCATGTTTCCGCCTCGCCTTTTTTTCGCTGCCTTGTTGCGTCTATTTGTTCTTCTCATGCTCGATAAATTTCCATCCGCCGGCCATGGACGATATGGTCCCGCGACCTTCCACGTAGTCGTGGTAGAACACGAGATAGACGTGCACGATTGAAAAAATGATGAAGAACCACATCATCATGTGATGCCACTGGCGCACGGCGAAATCTCCGCCCATCATCGGCACGATCCATGCAAAGAGACGCGGCAGGGCCGATTTGCTCATTGCCGCGTACATGCCGAAACCGGTGATGGATTGGAAGAGGAACGCAAGGAACGAAATAAAGTACGTCACTCCGGCGAGGCTGTTATGGCCGATGGAGGGCAGCGGCTTGATCTTTGCCAGCAGCACGTCCACCTTCAGCACAGCCGCCATTTCGGTAAATTGTTCCTTGCGATGAGGAATAAAATTTCCCCACCGGGCGAACATATTCCCGGCAAATCCCCAATAGATGCGGAAGAGGAAATTGAAGAAGAACAAGAACGCCGACAGGAAGTGAATGAACCGGACGGTGCCGAACCAATAATTGTTGTACGCCTCGGTTCCGCTTTGTATTGCGAACGGGTGGCCGATAAGATATCCGGTGCACGCAAGCGCAACGACGCAGAGCGCATTGACCCAGTGATACACCCGGACCGGCAGCTGCCATACGTACACACGCCCAAATGATACGTGTTCCATGTGCGCCTCCTAAAAAGTGTGCAGCTGGTGAACGTAGCGACCTTTTTCATCGTACAAGTGCACGGCACATGCAAGACACGGATCGAACGAGTGAAGGGTGCGCAGGATCTCCAACGGCTGCTCCGGATCGTGAATTGGCGTGCCGATGAGCGCCGCCTCGTATGCCGAACGCTGCCCATCCGGATCGCGGGGCGATGCGTTCCAGGTGGTGGGAACCACAAGCTGGTAGTTGTCGATCTTCTTATCCTTGATCACGATCCAATGCGCCAGAGCGCCGCGGGGAGCTTCGGTCAAGCCGACGCCTTTGGCCTCTTTAGGCCAGGTCTCCGGCTCCCACTTGTCCTTGTTGAACATGCGCGTGTCGCCGTTCTTGATATTCGACATCAGCGTCTGATAGAATTCTTTCGACCACTCGGCGACAAGTTTTGTTTCAATGCCGCGGGCTGCGGTTCTTCCCAAGGTGGAAAAGAGCGCGCCCACGGGGACATCCAGCGTTTTCAGCACGGCGTTCACCAATTCGATGACGTCTTTTTTCCCGGATGCATACGCGACCAACACGCGGGCGAGCGGGCCGACTTCCATGGCATGTCCCTTCCAGCGCGGAGTTTTCAGCCAGCTGTATTTTTCGTCCACGTTCAGATGGTCGTACGGCGGCTTCGGCCCGGTATAGTTCAGTTTCGTTTCGCCTTCCCACGGATGCTTCCCGACCGTATCGCCGCCGGCATATTCGTACCACGAATGCTTGATGAACTCCTGCACTTCGTCGGCATTCTTGCCGTCGACCGCATGCACGGTGCTCAGGTCGCGGTTGAGGATGACGCCGCGCGGGAACTTAAAACTCGAAATATCGGCGTAGCCGTTCATCGGCAGATCGCCGTATGCGAGATAATTGGACACGCCGCCGCCGATCGCGCCCCACTCCTTGTAGAACGACGCGACCGCAAGCAGATCGGGAATATACACCTGATCGATAAATTCATACGCCTGCTCCAGCAGCGTCCCGACGTACGCGAGACGATCGGCGTTCAACGCATTGACCTCGTCGATATTCACGGAGCACGGCATTCCCCCGACCAGATAATTCGGATGCGGATTTTTTCCGCCGAAGATGGTGTGGATCTTCACAATTTCTTTTTGCCATTCCAACGCTTCAAGATAGTGAGCGGTCCCCATCAGGTTCGCTTCGGCCGGGAGCTTGTACGCGTTATGTCCCCAATACCCGTTGGCAAAGATGCCCAGCTGGCCGCTGTTCACGAACGCGGTCAGCCTCTTTTGCACATCGGCAAAATATTTTGGCGAGCTCTTCGGCCAATTCGAAATGCTCTGCGCCAGTTCGGATGTTTTTTTCGGATCGGCTTTCAGCGCGCTCACCACGTCCACCCAATCCAGCGCGTGGAGGTGGTAAAAATGAACGACGTGATCCTGCATATAGAGCGTTGCGAACATGAGGTTGCGGACCATTTCGGCGTTGGGCGGCACGACAATACCCAGCGCATCTTCAACCGTTCGCACGGACGCAAGCGCGTGCACCGTCGTGCAGACGCCGCACACGCGTTCGGTGAACGCCCACGCGTCGCGCGGGTCGCGGCCTTTGAGTATCAATTCGATGCCGCGCACCATGGTGCCGGCGCTCCATGCGTCAACGATTTTTCCGTCCTTAATTTCGGCTTCGATGCGAAGATGTCCTTCGATACGTGTGATCGGGTCAACGACTATTCGTGTAGACATTACGCACCTCCTTTATTGTCTAGGTCATCCGCAGTTTCACTGTCGGCAATTTCAGATTGGATGAATTTTCGTTTTTTAATGTTCGTGGTGACCGCATGGGCCGCAATGCCGATTGCGGTCACGGCGCCCACGGCCAGGCCGATATCGTCGGCGGTTGTTTCGATGCCGAAGCCGGGGAACGAGGCGAGATGCTGATAGAACGGTCCATTGTCCCAGAAATCTTTCTCGCTGCACCCGATGCATCCGTGGCCGGATTGGATGGGATAGCTGACGCCGTTGTTCCATTTCGTCACGGCGCACGCGTTGTAGGTGACCGGGCCGCGGCACCCTACCTTATAGAGACAGTACCCGCGTTTCGCATTTTCGTCGTCGAACGATTCGACGAAGAGCCCGGCGTCGTAATTCGGGCGGCGGTAGCAGGTATCATGAATGCGGCGCGAATAAAATGCTTTCGGCCGTCCAAGGCCGTCGAGTTCCGGTATGCGATCGAATGCCAGGAGATGGACGATCGTGCCGGCCATGACTTCTGCGATGGGCGGACATCCCGGCACATTGATGATCGGTTTTCCCGAGATGATCTTATGCACCGGCGTCGCCGATGTCGGATTCGGCTTTGCGGCCTGCACGCAGCCGTGCGTTGCGCAATTTCCCCACGCAATGATCGCCTTCGCATCGGCCGCGACCTCTTTCACGATGTCCAATGCGGATTTTCCGCCGATGCAGCAGTAGACGCCGCCGTCTCCGGTGGGAATCGATCCTTCCACACACAAAATATATTCGCCTTTATATTTTGTGATGGTGTCGTGCAACTGCTTTTCAGCCTGAAATCCCGATGCAGCCATCAGGGTTTCGGTATAGTCGAGCGAAATTTTATCGAGCACGATATCGGACACCACCGGGTGCGACGACCGGATGAACGATTCGCTGCAGCACGTGCATTCCTGAAAATGCATCCACACAACCGGCAGGCGCGGCTTATTTTCCATCGCCTTCACAACCCGACCAATACTCGAGGCTTCAATTCCTGCTGCAGCTGCGAGCCACGAACAATAACGGATAAAATCCCGTCGGGAAACGCCCTGTGATTGGGCATGTTCCCAAAGAGTGAGTGGAGAAGCATTCATTTCTGCCTCCTAGCGTATTGGTTGATAACGAATAGAGTTTATTGAGAAAGAAATTTCCACTGTTGCTTCATCGCCGAGATGGGCATCGATGATCTCATCGACTTCGATGGTGAATGGCCGGACGAGAAGAGTTGCGGCGGGCTTGTCTTCCCGTTGGAACACGCCCACCACTTCGGTAGTGATCGATATTGTGTGCATACGGCCTGCGGACGAAAATGACAGAGTCGTGTGTGAGGTTGTCGCTTCTTACTGCAATAATAGTGCCAAAAGAAATTGGCAGTATTGGAGTGAATTTCGAGTGTGTGTGATTGGGAACGGCGGTTTTCCGTGGTTTGATGAACGGTTTTCCGCGTTGTCAGGAGGGCACATCAACCGTCGAGGTGATGTTTTTTCAGCTTATCCCTGAATGTCGACGAACTGAGATCCAAAATTTTGGCTGCCTGCGTTTTATTGCCGGCAGATTGCACCAGCGCCTGTTTGATCAGGTTCAATTCGAGACAATTCATGACGTCCTCGAAACTCATGTTTTCGTCGACCACACAACGGTTGCACGCTTTGTGCATTGAATCGAGAGAGCTTGAGGAAGTAATTTCGGAGGGAAGATCGCCGGGTGAGATGGCACCGTCAGCGAATATTGCCATGCGTTGGACGACGTTCCGAAGTTCGCGGATATTCCCCGGCCATTCATATGCCTGTAATATGCGCATCGCTTCAGCTGTCACTTCGACCAGCCTGTCGGGAACAAAGCGATTCAAAAAATGGCGGATCAATAACGGAATGTCGTCGCGGCGTGACCGCAGCGGCGGGATGTGTATCGGCACAACATTGATTCTATAATAGAGGTCGGAACGAAACAGGTTCTTATCAACAAGCGTGATGAGATCAATTTTTGAAGCGCAGATGACGCGAACATTAATCGGAATGGGAACCGTTCCGCCGACGCGCATGAGTTCGCGGGATTCGAGAACGCGAAGAAGCTTCGATTGTAAATGAATGGGGAAATCGTCGATATCATCCAGCAGGATGCTCCCCCCTTCGGCTAGTTCAAACAATCCCTTTTTTTCGGAGTCGGCGCCCGTGTATGAGCCTTTTTCATGGCCGAACAATTCGCTCTCGAGCAATTCGGCGGGCAGAGAGGCGAGTCCCACTTTCACGAAGGGAGAACTCTCGCGTATGCTTTTGTGATGCAGGTATTCGGCAAATAATTCTTTGCCCACTCCGGTCTCTCCGACCAGGAGCACCGAAAAATCAGACAGCGCCGCAATGTCCACGTGCTTCAGCAATTCGCGCATCATCGTGCTTTGTGCGATGAGCGTTAAGGATGAGGTCGGTACCATAGTGTCTGTTTGTCAAAATGACGTATTTCCCATCCGATAACCAGAACTAGCGTTAATGTACTGACCTCCATCATAAGAGTCAACCACACTTTTTGCGCATCAGGCGCGGGGGAAAAAAAACGGCCTTCATTACAAAGGCCGTTCCCGTCTGCATGTTCTTTTGCGCGCCGGCATTCGATCTGGTGACGTATCCGGGGCATATCGGTGTCTTATCCGTTCGTGTGGAGGCACTGCTGCTGTGCTATGCATACGCCGATTCATTCCACCGCAATTCATTTTTCAGTGTGCGGAGTTGCGTGTTGCCATCGATACACACATATTCGATCCCCGCCATCTCGGCAAAATCTTCCATGTATTCGGCTTGGATGGCCTGGCTGAAGGCCGTATGGTGCGCTCCTCCGGCGTAGATCCACGCAGCCGCGCCGATCTCGAGGTTCGGTTTCGGGACCCACAGTGCGCGTGCAACCGGTAATCTCGGAAGTTCCTTATCCGAATCCACCACATCGACCTCATTGACGATCAATCGGAAGCGGGTGCCCATGTCGATCAGCGACGCATTGATGGCCGGCCCGTTTGGGATGGTAAACACCAGTCGCGGCGGATCGTCCTTCCCGCCGATACCGAGGCGATGGACCTCAAACGAGGGTTTGGACGAGGCGGTCGATTCGCATACTTCCAGCATGTGCGCTCCCAAGACTCTCATCCCAGAGGGATCCAGGTGATACGTGTAATCTTCCATGAACGACGCTCCGCCCGGAAGGCCGGAGCCCATCACCTTCACCGCACGCACCAGCATTGCGGTCTTCCAATCGCCTTCCGCGCCAAACCCATACCCGTCGTTCATCAGGCGCTGGACGGCAAGGCCCGGAAGCTGCTTCAATCCGTGAAGATCTTCGAACGTCGTCGTGAACGCTTTGAATCCGCCCTCCGTTAAAAATGCGCGCATACCCAATTCGATCCGCGCGCTCTCAAGAACATTCGGGCGCTGGTCCCCGCCCTTTCGCGCGGCCCCGGCAAAATCGTATGCAGCCTCGTACTCGGCCACGAGCGTCTTGATCTGCGCATCGGTCACGCTCTTGATGTATTTCACAAGATCACCCATGCCGTACCCGTTCACGGCATAGCCGAATTTTATTTGCGCTTCAACCTTGTCGCCTTCAGTCACTGCAACATCTCGCATGTTGTCGCCGAAGCGCGCAACTTTTGCGCCCTGCATGTCGGCATACGCTGCGGCCACCCTCATCCACACGCTGACCTGTTTATGGACGTTCGCATCATGCCAGTGGCCGACAACAACCTTTCTGCGTACTCCCATGCGTGTGCAGATGTATCCGAACTCGCGGTCGCCATGAGCCGATTGATTGAGATTCATAAATTCCATGTCGATCGTCATCCAGGGAATGTCCCGGTTGAATTGCGTGTGGAGGTGAAGGAACGGCTTGCGCAGCGCCGTTAAGCCCGCTATCCACATTTTTGCAGGGGAGAACGTATGCATCCACGTGATCAGCCCGATGCAATTCGGACTGTTATTCGCTTCAGCGATCAGAGCGTATATTGCATCAGCCGTGAGCACAACCGGCTTGAAAATGATGGTGACCGGTATGTCGGCCGATGCATTCAACCCCCTCACGATCAGCATCGAGTTATCGGCGACCTGTTGAATTAATTTGGGGCCATATAACGACTGGCTCCCCGTGACAAACCACACTTCGTTGCTCTTGAGATCGATCATGTTCGTACCCTTCGGATGTTGGATTTTTTATGATACGAAAATTGGATGTGAGAATCAAAACATCAAATACATCGGGGGAGGAACTTTGACTCTGGCGCAATTGTTGGAATGATATTGCAGCGCGGTACCGTTCTTCTGCGAAGCGGCATTTCACTGTCCGGGGTTTCTGCAGAAAAGACGACATTGAGTGAATCATCACTCGCCCGCTGGGGATTTATCATCAGCAACAGGAGGTTGCCATGATCGTAGTGCGCAATGTGTTCCAACTCAAATTTGGCAAGGCAAAAGAAGCCAAAGCATTGATCAAGGAGAATCAACGGATTCTCAAGAAGTACAAATATGGGGCGGCACGATACCTCACCGATGTCACCGGCCCGTTTTATATTCTCGAGATGGAGTTAACCGCGAAGAGCCTTGCGGACTATGAAGACCAATCGCTCAAGATGATGAACGCGCCCGAGTTCGGCGACTGGTACCAGAAGTTCATGCCGCTTGTAGAATCGGGTTCGCGGCAGATCTACTCGGTCATTTGATGACACACAGCAACAGCCGGCAGGCGTACACACAATCCTGTTCGCGGCTCATTTTTTTTTACAACCTCATGAAGGAGGAACTCGTTATGTTGAAACAACTGTGCTTTGCAGCCCTCATCATTACCCTTATAGCCGGAGTCTCCGTGTCGCAGGCAGCGAAGAAGGACAAATCCGGAAGTGGAAAAGTCACCGTCGTCATTCACCATGAAGTGAAAGACTATACGGCCTGGAAACAAGCCTTCGACAGCGACAAGGACAACCGTGCGGCGGCTGGATTCAAAGTGTCGGGTGTGTTCACTGACGCCGCAAATCCCAACATGGTCACGGTGATCGGTACATTCCCGAGTGCCGAATCGGCCAACACATTCATTTCGAATCCGAAATTAAAAGAGGCGATGGAAAAAGGCGGCGTCATGGGACAGCCCCAGGTGTCGATTCTTCGGAAGATGGTGGACAAATAACACGCAGCGTGGGAGAAGACACACGACAACGATGTCCATACGCTCGATCAGGCATCGGACGGTCTGCCTTCTCAAGAACGCCATCATAGTCGAACGACCCGCTTGAACCTCAATTCAAGCGGGTCGTTTCGTATCCTTTATTTTCAACGCTGGAAAACAGTACCGATCCGCGGCATCAATGCCAGTGTCCGTTGCGTTTCATCGTGTCGGCGGATTTTTTCAGTTCAGAGATCTCCCTCTCCATCGCATCGGTTCCGCAGTTTGATCCTGTCTGCTGTTGAATTGAAGCTCCACATCAACACACGGGCGCCCAACGAATACTGAAGCGGAAGCCTCTGCGATGGGCCCTGCGGAGTCCCGGGTTCCAACGTCGCCTTCGAAATGATATTTTGCGTCCGATAGCTCTTCGTCGGCGTCGGCACGAAGCCTATCGGAATGGTCCTGCCCCCTTCATTGATATCGACATCATTTGCTTTTTTTATCGTTGCTCCTCCTCAATAATAATTCACAGCAATTCCCCACACGTACGTGGAACGATGAGTGATTCGCAGTCATATGAAGTGCATCGCCGCCGTTCGTCGGCGGGGGTTTGTCCGTTTCACGCACAATGATGCGCAGCATGGCATGAGGCGGGCCGGCACGTCGCTCCACAAGGAAATGACGCCGTACTGCCACCCATTCCCTGCCGCAGTCTCGGTGGTGCGGGTGTGATGTGTGATCGTCACGAAGCATGCTTTCATCCTTGAATGAACGCTGCCTGGTATTTCTCCGAAAACGGAAGGAGGACACGATCGACTGGAATGTTGTCCGATGACTGAGGAGGAACGCCGGGCGCGGACAACACGGAGAACGAAAATTTCTTCGTACACTGCAATTTTATTGAAATCACCGGCAAATGTCAAGGGCGGCCACACGAGCGTCTACACGAGCTTCTACACGAGTGAACGTATGCCGCGAATCAAGAGGGCGGTGAAAAACAACATTAAAAAATAAAAAAGCGCTTGCATAATTATACATTATTTTGTATAATTATGCATTCAGTTTTTCATCCACACGTGTCGGATGCCCCGGCACAGTTTCTTATTCCCCCTCACCACATGAACATTTCAATTATTGGAGCATCCGGATATTCCGGCGCAGAATTGATGAAGCTTCTTCTTCGTCATCCTCACGCAGAGATCGAGAACGTCTTTGCGCACAGCGCGGCGGGCAAACGAGTGGACGAGGTGTACCCTGCGTTCAGGCACAGAACAGACCTTGTCTTTCAGGAGTATGCGCTGGATGCGGTCCGCTCGAGCGACTGCATCTTCATCGCCCTTCCGTCCGGCGAGGCGATGCGGATCGTCCCCGAATTGATCGATGCGGGCCTTCGCGTGATCGACCTCGGCGGCGACTTCCGTCTGAAAGACAGTGTGCTGTACCAGAAATATTATAGACACCCGCACACTGCGGAACACTACCTTCCCGGCGCAGTCTACGGTCTGCCTGAATGGAACCGGGACGCGATCGCCGGCGCACAGCTTGTGGCCAATCCCGGATGTTACGTCACAAGCGCCCTGCTTCCCCTCCTGCCTCTGGTGAAGGAAGGGATCATTGACCCCGCCGGCATCATCATCAGTTCGCTCTCGGGCATCTCGGGTGCCGGACGCCAATCGTCCGTCTCCTATTCGTTCACGGAGACGAACGAGTCCGTCAAGGCATACAAGGCGGGCGTGCACCAGCATACGCCCGAAATTGAAACGGTCCTGCGCGCATTCAGCAACACCGACGCGAGTGTCACCTTTGTGCCCCATCTTATTCCGATCACGCGCGGGATCTATTCGTCCATGTACGGCCGCCTTGCGAAACAGACGGACATCGCCGCGATACGCGCACTCTACGACAGCTATTACGCCTCCGCGCCGTTCATCCGGGTCGATGAAGCGAAGTATCCCGAGATCAAGCATGTGCAGGGCACCAATTATTGCGACATCGGGTTCGCGCTGCACGAGGCAAACAATCAGCTGATGGTCTTCAGCGTTATCGACAATCTACTCAAGGGAGCGGCCGGACAGGCCGTTCAAAATATGAACATTATGTTCGGCTTCGCTGAAACGGAAGGGCTGGGATAAATGAGCACTGCATCGCAATCGTTGAAGAAGATCAAAGGCGGCGTCTGCGCCCCGCAGGGATTTCGTGCCTCGGGCATTCATGCGGGCATCAAGAAGCGCAAGAAGGATGTTGCGTTAATTTATTCCGACACCCCAGCCTGTGCAGCAGGCGTGTTCACGCAGAGCCTGACAGTGGCCGCGTGCGTCACGCTCGATCAGGAACAACTCCGCCGTTCGAACACCGCACGGGTCATCTTCATCAACAGCGGCAACGCAAACGCCTGCACGGGAAAGCGCGGCATGAAAGACGCCCTGCAGACGGTGAAAACAACGGCGCTCGCCCTCGACATCCCTGAATCGGAGGTGCTCGTCGCCTCCACCGGCGTGATCGGGCAATTCATGCCGATGGATAATGTGAAGCTCGGCATTTTCGCCACGGCGAAGAGTCTCAGCCGCAAGGGCGGCACTGATGCAGCCGAAGCCATCTGCACCACAGACACGTTCCAGAAAGAATATGCGGTCGAGATCATGCTCGAGGGCAAGCCTGTCCGCATCGGCGGCATCGCGAAGGGATCGGGAATGATCGCCCCCAACATGGCAACGATGCTCGCATTCGTCACGACCGATGCCAACATTCCGCACACACTGCTGAAGAAGACGCTCACCCGGGTGACGGGCGTGTCGTTTAACCGCATCACCGTAGACGGCGATACGAGCACGAACGACATGGCGCTCATTCTCGCCAACGGCAACGCCGGCACGGCGGCGCTCAGGGAAAATTCAGGCGACTATAAAATTTTCCATGCGGCGCTCGAGCATGTGTTCGTCGTGCTGTCGAAACTGATCGTGAAGGACGGCGAGGGCGCCACGAAGTTCGTGGAGGTCACGGTCAAGGGCGCCGGGTCGCGGCAGCATGCCGAAACCGCGTGCCGTACTGTGTGCACGTCGTCGCTCGTGAAAACGGCGATCCACGGCGAGGACGCCAATTGGGGCAGAATACTTGCGGCGATCGGCCGATCGGGAATACCGTTCGATCCCGCCAAAACGGAGATCCATTTCGGAAAGCTTCGCATCCTCGGCAAACGGTACGACATTTCCTTCTCCGAGGAGAAGGCTAAAAAAATATTGCAGAAAAAAGAAATCGTCATCACGATCGATCTCCACGCGGGGAAACACGCAGCCACATTCTGGACGTGCGATCTGTCCCGCGAATACGTATCGATCAACGCCAATTACAGAAGCTGAGCGCGGAACGCCGCGTGAGCACACCGCGGCGGCAATGAATTCATGAAAAAGGCGAACCGCCCCGAGCGGGAACGGAAAAAAGCCGCGCCGCACTGCAGGCATTCAAAGGACGAGACCATGATCCAGTCGAAGGAAGTAGTGCTCATCGAGGCGCTTCCCTATATACAAAAATATGAAGGCAAGACGTTCGTCGTGAAATACGGCGGCGCCGCGATGACCGAGGATCACCTTAAAAAAACGTTCGCGCAGGACGTCACGATCCTGAAAAAGATCGGGATCAACATCGTCATCGTGCACGGAGGCGGCAAAGAGATCACCGACATCGCCTCACGGCTCGGCATCGAAACGACGTTCGTCAACGGCCAGCGCTACAGCGATGAAAAGATGGTGTCTGTTGTGCAGATGGTGCTCGCCGGCAAGATCAATAAGGAGGTCGTGGCGCTCATCAACACCTGCGACGGGGGAGCCGTCGGACTCAGCGGCGTGGACAACCTCCTCCTCCAGGCCGAAAAATATATGGAAGGCGGCATCGATCTCGGCCTCGTCGGCATGATCACACAGGTGAATGTGGCGTTCCTTCAGCTGTTCCTGGCGAACAATTTGATGCCCGTTATTGCACCCGTCGGCGTCGACGCGCAGGGTATCATTTATAACGTCAATGCGGACATAGCGGCCGGCGCGGTCGCCACGGCACTCAAGTCCGAAAAATTGTTCTATATGAGCGACGTCGAAGGCGTCGTCGCGGACTCGGCGCTGATCTCCACGCTGACCGAGCAGCGTGCGCGGGAGCTCGTGACCGAGGGGGCGATCAACGGCGGCATGATCCCGAAAGTGAAATCCGCGTTCTCGACGCTGCATTCGGGCGTGTCCAAAGTGCATATTATCGACGGCCGGAAGCCCCATTCCCTGCTCCTGGAGATCTTCACCGATGAAGGCGTCGGCACACAACTTGTGCTGTAACACGTATTTAAAATATTTTCAACCATGGAAAAAGATTTTTTATCGATCGCAGCGCTCACGCAGGCGGAAGTCGTGGAACTGCTTGATCTCACCGATATGCTGAAGGCGAATCCGCAACTCAAACCGCTTTCGGGAAAAACAGTCGCCGCCATTTTCCAGAAACCCTCGCTGCGCACGCGCGTCTCGTTCGAGGTGGGCATTGTGCAGCTGGGCGGATACCCGATCTATCTCGGCAACGAAAGCATCGGCATCGGATCGAGAGAAAGCGTCGCCGACGTGGCCAACATGCTCACGCGCTTTTGCGATGCCATTGTTGCGCGCGTGCACGACCACGGCATGCTCGTGGACATGGCGAAGCACGCGACGGTGCCGGTGATCAACGCGTTGACCGATCTGTCGCACCCGTGCCAGATCATGTCCGACGCCTACACGCTGCGTCAGTGCGGCAAGCTCCGGGACGGCATGAAGATCGCCTATATCGGCGACGGCAACAACATCGTCAATTCGTGGCTCGAGTTGGCCTCCCTCATCCCGATGCATCTGTCGCTTGCCGTGCCGCTGGGATATGAACCCGATCGGACGATCTTCGAGGCCGCCCGCGCCTCGGGCGTGAGCACCATCGATCTCGTCCACAATCCGGTCGAAGCGGCCGCCGATGCGGACGTGGTCTACGCCGATACCTGGATCAGCATGGGACAGGAGAAGGAAAAGATACGCCGGATGTACGATTTCTGGGAATTCCAGGTCAATTCCTCGCTCCTGAAGCACGCCAAGGACGACGTCATCGTGATGCACTGCCTCCCAGCCCACCGAGGAGAGGAGATCACAGACGAGGTGCTCGATGGAAAGCATTCGGTCGTCTACCTGCAGGGTGAGAACCGCCTGCATGTGCAAAAGGCGATCTTAACGAAACTCATCAGTCAGCAATAATACGCGCATGAACAAACGACAGAGGCAAATCGCGATCACGGAAATCGTTTCCGCCTATGCGATCGCGGGCCAGGAGGAACTGGCGGACCATCTTCGCAAGCGCGGCATTGAAGTGACGCAGGCGACGCTCTCGCGCGACCTGGCGGAGATGAATGTGATGCGCATCCGCTCCGGCGACATCTTCCGCTACGCGATGCGCACGGACGAAACCGAGAACTCCATCAAATCACTCGTCTGGAAAGAAATGCTCGGAGCCGAGGCGAACGAGACCGTCGTCGTCATACGCACGCTGCCCGGCAGAGCATCCGGAGTCGCGATGTTCATCGATTCGCTTCGCCATCCCAGCGTGTTGGGGACGATCGCAGGCGACGATACGGTGCTGGTGCTGCCGGCATCGATCAGGAAGATACAGACAACGATCCGGTTCGTCCGCGACCTGTTGACAGAGAAGACAACGGCTTAATGCAACAACCGCACATCACACACGCTACTTCATCTTATAAGGAACGCACCCATGAAAAAAGAACGAATTGCAGTCGCATACTCCGGAGGACTCGACACCTCCGTGATCGTGAAATGGCTCCAGGAAAAATATAACGCCGACGTCATCACCGTCACGGGCAATCTCGGACAGAAAAAAGAATTGATCGGCGTCGCCGAGAAGGCGTACAAATCGGGCGCGAAGAAAGTGTTCATACAGGACCTGACGAAGACGTTCGTTGAGGACTATATTTTTCCCGCGTTGAAAGCAGGCGCGCTGTATGAGTTCACGTATCCGATGGCATGCGCGATCGGCCGTCCCCTTCTCGCCAAGACGCTGGTTGAAGTGGCGAAGCGTGAAAAATGCACGGCAGTCGCGCACGGCTGCACGGGCAAGGGCAACGACCAGGTCCGCTTCGAAGTCGCCGTGATGGCCCTCGCACCCGAGATGAAGATCATCGCTCCGGTCCGCGGCTGGGAGTTCAAATCGCGCGAAGACGAAATCGCGTATTGCGAATCGCGCGGAATCCCGGTGGCGGCATCGAAGGCGAGCCCGTACTCGATCGACGAGAACATCTGGGGCACGGCCATTGAATGCGGCGTGCTCGAAGATCCGATGGTCGCGCCTCCTGAAGATGCCTATCAGCGCACCGTCTCGCCCGAGAACGCGCCGAACACACCAACATACGTGACGATTGAATTCAAGCAGGGCATCCCCGTCGGCCTCGACGGCAAGAAGATGACCGGCGTCGCATTGATCGAGAAACTGAACGAGATCGCAGGCGCCAACGGCATCGGCCGCATGGACATGGTCGAAAACCGCCTCGTGGGCATCAAGAGCCGCGAAGTCTATGAAGCCCCAGCGGGCGTCACGCTCCATTACGCGCACCGGGAACTCGAACGCATGTGCCTCGACAAGGAAGTGATGCACTACAAGGCAAAGATCGCCGACGACTACGCTAACCTCATCTACAACGGCCTCTGGTTTTCGCCGCTCAAAAAGGCCTTCGACGGCTTCATCGAGCAGACGCAGAAAAACGTCACCGGCATCGTTAAAGTGAAAATGTACAAAGGCAATCTTGACGTCGTCGGCCGCCAGTCACCGTATTCCCTCTACGACTTGAAACTCGCGACATACACTGCCGAAGACAATTTCGACCACACTGCGGCCGAAGGGTTCATCAAGATCTACGGACTCCCCCTCAAGACGTACAACCGGGTGAACAAAGACAAGTTCGCGACAGTGAAAAAAGTCATCAAGAAAAAATAAGCATTCGTTCAGCGTTCGTTCAGCGCCCGTTCTCCGCGGGGCCCTTCTAAGGGCCGGGGATCGAAGGGCTGGACCGTATGTCCCCAAGCACTCCTGCGCGATCGCTCGCGCGGGAGTGCTTTTTTTTTATATTGCTGTCTCCTCACCGTTTCCTTTATTGGCTGTCATTACGAGCGAAGAGTCTCAACGCGGATCGGCAACGGCAGCAACGAAACCTCTGTGCGTTCGGTTGCATCCTATGAACTGCGGACCGTGAGAGAACATCTCGTCTTACATATTGATTTTCAGATGAAAATCGGGTACCTTAATTGATTAGAAGGGAATAGTGTTTCTATGGAAAACATCGGTATCGTCACTGCGTTCGTCTTCGGCCTGCTGTCGTTTGTATCACCCTGTGTGCTTCCGATCGTTCCGGGTTACATATCGTTCATCTCCGGCTTCACGCTCGAAGAAATGAAAGACGGCGCGTCGCGCAAAGCGGCGATGCGGGGCATCGTCCTTAATTCCCTCTTCTTCATCATGGGATTCACGCTTGTCTTCGTCATTCTGGGAGCAACGGCGACCACGGTGGGAAAGATTCTCAACGAGAATCTTGAACTCGTCAGCAAGATCGCCGGCGGCCTCATCGTCGTGTTCGGGCTGCACATGGCGGGCGCATTCAAACTGAATTTTCTGAATTATGAAAAACGATTCCATCTGCAGAATAAAAAATTCGGCGTGCTTGGTTCGTTCCTCATCGGCACGGCGTTTGCGTTCGGATGGACGCCGTGTATCGGTCCGGTGCTCGCGGGAATACTGCTTGTTGCGGCTCAACAGGATACGGTACTGAAAGGGATGATACTGCTGGGGAGTTATTCGCTGGGGCTTGGCATCCCGTTCTTCCTGACAGGCATCAGTATCAATCTGTTTTTCGGATTCTTCAACAAGGTCAAAAAATATTTTCACGCCATCGAGATCGTCGGCGGCGGTCTGCTCGTTGTGTTGGGCATATTGATTTTCACTGGATACTTGACCGTTGTTGCCGGGTATATCGCACGGTGGCTTCCGTTCCTCAATGAAATTGGATAACGATTCACACACATTCACATCACACCACGAAGGTATTCTATGTCAGTCGAAACGAAAACGTTAGACGAGGTAACGATACGATTTGCCGGCGACTCCGGCGATGGTATGCAGATCACTGGCGGACAATTCACGAGCACTTCCGCCAACATGGGCAACGATCTGAGCACGCTCCCCGATTATCCGGCGGAGATCCGCGCACCGCAGGGTACGCTCGGCGGCGTAAGCGGCTTCCAGATCCACCTGGGGAGCACGGAGATCAACACACCGGGAGACGTGTGCGACGTGCTCGTGGCCATGAACGCCGCGGCATTAAAAGTGAATTTGCGCAGTCTCGTCGACGGCGGCGTGATCATCGTCAATACGGACGGTTTTAACGACAAGAATCTGCGCCTGGCCGGATACGTCGAAAGCCCGTTAAGCAACGGCTCTCTCTCGAAATACCAGGTCTTCGCGGTAGATATTTCCAAGCTGACCGAGCTTGCGCTTGCGGATATGAACCTGACGTCGAAGATCGTAGATCGCACAAAAAATTTCTTCGCACTCGGCATGATGTATTGGATGTTCAACCGCCAGCTCGAGACCACTGTGGAATGGCTGCAGACCAAATTTGCGAAGAAGCCGGAGATCGTCGAGTCGAACATCCGCGTCTTGAAAGCCGGATGGAACTATGCCGAGACGACCGATGTCTTCACCGTTCGGTACGACGTGAAGCCGGCAAAATTAAAGGCCGGCCGGTACCGGAATTTGACGGGCAACTCAGCCGTGGCGCTCGGCCTGGTGGCCGCCGCCGAAAAAGCGGGGCTCGATCTTTTCCTTGGAAGCTATCCTATCACCCCGGCGAGCGAGATACTGCACGACCTCTCGGGATACAAAAACTTCGGCGTGAAGACGTTTCAGGCCGAAGACGAAATTGCGGCGATCGCCTCGGCGATCGGTGCGGCATTCGGCGGCGCTCTTGCCGTCACGACAACGAGCGGCCCCGGTTTGTGTTTGAAGACGGAAGCCATCGGTCTTGCGGTCATGACAGAACTTCCGCTGGTGATCGTGAATGTGCAGCGCGGCGGACCCAGCACGGGTCTTCCGACGAAGACAGAACAAGCGGATCTGCTCCAGGCCATGTACGGACGCAACGGCGAATCGCCCGTGCCGGTCTTCGCGGCAGCGACGCCGAGCGATTGCTTCCATATGGCATTCGAAGCGTCGCGCATCGCACTAAAATTCATGACGCCCGTTATTCTCTTAACGGACGGCTACCTCGGCAACGGGTCCGAGCCGTGGCTTGTGCCGACAGAGGCCGAATTGCCGGACATTTCCCATCCGTTCCGCACGAATCCCGACAATTTCCTTCCGTACGAACGCGATCCAGAGACGTTTGCACGCGAATGGGCTATTCCGGGAACGCCGGGGCTTGAACACCGCATCGGCGGGCTGGAAAAGAAGGACAAGACAGGCGCCATCAGCTACGATCCGGAGAACCACGATCTGATGATACACATCCGCGCGGAAAAAGTCGCACGCATCGCCAACGATATTCCTTTGGCGCAGGTTGAAGGCGAAGAGTCCGGGGATCTTCTCGTTGTCGGCTGGGGCGGCACGTACGGTGCCATCAAGACCGCAGTCGAGAAAAAAAGGGCCGAAGGAAAATCGGTGGCCCAGCTGCACCTCAAATACATCAATCCGCTTCCGAGAAACGTCGGCGAGATCCTCTCGAACTATAAGAAGGTGCTGGTTCCCGAGATCAACCTGGGCCAGCTCATCAAAGTGCTGCGTGAAAAATTCCTTATCGACGCCATCGGGTATAACGTTGTTGCGGGGTTGCCGTTCAAATCAACAGAGATCGAACAAAAAATTGAAGACCTGTTAGGAGGCTTGTAACATGGGAAAATTAGTTGATGATGCCGTAACGCATGCAGATCATGCACAGGTAAAATATGCAGCAAAAGATTTTGCGTCGGATCAGGAAGTCCGATGGTGCCCGGGCTGCGGCGATTATTCGATCCTCGCACAGATGCAGCGCATCATGCCGGAGATGAACATCCCGCGTGAAAAGGTCGCCTTCGTCTCGGGTATCGGCTGTTCGAGCCGCTTCCCCTATTACATGAACGCATACGGATTCCATTCCATACACGGCCGCGCAACGGCGATCGCCTCCGGATTGAAACTGGCCCGCCCCGACCTCATGGTGTGGGTCATCACCGGCGACGGCGACGGCCTGAGCATCGGCGGCAACCACATGATCCATCTCATGCGGCGCAACATCGATGTGAATGTGGTCATGTTCAACAACCAGATCTACGGATTGACGAAGGGACAATATTCACCGACGTCGGAATTCGGCAAAGTGACGAAATCTTCGCCTATTGGAAGCATCGATTACCCGTTCAATCCCGCGGCGCTCGCACTCGGCTCATCCTGCTCGTTCGTGGCCCGCACGCTGGACCGCGACCCGAAGCACCTGCAGTACGTGCTGAAGCGCGCCGCTGAATTCAAGGGCACGTCGTACGTGGAAGTCTACCAGAATTGCAACGTGTTCAACGACGGCGCATTCTTCCAATTCACGGAAAAAGACTCCAAAGACGACAACGTCGTGTTCCTGGAACACGGCAAGCCGCTTGTGTTCGGTAAGAACAAGGACAAAGGCATCAAGCTGGACGGCTTCTCCCCCGTTGTCGTGTCGCTGAGCGACGGCATGCATTCGGTGAACGACCTCCTGATTCACAATGAAAAGGATTCCACGCTTGCGTTCATCATGGCGAACATGACGTATAATGCAGCGCTGCCGCGTCCCGTCGGCATCTTCCAGGCCATTGAACGGCCGACGTACGACGGCGAGATGAGCAAACAGATCGACGCCACGGTCTCGAAGCGCGGACGCGGTTCGCTCGACAAGTTGTTCGCTTCCGGCGACACGTGGATGATCCAATAACACAGCGGCGCAACGAGAGGGTGAGATCGTCTCTCGCCCTTGTTGCCTCGCGGTGTGAGGTGATTTCGAGTTGTGATCGTTCCTCCATTTGTCGAAATGGTATTGGTGCGGTGAGTCTTAGCGATAAGCCCCACCGCACTTTTTTTATTAACGCCGGACATTATGATGCAGGCATTCGATCAATTTAAAAAAATCGCGGACAGCGCAACCACGTTCGTCATCACATCCCATATCAATCCGGACGGCGATGCGATCGGGAGTGAAACGGCGCTTGCGCTCTTTCTCAAGGGCCGTGGTAAAACGGTCAGCGTCATCAACCAAAGCGTGACACCGGACAATCTGAAGTTCCTTTCAGAGGAGATATTCCCCGTCGACCTCTATGACCCATCGCGCCACAGCACACTGATCCGGGCAGCCGACTGCATCATCGTCGTCGATACGAACGCGCCGAACAGGTTCTTTGCGTTGGCGGACGATGTCGCCGCAAACGCGGGCCTGACGATCTGCATCGATCATCACCTCGAGCCCGAAGTGTTTGCGGACCTGTACATCACCGATGCGGAAGCCCCGGCCACCAGCGAACTGCTGTATGGTCTCTTCCACGCCATCGACGAGTCGGCCATTACCGCCCCCATCGCCAGGGCACTCTACACCGGCATCATGACGGATACCGGTTCGTTCCGCTTTCCGAAGACCGATGCGGACACACACATGATCACAGCGGACCTGCTGCGCCGCGGCGCCGATCCTTCCGAAATTTACCAGTCCGTGTACGACAACGGTCCGGTGAACAAATTACAACTCTTGGGCCGTGCGCTCGACTCGATGAAAACGATCGAGAACGGCGCTGTGGCGTGGATGACGATCAGACAGGATGATTTTTTTCACACCAGCACGGTCGCAGCGGACACGGACAATCTCATCAATTATACACTTTCCATCGGCGGTGTGAGGATCGGATTGATGTTTACCGAACTCGACGGCGTCGTGAAAGTGAGCTTCCGCTCGAAAGGCGATATCTGGATCAACCGCCTGGCGAAGGAGTTCGGCGGCAACGGCCACAAGCACGCCGCCGGCGCCCGGATCACCGGCCGCATGCTCGACGAGATCGTCGGCGAGGTCACAGACCGCGCGCGAACATACATACAACCACCTGGAATGACAATATGAAAATTACAGCCGAATCCGCCTCACTCTCAAGCCGTCGATGGGACATTGTCGGAGGAGTGTTCTTCGACACCGATGCGGCGAACACAGGACTCCTCGCTCAATGTCCCCCCGCTCTTGCATCGAGGATCGGGCGCGCAAAGGACTTAAAGGATTTTTCGGGAAAAAAGGACGAGTCCCTGCTGCTCTATGGAGACGCCGATCTGCCGTCCGATCGGTTCTTCATCACCGGAGCGGGAGCACCGAACGACTTCACACTCGAACGGCTGCGAGCCGCCGCGGCCGTGGTCGCCAAAAAAGCGAAGGCGTGCAAGGCGACAACGGCAGCGTTCATTGTTCCATCGGACGCGGCGATCCTGCCCGGCATTTCGGGCGAAGACCGGGCGCAGGCGATCGCGGAGGCCATCATCCTGTCTCTGTATTCGTACGACAGCTATAAGACCAAAGACAAAAAACCGAACACGGTCACGCGCTTCACGCTGCTGCTCGAGGATCAGTCGCAGGCCGCACAATTCCGCAAAGGGGTCGCATCGGGCACGATCATCGCCAATGCGGTATCGCACGTGCGCGCGCTCGCCAACGCCCCCGGCGCCGAGATCTACCCCGCCACGCTTGCCGACGACGCCCGAACAACGGCGCGCGCCTGCGGACTCAAGGTGACCATCTTCGACAGAAAAAAAATAGAAAGCCTCGGCATGGGCGGCATCATCGCCGTCGGCAGCGGAAGCCAGCACGAACCGCGGTTCATCATCCTCGAGCACGCGCCGCGCCGTCCGCAGCGCACCATCGTCCTGGTTGGCAAGGGAGTCACGTTCGACAGCGGCGGCATCTCGATCAAGCCGTCTGCGGGCATGGGAGAGATGCGCATGGATATGCACGGCGGCGCCTCGGTGATCGGAACCATGGAGGCTGCAGCGCGGCTGCACCTGCCCATCCGGATCATCGGGCTCATTCCCGCTGTGGAAAATATGCCCAGCGGCACCGCCGTGAAACCGGGCGACATCGTGCGCCATTACAACGGCATGACGTCCGAAGTTGATAATACCGATGCAGAGGGACGCCTTGTGCTCGCCGATGCCCTGGGATACGCATCGAACTATGCACCGGACGTCATCATCGACCTTGCGACGCTCACCGGGGCCTGCGTTGTCGCGCTCGGCCATCACGCCACAGGCATGATGGGCACGGACGCCCAGACGATGGAGGCATTGAAAGCAGCGGGCGAAAAATCCTACGAACGCGTCTGGCAGCTTCCACTGTTCGAAGAATACGACAAGCAGATTAAAAGCGATGTCGCCGATGTGAAAAACGTAGGCGGACGGTGGGCGGGCGCGATCACGGCAGGAGCGTTCCTGAAAAATTTTGTCGGCGCGCACCAATGGGTGCACTTGGACATCGCCGGCACCTCCTATCTTGAAGAAGCATACGACTATATTCCCAAGGGCGCATCGGGCGTCGGCGTCCGCCTTCTCATCGAATACATGCGTTCACTGAAATAATACGATAATGGCATATACAACATTTGAATCCGAGATCTCGGTCCGGCCCGACGATATCGACATGAACAACCACGTGCACAATGCGCGGTATCTGGATTATGTGCTCGCTGCGCGGTACGATCAGATGCGCAGCTGTTACGGCATGTCGATGGAGCAATTCATCGAGCGCGGCCTGGGCTGGGTTGTCAACACGTGTTTCATACAATTCAAGCGGCCGCTCGCGATGGGCGACACGCTCAGGGTCCGCACGTGCATCGGAGATGTGGGCAGCACGCATGCCAAGGTAGATTTTCAGATCCTTAAAAAATCGAACGGCAAACTTGCGGCCGACGGATACTTCGACTACACGCTCATCAACGCTGCCACCGGCCGCGCGGAAAAATTGCCGCAGGACGTGATCGATATGTACAGCATCTGATACCCGACACACTCTCAACCATGAAATTTCTTCCGCTGGGCGGCGCGGGCGACATCGGCGCGTCGTGTTATTATGTTGAAGCGGCGCATACGGGCATTGTCCTGGACTGCGGCATGCATCCGCGCAAGACGGGCGCAGAGGCGCTGCCGCGCTTTGACCTGCTCACCGGACGCCCGGTCGATGCGGTGCTCATCACGCACGCCCACCAAGACCACCTGGACGCGCTTCCCTTTCTGGTCCAGACCGCGCCGCACGTCCGCATCGTGACAACACCGCAGACGCGCGCGCTGGCGGAATTGACGCTGCACAATGCAGCCGGTATCCTTCAGGAACAGTACGCCGACGACCCGACGATCACACCCTATACGCATCAGGAAATCGACCTGCTCGTGCAAAGCATGGAATGGCGGTCATACAACGACACGTTCGATATCGCAGGCTACCGTCACCAAAGCCCTGAGCCGGTCCGGGCATCGTTTCACGACGCAGGGCACATACTGGGCTCGGCAAGCGTACTGCTGCGTCACGAGGGACGGTCGCTGTTCTTCACCGGCGACATCAGCGTGGGCAAACAGAGGCTTCTCATTGGCGCCTCGTTGCCGCCGGGGCCGGTAGACGCGCTGGTGCTTGAATGCACTCATGGTGCGACGGACTCACAGACGCTTCCGTCGTGGAGCCAGGAAACCAAGCGTCTGGCAAAAGAAGCCAATGCAGTGTTCGGCCGTGGCGGTTCGGTTCTCATTCCCGTTTTTGCGCTGGGGAAAATGCAGGAGATGCTGGCTACGGTCTTCGGGTTGATCAACAAGGGGGCGATACCCGATGTTCCCGTCTTCACGGCCGGTCTCGGAAAAAAGATCTGCATGGTGTACGATAAGAACAGGTATGCGGTCCCCGTGGCAGACAGCGAGGTCGAGCTCTTGCAGCTGCCGCAGCAGAACATCTTCGACGTCCAACGCTCCGGCGATTTCTTTCAGGCGCCCTGCATTGTGCTGGCGGCAAGCGGCATGGTGGTTGAAGGCACAACCTCTTTCGGGCTCACAAAGCGGTGGCTCTCGCAGAAGGGCAGCGCGATCTTCACCGTCGGCTATATGGATCCCAGCACTCCCGGATACACTCTCATAGCGGCGCGGCGCGGCGGCACGATTCAACTGACACAGACGCTGGCACCGCAGACGGTCGAATGCGATATAATCCCCTTCCGGTTTTCGGCGCACAGCAGGCGCGAGGAACTGCTGAGCATTGTGGATGCTCTCCGTCCGAACCGGGTTATACTCGTGCATGGAGATGAAGCGGCGATCAATTGGATGGGAAGCGCCGTTTTGGATGCCTTTCCGGCGACGAAGGTTCACATCGCGGAGATCGGAAAAGAAATTGAAATTTCATAGCCCCCGGCATGAAAAATATCTTGCTTATTTTACAGAAAATGGGTACATTTGATACGATTTAATTCTCACTGAGAAAGGACTGAAAGATACCATGGCCAAAGTTTGCGAAATATGCGGTAAGAAACCTATTGCAGGACATCACGTCAGCCACGCCAATAACAGAACACCGCGCCGGTGGTTGCCGAACTTGCAAGAAGTTCGCGCCATCATCAACGGTTCTACGAAACGCGTTCGTATCTGCACCTCGTGCTTGAAAGCGGACAAGATTCAGAAAGCTGTCTAAGGATTGTACGCAAGGTCTCCGAAATGCAAAAGGTCATCGATGTACGGTGACCTTTTCTTTTTACTGCCAAATAGTCAAGTGAAATAATGTCTCCTCCCAATCAGCTCACATTGCTCCGCGTGCTCCTGACGCCGGTGTTCGTTGTGCTGTTCTTTTCCGATTCCCCCGTGTACAGGGAAATCGGCTTCGGGGTCTATATCCTCGCCGCATTGACAGACTGGTACGACGGGTATGTGGCGCGCCGGTGGGGATACATCACACGGTGGGGAAAATTCTTCGACCCGCTGGCCGATAAGGTGCTCACCTCCGCGGCCTTCATTTCGCTGGCAGTGGTCGGGTATACCGAATGGTGGATGGTGTGGATCATCGTTGTACGCGACCTTGTGATCACGACGCTTCGTTCGTATGCGGAATTCAAGAATAAGCCCATCGACACCAGCATGTTCGCCAAAACGAAAACGCTGCTGCAATTGTGTGTGATCTATATCCTGCTGGCCTTGTACATCGTCCGGGGCGACGCTCGTCTCAGCACTGCGCTCGGCGCAGCGGCCGAGGCTGTCGGCTCGCCTGTGCTGATGTACACGGGCATGCTCGTCGTCTCGATGTTGACAGCATGGACCGGCATCATGTATTTGGTGAATAACCGGTCGATACTGAAGGAATTATTTTCCCCCAATGGCACTCTCACTGAATCGGAATAGACAGCGTCTCTCCGAGATCCCATTCTTCTATCGATTCATTGCAACCGGTTTTTTTTCGGGATATGCACCGTTCGCCCCCGGCACCGTCGGAAGCGCCGCTGCGCTTGTGTTCTTTCTGCTTCCCGCATTCGGCCGCCCCATCATACTCCTGCCAGCCACCGTCGTGATGTTTGTTGTGGGCGGCGTAGCGGCAGAGGCGGCTGAACGGCGCCTGGGACAGGATCCTTCGTGCGTGACGATCGACGAAGTCGTGGGCATGTGGCTGAGCCTGTGGTTCCTGCCTCTCTCGCTTCCGGTCATCGGAGCGGCGTTCTTTCTCTTTCGGTTCTTCGACATCGTCAAGCCGTTCCCGGCGAGCTACTTCGACAAAAAGAGCGGAGGATGGAACATCATGCTGGACGATGTTGTGGCGGCGATCTATACTAACTTGGTGTTGCAGGCGGCACATCGTTTTTATTAAGCAACGGCTCACCGGGCTCTATAGTCTTAGTCATTCTGAATGAGCTCGAGCGACTGAAGAATCTCGCCGACTGCCAACACGATGCAAGATTCTTCGCTTGCGCTCAGAATGACAGTGAACATATGTCGTATGCATGATGACTCTTAACTCTGTCAAGATGATAACCTCAGAATGACATCGATCGAATAGTACGGTGCGTAAGGAATATCTCCCGCTACACGATCTTCACGATCTCCTGCTGAATGGGCTGTCCGGGAATGATCACTTCCCTGTCCGCGGAAATATAGACGTCGATCTCCAGACGGACGCCAAATTCACCCGGCAGATAGATCCCCGGCTCGATCGAGAAGCACGTCTCGGGGATCAATTCCCTCTCGTCGTGCGTCTCGTAATTGTCCAGATGCGCTCCGTTCCCGTGCACTTCCTCGCCGATGTTATGCCCGGTCCTGTGGATAAAATATTCTCCATACCCGCGGTCCACAATATATTGCCGCGTGACGTCGTCCACATCGCATCCACGCACCGCGTTCGTCGTGCTGAATTGTTCCTTCAGGTAGGTGACGGCCGCATCGCGGGCACCTTTCACGATATCGAATACTTCCTGATATTTGGCTGGAATTGTCTCGCCCACGTACGCCACCCAGGTGATGTCCGCATAGACTGCGCCGGGAGTGTTCTTCTTCGCCCACAGGTCGATCAGCACATAGTCTCCGCGCCGAATGACGCACGCACGGTCCTTTGTCGGCTCGTAATGGGGATTGGCGCCGTTGCCATTTGCCGAGCAGTTCGGATCGGCATAGGTGATGAGGTCGTGCTGCCGGAACACATCGAGCATTCGCGATTGCACGTCATATTCGGTGACGGTCTTCCCCGCCCCCAACTGTTCGCCGATGAATCCGAATGCCGTATCCACCGTCGAGCGCAGCACATGGGCTGTTTCCAGCATCTCATTGTATTGTCCGGGCGACCATCGCGCCTCGAAATATTGCACAATGTTGCCGGACGAAACGATCTCGACGCCGAAGGTGCGGAGATATTCAAGCGTGCCGGCATCGACCTTGGAAAGATACGGGATCGCATTCTTCGGCGAATATTCCATTGCGATGGTCGCGGCATTGCCCAGCAAATTTTTCACGCCGCTGTCGAGCGTTGTCCATTGGCTGTAGATGAATTTTTCCCCGGGCAGATGGTCGAGCGCGTGCTGCTCGATACTGTGCACCAGCTTGCGCGGGGCCCCTTGGGCGGGGATAAAATAAAAATGCCGCCGCGACAGGAACACATCCGCAGGCATCTCCAAAATCTTCGTCGCAAAAATGTTCGTGCCGCGGAAATTATACAGAAGCCATCCGTCTACGTTCTGCGACCGCAGCCGTTCCTGTATCTGGCGGACCTTCAGCGTGAATCCGGTTTCATCGAACATAAGCAGTGTCTCCGAAAAAAGAATATGTGCACAACAGTCGGGCGTGAGTGCTGTAATAATTCGCAACTACTCAGTACAGCCCCAAATCTCTGTCATCCTGAGCGTAGCGAAGGATCTAAAATGCTGATCACAGGCGAAGGCACGTAATCGATGCTATCCTGCTGTCATAAATATTTTAGATTCTTCGGTCGCTCGAGCTTCCTCAGAATGACATGGAATGGAGGGTTTGGTGAGCGGTTACAATAATTCTTAATATACTCTTTTTAAGAGGAATAAAAAATCCCCGGCTGCCGCACATGCGCGGCAATCGGGGATTTCGAGTTGCATGTATGTACTGCTGTGGATCTTAGTACATGTCGCCCATGCCGCCGCCCGGAGGCATTGCAGGCATTTGCGATTTTTTCTCTTCCGGTTTTTCGACGATCGTCGCTTCGGTCGTGAGAAGAAGCGATGCAACGCTTGCCGCATTTTCAATGGCGATACGCGTTACCTTGGTCGGGTCGATGACGCCGGCTTTCACGAGATCTTCATACACTTCGGTCAGTGCGTTGAAGCCCATGTCGCCTTTGCTGTTGAGAACCTTGTCCACAACGACCGATCCTTCGAGTCCGGCATTGTTGACGATCTGGCGGATCGGCTCTTCGAGCGCGCGGCGAATGATCTGCACGCCTGTCTTCTGGTCGAGATTTGCCGTCTTCACGTTGACAAGCGCGGGGATGGTGCGAAGCAATGCGA
Source organism: uncultured Ignavibacteriota bacterium (assembly GCA_903884005.1). GTDB lineage: Bacteria > Bacteroidota > Ignavibacteria > UBA10030 > UBA8401 > CAISDA01. Next base: position 72,282 of record CAISDA010000044.1, on the reverse strand, counting down.
CGCCGCCGCCCGGCACGATGCCTTCTTCGACTGCTGCGCGTGTTGCATGCAATGCATCTTCAACGCGGGCTTTCTTTTCCTTCATTTCGACTTCCGTCGATGCGCCGATCTTCAGCACGGCAACGCCGCCGGAGAGTTTCGCAAGACGTTCCTGCAGTTTTTCCTTGTCGTAATCCGACGTGGTTTTTTCGATCTGCGCGCGGATCTCGTTCACGCGTTTTTTTATGTCTTCCTTCTTGCCGGCGCCTTCGACGATCGTCGTGTTGTCTTTGTCGATGACGACTTTTTTCGCGGTGCCGAGCATGGCAACGGTCGCGTTTTCGAGCTTGTATCCCATTTCTTCGGCAATGACCTTACCGCCTGTGAGAACGGCAATGTCTTCGAGCATCGCTTTGCGGCGATCGCCGAATCCGGGAGCCTTCACTGCGGCAACGCGCAATGTGCCGCGGAGTTTGTTCACCACGAGTGTCGCAAGCGCTTCGCCTTCGACTTCTTCGGCAACGATCATGATCGAACGGCCCGACTGTGCGGCTTTTTCGAGAATCGGAAGCAGGTCTTTCATTGAACCGATCTTTTTGTCGTGGATCAGGATGTACGGATCTTCAAGCACCGCTTCCATCGTGTCTGCGTCTGTCACAAAATACGGCGAGAGATAGCCGCGGTCGAACTGCATGCCCTCAACGACATCCATCGTCGTCTCTGTGCCTTTTGCTTCTTCAACGGTGATGACGCCGTCTTTGCCGACTTTTTCCATCGCATCGGCGATGAGATTGCCGATCTTTTCGTCGTTGTTCGCGGAGATCGTGCCGACCTGGGCGATTTCTTTTTTGCCTTCAACCGGACGGCTGATCTTCTTGAGCTCTTCCACCACGCAGGTGACGGCAAGATCGATGCCGCGCTTCAGGTCCATCGGATTGGCGCCTGCAGTGACGTTCTTCAAGCCTTCACGCACAATTGCCTGCGCGAGCACTGTCGCTGTCGTTGTGCCGTCTCCGGCCACATCGGATGTTTTCGAGGCGACTTCACGCACCATCTGTGCACCAAGATTTTCTACGGGATCCGACAATTCAATTTCTTTCGCAACCGTCACACCGTCTTTGGTGATCGTGGGCGCGCCGAATTTTTTATCGATCACGACATTGCGGCCCTTCGGGCCCAGTGTTACTTTCACGGCATTCGCAAGTTGATCGACGCCGCGTTTCAAGGCGGATCGTGCATCAACTTCATATTGAATGAGTTTTGCTGCCATTGGATTCAGCTCCTTAATAATTGTTTGGATTCATTGCGCCATGTCAGGGCATACAGCCCCGTGACGCGACAGTTGTTACATGATTGCGAAGATATCGCTTTCACGCATGATCAATACTTCTTCGCCTTCAACGGTCACTTCCGTGCCGGAATATTTACCATAGAGCACTTTATCGCCGACTTTTACTTCGAGGGCAATTTTTTTGCCTTCTTCGGTGATCTTACCTGTGCCGACGGCGATAACTTCACCCCATACCGGTTTTTCTTTTGCGGTATCGGGAAGGAACAGGCCGCCCTTTGTCATGTCATCTGCAACAGCTGGCTTCACAACAATTCTGTCTGCCAAAGGTTTTAATTTCATTTCATCCTCCATTTGATGTATGTGATGTGTGTAATTAACCGTTGTATAGTGAATTACAGGATATAAACGATGTTAGCACTCATCGTCAACGAGTGCTAATATACAAACCATTGATCACGTTGTCAAGTTCCCCCGAAAAAAAAAATAATTGCTTCCCTGCAGCACTTGCTCTTTCTGTCTCTTCTTTCTATCTTACATTTAAGACAAAGAACTCTTATGAGACGATCGCTTCTCCATAGCGCCCTTACTGTTTTTATGCTGTGCGTCATGACGCTCACGTCCGCGGGATATACCGCGATCGTGGGCTATTGTTCGATGACGCACGAGTCGAAGTGCTGCTGCGAGGAATCGTGCGAAAAGAACGACGCCCCCTCCCCGGGAATGTCGATCACCGATCAGGCGGCTCCATGCTTCACACGCACCGTTGCCGGCGGGTTGAATGAGATCACCGCAACAACACTGTCCGATGTGACTGCGCATCCGGTCGTGCTCGAGGTCATCCCTGTCGATTCGTATGCAATCGGACACGCATCTCAGACTCATTCCTTTCTCACTCTCGCTGTCGAAGTCGCCGCACCGCCTGGTGTGGATATCTACATACGCGTCAACTCTTTTTTGATTTAACAGCTCTCCATCCCATTGCTGTGTGTTCACTCAGCGATCACCGGCCCTGTAGTCTGCCGCATCGTTGCGCTGTACTCGCTCACCGTTCTCAGTCTCCGTCATTGCGACACTGGAAAGTGGCTGATAGACCTCGACTGTAATTCACCCGAAACGGCGATTCATTCCAGCCGTCCCCGGTCACACAAGAAGATCATCCGCCTTTTCTGCTCCTGACGCCGATTGGGCAGCACACTGAAACACTTTTTGGGTCTGGAGAATTTTATGATCGAACGTATCATCGACTGGAGCGCCAACAACCGCTTCATCGTCATTCTGCTGTACATCCTCATCGCCGGTGCCGGCATCTACACGGTCGTCACCATGCCGGTGGATGCGATCCCCGATCTGTCTGAAAATCAGGTGATCGTATTCACAGAGTGGATGGGACGCTCGCCCGAGATCGTGGAACAGCAGATCACGTATCCCCTTTCGTCGGCGCTGCAGGGGCTGCCCGAAGTGAAAGCCGTCCGCGCATCGTCCATGTTCGGCATGTCGTTCGTCTTCGTCATCTTCAACGACGGGACCGACCTTGCGTTCGCCCGCACCCGCGTGGTCGAAAAGCTCGCGCTCGTCAAGGCCGCGCTCCCTGCCGGCGTCACTCCCGTACTCGGACCGGATGGCACGGGAGTGGGACACGTGTTCTGGTACACGGTCGAGGGGAAAGGATATGACCTTGCAACACTCCGGTCCGTTCAGGATTGGTACGTGCGCGACAAGCTCGTCTCCGTGGAGGGCGTCGCGGAAATTGCCGGCGTCGGCGGGTTCGTCAAACAATACCAGGTCGATGTCGATCCGTTGAAGCTTCAAGCCTATGGGCTGACGATCGCCGAGATCGCAACGGCACTCCAGCGCAACAACAATGAGGTCGGCGGGAAACTGCTCGAGATCTCGAGCGCAGAATATTTTGTGCGCGGCCAGGGGTATATTGCGTCGGTGGAAGATGTCGGCGCTATTCTCATCAAGCAGGCGCCCAACGGCATTCCGATACTCGTGAAGAATGTGGCAGTCGTTCAACTTGGCGGCGACATTCGCCGCGGCGTGCTGGAAAAGGACGGCACAGGCGAAGTGGTGGGCGGCATCGTCGTCATGCGCAGCAACGAAAATGCGCGCGAGGTGATCACACGGGTCAAGCAGCGCATCGCAGAAATTTCACCGGGGCTTCCGCCCGGGATCACCATCACGGCGTCATACGACCGGTCCACCCTCATTGAAGCGGCGATCGGCACGCTCGACCGCGCTCTGATCGAGGCAAGCCTTATCGTGGCGCTCGTTGTCACGATATTCCTCCTCCATTTCCGTTCCATCGTGCGCATACTCATCGAATTGCCGGTGTCGATCCTTCTTGCGTTCATCATGATGCGCATTGTCGGGATCACCTCCAACATCATGTCGCTCGGCGGCATTGTGCTGGCGATTGGAGTGATCGTCGATTCGTCCATCGTGCTCGTGGAAAATGCGTACAGGAACATAGCCGCCGCGATCGAGAAAAAAGGCCGGCTCACGAATCAGGAATACAGGGACATCTCCATCATGTCCGCCAAGCAGGTCGGCAGGGCGATATTTTTTTCGGAGCTGATCATACTCGTTGGCTTCCTCCCCGTCTTCCTCCTCACGGGGCAGGAAGGAAAACTCTTCCACCCGCTTGCCTACACAAAAACATTCGTGATGATGGCTTCCGCCGTGGTTGTGATCACGCTCATCCCCGTCTTGATGACGATGCTCATGCGCGGCACGTTCAGGCCGGACACGAGCAATCCCGTCACGCGGTTCTTCATCCGGCTCTACGAACCGGTGATCCATTGGGTGCTGACGCATCGCATGCTCACCATCGCGCTGAATGTCGCCGCGCTTCTCGTCACGGTGCCGATGATGTTCTCCATCGGTTCGGAGTTCATGCCGCCGCTGGACGAGGGATCTCTCTTGTTCATGCCGGTCACGCTGCCGAACGCGTCGATCTCTGAAGTGAGCCGCATACTCTCGGAACAGGACAGGATCATACGCAGCGTGCCGGAAGTGGACCACGTGCTCGGGAAAGCCGGCCGTGCCGAAACAGCGACCGATAACGCCCCCACGAGCATGATCGAAACGATCATACTCCTGAAGCCGAAGGACCAATGGCGGCCGGGCCTCACAAAGAACGACATCATCCAGGAACTGGACAGCAAGCTGCAAATTCCCGGCACGCGCAACGGCTGGACGCAGCCAATCATCAATCGCATCAACATGCTGTCCACCGGAGTCCGGACAGACATCGGATTCAAGCTGTTCGGAAACAGTCTGGATTCGCTCGAGCGGTTCTCCATCGAGGCAGAAAAAATATTACGAGACGTGCCCGGCGCGGCCGATGTGGTGGCCGAACGCATCGGCAGCGGGTATTATGTGGATATCGTGCCGAATAACAATGCGATGGCTCGCTACGGCCTCAGCATCGGAGACCTGCAGGACATTGTTGAAGTTGCCATAGGCGGACAAAATCTCGGCATGGTCCTTGAGGGCCGCATGCGATTTCCGATCCGCCTGAGGTTCGAGCGGGAGTACAGGGACAATCTCGACGCGCTGCGCCGCCTGCCGATACCTATTCGTTCGCCAGGCGCATCATCTTCTGCAATGAACGCCTCTGCAGGTCCGTCAGGCGGAAACGCAGCGGGCAGTGCCGGCGGCATGGGAACCATGGGGTCCTCGCAGCAGGGAGCCGGATCATCACCGGACGCAGCACGCCAAAGCGCAGGAGCCCGATCGTCATTCGCTTCGTCGTCGCTTGCCGGAGGATCCGACGCAGGCAATCAGGCATACATTCCCCTTTCCGAGGCGGCGGACGTGAAGATCACAGCCGGCCCGCCAATGATCTCGAGCGAGAACGGCCAGCTCCGCGCGATCGTCTATATGAATGTGCGCGGCCGCGACATGGGCGGGACCATGGACGACTCAAAAGCGGCCATCGAACAGAAGCTGAAGCTGCCCACCGGATATTCGTATACGTGGAGCGGACAGTACGAACACAAGGTGCGCGCGCAAAAGACGCTCACGTATATCATGCCGATCGTGTTCATCATCATATTTATCCTCTTGTATTTTACGTTCAAGGATTATGTGGAGGCGCTCGTCGTGATGCTCTCTGTGCCGTTCGCGCTGATCGGCGGTGTGTATATGGTGTATTTTCTCGGATATAATTTTTCGGTCGCCGTCTGGGTCGGCTTCATTGCGCTGTACGGGATTGCGGTTGAAACGGGCGTCGTCATGGTCGTCTATCTCCACGAAGCGCTGGACAAACGGCTCACGGCCCACTCGCGCGGTGAACGCGGAGCGATCACACGGCAGGACATCTACGAGGCCGCCGTTGAAGGCTCCGTGCTGCGGCTGAGGCCGAAGATCATGACCGTCGCCACATCCATGATGGGACTCATCCCCGTCATGTGGGCCACGGGCGCCGGCGCCGATATGATGAAACCGTTAACGGCTCCGATGATCGGCGGCCTTCTCACCTCGGCCGTACACGTGCTTGTGGTGACGCCCGTGCTCTTCGTGATCATGAAAGAACGCGCATTGAAAAACGGCACACTGCAGGTCTCGAAGATGGCGGAATTTATTAAGGAGAGCGAATCATGATGTATCAATCCATACTGCCGCCCGTGCGTACGATGCTGCTGGCAGCCGGAATACTGATATTCAGTACGAGCATCCGGGCACAGTCGGTCGATTCGTTGATACGCGAGGCATATAAGAATAATCCTCAACTGGAATCGTTGGCCCGCCAGGCCGATGCGGCGGTGTTCCGGGCCGCTGCGGCCGGCGCCATGCCAGCACCATCACTCGCCATTGAATTCAGCCAGGTGCCGACGAATAGCACAAACTTCCTGAACGATGGAATCTCGGACAACATCTCTTTTTCTCAGATGTTCATGTTGGGCGGAAAATTATCAGCCATGTCCGCCGTCGAGAAAAAAAAGGGCGCCCTTCTGGAGCACACACGCGCGTCGCTGCTGGTGAAAGTGCGGGCGGCGGTGAAACTGAACTATGTGCAGCTCTGGCGCCTTGACCGACAGATCGAGATACAGCAAAAAACGATCGGCATACTTGAGTCGCTTGCGAGTTCACTGCAATCTCGAGTGCAGACGAATCGTGCACGCAGCGCCGATCTGCTCACCGAGCAGGCCGAAGCCGCATCGGAACGGGCGCGGCTCTCCGACCTGCGCGCAAAACGGTCTGCCCTGGAAAACATTCTTCTCTCGCTCACAACCCCGGCGAAGCCCATCCGGGACAGGGAAATGCGGATGAACATGACCGATCCCCCCGTGCCGCAAGACGGCCGACCGAGCCCATCGCCGCAAGGAGTCAGAGCCGCAGCGGATCCACGCCCGGCCTTCCAGGAAAGAACCGGTGCCGGGGCGAGGATCACTCCGGATAGCATTCTTCCGGCGCTGCCGCTCTTTGTGTCCACCGAAGAGTTGACAGAGGAACTGCTGTCGTCCAATCCATCGCTCCTCTCAATGGACCACATGAAGGGAATGAATGATGCCATGATCGATGCCGCACAGAAAGAGTTGATACCGGACCTCATGCTGCAGGTGATGGTCATGCGCATGCCGAACGGCATGGTGCTTACCGGCGGGCCGCGGTCCACGGAAATGATCCGGCAGGCGGTCGACGGCATGGCGATGAAAACCACGGAATGGATGTACAGCCTCATGGCTTCGGTCACGCTGCCGTTCGCACCCTGGTCGTCCGAACGGTCTACCGCAAAAGCCGACGAGATGCGGTCAATGAACCAGAGCGTGAATGCCGAGAAGATGGCAATGCAGCGGGAAATGCTTTCGTCGCTCAACTCTGCGGTGAACACCTATTACACCCAGGAGTCGCTCGTGATACAATACCGCGACAGCATACTGCCGCTCACCCACGATGCTGCCGCAGCACAGACAGCCGCGTATCAGACCGGCCAGGCAACACTTTCCGCGGTGCTGGACGCGTATCGGATGGAATTGATGAAAACAGATGAGTATGTCATGACGATCATGAACCAGCATATGGCATTGATAGACATCGAAATGATGGTTGGAGTTCCGCTGCAATAACGTTGTTCACACACACATAATAACGAAGGAGAATACCATGAAAGCAGTAATCGTTCTGTTCGCACTCTGTGCATTCCTCGCGTCATCGGTACAGAGCCAGTCCCAGTCAAAAAAAATACCTGCGCAGGAAACAGCGAAGGCGTCCCATGTAAAAGTGGCCTATACCTGCCCCATGCATCCGGACGTCACATCGTCGAAGCCGGGCATATGTCCGAAATGCAAAATGGACCTCGTTAAAAAAGACAAGAAAAAACCGGCGACAGCCGCGGCCGACGACAAGTCGTCAACGAAAGCCCCGGATGCCTACGCATGCCCCATGCATCCGGATGTCACATCGAACGCGCCGGGCACGTGTCCGAAATGCAAAATGGCCCTTGTCAAAAAGAAATCGTCATGAAGATTTTTCGCAACAACTCAACGTGCTCCCTGGTAATGTCGTATTGTAGGGCGAGCTGTTAGCTCGCCCTCTCGCGAAACACCATTTCGCCCGACAGATGCGTCGATGATGTTTCGGTTGAGTTACAAATATTTTTTTAAGACGGCGGTCATCCATCATGTTCACGAATGCGAAAAGAATAATTATGAAAACACTACTGATGTCTCTCTCGCTCGTCATTGCATTCGGTCTCGCGTCCTGCACAAAACCGGCTGCGGGCCGCTCGGGCCATGGCGACAGCACGGCCGTTGCGCAGGCCGAAGAATTGTATACGTGCCCGATGCATCCGCAGGTTCGCGCCGACAAGCCCGGTCAATGTCCGATCTGCCATATGGACCTTGTGAAAGTATCGAACAGCGGCGGTGAACGAACGCTGGACACAGCCGCAGTGACGGTGAACGAACGCGGCCGGCAGCTGGCAAATGTGGCAACAGTTACAGTCCGGCTGGAGCCCATTGGACAGACGGTACGCGCGTTCGGAACACTGGAAATTCCCGAACCGAATAAAATAATCATCAGCGCGCGTTTCAGCGGCCGCATCGAGAAGTTGCATGTGACGGCAGTCGGCACGGCGGTGCGAAAGGGCCAGGCGCTGTTCGATGTCTACTGTCCCGACATCGTGCAGGCGGAGAATGAATACCTGCAGGCATATCGTAACGACGGCGCCGGCAGTATTGGCAGCGCACGATCGGACAACCGGCCGGATCTCTCCAACGCAGATGCTCAGTCGACGCTATTGTCTGCCGCACAATCGAAACTCCAGGCCGATCGCGCAGCATCTCAAGAATCGATGACGTTTGTATCCGCCGCCCGATCGAAGCTGCAGCTCTTCGGCTTCACAGACGACCAGATCCGGACGCTTGAAAAGACCGAACACGGAGCGCTTTTGTTTACGTATCATTCCCCCGCTTCGGGCACTGTCGTCGAGAAAAAAATCGTGGAGGGCATCTATATCTCCGAAGGCCTTCCGCTTTTTGAAATTTCGGATATATCTTCATTATGGAATGTTGCCGAAGTATCCGAAACTGACGCCGGCAGGCTCAGAGTCGGCGACAAGGCATCCGTGCAACTGCAGAACACTCCCAGCAGCGCATTGCCCGTTATGATCTCGTTCATCTCTCCCGTTGTGAATCCGCAATCGCGGACGGTACAAGTGCGCATGACGGTCAATAACAATTCTGGTGCACTGAAGCCAAATACATACACCGAGACGATCTTCAGGCAGGCACGCGGCATGGGGTTGACAGTGCCGGTGAGTGCAGTGCTTGTCACAGGCAAGCGCAACATCGTATATGTGGAGACAAGCGTGAACCGGTTTGAATCGCGGGATGTGGGCTTAGGAATGCGTTTCGATGGAAAGTACGAGATCACTCACGGCCTGCGGCAGGGCGATATCGTGGTCAGCGACGGCGGATACCTGATCGATTCAGAGAGCCAACTGACGTCCCGCCACGGCGGGATCTAAGCGGAAGAACGATTTCAGACGCTATCATTGCTTTTGGGCGGCATGGACTCTATATTGCTCATAGCATCAGGCGTGATTCATACACGACAGGAGGAGACACGATGAGAAGCAAACGAAAGAAAATTTTCGTCCTCGACACCAATGTAATTCTTCACGACAGTTCCTGCATCTATCAATTTGAAGAGAACGATATCGTCATTCCGGTGACGGTGCTGGAAGAGCTCGATCAATTCAAAAAAGGCAAGGAAGTACTCAATTATCATGCGCGCGAATTCACGCGTTCGCTCGACCTGTTGAGCGGAGACTCGCTCTTCACGGCCGGAGTACAGATCGGCGCGGGGCTCGGCAGGATCAGCATCAAGCTCGAACGTGAATTTCATGCCGACCTCAGGCTCAATTTTTCGCGCGAAAAGCCCGACCATCACATACTCAACATTGCCTATCAGGTGTTCAAAGATCAGAAGGCGAAGCAGGTCATACTCGTCTCGAAGGACGTGAACCTGCGCATGAAAGCCAAGTCGGTCGGCCTGCTCGCGCAGGACTACCTGAGCGATCAGGTGAAGGATATCACCTCGCTCTACACCGGCCACGAGATCCTTGAAAATATTTCCTCCGACCTGATCGACAGATTCCACCATGCGCCGTTCGAGATAGACGCCTCAGCGCTCGAATCCGGTTCGCCGCTCATACCCAACGAGTACTTCATCCTTCGCAACCGGCAGCAGTCCGTGCTCGTCACCTATAATGCGGCGCGAAAAAAACTCATGCGCGTGGACAAGTCGACCGCATACGGCATCACACCGCGGAACGCCGAGCAGATCTTCGCCCTTCACGCGCTCATGAACAACGACGCGCAGCTTGTCACCATCTCGGGAAAAGCGGGAACGGGCAAGACGCTCCTGGCGCTTGCTGCAGCGCTTGAACGCCGCAAGGCATACAGGCAGATATTTGTCGCACGCCCGATCGTTCCGCTGAGCAACAAGGACATCGGATTTCTTCCGGGCGACGTGCAGGCGAAGCTCAATCCGTATATGCAGCCGCTCTTCGATAATTTGGGAGTGATACAGCACCAGTATGTCGAGATCGACTCGAAAGCGCCGACGGTAGCCAAGTTCATCGAAGAGGAAAAGCTCGTGGTCGAGCCGCTCACCTACATTCGCGGCCGCAGCCTCGTGAAAGTCTTCTTCATCGTGGACGAAGCACAGAACCTTACGCCGCACGAAGTGAAGACGATCATCACGCGCGCGGGTGAAGGAACGAAGGTCGTGTTCACCGGCGATATCTTCCAGATCGATCATCCCTATCTCGACAGCTCGTCGAACGGCATGAGCTACCTCATCGAAAAAATGAAGGGCCAGCCGCTCTACGCGCACATCACGCTGGAAAAAGGAGAGCGGTCCAAACTGGCGGAACTCGCGAGCAATCTTTTGTAATGCTCGATTGGAACGCGTTGTTCAGTGTATTCCGGTCAGCATTCCAAGGTTATCATTCCGACGCCGTCACGAATTTTGATCCAAACGACGTCGGTACGCGAAGATTTTTTGTAGCGTTCATGAATGTGGGATTCACCACCCAGCATGAAAATGCCCATTTCGCAGACGCAGCATTGTAGGGCGAGATGTTATCTCGCCTGTACCGCGAAGCGGTGCGAGTTTCTGTACGTTACTAGTGAGTGAAGCGAAGGGATACAATGGCTGTAAACGACACGATACAAACAGTGACACTTCCCGTCGAGGGCATGACATGCGCAAGCTGCGTGGCGCGCGTCGAGAAGACATTAAAAAAAATCGACGGAGTCGAGATCGCAAACGTCAATTTTGCCACAGAGCATGTTGCCCTCACATTCGACACGTCGAAGACAAGCCTGGCGGCATTGACAACCGCGGTCGATGAAGCGGGATACACGCTCGTCGTCCCACCCCCGGCGGCAATCGGCCATGATGCCGCCGACGCCGGCGAACCCGCGCTGTCGGCGCAGGAAGTTGCGTATCTCCGCCTGAAGAAGGAATTTATTTTTGCCCTGAGTATCACCGTGCCCGTCATGGCGCTCAGCATGACGAGCATGACGGACTGGTTCATGACCGCATCGCCTCTGTCCATGCACAGCATCAACACACTTCTTTTCCTGGCGGCAACGCTCGTCCTTGCTGTGTCGGGCAGGCGTTTCTATGCTGCGTCATGGAAGATCGGCCTGCACGGATCAGCCGATATGAACACATTAGTGGCCATCGGCACCGGCACAGCCTATCTCTTCAGTGCTGTCGTCGTGCTGTTTCCCGAAGCGCTCCAGGTGTCCGATCCATCGTCCCATATGTATTTCGATACGTCAGTCACGATCGTCACGCTCATCCTGCTCGGACGCATGCTCGAGGCCAAAGCGAAGATGAGCACGGGCAATGCGATCAAGAAATTAATGGGCCTTCAGCCAAAGACGGCGCACGTCGTACGAGGTGGAAAGGAACTTGTCATTGCTATTTCACAGGTTCTCCACGAGGACATGCTCACCGTCAGGCCCGGAGAGAAGATTCCCGTCGACGGAATCGTAACATCAGGACAAACATCCATCGATGAATCGATGATCACCGGCGAAAGCATGCCTGTCGATAAATCCGCCGGAGCGAATGTCATCGGCGGCACGATCAACATGAACGGAAGCATCGAATACCGGGCAACAGCGGTGGGAAGCGAAACCGTGATCGCCCAGATCATCAAACTGGTCGAGGATGCGCAGGGCTCCAAAGCAGCCATTCAAACACTCGCCGATTCGATCGCCGGCGTCTTTGTGCCTGTCGTCATCGGCATTGCAGTGATGACATTCGCCGGATGGTACGTGCTCGGCGGGCTCGCCTTCTCCGCATCCATGATCAATTTCATTGCCGTGCTCATCATCGCCTGCCCCTGCGCCCTGGGACTTGCGACACCGACAGCGATCGTGGTCGGCACGGGTTTGGGTGCATCCAGAGGGATTCTCATCAGGAATGCCGAGAGCCTGGAACTCGCGCAAAGAACAACGACCATCGTCCTCGACAAGACGGGAACGATCACAGAAGGAAAGCCAGCCGTAACGGATTGTCATCCGTTCGGAGAAATGAATGAAGCGATGCTGCTTGGGTATGCGGCATCGATTGAGCATAAGTCCGAACATCCGTTGGCGCAGGCGATCGTTGCATACGCCCGTACGCAGGGAGCCTCGCCAGGCGAGGTTGAACAATTCCATTCCTCCACCGGACTTGGAGTCACAGGAATGATCGGCGGGAAAACGATCGCTGCAGGCAGCCTTGCGCTGATGCGCGAATATGGAGTCGAGGCAAACGGCGGCGAAGAGACAGCCGGGCGCCTCGCATCCGAAGGCAAGACAGCCATCTTCATTGCCGTCGACAATGCCCTTGCGGGGGTCCTTGCCCTGGCCGATACGATAAAGCCGTCGTCGAAGCACGCCGTGGAGCAGATGAAGGCGATGGGATTGGAAGTAGTGATGATCACGGGAGACACGATGCTCACAGCACGCGCGATCGCGCAGACGGTCGGGATCGACCGGGTGATCGCCGGCGTCCTGCCGCAGGATAAGGCGATGCATGTGAAGGCCCTTCAGGCTGAGGGGAAGATCGTGACAATGGCGGGAGACGGCATTAACGACGCCCCTGCGCTCGCGCAGGCGGATGTCGGCATCGCCATGGGGAGCGGCACTGATGTCGCCATGGCGGCCGCGGGCATCACATTGATGCACAGCGATCTGCACGGCGTGGCTTCAGCGATCCATTTGTCCAAGATGACCATGCGCACGATACAGCAGAATCTCTTCTGGGCGTTCATCTACAATATCATCGGCATTCCACTGGCGGCGTTCGGTCTCCTGAACCCGATGTTTGCTGCGGCGGCAATGGCGTTCAGCTCAGTCTCCGTCGTGTCGAATTCATTACGGCTGAAGCAGGTGCGGATGTAAGTGTGGTATCATGTTTTGGGGAACCGTGCCTGAGCCGCTTCCCGGCGGCTTCCGGCTTTATGGCCGATGCGCGAGTTGTATGATATCCCGCACCTCTATGGCCTGCTTTTCGTATCCCGTACCGACAGCATTGATCATCGCAGTCCCAAGTTCATTCAATGTGCAGACATAGTTGGGGAAAACCATCTTAAACATTGGATAGAGCGGACTCAACACTTTGTACAAACTATAGGTGTGCTTCAGGCCCGGCGTCGGCTGAATATATCCGGGACGGAACATGAACGCCTGCCTGAACGGCAGCTTCATCAGATCATTTTCCGTTTTCCCTTTGACGCGTGCCCACATGCTGCGGCCTTGCTCTGTGCCGTCCGTGCCGACCCCCGATACGTAACAGATCGACATTCCCGGATTCACGCGCGACAACGGGCGCGCCAGCGCCATCGTCAGGTCGTATGTGAGGCGGCGATATTCCTCCTCCTTCAATCCGATAGACGACACTCCCATGCAGAAAAATGCGGCATTATATCCTATGAGTTCCTGTTCGATGCCGGTGAATGATGAAAAATCCCTGAGTATGATCTCCCTGAGTTTCGCGTGTTGCACGCCGCACGGCCGACGGTTGATCACCAGGACAGACTCTACGTCCTTATGCTGCAGACATTCGTGAAGCACTCCCTCGCCCACCATGCCGGTGGATCCTGTAATAATGGCTTTTATGGTCATCGTTTTCGTCCCGCATTCTGTGATAGAGGCATTGCAGTCATGTGTTATCCAATATAATGAAAATGGCGACAACTCCCGAGCACCTCGCACCGCTTCGCTCGAGCGGGCGAGATAACATCTCGCCCTACAATGAGACGAGTCAGCGACCGCGAATATCCTTGCAGCTCTTGCCATGCTGCTGCCTGTCATCTTTCTGCGCCCCGGCACCTTTTTCCATCCTGTTCTATTCGACCAACTCTGGTGGACATGTGGTATGTGGTGTCTTCTTCGGTGGCGTCAGGGCAGTGAGAATCGATGGTGGATCGCCATCGGAATTGTCATGGGGTTCGGCCTGCTGACAAAGTTCAGCATACTCTTCTTCGGTTTCGGTGTCTTCATCGGTTTGCTCGCAACGGCTGAACGCTGGCTCCTCATGACCCGATGGCCGTGGATCGCACTGGCGCTCACGCTGCTCATCGGTCTGCCGAGCATTGTCGGACAGATCAGTTTGGGTTTTCCGGTCACCGCGCAGATTGAAAATCTTCAATCGGTGCAGCTCGTGCATGTCTCGTGGCTCGGTTTTGTGACCGGCCAATTTTTCATTCTTGGCGTCTCCTGCGTAGTTGCACTCACCGGCATCATTGCCTTGCTGTCTTGGCGACGGTATTCACAGTATCGCATACTCGGATGGACATTCGTCGGTGCATTCACCGTGTTGTTTCTTTTGCATGGCAAAGCCTATTACCTCGGCCCCATGTATCCCGCGATGATCGGTGCCGGCGCAGTGGTGCTTGAATCCATCGGCACCGGCCGCGTGCGCACAGTGTTTCGCGCCGTTGTCACGGGCGTAATCGTTACAGGCGGACTCATCAGTGTCCCCATCGGCCTGCCGATACTTCGTCCGCCAGTGATGGAACGCTACAGCCAGGCGCTCGGCATCACAGCTGCAGTGACAACAAACACCGGAGGCACGCTCCGCCTGCCCCATACCTTATGCCTCAGCGGAACATAATGGTTTTTCGGTCCCGGCACTTTGCCTGGTATGGGCGCCCTCACTATCGGCTTTTGAGACAGCGATCTCAAAAAAAATTGGCGTAGGATCACACCGATCTCCCGGCTCACCAACGTGTGGACAGTGCAGGAGGAACAAGACATTACCATATATTTTTGCGAGGATGAAATTCATTCTGTGCAAACATTGTGGCCTTCATTCGAAGGGACGAACTGACTGCAATCCGCCGCTTGCCCGGGATTAGACGGCATGGACGGAGCCGGCGTTCGCTTTTCCGCTTTCGAAGAACCCAAGACCATCGCACCGCGTTGACTTTATGAGTCCCCTTTTCTAACTTTCATGGCAGGTCAATCACATTTTTTTCATATGAGAGATGCACTCCAACCCGCATGACCATCACGCAGCTCCATAAAAAATTACGATCCTGCTATACGCTCGATCACCTTCACACGATCACCGCGAAGATCATACATTTGCATCAGAACAAGCAATACGCTGCCATTCATGAGATCATGAACATAGTGGCCGGGTATACGCATGAGAAAGAGGAAACGTCGACGAAGGCCTTTTATACATTGATGATGATCTACCATCCCGACAGGATCAACCACCACCTCGCCGAGATCGAAAAATTGTACGCGGCGCATGATGCCAATCGGCTGAACCGGTACATGCACATCGTCCCTGTTTTGGAATTCGTACCAACACTTGTCGTCAGACCGACGGCGGACACGGCAAGCACCGAACAATACGCATGGGACTCGACTGCGGATGGTTTCACGTATCGGAATGAAGACGGTGAATCGGATATCGGTGCCGATGAAACGGAACCTGACGAGTTTGGGAATGCGGCGGCGGATACCGATTTCTTTTCCGTGTTCAAGCGCATCATCTATGGGCCGGAAATAATAGAATTGCCCGTCCACTACCTGGAAGATATAGACACTCTCGAGCTTTCGGGATACGAAATCACCGATCTCGACGGCATTCGCTACTGCAAAGATCTTCTTACGCTCGATCTTTCGAACAATGCCATCATCGATATTTCCGAACTCGCACATCTCGATCGATTAACCGAACTGTATTGTTCGGACAACCACATCGGCTATATCGACGCACTGAGCTATTTGAAGCACCTTCGCATCGTCGATCTCTCGAACAACACAATCAGCGATCTGTCGCCGCTGTTCGAACTGGAACGGCTTGAATACGTGAACATCGTCGGCAATACAATACCCGAGGCGCACATCGCGGTGCTGGTCCGAAACGGCGTGATGGTCATACGATGATAACGAAGTATAAGGGAACTCAGAATACAACCATGAAAACCGAAGATTTCATTATTCAACCGATCGGTATCGTTCACTCCGATCTTGTGTACAGATACGAAACACCGCGTCAGGGGATTTTGGCCGGCGACCGCGTGTCGGTCATTGAACTGCTGCCAAATTCAAATTTCGACCAGGCGTTGAGGCACTTGAACGGATTCGGGAGGATCTGGGTGCTCTACCAATTTCATTTGAACCATAATTGGAAGCCGCTGGTGAGTCCGCCGAGACACACACGAAAGAAAGTCGGCGTCTTTGCGACACGAGCACCCTACCGTCCGAACCAGATCGGCATGAGCTGCGTCAAACTCATCGAGATCGCGAAGTTGAAGATCTATATCGCAGAGTCAGACATACTGGACGGCTCTCCCGTCATCGACATTAAACCGTATCTTCCCTATTCGGATTCGTTTCCGAATGCAGAGACAGGGTGGGTACAAAGCGGTGTTGAACATATGTATGAGGTGGAATTTGCGCCTGAGGCGGCAAAGCAGTGCGGTTGGCTCAAGGACAATGCGCAGATGAGCCTGCAGAATTTTGCCCGTCTGCAGCTCGAGTTCGAGCCGACCGATGCATCGAGAAAAAGGATCTCGGTCACGGAGGATGGGTTCGTGCTGGCATACAGGACGTGGAGAATTGCATATAGCGTTTGTGTCGAAGGAAAAAAAGTAACCGTCAGGGAGATCAGATCAGGGTACAGTTCCGAGGAAATTGCGGATGCTGCACACGACAACTATCACGACAAAGAACTTCACCTCCGCTATATCCGCGCCTCACTGTAGCTCTTTTATTTTTTTATTTGCTGCGTCCGCGCGCCTGCCGTTCGGATCGGCCTTCAGCAGCCATTGATACGTCTCTCGTGCTTTGGCGGTCATCCCTTTTTTCTCGTAACAGTTGGCAAGCAACCAGATGGACGCCGAGTGGTTATTCTCGAGAAAAAGCGCGTATTGGAATTTTTCAATGGCCTGGTCCCATCGTTCAAGATTGAACATCGCGCGGCCGTACAAGAAATACGCTTCGCGATCCTTCGGATCGACCTCTGTCATTTTTTTGAATTGGGCGACCGCTTCATCCGTCTTTTTCTGTTTCTCCAGGAACATGCCGTATTGATAGTACGTATTCAGGTTGTCGGGGTTCGCTTCGACAGCCTTTTTGTATTCGCGTTCCGCATGTGACGCGTCGTTCTTTTTTGCGTAATATGCGGCCAGCATCACATGACCGCGGTACGGATCGATGCCGGTCACGATCTTCGCTTCGTCGAACGCCTTTTCTTCGCTGCCTCCCATAATGCCCGGGGCCTGCAAATAATAATTGAATAGTCCGATGTGCGCGTCGACATTTTTCGGATCGAGTTCTGCCGCCCGCAGGAACGCCTTTTTGATCTTCGGCGCCAGGAATCCCTGGGAGATCACATTCGCATTCATCGCCTTCTCGCCGAGGATCGCACCCCGCAGATAGTGGTACTTGGAGACCGCGTCATTATTCTCCAGCGCCGCTTCTACCGCATCCTGCGCTTCGTCGATCTTATGCTGCCTCAGCAGCGACGCCGCCAGCCAGTAGTGCAATTCGGCATCATTGGGATTGTTTTTCAGCGCCGCTTCGAAGAACGCCTGCGCTTTTTCATTCTCTCGCTCGCCAAGAAGTTTGATGCCGGTGCTGTCGACAGCGGCGAAAGCACTGAACGCAAATACGGTATAGCAGATCAAAGAGCATGCGAACGTTTTCATTATCCACCTTCGTGAGTGACGATCGTTGATGTGCAGTTACAGCTTCATACGCTGCCTTCTGCAAAAAAGTTGCGGCATGCAGCGCAGGCGTTCGATTTAAAAGGCGAGCCAACTTGCGATTGCCGGGGGCAAGGGGCATCTTTATTGAATGCACACAGTCCAGGAGCGCGTATCTTGATCTGTCGTATCTTGTAACGCCCAAGGGCGAACTTGCGGCGCAGACTGTGCAGCTTTCGTGGGTTCTGGGCCTGAAATACTCGGCGGAATTTTAACGGGAACGAACAAGGCATGCTTGCAGGCTCCCGCCGGCAGGAAGCGACAGAGCGTACATGCCCCTCGGGAACACATTATTTTTCGGATTTTGCTCGTGGGTCGGCGCCTTCTATGACGAGCACGAACTCGCCTTTAATGGCCCGGCCTTCGAGCGTCGAGCGTATCGACGAGAGAGTCCCGCGCAGAAATTCCTCGAATTTTTTCGTGAGTTCCCGCCCGATGACGGCACGGCGATCTCCCAGCGCCTCTTCCAATTCGGCGAGCGTGCGGATGATCCTGTGCGGCGATTCGTACAGCACGATGGTGCGGTATTCATCGCGCAAGAGCGCCAGGCGCGTGCGTCTTCCTTTTTTGTGCGGAAGGAACCCTTCGAAGACGAATGCGTGGGTGGGCAGCCCGCTGGCAATGAGGGCGGGGATGAACGCTGTCGCGCCGGGCAGCGGAATGATCGGAATATGGCACTCGATCGCCGCGGCGATAATGGCATGGGCAGGATCCGAAATACCGGGCGTGCCGGCGTCTGTGACAACGGCGACCGACAGGTTCTGCAGGAGCTTGTCTATGATCTGCGGCGTGCGCACCGTTTCGTTATGCGAAAAATAACTGATCATCGGCTTCTGTATCGCATAATGATCGAGCAGTATCTTCGTTGTCCGTGTGTCTTCGGCAGCGATAAGGTCGACGCCGCCGAGCACCTTCAGCGCCCGGAGCGTGATATCCTCAAGATTCCCGATCGGAGTCGGCACGATATACAACGTACCGGGCCGTATCTGTTCGTCGCCCATAGGGTAATGACCTGTAATTTGCTGCATGAAAATTGTTCATGCTCCGCACGCCCGCGCACACTCGCCTGGACAGCACAAAACCTTAGTCGAAAAGTTACCCATTGGTGCGGTGAAAAGCAACAGATGCGGCGTGAGCTATCTCTGCATGATCCGCTCCATGAGCTCCGCCAACTCTTCTTTCCGATACGGCTTGATGATCCTGTCGGTAAATCCATACTGAGTTGGATTCGATATCACCGGATCTTCGGAATAACCGCTGGAGGCGATGATGGTGGAATTCGGATTTATTTTCTTCATTGCTGCTGCAATTTCCTTACCGCCGATCCCACCGGGAATCGTCAGATCAAGTATGGAAGCAACGAACGGCTGCCCCAGCCGCGCCGCATCGATGAAAAGCGCGAGAGCTTCCTGTCCGTCTTTCGCACAGGCAACGGTATATCCCATGCTTTCCAACATGCTGCCAACGATGTCCCGCAAAAATTCTTCATCATCCATAACGAGTATTGACCCGGTCCCTTCATGGTGCGCCGCTTGGTAAGCAGTTCCCTGAATTTCTTCTTTCTCTGATGCGGGAATAAACATATGGAACATCGTACCGATGCCGGGTGTTGATTCCACATCGACCCAGCCGTCATGCCGTTGTATGATCGAAAAGACCGTGGCGAGTCCGAGTCCATGACCTGTTGGTTTGGCGGTGAAGAACGGGTCAAATATTTTTGAGAGGACTTCTTGGGTCATGCCCATACCCTCGTCTTTTATCGATATTCGGACAAACCTTCCCGCATGGCCAAGGACTTCCCTGACGTTGATGGCGGTGATGACAATTTTCCCGCCCATCGGCATCGCCTGTTTCGCGTTGATGACAATATTGTCTATGGCCTGACCGATCTGGTTTTCGTCGCAATTGCATAGCCACAAATTGTCTGCCAGGTCAAAGCGACAGGACGCATTAGACCCGCTCAGGGCGAAGATCGCACTATGCTGAATGAGCGGCGCCATCAGGATCGTTTTACGGACCGGAGCACCGCCTTTTGAGAATGTGAGCAGTTGATGTGTGAGCCCTTTAGCACGATCGAATACACCAAAGGCTTTGTCCAGGTAATTCACTATCTTATCCGTTTTGTGCAGAGCGGCGCTTTCTTTTGCCAGGTCCAAATACCCGAATATCCCGGCGAACATATTGTTGAAATCATGAGCGATGCCTCCTGCCAAGACCCCGAGCGATTCCAGCTTCTGCATTTGCTGCATGGAATCACTTATTTTTTTTTCCTTCGTAATGTCCCGGAACACAAGAACAACGCCGATGATCCGGCTCTGGATGTCATAAATGGGTGCGGCAGAGTCGGCGATGAGGGTCTCGAGCCCGTTTTTTGAAATCAAACATGTGTTGTTGGCCAATTCGATGATACCCCGGGAGGTCAGCACGTCTTCAACGGGATTTTTACATGTCTCGCGTGTGAGATCGTTGATAATAACAAAAACGTCCGAAAGAGGCCGTCCGGCAGCATCGGCTGTTTTCCATTCCGTCATTTTCTCGGCCGATCTATTAAGCATCACGATCGTGCCGTTAATATCGGTCGTGATCACGCCGTCGCCGATACTCCGGAGCGTGACAGAAATGCGTTCGCTTTCCTGCGCCTGAAGTCGCTCAGACCGCTTCCGTTCCGTAATGTCCTCAATGGACAAGAGGATAATGTGCGAGCCGATTTTTTTTCTGAAGATCTCCCGAGCGTTGAGCAGAAGCACCTTTCGGCCGATATGGAGAAAATCATGTTCGACTTCATAGCCGTTGAGCATGGTGTCGTGAGGAAGTATCTCTTCTAAAAGCACTCGCAGCCTGGGAATGTTCCATTGCCCGTTACCGAGATCGTAAATAAATTTCCCGATCGTTTCCGCGGGTGTTACGGCGAATGTTTCATAGAAACTGCGATTGACCGTAAGAATTGTCAGGTCAGCGCTCAGCACCACGAGGGGTTCACGCATTGTTTCCACAATGCTTTCCGCATATTCCCTGGCATCCTGTACCTCCATCTCCATCTGTTTGCGCTCGGTGATATCAGTTGCCGCGATGAGACACTGGCCGCTGTTTTCGGAAACGATACCGGCCAGGTGAACAAATTTCGGAGCGTTGCCCTCCGCAGTTATGGCAACCTCAGAGGTCTCTTTGACTTTGCCGGTAAATACACGCTCCAGGAAGAGATTGAAGACCGGCTTTGAATTTTCGGCAACAAAAAAACCGAACAGGCTGTTCAGCAAACGCGAACGTTCCTTGCCAAGCAGGTGCGACCCGCCAATGTTCAACCGAATGATCTCACCGTTTCTTGACAGTGCAAAATACCCTGAAGGCGCATAATCGAACAAGTCAATGGCAGCCTGTGTGGAGATTTTTTCCAGCATGAGTTCTTCATTCTGCAAGACGAGCTCGATCTGGTGCACCTCGAGTTCGTGCATAAATTTCATCGTCTCGGTTTCCGAGAGGTGTGAAGCGGTCTTTGATAATTTTTTTTCCAACAAGCTTTCCGCCTGATGTCGAAGAATCATCGGTACTGATGCGTTATCAGTGGTTTTCATAATTGCATTTTGTTATGCATCCATGTGAGACCGGCATGAATTATTGAGGTGCGTCAGAGATCGCTCTTATTCATCCGAAGCGCCTCATTGGCCCTTTTCAATTCCGACTCTAAATTCTTGGCTATCGATATATCAGTAAACGTAATGACCAATCCGTCGATGCGGTCGTCGAGCGTTCGATACGGCATGATCCTCACGGTATACCACTTGGCGTCGTATGTTGTAATCGCATTTTCCTGCGATATCAGGGTCTTGATCACCTGCCGTGCATGGTTTTCAATGTCGGGATACTCCAATTCCGAAACCAGGTCGGTAAACGGCCTGCCGATATCGGCGGTGCGTAATTTAAATAATTTCGTCAACTCGTCTGTGAATCTGCGGATGTTCAAATCCTTGTCGAGGAACAGCGTGGCGATCTCGGTGCTGTTGAGCAGGTTTTTCATGTCGTCATTCGCCCGGACGTAATCGCTCACCTTGCTTTGCAATTCGACGTTCACCGTTTGCAGTTCCTCATTCAGGCTCTGCATCTCCTCCTTGGATGTTGTGAGTTCCTCGTTGGTCGATTGCAGTTCTTCGTTGGTCGATTGCAGTTCCTCGTTCGTCGATTTGAGCTCTTCCTGCGATGTCTGCATTTCCTCCCTTGTGCTTTGCAGGTCTTCATAGCTTCGCTGCAGTTCGGCCTCCAATTTTTTATGGTGGCCGGCGACACGCTGTTTTTCTGTGTTCGGGCCGCCCCGATCCTGGTCACTCACTTCCGGGACCGCGGCAAAGACGATCATCACCGTGTTTCTGATCGAAGCGGGGCTGTCGATGCGTTGAACGGTAACATCCACATACTGAATGCCCTCGTTGGTTTCAACTTTCACATTGTGAACGATGACAGGATCGAAGTTTTGCATCGCCTTGCGGAATGCGCCCGGGAGTTCGTGCCGCAATTCTTCGCGCGCCATGGCATAGATGTTCCAGTTCGCTTTGCCGGCAGCAGGCTCAATGTATTTTCCGGTGCGGCCTGTAATGTAGAGGATGTCGCCTTTGTCGTTGACAAGTACGCTCGCGGGGGCGAAGCGCTGGAGCAACACCTGATCGGCAAGGGTCTGTATGTTTTCAACAGTCTGAAGCGGAGTCTTTATTGTTTTAGGCTCTCCCTTGTGATAAAAGGAACTTGGAAAATTAATGAGATCGGCCGCCATTGTTGTTCGCGATCGTTTAAATATTTTTAGTTTGCCATCAACCTCATCGAACCCTTCTTTTTGCGACCCCAGAGTTTCTGCGGTGCCAAGGAACATGACACCGCCGGGATTAAGACTGTAATGAAACAGCGTCATCAAATTTTTTTGTAATTCTGGCTCCATGTAAATCAGCATATTGCGGCACGACAGAATGTCGAGCTTAGTGAAGGGGGGGTCTTTAATGAGATTCTGCGGAGCGAACACCACCATTTCGCGGATGGTGCTATTCACCCGGTAGCCATCTCCTTCAGGGGTAAAAAAGCGGTTCAACCGCTGGGGCGAGATATCGGCGGCAATGTTTGCGAGAAAAGAACCTTTGCGCGCCTTGTCTATGGCATCCTTGTCGAGATCGGTGCCGAATATTTGCATCGATAATTTTTTGTACTGGTCGATTTTTTCGAGCACTTCTCTGAACACGATGGCCAGCGAATACGCTTCCTCGCCGGTCGAGCAGCCGGTCACCCATGCGCGCAGTATATATCCATCGGGCAATTGCTCCATCAATGCCGGGAACACGTGCTCCTTGAGTTTTTCCCACACGGCCCCATCGCGGAAAAAGCTCGTCACGCCGATCAGCAGTTCTTTGTAGAGTATCTCTATCTCCTGCGGATTTTCCTGCAGCAAACGGACATAACTTTGTATCTTGTCTATTTGGTGAATCCCCTTCCGCCGTTCGATGCGGCGGAACAATATTTTCTTTTTATACAAGGAAAAATCGTGGCCCGAATGTTCGCGCAAGAGTATGATGATCTTGTCGAGGTTGCTTTTATTTTTTTCATCGTTGTACGGATCCGGCTTCATCACCGGGCTATACTTCATGAAGGCGATCAGTTGGGCGGGCAATTCCTCTGCAGGCGCCACGATGTCCGCAATGACGGCGGCGGCGGCGCTGCGCGGCATGCCGTCGTATTTGGCAGTGGCGGGATCCTGCACTACGACCACGCCATTCTTTTCTTTGATGGCTTTGATACCCAAACTGCCATCGGAGCCCATGCCCGAGAGGATGATGCCGATGCTTTTTTCCTGTCTGTCGTCGGCCAATGAACGGAAAAAAATATCGATAGGCAGGCGCAGGCCGCGCGACTCGACGGGGTCGAACAAGTGCAGTGCGCCATTTAGAAGCGACAGGCTTTTGTTGGGCGGTATCACATACACGCAGTCCGGCAGCACCTGAAGCCGGTCTGTCGCCTGATTCACCTTCATGCTCGTGATCCGCTGCAACAGTTCGGGCATAATGCCGGCGTGGTTCGGATCGAGGTGTTGAATGACAACGAATGCCATGCCGTTGCCTTTTGGCATATGTGAAAAGAACAGCTCCAATGCCTCAAGCCCGCCTGCCGAAGCGCCGATGCCGACGATGGGGAAATCTTGACCGTGTGGAACGCGGGCCGCCTTTGCCGCGGGCGCCTTCGCTGAAGATGTTTTCGCTGCAGGTATTTGCACCGCACGATGCTTTTTCGGGTCGGGCTTTGCGGCGTGAGTTATTGCGGCGGCTTTCGATGGGGTAATTTTTCTTGCTGTCATGATAGTCTCCTGATCCGACGAGCGTTCTTTTTCTCTTCATTGAGGGGTATCGTCGAGCATCTGCAACCAACCGATACGTGCAACGAGGATGGAATATACGACAATTAAAGTTATATATGCTAAGGTATTACTATGTCGGGCCTTTTTCGAAATCTGCATCGGGCCCCCGGCCTCTCAGTACCCGCGAGAGCCCATGCGGTTGAGAATGAGCGAGGACCGTCGAAGGACGTACGGCGATCCGGCGTTGGGTGCATGTTTGAGCGGACTGGGGATGACGGCAGCCATGCGCGCCGCCTCTTCGCGCGACAGGAGCGATGCCGGCTTGCCGAAATATTTGCGCGCTGCCGCTTCGGCCCCGAAGACTCCATCGCCCCATTCGATGATGTTCAGGTAAATTTCAAGGATGCGCTTCTTCGAGAGCTGGCGCTCCATACGGAGCGCCACGATCAGTTCCTTCGCCTTGCGCCCGTAGCTCTTGGATGTCGAAAAGAACAGATTCTTCGAAAGCTGCTGCGTGATGGTGCTGCCGCCCCGGGCAGGCTTGCCCTTCTCCATATTTTTTTCTATCGACTCTTCGAGTTCATACCAGTCGATCCCCGCATGTTCGTAAAACGTGCCGTCCTCCGACGTGATCACCGCGTGCACGAGGTGCGGCGAGATTTTCGACAGCGGCACCCATGACTGCGAGAGCGAGAATTTTTTTCCCGCCTCATCGGCTTCATCGATGCGCTGTTTCATCAACGCCGTCACACCGGGATTCTCTTTCCGGAGGTCCTGCAGGCTGTTGTTGGGAAGCATCACGTATTGAGACAGGAACAGCAGGAGGAAGGCGTACCCGACCGATGCGGCCTTATGTGACCGCACCCAGGCGGTTGCGCGATGAACGATCAATGTGGATTCCATATCAGCAGCAGAGTGAACGTTTCGTCTGGTCTAAAAATCCCTGCAGCATGATCGCTGCGGCAACTTCGTCGATCTTCCCCTTATCGCGGCGCTTCATTTTCTTCGTGCCCATGGCGATGATGGATTGCTGGGCGCTCTTGGATGTGAACCGCTCGTCCCATTGCACGACATCAAGCGGGGTGTTCATTTTCAGCTTCACGATAAAATCATCGACCTCATCGCTCTTGATTCCCCGCTCCCCTTTCAGCGTCAGCGGGAGCCCGACGACGATGAGTGTCACATTTTTCTCCGCGATGATCTTCACAAGCTGCTCGAAGAACCGAGACGTGTTGTCTATTGTCGTGTATCCCTGTGCGATGATTTTCAACGGATCGCTCAGTGCGACGCCGATACGGACGCTTCCATAATCAAGGCCCAGCACACGCGTGAGAACGTCACTCTTCGAATCGTTCAATTTTGGTGATCCCTTTGACTTTCTTCAATTTGTCCATGATCGCGTTGAGGTGTGCGATATCCTTCACCCAGAGAATGAAATTGCCGTCGAACATCGTATCCTTCGTGTTGATGGAGACGCTGCGGATATTCGTATTATTGAATCCCGAAATGGTCTGCGTGATGTCGTTCAGGAGCCCCGACCTGTCGT
Organism: uncultured Ignavibacteriota bacterium; assembly: GCA_903884005.1. Taxonomy (GTDB): domain Bacteria; phylum Bacteroidota; class Ignavibacteria; order UBA10030; family UBA8401; genus CAISDA01. The sequence goes on along the minus strand of CAISDA010000044.1, from coordinate 46,397 downwards.
GCCCCGAGAGTTTGACCCCGGCGATGAAGTCGGCGGTGCCGGTGGACGGCCACTGCACTTCGACAATTCGCGCATCGCCGTGCGCCCGCATCGCCTGTATGTTGTGGCAATTTTTCCTGTGTATCTTAATGCCCTCGCCCACCGTGATGAATCCCGTGATCTCGTCGCCCGGTATGGGATTGCAGCACTTTGCGTACTTATGCATGAAATTGTCGTTCGAACCGAAGAGCGTGATGCCGCTGGTGATGCCGCGGGCCGTTTCCACGAATTTCGTGAACATTTTCGCGGGGGCATCCGGCGCTTCCCTTGGCGGTTCGGACGGATTGATGGCCCTCGTCATGAGGTCGATCATTTTGTCGGGATTGATCTCCTCGTTGGCGATGGCGAGGTAAAACATCTGCGTGTTATCGATCTTCTGGCCGTGCACGAACTTTGTCAGTTCATCGTCGTTGATGTGGATCTTCGCTTTTTTGATTTTCTTGTCCCAGAGTTCATGGCCCTGGTCGATCTTCTCGCGCATTTCTTCTTTGGCCCATCGCCGAATGTGCGCTTTGGCCTTGTGCGTGATCGCAATTTTTTCCCAGTCGAGATTGGGGGTTTGTTTTTTCGACGTCAGAACCTCGACCTGGTCGCCGCTTTGCAGGATCGTATTGAGCGGCGTGATGCGGCCGTTCACTTTGGCGCCGATCGTATGCTGTCCGACATTCGAATGGATCTCGAATGCGAAATCGATCGGCGTCGCCCCTTTCGGCAGGATCTTCAGGTCCCCCTTCGGCGTGAAGACGTAAATCTCATCCTGATAGAGCGCGACTTTGAAACTCTCCGTGAGTTCCTTGGCCGCTTCATCGCCCGATTTTTGTTCGAAGATCTCACGGACCCAATTCACCCAGCTTTCGATATCGGAGTCCACCGTCGGCGCCGAATCGTCCTCCTTATAGAGCCAGTGCGCCGCAACGCCGCGCTCGGCCACGTCGTGCATGCCGCGCGTGCGGATCTGCACTTCCACCATTTTGCCTTCGGGGCCCACGACCGTCGTGTGCAGGGATTGGTATCCGTTCTTTTTAGGAATGGAGATGTAATTCTTGAAGCGTTCCGGGATCGGCTTATAGATCTCCGAAATGATGCCGTAGACGGTGAAGCATTCGTTGTTATCCTCGGTGAGCAGGATGATGCGGACGGCGAACATATCGTAAATTTCATCGAGCGGCTTGCCGCGCTTCACCATTTTATTGTAAATACTGAAGATGTGCTTCGGCCTGCCTTCGATCTCGAACTTGATCTTTTCGGCGCCGAGACGATGCTCGATCGGAACGATGAACCGCCTGATATACTGTTCGCGTTCGCGCCGTTTCGAATTCAGGGCGTGGGCGATCTCTTCATATTCCTTTCGCTGAAGGTATTTGAACGCGAGGTCTTCCAGTTCCCATTTGATCTTCGCCAGCCCGAAGCGGTGGGCGAACGGCGCATAGATGTCGAATGTTTCCTTGGCGATGCGCTGCTGCCGGTCGGGCGGCAGATATTCGAGCGTGCGCATATTGTGCAGACGGTCCGCAAATTTCATGATCATGACGCGGATGTCGTTCACCATGGACAGGAGCAGTTTGCGGTAATTCTCGGCCTGCGTTATTTCATGGCTGCGGAAGATATCGCTGATTTTCGTCGCGCCGTCGACGATCCCGGCGATCGTATCGCCGAACTCGGCGCGGATGTCCTTGATGGTGAACTCGGTATCTTCGGCGACATCGTGCAGCAGAGCGCAGGCAACGGAGATGTCGTCCAGCGCGATCTCTTTGGCGACGACCATGGCGACTTCGTACGGATGATTGAAGTACGGTTCGCCGGAATCGCGTATGTCGTGCTTGTGCGCTTCGAGACTGAACTCGAATGCGCGCGCGATCAAATCTTCGTTGACGGTGCGAAGGTTGATACGGCAGACAGCCAGCAGATCATCGAGCTTTTTTTGATAGATCGGTTGAATCATGCGTTCATCAGTATGATATCATTATTTCCGGGCCAATTGTATTTTGGCATCCTTCATCAAATTCTCGGCCATGGCATATTTTTTGCGCAGCGATTTTCGGGACAGTGCATCGACTTTTTTCAGCGCCAGCACCGTATCGCATTCCTCCAGCACACGCACGTAATTGCCTTCGTCGAATGCGTATTGCGCCAGCTTCACGCGGCAGGCCGCTTCGTTATAATAATTCACCACCGGCGCCGAGACGATGCTCTCAAGCAGGCGCGGAACAATTTTTTTCAGCTGCGCCGCATTCCCGGTCGCTTCATAGAGGGTCATCAAGGCCCAAAGGAACGACCGCTGGTTCGGGATCTCCCCGAGCATGTCATTAGCGGCGTCTTCGGCCTCGCTGTATCGCTTCTCCTCGATCAGGATCAGCATCAGACTGTTCAAGGCCACACCCCGTTCATAAAGGCTTCGCCGGGCAGCCGACATCACCATGGAAATGCCTTCGGCGCGTCTGTCGGCGATGAACGGCACCCATGCCAGTTTGCTCCGCCAATAGTAATAGGTGCCGAGCCCGTTCATGGCGTCAAAATACCGGGGATTGAGCTCGAGGGCTTTCTCAAATTGTTTTGCAGCATTCACGCCCTGGTAGATGCTTCCCGCCCAGTTTCCGTTCTCAGACGAGGAATACGCCCGGTATGCAAGCACGGTTCCGGCATAGTAGTACCCATCGGGAGTGCCGGGTTCGCGCCGGATCATCGCTTCGGCATTCGCTTCTCCCCTATCAAGAAGCGAATCGTACACTTCCCGAGGGAACTCTCTGCCATTATCGGTGCTTTGTGCCTGCAGCGCTCCCGCCCAATAAATATACGGTGCCGGATGGGACGGAGAGGCGGCCGCGGCAGCCGAAAAAAAACGAAGGGCTCCCGCATAATCCTGTTTCACGGTGCAGTCTATACCGGCACTTATTTTCTGGTGCAGCTGCTCGTCCGGAATTTTTTGAGCAGGCGCGCTTCCTGTTGCACAGAGAAGGAACAGCAGCCCCAGGATGAACAATCTCATGACTCGGTTCCGAACACTCTGTCGCCCGCATCGCCGAGGCCGGGAAGAATATACCCTTTTGAATTCAAACCGCGGTCGACCACCGCGCAATAGATCGGCACATCGGGATGATTTTTTGCGACGATCTGCACGCCCGCCGGCGACGCGACAAGGCTCACCATGCGGATATTATTGGCGCCTTTGCTCTTCATGAACGACAGTGCCGCCTTGGCGCTTCCGCCGGTGGCGAGCATCGGGTCGATCAGGAGCACAAGACTCTTGGAGAGCGTGCTTGGAAATTTCGAATAATAGTCGACCGGTTCCAGGGTTTCCTCGTCGCGGTAGAGCCCGACGTGGCCGACGCGCGCTTCCGGCAGCACGTTCAAAAAGCCCTCCACCATTCCCAGGCCGGCCCGAAGGATCGGCACAATGACGATCTCATCGTGCAGTTTGTAGCCTGTCGTTTTTTCAAGCGGCGTGTTGAGGTCGAACGTATCCACCGAAAAATTTTTCGTCACCTCGAACGCCATCATTCCGGCAATGCGCGACATCACGGTCCGGAACAGATGGTTCGGTGTTCTTTTGTCGCGCAGAATGGACACATCTCGTTTCACAAGCGGATGGTCGATGATGAATAAATTATTAATTTTTTTCATGATAACCCCGATGATGAATATGATTGTGATCGTGCGATCCGGGTCGTTCCTTGCACCCGGATGACGCTGCTAATCTTTATTTTTATTTTTGAGCGCGATCGTGATGGGCACGCCCGTGAAGCCCCAGTGGTCCCGGACGCGGTGCTCGAGATACCGCTTGTAATTATCGGTGACAAGCTGCGGCTCGTTGGCGAAAAAGGCGATCACCGGCGGCGATTGGCGCACCTGCGTGATGAAATTGATCTTCACATCCCTTCCCGTTTTTGTCGACGGCGGATAATGTGCGATATCGGCGAGCAGTTTATCATTCAGTTCCGCGGTCGGGATGCGTTTGCACCGTTCGGCATGCGTCGCCTTCGCGAGGTCCAGCAGCTTGAAAATGCGCTGCCGCGTGAGCACCGAAACAAAGATGATCGGGACAAAATCGAATGTCCGCAGTTTATCCCGGACATCTTTTTCGTATTCCTTTGCCGTGTTGGTATCCTTTTCGATGAGATCCCATTTGTTGACCGCGAGCACCACGCCGCGGTTTTTTTCGATGACCGTCTGCACGATACGGAGGTCTTGTTTGTCGACACCCACTTTCGCATCGAACAATACGAGCGCAATATTGCAGCGGTCAATGCTTTTAAGCGTTCTGATCGCTGAAAAGAAATCGACGCTTTCGCGTATTTTCGCCTTGCGTATCAGGCCGGCCGTGTCGATGAACAGTATGTCTTCGCCTTCGTACGTCATCATTGAATCGACCGAATCGCGCGTTGTGCCGGCGATCGGCGTCACAATGGACCGCTCTTTGCCCAGAAGCGCATTGACAAGCGACGACTTGCCGACGTTCGGCTTTCCGATGACGGCAAGCTTCAACAGCGTATCTTCCTGCGGCTCCTCTTCATCGAGCGGAAATTCCGCGGTGAGGTCGTCCAAAAAATCGCCGATCCGTCGTCCGCCAAGCGCGGCCAGCGAGATCGGTTCGCCGAGTCCGAAGCGGTGAAATTCGGAGACGGCAACTTCCTGCTTCGGTCCGTCGATCTTATTGACCACCAGCATGACCTTCTTGTGCGATTTGCGGAGGATGTCTGCGATATCCTTGTCGATATGCGTCGCACCTTCCTGGCCGTCGACCACAAAAATGATCTTATCGGCCTCGGCCATGGCAATTTCTGATTGTTCGCGTATGGCACGTTCGAACACGTCATCGGAGGCCGGAACATAGCCTCCCGTGTCGATGAGCGTAAACGATTTGCCGCACCAGGTTGCCGTGCCGTAATGACGATCGCGCGTCACTCCGGGAGCATCGTGCACGATTGCCTCGCGTGCGCCGATGAGGCGATTAAAAAGCGTAGATTTACCTACGTTTGGCCTTCCAACAATTGCTATGAGTTTATTTGACATGCTCCAAGATCAGATGTGAAGGAAAAATGGATATATCTAAAATAGTCAAAAAGCGGGTGACTATCAATGCAGGCGGATTTTTCACGCGCGTATATATCTCCCGATCTTTTGCATGTTCTTCGATGTTCTTCGTTGCTTCCAACAGGCATTTTCAGTATTTTCTTATATTATGTTGACATCCTTCTGGTATATTCTCGCTGCGTTCTTTTTTGCCGCATACGCCGCAATCCATTTCCTCATCATCAGAGGATTGCGCCGTCTCTCCTATCCGACGAATTCCGAGCTGCTCTCCGTTTCGATCATTGTCGCCGCGCGCAACGAACAGAAGTACATCGGCCGCTGCCTTCATGCGCTGGTGAAACAGAATTATCCGAAGGACCTCTACGAGATCATCGTTGTGAACGACCGTTCCACGGACGACACGGCAGAGATCGTGATGAGCATGCGCAAAAAATTTCCGTTCATCAAATTGATCGACATCGAGCGCCCCTCCGCGGATCTCCCTCCAAAAAAATTCGCGCTCGACGAAGGCATTCGCAACGCAACACATGACCTGCTGCTTTTCACCGATGCGGATTCTTATCCCCCGCAGCAATGGCTGCGCGAGGTGGTAAAAGCGTTCACGCCCGAGGTTGGCGTGGTTGCCGGATATTCCCCCTTTGAATGGCGCGCCACGGACTCCTTCGAGCACCGGTGGGGCGACCGCTTTCTTCGGTACGAAGAATTGAAAAATACGATCGGAACGGCAGCAGGCATCGGTCTGCGCAGCGCCTACATGTGCACGGGCAGAAATTTTGCTTACCGCCGCGCGGTGTTCAACGAAGTGGGCGGATTCGGGAAGATCAAACAATCGCTCAGCGGCGACGACGACCTGTTCATACAATTGGTGCAGCGCGAGACATCGTGGCAGATCCGGTATATGACGTCGGTCGACAGCGTTGTGGTCACCGAGCCTCCCGTGGCACTCGAAGAATTCGTGAATCAGCGGAAGCGCCATTTTTCTGCCGGCAAATATTATCCCCGCCGCATGAAGGTCATTTTTGCGTGCGCCCACGGATTCAATGCGCTTGCGCTCTTAACGCTCATCATTTTTCCGCTCTACGGCATTGTCCTTTGTGCCTTAAAACTGCTCATCGATTGGTACGTCCTCAACCAGGGAACCCGGCTGTTCGGGAACAAAGAACTGGTGCGGAAGATGGTGCCGCTCGAAGTGATGTTTGTCCTCTATAATCTCATTATCGGTCCAGTGGGGTATCTCGGCCAGTTCGAGTGGAAAGGCACACGCTCGTAACATGAGCCCAACTCCGCACCCTCTCCTGCATTGGAGCAACAGGCATCCCGTGTTTGTGTTCATGCTGAAAGCCGCTGCCGGCGCCGCGCTGCTGGCGGGACTGGTGTGGTACGTCGACATCCACGCATTGATCGCATCCGTGCGAACAGCCCGGATTGATTTTCTCGCTGCCGGTGCGGGCCTTGCCGCGGTCAATGTCGGCCTTCAATTTGCACGGTGGAAATTTTTATTGCGCCTCATTCGCGTTCCGGCAAGTAATGCATCCGTTTTCGCATCGCTGAGTGCAGGATTCACGGCTGGATTCTTCACACCGGGACAGATCGGAGAGATCGGCGGACGCCTCTTCGGACTCGACGCCCGGTACCGCGCGTCGGTCCTGTCAATGTCCGCGGTCGATAAGCTGTACGTCCTGGGTGCAACGATCGCGTCGGGCACGCTGAGCGCGCTCATGTTCTTCCCGCTCTTTCTTCCTGCGGTCTGGGGCATTGGATTGACCGTGGCTTCCTATGGACTTCTTGGAGCGGTCGCGGCCGGGTTCCTGTTTCCGTCGTTGACCAAATCGCTTCTGGAGCGCCTTCCGCAACGGATACGGAGCCATCGTTTGTTCGGGGCGGTAACAGTATTTGAAACCGATTTCACGAATGCGAGCGGACAAACACTGACGCTCCTGACTGCCGCGCTCTTCGGCGTCATCATTCTTCAGTACCACTGCTTCGTCAACGCATTTACCGACGCGCCGTTGACAGCGTCTGCGCTCTGCGTTCCGATCGTGCTGTTCGTGAAGTCCATAATTCTGCCCATCTCGATCGGCGACCTTGGCATCCGCGAGAGCGCATCCGTTTTTTTTTACACGCGCGCCGGTGTTACGGCGGCGGCTTCGCTCAATGCGTCGCTGTGCGTTTTCACCGTCAACATTGTTGTTCCGGCCCTGCTGGGGATCTCGGCACTCTTCACATCACATAAACGATAAGTTATCGTCATGACCGTTACTCTGCTGCTTGCCGTCATTCTTGCCGCCTCCTGTGCCGTCTATGTCCGAGAGATCCTGTCCTTTTACACAGGCTTGTCCCGGCACCGAAGGGGAACCAATACCTCTCAGCCGCACCTCACGGTGCTGGTCCCCGCGCGCAACGAAGAAGACGCGATCGGCGGCTGTGTCGCCTCCCTTCTAGCTCAGGATTACCCGTCCGATAAATTCGAGATCATTGTCATCGATGACCAGTCCACAGACGCAACAGCGGCGATCGTCACAGCGCTCTGCGGCGGCCACCCCTCGCTCAGATTGCTGCGTGTGCTGGACCGGCCGGCAGGAGTCTCGCCGAAGATCAACGCGCTGCAGTACGGCATCAACGAAAGCACGGGCGAGATCATCTTCACGACCGATGCCGATTGCTTCGTACCGCCGTCCTGGCTCTCTGCGTGCGTCGGCTCATTCGACGACTCTGTCGGCGTTGTCACCGGCACAACCGTTTTCATGAACAAACAGCGCGTCCCGCCGCTCCTCTTCGGCATTCAATTTCTCGACTTCCTTTCGCACACGGCGTGCGCCGCCGGCGCCATCGGCAATGCATCGGTGAATAATTGCAACGGATCGAACATGGCGTACCGGAGATCGGCCTATGACCAGGCCGGAGGATACACCGCGCTGGCGCATTTGAACACGGGCGACGACTCGCTTCTTGCGCAGCGCATCGCCTCTGAAACATCGTACACCGTACGGTTCGTGCTCGATGCCGCGGCTCAGGTCACCACATACCCCGTCGCCACGTGGAAGGGATTCATGCTGCAGCGCATGCGGTGGGCTGCGCAGACATCCGATTATCGATCCGATACGTTGCTCTTCCTCATCTCCACATTCGTCTATTACCTGCTGCTGCTGGGAACCGGTATCATGTCGTTTTTTTAGAGCGGGTATTTCACGCTCTTCGCCGCAGGATATATTCCCAAGTTGGTTGTCGATTATCTCATCCTCCATAAATTCACCGGACTCACACAGACACGCCGATTGATGAAATATTTTATCCCCGCAGCCGTCGTGCACATACCCGTGATCTTCATGGCCGTCGCCGGCGGCTATTTCGGAAAATTCGAATGGAAGGGAAGGATCCTGGAACGGGCAAATTCGCCGGACGCGAAGAATTGATTGCAACACGTCGACATTATTGGTATTTTTATGTCCATCCGGCAGGCAGAGGAACATCCTCGAATTCATTTTACGTGAAAGAATGGCTATGCGTTATCTTCCCGCGGCAAAGTATGCAGAGACAATGAAGTATTTATGGCACAATTATCGTCACCAGGAGCAGGGCGTCACCTATCCGTTTTACGCTTCCTACAAGATCAACCTGACGTGCAATTTCAAGTGCCGCTTCTGCAATTTGTGGCAGGATCAGCAGCCGGGCCTTCCGACATCCGATGTGTTCAAAGTGCTCGATAACATCGGCAAGTCCAGCATTTTCCTGTTAAGCATGGAAGGCGGCGATCCGCTGCTGCGCCCCGATTTTCTTGAGGTGCTGCAGTATGCCCGCCGACAGCCGTTTTATCTGATGATCACCACGAGCGAGCGAGGCCTCACGACGAATTATCCGATGCGCGACTTTTGCAAGTACATCGACTTCCTTCACATTTCGATCGATGAAGGGCATGTCAATCTCGAAATGTTCGACGAACTTGAAGAGTACGTGGCGTTCGGGTCGAGCGTCTGCGTGCAGACCGTTGTGACGAACAAAGACATCGACAGGCTCGATTATAAAGTGCGGCGCTGCTGGGAGGCGGGTGCCAAGATCGTGATCATGCCGGCGGTGCATCTTGAGGGCACGAAGGACTACTATCCGGAATTTTTCGCATTCCGGGACAAGGTCCTTTCGCTCAAAAAACAGTTTCCGAACGTCATCATCACGCCCGATACTTTTTACGGCAACGTGGAGCGCGGCACGTGCTCGTCGTCGTCGATCATCATCGACACGGACGGGGCGCTCTATTATCCCTGCCGCGTGCTGCCGTATCGCGGCATGAACCTGCTCGAAACGCCGCTGATGGATTTTGTGCGCACGCAGCACGCGCAGCAGCTGCGCAACGTCATGACGGCATGCGACAAGCACTGCGGCTGGTATCAGTATTTTGCAACATCCTCATACACGTCGATGCAGGATGCGTTCGGCACCATCCAGCCGTACTTCGCCGAACTGCTCGGCGGCGTTCCCAAACCGCGGACATCGATCGAACGGCTGCCGAAAATTCGCGACATGAAAACGCCGGCATAACTGTTCATCTTAAGCAACTAACACCAAAACTTGCACCGCTTCGCTCGAGCGGGCGAGATACCATCTCGCCCTGCATCGCACCGATGTAACGGCAGCGAGGTCCTTCAGAGAAAAAAGTTCGCCGCAGGCGAACAGACTGCGGTCTTATGTTTCTTCGGACAACAACTTTGCATTCACGTATCTTTCCATCGCTGCTCTGGCGTGTGGATGCACCCGGAATATTCCTGACATTCGACGACGGCCCGCATCCGCGCGCCACTCCGGCGGTGCTCGATGTGCTGAGGTCGCATGAGGTGAGCGCGACATTTTTTTTGAGCGGCTGCAACATTGCCGGGCGCGAAGCGCTGGTGCGCGAAACAGCCGACCGCGGACACACGCTCGGCATTCATGCGTATTCGCATACCCGCATGCTTGCCGTCTCGAAACAGCGGACGATCGACGAGATACGCACGACATCCGGCATGATCGAATCGTGCACGGGCATCACGACGCGCTGGTTCCGGCCGCCGTTCGGCATGTTCTCGTGGAACACCATCGCGGCCGCTCGCGAGCTTGGCTGCACCATCGTCATGTGGAGCATCATGACGGGCGATTTTTCGAAGCGGACGGACGGGACGATACTTTCGCGCACCATGAAGGGCCTCGCCCCCGGCGCGATCGTCGTTTTCCACGACAACGGATTGACCGAGGGGCGCATCGCTCCGCTGCTCGATCGGACACTCCATCGGATGAAGGATTCCGGTTTCACATTCCAACGATTACAATGACGACGATAGAGTTCATATTTCTTGCGGCAACATCCGCATACTTTTTACAGGGCATCGTGCTCCTCATCGGCCTTGCGCGAACGCGGTACCCGCTCGTGACGGAGAACGAACCCATCGTCTCCGTCGTTGTTGCCGCTCGGGATGAAGAACAGTCCATCGGCGCCTGCCTGGCATCGCTCACCGAGCTCGACTATCCCAAAGACAAACTCGAAATCATTGTGGTGAACGACCAGTCATCGGACCGCACCGCCGACATCGTCGAAGAGGCTGCCCGCAGCAATGCCTGCATCCGTCTCGTCAACGCGCTCCCGTCGCAGGGGGCGATACACGGCAAAGCCAACGCCCTTGCGCAGGGCATCGACACGGCGCACGGCGACATCGTGATGATGACGGACGCAGACTGCACGGCAAACCCGTTATGGGTACGGCAGACCGTCCGTTATTTTTCACAGGATATCGGTATTGTCGCCGGGTTCACGCTCTTGAACGTGAAAGGATGGTTCAGCGGCATGCAGTCGCTCGACCTCGCGTACATTCTGGGCATCGGAGCGGCGGCGATCGGCCTGAAGATGCCGATGAGCTGCATCGGCAATAATTTTTCATTCCGCCGGAGCGCCTATAATGAGGTCGGAGGATACCGGGGAATTCCGTTCAGTGTGACCGAAGATTTTGCGCTCTTCAAAGCGATCGTGTCCACTGGGCGCTGGAACTACCGGTTTCCCGTCGAGCCCGCAACGCTCATCACGAGCGGCGCATGCGAACGCTGGATCGACCTCTACCGTCAAAAGCGGCGGTGGGCGGTGGGAGGGAAAAAAATACAGCCTCAGGGAATTCTGCTGCTGATCGTCGGACTTGCTGTGCATTGCGGCATCATTGCCGAAGTGCTGTTCCCCTCGTCTTTCAGCGCGCCGGTGTTCATCGGCGGGATGGCACTCAAAGCCGCCGCCGATTTCGGATTCCTCTTTGCGCTTCTGCGCCGCACCGGACAACGCTCACACCTGCGTCATTTTCTCGTGTTCGAACTGTATTTCCTCGCGTACGTTGTTCTGATTCCGTTCGTTGTCTACCTTGGCGGAAAAGTCGTCTGGAAAGAGAGAAAATTCTAGCATGGCCGTAGCGCGAAAAAAACGAATACTCGTCGCTCCCTTGAACTGGGGATTGGGCCATGCGAGCCGCTGCATTCCGATCATTCGAACATTACGCGACCGCTCAGCCGAAGTGGTGCTTGCAGCCGACGGACGGCCGTATGATTTTTTAAAGAACGAATTTCCGGACCTGGAACTGCACCGCCTTCGCGATCTCGACATACGCTATGGCCACACGTCGTCGTTGCTCCTTTCCATGCTCCTGCAAATGCCGCACATCCTCTCGTCGTTCGCCAGAGAGCGCATGCAGATGAAGCGAATGATTCGCGACTGGCGCATCGACGGCATCATTTCGGATAACCGGTTCGGATTGTATTCGTCGTCGCTGCCATGCGTCTATATGACGCATCAGCTCAACATCATGGCGCCTCCTCCCTTTACTCGGCTGCAGGGGCTGCTTCGCCGGGCACATGCATCGGTCATCGGCCGATTCACCGAATGCTGGATCCCCGACAGTGAGGGCGAGGTGAATTTGTCCGGAGACCTGTCGCACGGCATGCCGCTTCCGCGCAATGCATTTTTTATCGGGCCCCTGTCGCGCTTCACACGCACAGCCTCCGCGGACAATACATACGACCTGGCGGTGGTCCTTTCGGGCCCCGAACCGCAGCGGACGATGTTCGAAACTATTGTGCGCAAGCAATTGCGCGGCACAACGCTTCGCGTGATCATTGTGCAGGGCATCCCCGAGAGGCACGACACGAGCCGCGACGCGGAGACAGTGGAGATCGTGTCTAACCTCACCGCAGACCAGTTGAACAGCGTGCTGATGGGGTCACAGTGCGTCATCTCGCGCTCGGGGTACAGCTCCGTGATGGACCTGGCAGCGCTCGGAAAAAATGCGGTCCTCGTGCCGACACCCGGACAAACCGAACAGGAATATGTGGCGACACGCCTGCGCGAGATGAAGATCGTGTATTCGGAAAGCCAATCGGGCTTCGATCTGAACCGGGCCCTGGAACGATCCCGCACCTATGCCGGTTGGAAGGATCACACGCAGCACGACGATCTGCTTGAAGAGCGGATCGGCCATTTTTTATCGATTATCCGCCCATGATACCATTCTTACCCGTGTTTGCGTACGCCGAAACGCATTATCGATTCAAATATTTTTTCAGCTGGCTGAAGAAGTCGGAGCCGGAGATCCTCGCCGATCTCCCGCATCGGCTCGAACCATCAACGGCGCTGCCGGTGCTCCTGCTCGTGAAGGATGCGGACGCGTATCCCGCTGACATCATCACCGTCATCGCGCACGTGCATCACGACGGGCGCGCGCGCGCGCGCATCGTGCTGTGCGGTGAAGACAGTGCCGGGCAGCGCAGGGCCCGGACAAAATTCTGGTGGACCATCGCGTCCATTCCCTTCTCCGGAGAACTCAGCGGCCTCTTCGGATTCTTCGACATACAAATAGTCATCCGGTACTCGATCGACGGCACCGTGCGCGAGTGCACGAACGACAATTACCGCTCGGCCTCGCACCGGAATTTTCGCGTCTATCGCGCGCGGCATCCGATGCCCTCGTTTCCGGACTGGAGACAAGGCGACGCCCACACGCATTCGTCGTACACGGACGATCAGGTGGAATACGGCTCGCCCGTTGAAGCCGGCGTAGCATTATGCAAAGCAATGGGACAGTCGTTTTTTTGCGTGACCGACCATTCGTACGACCTCGACGACGCGGTGGACAATTATTTAAAGAACGATCCGGCGCTTCCCAAGTGGCATCAGTTTCAGGATGAAGTCGACACTGTGAATTCGCGCGACACGTCATTCGCCGTCATACGCGGTGAAGAGGTGTCGTGCGGCAACAGCCTCGGCCGTAACGTGCACCTGCTGCTGTATGGGGCACGAAAATTTTTTCACGGCACGGGCGATGGCGCCGAGCACTGGTTTCATACGCAGCCGGAGCACAACATTCCCGAAGTGCTGGAAGATATGGACGAGTATACGGTAGCGTATGCCGGCCATCCATCGGAACCGGCACCACTGCTCCAATGGCTGCTCATCCGGCGCGGTTCATGGTCCACACACGATATGAATCATGCGCGGCTCACCGGTATACAAATATTAAACGGCGTCTTCAACCGGGCGTTCACACGCGGCCTCGAAACGTGGAAAGCGCTGCTCCTTGGAGGACGACACATCTTCATTGCGGGCGGCAACGACGCGCACGGGAATTTCAACAGCTTCAGGCAGATCGGCATTCCCTTCTTCACCATCAGGGAATGGGATCAACAGCTCTTCGGAAAGATCAGGACCGGCGTCCATGTTCCGGTGATCGGCGAGGAGCAGATCCTGGACGCCCTGCGTCGCGGAGAGAGCTTCGTCACGAGCGGTCCCGCCGTCATTGCCGAGATCGCCGGTGACAACGGTGCGATCGCCGGCCTCGGCGGATCGATCGAATGCACTCATGCAACTGTTCGCGTTCATGCGCGATCGACGGAAGAATTCGGCTCGTTCACCTCGATCAGGATACTCGGCACAACCGAGACCACAGATCACGAATACACAGCCCATGCGTTTCATTGCACGGGACTGTATGAGTTCGAAGAAACACTCGATATTCCCTTTCCATCGGGACGGGGCTACATGCGCATCGAAGCCGAGACCGAGAACGGTACCGGATACGATGAGATCGGATACTGTTACACGAATCCGATCTGGTTCATTATACAGTAATTATATGCCATTCAACATTGATTGAAGAACACATTCTACCAATAATAATACTACGTAAATACTCAGTCTGCATCCAAATCAATGTCATTCTGAACGAAGCGAAGAATCTACACGCGATCGATGACGGTATCAATGAATCATTGGTACCTGTAATTTATACTTTTTAGATTCTTCGGTCGCTCGAGCTCCCTCAGAATGACAGGGACTATTGATCAGGGTGAGCAGGTACGAAAAATATACCTATGACACAGCATTCTTTATTTTCTCTTGCACGCAAGCTATCCATTGTCATCATCCTCTCGTTCACCGCAGCGCAGGCGGGGGACTTTTCGTTCGTGCCGTCCGGGTTGCTCTTTCGTCCCCTCGTTGCAAACGCGTTCGAACCGCGTGTCGGATTCGTCGTGCAGTCCGGAGAGAACAAACTCGATCTGGACATCGGCAATTCCATCGACCTGATCCAATACGCAACGGACAGTCTCGCATTCACGTTCGGAACCGATTTCTTCACGTATACATTGCTGCGCGGGGAAAACGATTTTCACTTCCCGGTGGACGCGTCGGATTATCTATTCGGGTTCAATGTCAATATGTTCCGCCTGCATCACTCGGGCACAATGGCCGCGCGGCTGCGTGTAAGCCATATCAGCGCGCATTTTGTGGACGGCCATTACAATAATACGATCGGCCAGTGGAAGGACAACCACCCGCCGCAGGTCTACAGCCGCGAATTTGTGGAGCTCACGCTCGCGTTCGAACCTTCCCTGCTCAAGGGCAGCACGCGCGCATACGTGGGGGGCGCATACCTTTTCCATGTTGATCCGCGCGGATTATCAAGAATATCCGGAGTGGTCGGGGCGGAATATCACCTTGAGCTCACACACAATGTGAACCCCTACATCGCGTATCAGGCGACATACATGAAGATCATCGATGCGGAGACGCGCCACGATATGCAGGCCGGGATCAAAGTGGGTGCATGGGGCGGACACGGTGTGAAATTTTTTGCCGTCTATTTTAACGGATACAATATTCACGGCGAATATTACGACCAGAAGGAAAAGTATACGGGATTCGGAATGAATGTTGATTTTTAGTTTTTTGTTCGTAGTTTATTACTGAGTCTTTTTTTCCATTGTGTACCAAACTTCGCATCGTCTATGTCCGCACCAAAAATCTTATTGCATACGGCGTTATTTGCCGCAACATTTTTCACGACCGCTGTCGCCGGGGCTGCCTGGCTGAACGTCGATCCGTTTGACGTGGCGAACATCGCCGCCGGGCTCCCGTACGCGGCGGCGCTCCTGTTCATACTCGGAACGCACGAATTCGGCCATTACTTCGCATCGCGCCTGCACGGCGTCGATGCCACGCTGCCCTTTTTCATTCCCTTCCCCACGATGCCCGGATTTCTGAATTTTGGCACGCTCGGCGCAGTCATTAAGACACGAACGCCCGTTCCGTCCAAGCGGGCAATGTTCGACATTGGCGTGGCCGGCCCGATCGCAGGATTCATTGCCAGCCTTGCCGTGCTCATTTACGGCTTCACGCATCTTCCTGGAAAGGAATTCATTCTTTCGATACACCCGGATTATTTTTTGAAACACAGCGGCGGCGGACTGGAATTGCGTTTTGGCACATCCATCATGTACGAATCGCTGTCGCTGCTGCTGACGCACCCGATGGATCAATTTGTGCCGCCGATGAGCGAAATGTATCACTATCCGTTTCTCTGCACGGGATGGTTCGGATTGTTCGTGACGGCGATGAATCTTTTTCCCATCGGTCAATTGGACGGAGGGCATGTCTCGTATGCAATGTTCGGCGATGCGCACAAAACGATCTCCCGGACCGCCTTCGGGTTGTTGGTGGCCATTGGGCTCATGGGATTTTTACCGGCGATCGGAGTGGAAATTCATTTCGGCTGGACCGGCTGGCTCTTCTGGGGAGCGGTGTTGTTTTTCGTCGTGAAGCTCATTCATCCGCCCGTGTCCAACGAGGAAGGGCTCGATCCGCTGCGCATGAAAATCGGCTGGCTCGCGTGGGGCATCTTTGCACTGTCGTTCTCGCCGTCCCCGTTTTCAATTTTATTTTAAATTCCTTGACAAATGCGAAATATTTCTGTAATTTTTAGCAATACGCTCCTCACACATACACGGTCTGCTATCGATATAGTTTGATACAATATACGGCTCGTCAGCGCGGCATGTTCACTCAAACTATATTTTAAATCGTAGCAGATTGCCTCTTCTTAGCCGGGCGGCGATCGCAGTCTCTCGGTATTTTTATTTCAAATCCCAATGAACCACTTTCTATCCGTCATCATGATTGTTGTACTGGCGGGATGCAGTCTGCCCACGACAACGGTCGATAGTCCGGCTCCCCCATTCCTCTCCTTTGCCACGGCATCGCTGAGCGTCATCGATGTCGGACGGCTGCCTGCCGCAGTCGATACAATGATCGCGGTCGCGGCAACGGCGCGAGGCACGAATGTGACCTCGGTGACCGCCGTCATAACGGCTCCGGATGGGGCCACGGCGGTGTATTCGCTGCTGGATACCGGCACGGGGGCAGATCTGAAGGCCAACGACGGTATTTATTCCGGCAATATTCCCCTGCATCTCACAACATCGGCCGTGGGCAAGTACAGCATACAGATCCAGGCATCGGGCGATGAGGGATTGGTGAGCAACATCCTGTCACTCCCCGTCTCTATCATTTCATCGAACAACCGTCCTCCGCGTATCTCGCAACTGATCGCGCCGGACACGGTGTTCCTGCCGACAGGCAGCACGCCGAATTATATCAAGGTATCGGTGATGGTAGCCGATTCGGACGGCCTTGCCTCGATCGACGCTGTGACACTGACGTCCTATCGTCCGGACGGCGGCTATGTCGTGATGCTTCCGCTGTACGACGACGGCAGCGCTGCCGTGCTGCCGTTATTCGGTATGCCCAGCGGAGACGACATCGCCGGCGACGGCCGCTATACGCTTCGCATACCGGTGACCACGGCGGTGACCGCGTATTATGATTTTGTTTTTTCGGCAAAGGATAAATCGGGAGCGATCTCGAATTCACTGACCAAACGAATTTACATCAAATGACATATCGATCGTACATTACTGCTCTTGCCTCGCTCGTGCTGTTTCTGACCGATGCCGGGACGGCGCAGATCATTCTGAGTGAAGGATCATTCGAGCCTGCCAGGGCGAAGTCCATTGCCGGATCATCCATGCTCAACAGCAACAGCGTCTCGGATATGCTCATCAACGGTTCAACGATCTGGCTTGGCACCGGAAAAGGACTCAGCCGGTCGACGGACGGCGGCGCGACATGGACGCATTATTTTAACTCGGCAGAATTCGGCACCGAAGATGTGTCAGCGATCGCCGTGCACGGCAATGACGTCTGGGTCGCCACCGCGCACACTGTCGTGAAAGACGGCAATCCGCTCCCCGAAGGAAGCGGACTCCATTATTCGGCCGACGGCGGCGACACGTGGCGTTCGTTCCCCCAGCCGCTCGACAAGAACAATGTGGACACGCTCTACTACAACGCGTTCAGCACGATTCGCGCGCTCGGCATCACGACCGCGATCAATAACATCACATACGACATCGCCGTCACCGACAGCGCCGTGTGGATCACATCGTTTGCAGGCGAAGCGCGCAAGTCCACAAACAAAGGCGCCACATGGCAGCGTGTTATCCTGCCGCCGGACACGCGTGACGAGATCAAACTGACGGACACGCTGAAATTCGATCTCTCCCCCACCAGCGGCGCGGTAGGACTCGATGGAAGCATGAACCATCGAGCATTTTCAGTGCTTGCCGTTGATAACAACACGATCTGGATCGGCACCGCCGGCGGCATCAACAAATCGACCGATGGCGGCACGTCGTGGACAAAATACAGTCACCAAAATCAGTCGTCCCCAATTTCCGGAAACTTCGTTGTGGGAATGGCAAAACAAACGATCGGCACGCAGAGCATCCTGTGGGCCGGCTCGGTGAACACCACCGACCAGAATGAAAAGCGCGGCATCAGCTGGACGGCCGACGGCGGTCAGACATGGAAGACGGCGCTGCTCGGCGAATTCGTCCACAACGTCGGCATCAACGGCAGCATCGTCTATGCAGTGACAGACAACGGGATCTTCCGCTCCGCGGATCTCGGCGTGTCGTGGAGCTCCACCGGTACGATCTACGATGAAACGTCGAAACAGCGCATCACATCGACCAAGTTCTACTCCGCCGCCTCGCTCGGCACCACGGCTTGGTTCGGAGGCAGTGACGGCACGGCGACGACCGTGGACAATGGCAGCATGCCGTTTGGAAGCAAATGGACCATCCTTCGCGCCGCGCAGGCTCTGGCATCGAAGACCGACACATACGCATACCCGAATCCGTTTTCACCGGATGACGAAGTCGTGCGCATTCATTATTCAACCGCGGGTTCGGGAGCGACCATCTCCTCCAGCAGCATCGGCGCGACGATACGGATCTTCGATTTCGGCATGAACCTGGTCCGTACGCTCATACAAAATGCGCCACGGTCTGCGGCGCGTGAGATGGACGAGATCTGGAACGGCAGGGACGACACTCAGCATCAAGTTGCCAACGGCGTCTATTTTTACCAGGTGATCATAGGCAACGGCGACCCCGTCTGGGGCAAAATTCTCGTACTTCAATAATTATTATTTTCTCATGATCAATCGAAGTGTTATCGTGTCGCTTGTCTTCGCGCTGTGTCTCTGCGCGAGCGCGGAGGCGCAGCTCGCCGGAACAGCCGGAACTTTTGCACGCATGGGATTCGGCGCCCGAGGCATGGGCATGAGCAATGCCATGACTGCCGTGACGGCATCGGAACTCGCCGGATATTACAATCCCGCATCGATCCCGTTCCAGACGGCCCGCACGGCAATGGTGTCGTACGGCGCGTTGAGCCTGGACCGGTCGTTTAACATGCTTGCCTACACGCAGGCCATCGGGCCCGCTGCAGGCGTATCGCTGCGCGTGATCAACGCAGGCACAAAAAATATCGACGGACGCGACGGGGACGGTTTTCCAACCGGCAACCTCACGGTATCTGAAAATCAGTTTGCACTGTCATTCGGGATGAGGCCGTCAAAATACGTGTCCATCGGCGTCACGCCGAAAATTTATTATTCACGGCTGTACACGGATGTGACCACCTCTTCCTTCGGTCTCGATTTCGGGGTCATGATCCTTCTCTCGGAACGGTTCACGCTCGGCGCAGCAGTGCGCGACGTCATGTCGAAATACAAATGGGACACATCCACGCTCTACGGACAGCAGGGAAACACGACGATCGATAAATTTCCGACACTCAATATCCTCGGGCTCTCGTATGCAGTCGGAGACAAACTGGGCATCGTTTCGGCGGAGATCGAATCCAGCAACAAGTCGACGACGATCGTCCGCATGGGTGCGGAGGTCAACCTGAGCGAAGAATTTTCGCTCCGCACCGGCATCGATCATTGGAACCTGGATGATGCGAAACAAGCTGCACCGACATTCGGCTTCACGCTGCGCACGTCAATCGCCGGCATGAAACCGGCGATTCATTACGCGTACGTCATCGAGCCGTACAACTATTTTGCGATGCATATAATTTCCTTATCGACAGGCTTCTGATGAAAACCATCCTACACATTATGTTCTTTGTTGCCGCCTCGGCAGTCCTCTACGGCGGCCCGGCGACGACGGGCATGACATTCCTCAAACTCGGCGTCGGCGCACGGTCTGTGGCAATGGGCGAAGCGGCGGCGGCATCGGCGATGGACGGCACGGCGACGTATTATAATCCGGCAGCCCTCTCCTTCGTCGATCGTACGGACTTCACCGTGATGCATAAAAGCTGGATCACGGACGTCTCCACGGAATATGTTGGAGCGGCCGTTCACGGCGAGACCGTCGCCCTGGGCTTTTCGTTCAACACCACCAGCGTGAACAACATCGAGGTCAGAACGCAGCCCGGAGATCCCGAAGGGACATTCAACGCCCACGATCTGGCTATCACCGGATCGGCAAGCATGAAAGCGGCTGACGCACTCTCGATCGGCATCAGCGCAAAATTTCTCTACGAAAAAATTTACGTGGACGAAGCAAGCGGCTACGCATTCGATATCGGCAGCGTGTATCGGGTGTCGCCGGCGCTTGCCCTGGGACTATCGTTGAGCAATCTCGGTTCGGTCAACCAGATGAACAATGACCCGATCGAACTGCCGGCACTGATCCGTGCAGGGGTCTCCTATAACGGCGCGCTCACCGAACACTTCACCTATACGGTGAACGGCGATGTGGTGAAACCATTCACGGCATCAACGGCTCACATCCACATGGGCGGCGAACTCAGTTTCGACGACACCTTCGCACTTCGCGCCGGGTATCAGACGGGGTATGAGGCAAAGGTACTCTCCGGCGGCCTGGGTGTTGCCTACGGCATGATGAGGGTGGATTACGCATTCGTGCCGTTCCAATCGGGCCTCGGCACAGCTCATATTTTTTCGCTCTCGTTCCGAATATAAACCGGGCACACGTGAACCGCGCACCGCACATACTCTTTACATCGACATTCCGCGCATCGTTCGTTCAACAGGACATCGTCCTGCTGGGAAAATCCTATTCGCTGACCGTCGTCGTCGCATCCGGGATGCGCGCCATCATCCGCTACCTTGCCGCCTTGAAGAACGTCTCCATCACGTATTCCTGGTTTGCATCCGTCTATTCATCCGTTCTTGTTCTCCTCACAAAAATATTCGGCAAACGATCCGTCATCGTGCTCGGCGGCATCGATGTCGCCGACATTCGCGAACTCAAGTACGGCATTTGGAACAGCTGGTGGCGTGCCCCCATTGTGCGCTATGGTATCATGCACGCGGATGCGGTGCTCGCCGTGGACATGTTCCTGAAAATCGAAGCCATGCGGCTTGCCAACTACGACGGCAGGAATATTTCGGTTCTCCCGACGGGATACGACGCAGAAGCATGGAAGCCTGCCGGCGTGAAACGCCCGATGGTCCTGATGGTGGCATCGGCTCCCGATCGGGCGCGCGTGAAGATCAAAGGCGTGGATTTCTTCCTCGGCATTGCGCGCACGCTCCCCGATATCCGCTTCGTGCTGATCGGACCGACCGAGGAGATCATTACAACACTGCGCGTGCCTGAAAATGTACGCATTTCTTCGTACCTCCCGCCGCACGAACTGCTGTTGTTGTATCAGGAGGCGAAAGTCTATGCACAACTGTCGATGCGCGAGGGACTGCCCAATTCACTCTGCGAAGCAATGTTATGCGAGTGCGTGCCTGTCGGTACTCACAACGGCGGCATCCCCACTGCGATCGGCGATGCGGGATACCTGTGCGACCATGGGAACATCGCTGACGCGCAGCGCCAGGTCAAAGCGGCCCTGCATGCACCGATTGAGCGCGGCGCGGCAGCGCGCCGGCGCATCGTCGAAAATTTCAGCCTCGAACGGCGGCACGTGGCGCTCACTGAACTGATGGGAACACTGTCCACGTGAAAAGGACCGCTCAAAATTTCCTCGCCATCTTCGGAAGCGATGCCGTCGTGCGGCTGCTCGGATTCGTGACCACGGCGTTCATGGCGCGCACGCTCGATCCCGACTCTTTCGGAACGATCAATTTCGGCATGGCGGTCCTTTCCTACGGCGTGCTCTTCAGCAGCCCCGGACTTCACATCATCGGCGCCCTCAACGTTGCAGAGCGGAAAGTGCCTGCCGTAACGCTCGTCCGCACGATCACCGCTCTCCGGGCACTTCTGGCGTGCGTATTCTGTCTGGTATCGGGCGCGGTGTATGTGTTCGGCGCTCCGTCGGCTCTGGCCGCAGCAGCATTCTTTTTTTCGATCGTCCTGCTTCCCCTGTCGTTTCAACTGGAATGGTATTTTCAGGGGAGAGAATCGCTCACCATCGCCGGCATCGGAAAAATTGCGGCGGCGCTCATTTTTGCAGCGGCGATACTTCTGGCCCTTACTCCGTTGAACTATCGCTGGTTCGTCCCCTTCTGCTACGGCGCCGGCATGACTGCTCAGGCCGTACTGCTGTGGGCCGCATACGTACGCTCCGGTCCGTCCAGGCGCACACAGAAGCATGAACAGCAGGGCGATGCCGCTGCACGGTACTCGTGGAGGACGGTCTTTCGTCAGGCGCTGCCGGTGGGCGCCGCAGTGATCGCGGCGCAGGCGCTGTTGAATTTCCCTTCCGTTGCGCTGGGGATATTTTCGACGACCGCTGAGGTCGCTCGGTACAGCGCTGCAGCCAAACTCGTATTTTTTGTGCTCGCGATCGATCGTGTCATGTATTCAATGTTCTTTCCGTTCGTCGCCCGGATTTATGCGAATGCCCCGCTGTCGCTTCCTCAGCATCTCGAGAGGATAGCGAAATATATCTTCCTTCTTTGTCTTCCCATCTGCATCGGAGGATCCATTCTCGCTCCGCGAATTTTAGAAGCGGTCTACGGCGCTCAGTACGCCGGCGCGGCTCCGGTGCTGCAGATACAGATCTGGTATTTTTTCTTCACGATACTCAACAGCCTCTTCTCGTACCCGCTCATTGCCACAGGCCGTGAACGGTATTACGGAACGGCCACGACCGTTATTGCAACGGCCACCATCGTGCTCCTTCTCCCGCTCATTTATATGTTCTCGTCCATCGGCGCATCGGCGGGGTTGGTCGTCGGAGAGATCACGCTCGCAGGCTCGATGGCCGTGAAGGCCGGGCCGCTTTTTCCCGCACGCTCGTTTGCCCATATCGTAAAGCCTCTTCTTTCATCGCTTGCAATGGCGTGCTTTCTCGTGATCTTTTCGTATATTTCCATATTTCTCCTGATCCCGGCAGCGGTGCTTGTATATTTGCTTAGTGCAATGGCAATGAAAGCGATCACGAAGAATGACGTCATTTTTTTAAAGGAACGACTAGTGTGAACCTCACGATCGGATTATTGAAGCAGGATGCGGGATGGGAGCTGCTGCTGACGCAGATCGGCGCGGCGTGGGGTGTCTACGATGCTTCGCAGACAATGTCCCCGGACTCCTTTGCCGTGATGATCGTCAATGCCGCACCCACCACCATGCAGCACAGGGACCTTGCCGCCTATCTCGCATCGGGAGGCTCGATACTCACGGACAACGGCGCCGCGAGGCTTTTTCTCGACTGCACGTATTCGAAAAAACATTTCACGTCCATTGCGCCGAACGACTGCGCTCCGTTTTCTCCGGCGTCGATCCTTGATATCGACAGTACCGGCACCGTTATCACGAAGAGCGGCGGATACCGCGTGGATGGCGGCACATCGGTGCAGATCATTGCAAATGGCGCGGGGACGGTCGTCTCGCTGCCATACGCGGTATCACCGCTCATCCTTTCGACAGCGAGCAGGCGAAAAAATTTTTACGCGCCGCCGGACAGGCTCCCGTCGGAACGTGTCGCGGCCGTGTCCAAAGGGTCCATACGCCAGTTGGTGACGAACATCCTTGAACTCCTCCACCACAGGCGCGCGCTCCCCTTCGTTCATACCTGGTATTATCCGGACGGGCACCCGACCATCTTCACGTTTCGCGTGGATACCGACAAGGGCAGCGAAACGGAACTACGGGAATTATACGACGTCTGCGCGAGGCACGGCGTGCCCGGCACGTGGTTTGTCGACGTTCAGAGCCATGAACGCTGGCTCGATTTTTTTTCGTCCTTCAGCGGCCAGGAGATCGGCCTGCACTGCTATACGCATGAAACATCCGCCGTCAGGAAAAACGTCCTGGCGAATTTCGGTACGGGACTTCATCTGTTACGCGAAGCAGGATTCACGGTCAACGGAGCATCGGCGCCCTGCGGTACATGGAATGCCGCCGTGGGCTCCGTCTACAACGAATTAGAAATGGCGTATTCATCGGAATTCAGTCTCGACTACGACGATCTCCCGTTTTTTCCGGTCACAGCTGGCGGCCCATCCTCCGTCATGCAGCTCCCCATTCACCCGATCTGCGTGGGTAGCATGAAACGTTCGCGCTATACGTCCCTGCAGATGCGCGACTATTTCCGCACATGCGCCATGAACCGGATCGTTTCACGCGAGCCCATGTGTTTCTACCACCATCCCACGCACCACCATTTGGAAGTGTTCGATGAAATTTTTTCGCTGATCAATGAGCTGAAGATCCCGATGCTCTCGTACTCCGCCTATGCGGCATGGTGGAAAAAAAGGATCGCTGTGAGGCCGCAGTTCACGCTCGACAACGGCAGCATCACCATCCCGGCACGTGCGAGCGGCGATGTATGGTACCGGATCGCGCTGCCCGGAAATGAGGAGATCATCACGAAGATCGACGGCAGGCTCACCATCACAGAAGCGCGCCGGGTTCACCGGCACGGCACCGCGGCAATTCCGGAAGACATACTGCGCGCGCGAAAATTCGACCCGCGCCATCCATTGATCAACATGTTAGACTACTGGTATAAAACAACACAATGAACGTAACCATCGCATGTTACCAAGCCGTGTCGATTCTGCATGGCGGCCCGCGTGTGCAGATCATGCAGACGAAATCCGAACTCGAAAAACTCGGCGTCACGGTTTCGCTCTTTCAACCGTGGGACCATTTCGACGCGAAGCAGGCGGATATCGTCCACCTGTTCTCGGCAAACCTGGGTACATTCCATCTTGCGCGCGTGCTGAACGATCTCCGTCTGCCCATCGCCACCTCGTCAATTTTTTACACGCGCCGCTCCCCCGCCTCGATCAGGATGACGCTGGCTGCGAACGCCGCGTTGAAACACCTGCGCACCGGGATATGGACAGATTATTATTTCACGCGGCAGATATGCGAATGGTCGCGCGCAGTGCTTCCGAACACATTCGACGAAGGGTTGGTCCTTGAAAAAGGAATCGGCGTTCCGGGCGCAAAGATCACCGTCGTTCCGAACGGCGTGGAACCGCGCTTTGAATTCGGCGATCCGTCGCTCTTTAAAAAACAGTACGGCCTCGACAAATTCATTCTAAATGTGGGACACATCGGCCCGGAACGAAAGAACGTGCTGAATCTTATCCGGGCACTGAAAACAGTGGATCATCCTGCCGTGATCATCGGGCGCATTACGCCGGGCCCGTATGGCGAGCGGTGCATCGCCGAGGCGAAAAAAAACAGCAACATACTCATCATCGACGGATTGAAGAACGATTCGGACATGCTTGCCTCCGCGTACGCAGCCGCCGATGTGTTCGCGCTGCCGTCCACATTCGAGACTCCGGGCATTGCGGCGCTCGAAGCGGCGCTTGCCGGCGCGAAGATCGTCATCACGCCTGTGGGTGGAACGAAAGATTACTTTGACGCCATGGCGGAGTACGTGAATCCATCATCGCCCGATTCCATTCGGAACGGCATCGAACGGGCGCTGAACGCCCCGAAGACCGCGGCATTGAAAGAACACATCAAACGGGAATTTCTGTGGAGCCGTGTCGCCGAAAAAACCCTGGCCGTCTATAACACCATACTGTGAGGCGAGATGTTATCTCGCCCACCGGTACAGACATAATTATCTACCTATGAACATTCTCTTTATCAGCTCGATACAAATGTGGGGCGGAGGCGAAGTCTTCCTCATGGATCTGATGACAGGCATGAAGCAGCGGGGCCACGCTGTGACACTGCTCTGCCGTCCAGGCACCGAACTCGCGGAGCGCGCCGCGGAAAAGGGATTCGACGTGGAGACGATGCGCATTGGCGGCGACTTTGATCCGCTGGTGATCTGGCACACGATGCGTCTCATGAAACGAAAAAACATTGACGCCATTTGCACGAACATGGACAAGGAACTCCGCTTCGGTGGCATTGCGGCGAAGCTCGCGGGCGTACCGGGCGTGGTGCCCAGCCGAGAGATCGATTATCCCCTGAAGAATTCGCTGCGCTACCGATTCGCCTATAACGTACTCGCCACGTGTCTCGTCGTAAATTCCATTGCAACCCAGACGACAGTGCTCAACAGTGCGCCGTGGCTGGACAAGGCGCGCACACGCATCATCTACAAGGGCATCGACCTCGCCCCATTCGACACGCCCTTGGCTCGCTCGCTCCACGACGAGCTGGGCCTGCCGGCACAGACTCGATTCGTCACATTTCTTGGCCAGCTCGACGAACGCAAAGGCATACGCTACCTTCTCGACGCCTGGAGAACTATCCACGCACGATTTCCCGATGCCATGCTGCTTATGGCGGGTGTGGGCCCCATGCAGTCGATGCTTGAATCCTTTATCGCCGAGCATCATCTCACTACCAGGGTCCGGTTGCTCGGATTCCGGAACGACGTTCCGGATATTCTGAAGCAGAGCACCATGCTTGTGCTGCCGTCGCTGTGGGAAGGATTCGGGTACGTGCTCGTTGAAGCAATGGCCGCGCGCATTCCCACCATTGCCACGGCCACGAGCAGCATTCCCGAAATAGTGGCGCACGGAACATCCGGCCTGCTTGTGCCGGTCAAGAACGCCCAGGCTCTTGCGCACGCTATGACGTCGATCCTTTCGGATGAGGCCATGGCGAAGGCAATGGGAATTGCGGGACGGCACATCGTGGAACAAAATTTCACGATCGATGGTATGATCGATAAGTTCGAACGGGTATTCCGTGAAAGCATCACCTCGGTCCACATTATTCCACTTTCAGGACAACGTTTATGAAAATATTTTTTGCTGCAATCGCCGTTCTCATGTTCCTGTCTACATCCGCTCCCGCGCAGACGTGGGAATCATTCAATGCAGGCATGGCAAAGGCAAAGGCCTCGAAGAAAACCATACTGGTGGACATCTATACCGACTGGTGCAGCTGGTGCAAAAAAATGGATGCCAACACATACACCGATGCCAAAGTAAAGGACTATCTTAAAAAGAACTTCACCATGATCAAGCTGAACGCCGAAGGAACGACGCCCATCATGTACCAGGGCAAGTCTATGAGCCCCGCAGAATTCGCACAGGGCATGGGCGTGTCCGGCTATCCTGCAACATTGTTCATGAAGAGTAACGGAGACGGGATCACGCTTGTTCCGGGTTATTCGGAGGCGCCGATGTTCCTGCACATCCTGACGTACATCGGCGAGAGCAGATACGACAAGCAGAAGTTTGACGACTATTTAAAAGAGAAAGGCGTGAAGCAATAAGGAGTATCACGAAAATGGTAACTCACTAGTAACTCACAAAACCCTGCACCGTTTCGCTCGAGCGGGCGAGATAACATCTCGCCCTACATCGCACCGATGTAACGACAGCGATGTAATTCGAGAAAGAAGTGCGCAGCAGGCCCACTGACTGTGCACTTAACTTACTTCAGCAGTGTCAATTTCTTCGATTGAAAAAAATCGCCCGCGTGCAGACGATAGAAGTACACCCCGCCCGGCAGATCACTCGCATCGAGTAGAACGGTGTGCATTCCCGCCTCCTTCGCCGCATCGACGAGAGTGCGAACCTCACGGCCGACAATGTCATACAGCGTCAGAAGTACATGACTGTTCACCGGCAGCGTGTAGCCGATGACCGTGGACGGATTGAAAGGATTGGGAAAATTTTGAGAGAGTTGGAATCGGGTGATGATGCGTTTCGACTCGGGAACACCGGTCAGCCCTCTTCCTATCGCAAATGATCTGTCACTGGCATCGAGCAAACCGGTTCGAATCAAATTTGTTATGACAACTTTATAAGAAGTATCGCTGGCGAGTGCGGACGGCACCTGCCACAGCAGCGCGTTCGTTCCCGACACGACCGAGTCCGCAACCACCGAAACCACAGCGTTTCCCTTCATCAGCACTACTTTCGACAATTCATGAACGTTGGACACCCAGCGGACAACGTATGTGGAATCGACGGACAATCGCTCGCCGCCGTTCGGGTACAGCATCGTGACGAAAGGAGATGCCGTCCGAAATGCAGCCGCACCCGACCAGGCGCTTGTACCGGCGGTGTTCGTGCTGTTCACCCGCCAATAATACCCCGTCTTATTGATCAGCGTGCTCAGCGTGAGCGACGTTGACGTCACCGTCGCATTGTCGACCACAGGAGCCTGGAACAATGAATCGGCTGCCACCTGTAGACGATACGACTGGACAATGCCGCTAGTTCCCCATTGCAGCGTTATAGGCGATTCGCCATTGACTGTTTCGTTGTTTTTCGGCGAGATGGGAGCGGGCGACAACGCGGCAACGCTCTGCGGCACGGCAAAAGCAAAGTCGCCGAAATCGCTCGTCGTAAAGGCCAGGATATTTTTCGTCGAATCATAGCTCGTGGGCAGCGGGATGAACAGTTCGCTGTACTGAGGCCTCACATAAACGACTGTTTTTTGGGGGGCCGAGATGGCGGGAAAACTGCGCACATCGACTTCACCCTGGCCGCTAAAGGAAGCAATTTCCAGGCCCTGGAATGTAAAATATTGAGCGGCCATGACCGGCGCATCGGCCAGGAATAACGGCGTGAGCGGAGCATAATTATACCTCGTAACGCTGGCGCTTGCATACGTCAACGCGTTCAGCGTTTTGAATTTTATTTTTATTCCGGTAGAATCCGTTGCGGTCTTAAACGCGTACGTGTTGCCCTGCAGCACCTCGTGAACCGTCACGGACGCCGCCGGAAGTTGACTTGCCCACGGATATTTGTATGCGCGATAACAAAATTGCCCTTTGGGCAGGAACATCTCCAGCGCGATGGTATTATCCGGACGAACTTCCGTCAACACGGCGGTCCCGGCCGACGATGTATTCCCCCAGCCGATAAGCGTGTTTCCGTTATTAAGCCGCTGCACAGACCCCATCGCATCGGCATACAGATCGGGCGTGTGCCTGTAGTCCCATACCATCACGGCTGTTTTTTTCTGCACATCCAATGTATACTCGACGCCCCGGGAATAGTTCGGAACGTGCTGCGTACCGTTGTCGAAGAGTGTTATGTTGCCGTTCGGGAGGACGTCGACATTATGCTGATATGAAAAATAGGTCGGACTATTGGACGCATGCTCGTTGATGAATGTGAATTGATTGAGTTTCCCTCCCAGGATCCAATCCACTCCTCCAGTCGTCCGGTTGATTTTCACAATACAGGAATAGTGACGTATTGACAGAAGGATGTTGCCATCCCGGTCGAGCGCCAACGCATTTTGATGAAGTAGGTCAACCGTTGGGAGCGTTAGGTCAAAATACGAGGCAGTTATGGGCAGATAGTCCCAACTCCGCCATTGAAACACGACGTTGTTCGATGCATCGAGTTCCTGGATAATGCAGCCCGTCACAGCGGCATCCGGGTACCCTCCCGTAACGACCAGACTCATATCGACCGGCTGTGGATCGTTCGCCATAAGTATTGCATGGCCGTTCGGAAGCAGGAGGAAATCGTGTCCAGCGGTTTTTAAGCCATTGGCACCCTGTATGGTGTCGATTTCCGTCAATGACGTATCCATGATGACCCGTGAACCGCTTCCTTTCAAATTATAGGAAGGGTCGCCGTTCGGCTCGATCTTAAATCCGTTTGCCGATTTGGAAAGTTTTTTATATTGATTAATGGTGCCGTCATTGTTATAGATGAGCAGATAATTGCCGATGGTTTTGGTGACAGTTTGCGCCTGATTTGCCAGAAAGATCTTTCCGTCGCACGGATTGTTCGACATTCCCACTGTCAACTTCGGCAGATCCGAAGGCAGCGAATCCGTATGAACGGGTGCAATAGAGGCAGACGCGCCGATGTCTTCGGCGGACACGGCATGTTCCGAGCGTGCGCGCATCGACAGTGCCATCTGCTCTGTCTGCGGTGAAACCGCAAAGGAAAACAACACCGCCCCGATGTCGCTGCCGTCGATGGTTCTCACGCCCGCCGGCAGTGCGACTGTCACCGTTTCATTCGGCGAAAAAGCATCGGAGGAATGAAATTGCAGAGACGTATGATCATCGGACAACATGAATGTCCCCGCATGAACGCCGCTCACAGATCCCGTCACTGCGGGCATGTGCTCTTGCAGGCTCGACCCGTCGATCGTGCCTCCCTGCCGAATAATGATATTCGTTTCGCGGGAATTGAGAATGGACTGCGGTTTCGGAAATATGTATTGGAACCGTGATTGCTGGGCTGTGACACACTGGCACGACGCAAGCATGACAACGAGGAACAATTTAATTTTCATGATAGGCATGGTATTAACACGATGAAGGTGACTGCGAGTTGTATGATCATTTAATGAGAAGAATTTTTTTCACTGCCTGCATGGATGATGACCCGGATGCGGTCCGAGCGCGCAGCATGCAATAGTACAATCCGCTTGCAAACCCCGCGGCGTTCCATTGAACACTGTATGTCCCCGATGTTTTCTCTTCGTTCACAAGTGTGGCCGCCTTTCTGCCGAGCATATCAAAGATATCCAGCGCGACCGTGTATCGTGCTTCTCCATTGGGCAATTGAAAACTGATCGTCGTCGAGGGATTGAACGGATTCGGGTAATTCTGTTCGAGCCTGAACAGTATCGGCGCTATTGAGGAAGCGGCCACCGCCGTCGTGACGACTTGTTGTACGGAAATATTGTTCAGATGCACCGTGTCCGTACCCACCCCCACATTGAACGTCACCCGCGCCGAAAAATCGTTCGCAGAAGTCATCGTAAAGGGGTACGCCTTGTGCGTTTTATTTTTCGTCAGCGCCAATGTTCCGGTCTTGCTGTAATTCGTGCCTGATCCGCCGTTTTGTTCAACGCGGGCATCGATCGTCCGGGAGTTCGAGGCGAACGCATCGAATTCGAACAGGTACTGCTTTCCGTTCACCAGTCCTATCCCGGGTTCAAACAACTGTATGCTCGAGCTTTGCGATCCGCCGCTGCCGATGGCAATTGTAATACCGTCGGCGCCGGTCGTCGTCAGTGCCGCGCCCCCATTGGCAACAATAAAACTCCACCCATTCAGGCCCTGGAAAAAATCGCCGTTGATCACCTGGTTCGTGTTGGGAGGATAGATTTTCACGAACAAATTTTCCTCGTTTGAGTACGGACTTTCCACGCCGCTGCTGTCGCGCGCTGTCACACGGAAATAGTACGTACGGTTGTTGGTGAGGTTCGTCAGATCGATCCAGGTTTGTGCCGTGCTGTCGATCGGCGTTGTTGGCGCGGGCGACGTGCCGCAATACACGATGTATCGTTTGACGCGCTTATCGCCGAACTTATTGAAGATCAATGTTATTTTATCGGGATAGGGCTCGGCGACGAGGTACGGGATTTTCACGACACTCTGCCAGTTGAAGCGGTAATCGCGATAGCTGTACCCGCTTTTGTCAAAATTCGCCTCATAGACCACCTCGCCCGCGGCGGTCACTTCGGTCGCTTTCGGAACGGGTGCGTCCCCCCAATCGATAAATGTATTGCCGTTCGGAAGCCGCTGCACATTCCCCATGAAATACGTATAGTAATCCGCCGGTGTATGGCGATACTCCCATGTTTTTATCGCAACCATTTGCGCCGTATCCAATTGAAATTCGACCGCCCGTGAAAAAGAGGGCGAATGAAAGTTTCCATTATCCATCATCGTATACGCGTTTGGTTTGCCCGGCACCGGCCTGACATCATGCTGGTACGAATTTTGGTATAAATCGTTGGCGAACCTGAATTGATTATGCGCACCACCCAAACGCCAGATGATCTTTCCCGTTTTCCGGTTGATCTTGGTGACTTCGCTCAGGTGACGACTGGAGATGACGAGGTTGCTGTCGTAGTCGACGGCGATCGAATTCATATGCACGTAATCGATCGTGCCGCCTTTCAGATTTTCATGCACCGCATCCGTGATGTTGAAGTTATCCCACGAGCGCCACTCGAACACCACACGGTGACGTTCATCAAGTTCCTGGACCGTGTTGCCAATGACGGTGGCGTTCGTCGCGCCGCCGCTGATCAGCTTGCTCATATCCACCTGATGATAATCCAACCCGATGAGCAACGCATGATGATTCGGCAGCAGCTGGAGTTCGTGCTCATCCGTGCCATAGCCGTTGCCGCAGCGTATCGTATCGATGTTCACGTACTGCGAATCCATCTCCACAAAACAATTCAGATCGTCATACACGCGGCGCGTCAATGTACCGGTGGGCTGTATTTTGAAATCGCGCGCATGGGCGCCGGGAAGGCGTTTATAGAAATACGGAGTGCCGTCGTTCTCGAGGATCATCATATAGTGCCTGTCGCCGGACATGCTCCAATTACCGATGAATATTTTACCCGGGGCGGTTCCCTTGAGCGTACTGGCGGTAAATTTTGGGAAATCGGCAGGCACCGCAACTCCGTTGATCACAGACATTGCCGAGTGCGCTTCAGGGACCGCGGCGATGGATGCCCCGGGCGCAATGTCCGTAGTGCCGGCCCACACGCGCTCGTCGTAGTGTGCGAATGCGGAGACCGTAAAGTGATAGTCTAGCGGAGGGATACAGGCTGCGCCGGCCTCGACTCGTACCGAAACCGATTCGTCCGGAGAAAACGGCAGATCGGGTGTGAATATCACCGTCTCCCTGTCGTCCGCAATAACGGTTCGGCCCGGATGGCCGCCGCTTATTTTTCCATTGACCACAATGCGCACATCGCGAGCAGTAATACCGTGCTCGATTTTTTTGTCCGATCTGAGAAGAAGCGTTGATGCGGCAGGGACATAACGCGCGTCCCGCTCCGGTGATATGCGGCACCACGTATGTGATTGAATTTGGGCGGCAGCACTCACCATCATCGTGAAACAGAGCAACAATACACTCACGCACAGACTACGATTCATTCTTCATTCCTCGGAAGTACCTCACAAAAACTTTCCCCGCTGTGCGGTGCAGGCAAGATACCCTCTCGCCCTCTATTGCCTCTGTGGTATATCGGCAGAGCTACTCTCGTCGATAATAGTGCGCAGAAGGCGCATTAACCGCGCTCTGAATTACCTTCCTACTGCCCGACGTGCCTCCTCGGCGATGCGGGCGGTATCGATCATGTGCACGCATTCAAGATTGAACGGGCACTGCTTCTTCCAGCATGGCGCGCATGCGAGTCCCTCGGGCACCAGTTTGATCCCTCGGTCATAGAGATCGATCTCACTCCAGCAGCTCAGGCCGAACCACGCGATGACAAATTTCTTCAGGCCGATGGCCGCATGCATGCCGAATGAATCGCCCGTGATCACAACATCGCAGATATTCTCGTAACAGATGCCCCTTCGCACGCCTTCTGTGGTCGGCGTTGAAACGACCGTGCTCCCGGCGCGCCGTGCGATCTCTGCGTTGCGTTCGGTATCTTCCGGGCCGCCGAGGAGCAGGAGCCGCACTCCGTCGCGACCCGACAGCTTCGCGATGATGTCCAGATGCTGGTCGATCGTCATTTTCTTATTCGGGTACAGGTATGAACACCCGGTGTTGAATCCGATCACCTTGTCCGTCTCGCGAATGCCGATCTCTGATTTATAGGAGCGGCAAAATTCCCGCTCACTTTCGCAGAGCGTCAGCACGTAGTCGTCTCGTTTGAATTCCAGCCGCAGCGATTCCTGGAGAATCTGCGTGCCGAAGAGCGTATTCTCCCGAAATTTCATGGCGTCGTTCAGTCCCAGCATATAACTGTATTCCGCTTCCTTGTTCAATGGAATGATCTTGCCGTCGTCATTCATTCCGAACCCGAGCGTCTCTTTCGCACGCAGCGTTTTAGCGAAGGCGGCGGAGCGTTTCGTTTTGTCGGTGCTGTAGACAACGTCGAATTCCATGTTCTGGAGTATCAGCCAACTTTCAGGCTCCCATGTGTAGACGGCATCCAGATAGGGATTGTTCTCAAGCAGGCGGAAGGCGTTCTTTTCCGTGATCCATGTGATATGGCTCTGCGGATAGGTACGCTTCACTGCCGGCAGCATCGCTGTCGTCTGCAGCACCGCCCCCATCGCATCCAGGTTAATGATGAGGATTTTAACACCCATCGGTTCGGCTTGAATGCACGATTCGTAGCATAGTGTCAGGGGAAAGCACGGTTTATAGCCGGTGAAGTGTTTGCAATCGGGAATAATGAGTGGGGTCATAGGTCAGGTGTGAAAGGGTTGTTCGCCATCAATTGTTCGAAGGCGCGATAGACCGTCTCGGATGTCAGTTCGGACATGCAGACAGTACCGATGGGACATGCCGTCAGATTGCAGCCAAGGCACGAGAGCGATTCGTTGCGCACCCAGGCGTGCTTCGGGCCGAACGGGCCCTGCAAGTGCGCATTGGTCGGGCCGAAGATGCCGAGCGTGGGCACCTCAAGCGCTGCGGCGATATGCATCGGCCCCGAATCGTTGCTGACGAAGTACGAGCACTTCCTGATGCAGGCTGCGGACTGCTGCAGCGTGGTCTTCGGCAAGAGGATGGAATCGCGTTTCATCGTCCTGCGCAGTTCAGCGGCATCCTGCTCCTCACCGGGCCCCCAGAACACGGCGATCGTCGCGTCCAGTTCCAGAGCCGCCCTGTCGGCGAACGCGGCAAAATTTTTCACTCCCCACCGTTTTGAGATCCACCCGCCGCCTGCGTTCACGCCGATCGTGATTTTTTTCGGCGGCAACGTGCGGCTCCACTCGTCGGCGAATGCGATCGCGCCGCTGGCAAGCGGAACGAACGGCCTGTCCGTCACGATGGGAATTAAAAGCGCCCGGAGCGCATCCAAATTAAAGTGAACATTATGCACCTCCCCGCCTCTCGGAGTCACCTTGAGCGTATAGGCATACGTCCTGAAGCGAAATGGGAAGCCGACACGGACCCGCGCTCCGCTGCAATACGTCACGAGCGCCGTGCGCGGATTGCAAAACAGATCTAGAACGAGCGTGTAGTGCCCGGCGCGGACACGGCGCAACAGAGAGAGAGATGAATCACGCTTCCGGTCGAATGCGATCACGGAAGTAATGAACGGATTTTCGCGCACCACATCCGCCGCAAATTTTTCGGTCAGCACGTCTATCACCGCATCGGGGTGGCAAATGCGCAAATTTTCGAGCACAGGCGTCGACAATACAACGTCGCCGATCGCGCGCAGCTTGATGACAAGGATTTTTTGTTGTTCGTTTTTCACGATTGTACGTTCATTATCACCGGATTTCGAGTTCGATACTCGTACAGACGGCGAAGGATGAACACCGCCTCCTGTATATATCTCCTAAAGATATTGAGAAGAAACTGCTTTTCCAATGATGAAATAAAAAATAAATGTCCCTTTGCATTGAATTCCAACGAATAAATACGTACTATTTTTCACATGCGTTAGATGAATATTAGCATTTTCAACCACTATTGAGGGAGCGGCACGATGAAAAGGTCTATTCTGTTGGTGGCGTTGTTAGGAATGATATGGCACGTCGGCGGCGCACAGGTGAGTGCTGTTCGGTC
This sequence comes from uncultured Ignavibacteriota bacterium, assembly GCA_903884005.1. Classification (GTDB taxonomy): domain Bacteria; phylum Bacteroidota; class Ignavibacteria; order UBA10030; family UBA8401; genus CAISDA01. The sequence goes on along the minus strand of CAISDA010000044.1, from coordinate 10,797 downwards.
GTATACCTATCCATTGAATAATTGGATCATGCGCGGTTTAGGAAGCATCCGGTGTGTTGCGGTCACGAAAAATCTTGAAGGCGACGGTAAAATATTGATTGCGGCAACAAATTATAACGACAAAGGACATGTCTCTTTGTTCACGCCGTCGGCCACCGGCTCGACGCTGGACCTCGTGTGGACATCGCCGCATGTCGATACAACATTGACAATGGGCGGCGGCGCTTCAAGCCCCCGCAACGTTCTTTTCGGCGATCTCGATAATGACGGTAAGAAGGAAATTATTTTTGAGAGCGCCAACAACGGCGTGTATATTTTCGAGTGGGACGGCGTGAAAGGCAGCCATAATTTCGGCACGAAGCCGTCGCAGCTCATCGGCCCGAACAATCTTCCCGATTTCGTGAAAAATTTGGGCGGCTCACCCGCTACCGAACATATGGAAGTTACAGATGTGGACGGAGACGGTCAGCAGGAATTGGTGATGAGTCTCAAGGGAGCCACGGCTGCTGAGAACAAGTACATGATCATCAGCGCGGTGGGCGACTGGACAACGGACGATCCGGGCTTCAGCGGATTCACCATGGAGTTCATGAAAACCCGTGCAGACATGGCAGACTATGGACTTGCTAACGGCAGCGTCTATGGCATGATGGTCGCAAACCTGAACGGGTCCACCCATAAGGCGGTGATCCTGCAGGCATACGACCACAAAACCGTCAGCATCATGCGCGCAACCGGCCCCAATGCATATTCACTCGCCGATCTGTCGAATGCAAAAGCATCCGTCATTCTATCTCCGAACTCCGATGCAGTCGCGCTGTTCGGCGGGTATACAACGGATATCGACAAAGACGGATGTGAGGAAGTCTACCTCCCGACGTATTCCTCCGACTCCACGAATTGGGCGACGATCCATGTGATTTCGTACACGAAGAATGAAAGTATCGCCGAAATCGATCCGGTAAAAAATGTGTTCACGATCGACTTTTCGTCGTTGAGCAAAGCAGCGATCTACGGCATCAGCGGCGGCGACTTGGACGGCAACGGTAAACCCAACATCTACGTGTCGACCGGCAACTACGGAGCGACGATCCTGTCGGCAGAATTCCAGGGCGGCGATAAAAAACTTGCGGCGAACTGGAAGACCAGCATCCTGTATAAAGGCGACTTGAATTTCTATTCGGCCCTCTCCATACGCGATTCACTCGGCCGGATCGATACAACTTCGCGGACATCCAATATAAATTTCCCGTCAAAATTCATCGGCGGCATCGACCTCTTCGGCACTGGACGTGAAAATATCGTGACGGGATACCAGCCCTGGCTTGTCTCTCCGGCAGACAGCATCGTGGTCACCAAATCGGTATGGAGCGCGACGAAAAAGGCATTCGATTCGACGACGTACGGTGTTGCCAACCCGGTGCGGCAGTCACTTCAGATTCTCGAACGCAATTCAGCAACGGGCGTCATCGAAGCGCGTTCACTTCCACTGCTCACACCCGATGATTATCAGCTGAGCCAGAACTATCCGAACCCGTTCAATCCTTCGACGCAGATCACATTCACGCTTCCGGCGATGAAATCGATGAGCCTGAAAGTGTACGACGTGCTCGGCAAAGAAGTGCGCACGCTCATCAACAACGAAGAATACGCAGCCGGTTCGCACACGATCACCTGGAACGGCAGCAACAACAGCGGTGCGGCCGTCGCTTCGGGCACATACATCTATACTTTGAAGACGGAGAATGTCGAGAAGTCGATGAAGATGGTGCTCATGAAATAATCGTCAGCCATCCCGTTCCACAAGGAACGTGCGGCGAAAAAATGTTCCACGGCCCGGAGAGCGTCTGCTTCCTCCGGGCTTTTTTTTGGGGGGGGCGACAGTGCTTTTATGTCATTTATATGAAGATCCTTGACACAGTAGAGATGGTAAGCTCCGAATGACTGGAACTATGCATCATTAGTTGTTGGCAGGTGTTTCCCGTATTTTCTGGCGGATTCAAACATCGTTACGAGATTCTCGGGCGGCACATCCTCTTGGATATTGTGCGCGGCGGCAAAGATATAACCGCCGTTCTTGTTCATGATGGCGATCGTTCTTCCCACTGTGTCATCAATGCTCTCCTTCGTTCCATACGGCAGGATGTCCTGTGTATCGATGCCGCCGTGAAAAACGATTTTCTCTCCAAAATATTTTTTCAGCCTCTCGGGCTCCATATCGTTCGCCTTTGGCTGTATCGGGTTCAAGATGTCGACACCGGAGTCTATGAGTTCGCCGATGATCGGAAAAACGCTTCCGCACGAGTGATGAAGGAACGCGGCGCCGGTGAATTTTTTGGTGTAGTTGATCCTCTCCTTGAAATACGGCTTGATGAGCGACGTAAACATATCGGGCGACATGAACAGGCTTGCCTGTGTCGCAAAGTCGTCGCCGCTCGAGGTATAATGCACCGTATCGCCCAGTGCGCCGTAGTACATCTCGATGACTGTTTTCTGGTACCGCAGTATGATCTCGAAAAAGGCGTGCACGAAATCGGGATCGATCGCCATGCGGACCAGAAAATCGTCGAATCCGCACATCCAGCATCCGAGTTCGAAAATTCCGTATACCGGATGTTCGGCACAAATCACGTACTCGGTTTCCTTGAACAGCGTTCGTGCCTGGCGCGCACAGTCCTGTATTTCACTCATATCGATCGATTCTGGATCCGGCCATGCAAAGGACCGTAGATCATCGATCGATGCATCCCGCAGAGGGTAGCCGGTCTGTTCCCAGTACATACCCGTGTACACACGTGTAATTCCCCATTCGTCGACATAGGAATTGTCGGATAGTATTTTCTTCTGCGACTTCCTGGGAACAAAGATCTCGCCCACCGATCTCGTATCGATATCAAAATACGTCAGTATCCGTTCGTCGAGTCTTCGGGTTTTACCGAATGGAAGAACCGAAAATTTTTCCTGTTCGGGATAGCCGAGAACATCGAGAAGCCGGTACATGCTTTTACCTTCCATCGTGGAGAGCGGATTGCCGCCCAGGTCCAGAATAAGGTTCTCGGGTGTTTCATGATGCAATGTCTTATAAAAATTATCTCTGCGGTTCATAGGGTGTTCTCTTTCGTAGTGGTTTCACGATTCTTCGCACGATCGATGCCGGCACGGTTTACACGTTCACGGCGATGCCGCGTGTGAGCTGCGCGGCGGTATATGTTCCGAGCGTCACGCCGTTGATTGTTATCGCGTACGACGGTTCCAACAGCTTGTCGAATTTCACTGTGATCACGCGGTGCGTCGCCACGTTATCGAGCAGTGTGATCTCGATACGGGATCGGACAACGGACACATGCGGTATTCTGCATCCGTCGATGCCCGCGCCCCATTGATCCTTCACATTCACGTACGCGTCGCCGTACGTCCCGACGATAAGGTGCACCGAGACCACGGAGCTCCCGGTGCCCCAATGGATCCCCGTTACGCCGGCGAGCCGATCGATCGCCGAGTGCGCGTAATTTTCGGCTGTGCGCGGAGACGACGACGATTCGAACAGCGAAAACATCGCGCGCAATGCAGCCACGCCGCGCTCGAAATATTCCCTCTTCCCTGTCAGTTCATAATACTTCATGAGCGTGACTGAAAAATATCCCTGCCGCGCATCGCTCCATTCCCCATCGGTGTTCTGCACGCCGAACCCTCCGAAGAGTTCGCACGACAGCCACGCGGGGCTCCACACTTGCTGATAGAGGCACAGGTAATCCATCACTAGAATGCCGTAGTCCCGATATGCGGGGTTGCCCGTGATGCGAAACAGCGCCAGCCACGCTTCAGCGGCCTGGTGCATGGAAAGCGTGTTCTGCGGATGCTGCTGCGTATAGGCGTCGAAGAAGCCGAGCGGCTTGCGGGAACAGGAAAAGAATGTTTCATTGTCGAACCATTTCTGTTCGGGCAGCACAAACGCAGCGATGTACTGCATTGCTCGTTCCGATGCGTGAAGATACTCAGGTCCTGCGCCCCTCCGCGCGAATTCCGCTAGGAAGAGCGCCGCACCTGCCGTCTCAGCGTTCTCATCGCGAAGCTCCGGTGCCGGTTCAAGTGTGACGGGCGCATACCACGAGGGAATGACCCCGCTCGCGCTCTGATGCCTGACGAGAAAATCGGCAAAGCGTTTTGTATACCCGAAAATTTCCTCTTTTCGTTCCGGCAGCAGGTCCGACCATTGAAGCAGCCAGTAGCAGGTCCAGGCGTTGGCGAACATCGGCAGGGAGTTTCCCTTGCCTATGCCGCCCCATGCCTGATCGGCGACCCAGTGCCCGCCTGCAGCATCGATGTAAAAAATAGTCGGTGCGATCCCCTCCTGTTGAGGCGCAAGCAGCGCGAGGTTCAGCACGCGCTCGGCCTGGTCCATCAGTTTTCGGTCGCCATCAGACCGTCCATGGAGGAACATGCCATACGCCGTGCGCAGCGAGTTGAACCAGACATTGAACCAGCAGTCGTTGTCGGCAGACGCGGGCAGCGTGTTGCTCCATGCAAGCCTGCCCTGACGGAGCAATGTGACCGGCTGCCCGTGATACGTTGTATCGAGGGCGATCTGCGGGAGGAATTCGTACCATGCCTTGCGGATATAGTCGGCGAATGGTTTGTCCTGCGGACCATGTGTCGATTGGATCGTGACGCTGCCGTATCGCTGCCAATGGAAGTGCGTGATGGATTGAAATCCCCGTTTCTCCGGAGCGTCTGCGCTCACGAAGAGCTGAAAGGCATACGTCAGTGTCGTGTCGCATATCGTCGCCGAGAGAGAATCGGGAGCATCGTAGTATACGTGCGATTGGCGCCGGGCGTACGGCTCGGCGATCCAGTTCTGAAATCCGAATGAAAAGAAGGGCCTCTCTGCCGTCTCTATCTGAAGATCGGCAGTTGTCCGCAGCGGCCGGTGCTGCTGATCGATGGATGCGAGATCGGGAACGATGGCGGCGAAGTATGTTCCCTTCTGCATCATGAGAGCGGGAGACCTGAACACATGGTCTGCAATGATTTGATCCGGTTCGGGACGCAGCTGCGGCGTGAAAATAAAATCGAGAGGTTTGTACTCTGCATACGTGCGATCGTCGGGCGTAAAAGAGTAGGTCGACAACAAACGACTCACTTGCACGCTTCCATGAACTGCCATCGAAACGGTGACGTGCGCATAGGGCTCATCGTCTTCGAGCCAGATCGATTTCCGGAACGTGACACCGGCGACCGCTCCCTGGAGAACGATGCACGATCTTCCCTCGCTGTCCGAATCCACGGCCGCACTCGTATATGCCGCCGCGGGGAGTGTTCCGTTGATCTTCAGCGACGGATCGTTCCTCATGCTGCTGCCGCTTTGCAGCATCAGGACCCATTTGTTCCCCTCACGGGAATAGTACCGCTCGCACAATTTGCCATCGACATGTTCGGCAACGACCCTGATGCGCGCGTTGGATAATGTGTATTGACTTTCGGCAGACCCTGGTCGTGTCATAAGCATCAATGAGAGCATTAATTGTATAAAGACTGCATGTCGCATAAAAAATAATTTTAGCATTGACGCCCTCACGAGGCGTGAGGTGAAAAGTGCTTCGGCTGCCGAAGGATGGTGCATCCGTGCGCCAGCACCATATGTGATCGGGATTACCCGCGCTTGCGCACACAGGCTTCGTGCATCAGAATATAGAACCAAATCCCAAAGAAAACAATGAGCACATGCCGTGATCCCGGACGCGCGTGGTCGCGGAACATTTTGCAGCCAGCCATCGGTGAGGGCCGTGCCTATTTTTTTAGCGCAGCCTTGGTGAATTGAGACTCGGGGATAGCGGCATGCAGATCCACGGCATCAATGATATACTCCGTCCCTTCTCCATTTTGCATCAGGTCGCGGTATAGGACCCTCTTTGGATACCATCGGCCTTCGACACGAAAGACTTCGAGTATTTCACTCCTTTTGATGGGTTTGCCGCTCTTCGCACAGCGTTCCTCCTTCAAGGGAAGCCAGCGTTCGGTATCGACCCACAGTGTTCGGCTGTCGTACGTGATGTCTTCCTCTTTCGATCTGAGTTCGAGGATGCAGCAGTTCCTGCCGCCGATTGTTTCAGACCCCGTGACATTCGCATCATACAGATCGATGAGCTTTTTATTTTCGGTGATATCTTCGTACGAAAGATCGGAGCCCATCACCGATTGCCGCAGCAAATGTCCGGATATGGTGATGATCCTGTCTGTCGGCTCGGGAATATAATTCCACAGCTGGTCTCCCAGCTTCAGCATTTTCTTCCCCTTCTCCCGCGCAGGCTCCGTGTATTCCACGAAGGCCTTGTCTTTTCCCTCTATCCAGTTTTTAGACCTGATCGTGCGCGTGCCTGCCCTGCCGTGTATGATCATCGTCGTGGACATGACGGCCTTGTCGAGCACAAGGTTCTTATCGATATGCCTGAGCACATCCGCTCCCGACGGCGCCTGCGCACCGGCGCCGGCGACGATGAACAGGAGAGAACCCAGGAACGCAAAATATTTTTTCATGCTTCCAATTCCTTGAATAATGATGCCGTCTGCCTTTTGAATATCTGTATTCCCGAGAGCGCGGTGCCGAGCAGCGTTGCCGCGAGTCCTGGAATAAATCCGATGTAGAAACTGGCCGCGCCTATTCTGGCCCTGACGAGATTCGACATCATGATCGAAGAATTCCGCAGCGCTCCGGTGATATCCAATCCGATCTCCTGGAAATAATACGCGATGGCCACACCGAGCACGGTCCCGATGCACGACCCCGCAATGCCGATCACGACCGATTCAACCAATAGCATTGTATAGATCATGTCCTTGGATTCTCCCAGCGCCAGACGCACGCCGATTTCACCATAGCGTCTGATGCCCGACATCAAACCAACAATCAATAACACCATGGACATCGCTGCGAGAAAAACCCCCACAACGATATATCCGACAGTGTCGATATAGCTGATGTACTCTCCGAGGCCGTTCTGCTCTTCGAGCGTCATCATGACCGGCGCATACCGATCGGCCGATCGTGTGAACCGATCGTTAAAGGCATGCCGCATGGCTGCCGCTTCATCGGACACGTAAAATCCGTTTGGCGAATATCCCAGGATCTCCGCTGCACCGTCGGGCATGTCGAGGGCATATTGAATGTCCGACAGGTCGGCGATCATTGCGCCGCGGTCCATGGCTGCAATGCCGAACTCCACCGTGCCGCAGATGATGAAATTCTGAATGGCCATGCCGCCGCTGGAAGACGATGACAGCAGCGTAATGGGGTGTCCGATGCCGACATCGATCCTTCGGGCAAGCTCGTCGCTCACGAGCACCTCTCCCGGATGCTGCGGCATGCGGCCGCTGACGATCGCCTTGCGCACGTTCAGCCGCTCCGCTTCCCTGCCGCTACGCAGCAGATCGACCGCCAGCCCGAACACGGGGTTTTGAGTCTTCGTCTCGCCGTGTTCATCGGGCACATCCAGGAGGCCGGCAAATTTTATTCTTGCCGTCCAATCGTACCCGGGATAGTCGCGGCGAAGGGATGCGAGGAGCGTGTCCACATGCGTCAGCGCGAGGTCGTTCGGCAGCTGGTCTGACAGTGTCTGATACGCCCGTGTGACGATCTTCAGATGCCCTGTTTCGAACCGGGCACTGGCGTCGATCATGTCGCTCAGCACCCCGCTCAGGAAGGAAAACAGCAGTGTTGTCAACATCACTCCGAGAGAGACGATGATGACGGGAAAAACGCTGCGATGGTGGTCCCTGATCAATCCTTTCAGCAAAAATCGGATCATGATAATTTCCCCCTGAGGGCATCGGTCGGCTTCAGTTTCGAGATCCTCCGCGTGGGCAGGAAGCTGACAACGATCACCGAGATGAAAAGTGTCAGGCTTGTTACCGCATAGAGCCGCAGACCGTAGTGAGGATACACTGTCGATCCGATGGCCCATCCGATCTGCGACGTCATCTGAGGCAGCGTGATGCCCCGTGCTGCGATGTACGCCAGTGCCGGTATGCCATAGAGGGATCCGGCAAGGAAGGCCAGGATGCCGAGCAAACAGCCCTCGAGCGTGAACAAGCCGACCACATCCCATCGCGTCATTCCGAGCGCCATCAGGGTTCCCATTTCTTTGCGCCGCCTGAAGATCGAAAGCACCTGCGTGTCGAACACGGCAAGGAGCGCCATTCCCATGAGCAGGATGAACATGAACGAGGACGATATTTTCTTTTTATTGATGTTCTCGATCAGCTCTTTCAGGAGGTATGCGTGATCCCGCACGATCCACTGTGGGCCGTGCGCCGGCACGCGTGCAATGTCTTTTGCAAGCGTAATCACAGTCGCTTCTCCGGGCATGCGGAGCATTGCACGCAGCGTGTCCAGCGGGATCCACAGCTGATCCTTGTCGATCGACGGAACATTCGTCGTCATGACCTGCACGATCTCGATATCTCCGGCATCGAATGTTCCGTGCGCATTCCTCCATCTGACGCCGACAACGTCCCCGATCTGCAGTCCGGTGCTTTTCGCCATTCGCGCGCCGATGAGTCCGGGTATCGCATGCGTCTGCCGGTGCTGCCTGAGGACGAATGCCGGAAGGCGGACAATCTTCTGATCCGGATCGACGCCCTTAAGGAGGGCCGATTGTATATGCCCTCTCGGAAAGATCGCAGCCGAGGCGATCAGGACAGCCGTCGCATTTCTCTTCATGATCTCCTGCGTCAATTCGGCCGACACCTGCGCATGCGACTGTTCCAGCGTGAAGGGGTCGTACGGGTCATACTCCTTCTGCCATAATTGCCCTCCCCCGATCTCCGAATCGATCATGTCGTCTTTGACCTGCTGCAGCACTCCATCATAGAGCCCTTCAATGAGCACGATCAGGACGAAGGCGAACGACAGGACACCGACATTCAACCACGTACGGAGTCCCGCATGTGTGATATTTCGGAACGCTAATTTCAATGTCAGCACGGTAGCCTCTGCATATGAGTTTCCCCTCAGCCTGCAGCGGAGCAGTCAGAACCGAGTAATCATTACACAAGGAAGCATTGATTCGATGCTCCCATCGTCGATTATTCTTTTAGATCCTTCGATTCGCTTAGGATGACAGCGATTGGGGTACGTTGAGTAATTACTTCAATTCATCATTATATCGTCAACGACCCGTCCGTCGTTCAGCACTATTTTTCGGTGCAGGTAACTGATCACCTTTTCGTCGTGCGTCGCGAAGATAAACGTGGTCTTGAGTTCGTCGTTCAGCCTTTGCATCATTGTCAAAATGTTATGGGAATTTGCGGCATCAAGATTTGCCGTCGGCTCGTCGGCCAGTACGATCTCGGGCACTTTGACCATGGCCCGCGCCACGGCAACTCTCTGACTTTCCCCGCCAGACAATTGGTTGGGACGCGAGTGCGCTTTGGCGGTAAGGCCGACCCACTCCAGGGCCTGCATCACGGCATGTTCCCGTTCCGCATTTCCTTTCTTCAGGAGCAGCAGTGGGAATTCAACATTTTCATACACGGTGTAGACAGGAAGCAGGTTGTATGTCTGAAAAATAAATCCGATCGAATCATTCCTCAGCCGGGCGGCTTCCTTCTGATGCAGGGTTGATACGGGCTTATTCAGCACGATCGCTTCACCGCTGGTGGGGTTATCCAGCGCGCCGATGATGTTCAATAACGTTGTTTTCCCCGATCCGCTCGGGCCGACAAACCCGATAAACTCGCCTTTCACGGCAGAGAACGTGATGCCGTTCAGCGCCCTGAAAAATTGCCTTCCCATAAAATAGTCTTTGACAAGATTGGAGACGGTGATGATCTGAGAAGTGGCCATGGAATGCCCTTAGAAATTTTCCTGTTCAATGAGTATAGGCCAGCATGAGCCGTACTCCGTATCCTGCGGCGGAAGCGGTTGTCTGTTGTGCGAACAGCGGCCTTCCGCTTTCCGGATAATGGAAGAGCGATGCATTGATCATGACCGTATCGTATGTTCTCTGCCACTGGCATACCTGATAGAGCAAATGATCCTGCCAGCCGATATATTCCTGCACAGACACGTTGTCGAGCACACCAAGCGGGTATGTCATCATGAGCGCCGAGACCTCGGAGCGGGTATCGGCATGCGAGAATTCATGCGACGCAGTGGACACCATATGTTCTGCTGCAATATATATCCCATTCCCGGCTGGGATCGTATAGTCACCGCCGACGGTGGTCATGGTATTCCACTCGTACATCGGCTGCGGACTGCCATTATGCTGCACGACGGATTCAAACCATAGACCGATCCCGACATCCCAGCGTCCGTCCAGTGCATACCGGTTTTCCCTGTACTCAACGCTGTCCGCATCCGCTATTCGAGTATGGAGTGTCGCGCCGATCTCGCCTGATGGAACGGGCAATTGAATACGCCCCCCATATTCCGGAGTGGTGAGCGCGGTCCGATACACTTCATACCCTTTGGTATCGTCGTTCTTATAGAGCCCCCACAGCCACACGGTGGAATTATCCATACCAGTATATTTGAAGCGGAGTCCATACACCCCGTCGCTCAGCTTGAGCGGGTCCCTCGGGTCGACCCTGTCGAACCACATGAGCGGCCGCAGGAGCTGCGCCGGCCCGAAATTTATTTGTTGAAGGCCCAGCTGCTGATCAACGTCAATTATATTTCCCTTTAAACGACAATTATAATTCCCCTTCCCGTACGCCTGCATGTTTCATGATTTAGTCCACCTTCATCTCGCTTATTGTTGCAATTTCTTCCATCCCGATCGTTTTCCTCATCGCTGC
>CAISDA010000043.1 GCA_903884005.1 uncultured Ignavibacteriota bacterium | reverse complement strand
TACAGCGCATACCATTGCGGGTTCTGATTCTTCATCTATCTCCTCGTGCCTGTTGTGTAAGGCATTCAAAATTAAATGAATCTGCTTTCGATGTTGTTCTGATATTGCTCCGCCACTTCAGTCACAATGATGTGCCTGACGTCCGGGGGAGGATCGTATGATAGTAACTATGCTCTGCTCCAGATGGAGCTGCTCGAATTCTTCTATGCGATGATTTTGTATATGGCGGGCACGTTAGTTTTCGTAAAGCGGACCTTGTGCAGCGAAGGCGGTGGCTTTAGTATTATAAGGCGCAGATCATATAGTAATGACAGCATGTAAGCATATTCTTATAGAATATCTTATATTTCTGGCAAAATGTACGACTATATTTACTCATATACAAGGTTGAACTTTGAGGTTCTAAAGCCCCGGTATATCTTCTCATAATATCGTGCCATATTATAATGGCGAAATAGAATTGTTTTGGCATGACTGTGACTGAGAGAGGAATCGTTCGTTTCTATGTGAGGAAATGGTTGTTTCCATTAAAAACAACCAATGTAGTGCAAATTGTGGGTATTCGGTGTGCAGAAGCTGTTAATACTATTTGCTTGACTGGCGGATGCGAGAGGGAAAGATTCGGATTTATTGCCCGCGGAAACGGTATACGGCCAACCATCTGCACACTATAATGCTCCACTTCTCATGCATCGATGGTGTGCGGCAACTCTGCTATGCAGCAAAAACGGTGTGTGAGGCGGATTTGGTCGTGTCGCCAAAACCGAGAAGAAGATTTTCAACGAGTATATCTTCGTCAATTGCTTCCCAATGCACTCCGGTTCCACCGCCGCTGATGATGTACGAAGTGCGTTCTTCCGTTGAGGCCTTCATAAGGCGAGGGAAATATGCCAATGGCACACACAACATTCTTCCGTCATGAAAAACTACGGTAAAAATATTTTCTTCAAAGAGTATTTCTTTCGCCAACGGTTTATTCGCCAAAGTAGTCGTTCCAACCTCTTTCTATAAGCGATGCATTATTTTTTATTTTCGCGTCCCAACTGCGCAGGTATCGAGTCCCAAATGCTGCCCAGTTTCGGAATCTCGCGGCCGGGGGCGTGTTTGGCAAAGTCGTTTTCGTACGCGATGAGGAGATTCTTTTGAGCGATATGAACGTGCATACGCGTCTCTTCATTGCTGTTGAAGTAAAAGCGATATGATTTCTGGCGGTGAATAGTTGGTAACATGGTGTAATATAACCTGCACCCCAATTAAAATCAAACCGTGAAGTAAGCGTCTGCGATATGCCTCGATTCATTGAATATTTAATATGGCAATCCCGTTTCGAGAGTGTCGAAACGGGATTGCGCTGTAAATTGATGGTAAAAATTATTTCAACAGAACCATTTTCTTGATCTCATAACGGTCAGATGTTTTGAGCATATAGAAGTATGTTCCCGACGCAAAGCCGGCTGCGTTGAAATTCATTTCATAGATCTTGTTGGCAGCGGCGACACCGTTGAACAATGTGGCGACTTCCTGACCGATCGTGTTGAACACCTTCACCGCGACTTGTTCGTTGTTCTTCACAGCGAACGTGAACTTGGTGGAAGGGTTGAACGGGTTCGGGTAGTTTGCGCCCAGCGTATAATCCTGCGCTGCAAGGGCGGTCAACACTTCAACTTCGCTGCTGTATTCAAACTTACCATCGCGATCGATCTGTTTCAGGCGATAGGAATATTTATCTGCCGATGTAACCGCGTCGTTGTATGAATAGTTGTGTTCGGTTGCGCTGGATCCGGCGCCGTCAACAAATGCGACTTTCGACCAGTCTGCTGCTGCCGTTTTGCGCTGCACTTCAAAGCCGGCGTTGTTGGTTTCTGTGGCTGTCTTCCATGTCAGCGAAACGTTGTGGCCTTTTGCATTCGCGTTGAACGATGTGAGTTCAACAGGGAGCAGAGCATCCCCGAGGTTCCACCCAGTAATATTTACCGGAGATGTACGCGTTGGCGCTGGCGATAAACTATTACCACTACCATCAACGTCGGCTGTCGTACTAAATATTGAAAAGGCATTTGTTGCAGTGTTAACTGTAAAATCAGTCATTGCCGCACTATTCAAAATGGTGAATTTTAACGTCACCAATGTGACATACCCTGTGGTAAGATCCATGCCAAATGTTGACGGATCGCCGCTTGCTGGGCTAGTATCTACACCACCTCCAGAGATGAGGACTGTCAACTTTGTTGTGTTGTTAGTTACTGAACGTGTATAGCCAACTGCTGTAGAAAGAGATGAGTTAAATGAATTGCCGGTATATGTCACCTTCGTATTGTCGAAGAGAATATCTATGGTCGCAGATTTAATCGTGCGCACAGAAAGGCCCGTATGTTTTGCTTGAACTCCAACCCAGAAAGCTCCCCCGTTCGCGGCATCCGTTTTCAAGACCACCAATTGTTGCTCAATAGTCCCTGCTAATGCGGCACAAGAAGCCAAGGCAATTAAAAACAATGTCATAAATTTTTTCATTTTTAGCCTCTAATAATTAAAGATTAACGTTACGCAGTATGCGCAATTAGTTAGGTACCTTTGTCGATGCAGAAGCCTTCGCATTCGGCAGCCATATATCAAAATCGCTCGTATTGACTAAACCATCGAAGTCATAATCAGTAGATTGATACCCTGTTGCCGACTGTTTTGCCAGAGGCAACCAAATATCAAAATCATTTGTGTTGACCAAGCCGTCGTTGAAAATATCGACATTGTTTGTACCATCACCAGCATACATGGCAAATATTGAACTCGTAAGCGCAATCATGGGAGCGCTCGCCCCATACGCTTGCGATAGACTTGTTGTAAAATCATACGCACTTGCATTCGGTAAAGTGACAACAGCGGCACTCATGATCGCCAAATGATTGCGATGTTTTATAACAATATAGCTTGTAAGGTCATATCCGCTTGCAAGAGTGACAGTGGCATTATATCCGACAGTTCCGTCTGTTTCAAGTAATTGACCGTCATTTCTTAGGAATACTGCACGTTGTGAAACAGTAGAAGCATTAGAAGTCCCTGAACGTAATTCGACCAACACCCAATCGACAACATCAGCAGGAATTGATACGACAGTTTCTGAACCACCATATAACCACGGAGAAACATTATATGGTTGAGTCTTGGGAAAACTTGAAAGTGCTCGCAAGGCTGTCGTCATTGTCCCGACACTATACGGTCCCTGTAAAAACACTTTAGCAAGCACAGGGAACGTGAATGTGTTCGTTGTTGCAGTGATCGTGATCGATGGAAGCAATATGTAAGGTCCACCCTTCGGAATTGATAGGGGTCCGGTTGTTCGTGTGATTGCAGGATACGATTCTGTATATGCGGAGAAAGAGCTATTCGCAATTGTCGTTCCAGTCGGGGAATGGAAACCTGAGCCGTCTACACCAACAACGACTACGCCGGCGCCAGGTGCTGCTCCCTTACTAAATGTTCCCTTGATATTCGTTGTGGTTGCGGGACCGAACACAACAACGCCTGCTCCGCCTGTTCCATCGGCACCGGTACTGCCATTATTTGAACAGGTAACGGCAGATCCTTGGCCGATATTGGTGGTGCTGATCGTGCCGGCAGACGCATCGACAAAAATTCCAGCGGTTGTATTGTTGCTGGCGGTGACACCATTAATTGTGACTCCCGTAACGGATTTGCTATCTTCAGCAAAAACGGCAATACCGGATCCTGTCGATAATTTACCTGCATTACCATTTCCGTTAAATGTTCCGCCGCTTACCGATACACTGCTGAGGTTGTTGGAAGGTGCGGGTAATGTGAAATTTTTTGCACCGATTGCCAAACCATGGCGTTTGTTACCCGTCGCTGTAAGGCCGTTAACCGTTGCTGTTGCTACGCCGACGATATCCACTCCTGATCCGATCGAACCGTCGCCGCCGGCTCCATTCCCAGTGGCCGTGCAAGTCGTGAGTGTGACATTGCTCAGACCGACGATGTTCATGCCTTCGCCCGTGTTGGCGTCTACCGTTACACTCGTGATCGTTAATCCATCGAGTAATCCGACAGCTGAAATTCCTGTAACAGCTCCCCTGACGACAAGATTCTGTATCGTCACTCCGGCAGCCGTCACAGATATGCCTGTTCCCGTTGCCGGTGTAATGATCGTGGTTGAACCGACACCGTTCAATGTGACAGCTTTATCAACAACCACATTTTCGGTAAATGTACCGGCTGAAATATTCAATACATCAGATGCCGATGCTGAAGCGACGGCAAGTTGAATTGTTGTAAAATCGGTGTTCGTGTTCACATTATGAACGTTTTTTATTAACGCCATAACACTTGACGATTGGGTGACCAGACCGACGAGCATTAAAAACAGGTAGGGAACTAATTTTTTCATAATATTTCCTTTGAAAATAGAGTGAATGCTGTTTGTATATTTAAAAAATTCTGGAAATCTTATCATTCCAACATTAATGACACATTCATCAAGGTTATCCGGTTTTCATCTTTAATTCCATTTTTACGGCTTCCGCAAACTTTACGCCGTATCCCGTGCCGCACGAAGGACAATGCTTGGCTGTCGGATACAGGATCGGTTCCAAACAGTCGGGGCACTCGCAAATCATCTTCGCGCCGCACATGATGCAGTAGTTATGACTTTCGGCATAGTGCGAATAATTGCTGCACGACGGACATAACTTATAGCGATCGCGAGTGACTTTTATTTCTTGAGTTCCGACGAGGTGTGGATTCATGGCGTTTATTTCGGTTGATAAATATTATATCACCATGTCTGTTTGCATAAAGCGTGCCATGTAATATAGCCGAAATCGAAGGAATTGGGGCATATCATGTCGATAGAAGGAACCATTCGTTTCTTTAAAGAGAAGATTCCGTTTCCTTACACAATATTGCGCCAATTGTTCCTACAAATGAATTTTAAAGTTTACGGTGGGTATTTCGATAAACGATGGGTGTTGTGCCGTTGGGCGAGTCTCTGTGGTGTGAGATAATACTACTGGATGCTACTTATTGGAGAGCATATTGAGGAGGAAAATGACGGCGAGGATGATGACGATGGAAGCAACGACGTTGAATGCCCATTTTCGTAACTCGTCGCTCATGGCGGTCTCCGGGTTGGTGATGGCACGAATATGTAATTGCGAATATTGATGCATCCCATAGGGCGAGCTAACAGCCCGCCCTACAGGATACAGTGCTAATGTAACAATTTTCGTGTGTTCGACGCAAGTGCTTTTTGCTGCGGGGCGGACGCCTGAGACGGCTCCGAGCCGAGCGAAAACTGTCCGAGCAGACTGAGCAGGTTTGCCGTCAGACGGTTCAAGTCCTCGGCCGCGCGGGCGATCTCTTGCGTGCCCGCGGCTGATTCCTGCGTGACGTTCGAGATTGCCTCTATGTTCCTGCTGATCTGTTCGCTTGCGCTCGCCTGCTCCAGACTCGCTGCGGCGACACGTGTGACCGTGTCTACCACCTGCCGCGCGCCGTCGATGATCTCTTTCAACGAATTGCCTGCTCGGTCGGCCAGCGATTTTCCGTCCTCGACTTCCTTCTTCCCTTTCATCATGGATTCGACCGCGCCCGTTGTATCCTTCTGTATCTGCCGGATCATCGAGGCGATCTCTTTCGTCGCCTTGGTCGTGCGCTCGGCGAGCTTGCGGACCTCGTCTGCGACCACGGCAAAGCCGCGCCCCTGTTCGCCCGCGCGCGCCGCTTCGATCGCAGCGTTCAGCGCGAGCAGGTTCGTCTGGTCGGCGATGTCGTCGATGACCTGCACGATCTCGCCGATCTGGTCCGAAGATCTTCCAAGCGCCTCGACCGTCTGCGCCGATTGATGCACGACGTCAGAGATGCGGTTCATTCCCTCTATTGTTTCTTCAACGATCTTTCCGCCATGCACCGCCGTCGCCCCGGCATTTTTCGCCGTTTCCGCAGCCTCTGTGGCATCGTGCGTGGAGCCGACGATCGTCTTCGTCATTTCCTCTACCGCCTCGGCGACTTCACTCGCCTGCTGCGTCTGTTCCTGTGCGCCGGCAGCCATTTGCTCTGCGGAGGATGAGATCTCGTTGCCCGCGCTCGCCGTCGCCTCTACCGCTTCGGCCACCTGCTGCAGCGCGTTTCTCATGTTGATGCCGAGCGTGTTGATGCTGTCTGCAAGCAGACGGTGCTCGCCAAGGTATTCGCCTTTCATGCGGACGGTGAGATCACCCGTTGCCATCACCGCAAGCACGTCCGAGCCTTCCTTCACCGGCCCGATCACCGCGTCGAGCGTGGAGTTGAATCCCTGTATCACATTTTTATATTCGCCCGCGAAGCGCGATGCGTTGCCGCGATGCGTGAGGTCGCCGTCCACCGCGGACGTCACGAGCAAACCAGCTTCGGTGACAAGCGAGCGTATGCTCTCCTTCATCGTCACCATGGACGACCCCAATTCGTCCGCTTCGGACAGGACCGGAATTTCGACCGCAAGATTTCCTGCCGCGATCTCGCGCGCAGCGGTCGTCTTGTTCACCAAACTCTCGCGAAGTGTTTCTATGCCCTGTATCAGATCGCCGATCTCGTCGTTGCGCACGGAGGATGTCTGCACCTGCACATCGCCGCGCGCAAGTTGTAATATATGCGAGATCGATTCGAAGAGGTCCTTTAAGATATTCCGCTTGATCATGAAGATGACGATCCACACGGTCAACAGGATAATGAACACCGCAATGGCCGTGGCCGACAATCGCTGCGTGCGCACGGCGGCCTCTGCTGCCGCTACCGAAAGACGCACGCTTGTAACCGCCAGCGGAGAACCAACGGCAACCGTATGACATGCCGTGCATGATTCTTCGGCCAACACGGGCGCCACCGTCCTATACACCGGGACGTCGTGGTATGTCTCCTTGAAACTCTGCGACGTGCGCGCGGCGAAGACCTGCGCTTCGATCTTGTCCATGCCGGATTCGCTGTTCGGTTTGATCACATTGGAAGGAATAATGTGCAGTTCCTCGAGGTTGGGCACTCCCTTGAGCTTTTCAACGTACGGTTCGATGTCTGTGACACCGGACGACATCGCAAAGGTCAGCGAACGGGTGATCAACTCTTTTGAGCCTTTGCCGTTGGTCTCCGTTATATCCATGATGGTCTTCTCGGATTGCCATTGGATCACGATGATCATGCTTGTCAGCATCACCGTGAGAATTCCTGTTACGATGAATCCGGTCTGACGTGTTATGTTTGTGCGTTTCATGGATCGATCCCTTTGCGATTTGTGCGTACAGCATGCATAATGTGAACGATAGACTCTATAATCAGTATTAATAGGTCGCAAATTTCGTGCCGATAAATATCTCACAATATGAAGACATTTCATGTGGGAATTTTACGAAGGGGCAATCATTATGGCTAATATTAGGCATTTGTGTGTTTAGGGAGGAATGGGGAGCGGAAAGGGCGGATTAAGAGCTCGCCATGCTATGAAAATGCTCGGCGGCATAGGTGGTGCGTGGAGGGCGAGCTAACAGCTCGCCCTGGACGAAATAATGTTTCGGCCTACACGTGCGTCGATGACGTTTCGGCTGAGTTACGTCATGAAAATAGTTCGCCGCAAGCGAATTGGCCGCGCTCTTATTTTACGCACATCATTTTTTTCTGTTCCTGCTTGCCGCCGGCGGTGAGGCGCGCGATGTACATGCCGTTGGAGTACGTGGACGCATCGAACGTGACGGAATACGATCCGGCTTGTTCCATTTCATTCACCAGCGACGCCACTTCCTTTCCCAGCACGTCGTACACCGTGAGAGACACATACCCCGCCGCAGGGATCTGGTACGCAATTTTAGTGGTGGGATTGAACGGATTGGGAAAGTTCTGCGACAGCCCGAACTGTGACGGCACAGCAGCGTCGGTCTTCACAACAAGGGTGGGTGTGAAAAAGTTGAGTATCGCCGACATCAACTGGTCACGTACGGCTTTTACGTATATTGTTTCGAAGGGAAATCCGAGTGTGACGACCTTCCCTGCGGATGTGCCGCCGGGGAAGATGCCCTGGTAGTAGACGCCGCTGAATCCCGCCGCGGTATCGAGTCCCGTATACTTTGCAAACCCCACCCCGCCCGCAGCGGGTTTCACGACATCCGGATATTTGACGTCGATCGAACCGTGCGTGCCGTTGTCGAATGCGATTTGCGTCACCGAACTGAACAGAGTTCCCGACAGGACGTCCGCCTGGTATGTGACGGCCGCGATTCCGTTCGGGGCATCGGCGGCGTATTTTACCTTCAGATAATTGTTGACGAAGTCCTTGTCTGACGTGCTTCCCTTGTTATCGAGATCCCATGCAAGTTCCGCACCGGAGGCGAAGAGCCTTCCCCCCTGCTGTAAAAATGCTTTGACCTTCGCCTGTTCAGCCGTGCTGAATGTCTCATCCGCGGTGCTCTCATCGCCGAGGATGTAATCGGCCGCCGTATAATTGTTGAGCGTGAACAATCCGTCGACGACGGCGTCGTTTGTGGCTGCATCGAACGTCCAGTTGCAGGCCCGGATGGACGAGGCATGCTGCCGTATAAAATCGTACGTGTTGCCCGCCGATGCGCGGTCGAATCCGTTCACGATCAGCACGCGCGCGGTCTGCCGGGTGGGAATGCACGCGAGGACTTCGCTTGGCTGCGAGGCGCCGTTCAGATTTGCGGCCTTCACTCGGATATAATAGAGAGAATCGGTATCGAGCCCCGTGACGACCGGATTGGCCGGCGAGATCCTCACGGGGTCGGCGCCGAAGGTGGTTCCGTCCTTGCTCAGAAAGATCTGATACTCGGTCACACCGGTGTCTGCCTTGACGATAAACCGCAGAGCGTTTGCGCCTTCGGCCCTGAAGCCGAACGATTTCGGCGTGGACGGTATGGTGTTATCGGCCAGATAGCTCGGCTGCGTCATTGCGCCAGTCTCGCTGCTCAAGACCTTATAGAGCGTTGCACTGGTCACGATCTGGGCCACGGTCATGACCGTACTGTCCACCAGGAGCTGCGCGTTGACAAGGCGGATGCCGTGGCTGTAATCGACATAACTGTTGATGTGTCCGTTATACAACGGCTGGATCGCAACGCCGTTCAACTGATGCCAGCCGTAGATGACGACATGATTCGGATTGGCGGGATCGGTGATCTTATTGCTGAGCACGACATCCTTTTTTATCCCGCCGATGAAGACGCCCGATGGTTTACCGGACGCGGCGCGCTGCGCTTCGATCGCCTGATTGTGCTCGACGAATTTAGAGACGAGTTCGTTCGCATTGCCGACGGGAAGATACGAGACGGGCGCGACCTTCAATTCCGTATTGAGATAAATATCGTCCACCAGTTTCGACGTCGGCATTGAGGCGCCGAAGAGGTTGGCCAGGCGCTGCGCGGTGATGGGTCCCATGGGGATGCGGCAGTAATCCTCGTTCGAACCGATGCAGAGGTAATCGGGCATGACCTCGTAGACCACGTTGTGCGCAACGCCGTTTGCATCCTGGAACACGGACTGGATCTTTTTCAGGGAGCGCAAGAAATCCGGCATGTTCCCCTGCGACAGTTCGGCATAGATTGCGTCCTCTCGCTGGGCGAACGTGAAATTGGCGACGTTTGCCATGAATGCCGAGCCAGTAATAGCGCCGGCGGGCCGGGCGGGAATCTGCAGGGACTGAGGGAGCGCGTTGCCGGTTTGTATGAGCGACGAATACGCCCGCGGTCCGTAATAGATGTAGCCGCCGCCTTCGGCCGGAGTGCCGGAGAGCATGGTCTGTATGAAGCCGTTCAATTCGACCTGCACGGTATGAAGTATCGCCTGCGTGGGATTTTGCTTCAGGATCACTTTGATGCGTCCGTTGAGCGCGGTGTAGGTGATGAACGTGGCATTGCTGTCCATCGTGAACGCAAAATATTTTCCGAGATAGGACACCATCATCTTGGTTCTGTACCAAGTGCCGCCGGTGGCGCTGACAACCGGCACGCCGTTGAGCAGCGCGACGCTGTCGTTATACGCCAGTGCGCTGAGATAATGATCGGGAGCCGCGCTGAGCCAGGCCTTCAGCTTCGGACCGTAGGTATCGTCGTAATTATACTCGCTGTCTAAAAAAGCAATGCGCTTCACGTCGGCAGGGATGGCCGCGACCGCATCGATGTAGCTGAATTCGAATCCGCCGCCTCCGCTGTGGCTGGAAAGAACGATGAACGGATTGTATGACGAGAACATGCTCTTCACGGAATCGACAATGCCTTTGATGAGTGCGGCCTGGTTGATATACTTGCTTCTCCATGTCGGCCAGCTCAGCGGTATTGACGAGGCGTTGGCTTCCAGATATACGGTGACGAAATTATACTCGCTCGTTTTCGACCGGATGAAACGGGTTTGCGCGCCGATATGCTGTATATCGTAGTGCCAGTCGTCTCCCGATTTCAACAGCTTGCCAACCGTCATTTCGATTGTGTTGCCGTTCGGCAGGGCGAAGAATGCCAGGGCCGTCGGCTTCGAGGGGTCGAAGGAACCGGGGGACGGCGCGTTGATGTGGATGCGCACTTCAGGCGTATAGACGAACGTGCGCACCTGTTCGCTGAAGTAGGGGCTTTGCGTGAAGCCGGGCAGGTAGACCGAGGCGGCCACCCGGGCCTGCGGAAACGCATGAGTGCTTGTGAGCGCGAGTATGACAACGAGAAGGCCGACAGTGTAATGCCGCATGGGAACAATCCTTTATCCGTCCGATGAATAGAATGACATAAACTTAAGTAACTCACAAAAACTTGCACCGTTTCGCTCGAGCGGGCGAGATAACATCTCGCCCTACATTGCGTCGATGATGGGCTTTGTCCATTGACCGTGTCCGTGCGTTTATTTGGGCTGCGGTAGAAACTGCGCCGCGTCGATGATCGGGAGATAGGCGTTTACCAATGTGGTCCCATGCAGCCATGCGTAGAGCACGCCGCGCGTTGTCGACAGCGACGTGGAAAAGATCATGAGCATCAACTGTCCGTTCATCTCGATCGTGTTTTCGTTTTTATTGTGTATGAATACGCTCGAGACATCGCTGAAACCATACACGATCTTGAGTTCCAGCTGCGCCAATTTATCGTCCTTTGTGTGCCCGTGTATGAGAACGGACACGACGACGCTCATCGACTTCCCTTCCACATCAATAGAGTGACGGATCGACAGTGTAAAATTATATTCGTCCGCGGTTTTCTTCGCATCGGGCTGAAAGATCTCCGACGATAGGATCTCCATGCCCGAGACTCGGATCACGATATTAACTTCATTGTTCTGCGTGCTGCTCATGATGATTGTACCTGCGTTATTGTGATTGAAAATAATGCGTTGATCTTTCGTGTAAACGTGAGAGCCTGGGGATCGTTTGGCGTGGGACCTCCATTCCAATCGCCGAACGCTCCATCGGGTTCGTTGAGCACATCAAAAATGAGATGATCGGAAAAGTCTTTGAAATGTTCGGCAATGCCATTCCACAAATTTTTATAGACGGCATCGTAACGAGCAGTACCGTCGTAATTATCCTTCAGCCAGTGCTCACGATGCGTGTTGAGAACAACATACATTTTCCGGTCCAGGGCGTACTGGATGACAGCCTGCAGTTGTATGAAGCGCGGGTGCTGATAATTGATAATGCCGCTGGAATTGGCGAGAGTGTTTCCATTAGTACTATTATCGAAGCGGTGATGCGATTTTTAATTTGGATCATGTCCGGGAAGATTGATGGCACAATGACGCACTGGATCAATTTATATCCGTGTAAAATACGAATTTTCACAAAAATAATCTTGCGTCCAGTTGATTATTATGGCGCCTGCAGGCGACAAGCGGCAACGTTAAGCATCAGTTCACGTGTACGGAAATTTTTTCCACGTGAACAATCGGATGCTACGATGGCTCCACATCGATGAACCCTTCGCACACGAGCACCGATTGACCGCCTATCCATGCATTGACAACAACGCCGTCTCTTTTTTCTGTTCGGGCATCGAGAACACTCGGCCGTTTCATTTCAACACCCTGGGCGATGCGAAAGGAGAAACTGCCGTCGGCAGCCGCATTGTAGTGGCTCAGCAATGCGACGAGCGCACAATTTGCGCTGCCGGTTGCCGGGTCCTCGGGAATTCCATCCAGGGGAGAAAACATTCTCGCCCGAATGTCGAAGCCGTCGGACGTCCTGGTATAGAGGTGAAGGTATGGCGAATCCACGCCGTGAGCAAGCAGTGCTTCACATCCGGAGAAGCTGGGGCGCGCGCGTTCGAGAGCATCGCGGTCTCTGCATTCCACGAATACGAACGGGAGGCCGACGGAGGCAATGCGGGGCGCATGAGTAGACGTGATGATGTCGGCCGCGGTGAGGGATGCCGCCGATGCCGCCAATTCTACAGGCACGGTCTTGCCCAGCGAGAGCCGTTCGGGCGCCGTGAGTTCACACCACAGACGCCCCCCTTCCCGTTTGTGAATGGAGACGGGAACCAGTCCGGCCTTTTCCTCAAAGACAACGGTGGTCTGCGTTTGGAACTCGCCGAACCGGCCGGAAGCCGCAAGGACGAATGCGGTCCCGATATTGGGATGGCCGGCGAACGGGACCTCGCTCATCGGTGTAAAGATGCGCACCCGGCACTCCCCTCCGGCCATGGGCGGCAGCACGAATGTGGTCTCTGAAAAATTGAACTCACGGGCGATTTGCTGCATCTGCTCGTCACTGAGGCCGGCAGCTTCCGGCAGGACGGCAAGCTGATTTCCGCCAAACCGGTTATCGGTGAAGACATCGCACGTATAGTATCGGAAGCGCATGACTATTTTTCCGTTCGCTCGGAATGCGTGTATAAACGGGGCAGCGATCTATTGCGGCCGTTGCGGTTATTTTCGTATCGTAAACTCAAATGTTGAAGATTCCCCCATCACAGAGCTCACTGCTATCTGACCTCCCAAGGCTTCGACGAGTTTACGTACTGTTGCCAAACCGATGCCATTTCCTCTATTGCCAAAACGATCACAATTGTCCTCAACAACGAACAGGTCAAATATTTTTTCCTGAAATTCTTTTTTTATCCCAGGGCCATTATCTTTGACACGTACAATATGATACTCGCTATTCTCAGAATAGTGAACTTCAACGAGCGTGTTCGCCTTATCGTTATATTTAATGCTGTTTGAAAATATATTAACAAGAATCTGTTCGAGCGCTGTTCTGTTGATGGATATGGTCTTTTGTTGCGGGGGAAAGATAAACTCGTATTGATGGTGAGGATCGACCATTGTTCTAACGTCCGCCAAACATTTATGAAGATCAACATCCTCGTTAAGTTCTGTCAGCATCTTGTCGCTTCGAGCATGAGCAAGAATACCACCGATCAGAAGCGTGAGTTTTTCTGACGAACCGCGAATAATAGCGAGGTACGATTTCACCTCTTCATTCGCACTCGATGAATAATAGTGTATGATCAGGTCGGTGAGCATGATAATGTTATTGAGCGGTGATTTCAAATCGTGTGCCGCGACCATCGCAAATTGCTCGAGTTCAACATTTGCCATTTCAATTTTTTTCAGATTCTTCTCCAACAATTCCTTTGTCTTACGCAACTCAAACAAATTTACCACTTGTTTTGACAATGCCCGGAGAGCTTCTATTTGGGACTCATCGAGTATTTTTGCGCTTGTATCGATAACACAGAGCGTGCCCAACGGGAATCCGGCGTTCGATATTAATGGAACACCGGCATAAAACACGACATTCGGATGGCCCGTGACGAGGGGATTATCGTGAAATCGTTCATCGATTCTTGCATCGGGTATGATAAAGATCGCGTGAGGAGTATTAATAGCGTGCGCACAAAAGGCAAATTCTTTCGGTGTTCGATCGACTTCCAATCCATAATGAGACTTAAACCATTGCCTTTCATCATCGATAAGACTGATCAGTGATATTGGAGTGTGGCATATCTGCGACGCCAGTTTCGTTATGTTGTCATAATCCTCTTCCGGAAGAGTATCGAGAATGTTGTATTCTTTTAAGTTGTTCAATCGATCACGTTCATTCAGAGGTATTGCCGGGTATACCATATTCTCTTCTTTCTGTTATATGTGACTCAGTGTAATCTGTAGTCCCTGTCATTCTGAAGGAGCTCGAGCGACTGAAGAAACTCGCCGGCCGCACACGGGCCGCTCAATGGTGAAGCATACGACCGTCTGCGGTCATTACCGATGCGGCGGTTCGGGTACTTGGCCGATCACGATCGAAGCGCGCCGGTCGCATTACGGTGCATCGAATGTGCGCTCGGAAAAACTCATATTAAGGGCGAACTCCATGGGAAAATCGTCTTCATAGGACAGTTCGATATATCGAGCCCGTCCTAACACATTGTCAATTTTCTTTTCGAATGCATCGGACCGCAAAGCCTGAAGCGCGCCGATGCCGGCGCTATTGCCGATGGGGAACATTTTCCCTTTGAGTTCGCGAGGCAATAATCCGATGCGTATTGCCGAATCGATGTTGATATAATTGCCGAACCCTCCGGCAAGGTACAGCGCATCGATACCATCATACGACAGCTCGGCGATATTCATCAATATTCTGATGCCTGAATAAATGGCCGATTTGGCTAATTGAATTTCGCGAATATCCTGCTGCGTGACGCGAACATTATTCTGCTGATGAATCAAAAACGTGTCGTGCATCAGGCCCGTTTCGTCGACAACATCGTGGTCGAGAAGATAGGCTACGATATCAAAAATGCCGGAGCCGCAGATACCCGTAGGCGCGGTATTGCCGATGACCGTGTAATCGTCTTCGCCGGTAAAAACCGAAATCGCCCCGCTGACCGCCCCCATGCCGCAGGTGATATTGGCGCCTTCAAAAGCCGGACCGGCCGCCGCCGCGCAGGTAAATATCGTCTCCCCTTTCACAAGCGCAATTTCACCGTTGGTGCCGATATCGAGGAATAAATAATTCCGGACGGGTGCTTTTAACGCCGCCAAACCGGCCACAATATCGGCTCCCACGTAGGCAGAGATGCAGGGAAGGGTGATGACGTCGGCATCCGGATGCGTATGCAATCCTATTGTCCGTCCCGTGATCTCCTGTCTGTCGGTAAATTTTGGTTTGAACGGGGCGAGGCCGATCGACAGAGGGTCTACTCCCAACAGGAGGTGGAGCATGGTTGTGTTGCCGGCGACAATGATCCTTTCAAGATCGTCCGAGGTGATTTTTTCTTTTCGTGCGAACGTGTCCAGTTCTGCATTGATCCCGCGGATGATCGTCTGTTGAAGCTCGCGCAAGCCCTCTTTTCGGGACTGGCAATAGGTTATCCTCGTGATGACATCGGCGCCATAGATGCCCTGTGGATTTAAAAACGCGGCGACACCCTTGATCTGTCCGGTGAGCAGGTTGACAAAATAGATGACGACAGACGTTGTGCCGATATCGATGGCTGCCCCGTATGGGCGGAGGCCGGAGTAGTTCGAAAGACCAAGATGTAATGGCAGGTCTTCTAAAAATTCGGTCTGGCTGGTCAGAATCGCCGCCTCATTCTTTCCCGGCAGGTATAGGTCAATATCCCGGTCGGGGTAGTATGTGCATGCGAGTGTGATGCCTTCGCCTTTTACATCCACGTTGCATTTGCCGCACGTGCCTTTTCCTCCGCAGGGAGCGTAGACGGTGTAATTGTTCGTTCGCAGAATATCCAACAATGATAAGCCTGCGGCTGTTTCTACTGCGCTGGATTTTCCGTTTGCGATGATGGTAATGTTGATCACGGTGGCGTCTCTGGTTAACATCGAATACCGGTGAGGTGCATTATTGTTCAGTCATGGCTTTACAATTTTATCAACGTATTTATCGATTTCACCATGAAATGAAATATAAGACATCTCACTAAAAAATACTATTCCTTACGTTGACGTGATCCGGATCGAGGGTATGCAGCAGTGAAAGCTTTGAGGAGCGACGCATTGAGGCTTGCATTCGATCAGATCGAGCAGAACGACATTGTATTGAGTTGGAAAGGCGCCTTCTCGAGCGGCGTGATATCGAGTCGCTTCGTAAGGATCCGTTTCCAACTCACAGACTGACTCCTCGTTTACTTCCGAAAAACTCCCGGCATCCAGCCTGTAGAAATACACGCCGCTGGAAAGGCGCGAGTCGGCAGCCGGAGAGATCAGCTCCTCCTCTTTTTTACATGAAGAGAGCAGCGCTGCAGATAGCATCACAACGAGCGCGGAGGCAAAGATTTTTTTTCATCATGTTCCAATTTCATTTTGGGTGAGCAATCGACAAAGAGCGTGACGACTGGGCGCCGATATCGACATAGGTTTGCAAAATTCGTGCCACTAAATAATGCCGCAATTTGCCCTGGTTTCGTGGGTTGGATTTTGAACCGTCAATTTTAGTTGACACTATTGTGATTTCACCGTTTCCAGTCGATCGCAAAAGGAATTGGCCTGCGATGCCTCATGCATGCGGTGCCGTCCAGGGTGCCACTATCGTGTTTGGGAGGCATCCCCGCCGTTCGGCGCAGGCAAAAACCCGCAGCATCCCTTTATGTCATTTCTTTTCGTTATGTTTAGCTCTATAAAATATGCGCAAGGGATGAGCCGAGTACTTTCACAAAACAATCCAGGACACATGAGAATCTTACTGACCGGAGCAAACGGGTACATTGGCAAGCGGCTGCTTCCCGTGCTGCTGGAAGCGGGGCACGAGGTGATCTGCTGCGTGCGCGACAAGGACCGTTTCGTCGTAAAAGAACAAGGGCGGTCCCGGGTCTCCGTGCTTGAAATGGATTTTCTTTCGCAGCCCTCTGCCAACACAGTACTTCCGCCAGACATCGATGCGGCCTATTATCTTATCCATTCACTGAAGACGTCTGTCGGTGAGTTCGGCGAGGCGGAGGCAAGTGCAGCCGAACATTTCAAACAGCTCATGGAAACCGCCCACGTCAGGCAGGTGATCTATCTCGGCGGCCTCGACAATAACGAAACACTCTCCCCTCATCTCCGTTCGCGCAAAAATGTCGGTGAGATACTAGGGACGGGATCGTACGCGCTCACCATTCTCCGCGCCGGCATCGTGATCGGATCCGGAAGCGCATCCTTCGAGATCATACGCGATCTCGTTGAAAAACTTCCGGTGATGGTAACGCCCCGCTGGCTGCTGACGCGGTCTCAGCCGATCGCCGTTCGAAATGTAATCGCATACCTCTCGGGTGCACTGATGAATGAACGGTGTTTCAACCGGGCATTCGACATCGGCGGCCCCGATATTCTGACGTATAAGGAAATGCTTCTCCTCTTTGCCGAAGAGCGCAGGTTGAAACGGTGGATCTTCGCGCTTCCGGTGATGACGCCGAGGCTGTCGTCGTACTGGCTCTACTTCGTCACCTCTGTCTCCTATACGCTCGCAGTGAACCTCGTGAACAGCATGAAAACCGAAGTGATCTGCGCCGAGAACACTATCGTGTCCATCATCGATATTCCCCTGGTTTCGTATCGCGAGGCATTGAGGCTTGCATTCGATCAGATCGAGCAGAACGACATTGTATCGAGTTGGAAGGACGCCTTCTCGAGCGGCGTGATATCGAGTCGCCTTTCGGAGCACATCGCAATACCGGAACGAGGGTGCTTTGTTGACAGCCGGAGCATACCGCTTGCTGCAGACGTCGAATCGGTCGTGGAAAAGATCTGGTCGATAGGCGGCGAGAATGGCTGGTATTACGGCACATGGCTCTGGGAAGTGAGGGGAATTCTTGACAAGTTGGCGGAAGGCGTTGGATTGCGCCGGGGCAGACTTCATCCGCACGAACTGAACCCGGGCGATCCTCTCGATTTTTGGCGCGTGCTGTTCGCGGACAAGAGCGGGAAACGGTTGGCACTCTACGCAGAGATGAAATTGCCGGGCGAAGCATGGCTCGAATTTCGGATAGAGGACCGCGATGGAGTGTCGTGGCTTGTGCAAACGGCAACGTTCCGGCCGAAGGGATTATTCGGCAGGCTCTATTGGTATTCGCTTCTTCCCTTTCACCATTTTATTTTTAATGGAATGATGAAAAAAATTTCACTGGGATGCAAAACGGATACTTGATCAAACGGTTTTGGATGCTGTTAAAGGTACAAACCATGACGCATGGCGAAGACAGCACCTGCCGCGTGATTCCCGTGGTCTTGGCACAAATCTGGCACATGTGTCACTGAATGACGAGGAAATTTAACGAGCAGAATGCGTGAACTCAAATTTCCTTGGCACTCATTTCAACAAAAGTAATTTCTTGCTCTCCCGAAATCGTCCGGCCTCGATCGTAATAATGTAGACACCGCTGGGGAGAGAAAAGGCATAGAACGGAATCTGATACTCGCCAGCCTGCTGCTGTTTATCAACGAGCGTTGTTCTGGCACGTCCCAGGACGTCGAAGAGTTTCACTGTGACATGGGAAAATTCAGGAATCTGATATTTGATCACTGTTGATGAATTGAATGGATTCGGATAATTCTGCATGAGCGCAAATCGTTCAGGCGCCGCATTCGATGTGCTGATGCCGGTCGCTGAATTTGTCTTTGCGGCGATGACATACAGTTCATAGAAACGGTGATAATCAGTTGTGATCGTATGCGTTGTTTTATCCAATTTCGAAGGCAGGGCTTCCAGCTGTCCGTTATTCGGATTCAAGGAGGTCATGACGAGCGAGTCCTCTTTCAAGGCGGTAGATGGAAAGTCCCTGGCCGGGTCATACGTGATCGATAGTTGGGCCGAATAGCTCCCCTCTTTCAGCGTGTCATAAATGGACCAGAATCTATTGAGAGGTGTAAAACCGCTGATCGTTCCTGCCGCACCATTTTTCACCAAACCCTTGGCAAGATAGGGTGCATTAAACTCGCTGGCTCTGGCCTTGGTGGCTGAAGCATTGCTTGCAAAACTCAGCTTGAGCGGGATCTGACCGAATGAGGCTTGACAGGGTCCCGCAGCAATATCTGCTTCCGCCGTTTGTGTTACCGTTCGTACGGGTATTTCATACGAATGGTCAGTATAGACGACGCTGCCTTTATTCGGATCGATCAGGCTGATCGACGGAAAATAATATAGGATTTGAATAGACTGTGGTTGCATTCTTTCCGTCAGGGGCAAGAGACGCTTCAGCCATGATCTGGCCGGCATAGTCCGGGATGGTGAGCTGGATCGGAGGCACAGATGCCGACGTGTTTGCTCTTGTGACGTCAAGAACTGTCCCCGGAGCATTGAGGATCATCCCCGTTTCATCTTTGAGCATCACGGTGATCTTGCCTGTTGGAAAAGACCGCAACTGATACTCATCAACGCTGACCTGAAACTTCACCGTTGACTTGGGAGCCAATGGCGCGGCAGGATCGGATGCGGCGCTGATCCGTATTGCCTCAGGGATCACTTCCGCTGGGGCTCCGATAAAATTCCGGTAGTCGATGCCATTGCCTGCCTTCACTCCTCTGCCGAACGGATTATAAAGCCCGTCCTTATCGGATTTATCCTGTGGACCGGTCGGGTCTCCCCAATAATTATATCGTGCGTCGATGAAGATTCCATTGCTCCAATATCGATAACTTATCGAATCGATGACGGCAGAATTGCCAGCGCCCGTTATCTTGTTATGGTTGATGACAAGTCCGTTGAATGCGTTGTCGGTAAATTGTTGATAGCGGTAATCAGGCCAGATCCAAAGAGGACTCGCGAAATTATCGATCTCATTATACACGACCTCGGCTTTATTGCTGAAGCCGACAATGATGGCGTTTCCACCGCCGCCTCCTTCGAACTTGTTATTCCGTATTGACAATGCAAAAGGCGGAGTCCGTTGCGCCACGATATCCGGGAAGTTGACACTGTTATTGAACTTGATGCCATCCTGGCAATTTTCGAAGGTATTGCCCGCAATCACCGTCGTGCCCGTGATCGGCCCTGCCTGCTCATCTGCAGAGAATCCCCACTGCAATCTCGGACCGACGAGGATGGCTATCGAGGCCCCGCGGATCGTGTTGTTCTCGACAACCGGTGACATGCCTGTGAGGTCAAGGAATCCCGTGCTGCGGAGTTCGAACACGTTGTGTGTGATGACAGGGGCGGCGTTCAGGACAACCGGTGTGAAGGGAAAACCTAATTTTTGCATGACACCCTCCCGAAATTTTGGGTTCTGCTTGATCCTTTCTCAGCACAACGGGCAGCATTGCTGTTAACGATGAAGTTTTGAGGAAAGTGCGGAGAGCGCAGGAAACCGGGCGGCACGTTGCGAAAATACACGTTATTGCGAAATACGAATGATTTTCAGCAACTATGCGGTTGTAACTATCCGTCCAGTTCCCTGTATATCCCAGTGATTCCCGCGGTCTTGGCACAAATCCGGCACACGTGTCACTGAATTCTTAATCAAGATAACGCTCTGAAACCTCGGATGCAAATTCAACAATTCACTCTGTACACATAAGATTTGATACACTATAGATCAAAGGAATGAAGCATCCTGATCCGTCAGACTTGCGGGAAAAATTTCACATGCGGTTTAACTCCCAGGACAGCTCCGACACGGCGTAAAAATGACAAGCTGACATTCCGATACGTCCCAGATTCGAGACGGGAAATTGCCGCCTGCGACGTATGCGCCTGGCGAGCCAATTCATTCTGTGTCATTCCTGCTTTTTGCCGAAGCTGGATAATCTCTTTTGCCACTTCAAACTCTTCCTCGAGGGCGTCAAATTCTTTTTTAAATTTTTTGTCCTTGAGTTTTTTCGTGAGCAATTCATCAAAATACGTTGCCTTCATTTTTCCTCCGCTATAAATTGCGTTCTCAATTTCTGTGCCCGCGCTATTTCGCCGCGGTCTGTTTTCATTTCTTTTTTTAAATAACCGGATGTTGCCACATAAATAGTTCCCTTGTGCTGGAAGTAGAAGATACGACGGATATCCGTTCCAACCTTTACGCGCAATTCTTTGAGTCCATCTGTACCTATGAGCATCTTCGAGTGAGGCTCTCCCAACTGATATCCGAATGTTTTAAGCAGCAAGAGAGCTCTATATGCCTTCGCTTCCAACTTAGGTTGGAGCGATTCAAGAAACTTAAGCGCTGGCGGCAGTATCTTGACTGTATATTCCATGACTCCAATATACTAATTTTGATATATTGAGGCAAGGCGGAATCAAAATCGATCGTTTGACATCGGCCTGATATATATGTTTCGACTCCAGACATTAGTCTACAAACCAGTATCCGTGCTGATGAACACTTGGTAAGTGTCGCATTTTCCATGTAACTTTTCCTGATCTCATGGATATAATCTCTATGGAACAGCACACAGCAAGTTTTCAGGAAATATATGCGCGGTATTCGGCTGATGTCTACCGGTTCTCTTACTGGTTGTGCGGGAATGCGGATGATGCGAAAGATATCGCTTCGGAGACGTTTGTCAGGTTGTGGACGTCGGAGTCTGAGCATCGTCCTGAAACTATTAAGGCGTATCTTTTTACCATCGCGCGCAATCTCTTTCTCCAGCAGAAACGGAAATCGAACAGATATTCGCCGATAACGGAACATCTCGCTGAAACAACGCCGTACCCAGACGACAACATTGACGCGCGCGCCGAACTCGAAGAGACCATGGCCGCAATTCGCACGCTGTCGGAAATAGACAGGACGGTGTTGCTATTACGCGCGCAGGAAGAATTGTCGTACGAGGAAATTGCCGCCATGACGGGGCTGACGGTTTCGTCCATAAAAGTGAAAGTGTTTCGCGCACGGGAAAAATTATATCTATTAACATCACATCAATGAG
This sequence comes from uncultured Ignavibacteriota bacterium, assembly GCA_903884005.1. GTDB lineage: Bacteria > Bacteroidota > Ignavibacteria > UBA10030 > UBA8401 > CAISDA01. Next base: position 84,820 of record CAISDA010000043.1, on the reverse strand, counting down.
GCGCAACGATGAACATTACACAAGACGTTATTAACGATCTTCTCCCTCTCTACTTTTCCGACGAATGCAGCGCCGACACGCGGGCCATTGTCGATGAATATCAAAAGGCCCATCCGGAATTTGCAGAAGAGATGAAAAAAATATCGGCCATTCCCCAGCACCTGGCCATTCCCACCACACCGACACAAGGAGATGAAATGGAATCGCTCCAACGAACAAAACGATTGATCCGCCGCCGCTCAATCTTCATGGCATTTGCAATTTTCTGCTCGCTTGTTCCGTTCTCCGTGCTATACACGGGAGGAAAGACGTACTGGCTTTTTGCGGAAGCGCCCGCCAGCGCTGCGTTCTATGCTGTCTGCGGCCTACTCTTCTGGACCGGATATTTTATGACAAAGCGGAAAACGCGGGACATCTAATAAAGAGCGTAATATGGACGAATCAGCAGGTGCCGTACGCCTGTAATCTCTACGTAACGCCGAGTTGTTGTTTCCCAACACGCATCGGCTCTTCCGGAAGTACACCGCAGTTCTCTTCCCGTTCTGATCACGCCGGGAACGATTGATATAACTTTTAACCCATACTCATTCTGCCATGCGATGCGGACGACCGTCTGCGTTCAGGCACCGGCTTGCCCGGGAATTCACCCTAAAAGGAACCAGTCATGAAAACCATATTTATTTTGCTCTTTGCATCCATCGTTTCAGTGAATCTTCTGGATGCCACTGAGCCTGCTGCATTCGATACCAAATGGATCCCATCGAAACCGGAAATGTTGACGTACACATCAACAAGCCCGCAAGGCGATGGAGTGTATCAAATCTCTGTTGACCGGAGGGACAGCTTGATTGAAATATATTTGAACATCATCACGAAGGGATTCACGAAAACGGTGGCGGGGACGATGACATTGGTGATGGTTCCCATTCAATCGACATCGAAGATCATCGTGAACGGGCAGATCGTCATGGACACACACTGTTGGTATGAAAAAAATCATCTTCACATCGCAACATTGATGAGACCGTACAATCAGACAATGGAGAGAGACATTGCATTCGGGGATCGTGTTATTGATTTTTCCCAGGTCCCACTGGCAGCGCGAACACTTCACCTCACGATGGGCGCAGAATATTCGTTCGAATCACTGAGGCTGTATGGGTGCGGAGAGCGTAGGATTCGAACCTACAAGTCCTTACGGACGCCAGTTTTCAAGACTGGTGCAATAGCCGTTCTGCCAGCTCTCCCGAGAGTGAATCTATGTCAAATTGAGGATGTTAGAAGATGCTGTTTCAATCCGAATGAAGATAATTGGACTGATTTTTTAGCATTCCTCTGTAACGTTTTCGTCCTTCAAGTGCTGTAAAAAACTTCCCAATCTCCACAGCCCGGGCACTTCCGATGCCCTTCAGCAGAAGAAGGGGAAAAAAACATTATTGTCTCTGTAGCCGAAAGAATTAAGGATGTTCTCTACTGTGAGTTGTTAATATACGAAATCGTGCCGGAAATATCAAGACCGATAACAAGCTGCGAAAACGTTTACCCACCTACGCGCCGGACCACAACTCACCCCAGTTCGTCAGCATATTCTCATGTGCATCGTACGTCCAATTGATCCATTGCCCATTTGAACAAAAAATTGAAATATTCTTTGAGTTACGTTATTTGTTTGGAATCTCTGAGGATCCAGACAACGACAACGCTGATGATGGCGGCAAAAAAACACCACACGGAAGTGAGATAGAGTTGAAAAAATATGGCTGTCACCAAACACGAGAAGAACATCAACACGCCCAGGAGGCGCGTTCGTTTGATACTCGATATGAACAACGGTGTGATGGCAGCAACAAAGTACAGGACAAAAACCGGCACGGCCAGCGATTCAGGAAAATCGCTCGTGTATTGGATGTGATGACCCGCAATGTGCGGCGTGACCATGAGAAAAAGCAGACAATACACATAATACAGGGACACGGAGACACCCATTGCAAGGAGGAGCCATAATATTTTTTTCCGCGTTCGATTCTCTTCCATGAGCAGCACCGACAGAGGCATCAGCATCGGCCACACCACCCTGGCCATTATCAGGAATGCGTACATGCCGAATTGTCGGGCGTGGACATAGTCCGGACGCGGCAATGCGACCCACAGAATGCCTTCGGCGATTTGCTGGATCCCAAACAACAACGGAATACTCGCAAATACTGTCTGAGAAGGTTTGTGCACTTGCTTCAATGCGGCAACGCCTATTGAAGAAATGATGAGGCCTCCTGCAAAACTGGCTTCCGGGGAAAAGCACATATGAGATCTCTTTTTTTCGTATGGAATGAGTCTATTGAATTACCTTATGATGCGTGAAGATGGAACTCATGGATGAACGGTGAAAAGAGCGGAAAAAATGCGATTCGGTTTTTCGTGATGGAAGATTCGATCGATTGCATGTGCGCCATGGAATGTAACCAAGAATCATTGCAGGCTCACATCTTCTTCTTTTTTCGGCAGCCACTTCTCCAGCGCTTCGGCCAGTGCAATGGGCGAAATGGGTTTGGTGAGGTAGTCGTTCATGCCTGCATCTAAACAGAGGTCACGGTCGCCCTGCATGGCGTGGGCGGTCATGGCTATGATGGGGATGCGTGAGAATGGGGCGTGCCCGGTATCCGTTGTTCGATTTCGAATTTCGATTGTTGCCTGGATGCCATCTTTCACCGGCATCTGCAAATCCATCAGCACCAGGTCATACGGCAGAATCTCGAGGGCATGAATGGCTTCAGCGCCGTTGGCCACGGCGTCCGCTCGCAAACCCATTTTTTTCAGTATGCCAAGTGCCACCTGCTGGTTTGTGATGTTGTCTTCGGCCAGGAGAATGCGTGCCGTACTCCCGGCAAAGCGGTTGAGCATCTGGCCGGTTGTGCCGTGTTCAACGACAGACCGCCCGGCTGTCTGCAAACCCAGACGGACGGTAAACCAGAATTCAGAACCTTTGCCAAGTTCGCTCTCCACGCCGATTTGGCCGCCCATCAGCTCGGCCAATTGTTTCGATATGGCAAGTCCCAACCCTGTTCCGCCGTATTCACGCGTGGTCGAAGCGTCGACCTGGCTGAATGTGTCGAAGACCAGGCCGATCTTCTCTTTAGGAATGCCCACCCCTGTGTCCCGCACCGTGAAGCGCAAGACAACATCGTTGTCGATTTTTTCTGAGAGGAAGACACGGACAGCCACCTCGCCGGTTTTAGTGAACTTAATTGCATTGCCCGCCAGGTTTGTGAGTATCTGACGGAGGCGGCCCGGATCACCGCACAGCCGGTTGGGAACGGCCGGATCGGCCTCGCAAATCAGTTCCAGGTTCTTGTTGTGCGCCTGCATGACCATCGCGACACCGAAGTCGTTGAGCAGGTTCGACAACTCGAAGTCCAGTATCTCGAGGTCGAGTTTCTTCGCTTCGATCTTGGAGAAGTCGAGAATATCGTTGATAATGCAGAGAAGCGATTCGCCGCTGGCGCGGATGACGTGGGCGTGGTTCCGCTGTTCATCACTCAGATCGGAATCCAGCAGCAGACCGGTCATGCCGATGACCCCGTTCATCGGTGTACGGATCTCGTGGCTCATGTTTGCCAGGAACTCGCTCTTGGCTGCATTGGCTTGTTTCGCTTCGGCGGCAGCCACGTCCAACATGAAATTTTTCAGTTCAAGTTCGCTTGTATAATTCGCTAACGCGTTCGCTGCCTTTTTCATTTCTGTGATATCTTCAAAGACGGTCGCGAAAAGGCCGCGCTCCGGCGAAAATGCGCGAACGTGGAAATACCGGTCGAACGTTTTCGACGAATATTCGTAGTTCAATGGTTCCCCGGTCAGCGCCACCCTGCCATACGCTTCGATCTGCTTCGGATCGGCATGGGGCATGATCTCGAGCATTCGCTTGCCGACTACTTGTTCGGCAGTCAGACCGGTATGGCGTTCATATGCCTGATTGACGGAGAGAAAGCGAAAATCGATTGCTTTTCCATCCGCATCCAGCAATATTTCATGCAGGGCAAATCCTTCGTCCATGTTGTTGAAGAGCAGCCGGTATTTTTTTTCGCTCTCGCGTATGTCCGCATCCGCGTGTTTTCGTTCGGAGACATCGGCGGCAAAGACAGCGACCCCGATAATTTTTCCGTTTTCGGCTCGAACGGGATTGAGCGACACCTCGAGCCAGATCCGCACTGTATCATTTTCCCCGCGTTGGTCCTCGTACGTAAAAAATTCACCGCGCAGCGCCCGATCCAAATTCGCCTGTGTTTTCGACCGATCATCATCGAATTTAATATAGTCGAGCATGCACTGTCCGAGCACGACGTCTGCGTCGTTCACCTCTTTCATCATTGTGGCATGAGTGGTATTGAAACTGGTGTAACAGTAGTTCGTGTCGATCGAGAATATCGGGTTGCGGGTGCTTTCAACGAGGCCGCTGAGTGTGGAGAGCGTAGTGCGGAGAGTGTTTGATTTGTTGAACACGACCCACGCCACAAGGCCGGTAATTGTCGAGAAGACCGTCGTGTTCAGCACGGCATTGACGAGGGAACCGGAATGCAGATACAAGGAAATGAATGAAGTGATTCCGGCGACGATCCATGCGGCAATGATGACGGGTGCTTCGAACAAAATCGCGGCCCAGCACATTGGCGCGCAGAGCACGGCGATGAACGCAACCCCATTGTTCGACAATGCACCGAATGCGATGCCGCAGCATACTGTCGGCGCGATGGACACAGGATAGATCCAACCGTACCGGCCCGGTTTTTTTTTGACCACGACCCACATGAACGCAGAAACGATCAGGACGGTGACCCCGATAACGGGAGTCCACGATCGTGACTCGAACGACTGAATGGCCAACACAAGAATAAAGACCGGAGAGACCACACCGTACAAGATCAGCACCAATCGCCTGATATTCGGCGACGTCTCATAGAACAACGAACTGATGAGTTGTGGAATACGCATCAATATGGTGTTATGATTGACGTAAGCGAGCTTCTATAATTCTTTTTTCTCGCCGTCGGAGAGCACCTTCTCGAGATCGATCAGGATCAACAAGCGGTCCTCGAGTTTCGCCACCGATGTGATGAATTCGCTCTCGACATTTTGCATCACCGTCGACGGAGGCGTTTCGGTCACGCTTCTCGGAATGCGGAGCACTTCGCTCACGCCATCCACAACAAAGCCGACCGTCTTTCCGATGAGTTCAACGACCACGATGCGCGTATCCTTTGTCCGTGCGATGCGCGGCATGCCGAAGCGCGATCTGAGATCGATCACGGGTATCACTTTGCCCCGCAAGTTGATGACGCCATCGACATACGAGGGCGAATTGGGGACCTGAGTCACATTGAGCATGCGATTGATTTCCTGCACACACAGAATGTCGACTCCGTATTCCTCGCTGCCGATGGTAAAGCTGACCAGCTGCAATAACTCCGAGCCTGTGGAGTCTGTTTTTTGAATATCTGCCATTGTGGTTTCCTATGGGTTTGTGTATTGATCTGTGCAATACGATTGCGGTTCGTGACCGGAGCAATATTTCACTCATTACTTATTACAAGTATCACGCCATATTTTATCCACAAATTTGCCCATTTTGAGCGAATGACACAAGATATTCATAACTACTATCAATCAAATGGTTAATATTATCCATCGGACGGGACGATCATTCAGAGGCGCGCCCATCGACGCGCGCTACGGTGTGAGAACATATGTCAACACGGGATCCCACATCACGTTCACTTGTGTGCCCCTGTCATTTTTTTCCACAATAAAGTGCAGGGCGTCGCCTGTGTTCACCGTGACGATGCGATCGTGCACAACAGAATGTGCGCGGGTCACCGTTGCTGTCTGCACCGGCGTGTCATCATTTTTTTGTATCAGCGCGGTCACGACAGCCGTCGTATCGTGTTCGATCGCGATGGCGCCTTCGATACGAAGCGAGCCCGCATGCGGCGCAATGAATGTTCGCACGGCGTCCACCGTACCGGATGCCTGGGAGTTCGGTCCGACGAGGGCGGTCTTGCGGCTGCCCCAATAATTGGGGTACACAAATTTTTCTTTGCCCGACGCTGCCGGCCCTTCGTGTATTGTTTCGGCGTAGAGGAACGGCAAGCTGCCGATCGTATTCCCGTCGCGCTGCTGGTACTGCCAGTTATTTTTTCCACGGACACTGCTGAAGCCTGCGGATGCCGCATAGCTTTCGGCTTCATACTCGAACGCCATATGACGGATCCAGGCACCGCGCGAGTGTGAATTTTTATCGGCCCGGACGGTGATACTGATCGTATGTGTGCGCTTCGCATCCAATCCGGTCTTGATAAATGCGAACTGCAGGGGAAGCGATTCCGGAAAATAGCAATCAACGGTTTCGGCCGGCGCACCATCGATAGACACATCGGCTTTGCCGCCGTCGCTGTCTGCTACAGCCCGCCAATAAATGCCGGTGCCTGAGAATGAATAGCGGATGGAGCTGCCGGGCGTGTCGCTTTCTTTTATTTCCGTTCTATAATAGTGGGGATCGTGCTTCACGCTCCATGCGCCGGCGGCATAGACGATGTCGGGATGCGAGCAGCCGACAATTTTTGTCGCGCGGTGCACGATGGTGTCGCCGGATTCGGGCAGCGGTTCATATGCGTACGACCCATAGCGGGGGAACCCGGCGGCCGGCGTGCTTCCTGCAGCAAAGACGACATCGAGCGCCCGCGAAGGAATATTATAGAGCCAATAATTGTATATGCGCAGAGTGCTGCCGCAGATAAAGGGATCGATGGACGAACCATCGGTGAGCGTAATGCCGAGCTTATCGTTGCCGGGCGTGTCGAACAATTTTACCTTTGCAGTCCAGTCCTGGACGGCAAGATCGTCGCACGTTGACAAGTAGATCGAGTGGTCTGTAAATCCGGTGTCGGTGTACCGCTTATCGGCGACTCCCATGCAGGGGCCGATGCGCAGGTATTTCTTCAGGTAGGTGCTGTAGATGACGCGGCCGTAGATGCCATAGGACGTCATGGAGACTTTCGACGACCTTCCGCCGAGCCCGGGCTCGGTCCAGGAGCCATTGCAGAATTTGTGCCACGTGCCCGGCGCCATGTGGTCGCCGATGGCGCTGCGCGCCGCTTCATTGTACCAGAGGTAATTGTTCATGGAGCCGTTCTTAGGAGCGTATGCATTGCACGAAAAGATGTAAAAATATCCCCCCGACGTATCCGCATAAAAATCGAAATCGGCCGGTCCCGCTTCGAAATTCGATCCGGAAAATTTCAGCCAGTCGTCCTCCGCGGGCAGACAGTCCGTGAGAATATCCCCCTGCAGCGTCCACGTCAGCCCCTTGTCCCTGCTTGTTGCCAGCCGTGTTTTTTTCCTGCTCCATCCGGCGGGCGGACTGATGTCGCGTTTATATTCACAATGAATGGGAGCATACAATATTCCTGCGGCCTTATCGTACCACATTCCTCCCAGGAAATGTGTGGAGACATCTTTTTCAACGTCGATCGCTCCGTCGGGTTGCTGCACGGTATGTTCAAAGTCTGTGCCTTTGAAGCGCGCGAGCAGCACATGGGTTCCGTACTGATTGCCATGATTGAACATGACCCAGACTTCATTGTTGATGATCACGTTCCCGATGGGATAGTCGATGCCCCAGCCAACCTTAAAATTGGGAGTCGCGTTGTATATATTAGGAAGATGCGGGGAGACGTATGTGGGAAGATTGTCGGTCCGTTCCGAAACGGTTAATGTAAACGGCAGGGCGGATTGTTGCGCCAGAGCCGTGAAGGTCGAACACACGAGTAGCACCACGAGCTTGATCATGATTCTCCAGTATTCCATTTTTTTGCGGTCTGTTCACTGCCGTTCCGCCCTTCACACATGGTGCGCCGGATCATGGAAGGGCCATTACTCCATCACAGCGTGCACACCTACGCACAGGACATGGACTAGTGTATGAAAATGCGCCCCCATCTGCAAGGGGAATATTATTTCGCAGTCCCGAATAAAAAAAAGAGGCCATAACAACCGGCCTCCTTTTTCCACACAGTACCATTGCCGAATATTCCTATCAGACTCCCTGAGCCTCACGGGATCGAGCGGAGGCAGATTCATTAGCATCTTCGGCGGCGGCTTGTCCGGCTGTCGCTGCCGCAAGATCTTTGGCCTTATCCGAGATGATGGCTTCATCTTTTTTTGGAGCAGGCGCCGGCTGGCTGACTTCTTTCTCGACAACAGCAAGTTTCTTGAATGGTATTGTCGCCTGAGCCACTGGCTGTCCCTGACCTATTGTGCTTATTCCCATATCCCTGATTCCTTTCGGACTCTGGTGCAGATCGACACGACTGGGACTTCCAGCCGCATGCCTGCCCGTTCTACTGTTTATCGGCAATAACAGCATAACCTTGAGGCCCGTTCGGGGAGTAGTGCCCAGTACCTGCGTGGTGATCGGTGCACGGTACCGCCGTCATTCACATGTTCTATGGGGAATTCATGCTCCTAAAATAAATCCATGAAGCAATCGCTTCCAGTCTCTATGTATTGACAGAGGTGATCTGGATTCTTCAGCCCGGCGTTAAACAGTCCAGTTTTCACACGATAAGTGGGGAACACGCTTAAATTCCCTGGTATTGTTCGTGACTAAAATTCCTTTTCTGGAACACACTGTGGCAGCAATGATCATGTCGTTCGGCCCTATCACAGTTCCCTTCTTTTCAAGGGCTGCTCGTATCTTCGAATACACGATGGAGGCATCATCGTCGAAACTGATCACCTCGAACGGCTCAAGGAATTTTTCGCACACGATGAGGTTTTCTCTTTTCCTCTGGCTCTTTTCCGCACCCAGCAGCAGTTCCGCTTTCACTATTGAGGGGATCTTAATGTCCTTTGGTCGTTTAGACCGCAGCGCACTCAGAACCGACGGATAGGTTCCCTTGAGAAAATAGATGCACGTGTTGGTGTCCAGAAAGTACATCATAACAGTTCCCGCCTGGTATCATTGGAAAATCCGGGTGATTCGGGGCGCCGTATCGATATATCATTCATCGAACCAAACAGTGAAAAATATCCCTCCGGGTAGACATCGTCGATGAGGGTCTTTATGTTCGACCCGACCCATTTGGAAATAGACATGCGATCATGATGAGCGATCCTTTCGATCCTGCTGAGCGTATCTTTATCGATATACAGGGATATTTGCGGCATGACAGTCTCCTTCACGGGATGATTACACAACATTTATAAACAAGTATAGACACAAGTATAATTTACCAATACGCAAGTATATAATCAAGTATCCATCAATGGCGAATGTCCGGGGGTACGCCATGCGGGGCTGTATCCGTCCGACGCTGCTGAAAGCCCCTTGTCAGCCCAACATAGCGCCGCACCAGAGGGTCTCGTTGAACGGCGCAGCCGGCAGCGGTCTTGCCGCACCGGGAATCTCACGCGATGAACCGGAGGATGAAGAACCCCGCTCCGGCGATGAGTGCGGCGCCGATACATTTTGCGGTGAGGCGTTCATCGGAGAACAATCGGCCTCCGTAGAGCGATGCGAAGACGATGGAGGTCCGCTTCACCGCCAGCACGAGCGCGGCCGGGGCATCCTTCGTCGCTTCAAGCTGGGCGACACGATAGGCAATGGTGATGAGGGCCACTGCGGCGATGAGCGGAAGCTGCGCGAGGCAAGTTCCAAGGAATGAGCGAATGAATGGCCCATCCTGCGCTTGAGCATTCGCAAGCGTCATCCGTGGGCCGCCGCTTGGGCGTGAAGTTCTCTTTCGCATGAACGGCTGCAGGATGCGCGCGCCGCCAAACGGCGGAGGCGCTGCGGCCGGTGCATCCGGCTGCACGAGTGGAGACGCAAACGTCCGGCGGAACACTTCACGCAGCACGAGCATGGCGCCGAAGATCAGACAGTAGACGATGTGCTGATAGAAAAGAACGATGAGCGGATGGATCCTGTACGTGCTCACGAGCAGTTTGTCCGCCACCGAAGACACGGCGAACAGGACGAGCGCGCCGACGATCGGCAGATGTACCTTGAGCGCGGCGGGGTTGTGCACCGTGACGAAATATTTTGCCGCCGGTTTTTTTTCGATAAGGAACGTTCCCCCGATCATGAGTGCGATGGCCGCCCATTCGCGGAACTGGAGCGATTCACCCAGGGCGGGCATGGAGAGGAAGGCCGCCGCGGCCGGCGTGAGTCCGAGCAGCGGAAGCGCGCTGCTGATCTGATTTTTTTCGAGCGACAACATCACAAGCAGGAACGCACAGGCGCCGAGCGCGCTTTTGCCAAGGATGAGCACCAGCGTTTGAGAAGGAAGTGCACCGACATCCATCGACAGCGGCACGAGCGCCGAGACAAGCAGGATAAGCGCGGAGACGCTGAACGAAAATTCGAGCGCCGTCATGCGGAACAATATTTTTTTTTGTATCACCGCCGCCGCTGCAGATAACAGCGCAGAGGCCAATGCAAACACCAACCACATCATAGATGATCTTCCTTTATACACACACGAGCATCTGCATTCAGTCAGTGGCCGCGTGCGCGCGGCGCGCAGATGCTCACGACACATTACGGCACAGCACATCACATCACAGCACACTACGTCGCATATAAAAATGTAAGAAAACATTGCCACGTTCGCAATGGGCGGCCAGTCAGCAACGGACAAAAATGTCTGTTTTTCGTCTGAATTCGCCATTTTTAAAGCTTCCAGTGATGACTTTGCTTTTTTTCTTTTCTATATTGAACTTATACCCTCGGGTATTTATATTTGCGATGCATGATATATCACGACGCACCATTCTGATTTTTTTCACTTAACGAAAAGGAACAGTTATGGATCGACCTCAAACACTTTCACGCGAACTGCAAGCAATCGACACGATCGTTGCAAAACACAAAGGCCGGCACGGAGAACTGCTGGGAATCCTTGAAGAAACACAACTGCTGAACGAACACAAATTTCTCTCCGAAGAAGCCTTAACGTACGTTTCCCTTAAAACCGGCGTCCCCCTCTCGAAACTCTACAACGTCGTTACTTTCTACTCATTCTTCAATCTGGTGCCTCAGGGCGAGCATACGATCACCGTGTGCCGGGGAACCGCGTGCCATACGAAGGGATCACGAACGCTCCTGAATGACGTCGGATTGATCCTTGGATGCAGCAAAGAACTGCAGAATGGAGAATCGTTCTTCACCACGCCGGACCAGCGCTTCAGTATTTCGACTGTGGCATGCTTCGGCCAATGCGCGCTCGCGCCGGTCGTCGCGATCGATGAAGTCATCTACAGCAACATGACAACGGCAAAACTCCAGAAGCAGCTCGGTAAGATTTCGAAGAAGGGAAAACGGCCATGACACCCCTCGACAATGGAGCATTTGAACTGCTCCGCCAAAAAGGAATGAAAAAAATTCTTCCCGATATTCCCAAGATCTCGGTGGGAATGGGAACCTGCGGCATCGGCAACGGTGCGCGCGAGGTGTACGACAGCTTTCAATCCGCCATAGCGACAAAAAAAGCGAAGGTCCGTTTGTCGATCACCGGGTGCTTCGGTTTCTGCGCCGAAGAGGCGCTCGTGAACTGCTACATCCCCGGCATGCCGCTGGTCATCCTGCACAGGGTAACGCCGAAGGATGCGGCGGCGATCGTTGAGAGCCTGGCCAAGGGAGTCATGCCGCTGCGAAAAGCGCTGTGCAGGATCGAGCGGTGGAATTTTTATTCCGAGACGATCGAGTATGGAACGGGACTGGCGAGCGTGCCATTGTGGAACGAACTTCCGTTCTTCAAGGGGCAGAAGAAGATCGTGCTGCGTCACGCCGGACTCATCAACCCGGAGGACATCGAAGAATATATTGCCGTCGGAGGCTATGGGGCGCTCGCGAAGGCGCTCACCAAAATGACGCCACTCACGGTGCTCGACGAGATCAAGAAAGCGAAGCTGCGCGGACGCGGCGGAGCCGGATTCCCGACCGCCGTCAAATGGGAAATGATGATGAAGGTCGACACCGATAAAAAGTACATCATCTGCAACGCGGACGAAGGCGATCCGGGCGCATATATGAACCGCAACGAGATCGAGAGCGACCCCCATGCGTTGATCGAAGGCATGCTCATCGGCGCGTATGTGATGGGCTCGTCGGAAGGTGTGATGTACGTGAGGGCTGAATATCCGCTTGCCGTAGAGCGGTTCGAGCGTGCGGTCGCCGACGCGGCGGAGTGCGGCTTGATCGGTGCGGGCATTTTCGGCACGCCGTTCGGCTTCACGATATCGTCCGTGGAAGGCGCGGGCGCGTTCGTCTGCGGTGAAGAGACCGCGCTCATCGCGTCGATCGAGGGAAAAGCCGGACGGCCAATCCCGCGTCCCCCCTACCCTGCACAGAAAGGATTGTGGGGCAAGCCGACGAACATCAACAACGTGGAAACATGGTTCAACGTGCCGGTGATCGTGACGATCGGCGGCGATGCATTTGCCAAGGTTGGCACGCTGGCAAGCACGGGCACGAAGGTATTCTCGCTCGTGGGCAAGATCAAGAACACGGGACTTGTGGAGCTACCGCTGGGCACGCCGCTGGAAAACATCATCTATCAGATGGGCGAAGGCACGGGGAACAAGAAAAAAATACGCGCCGTCCAGACCGGAGGTCCGTCCGGCGGATGCATCCCGGTCGATCATTTCAACACGCCGGTGGATTACGAATCGCTGACGAAGCTCGGCACGATCATGGGATCGGGCGGCATGGTGGTGATGGATCAGGACAACTGCATGGTCGACGTTGCCCGGTATTTTGTGGAGGTCACGGCCGCCGAATCGTGCGGGAAGTGCACTCCCTGCCGCGAGGGTCTCTCGCAGATGCTGGCGATACTCAACAAGATCACGAAGGGCGAAGGAACGATGGAAGAGCTCGACACGCTCGAGCGTCTTGCGTTTGTGATCAGGGATTCGTCGCTCTGCGGCCTCGGGCAAACGAGCTCGAACCCGGTGCTGAGCACGCTTCGGTATTTCCGGGACGAGTACGAGCGGCACATCATACAGAAACGCTGCAGGGCCGGCGTGTGCGAAAGCCTGTACATGGCCCTGTGCGAGAACAGCTGTCCGCTGCACATGAACATTCCCGGCTACCTCCAGCTGTTGAAGGAAGGAAAGATCGAGGAGGCATTCGAACTGACGCTGCGCGACAATCCGCTGCCGGGGACAGTCGGCCGGATCTGCTACTTCCACTGCCAGATGCGATGCCGCAGGGAGATGGTGGATGAACCGCTGAACCAGGGCGAGATACACCGGTATCTGGCCGACACCATGTACAAGATGGGCAAAGAAAAGGATATCTATCAGCGGCTCATCAAGGAAAAACTGTCGCCCACCGGCAAGTCGATCGCGATCATCGGAGCGGGTCCGGCCGGACTGACCGCCGCATTTTATCTTGTGCGCCTCGGGCACACGGTGACCGTGTACGACAATCATGCAAAGGCCGGAGGCATACTCCAGTACGGCATTCCGTCGTACCGTTTGCCGAAGGACATTTTGAACAAGGAGCTCGCGCTCATTAAGAAGCTCGGCGTGAAGTTCGTGTTCAACACGCGCATCGGCAAGGACATATCATTCAGTTTGCTGCAGAAGAAGAACGATGCGGTGTTCATAGCCGCCGGCGCTCAAAAGGATATCGAGGTAGACATTGAGGGCAGGCAGCTGGACGGCGTGCTGCAGGGGTACGAGTTCCTCGAAGAATTTGCGATGGGCAAGAAACTGCACCTCGGCAAGAAGGTCGTTGTGGTCGGGGCGGGCAATGTCGCCATCGATGCGGCGCGGTCGTGCCTGAGACTCGGCTCGGACGTGACGATCGTGTATCGGCGCGACAAGGACGAGATGCCTGCGAACGTCCACGAGATCATGGATGCCACGGACGAGGCAATTCAATTCAAGTTCCTCTCGGCGCCTCATAAGATACTCGGCGACGGCCGCGGTAAAGTGAAGGGGCTCGAGATCCGTGTGATGAAGTTCGAAGGATTCGATTCGGCAGGCAGGAAGAAACCAGTGGAGACCGGCGAATCGTCCATTATCGACTGCAGCACCATTATCCTTGCGGTCGGAGAAAAAGTGGATTTCGAGCCGGCCAAATCGATCGGCCTGGAACTGCGAAAGAACGGATCGATCAAGGTCTCGCAGCCGAGCTACCACACATCGATGGCAAAGGTGTACGCAGGCGGCGACGCGGTCACCGGTCCGGCCACCGTATCCGAGGCAATGGGCATTGCGCGGCTTGCGGCGGAATCCATTGACCTGGATCTGATGAAAGAGAAACGGTTCCATTACCTGTTCAGGGAATTCCTGTACAAGGACGAGATCGTGGTGGAACCCGAAGGCGGAAAAAAAATCGAACCCAAAAAGATCCCCGTGAAGGAACGCGTCTCGAGTTTCCAGGAAGTTCTTTCTGGATACACCGGCGAAGAAGCAATGCAGGAAGCCGTGCGCTGCCTGCGGTGCGACGTTAAATGTGTTGAACACGACTAAGGGAGAGTATGTATTATGGACACTATCACTGTCACAATAAAGATCAACGGCAAAGAATTGAAGGTTCCGCAGAGCATCACGATCCTGGAGGCATGCAGACGTGGCGGCATAGAAATTCCGACATTATGCTTTCTCGAGGACGTGTCGAAGAATGCGTCGTGCGGCGTCTGCCTTGTGGAAGTCAAGGGAGCGCGATCGCTCATGCGCTCGTGCATCACATGCGTGTATGAAGGCATGGAACTCGTCACGCATTCGGCCCGACTGCGGGAAGCGCGAAAGACCAATGTTGAACTGCTGCTTGCCAATCATCCGAAGGATTGCCTGACCTGCCTGCGCAACGGTAATTGCGAACTGCAGACGATCGCGGGAGAACTCGGCGTGAAGGACGAGCGCTTCGTCCGCACGAAAAAGCTTGAACTGCCGGACCTGACGTCGCTCTCGCTCGTGAGGGATCAGAACAAATGCATATTGTGCGGCAGGTGCGTTGCCGTGTGCTCGAATGTGCAAAGCGTATCCGCCATCGATTTTTCAGGACGCGGCATAAAGACAAAAATATCGACATACATGGAGAAGGGGCTTGGGAATGTTGCGTGCACGTACTGCGGGCAGTGCGCGCTCGTGTGCCCGACAGGTGCGATCGTGGAGCGAGACGAAACCGAAAGCGTGTTCGAGGCGCTCGGGAACCCCGATAAATTCGTGGTCGTGCAGACCGCCCCTGCGGTGCGCGTCGGGATCGGCGAAGCCATGGGCATGGACGCCGGCAGTCTTGTGACCGGACAGATGGTCGCGGGACTTCGCCGTCTCGGGTTCAACCGGGTATTCGATACACAGTTCGCGGCCGACCTGACGATCATGGAGGAAGGGCATGAACTGATCAAGCGCATCACGCACAAAGGCGTGCTGCCGATGATCACGTCGTGTTCGCCGGGATGGATCAAATTTGCGGAGCATTTTTTCCCCAATTCGCTTGCCCACCTCTCGACGTGCAAATCGCCGCAGCAGATGTTCGGAGCCGTGGCGAAGACGTATTACGCGGCAAAGCTCGGCATCGATCCGCGCAAGATGGTGGTCGTGTCTGTGATGCCATGCACGGCGAAAAAATATGAGGCGAAGCGGCCCGAGATGATGAGCGCGTTCGAATACTGGAAGGACAATCGGGCGTGGTCCGACGACGATGCGTTTTACGACGTCGATCACGTGCTGACAACACGCGAACTGGCGCGGATGTTCACCGAAACAGGGATGCAGTTCCCGGCGCTGGAACCGGAAGAATTCGACAATCCGCTCGGCGAATCGACCGGCGCAGCCGTCATCTTCGGCGCCACGGGCGGCGTGATGGAGGCCGCATTGAGAACCGCGTATGAAGTGGTGACGGGAAAAGCATTGACCGACATCAACTTCACTGCGGTGCGGGGCATGGAGGGGATCAAGGAAGCGAGCGTTGAGATGAACGGGACAACGGTAAAAGTGGCGGTGGCCCACACGTTGAAGAATGCGCGGCGCATATTGGAGCAGATCGAAAAGGGAGAGTCGCCCTACGCATTCATCGAGCTCATGACGTGTCCCGGCGGTTGCCTGGGCGGCGGCGGCCAGCCGATACCGACAACGTGGGACATCAGGAAGAAGCGCGCCGAATCTCTCTACGCCGAAGACGCGCAGAAGCCGTTGCGCAAGAGTCATGAGAACCCGCATATAGCGGCACTCTATGAGGAATTCCTGAAGGAACCACTCGGGGAGGTGTCTCATCACCTGCTGCACACGGAGTATGACAAGCGCCCCATGCTGGTGAAGCACATGGCGGCCGAGGTGTGATACGGCGGACGGCAGCGGCGGCGAAGTGCCGTCGTTGCGGCTGCGGGCCGATACTGTGTGCGTTGGTGTTATTGAAGGCTAAAAAAAATGTAACTCAGCGGATTCTATAGGCCCTGTCATTCTGAAGGAGCTCGAGCGACTGAAGAATCTCGCCCGCTGCTAACACGATGCACGATTCTTCGCTTGCGCTCAGAATGACAGAGTACGTATGTCATATGCATGAAGATTCTTGATTATGTCAAGATAAAACCTCTTGATGACAATGATTTTGGTGCACACTGGGCAGTTACGAAAAAAACTCTCCGTCGGTCGAAACCGGCGGAGAGTTTTTTTTTCGACAATGCCCAACGCGAAGCGTCCCGGCTTGCTCATACCGGCTAAGCGAGGCCCGCGCGTGTCACGTGCGCGGAGGCTATGCCTTATGCACCAATGTGTGCTTTCCCTTAACGGCATTGCGCGTGTCGACGATCGGGATCCCGTACTGCGTGAGTGTCAGTCCTTTGTATTCGTCGTGCGCCGTGGAAATGAGTATCAGGTCGTAGTCTCCGGAGATCTCGCACGAAACGCGGCCCGTAAAGTGGGCGTGCTCGCGCGTCGGCGTGATGACCGGGATGTACGGATCGTTGTACGACACGACGGCGCCCTTCTCTTCCAGTTTTTCCATGAGCGAAAATGTGGGGGACTCGCGCATGTCGTCGACGTTCGCCTTGTAGGCGAGACCCAGCACCAGGATCTTTGCGCCCTTGAGGGCTTTGCCGTACTCATTGAGCACTTCCATCACCCGGTGAATGACGAAATCGGGCATGCCGGTGTTGATCTCGCCGGCAAGTTCGATGAATTTGGTGGTCATGCCGAACTCGCGGGCTTTCCATGTGAGATAGAACGGGTCGATGGGAATGCAGTGTCCGCCGAGCCCGGGACCCGGATAAAACGGCATGAAGCCGAACGGCTTTGTGGCTGCGGCGTCGATGACTTCCCAGACATCGATGCCCATCTTCATGAATGTCATTTTCAATTCGTTCACAAGCGCGATGTTGACAGAACGGAATATGTTTTCGACGAGCTTCGTCGCCTCGGCAACGCGGGCGGTCGACACCGGTACGGTGCGCACGACGATCTGCCGGTAGAGCATGTCTGCGACGGCCAGGCCGTCGGGCGATGTGGAACCGACCACTTTGGGAATGGTTTCGGTGCGGAAGCTGGGATTGTTCGGATCTTCGCGTTCGGGTGAAAAGGCGACATAAAAATCGCGGTCCGCTTTCAATCCGTGCTTCTCGAGGATCGGCACCATGACTTCTTCCGTCGTGCCGGGATAGGTTGTGGACTCGAGCACGACGAGCTGTCCAGGACGCAAATGGGGTGCGATGGCCTCGCATGTTGAGGTGATGTATCCCATTTCCGGTTCACGGTTTTTATTGAGCGGTGTCGGAACGGCGATGAGAATCGCGTCGCACTCCGTGAGCTTTGAAAAATCGGTGGTGACGGTAAACAGACCGGACGCATTCGCCGCGGCGATGCGCGCCGGGGAGATGTGCTTGATATACGAGTCTCCCCGTGCCAGGGCGTCGACTTTTGCCGTGTCGATGTCGAATCCGATCGATCGGAATCCCTTTTCGACATAACAGAGATTCAGCGGCAGGCCGACATAGCCAAGCCCGATGACGCCAACGACGAATTCTTTGGTTTCAATTTTTTTGAGGAGTGCAGTTTTCATAAGAGGCTGTGGACGGTAGTGGGACGGTAGTAAATTATAGTAGAATATAGGGAATCTTTCGCAAAAAATCTAATCGCTCCTACACGCCTCGCACCGCCGCGTCGGGCGGGGGGCGAGATAACTACAATACGCACGCACCGCTTCGCAGAAGGAGCGAGAGAGCATGTCGCCCTACAAACACAAATCCCGCCGGGGCGGGATTTGTTAGTAGAACATTTACGATTCGACCTGCACTTGTTCCGGCTGGTAGGTTTTCTTGTGGGCCGGGCGTTTGCGTTTGCGCAGGAATTTTTTCTCGACCATTGTTTCCGGCACTTTTTCTTCCTCTTCCACATCGGGATATTGGTAAATATCGTATTTATAGTTGCGCATGATGATGTTGTTGCCATTGCGGCCGAGCACATACTGCGGCAGGAGCGGAATTTTTCCACCGCCGCCGGGCGCATCGATCACGTAATTCGGAATGGCGAGTCCGGAGGTATGGCCGCGCAGCTTGTCCATAATATCCAACCCGACGCTGACGGGCGTGCGGAAATGATTTGCGCCTTTGGTGATATCCGCCTGGTAGAGGTAATACGGCTTCACGCGCATCACGAGCAGTTTCCGCATCAGTTCGAGCATGACATCGGCGTCGTCATTGACGCCTTTCATGAGGACCGCCTGGTTGCCCACGGGGATGCCTGCGTCGACAAGCATTTCACACGCTTTTTTGGCTTCGGCAGTGCATTCCCACGGGTGATTGAAATGCGTATTCACGTAGAGCGGATGATACTTTCGGAGCATCTTCGTCAGTTTGGACGTGATGCGCATCGGAAGCACGCAGGGCATCTTCGTGCCGATACGAATGATCTCGACATGCGGGATCGCGCGGAGACCGGCGAGAATTTTTTCCAGATTCGAATCCGTCAGCATGAGCGGATCGCCGCCGGAGAGAATGACATCGCGAATTTCAGGATGGGCGGAGATGTAGTCGAGTCCGGTTTGGATGTACTTCATGCTGATCTTGCCGGAGTCGCCCACTTTCCGCTTGCGTGTGCAGAAGCGGCAGTACATCGAGCACTGACTTGTCGTCAGGAACAGGACGCGGTCGGGATAGCGGTGCGTGATGCTGGGCACCGGACTGTCCGCTTCCTCGTTCAACGGATCGAGCGGCAGGTTATCCTCTTCCAATTCCTTCGCGTCGGGAATGCACTGCTTCCAGATCGGATCGCCCTGAGATCTGATGAGGCTGAGGTAATAGGGATTGATACGGATATGAAACAGCGAATTCAGTTTATCGGCAAGCCCCTTGTCGAATCCAAAACGGTCAACTAAATCTTTTCCGCTGTCTACGCTTGCGCGCAGCATCTCTTGCCAGAGTTCCATAAACGACGAGCCTTATATAGTGGAAAAATATTTACCGTAGACGATGAGATCGTCTCCCGGCCTGTAGTACTGCCGGATACGCGCGACTTCCCCGTATCCGTGCTTGCAATAAAACGCGCGCGTGCGTTCGTATTTCTGTGTGGATGATGTTTCGACGATCATCAACGCACCGTTGCGCGCCTGGAGATACTCTTCTGCGCTTCGCAGCAGGAGCGCCGCGTCGCCCGTGCCGTATCGCTGCGGATCGACTGCGATCCAATACAGATCAAACGTGCCGTCTGTGCCCGGCGTCGGCCCGATGCACGTGTAGCCGACTGCGGTATCGCTCTCGTCTGCAGCCGTGAAGATCACGTAATCTTTTTGCAGAGGATCTGTCACCACTGCCGTCATCAATTCGACGGCGATGAGGATCTCGTCCTCCGAAAAAACTTCTGTCGCTTTCAGGATCGCCGTGAGGACTGTGATATCACCGCTCTTCAGCGGACGGATCGTCATAGCGGCCGCACCAGGCGGTGACGTTCGACCGCACATTCGATGATCGTCTGAATGACATCGGCGAACGACCGTCCCGACGTTTTTGCAGAGCGCATGAATCCGGCGTCGTCGGAAATATCCGGATTCGGATTCACTTCGATGACATAGGGCACATTGTCTTTCGAGAGCCGTATATCGACGCGCGCATAGTCCCTGCATCCCATCAGCGTGAACGCGGCGAACGCCGTCTGTTTCACCTGCTCTTCAACTTCCGCCGGCAGCACTGCGGGACATTTGCCGACGGTGCCGAGGAATTCGGGAGTGTTGTGCATCCATTTTGCATTGTAGGTCACGATCTTCGGCATCCCCTCGGGCAGCGCCGAAAAATCGATCTCCGAGATCGGCAGGATCTCGGGGTTCGTATCGCCGAGGATCGCCACATTCAATTCTCGTCCCTCGATGTACTCTTCGACGAGCGCCGGCTGTTCATATTTGGTGATGATGAAGCGGACGCGCCGCACAAGGTCGTCGAACGAATGAACGATCGAATTATTTTCGATGCCGACGCTGGCATCTTCAAGCGCCGGCTTCACGATCATGGGAAACGCGAGACCCGCTGCGCGCGCATTGACGTCGTCGGGCGAATCGCAGAGAAAAAATTTTGGGGTACTGATGCCGTGGTACGACAGGATCTCCTTCGTCCGCGCTTTGTCCAGGCACGTGCCGAGCGCCATTGGGCCGGCGCCGGTGTAGGCGATGTTCATCAGTTCATACATGCCGGCGACATATGTTTCGTAGATCGCCTCGTCGCCAAGACTCTCGACCATGTTAAAGACCACATCGGGAGCCTCGGTGCGCAGGAACCGGATGAAGAGGTCGATGTCGTTGGTGACGTTGAAAATCGATGTACGGTAGCCGAGGACCTTCAATGCGCTTTCAATGTCTTCCTTCTGCTCCAGCACGCCGACTTCGGACATATCCAGAAGGCCGGCTTCGTGCGCCTTTTCGAACGAGGCATTCGTGTTCAAGAGCCCCGATGCGGACACATACTTTCGTCCATTCTCCGTCGTGATGGTCGGTTCATTATATATAATAGAGACGTGAAGCTGATTTTTCATGATGATTTTCTATAACTTCTTGTATTTCATGGTGTTATTGCCCGTTCAGCCCGTACCGGCTGCACCCTGCATCCAGAACATTGTTCAGCAGCTGTTGATACGACATACCGGCTGCGCGAGCGGCTTTAGGATAGCAGGAATTTTCTTCCGGGTTCGGCAAAATGCCCGGCAGCGGATTCACTTCAATGATATGGGGGTTTCCGGCGGCATCAAGACGCACGTCGATGCGCGACCAGTCGCGGCAGCGCAGCACGCGGTATGTATCGAGGCAAATTTTTTCTATCGCCGATTGCAGCGGTGCGGAGACCTGAGCCGGGCACGTGAAGATATCCAGAGGGTTGTCCGATTGGTCCCAGATCCATTTTGCTTCGAACGAATAGATCGGATTCACGCCCTGGGGAAGCGAATCGAATTGAATTTCAACGATCGGCAGCACACGGGCCCCGGCACCGTTCCCGAGCATGGCCACCGTGAATTCACGTCCCGGAAGGAATTCTTCGATCAGCGCAGGCTGCGCGTAAGTTGCAACGATGCGTTCCACCTGAAGAGCCAATTCGGCGGGCGTCCGGACGAGCGAGGCATTGAAAATGCCCTTGCTCGATCCTTCATAGAGCGGCTTCACTATACACGGCAGGGGAATGCGAGCCGCATCGAGTTCGTGCACGGCAGTGATGACGAAAAATTTCGGAGTTGGAATTTCATAGTGCGAAAGAATTTCCTTTGCGCGGGACTTATCGAGACAGATGCCAAGTGTGAGCGCATCGGAACCCGTGTAGGGGATGTTCAGCATCTCGAGGATCGCGGGAATTTGCGCTTCACGCGACACGCCATATTGGCCTTCGGCGATATTGAACACGATCTCGGGCCGGGTGCGGCGCAACAGTTCGAATGCATCAGCATCGGCTTCAATCATCGCCACTGAGTGTCGAAGGGCAAGAGCGTCTCGCACAGCCGTGATCGTATCGATCGTATCCCATTCGGCGTACGTGTCTGCGCTCGTTGAAGAGAAGCGAACTTGCGTACTGACATCGACGATGTTCTGACTCGAAGGCTGTGAATCGCCGGTACGTGCCGGCGCTGATTCTTCCTTCTTCAAGTTGTAGACGAGTGCTATTTCCATGTAGGGGCTATCAAAAAAAATCGATACCTTTCGCGATGCGTGAACGACAAAAAAATAATTTTTCAAATAAATTTAAATCTATTTTCTGTTACTAATATAATCTTCTATACGTTGTAGTCAAGAAGAAAGTGCGATAAATGATGCGTATTGAAAAAAATTAATCAACGCATGAATTTTTCACAACGACGGATGGTGAATGCACAACGCGATTTTTTTTTAGTATCGGCGGCCGCTGCGCGTGAAAATTTATTTTGTTCGCACAATAAAAATATTTTCGCGGCAGATCCGTTCGCATCATTCAGTATCGTAAACACGAAGGCGCGTACAATCGTTCGCAGCTGAAGAGGGATCGCGGCAGAAAATAAATACTCAGGGTCATCCGACGCGTATGAAGGAGAGGAGGTTTTTGTATGTCGATTCGAAGTGCCGCCGCATTGCCGCATGTTCGGGCTCGCTCAGAGAGGGATCGCGTGCGACGACGGCAAACGCTTCGTCGCGCGCGAGCGCAAGGATGTCCGCGTCTGTCACAATATTGGCGATGACGAATTCGGGAAGTCCGCTTTGACGCGTGCCGAAGAACTCTCCGGCGCCCCGCAGTTCGAGGTCGACTTCGGCGATGGCGAATCCGTCGTTGGTGGCTGCCATCGTATCGAGCCTCCGGTGCAGTGCGGCGGCTTGGCGGCGCGCTTCGGCGCGATCGGGAATGAGTTCGAGCTGCTTCGCGTCCGCGCGGCTGTCGGACATGAGGATGCAGTATGATTGGTCCGCGCCGCGGCCGACGCGGCCCCGCAGCTGATGCAGCTGCGACAGGCCGAAACGCTCCGCGTTCTCGACGATCATGATGGTGGCATTGGGAACATCGATGCCGACCTCGATCACCGTCGTGGCGACGAGAATGTCGAGCCCCCCCTCTTTGAAGCGCTGCATGAGCTCGTCTTTTTCTTCGGATGGAAGCCTTCCGTGCAGAAGTCCCAGACGGAGCTCGGGAAAGACACGCGTGCGGAACACATCGAACTCGGCGACGGCGGCCTTGAGGTCGGATTTTTCGGATGCCTCGATCAGCGGATACACAATATACGCCTGCCTGCCGCGCGCGATCTCGGTGCGGACGAACGCAACGATCTTTCCTTTATCCTTCTCCGTGCGGAGGGCGGTGCGGATCGGCCTGCGGTTTTTGGGGAGTTCGTCGATAACGGAAACATCCAGGTCCCCATACACGGTGAGCGCGAGCGTGCGCGGTATGGGCGTGGCGGTCATGACGAGAACATCCGGATTGCTGCGGCCCTTCTGACGGAGTGCAGCGCGCTGCGCCACGCCGAACCGGTGCTGCTCATCGATGACGACGAAGCCGAGATTGGCAAAGTCGACATGTTCCTGGAGCAGTGCATGCGTTCCGACAACGATGTTCGCCGTGCCACGGCGTATGTCTTCGAGCACATCGGCGCGCAGTTTTTTCTTTTGTCCGCCGACCAACAAGCGGACATTCACCGGGAGCGCGCCGAGAAACGACCGGATGCTGCGCCAGTGCTGTTCGGCGAGGATCTCCGTGGGCGCCATGATCGCCGCCTGATACCCCGAGTCCACTGCGCGGAGCATTGAGGCAAGCGCGACGATCGTCTTGCCGCTGCCGACATCTCCCTGGAGCAGGCGATTCATGGGCACGGGCGCTTCCATGTCCGCCGTGATTTCGCCGAGCACGCGGCGTTGTGCATCGGTGAGCGCGAACGGAAGCGCGTTTGCCATTGCCAGGGCAAGCACGGGGTCCGACCGGAATGCGATGCCTGTGAGCGCCCCTTTGAGTTCCCTGCGGCGATAGGCCATGAGCAACTGGAAATAAAACAGTTCGTCGAACTTCAAACGGCGCACCGCGTCGGTGCGGTCCTTGTTCGAGACGGGGAAATGGATCTGTGCGATCGCTCTGCGAATGTCCGTGAGGCGGTGTTTTTCTCTGATGGCATCGGGAAGATGTTCTCTGAGCATATCGAGATTGTATCGCACCGCAGAGCGAATGATCTTCCGGAAGCCGCGCGAATCGAGTCCCGCCTTCTTCAGCTCTTCAGTGGAAGAATATTTCGGAATGATGGCGCCGGTGTTCAGCAGCGAATTCCAATCGGTGTCGTCGTCGGGGTCCTTCATCGTGAGGCGGTCGAATTCGGGTTCAACGAACTGCACACGGTGCAGCTTGTCGACTTTCGGCACCGCCGACACGGCGATAACGTCGCCGGCTTCGAAGGCGTCCTTGAAATATTGGGCGCCGTGGAAGAAGACGCATGCGAGGAAACCGGAGTCGTCCTGCAGCGTCAGGAAAAACATTTTTTTCCGATTGCGCAGGTGCCGGACCTCGGAGCGGAACACCGAGCCGATCACGGTCACTTCGTTACCGGCGTCGACGAAGTTCGGGAGGTCCCGAATTTTGGTGATGCGCGAGCGGTCAAGGTAATCGAACGGAAGATAATAGAGCAGCTTCGGGACCGAATCGATGCCGATCGCTTTGAGCGCGGCGGCGCGTTTCGGGCCGATGCCGCGGACGGCCTGCAGGGGCGATATGGATTCTGGGGGCATAGGCAAAAAAAAAGCGCCGCTCTCTTTCGATGAACGGCGGTTGATGCATCAGCGGCCGCCGTGCTTGTTCATACTTCGGCCGGATGTTGTACTTTCGTGCCGCGTACTATCTCATACGCAATGAGGGCTTACAGTTCCCCCTTGATTTCGCGCGACATCAGGTCGTGCATGGCCGCGTGCGGGTCTTTGCCGGTGAACATGATATCGTACACTTCCGAAAAGATCGCCATGTGCGTGTGATGCTTCAGGGCGAGGTCGACGGCGGACCGGCAGGTGGCGACGCCTTCGGCGACCATTTTCATGTCGCTGATGATCGCATCGAGCTTGCGTCCCTTGCCCAGTTCCTCGCCGACGTAGCGGTTGCGCGAGTGCTTGCTCATGCACGTCACGATAAGGTCGCCGACACCGGAGAGTCCGGTGAACGTGCGCGGCAGCGCGCCCATCTTGTCGCCGAGGCGTGTCATTTCGGCGATGCCGCGCGTGATGATGGCCGCCTTCGTGTTGTCGCCGAACCCGGCTCCGTCCACAACGCCGGCGCCGATGGCGATGACATTTTTGAGCGCGCCGCCGAGTTCGACGCCGCGGATGTCGTCGCTCAGGTAGACCCGGAAGTACGGCGTTGTGAATGCCTGGGCGACCACGCGCGCGGTGCGCATGGTGAAGCCCGCCGAGACAACAGCGGTCGGAATTTTTTTAATGACCTCTTCGGCATGGCTGGGTCCCGAGATGATCGCGAGGTTCTGTTTCTTCTCGAACTTCAGGACGTCGAGCATGACCTCGGACATGGTCATGAGTGATGTGTTTTCAATTCCCTTGGCGACATTGACGATGATCGTATTCGACAGCTCGTGGTGGGCAATGTCTTTGAGCACCGACCGGAGGAACTGCGACGGCACGGCGGCAACGATGAGCTCCTTGTCGTAGGCGGCCCTGTCGAGATCGGACGTGATCGCGATCTGCGGAGGGATGGTGGAGCCCGGAACAAAATCTGGATTTGTGCGGGACTCGAGCATGGACACCGCATGAGCGGGATCGAACGTCCAGAGCGTCACGTCGTGAAGATTTTCAGACAACAGGATGGCGAGCGTCGTTCCCCAACTCCCGGCTCCTAAGACTGCAATGCGCATGAGACACCCGACATGGACCGATGAGAAAAAAAGAAAAGAGGCACAGGTGTGCGCCTCATTCATTATATGCACGAGTTACTCCGGGCGCGGGCATCCGCGGATCCACCCGCCGGCGCTACTTCTTTTTAGCGCCGTGAAAACTCGTCAGTTTGCTTTCGGTACCGTCGATCAGCCGTTGTATGTTCTCCCGATGTGTGAACACGAGGAGGAGTGCCGTGCCGATGGCGAAGTAGATGAGCGTGTGGTACCCCTGTATCTGAACATTGAACACGTTTTCGCGGAAGAACATGGTCAGGGGAAACGCGCACGCTGCGGAGATCGACCCGAGCGAGACGTAGCGCGATGCCGTGAACACCAGGCCGAAGACGGTCATGGCAATGGCGAATTCAACCGGGGCAAGGCCGAGCAGCATACCGGCTCCCGTAGCGACCCCTTTGCCGCCTTT
The DNA here is from genome assembly GCA_903884005.1 of uncultured Ignavibacteriota bacterium. Lineage (GTDB taxonomy): Bacteria > Bacteroidota > Ignavibacteria > UBA10030 > UBA8401 > CAISDA01. Next base: position 58,554 of record CAISDA010000043.1, on the reverse strand, counting down.
GAACCCGGCGAACAGCGTCCAGATATGTCCGAAGATCGCCGCGACGCCGCAGATGATCTGCACGATCGTAAAATCGGCGAACGGTGTTTGATTTTGGAACGGCAGGCCAGGTTCCCAAAAGATGCGGGGAATATAATATGCGGCTGCGGCCCCTTTGAGCAGATCGAAGATGATGACGGCCACGCCGATCTTCCATCCTAACATGCGAAGCACATTGGTGCCTCCGGCATTACCGCTGCCGAACTTCCGGATGTCGCCGGACCGGGCAAGCTTTGTTGCAATGATACTCGTCGGTATCGATCCAACGATGTAGCTTAACAACACGACAATCATAAGATTCCACATACGATCCTCACTGTTACTTGATACCACACCCGGTTTGCTGTATTATCGGCACACTTCGGCGAATCTTGATGGCATGAATAGTGTGCCGCGCGGGCCTGAGACACAGCAGCGAACTCGAGTGCCGGAGCGTCCCCGAGTCTGCAATCCATACTACAATAATACTACTATTTCCATGAGAAAATCAAGACAAGAATCTCCGAATCCATAATTCATTCTGCCCGATGCGGGAACGTACTCTGAGGCGCGGCGAGTGCGCCTGCTATGAAAAGCGCGGGGCGAGGAGTTCGGCGACGAGCAGATCTTCGGGGGTCGTTATTTTAATATTATCATAGCTGCCTTCAATGATGACAGGAGCGATGCCGAGCTGCTCGACAAGCGACGAATCGTCTGTTGCGGCGGTGTTGCGAGAGGCGGCAAGAGCGTAGGCATCGCGCAGGATGGATAACCGGAATGCCTGAGGGGTCTGCACGTTCCACAAGAAAGCACGATCGAGCGTTTTTTCGACGCGGCCGTCGGGGCCCGCCAGCTTCATGGTATCTTTTGCGCGCACAGCCACGATGGCCGCACCGGACACGGCCGCAGCCTCGGCTGCTTGAGCGATCACCTCCCGGGCTATGAAGGGGCGCACCGCGTCGTGCACCAGAACAATGTCGCAGCGCTCGTTCACTGCGGAGAGTCCGTTGCAGACAGAATCCTGGCGGGTCCTCCCCCCTTTCATTAGCGGTCGGACTTTTGTGAGGCCGCCGTTGGCGATGAGTTGGCCGAGCATCGCGAACGATTCTTCACGCGTGACGACGATGATCTCGTCGATGACGTCGGCGCGCTGGAATTGCCTGAGCGTGTGAACGATGATCGGCTCGCCGTTCAGCACGAGGAACTGTTTTCCGATCGCCGAACCCATTCGCTCGCCGAATCCGGCTGCCGGTATGATAACGCTCGTATACATACGCGCCCTCGACAATGAGCATCGCTCATAGATGCATGGTAACTTCTAACACACGAATTCTTCCGGAATATGGGCGAGATACCGTCTCGCCCTGCTATGAAAAGCACGGGGCGAGATATCAGCGCGCGCTACAGGAAAAAAGGTGAAGCATGGGCGAGCTAACAGCTCGCCCTACAACGCTGCGTCTGCGAAACTGGTATTTTCATGCGGGGTGGTGAATCCCGATTTCATGAACGCTACACTGTTCGCACCGCTTCGGAGTGCGGGGCGGAATATTATTCCGCCCTGTGCATCTCTAGCTGCACCGGTACACTTACAGGATCAGCATCGCATCGCCGTAACTGTAGAAGCGGTACCCTTTCTTGATGGCCTGCTTATAGGCGCGCATGACGAACTCATGGTTGGCAAATCCGGAGACGAGCATGAGCAGCGTCGATTCGGGCATATGAAAATTCGTGATCAGCTTGTCGGCAATCTTAAAATCGTACGGAGGGAAAATGAATTTGTCGGTCCATCCGCGTCCTTGTTTAAGATGTCCATCCGTAGTGACGCACGATTCCACGGCGCGGCAGGCGCTGGTGCCGCAGACAAAGACATTGCTCTTCGTATCGATCGACTTGTTGACGATGAGCGCCGATTCGGCGGGCACTTCGAAATATTCCGAATCCATCTTGTGCTTGGTCAGGTCTTCCACTTCCACCGTGCGGAATGTTCCCAGGCCGATATGGAGAAGCACGGGGGCGACCTTGACGCCTTTTTTCTCGAGTTTCTTGATGAGCGGCTTTGTGAAATGCAGGCCGGCGGTGGGAGCAGCGACGGCACCGACTGTTTTGGCGAAGACGGTCTGATACGATTCCTTGTCTTTCGGAGTCGGTTCGCGTTTGATGTAATACGGCAGCGGTGTCTGGCCGATGCGGTCGATGACCTTAAAAAAATCGCCGGCATAATTGAAGCGCACGGTGCGGCCGCGCGAGGTGGTATTATCGATCACTTCACACCAGAGCTGGCCGTCGTCGAAGTAGATCTTGTTGCCGATGCGGACCTTGCGCGCCGGGTCGACGATGACATCCCAGATATTGTCCTCGATGTTCAACTGGCGGAGAAGGAACACCTCGATCTTGGCGTTTGTTTTTTCCTTCTTTCCGAAGAGGCGCGCCTGGAAGACCTTCGTCTCGTTCACGACGAGCGTATCACCCTTCTTGAAGTAGTCGGCGATATCGCTGAAGTGGCGGTCTTCAATAGTTTCATCGGCGCGATTCAACACCATTAGCCGCGAGTGGTCGCGAGGCGACGCAGGGTACTTGGCTACAAGATTGCGCGGTAACGGATACTTGAAGTCGGAAAGTTTCATTGAAGTGGTCCTTTGCGGGCGAGAGAGCCCATTAGTGGAACATAACCCTTGCGCTTACAGGCACAAGGGTGGAACAGTGTCGACACACCATGTGACTCACTGTGTCGATGGAAATAAAGAAAAAATCATGGCCGCAAATTTTTCGGCGTCGTGAACAGCCGCTTCCATCACCAGAGACAGCACCGGAAAAGACGGATCGAACAGTCCGTCGAGCCGGCAGGCGTCCTTTTCTGTCGTGAGCAGATATCCGGCTCCCGTACGAGCCATTGCCTGTGTGAGCTCCCGCAGGTCCCGGACTGTGAACCGGTGATGGTCGCCGAACGCGTGAAACGATGCGATGCGGATGCCGAGGGATTCAACCGTGTGCCTGAAACTCTCGGGCTGCCCGATGCCGCAAAAGACAACTGCCGTCGTGTTCCGGAGCGAGGACACGGGCGTCGATTCGCCCGACCCGCGCTCGACGCACGAGACGGGAGCGTACGAACTGGTGAACACGGGCGCATCGGTGAACTGACGGACCCTGTGCTCGAGCGCGGTGCGGTCTGTCTGCGGAGCGCACTTGGTGACGATGACAGCATCGGCCCGGCGAAGGCTCGAGAGCGGCTCGCGCCGATGCCCTGCCGGCAGCATGGGCATATGCCAAGGCTCATGAAGCGCGTCGATGAGCACAATGTCGCAGTCGCGCCTGAGTGCCCGGTGCTGGAATCCGTCGTCGAGCACGACAACATCCGCCAGACAGCGCTCGATGGCGAGCAGCGCGCCGTGTGTGCGAACCTCGTCTGCGATCACCGGAACGCCGCGGAGTTTCTTCGCCATCTGGAAGGCTTCGTCTCCCGCTTCGTCCGCACCGGCGAACACTGTGATCCCGTCGGAGACGAGCATGAAGCCGGACGTGAGACGGCCGTAGCCGCGGCTCACGATGGCGGCGCGCTTGCCCGCATCCCGGACCATTGCCGCGATAAGTTCGACGATTGGGGTCTTCCCTGTTCCACCGCTGGTGATATTGCCCACGGAGATGACAGGCACCGGAACCCGCACCGATCGTAATACATTATTCTCAAAGAACATATTCCGCACCGCAACGACGGCGCCGTAGAGGTACGAGAACGGCTGCAGTATCGGTAATGGCTTCATCGCGCTGTGTCCAAATTCTAATGGCCGGCACCGCTTCGCGGTGCGGGCGAGCTAACAGCTCGCCCTACAAAGATCTCTCGATGACTTCTATGCCCAACGCATGATGCGCGTTCAGATGCGCATCATCCAGTCGTTGCTGCACTGTTTCGAGCATCGCGTTCACCGTTTCCCTGTCCGCATCGGCGGGGATCACGAACGGCCCCTCGTACCAGAGGCACACGCGTGAAAACGGCAGCGGGATCTCGAATTTATCCCAGCTCCGTGTGAACACTTTCTTGTTCTTCGCCGCGATGCCGACGATTACCAGTGGAATGCCGGCCCGCTGCGCCGTTAGGAGCGCGCCGGGTTTCATCCGGTGGCGCGGTCCCGTCGGCCCGTCGGGCGTTACGCATAGCGAACTGCCGCGCGAGGCCGCATCGACCATCGACTGCAGCGCCTCTTTGCCTCCGATGTGGCTCGAGCCGCGTATGAGCGTGAAGCCCCACCGTTCGAGGACGGCGGCGAGGATCGCACCGTCCTTGCTCAGGCTCACAAGTGCCGACATCGTCTCTGTCTGCGCCGGCGCATGCGCATGCCACCCGAGCGCCATGGAACCGTGCCAGAATGCGACGACAAAATTTTTCTTTTCGCTGCGGAGTGCGTCCACAGCAAGCGCATGCACGCGCTTCACGCGGAGCGTGCGGCAGACACCTCGCACGATCGCGGCAAGGAGCCTGAAGACGATTCTTTGGACTGCCCGGTTCTCCATGCTCATTGTGCCATGATGGCGTCTGCCACCTTTATCGATGCGCCCGCATCGCCCAGCTTGAGCATCACTGAGGATAAGTCATTTCGGACCGCCTTATACCTGATGGCATCGGCGAGATACGCTTCGATGATGCCTGCGACTGCCGCCGGTGTGGCGCTGTGCTGTATCAATTCCGGCACGACGGTCCTGCCCGCAACGATATTCACCAGGGCGATCGTTTTGATGCGCACCACGAGGCGCGCAAGCCAATAGGTGATCCACGACGTTTTATAGACGACCACCATCGGCGTTCCAAAGCATCCCGTTTCCAGCGTCGCTGTTCCGGACGTGACCATGGCCGAGTGCGCATATTTCATGACCGCATGCGCGGCGTGCTCGGCGATCGTGATCGGCATGCCTGGAGGGATCATGCCGCGATAGAGCCCGAGCGGAATATTCGGAGCGGCAGCGACCACGATCTCCAGCGCGTATTTTTTCCTCAGCATCGCGGCCGCCTCGAGCATGGTCGGGAACAGGCCGTGTATCTCCTGCGTTCTGCTTCCGGGGATCAGCGCGACGATGCGGCGCGAAGGATCGATACCGATGCGGCTGCAGAATTCGTTGCGCGACTCTGTGACATGCATTTCTTCGAGCAGCGGATGCCCGACGAATTCGACGGGGATGCCGTGCTCTTCATAGAGCTGCTGTTCGAACGGCAGTATGACAAGCATCTTGTCGATGATGCCGCGCATGGTCTTGAGGCGCCCCTTCTTCCATGCCCACACTTGCGGGCTGATATAATAGAGGACGCGGACACCGTATTTCTTCGCGATGCGCGCAAAGCGAAGATTGAATCCGGGATAGTCGATCAAGAGCAGCACGTCGGGCTTGTGGGTGCGAAGCAGCCCTTCGAGCCTGCGTTCTACCGCCCGGATCAGCGGGAGATGCTTCACTACCTCCACGAAGCCCATGAACGACATGTCGCGCACATGATACACGAGCGTCATGCCTTCGCGTTCCATTTTGTCGCCGCCGATGCCGAAACAATCGAGGGCGGGGCTGCGGCGCTTGAGTTCGCGCACGACGCCTGCTCCGTGCGCGTCGCCCGACGCCTCTCCGGCAATGATCATGACACGTTCAATCATGCGGGTTCCGTCTTAACTGATGATGGCGCGAAGCACGATCAGTGCGAAAATAATGCCAAAGGCTTGCAGCGTTCTCCGTTCGGACTCCAGGCCGCGTTTCAGATCCGGGCCGCGGTGAAACGAGTGCTCGCCGGCATACCGGGTGAGCCGCGGAATGAACCGGGGCACATTGCGGCAATAACGGACGAACTCGTCGCCGAATGCAGAGGCCAGGTGTTCCTCTTCACGCGACACGATCATATGATATTGAAACACAAAATACGCGAGGGCGCCGACGGCCAACCACGGCATGAGGGCGTTGGACATGATCCCGAACCCGAAATAAATGGTCATATTGCCGACGTAGAGCGGATTACGGACATATCCGAACGGTCCGTCGGTAATGAGGTGCGTCGCGCCCACCGGTCCGGTCGTGCGCGTTTCGGTGCCCACGATCGCGACACCCCAGAACCGGAGCGCCTCTCCGGCGACGGCAATAACAAGCCCGGCCACGATCGATTCGAGCGTCGGCTGGGCGAAGAGCAGCATCAGCACGACGAACGGAACGGGAGTGTAGCCGCGCATTTCAAAAATTTTCTGTCGAACGTCCATTGGTCATCCCTGCATAAAAATTTCGTTGCGTGCCATCTCCGCAGTGCGGCGTTTGCGCGGCGCGGTTGTTTCGACGAGGTGCTTGAAATGCTTCAGCACATCGCGGAACGTTTCGAAGCGATGGTACGTGATATTTTCCTTTTCACAATATTTCAAGAGCGCGTGTTTCGCGTAGACAAGATCGGCATAGCGTGCCGGACAGCAATCCGAATAGCCGTCGCCGATGTAGACGACAACATGCTCGTCGCCTGCGCGCGTGAGCAGATGATTGCGCTTGCAATTGGCGCACGACGTGCACTCGGCATCGGTATGCGGGAATGTCGGCGTGATCGTGCCGTCCGTGCCGAACGAAACGGTGTTTGAGAAGAACGGCAAAGACGAGAGTCCCTCGTGGGCGAGCACGCGCGCGATATACGCGTCGAACCCGTCGCTGACGACGGTAACGGGGATTGCCCGGCTCGCGCAGAAATCGGCGAACACGGCGAACGATCCGTCGACCCCGATACCGTCAACAAACGCATGGAATGCGTCGGGGGTCATGGCGGTGATCGTGGCGCAGTTCAGCCGCCAGCATTCTCTGGCATCCAACTCGCCGGCACGGAACTTCCGGTAATTTTCGACGCACACGTCGTAGTCGCCGAATTTTCGGAACAGCGTGTCGCCAATATCCTCGCGCGTGATGGTCGCGTCGAAATCGGTGAAAACGCTGTATGTCAATTCGCGTTTCATCAATTCTTCGCCACTTTGTTTTCGTTGAAGCGTACGGAGACAAGCTTCGAGATGCCCTGCTCCTCCATCGTGACGCCGTACATCGCGTTGGCTGATTCCATCGTCCGTTTATTGTGCGTGACGACGATGAACTGCGTGTTGTCGGCGAACTTCCGGATGATGCGCGAAAAGCGGTCGATGTTCGAGTCGTCCAGCGGCGCGTCCACTTCGTCCAGGATACAGAACGGGCTGGGCTTCACGAGATAGATCGCGAACAGGAGCGCGATGGCCGTGAGCGTTTTTTCGCCGCCCGAGAGCAGGTCGATGGATGTGGGCCGTTTGCCGCGCGGTTTGGCGATGATCTCGACGCGCGCCTCCAGCGGATCGACGCCCTCTTCCAATTTCAGATCGCACTCGTCGCCCTCTTCGAACAATCCCTTGAACGTGGTGATGAAGTTCTCGCGGATCTTTTCGAATGTAGTGAGGAATTCGCGCTGCGCCGTGGCATTGATCTCTTCGATGGTGGAGACAAGTGTTTTTTCGGCCTCGACAAGATCGTCGCGCTGGCTCACGATGAAGTCGTGGCGCTCCTTTTCCTTCTGGAACTCGTCGAAGGCCGCGAAGTTCACGGCGCCGAGGGAGCGGATCTTTTCCTTGAACTGCCGGACCGCTTCGCGCGCCGTCTCGATATCGAACGGATCATCCGCGGGATATTCCTTCAGTTCCAGCGCGAGCTCGAGTTCATCCTTAGCGCGCATGAGCAGATTCTGCGCCGTAAGCGTAAGCCCGGAGATCTTCAGTTCGAGTTCGTGCGAAAGCCCCATTGAGGTTTCGTGTGCGCGGCGTTCGTCCTTGATCTTCAGTTCGATCGAGTGCATCCGGTTGCGCTTCGTGTTGTATTCGCCTTCGACGACCTTACGGCGTTCGGCGATCTTTTTCAGATCGGCGGTGAGCCGCGACAATTCCGTTTCTGTTTCGGTCAGTTCGACGGTGAGCCGGCCGATGTCCGTGGTCGCGGTCTCGACATCCACATCGCGCTGGGCGAGCGTTGTATGGATGTTTTTGATGGTTGCCAGCGTGTATTCGAGTTCGCGAGAATAATTTTTTCCGTCGTTCTCGAGCTGCAGCAGTTCCATCTGCGCTTTGTTCGCGACGTCGGCATACCGGCTCCAGAGCACCTCCATCGTTTCGAGTTCGCTCACCGACGCGCCGGATTGCTGCTCGGCGGCTGATTTTTGGTGTTCGAGCGTTTCGATATCGGGCAGGAGCGACTGCAGGTCATGCTGGAGCCCGGAGGCTTCCAGGCGCAGGCGGTCGCTTTCGGCGCGGTTGCGCTGTATGTTCTCTTCGAGGCGCTTCTTCTCGTATTCGATCTGCGCGATGCGCATTTCGACCGAGCTCATTTCCTGTTCGATTTTTTTTGCTGCGGCGGTCAGCGCCTTCACATCGATGGCAGCGAGGGCGTCCTCATTGTCGGTGATGGCGGACTGCAGCGCCTCGAGCTCCTCTTTCATGGTGTCGAGTTCCGCCTGCAGGTCGGCGATCTGTTTTTTCTTGCCGATCATGCCGCCGTCTTCGGCCCGAACGCTGCCGCCTTTCAGCACGCCGGCATTGGTGAGGACCTCGCCGTCGAGCGTTACGCACGTGACGCCGGGATTTTCGCTGAACACCGCGGAGGCGGCGTGAATGTCCCGCACAATGGCCACATCGTCCAACAGATGGTCGCACAGCGGGCCGTAGAGGTCGTCGCAGGTGACGGCCGTGCGAGCCCAGGCAAGCACTGCGTCGTGCTTCGACGCGCGCGGTGCGGACCGGCGCGCCGGGATCTTGTCCAGGCAGATAAACGTCGTTCGGCCCTTGCCGCTTTGTTTCAGCAGTTCCACGCCGCGATAGGCTTCGTCGATCGAGCGCACGACGATATAATTGGCGGTTTCGCCGAGCACCGAGGCGATGGCAAGGCGGTATGCGGGTTCCGTCGACAGGGAATCGGCGACGGTCGTGAGCATGGCGGATTTCCAGTCGTCGTGCTGGAGCAGGTATTTCGCGCCTTCGGAGAATCCGTCGTGGCTTTCAACCAGGTGCTGGAGAAATTCGAGGCGCGAGCGCTTCCGTTCAACGAGGCCCCGCACGTCCAGCTCTTTGTTCTTCAGTGATGAAATATTCTTGTGGAGCGATGCGACGGTCGTTTCGGCGGCATGCGAAGCGAGGTCCGCTTCGGAAAACCGTTTCCGCAGTTCACGGTCCTGCACGGACAGCGTGGCGACGAACCGTTCGTTCTCCTTCACATCCGCCGCGTACACTTCATTTTCTTCGAGCGAATATTCGATGCGGCCCGCGATATTTTCGACGCGCGCCTTAGCGCGCTCGTATCCCTGTCGTTTGGAGGAGAGTTCGTTCAGCAGCACGATGACCTTATCCTGCTGCGCCTTCACCTCCGCCTTTTTTGCATCGACCTGGATCGTGAATTCGTCCAGCTCCGCCTTCTTCACCGCGTACTGCGCACCGGACGCTTCGACCTTGGCGGCCGTTTCGGCGATCGCGACGGTCACGTCATCGACGCGCGTCTGCAGTTCTATTTCCTGATCGTGGAGCTCCACTTTTTCCCGTTCGTACCGTTCGATCGCATCGTTCAGGGCGATAGTCCGTTCCGAATTCTTCACTCTGTGCTGCTGCGAAAGGTTGATGCGCTGCTGCTGCTCCGTCACTTCGATCTGCGCTTCGGCAAGCCGGTCTTCGAGGTCTCCCAATTCGGTGCGGAGCGTATCGAGCATCGTCTCCTCTTCGGAGAGGCCGGCAGATAATTTGTTCTTTTCCTCGAGCGCGAGGACGAGCTGCTCCTGCAGCGGCCCGATCTGGCCGAGCACGAATGCATAGTCGTGTTCGTAGAGGTCGACCTCGAGCGTCTTGAGCTGCGCGGACACAATGTTGTATTGCTCGGCCTTGTTGGCCTGGCGCTCAAGGGAGTTGACCGCCTTCAGCACTTCCTTCACGATGTCGTTGACGCGTGTAAGATCGGCCTGCACCGAATCCAATTTCCGGAATGCGTCCTTTCGGCGGTGCTTGTATTTCGTGACGCCGGCGGCCTCTTCAAACAGTCTGCGCCGCTCGTCGGTCCTGTCCGAAAGAATGATCTCGACCATTTTCAGTTCGATGACGGAATACGCGTCGGAGCCCATCCCCGTATCCATGAAGAGGTCTTTGATGTCCTTCAGACGGCACAGCGTCTTGTTCAGATAATATTCGCTCTCGCCCGAACGGTAGACGCGCCGCGTGATGGTGACTTCGGAATATTCGAGGGGGAGAATTCCTTTAGTGTTCTGGATGGTGAGGGAGACTTCCGCCATACCCGTGGGCTTACGGCTCTTGGTGCCGTTAAAGATCACGTCTTCCATTTTGTCCGAGCGGAGCGTGCTGGCTTTTTGTTCGCCGAGCGCCCACCGGATGGCATCGACCACATTGGTCTTGCCGCACCCGTTCGGGCCGACAATGGCCGTGATGCCCGCATCGAACGTGAGCCCCACTTTGTTGGCGAACGATTTAAAGCCTATGATTTCAATATTTGATAGATACATGGTTCCGCAATCTCTCTCGGTGGGCCGCGCTTAGCGCATCGATGGAAGCACCATAGTGATGAAATAATCGATGTATGCAGACGTCGAGAAATAATGGTCGAATGTCAAAAATACACCGCCGCAGATCACGGACATAACGATGAACGCGACGAGATACGCCTTCGCAGGCAGAACATCATAGATGACGGACATGCCTTTGATAATGCGGAAGAAGATCCAGATGAAGATCACACTGCACAGGCCGAGGACCGGGGCCACATACGCATCGTTCTCCATGACGCGAAACACGATCATACCGAGGGGAATAAAAACGATCCACGGCAGCGTTGACCAGACCGACACTGCGAACGAATGATAGAGCGTCACGCGCGCCTTGACGAAAAAAGAGATGCCTTGTACCAGCAGCGTGACGACAAAGAACCAGATGAACATGAACACGGACACCGCGACGATGCAGAGCGGGGTGTTCCACGTGAGCTGGATCGCGGCGTATTTTGCCGCATTGCTGAAGAGCACATGGGTCAGGACGTAGTCGAACGCGGTGTTTGACCGGAAATGGTAGAGGATGCTTGAAAAAATGATCGCGAATGTGACGGAGACGATCGCCACGAGCAGCGTTGAATGGATCGGCGAGAGCAGACGCTGGTCTCGGACATCGGCAAAAAAGTTATAGGGCCGGAACAGCGCGCGGATGGCGCTTTCGCGGAAGCGGCGGTTGCTGTTGATGAGCCATGCGAAGAGAATGAGCAGCAGCAGCCCCACCAGCACGTACGACACGGGGGAGCCCGGTGATGCAGTGCCGATAGGAAGCGCTGCTGATTTTTCGCCGAGGTACATACTGCGGACCACATCATACGCGATCTTTTTTTCGCGCGTCATCTCGACAATGCCGGCGGTCATCAATTCGGCATTCTGCAGTCTCACGGTCAATATCGGACGGTCGCCGCGCCAGTCGTTGAACGACCACACAACTCCGCCGGCGATGCCGGTTTCCCTGATCACGTTGTAGCGCTGGAGGAGGAATCGCGCCTGTGCTTCCTGAGACATCGGATCGCTGTACCCGCTGCGGTTGCCCTGTTCGATCTCTCTTCCATATTTCGACACGATGACCGGTTGAGCCGGATGCGCAGCGACCCAGTCCTGCAGCATCTGGCGGAAATCCTTCACCTCGCGAACACCGATGGACACGGCGGCGATATCCACATCGCGCGAACAATCCATCGTTGAGCCGAAGTGCGACGTGCTGTAGGTGAGCCGCCCGTCGGTCTCTTTCACATACCGGTGAAGAGAGGCAACGAGGCTCCGGTCTGCGACATCGGCATCCTGCACGCCGTCGCCCAAACCCCATGCCATGACACCGGGGTGATTCCTGTCTCGCTGGATCATCTCGCGGAGATAATTTTCGGCAAGCTGACGAAAATTATCGACCGAAGCGATCTTTTCGGGAATCTCGATGAGCGGCATATCTTCCATCACCAACAACCCGAACTGGTCGCAGAGATCGAGCACGTACGGGTGAGGCGGATGAAATGCAAAGCGCACTGTGTTGGCGCCGAGATTTTTAATGAGCGCAATGTCTTTTTCCATCTCTTCATACGACAATGATGCGCCGTGGGACGGAGTGTCTTCCATCCATGCCGCGCCGCGGATGATGATGGGAGACCCATTGAGCAGGATCGATTTTTTTTGCACTGCGATAGTTCGGAAGCCGGTAACAGTGAGGGCCTCGTCGATGACCCTTCCGTTCGAGGCGGTCAGCACCGCTTTCACGGTGTATAACTCGGGAGCATCGATGCTCCACAATTTCGCTGCGAGTGTCACCGGAATCTGCACGGTGACATCCTTATTGACCACCGGTGTCAGGCCGGAGGAACCGCGTCCGATAACGGCGCCGCTGTTTTTTTCTATCACTTCAACGGCCACCGATGACGGCAGTCCGACGCCGGCCGAAAGCATGTCGCGGCCCGTCACGTTCACCTTGACAACGGCGCGGACGCCGCGCGCATCGATGCTCTCGGTGATCACCGTCAGGTTATCGATCCACACGGATGCTGTGTTGACCAGAAATATATCCCGCAGGATGCCTGCATAATTTTTAAACCCGCCGATCTGCTGACGCAGCGGGATGGTGTTTTTTGCGCCAAGCTGATTGTCGGTCAGGATGCGGACCACATTTTCGGAGCCGGGCTGTATCGTATTTGCCGGCACATCGAACGAGAAGGACGTATATCCGCCCTCATGCTTGCCGATATAGACTTCGTTGATATAGATCTGGCAGGAATAATTGATGCCATACGCGACAATGGTGAATCCGCCTCGTGAGAGCATCGAGGTGTCGGCGGTGAATTTGCGCGTAAAAGTGATCTTGCCTTCATAATCTGATGAGGACGGCACTTGCACGTCAGCCCATGAGCGGCCGTCGTTGACCGAATAGCTCCACGTTCCGGCAAGGTCGATGACAGACCGCGCAGCTCCGGAATAATGGAGCACTTCAGGACGTGAATGGCCGCCGTTTTGATAGATATAGTGTTGAGCGGTGAGTTTCGTCGAAGTGAGTATCGCAAAGGCGATAACCAGTAGAAGACGAACAACCGAGGATTGATAAGATTGGCTCAAATGTCTGACACGTGAAATGATATTGAAATGCCCCTTTCAACAGTAAAAAACACTATAATATAACACAAAAAAAGGCTGAAAGCAATGAAAATATAAACGCTCTAAGTCAATATATTACATTAACTTAGAGCGTTTTTTAAGAGTTCAACGTATTCACGGGGTTGCGCCAGGATCAGGCGGCATCGATAATGGCGGCAAATGAGTCCGCGTTCAGGCAAGCGCCGCCGACAAGGGCTCCGTCGATATTCGGCTGGGCAAGCAGTTCCTTTGCATTATCGGGTTTCACGCTGCCACCGTATTGGATTACCGCCTTTTCGGCTGTTTCGGGGGAATATAATTCGGCAATGAGCGTCCGGATGAGGAGATGCACTTCTTCTGCCTGCTGTGTGGTCGCGGTTTTTCCCGTCCCGATCGCCCAGACGGGTTCGTACGCGATGATCGCTGTTTCCATTTGCCCTGGTGTCAATCCGGCAAGCACACCCTTGATCTGTCCGGTGATGATCTGCGATGTGATGCCCGACTCGCGCTCTGCGAGCGTTTCACCGACGCAGATGATCGGGATGAGTCCGGAGGCGAACACTTTTTGCGCTTTGCGGTTGATGAGTTCGTCCGTTTCCTTATAGTACTGGCGGCGTTCCGAGTGGCCGACAATAACATACTCGCACCCGGCCGCCTTCAGCATGCCGATGGAGATCTCGCCTGTAAAGGCTCCGTCGTCGTTCACCGACACGTCCTGCGCGCCGACTTTGATCGGCGTGCCTTTGGCAAGCTCGACGGCAAGCGCCAGCGATGTGTACGGAGGGCACACGATGACGCCCGCCTTTGGTTCCGTCAGTTTCGCCTTCAGGGCGTTGATGAGGTCGGATGTGTCGGCGACCGTCTTGTTCATTTTCCAATTGCCTGCGATTATTTTTTTTCTCATGATATGCGCTCGAGTTAGAGTAGGAGAATAGAAAGTGTACTTCGTTTGTTGTTGTGTTACACGTCCAGTTTTTTCTTCAGCAGCGCGTTCACGATGTTCGGATTCGCCTTGCCCTTCATCGCCTTCATGGCGGCGCCGACGAAGAAGCCGAAGACCTGCGTTTTGCCCGCACGGTACTGTTCGACCTGCGCGGCATTGGCGGCGAGGATCTCATTGATGATCGCCTCGATCGCGCCGGTGTCGGAGATCTGCACGAGCCCTTTGCGTTGGACGATCGCCATGGGCGCTTCGCCGCCGGCGAGCATTTCCTCGAACACATCCTTTGCGATCTTGCCGCTGATGGTGCCTTCGGTGATCAGGTTCACCATTGCCGAGAGATGGGCAGGCGTCACGGGGAAATCGGCGATCGTGATGTTCGACTCTTTCACTGCGCGCAGCACGTCCGTCATGACCCAGTTGCTGACGGCCTTGAACGTTTCCGGATTTTTTGCACTCAGGCAGCCTGCCGCGGTTTCATAATACTCGGCCAGCGGGCGCTCGAGCGTAAGAATATCGGCATCGTATTTCGGGAGATGAAAGTCGGCAACAAAGCGGTCGCGCCGTTTCTGCGGCAGTTCGGGCAGTTCAGCGCGGACCCGCTCTATCCATGCGTCGCTGACGACCACCGGCACAAGATCGGGATCGGGAAAGTACCGGTAGTCGTGCGCCTCTTCCTTGGAGCGCATCGAGAGGGCGACATTCCTGTCGGCATCCCAGATGAGCGTTTCCTGCACGACCCTGCCGCCATCTTCGATCAATGCGATCTGGCGCGCGATCTCGTATTCGAGCGCGCGCTCCACGTTGCGGAATGAGTTCAGGTTCTTCACTTCGGTGCGCGTGCCGAGCTTGTCGGTTCCGCGCAGGCGCACAGAGACGTTGGCATCGCACCGGAGGCTGCCCTCTTCCATGTTGCCGTCGCAGATGCCGAGATACGTGACGATTTGTTTGATCATCGAGAGGTATTGATAGGCTTCATGCGAGGTATGCATGTCGGGTTCGCTCACGATTTCGATGAGCGGCACGCCGCAGCGATTCACGTCCACCAGCGTGTCGACATGCATGTCGTGCACGAGTTTGCCTGCGTCTTCCTCCATATGGATGCGCGTGATGCCGATATGTTTCACGGTGCCGTCGTTCAATTCAACGTCCAGATGGCCGAACTGGCAGATCGGGTCCTCATACTGCGAGATCTGGTACCCTTTCGGAAGATCGGGATAGAAGTAATTTTTCCTAGCGAACACGGAGCGCTGCGTGATGGAACAATTCGTCGCCAGGCCCATTGCGAGTATGTACTCAACGAGTTTCCTGTTCAGCACCGGCAGCACGCCCGGCATGCCGAGGCACACCGGACAGGTGTTATGATTCGGTCCGTTCCCGAATGTTGTGGTGCATGCACAGAACGCCTTCGACTGTGTCAGCATCTGCGCATGCACTTCCAGACCAATGACCGCTTCGTATTTCCCGTTCATAGTACCGTCTTCTGATGAAAAGTGACAACTATCTTATGCACCAAGCGCACGTGTGACTTTTTCGGCAGCATCCTTCAGGTCCGTGGCGACAAGGAAACTCATGCCCGATTCCTGCAGGATCACAGCGGCAAGGTCGGCGTTCGTGCCAGCCAGGCGTATGACGATCGGGATCGCGACATGCACTTTTTTCGCGGCTTCCACAACGCCGTTCGCGACGCGGTCGCAGCGCACGATACCGCCGAAAATGTTGATGAGGATCGCCTTCACATTCTTATCGGCCAGAATGATCTTGAACCCCGCTTCGACGGTTTCGGCATTGGCTCCGCCGCCCACGTCGAGAAAGTTGGCGGGTTCCCCGCCGGCCAGTTTGATGATATCCATTGTTGCCATGGCGAGGCCGGCGCCGTTGACCATGCAGCCGACATTGCCGTCGAGCTTGATATAATTGAGATTCGATTTCGATGCCTCGATCTCGAGCGGTTCTTCTTCGTCCAGATCACGCAATGCGTCGAACTCAGGATGGCGCGCGAGCGCGCTGTCGTCGAAATTCACTTTCGCATCGAGCGCGATCACGGTGCCCTCTTTGGTGACGACAAGCGGATTGATCTCGAAGAGCGACGCGTCCGTCGCTTCATAGGCCTTATAGAGGGCCAGGAGAAATTTCACGGCGCCTTTGAATGCGTCGCCGGTGAGTCCGAGCGCAAAGGCGAGCCGCCGCGCCTGAAATTCCCTGAAGCCGGCGGAGGGAACGACATATTCCTTTACGATCTTTTCGGGCGTTTCGGCGGCGACCTTTTCAATTTCCATTCCGCCTTCGGTCGAGACCATCACGCAATTCATCGAGCACGCGCGGTCCAGTGTGATGCCCACGTACATTTCGCGCGCGATATTGGCGCCTTCTTCGATCAGGAGGCGCTTCACCAAACGGCCCTCGGGGCCGGTCTGATGCGTCACGAGCGTCATGCCGAGGATCTGCGAGGCGAACGTGCGCACTTCGTCGATGCTCTTGGCGACTTTCACGCCGCCGCCTTTGCCGCGGCCGCCGGCATGAATTTGCGCCTTGACCACCCACACACTGCCGCCGAGCGTTTCGGCAACGCTCACCGCTTCATCCACCGAAAATGCAACGCCGCCTTTCGGCACCGGCACCTTGAATGCGCGTAAAATATCTTTTCCCTGATACTCGTGGATCTTCATGAAACCTCCATAGAAACCAATATGAATGGTGCGTGTAGTATTATTTAATTTTTTCGGATATGAGTTTCGCCTGCATGAACAGCAGCAAATAATCCCTGCCGCCGGCCTTCGAATCCGTGCCGGACATGTTGAAGCCGCCGAACGGATGAACGCCCACGAAGGCGCCGGTGATCTTTCGGTTGATGTAAAAATTGCCCACGTGGAACGTCCGCTTCGCCTTCTCGGCTTTCTTCGCATTGTTCGTCCACACGCCGCCGGTCAGGCCGAACTCGGTATTGTTGGCCACGTCCAGCCCCTCGTCGAAATTTTTCACCTTGATGATGGCGAGCACGGGACCGAAAATTTCTTCCAGCGCGATCGTGTCTGTTGGTTTCACATCGGCGATCACCGTAGGAGCGATGAAGAATCCGTCGCCTTCGGCGCGCGTGCCGCCGGCAACACATCGGCCGCCTTCCTTCACGCCGGTCTCGATATACTGCAGGATCTTTTCCATCGATCCCTTGTTCACAACGGGTCCCATATAATTGGCGGGATCCGCGGGATCGCCTACGGCAAGCGCCTTGGTCTTTTCGGCGACCTTCGCCACAAAGGCATCGTACACTTTTTCCACCACGATCGCGCGCGATGCGGCCGAACATTTTTGGCCCTGGAATCCGAACGCAGAGGCGACGGTCGCGGACACGGCGCCGTCGAGATCACATTGATCGTCGATGACGATACCGTCCTTACCGCCCATTTCGGCGACGACACGCTTCAGCCATTTTTGTCCCGGCTGCACCTTTGCCGCAAGTTCATTGATATGGATGCCGACTTCCTTCGATCCCGTAAACGACACGAAGCGCGTGAGGGGATTTGAAACGAGCACATCGCCCACTGCGGCGCCTGAGCCAGGCACGAAGTTAATGACGCCCGCAGGCAGTCCGGCTTCGCGCATGAGGTTGAAAAATTTAACGCCGAGGAACGGCGAATCGGACGACGGCTTGAGTACGACAGTGTTCCCCGCAACAACGGCTGCGGCCGTCATACCGGCAAGAATGGCCAGTGCAAAGTTCCACGGCGGCACGACCACGCCGACGCCGAGAGGAATGTAGACAAGTTCATTCTTTTCGCCGGCGACCTTCACGATCGGCTGTTTCTGCGCGTAGCGCAGCATTTCGCGTCCGTAATACTCGAGAAAGTCGATCGCCTCGGCTGTGTCGGCATCGGCTTCGGCCCACGACTTGCCAACCTCGTATGTGAGCGCGGCGCTGAATTCATGCTTGCGTTTGCGCATGAGCTTCGCCGCCTTGAACAGATACTCGGCGCGTTTCGCGGGCGCGACGAATTTCCATTCTTCGAATTTTTTCGCCGCCGTCTCGATAGCGCGCACTGCCAGCTCGGGCGTAGCCTTCGAAAAGATGCCGATGATGGCGGACGGATGCGAGGGATTGTACGAATACAGCTTGTCTGTTGTGGTGATCTCTTCTGCGCCGATGACAAGCGGAAATTCTTTGCCGAGTTCTTTCGCAACGACGGCGAGCGCTTTCTGCATTGCTTTCCGGTTTGCCGGTGTCGTGAAATCGGTGAGCGGTTCGTTTTTATACGGGGTTGGTGCCATGCGATCATCCTTTATGATTATGTAAATTTCTTGTATCTACTCACCGCATTTTCAGTTTTTGTTATTCTGAAGGAGCTCGAGCGATTGAAGAATCTCGCCGACTACTCACACGATGCAAGATTCTTCGCTTGCGCTCAGAATGACAGAGTAGCTATGTCATATGCAGAAGATTCTTGACCTTGGTCAAGATGAATTTTTCAGAATGATATGAACTAGAGAGAACGGTGAGTAGTCAGTATTACTCTTCCTTCTCGTTCTCGATCGCTTTCACGATGGCGTCGTGGAGAACCGGGCGCACCTTTGCAAGCCCGCTGTTCTCGCGTGTCGGATAGACGCGGTTTGTGAGCAACACGACGATCAATTTTTTATCCGGATCGGCCACGACCGAAGTGCCGGTGAATCCTGTGTGGAGGAACGCGCGGTTCGAAATGAGTTTCCCCGCCCATGAACCGGTCAGATTTTTCGCATCCCATCCCAGACAGCGCGAACTGAGGTCGCTCTGGCGTTTGGTGAACAGTGTGATCGTGGCTTCCTCGATGTATCGCTTGCCGCCGTACGTGCCGCCGTTGAGTTCCATCTGGAGCAGGACGGCAAGATCGGCAGCGGTGGAAAAGAGTCCCGCATGTCCAGAGACGCCCCCGAGCGTGGCGGCGTTCTCATCGTGGACGCGTCCCTGAACGGGCTTGAACGTTTTCTGCCAGAACGAATCGATCTCTGTGGGAGCGATACGAGCGCGCAATTGCGCAGGCGGATTATACAGCGTCATGGTCATCCCGAGCGGCTTGAAAAATACGGAATCCATGTACTGATCGAGCGTTGTGTGTGTGATCTTTTCGACGACTTTTCCCAATGTGATGAATCCGAGATCGCTGTAGATCATCTGCGTCCCCGTCGGATAGTCGAGCGGTGTTGCAAAGAGCGAATCCATGACGCATGCGGGAGTCGTGCAGAACGTATAGAATTTTCTCCATCCCGGCAGTCCGCTGTTATGGAGCAGCAGATTGCGCACCGTGATCTTCTCTTTTCCCATCCGGCCGAAGGCGGGCAGGTATGAAGCGACGGCGGCATCGAGGTCGATCTTGTGTTCGTCGTACAGGCGCATGACGGCCGTGGTCGTGGAGATCACTTTGCTCACCGAAGCCATGTCGAAGATCGTTTCGGGAGACATCGGGGGCGCATCCGCATCATACGTGTAATGTCCGTATGCCTGGTTCTTCACGATGATCCCGTCCTTTGCCACCAGCAGCACTGCGCCGGGATATGCTTTGTGCGCAATACCCGCCAGGACAACCGAGTCGGCCGCAGCGAGTGCTGCAGGATCGAACCCGGCATCTTCCGGAGCTCCGGTGCGAAGTCCGGAGTGCATGCCGTACACGGATCCTTCGCCGAAGGCGTACAGTCCGGGAATCGTCACGGGCAATTTTCCCTCGGCCGGTTCTTCGCCGAAGAGCACCTCTGCGGCGGCGTCGATCGAGGCATCGGCCGAACTGTAGGCGCACACATAATTTTCAACGGACGGGAAATCGAGCACGATGTACGGATTGCCGAACGAGACAGCGACCGTTGTTTTTTTGAGCGCGAGGAGTTTCTTCACGCATTCGGCGAATTGGACAGGGATGTAGGCAGCGCGCGAACGGGCCTCGCAATAAAAATGAAGAAGGATGATGTCGGCGGTCTTCGCCCTCTCGAGCACCGAGGCATATTCCATGGCGTTGGAGCGGGGATCGATCTTGAACAATTCCGAATTGCGGTGATAGCGGCGGACCGCGCGATGAAACACCCGGCCCTCCGACTGCCCCTCTTTTTCCGTGAATGCCACGTCGACGATTTTTTTTGTGCGGGCCATAGACAGCGGAAGCACGCGGTGCGTATTGCCGAGAACGGTCACGGACTTCAGCGCGATCTCTCGTGCCAGCGCTTGATGCGGAGCCGTTGCGACGGCATCACTCACCCTGGTGATATCGACGAACCGGTTCGTGTCCAGTCCGCACCACGATTTCGCCTGGAGGATGCGGCGCACCGATGCATCGATGCGGTATTCCGTGATGTCTCCGCGCTTCACCGCGCGCACGATGGCATCGATGGCTCCGTCGGCATCGAGAGGCATGAGCACGACGTCATTGCCGGCTTTGACCGCAAGCACCGCCGCTTCATCGTTCGAATAGGAGCGTGAGATGCCGCGCATGTCCATGGCATCGGTCACCACCAGACCGCTGAAGCCGAGCGATGTGCGAAGCAGGTCGGTCGTCAATGCAGACGAGACCGACGCCGGTGTATTGGTGTTGTCGTACGACGATGAAATAATATGGCCGGTCATCACGGACAGTGCGCCGGCGCGAAGGGCGGCTTTGAACGGCATCAGATCGTTCGCTTCCCACTGTTCGCGCGAAGCATCCACACTCGGCGTGCCGACGTGCGAATCGGTGTCTGTATTGCCGTGGCCGGGAAAATGTTTGACCGTAGCGATCATCCCGCCGTCCTGAGTGCCGCGGACGAACGCCGATGTCATATCGGCCACAAGCCGGGGATCCCCGCCGAATGAGCGCGTGTTAATGACGGGATTTTTCGGGTTCACGTTCACGTCGGCGACAGGCGCATAGTTTTGCTGGACGCCAAGGGCGCGGCCTTCGGCGGCAGTGACACGGCCCGCCTCGTAGGCAAGCCGCGTATCGCGCGTCGCACCGATAGCCATCGCACGAGGCAGCATTGTGGCTTCATCCACACGCATGCCGGGGCCGCGTTCGAAATCGGTGGAGATCAACAGCGGCACATCCGAGAGTTTCTGCAGCTTGTTGGCGTAGACCGGATATGCATAGAGCGGTCCTTCCGAAAAAACGAATCCCCCGATCTTGCGTTTCGTCACGAGGCGTTCCAGTTCCTTCCACCGGTCGTTGTCGCTCGCGTAATAATGCGAGAATGTGAACACACAGACCATTTGGGCTGCTTTTTCTTCAAGCGTCATGCGGCGGAGCGTCGTCTCGACCCACGTCGTGCGCGCCGGCAACGGCGCAGGAGGCAGTGAATCGACCGGGGCGCGAACTATCGGGGGCAGCTGAGCCGGACGCTCTGCCGATCGTTCGGATGCGCATCCCCACAGTAAAAGACAGCAGACAATGGCACACGCGCATGCACTGCGAGACGGAGCAACAAGAACGGAAAATTTCATGAGTGCGTTGATTCTTTATGAGGAAGAGCCATGAGCGACATGACCACGGCGCCGAACGCCGGCGGTGACATCGGTTCTGTAATGTGAATATGCGGCAGAGTTGCCGTGAGCTGCTCCGTGAGCATACGCCGCAAGAGCGTATCGTTGGCAATGAGTCCGCCGATGAACGATACGGGGATCTTGACTTTGATCTTTTTGCGGGAGACCGGCAGAAGTGCGGCGGTCAATGCGCGGACATGATCGGTCAATTCGGCGGCGGCCTGTTCGATGATAAGCAGGCTCACCCGGTCTTTTTTTGCCGCGGCTTCGAGCACGAGCGGAGCAACGGAGGCGACATCAAAATTATTTTTATAGACGGCGGTGATGATGTCCGTTTGATCGGCGAGGTGGAATGTGTCGGCCACAAGTTTCGCGAGCAGGGTCTTCGTGCCGCGGCCGTCGATGAAGCGCGTGACGGCGGTGATGCCGCAGCGGCCGATAAAATATCCGCTTCCTTCATCCCCCAGAATGCGTCCCCATCCGCCGACACGGTGGATCGCGCCTTTGATATCTTTTCCGAACGCGATAGAGCCGGTGCCTGCGATCAAAATGATCCCCGGCCGGCCGTTAAATGCGCCCTCGAGCGCAATGCGCGCATCGCTTTCGACGATCACTTTTTTGAGAAGAACACCCTGCGCCCGCGAATATTTTTTTAGGCCGTCGGCCATGCGCTTCTGATCGGCAACGCGGCCTGCGCCTGTGAGGCCGAGCGTCAGCGCCTGGATGTGGGAAGGCGCACAGTTCGCCGAACGACAGCATTCGTTGATGAGCGAAAAGATTGTCTGCGCGGCTGTTTCAACGCCGATGGTCTGGAAATTTGACGGCCCGGCGACATGTTCGGCGATAATGGTGCCGTCAAGCGCGGCAATGATGGCGGCTGTTTTTGTGCCCCCGCCGTCCATGCCGATAACAAAACGGTTAGATTTCATTCGATGTCTACAGATAAGGGTAGGAATTGAATAAGAAATATTTTGCATACCAAATTACGAAGATAGCGCAAGAGAAGCAAGAACCCGGGCGCAATGGACGGAGGGCAAAGTGGAAAAAAAGGGAGCATCCGATTCGATCGAATGCTCCCTTTCATTGTAGCCTCTGTGTGCAGCGGCAGTGCATGACGCCGGCGGCGCGACGACCTTATGCCTTTACATTTTTCTTGCCGAACTCCGGATCGATCTTGAGCTGCGAGACGACGAGCAATGCCGGAATGAGCGAGATGAGCACGGTCAAAAAGAATGTCTGATAGCCGAGCCATTCCTGCAGCTTGCCGGCGAACATGCCGGGGATCATCATGCCCATTGCCATGATGCCCGTGCAGATGGCGTAGTGCGCAGTCTTATGTTCGCCCTCTGAGGCGCGGATCATATACATCATATAGGCGGTGAAGCCGAAGCCGTAGGTGAACTGCTCCATGCCAACGAGGCCGCAGACGAGCGGAAAATTATCGGGATGTGTCTGCGACAGGAAGATATAGACGAGATCGGGAAAATGAATAATGATCATCATTGGAAAGAGCCAGTACCGAAGTCCCTTCTTTGCGATCGCGATGCCGCCCGTGATGCCGCCGATCATCAGTCCACCGACGCCGAATGTTCCATATGCAATCCCTACCTGCAGCGTTGATAGTCCAAGTCCCCCTTTTTCGGGTGCATCCAGCAGGAACGGGGTGATGAGTTTGACCAGCTGTGATTCGTTGAACCGGTAAAGCAGCATGAAGGCGAGGGTCAGGAGAATCCCTTTTTTGTTGAAGAAGGAGCCGAACGTCTTGAAAAATTCGGGAAGGAAATTCGCCGATTGGCTGCCGACCTTGGGGGTATCAGAGACCGGATACGGCAAGACGAACAAGTGGTAGATGAAGAGAGAAAGAAAGACGGCAGCAACGATGAAAAACGTAAGCGACCATGCAAAGGGAATGGCGCCCTGACTTTGAAAATATGCCGGGATAAACCCGGATGCAAAAAGAGCATCGCTGTGTTTTTCAAAATATCCCGCAACGATCACCAGCAGTCCCTGTCCCGAGAGCATGGCGATGCGGTAGAACGTGCTGCGCAGTCCGACGAACTCAGCCTGCGTGCCTGCGTCGAGGCCGAGCATGTAGAAGCCGTCCGCCGCGATATCGTGCGTCGCCCCGCTGAACGCCATGAGCCAGAGGATCGCGATAGTGACCTGGAAAAAATTCGGCAGCGGAATGGTGAGGGCCACACAGGCGAGCGCGGCGCCGACGATGAGCTGCATGGTGACGATCCAGAACCGTTTGGTCTTCAACAGATCGACCACCGGGCTCCACAGCGGCTTGATCACCCACGGCAGGTACAGCCAGCTGGTATAGAGCGCGATATCGGCGTTCGAGATTCCCATTTTTTTATACATGATCACGGACACCGACATGGCGATCACATAGGGTATGCCTTCGGCAAAATAGAGTGTCGGCACCCATGCCCACGGATTTCGAGAGGCTTTGTTCGTTGACTGTACCATCGTACGGGTTACCTTTGTGGTGGTTTGATGAGTGAATAGTTAATAAAGAACAGCAAGCTGCGCATGGCGGAAATAATGCTTCACGATCTCCTCCGCATGCAATCCTTTCACCGCCATCACCGCCGCGCCGATCTGGCAGAGGCCGACGCCGTGTCCCCAGCCTGCGCCGGTGAACGTAAACGAACGCGGCACGCCCTCGGCGTCGCGATCGGTATCGACGACGAACGCGGAACTGTACATATGGCTCTTCGAGAACCAGCGGCGGATCTCCAATTCTTTGCCCACAACAAGTGTCCGCTTCGAGCCCTCAATCCGCAATTTATAGATCCTGCCGGACGGGCCCCGCTCCAGCGGCGTAAGAGAGAGCAACGTGCCGAAATCGATGCCTGATTTTTTCAGTATCAATGCTTCGAGTTCTTCGCGCGCGTAGACGACCTTCCAGCGGAAGAAATCCGTCGTTTCCTGATCGAACGACGGGAGCACTGCGCGCAGGATCGCGCCGTCAGTGGTGTTGCAATACGCATCGGGATTCGCCAGGATCCACTCGCGGGCATCGTCTTCGGTTGCCACGGGGGCGAACTCCTGAGGCGCATCCGACACGTTCGTCAAGTACGGCACCGGCGTATCGGCCCACGCGTTCTCGAAGAGTTCCGTCATGCCGCCGCACGCCTTGTAGAAACGCGCGTCGCATATTTCATTGTCGTAGACTAGGAACATGCCGCGCGTCGCGTCGACCGCCTCTTTCGCCGCAGTGGAAATAATTTTGGACACGCCCTGATAGCGCTGGCAGTGGTCGTCGGCGCACACATCATACGCATCATGGTCTTCACGGTCGTACCACCGTGTGAGTTCAGACTCCGTCCGGATCGTGCGCTGCGACGGGATGCCGAGATTCGAGATCTTTTTTTTCTGTTCAAGCATCGCCACCAGCCAGGAGCGCGATGTTACCGCGTGGGCCTTGAGCAGCTCGATCGGCGCTGTCGCGCTCATTTCGGATGATATGACGCTGGCCAAATATTTTTCGACGGCGATCTCGTTAACGGCCGTGAGCGTTCCGTTGTCGCACGCACGCAGTGTCAGCCCGCCTTCGAAAGTCTGGTCTTCCTTCCGTTCCCAATGGAAATTGATGCCGATGACGACGTCGTGGAGCACGAACGTGCCGTCGTCGACCGGCGTGCAGCGGATCTCCTGCGCGCGCAGCAGTTCAATGCCCTGCCCGCCGTACATCACGACATCGCCGTTCTCCACAACGGCGTGGAATGCGCCGTTGACGATGATGTTATGATCGATGTTGAATTTGCCGATGAGGTCGCCGCGTACTTCCGTATACTGTTCGAAGATGCCGACTTTGATGATCGGTTCCTGGGATATCATGAAAAAGCTCCTAATGACCTGCACCCGTTCGGGGTGCGATGAAAAAAACCGGCACCGCGCACGCGGTGCGGGTGATATGACATTTCGCCCTACACGGCGGCGATGATGCGCTCCACTTCAGCACGCGTCAGGGACACTTCCGTAAAAATTTGTTCGATCGTTGGCGCGTCCACACGGATGAAATCGCGCTCCAGCGGCGTCACGGCCAGGCCCCCGATATCGATCGAGGCGGGACTCAGCAGGATCTGTTCATCGCCTTCCTTAAAATAGGCATCGGGACGATGCTTCGCCCGCGGAAACAGAATGATGCGCCACAGCCCGTCCGTGTATGTGCAGAGGACGTTCACTTTGGGTTCCTCTGTCGTTCGTTCCTCAGCCTTCATGGACGACATTAACCGATGGAACACGGACTCGAGCCGGGCGGCATCGTCGCACTCGAGCAGTATCGCCTGGCGTCCGTAATTTTTCAGCGTGAGGATCGCAACGCCCTCGACCGTCCGCTCCGGCACGCGACGCTCTGCGCTTACTGCATCGACTTCGACCGGAATGACACGCGCGGGGGCAGCCTGGAAATGCATATGGTCGGGCGCGGAAGCGCCGCACCGCGGTCCGTTATAGAACACGGTGAAGGACGGTGAAAAATCCTGCGCGAGCAGGAGCATGGTTCCGATGTACGCCTCGATCGCCTGAGGAACATGCTCGATATGCGACAGTGTAAAGTGCTGATTCACGATCGGAGCCGGATTGCAGAGCACAAGAAAATGATTCCGATAGAGAATGCCGCGCTGTTCCGGAGGCAGATTCTCGATGGACAGGAAACATTTCCGTTC
Organism: uncultured Ignavibacteriota bacterium; assembly: GCA_903884005.1. Taxonomy (GTDB): domain Bacteria; phylum Bacteroidota; class Ignavibacteria; order UBA10030; family UBA8401; genus CAISDA01. Next base: position 32,311 of record CAISDA010000043.1, on the reverse strand, counting down.
CTTGATCGTCGCCGCATCGATCTTCGCTCCCGATGAGACGATGCGTTTCGGGTTGAATTGGAGGATGATCGAAAAGCCGTCACATGCGATATTCCGCTGCCGGACATCCGCAAAGGCGGCATAGCCATCGATAAGCTGCGGCCAGGTCTGCTGCTGCTGGTGCAGCAGGCGGAGCGACTGTTCCGTGAGCGATGTTGCCGCGTCGTAGCGTTCAAAGATGATGTTCTCAAGCATGCACGGTATACTTTCTCAATGTATTATACAACCAATTTATATCCGATCAGGTGTTGAACAACGGTGGCGCCCATGGTGAAGGGCTCTTCCTGAATGAATGTGAAGCCGATTTTTTTATACCATTCCACCGAAGGAATATTCTGCGTCATCACGCCCAGCCAGATGCGGTCCAGACGAAGACGCCGCGCTTCTTCCTCTGCGAGCAGCAGCAGATGACGGCCGATCCCTTTCCCCTGGTTCCCCGGGAGCACATAGACGGACGATACATACAGCCGATTCTGCTTTTCATCGTACTGCAGCCGCTCGAAGCCGACGACGGCAGTATTGTCCTCTGCGATATAGCCTTTCGATGTCGGCGATCGATAGAGGGCGGAAAGTTTGTCGATCGAATAGGTAGAGGCGAAATAGCCGCTGATGTCTTCTTCGGGAATGAAAGAGCCGTAGGCATCGAGCCACGTGTCCAGCAGCACATGCCGCACAGGTTCAAAATCGTTCTCGGTCCACTCGCGATACGTCACGATAAGCCTTTCGATGAATGCGTCATAGGTTCCGTCTCGTCAACAGCACGCCGGTCCGGGCAGCAGATGCATGGGGCGCACCAACGCGGCGATACGGCATACAAGAAAAAGAGGGATGGATGAACAGCCGTTCACACACCCCTCCGGGATACGCTGCGTTACGAGTGCTCCTGGCACATTACAATTTTTTTGCCGTTTTTTGGCGTGCCATGAGCTCGATGGTCCTGATCTTGTCTTTATACCAATCGTTGCGGTTGATCTTGTCGATGGGCAGCGCCGCATCGGTATTGCCTTCCCATCGCCGGCACAGATAGAGCGGTTCATAGATCCTGCCGATCTGGTAGTTGCGAGAGAGGCGGAGCGCCACGGCGTAATCCTCGCCGTAACTGACGTTCGGGAGTCCGATCTCGCGCAAGAGCGCCGTGTTGAACGCGCGAGGAGCCCCAAGCCCGTTAATGCGAAGCGCGTTATTGCGTCCGTTGTCCGGCGTCCATTCTTTGTGGTCGATGAGTCCCGGCGGAATTTCCTCGAGGTTCGCATTCACGAGTTTGTATGAACCGATGACCATCGCATACCCGCCGGCGCGGAACGCATCGACGACTTTCTGCAGCGTATCGTTGTCGATATAAAGATCGTCCGAGTCGAGCTGCACGGCATAGCGACCGCATTCCGGACTCATCACTGCCTCGTTCCAGCAGCCGCCGATAGCGAGGTCGGTCCGTTCCGGCATGATGCGCTTCACGCGCGGGTCCTGCGCCGCGAGCTCTGCGAGGATTGCGGTGGTGCCGTCAGTCGAGTGGTTGTCTACGACGATCACGTTATAGGTGAAGTCCGCGTTCTGCGTCAGCACGCTCTTCACTGCGTCGCCGACCGTCTTATCGCGGTTGCGCACGGGAATGATGACGCTTGCTTCAACGGGAAATTCTCCTGCGGCCCCGGGAGCCTTCGCAAATTTCGGCTTCAAATATGCGCCGATGTGTTTCAGATGCTTCGTTGCGACGATTTCCAGTTCCTTCTGAACGAGCTGGTTGCGCGGATCGACATAGTCGAACATTTTGTCGCCGCTCTTGCGCAGATCAGATTCCACTTTCGTGTAGAGATATTCCTGTATGTGGAACAGCGGCGCTACGGTGGATACTTTCAGACGGAGATCGTAGAGTCCGGCCCGTTCCACTTTTTCGATCTTGCCGAATTTCGCAAGGGCTTTTTTCACCGCCGCGCGAGAGAACATCATCACCGCGCCGAACTCAAAATTATCGCGTATGCTGCCGAATTGATAATCGTTGACCGGGTGCTCGGACCGGGTGCCGTTCTTGATGTCATAGTAGTCTGAATAGACCATTCCGGCATTGGTTTGCACGGCGCAATCGATGAAGCGGGCGATCGCGCGCTGTCCGAAAACCATTTCCTGCGCCTGCGTGATGAACAGGAGATGCGTCGTGGCACATTTCGCGACGATCGCGTTCAGTGTCTTGCCCGAAGTCATCGACTCAACGAACATTTCCTCTGTCTTCGGGAATTTGGCGGTAAACGAACCGTCGTGCGCAACAAGTATTTTTTTCACGGCGGCCTCTGCGCCTAACGCGAGCAGTGTCTGTGTGAAATATGGTTCGGCGCTGAACGGCAGAACGACCGTAATGGTACTCATGGAAAGCTCCTGTAGTGGCGAGGGATTGAACGCCGCCCGAATGCTGCCCCTGGTGAGCGGCGGCGTATGCGATCGGTGCTTCGAAAAAAAATTGTATACAATTAATGTACCATAAAATTTTTCGGAAATCAAGAATTTGGCACACCAGCGTTCACACGCCATCGACAGTATGGGCGATTGCTGCGTGATCGCTCGCCTCCTCGCAGAACGAGACACTCAAGACGAGCGGGCGTATGGCCGCATGCATCGATCCGGCGGAGTCGCTGCGCGACGAATAACACTCTCAGTGCATGACGATGCGCCAGAGGGCGTAGAGGATCAATGCGATGATCCCCCACTTCAGGACCTTGAGTCCGATCTTGATGAGTATCGCAAAAACGATGACGGCAACGGCGATGAGAATGTATTCATGCATATGGGCCCCCTGCTCGTAAGTAACTTGCACCGCGCACGCGGTGCGGGCGAGCTAACAGCTCGCCCTACATGCGCACCGATGCAAGGGCAGCGAGTTACTCCGAGAAAAACGTTTGCCGTTGGCGAACAGACCTCGTTCCCTCGTAACTCACAAAAATTTACCCCGCTTCGCTCGAGCGGGCGAGCTAACAGCTCGCCCTACCTCAGTTGTTGATTGTTGATGGCCGCGATCTCGTTGAGGAGGTCGCGCTTTGTGAATCCCGATTTTTTCATCAACCCGACGACAAAGCCGTCGAGCTGGTGGCGGGTCTCATCATCGATCTCCATCGATGTCATGATCATCACGGGGATCGTGTAGGTTGCAAGGTTATGCTTCAATTGGTATGCGACGTTGAATCCGGAAAATTCGGGCATCACCAGGTCCAGAAGGATCAGATCCGGGCGTTCGCGCTCTGCGATCGCAAGGCCGTCGCGTCCGTTGTTGGCCTTGAGCACCGTGCACCCTTCAGCTTCAAGGATCACCTGCACCAGGTCCGTCGCGGCCTTGTCGTCATCGATGACTAAAATTTTTGCCGCGTTGGCGACATGGGGATGCCGTTCGGCCACGCGCTTCAGGGCATGGAGCAGCGAATCCTTCTGCACCGGCTTCACAAAATACTCTGCGGCGCCGAGACTGAATCCGACATTGCGTTCGTCCACCATCGTAATGATGATGACGGGGATCTCGCGGCACAGCGGATGGTCCTTCAATTCGCGCAGCACCTGCCAGCCATCCTTCACCGGCAGTAGAATGTCCAGCGTGATCACATCGGGCTTCCAGAGCTTGGCCTTTTCGAGCGCTTCCACGCCGTTGACGGCGATCTCCGTTTCGTATCCCGCATCCTGGAGGTAGGTCCGCAGCAGCGTGTATGCATGCGGCTTGTCTTCCACGATAAGCACGCGGCGCGGGGCTTTCGATCCGTGCGCCGAGGCGATCGCACGCATGATCTTCTCCGCATCGTTGTCCGCCTGCACCATCATCGGCATGCGCACGCTGAACGTGCTCCCCTCGCGGACTTCGCTCACGACGAAGATGGACCCGCCGTGGAGCTCGACTAATTTTTTTGTGATCGCCAGGCCGAGCCCCGTGCCTTCGCCCCCGTTGACGCCGGAAAACGTTTGCAGGAACGGCTTGAATAAGAGCGCCTGTTCGTCTTTGCCGATGCCGCATCCGAAATCCTGCACGGTAAATTCCACGTCGTTCTGTACGCGCTGCACGGTGGTGATGATGCGGGAACCCTCGTAGCTGAACTTGACGGCGTTCGTGACGAGGTTCAGGAGGATCTGGCGCAGACGGACCTCGTCGACGACCAGTTCTTCGATATCGTCGTTCATGACGAGCTCGAATGCGATGGTTTTTGCCTCCAGCATCGGCCGGACCGTTTCGCGCACTCCTTCCAGGAGCGGCCTCAGCCCGACAGGCGAAAAGTGAAGGTCGAATTTTCCGGCTTCAATTTTCGAGAGATCGAGAATGTCGTTGATGAGGTGCAGCAGATGCGAACCGCTCGAATAAATGGTCTTGCCGTACTCGGCCACGGTTGCAGCCGTCAGCCGGTCGGCCGTATCGCGCAAGAGCTCGGAATATCCGATCACCGAATTCAGCGGCGAGCGGAGTTCGTGGCTAAAGAACGCGAGGAACCGCTTGAGCGTATCGTTCGCCTCCGCGGTTTGCGCGCGCTGGATTTCGAGATCGACATTTTTTACGCGCAATTCGTCGAGCAGGATGCGCCGGCTGATGCCCACCGCCGCCTCGGTGGTGAGAAACGAGAGGAATGACAGTTCTTTTTCCGCGAACATCCGTTCTTTGTTCAGTTGAATCTCGAGAACGCCGACAAGTTCCGTATCGACTTTCAGCGGGAGCACGATGAGCGTGGTCGTGGACGATGTCACGACGAGTTCCGGGGCATGCGCGTAGAGGATGCTGCGGGCGATATCCGATGTGACGATCGAGGAGCCCAAGCGCGCGGTTTCCACCACGCCGTGCATGGGTGATGTATCGATTTGCAGCGACGCGATCGCCTGCTGCAGAGACGCCGGCAGTCCGTCCGGAGCCATGAGCACCAGCTGTTTCTGCTGGGGGCGGTAGAGATACAGGAGCACAGCATGGAGCGACAGTCCGTATCGCTTTTGTATCGCCTTCACGAAGTGGGCGCAGAGCTGGTCGATTTGTTTGCCGGAGTTGATGACGTGCGACACTTCCAGAAGCGCGGCCCGCTGCATTTCCTCCTGTTTCTGATCGCTGATATCCTGAAAGAACACCGACAGGCCCTTGTCGTTCGGATAGACGCGGATATCGTACCATCGTTCATACCGGGTGTCGCGATAGCAGCTGATGAGCGACTGAAACGTGCGCGTGCTCATGGCCTTGCGATAACATTCGCCGATCTCATCATGCTCGGCGTTCGGGAATATTTCGAAGACATGCTTGCCCAGCACGTCGGTGCGAACGAAACCGGTCCCCTCTTCGGCGGCGTGGTTCCAGTATGTAAAGTGATACTCGTTATCCAGCGCAAAAAATCCGCCGGAGATGCTTTCAAGAATTTCAACGGTCTGCAATAAGTTCGTCCTTGCTAGTGTGCGGTTCGCGTGTGTGGCGGAATGAATCCGCGATAGGTGTCGTATTGTGAATCGTAAAAGACGATATTGAACGCCGCATCGCGCAGCGTGCCGCCCGAGGGATACAGGTAAAATTCGGCCACAGTATCGGTAGCCTCCACTGCCGGCAGGGCGTTGTGCGTGTAAAAATGAACGGTATAAAAACCGAGTGTGTATGGCGCCGTCTCGAGCTGTGCATGGAGATGCGCTTCGGAGAAGATGAGGAGATCGTCGTTTTCGGTCATAGGCCCAGCTCGGCAAGCGTATCCGGACGGATCAGCATTAAAATCTGCGATTGCTGGATGATGATGTACGATTCGCCTTCGTATTCCAATTCGATGCCTGCATCGCGCACAAAGAGCGCGTAATCACCCTCTTCGGCCTGCAGGGGAATATACTTCACCGGGTCCTTCGCCGCCGATTCCCACGGTTCCTGGTCCATAAAGTTCGGATTCACCATGGGATACCCCGGCCCGACCTTGGCAATGAAGCCGCTCTGGACCTTGTCTTTTTCCTTCACGCCGGGAGGCAGGTAGAGCCCGTGCGATGTGAGATCCTGATTCTTGTCGGGCTGGATCAGCACGCGGTCGCCGACGAGAATTATTTTTTTCCTGGATGTGGCTTTCATAAGGAATATTTTGTTCATTTGTATCGAATATACTAAAATATTACGAATGATACACGCGCACGACACGGGAATCGCTCGGGGGAAAAAAAGCGCGCATCATTTTCTTACGGAGAAGAAGCACAATGAAGACAAGAATTCGCGTTGCGCTGTTGGCGCTCTGCATCGTGGCTGCTGCCGGCCCGATCGTGCCGGCACGGTGTTTCGGCCAGGAGATCGAACTGGTCGAATCGGTGCCGATCGGAACGATGCTGGACAATGCAGACATACGCAATGCCGACGTCGTGTGGGTGGAAATGATCGGCCGAGCCCAGCGCACACTGGATATCGAGCAGTTCTATATATCAGATAAAAAAGGCGAACCGATGGAAGCAGTCATCACTGCCGTATGCGCGGCAGCCAAACGCGGCGTGCACGTGCGCGTGCTGGTCGATGCGATGATGTACAAGACGTATCCCGAAACGGTCGATATGCTGGGCAGACAACCGAACATCGAGTCGCGCACGATTGATTATAAAAAGATCGCCGGCGGCATACAGCATTCGAAATATTTTATCGTCGATGGCAGGGAAGTGTACTTTGGCAGTCAAAATTTCGATTGGCGGTCGCTCAAGCACATACACGAACTGGGGTTCAGGATACTTCAGAAGGATGCCGTGGTTTTCTACGCAGCGCTCTTCGACGCCGACTGGCAGCTGGCCCAGGGAGGCGTGGTAGGCGATCTGCATTGGAACACGTCCCTGTTCACGGCGCCCGAACGCATCATCCGGCAGAAGCAGGACACTGTGTATCTTTTCCCGACATGCAGTCCCATTTCGGTCATACCCGATTCGGCCCATTGGGATGAGGTGAACATCCTTCGCCTTCTCGACGGCGCGCGAACGGAAGTCGTCATGCAGTTTCTGTCGTATTCACCCGAGGCATGGAAAAAAGGCGAGACATTCGCGCTGACCGAAGCGATCCGGCGCACTGCGAAACGGGGCGTCGCGGTGAAGATCATCGTCGCGGACTGGCAGAAAGACACGCGCGCCGAGAAGGGACTGAAGGAGCTGGCACAAGTGCCGAATGTTGAATTGAAATATTCCGCTATCCCCGATTGGGAGGGCGGCTATGTTTCGTTCGGACGCGTTGAGCATTGCAAATACATTATCGCGGACGGACGCGCGTTCTGGCTTGGCACAAGCAATGCCGAGCGCGGGTATTTTCATGAGTCGCGCAACCTTGGCGTGATCATCCGGAATGTGCCCTTGGCCCAGCGCCTGAACGATATTTTTTATAAAAGCTGGAGTGGGCCGTACACCGAGCCGCTCACGGCGGACAAACAGTATACGAAGCGGAAACACGACGGAGAGTGAATTGATCGGTAATCAGTGCATTTGCTCCGTTTGCAGATGATTAAAAAGAGGTGTACATTATTACAGTCCTACTGGCAAATGAGAAGAATGCATTATCAACGATTACGTTCATCAGAATTGCAGACACCCGATGAAAGAATTCACAGCAATTATTGAACAATGCACCGATACCAGTCTGTATGTAGGGTATGTGCCAAATTTTCCGGGAGCACATTCCCAGGCAGAAACGCTCGATGAACTGTATCGGAATTTACGGGAAGTCATAGAAATGCTCTTAGAGGATGGCGAGCCCGAATTCGAATCGGAATATATCGGGACGCAAAAAGTAACCATCTCCTAACATGGGGCATCATCCGGTTTTAAAGCCTTCTGAGGTAACCGCGATTCTTGAGAAGCTTGGATTTGTCCAAGTTCGACAACGGGGATTCCACAGACAATTCCGCCACAGTGATGGACGTTTCACGACGGTCCCTTTCCATGGAAGCCGCGATATATCACCGATTCTTTTGCGCCAGATCGCAAAAAATATCGGGCTAACAATCGATGTTTTTTTCCAAAACCGCTAAAACTTCATTTTCATTCAGTTTGTACATAACAGAATATTGAGGTTGAACCATCAACTTACCTAACGAAACAATCTCCTCACTTTAACAATTTACCCTGGTCATGAAAAACTTTACCGTTGCAATTCTGGGCTGCGGCACCGTGGGAAGCGGCGTTGCAAAAATTTTGTTGGATATGAAGACGACGCTCTCCGGCCGATCGTCACGCACCATTGAATTGAAAAAAATTGTCGACCTCTTCCCCGCCAAGAGTGCACAGGCCTACGACATTCCTCTCTCGCTGTTTTGCGGAGGCGGAAAAGATCTCACCCGAGAAGAAGCCTCTGCCTGCATTGCGGAGGTGATCAATGACAACGAGATCGATTGCGTGGTTGAGACAATCGGCGGAACGAGCGAATATTTGCTCTCGTTGATGCTCGGTGCGTTGAACGCAAAGAAACACCTGGTGACCGCCAACAAAGCAATGCTTGCTGAAAAAGGAGAGAGTCTATTTGCAGCGGCAAAAGAGCACAACGTGACACTCGGGTACGAAGCGAGCGTCTGTGGCGCCATTCCCATCATTAAAGCGATACGGGAATGTTTTACGGGAGACGAGGTGCAGGAAATTTCCGGCATCATGAACGGCACCAGCAATTATATTCTGTCGCGAATGGAGCTCGACGGGCTCGATTTTCAGACTGCGTTATCGCTGGCGCAGAAGGCGGGGTACGCCGAAGCGGATCCGACTCTGGACATCAGCGGCGGCGACGCGGCACACAAGCTCGTCATTCTGATGAAGCTGGCGTTCGGCGCGGATGTGCGCTGCGGCGATCTGCTGAAGGTGGGAATTCAGCATATCGCCAAGGAGGATATTGATTTTGCCAATGAGATGGATTGTTCAATTAAGTTGATTTGCCATGCCAAAAAGAGCGGCGGAAAAATATTTGCCGCCGTCATTCCGATGATGGTTCATCACGACAATTTTATTTCGAAGGTGCACGGCGCCACCAATTGTGTTGAGGTGCGAAACGCCTATGCCGGAAAACAATATTTCATCGGCGCCGGCGCGGGAAGCCTGGAAACCGCAAGTTCCATCGTCGGCGATATCGTGTTCGCCTCCCGGTACGGAGCGGCCGTTGAAAATATTCCCGCATCGACGCCTCACGAGCTGGTCGATGCGGATTATTGTGAGTTCCCGTATAACATTACGTTCTCCACCGAAGACCGTCCCGGCATTACAGGATTGATCACCTCTGCAATCGGCGCCCAACAGATCAACATCGACACGGTGAGCCACAACCGGCACAATACGAAGAACGCAGTGTTTTCCGTCGTCACAATGCCGTGCACACTGCATCAGATCAAAAGCGCCGTTGCGGACATTACCGCACACGCTCCCGGATTGCTCACGGAAGAGCCGAAAGTCATTCCAATTTTACGCTGACCGACCGTATGCCACAGAAGAGGTTTTCTTTTTGTGGCATACGAAGCCCCAAACAGCGCATCCGCGTCCGATTTCCAGTTACAATGGAAATTTTGCTGTCAAGGACGAGATAGTTGGCACAATGCCGCCCCCCGCGCATTCCGTGAGTTACCGTTGTTGATAATTTTTTTGGCATCGGAACAATTAGTCATATTTTATTACGTTTTTATGTCGTTTATTGTTATGTTTTGTTATAATATAATTGATTATTATCATATGTTTTGTTACTTTATATGAAACATATAGAGGTTGCCCATGTTTACGCGCACAATATTGGAAGAACTGACACGATGGGCGGCAAAGCCGGACAGAAAACCCCTTGTGCTTCGGGGAGCCCGGCAAGTAGGGAAAACTACAGTTGTCAAAATTTTTTCACGCCATTTTCACAATTTTATCAGCCTCAATCTAGAATTGAAGCGGGATCGGGAATTATTCGAAAAAAATTATACCGCCGACGAACTCCTGACAGCGATTCATTTTTATAAAAACATACCACGCGGTGGACGCACGTTAGTATTCATCGATGAGATACAAACCTCGCCCGAAGCAGTTGCCATGCTCCGATATTTTTATGAGGAGACGCCAGCGATCTTCGTGATCGCCGCCGGTTCGTTATTGGAATCACTGATGGATTCGCATATCAGTTTCCCAGTGGGCAGAGTTGAATATCTGAAAATTCATCCGTGCAGTTTTATTGAATTTCTCGGAGCGATCGGCGAAACGCAAAGTCTTGAATTTGTGCAGATGCTGGATGTGCCCGACTATGCCCACGACAAACTGTCCGGATTGTTTCGGCTCTATACATTGACCGGCGGCATGCCGGAGATTGTTGCGCACTACGCCGCCCATAGAGACCTCACGGCATTGCGAAGCATCTACGAAGGATTGATAACATCATACCTCGATGATGTTGAAAAATATGCAGGCAATGCGACGATGACAAATATCATGCGGCACACGATCAAACAGTCGCTCATCGCCGCGGGGAGCCGCATTACATTTCAAGGATTCGGCCACTCGAATTATAAATCACGTGAGGTAGGCGAAGCATTCCGCACACTGGAAAAAACAATGCTGCTGCAACTCGCCTATCCCACATTCGCGACATCGCTTCCCATCCGACCCAATATAAAAAAATCGCCGAAGCTTCAAGTGCTGGATACGGGATTGATAAATTTCGCTGCGGGATTGCAGGGAGATGTGTTCGGATCGAAAAACATCGATGATGTCTATGAAGGCAAGATCGCCGAACACATTGCCGGCCAGGAATTGATGTCGCTGGTTGCATCGCCGCTGTATGCGTTGAATTTTTGGACGAGAGATGGCAATAATTCAAACGCGGAGGTCGACTTCGTATGGAAGCACGGCGACCTGCTGCTCCCTATTGAAGTGAAATCCGGCGCAACCGGGCGGCTGCGGTCACTTCACCAGTTTATCGACAGGGCGCCTCATCACTATGCCGTTAGGATCTACTCAGGAAAGTTCTCCGTTGAAAAGTCGAAAACTATCGCAGGCACACAATTCGTATTGATGAACCTTCCGTTCTATCTCATTTCACGGTTGGATGATCTTTTCGATAGGAGTGTATGAAATAAAGATTGTCGTTATGGAAGAGGAAACCCGACGGAGAATACCATGACTCATGAGGAACAGCATGCAATGGTCCGCGACATGCGCGACAGCGTGCCGCGCATGTCGCGCGAGGAACAGACGCGCTTTACCATGTACGAGAAGCGGGACAGGGACGACGAAGAACTGGACGAACTGTCGCGCGAACTGCTCGCGGCGATGCATGCGAAGTACTGCGCGGCGAGTTCGAAGCAGGCAATGGATGAGAAGTGGAAAAAATTATTTAAATAACAGCAGGGCGCTCTGCCGTGAGCCCAAGGCACCGTACCGAGTTACTACCATTGCGCCGTGTTGCAGCGCATTCAATGGATGCTGCGTTACGCCTGAAGGACCGAAGTACATTGGAACGGCAGAGACGCACTGCATTGTGTCTCTACGATATTCAGGACACGTACGGGATGCCGACACCATCAGCATCCGCCGGCGATCTTCTTCACGATCTTCACTACCTTCGGCTTGTTCTTCGATTCGGCGATCAATCTGGCAAGAGCCGGCGCGGCGCGCAGCCGGAACCGGTCCGTATCGGCGGTCTGGTCGTCGGTGATCGACACAGGCGACTGATAGCGGAGTATCGTGGATGCAAATTCCGCAAGACCGCCCTGGAGCACAAATGTATTTTCTATGCCCAAGGCCTGAGCCACAGCATCGGCTTTCCGCTCGTCGAGTTCGCTGTCGGCAATGAACACACGCCGCTTATTCCTCGCCGTCAGCATATCGTTCCATTCCTTGTTGAACAAATTGCCGGGAGCGCAATTGACGGCGCGCGGCAGGGTCATTTTATCGTACTGCTCGGCGCTCCGCACGTCGATCACCTGCAGGGCGGGATCTTCGTCGAGAAGACGATAGGCAAGTTCATCGCTTGTCATCATCTGCACCTTCTGCACCGATAAGTAGCCGGCATCCGATGCCCGATCGAGTATCGCCGTCTTTCGGTCGGGAGTAAAGAGCAGGGCGAAACCGACGACCACCGCAATACCGGTGAACAACGCGTATTGTTTACGCAGACGGTCCGGTCTCCTCCCGGTCCGATGTGTGACCTTTCCTTCGATCCAATCGGTCGCATAGAATGCGCCGAGCGCCACGATCACCAACAGCAGCGCGAACACTCCCTGCGTCATTCCCAGAGAATGGAACACTTTCAGATTGCCGAGGAAGCTCCCGTTATAGAGACCTTCGAACGCCGCGTATCCCTCGGCGAAGATGATAACGCCGAAGAGCGTCCCGCCAACGAAGAACATCGCGTCGATCTTTCCGATAGCCGCCCCGCAGATGCTTGTGCCGGGACAATATCCGCCGACAATGAATCCGACTCCCATGATGGCCCCGCCGACGATTGCCGCCCAGAGATACGTCGGATTGACATAGATCATCTCCATGTCAAGAAGTCCGAGGTAGCCGAGAATGATGGAGCCGGCCATTGCCGTGAGTGCGGCGGTGAAAAAAACGCGGAGCACGGTAAAGTCGTAGCCGTAAAACACTCCGGCCAGCTTGCTCGACGACGAGAATCCGGCCTGCTCGAGCACGAAGCCGAAGGCTATGCCGATGAGGAGCGCAACGATGTAGTTGAGTTCGTTGCCGATGATTTCAGGTACTAATGGTCCCATAGGAGTAACGATCAAGTGTGAACGGTCAAATGGCAATGCGATGCGCGGCGTGTCCGCATGAATTCGCGCCGGGCTCAGATCCAGAATTTTCTGAACACATAGGCGACGATATAGCCCGTGCCGAAGATGGCGAGCATGGTGATGAAGCCGCCGGTGGAAAGCACAGCCATGCCGCTCAAGGCGGCGCCGCTGGTGCAGCCTCTGGCGAACTGGGCGCCGAGGCCGAACAACAACCCTCCAAGCGTTGCCATGCCAAGCCGCACGGCCGAGCGCACGCGCGGTCCCTTTTCGACGGTGAACCCGAGGCGGTCGGAGACCAGTCCGGACAGGAACCCGCCTATGATCACGCCGACGACCTCGAAGACAAGCCAATTTTTCAGCGGGCTTTCGGGATGCTCCTTCGTGTATTCAATATAAAATTTTCCGCCAGCGGCATGCGCGGGCGCAACGGTTTCAACACCGGCAATGAGGACGCTCTTCATCGCTCCGCTTGCCCCGAGTCCGCGTCCCGTCACGTAGATCGTAGCAAGGAGCACCAGTCCGAGCAGAAAACCGGCGAGGTACGGGTTCATGTATGTTGTGGTCTTTTCCATAACCTATCTCCGATACAATTAGTTTTTGCAATTACTCACCGTCCACGCAAGTCCATGTCATTCTGAGGGAGCGCAGCGATCGAAGAATCTACTATATGCGTGATAACAAGCAACAACGATTATTAGCTGCCACTGACGGTCAATATTTTAGATCCTTCGCTGCGCTCAGGATGACAGTGATTTAGATGCACTCTGAGTATTTACTATTTTTTTTCTTCGTCGAGTTCTTCGTAGCCGGTGACCATCGCCTTGAGATTCGAGGTGAGCGTGTGCCCGGTCGTGATGAGATACAGGTGCACGATCACAAATGACACGAGCACGAAGGCGCCGATGGTGTGAAAGACCGCGACCGTCTCCAAATTGAAAATTTTGATCGACTCGATGCCGTACTTCTGGGGGTAGCGGTAATACATATAGAGCAGCCCGGACATGACCATGACGGGAATGACAAGAATTTTCAAGCCGAGATACACGAGGCGCTGCAGCGGGTTGAGTTTGCTCAGCACGGTTTTCCTGGTCGGATGCGGGGCATTGCGGAAGATGCCGTCGAGGTAATACGCGATTTGTTCGCGCAGGTTGTCCATTGTGGGCAGGTACTGTTTCCACTCGCCCGTCGTAAAATGCCAAAAGATCGCGAAAACGATGAGCACCATGAACACGACGGCGGCATTGCTGTGATAGCGGACGGCGTTCTCGAATCCGAAGAACGCGAGCGCACCATGGATCTCGAAACCGGTCATCGCCAGGAAAAAAATCAATCCCGCCTGCGTCCAGTGCCAGAAGCGGTTGAAACGTTTGTAGACAAGTTGTTTTTTCATCGATGTGAAAATTTAGTACGCTGTTACGTCGGTTGTTTAGTGCCGCACCGGCGATTATCATTGCCGGAAAATTTTTCAGAACACAACTGTGAAGCGCCGGCCATCGTGCTCTCGTTCACGGCAGCAGTGCGTGTGCCGGCAGTATTTCCGTCGGCATCTGCCGGTTACTTTCTTTTTCTGCCGGCGGCAACCCTGACGGCTGCATGGCCGGCCACACCAAGGATGGAAAGGAGTATGAGCACTTTTCCCGCGACTTCCACACCGGCATTATAATTCCGGCCGGGCATGTAGAATCCCTGGAGCGCTGCCAGCCGCCCGTTCTCGCGCCTGTGGCATTCCGCGCACGCGACCGTCTTTTCTTTTTTCGAGACCATATGATTGATGGGCCAGTACATTTCCGTATTGACGAATGTGTACGTGCCGCTGTACGGCAGATGAACATCCTTCATGCCCGCGGCGGCGGCAGCGTTCCAGTCGAAATCCTTCCAAAACGCTCCCTCCCCTTTCTGAGCGGCGAACAGCAGCGGCTGTATGAGCGTCTTGTTGACCGGATCATAGATCTGGCGTGCACGATGGATCTTCACGGGAATGATCTTCGAATCCCGGTCGTCATACGATCCGTTGAATGAGTTGATGCGTATCACGTCATTCGTATCGACCTTATCGCCGAGCAGATAATGATTCGCCGTGCCGTTGAACCATACGTATTCGGGTTCGACGTTTTTCTTCCACACGAACGATCCTTTAATGGACATGTATGCATGGTTCCCATCCGCGTCATCTTCGTCGTAGGGTTCGCCGTTGCGTAAGCGTCCCGCCGTCGACCAATCCCACGACATTTTCGTCGCGTTCACTTTTGCATACACGGGGATATGGCATGTCTGGCATGCCACCTTCACCGTATGCTGGTTGATCACGTCGCTATTATGGGGGCGATCGGTATGGCACTGCTCGCACGTGGAGCGGTTCCGATTCATTGACGAGAGCGAGTACACCTTTCCCGCCATCGCATGGTTGCGCGTGACGTGGCATGCGGTGCATTGAAGGTCGACGCCTTCGGATGCCATATGCACGTCGACGTCTTTCGATGGATCGAACATGGACATTTCCAGATCGCCATGCTTCACATTATTGCCGCCGCCGCCGTAAAAATGGCACGTGCCGCAATTTGACCGCTGCGGCTGTCCGACGTGCTCCGCGATCTCCGTTAAATTCACCGTCGGATCGGGAGCGCCGCCCCTCTCTGCCGCCTTCTTGTATTTTCCGGAATTATCATGGCAGGCCATGCAATCGACATAGGACGGATTGTCGAAACTGAAATCAGCGTTGTTCATGCCGAAGCCCACATGGCACTTGGCGCAGCTTTGCTGGTTGCCCTGAGTGCCGATGCAGAAATTATTCAGGACGTTTTTCTTGCCTATCGTGCGGATACCGCGGCCGGGAATATATTCTTCGCGCGACCAGTTCCAGTGCGAGGAACGCATGACCTCTTTGTATCGTTCGGTGTGGCATGCGTTGCATGCCTCGGTGACCTGTTCAGGGGTCGTAAATTTCACCTGGAGGGCCGCTAATTTGCTATGATCGACCGACGGGACATGTTTTTTTGAGTATTTGAGTTTCAGCTCTGCTACCGGATGCGGTTGATATGGCCGTGTTGATTGCAGGATGATCGCAGTCAGCAGAAATAGTGCAATAACCGAAAAGATAATGAGGGATTTTTTCATGGGAGTCTGAATGTCCGTAAAAGAGGGACCGTCTACACTTATCTAGAAGTGAGATGCAGAAGTATAGGAAAGGATTCAAAGAAAGTCAAAAATTCATTTGACATTTTCGCATTAAATATTTATGTTCAACATTGTACTTACACACATGTGTCGGGGAGGTTGTATGAAGAGAGCTGTTCCGGTAGTATCCTGGTCAGAAGACCAGTCCTTTAGGTTATTCGAATCCCGCTCTACAAACGATGAGCCTTCCGCCCTCATGGGCAACGATAAACGGATATTCAGGTATAAGTGCGCCGGAGAACGCGCAGTGGAAGAACCTGAGCCCTTGGACCCCTCGTCAATACCGTCATCGCAGAACACGAATTCCATTCGGTTGTTCTGCAGCCGGTTCATCAAGGCCAGCAACGAATAGACGCAGAAAAAATTTCGTCTTTGATCCTGCCGAAAATCGGTCTATCGGTTTCTTCTTATCGGCTCATTGATGCAGTGATGCGCCTGCTGCCGGTCATCTGGTTTTGACGAACTTAGAGAAGACCCGGAGTTTGTCCAGCGAACCGAGAACGAGCAACGCTGCGACGGCCATGACGAACACACTGTTGAAGAAACCGGTTGTTTCAGACACGACGGGAAGCAATAATTCTCTGTTGCGCGCAGCAATCGCGTTCATCACAGACGAATAGGAATCGTGCCAGAGCGATAGCTGCCGGCTATAGACCGAACTGTCGGCTTCAGGCGAGGCCTGCCCGGCAACATAAAAGATACCGCCCACAATACCGGCCACGAAGATCATCGCAACGATATGTGCACTGTTTTCGACGAGCCACGAAAAGCGCGGCGCGGCCTGCGGCATGTGTATGTCGCGCATGATGCGTTTCGTGAAGTCCTCGGAGAGCAGACCTTCGCTTCCGTGCGCGGCTTCACTCCGGATCCGCCGATGCAGCGCCACGAGCGAGCGGCATGAGCCGCAGGCGGCGATGTGCTCCGCCGCGGCGGCGTGATGTGCGCCCATAAGGCCGTCGACATAGTCGCATACTTCACGTTCGGACAAATGCTTCATCGTCCACCCTCCCTTTCATAACGGACATGCATGGTCTCGCCGCACCGTTTCTGCACTTCTCGCTGCAGGAGCAGCCTCGCTCTGAAAAGGCGGTTCTTCACAGTACCCAGCGGCAACCCTGTCACGTCGACGATTTCCTCATAACTCATTTCCTGCATGAAAAACAATGTGAGTATTGCGGCGTACTGCTCGGGCATCGCATCGATCGCTTCACGAACGATGAACTGGAATTCCGCCGCCTCATAATCCACGTCGGGCATATCGCCGGAGACCGGGTCTTCAGCCTTCATCGGGTCATCGCTATCGGCATTGAACGAGGAGACATGCACGCCTGGCCGTTTCGACAAGAGTGTCGAACAGACGTTGAACACGATCCGATAGAACCATGTTGAAAAGCTCGATTTCTTTTCGAACCCCGGCAGCGCATGAAATGCGCGCACGAATGCGTCCTGCAGCGCCTCTTCGGCATCGGCGCGATTCTTCAGCATCCTCATGGCGAGAGTCATTGCACGGTCCTTGTGCCTGTCGATCATTTCGGCATAGGCCCGATGCTCTCCCTTCAGAATACGGGACAGTATGTCGTTGTCATTTTCGACCATAAGAGAAACGCGGTACCGCGCACACGACGAAGACCGGCTACATGATTAGACTGATATGGTGCGGCCAAGGTTTCAATGGGAAGAGTGAAACCCTGGTGGTGAAACTCGAGTCCAATATAACAAATAGCCGCACAACCCGACACTACACCACACAACAGGAGGATCTCATGGAACATGTAGGCGAAGTATTGATACCCATTACAATGTTCTTATCAATAGCATTTATTCTTTTCAAAGTCTACGATGACCGTCATCGCGAACGCATGATGATCATAGAAAAGGGCCTCGCGTCTGAAGACGTGAAGCATTTGTATTCACACAAATCGACGTGGCGCGTCAACCCGTTGAGTTCACTCAAATGGGGCATGCTCGCCGCATTTATCGGGGCAGGTGTTCTTATCGGCGGGATGGTGAGCGCGGCGGTTCCATGGATACGCGAGCCCCAGTTGATGTCCGGCTTTATCTTTCTCTTCGGCGGCATCGGCCTGGTGATCTTCTACGCCATGGCTGCAAAGCAGGGGCCGACGGAAGACGTGAAGTAGACAGCCCAACGGTTGCTCTGCCCGACCACGCACACACAACGAGTGTGCCGAATATCGCCTTGAGAAGATGGTTTCTCAGGGCGTTTTTTTTTAGGCGGAGGTGGAGGCCCGATTCCATGCGTGTATATCAGGTGAACTGTGTGCGGGAGGAAGCATGTATGGAACGCAACATGCGGGTATCTCAATGCCGTGCCTGGGCGAGATATCATCTCGCCCCACATCGCACCGATGCAACGGCAACGAGGTACTTCCGAGAAAAAAGAAGGCCGCGGGCAAGCAGACTGCGCTCTAGAGGCAGCGCCCCGCAGGCACCGTCATGCTTCGGGCTGGAACTTGTTCACTTCCTCCACGATCGTGTCGACGATCTCGCTCTCTTTCACCCTGCGGATCATGACGCCTTTGCGGTAGAGAATGCCGACACCCTTGCCGGCGGCGATGCCGATATCGGCTTCGCTTGCCTCGCCGGGGCCGTTCACGACGCAGCCGAGCACAGCGATCTTGATGGGCTTCTTGATCCCCGCAAGCCGTTTGTCCAGCTCGCCCATGATGGCGAACAGATCCACTTCGAGGCGACCGCACGTGGGACATGCGATGAGTTCGATATTGCGCGTGGCCAGTCCGAGCGTGCGCAGAATTTCCTTTCCCACTTCCACTTCCTTCACCGGATCGTCCGTGAGCGACACGCGGATGGTATCGCCGATGCCTTCGGCGAGCAGCGTACCGATGCCGACCGCCGACTTGATCGTGCCGATGCGCATGAGACCGGCTTCGGTCACGCCGAGGTGCAGAGGGATGTCCGTGCGCGCAGCCACAAGCCGATAGGCTTCGATCATCAAGCGGACGTCCGTTGACTTCACCGAAATGATGACGTCCTTGAAATTAAATTCGTCGCAGATCTCCACATGGCGCATGGCGCTTTCGTAGAGGGCTTCGGCGGTCGGATAGCCGTGCTTCTGGAGGATGTCCTCTTCGAGCGACCCGGAATTCACGCCGATGCGAATGGGAATGCCTTTTTCCCTGGCGGCGGTCAGCACCTGGCGGATGCGGTCCTTCGATCCGATATTGCCCGGATTGATGCGCACTTTCGCGACGCCGGCTTCGATCGCCTTCAAGGCAAAGATATGATTGAAGTGAATATCGGCCACGATGGGCAGGGGCGATTGGCGGACGATCTCTGCCATCGCCTCGGCGGCTTCCGTATCATTCACCGTGACGCGCACAATATCGCATCCGGCCTCGTGCGCCCGACGGATCTGATCGACGGTGCCGGCAATGTCGTCGGTCTTCGTCTTAGTCATTGTCTGGACGGAGATGGGAGCGCCGCCGCCGACCCTGATCCCGCCGATTAAGACCTGGCGTGTTTTTTTGCGCACACCGACCTTATACTCCACCGGCGAGAGCGTCACCGGCTGTATCACGTGAAGAAGATTTTCCATAGTATCCCTTGTACCTCAAAGTAACTCGCATCGTTTCACTCGAGCGGGCGAGCGAACAGCTCGCCCTACATGCGCACCAATACAACGGCGGCGGGTTACTTTATGAAAAAAGTGCGGCGCATGCATGCGCACTGCGTCCTTAATTTAATTTCTTGCTCGCTTCAAACAACAGTCTTTTTTCTTCGGCCGTCAGACTTTGGTACCCGTCCTTGCTGATCTTGTCCAGGATCTCGTCGATATGTCTCTGCAATTCAATTTCTTCATTCGAGTGCGCGTGATCGCGTATGTCGTAGATACGCGCATCGCTGACGTTGGTATAATCGGAGCTTGGCGGCGCCTGTCGCCGTGAGAATGCGGACGTGAACATCGTTGCCGAGCGGCCCGATCCCGATCCGAATTGATACCCGTCTGTGAGCAGAAAGACAAATCCGACCAGCGCGCCGCCCAGATGGGCGAAGTGCGCGATGCCATCGGTGCTGCCGACCGAAATAATTTCGAGCGCCATATAGAGGATGACGAAATATTTTGCTTTGATCGGGATGAAGAAGTAAATGAAGATCAGCCGGTCGGGGAACATCATGCCGAATGCAAGAAGGACGCCGTAAATGGCGCCCGAGGCACCGACCGTGGGACCGACCGCGGTGAACAACGGGGCGACGAGCAGATTGACGAGACCGCCGCCGAGGCCGCACAAGATATAAAAGAGCAGGAATTTGCGCGACCCCATCGTATTTTCAAGTTCCATGCCGAACATCCAGAGCGCAAGCATGTTGAAGAGCAGATGTGTGAAGCCGGCATGGATGAACATGTACGTGAACAGCTGCCATGGCAGGAACCCTGCGCCGATCGGGAGCAGCGCAAAGTAGTGATAAAAATATTCGCCGAGATAATTTTCGCCGAGATGAAAATTTCCCAGGAACATCATGCCGAGAAACACGGCGGCGTTGGAAATCAACAGCGCCTTGATCACCGGCGGAAAGAAACTGAATCCGCCGATGGGGCTGGGTCGATAATAGTTGCCGGAATTATTATATGCCATATGAGATTAAGAAAGAAAATATATTAGCAACGACTCACCGTGTTCAACACCCCCTGCCATTCTGAGGAAGCTTGAGCGGCCGAAGAACCTTTTCAGAAAATGACATGCAGCATTGATTACATGCTTCCATCAATGATCTCTTTTAGGTTCTTCGCTTCGCTCAGAATGACAATGATGTGTGTGTACAGCGAGTAATCACAAGAATTCACCGTACCGTTGAGCATTATTTATCGTTCAGTGCTTCCACGCCGGGAAGCACTTTCCCTTCGAGGAACTCGAGGGATGCACCGCCGCCGGTCGATACATGGGAGACTTGTTTCGAGAGGCCCGCTTGTGCGATAGCCGCAGCCGAATCTCCGCCGCCGACGATCGTGGTTGCACCGCCACGCGTTGCTTCCACTAACGCCAAAGCGACCGCATTGGTTCCGGCGGCGAATGAGGGCATTTCAAAAACGCCCATAGGGCCGTTCCAAACCACGGTCTTCGCATTCTTCACACAGTCGGCGAAGAGCTTCACTGTTGCAGGACCGATATCGAGCGCCTGCCAGTCGGCGGGAATCTCGTTCTTTAAAACAGTTTTTTTCTCGGCATCGTTCTTGAAATCGGATGCCACGATACAGTCGACGGGCAGGAGCAGATCGATCTTTTTTGCCGCCGCCTCTGCAAGGATCTGACGCGCCAGGTCCACCTTATCGGCCTCGAGCAGCGATTTGCCGATCTCGAGTCCCTGTGCCTTGAAAAATGTATACGCCATGCCGCCGCCGATGATGAGCGTATCGACCTTGCTCATGAGGCTTTGAATGACATCGATCTTTCCTGAAATTTTAGCGCCGCCCAGGATCGCAACGAACGGGCGTACGGGTTTTTCAACGGCCGTGCCGAGGAATGCGAGTTCCTTTTCCATGAGGAACCCAGCGACGCACGTTGCGATGAATTTCGTGACGCCTTCGGTTGAGGCATGGGCACGGTGCGCGGTGCCGAAAGCATCGTTCACGTACACGTCGCCGTGCTGCGCAAGCGCTTTCGCGAACGCCGGGTCGTTACCCTCCTCTTCGTTGCGGAAGCGAAGATTTTCGAGCAACAGGCATTCGCCGTTCTGCAGTTTCGCCACGGCCGCATCGGCGATCGGCCCGATGCAATCGGATGCGAAGGTGACAGGCTGGCCCAGAAGTTCGGCGAGACGGTCTGCAGCGGGTTTCAGGCTGAATTCCGGCTTTACTTTCCCCTTGGGACGGCCGAGATGGCTCATGAGGATCGCCTTGCCGCCATCGGCGAGGATCTTTTTGATCGTCGGAAGCGATTCGACGATGCGGGTGTCGTCCGTGATATGCTGCGCTTCATCGAGCGGAACATTGAAATCGACGCGCACAAGAACACGCTTGCCGCCGAGTTGAATATCATTGATCGTAAGTTTATTCATGGCAGTCGGGTAATATTAGTGAATCGTTTTTGGAATGTGATAGCGATATCCATTCCGATGATACGGCGGAAATGGATTCCCGCCGCCATGCGCAGAGGCATGGGAAAACGCTCGCGCGTGTATCGCGCACGCTGTGTGCGCGCGGCGACAGTTCAAAGAAAAAAAACGGCTGAGCCCGCACAGTGCAGGATCAGCCGTTTGAGCTTCTTGACCGTCCCGTCCTTACTTCAGCAACGAGCCGATTTTATTGATCAAGTCCACAACGCGGCATGAGTAGCCCCATTCGTTGTCGTACCATCCGAAGACTTTCACGGTCGTGCCCATGACCATCGTCAATTTCGAATCGATGATGACCGAAGAGGGATTGCCGACGATATCGCACAGCACGAGATCCTCGTCGCTGTATTCCATGATGCCTTTGAGGCGTCCGTCCGCTGCAGTCTTGAATGCGGCGTTGACTTCGTCCTTCGTGACTTCGCGTCCGAGTTCGGCGACAAAATCGGTAATCGATCCGGTCGGTGTCGGCACACGGAGCGAGAACCCGTCCAGTTTGCCGGCGAGTTCGGGGATGACCTTGCCGACCGTCTTGGCGGCGCCGGTGGTGGTCGGAATGATGTTGAGCGCGGCAGCGCGTGCGCGGCGCATGTCGGCATGCGGCAGATCGAGCAGGCGCTGATCGTTCGTGTACGAGTGGATCGTGGTCATCAACCCTTTTTTCACGCCGAATGTTTTATTGAGCACATCCACCATTGGTGCAAGGCAGTTCGTCGTGCACGATGCATTCGAGATCACGTCCTGTGCGGCCATGTCGAGCAATTGGTCGTTCACGCCGAGCACGACTGTGAGATCGGCCTTTCCGGGAGCGGAGAGGATGACCTTCTTCGCGCCGTTCTTGATGTGATCTTTTGCCGCGTCGCCGTCGGTGAAATGTTTCAATCCCGTCGATTCAACAACGATATCAACTCCGAGTTCGCCCCACTTCAATCCGTTGTGGTCTTTTTCGGCGAACACTTTGATCGGGTTTCCGTTGACGATAAGGATATTGTCTTTCAGCACGACCGTGCCTTCGAAATTACCGAGCACGGAATCGTGTTTCAAAAGATGTGCAAGCGTGGTGGGGCTGGTGATGTCATTAATAGCTACAATTTCAATGCCGGGTCCGTATTTTATCGCTGCACGGAGCACGTTGCGCCCGATGCGGCCAAACCCGTTAATGCCAACTTTTAAAGCCATGAAATCCTCCAAGTGAGAAATAGAATATGCGTATGTATGCAGAATAAAATAAAGCTGTGTAAAATTAGCAAGAAAATGGGGAAAAGTCAACAAACCGCGCCGTTTTATTCGCGCGAGGCGCTGATGGCGGGATTGGAGGAGCCGCGCACGTCATGGCGTCCCCATGGGGTTGGAGCGATCCTGGGAGTGATGTATCCACCGTGCCAGAGAGCGTCACTTCGGAGGATCGGTGTCGGTCCGTTCTTTTACTTTTGCCCGCAATTGAGTGCTGTAGCGGCGGCTCATCACGAGAGGTTCATCGACATCCTTCAGGAACACACGATACGAATGATTGAACCACCGTTCTATCTTAACGACATGATTAAGGTTGATGAGAATCGACCTGTGTATCCGAAGGAATATCGACGCAGGCAGATGTTCCGCCCATTCCTTGAGCAACCGCCTCACCACATGTTTTTTTCCATCGGAAGTGTGAACAATGGAATATTCCTCTTCGGCCTTGATAAACTTGATGTCCGCGATCTTGAACACCTCGGGCGTGCTGCCGGCCAGCACGAGTTCATGCTCCGTATGGTCGCGCGCCGGTTCCGCGCTTCGTGCGGGCGCCGATACTTGCGTGTGAGCGTTCGGCTTTCTATTCATCTGCGTGACGACGGACTGCAGCAGGTCTCCCGCCTTATACGGCTTCAGGATGAAGTCATCCGCGCCGAGCAGCATGCCTCGCCGCATATCCGCCATCTCCGATTTTGCCGTCAGGAACACGAACGGAACGGCGGCCGTTTCAAGCGTCGACCGCAATGCTTCCAGGACCCTGTATCCGTCGGCATGCGGCATCATGATGTCGCAGAGGATCAGATCGGGAATGAGCTTGACACCGAGCGCGATCCCCTGGCTGCCGTCGTTCGCAGTCACGACATTGTATCCGGATTCCTCCAAGAGGAATTGGATGTTTTCACGGACAGCAGGGTCGTCTTCAACAACCAAGATCGTTTTCATTGGCATTGTCCTCTACGATACCGGGCACGGGCGGTGCATCCCGCAGAATCTTGCGACGGCAGCTCGAGAGCCGCCGGAACGGCGCCGTCGGCTTATGATTCCGAGAGCACGGCGTACCGTTTAATTTTCTGCGATGACGTTTTCTGAAATTCCTGATCTTGAATGTAAAAATTTTTGATCTGTTTAAACGACGTCAGTTCCTTATTGATGCGCTGGACTTCGGTGTGAACAACCTCGTGTATCAGTTCGGCAGTGATCGATACGCCTTTGGCGCTGGAGAGTTCAATAAACGCCTCGGTATCGACAACGATCTTTGCGGCGATGACCTCGCCCTGTTTCTCGTCGTGTTCCCCGAACACGAGCGACTCCAGGATGAACGGACTGTGATTGAGCACGTCTTCAATTTCTTCGGGGTACACGTTCTTGCCGCTCTTCGAGATGATCACATTTTTCTTGCGGCCGCTGATGTGGAGGAACCCGTCACCGTCAATGAATCCATAATCGCCCGTCCTGAACCAGCCGTCATCGAACGCCTCGCGTGTCGCCTCGGGGTTCTTATAGTAGCCGAGCATGACATTGGGGCCTTTCGCATACACCTCGCCGACGCCGTCAGCATCGGGCGCGTAAATTTTCACATCGACATTGGGCAGCGGGAGTCCTGCAGCATCGTCCTTAAACCATGCCAGGCGGTTGAGTGCGAGAATGGGCGAGGTCTCCGTCAATCCGTATCCCTGTATGTAGGTGAAACCGAACTCGCGCAGCCCTTTTGCCACGGACGGATCGGAAGCCGCGCCGCCCGCGACGAAGATGCGGATCGAACCGCCGAATTTTTCGTGCATTTCCCTGAAGATGAGTTTTTTGACATTCTTCCACCCGATCTTCTCGAACACATTCGAGACACGGATCAGCTGCGGAACAAGAAGCGCCGTCGATTTTTTTTCGTTCACCGTTTTATAGATCCGCTTGAACATTTTTTCGTACAACAGCGGCACACCGAGCAGCATCGTCGCACGGACATGCTGCATATCGTCCACGACGGTCTTAAGCGACCGTGCATAGTGCACCGATGAGCCTGCCGTGAGCGGGCAGAGCATGCCGCAGTTGCATTCGTATGTATGATGCATCGGCAGCACGGAGAGAAATCTGTCTTCGGGGTACATCTGCATCGCGGTCAGCATGCCTATCAGGTTCGACGCAATATTTTTTTGCGACAGCATCACACCCTTCGCCCTGCCCAGCGTGCCGGAAGTAAAAATGATCACCGCCATTTCTTCCGGATCGATTGTCGGCAGCACGTTGATGGACACAGGCAGGCTCGAGCCGATGATCTCCGGCATTGAGTGAACAAAACCGTTCGCCTTCGCAATATCCATGTTGATGAACTGTTTGAGTTTTTTCAGCGTGGCGCGTTTCTCTCGCAGCATCTCGTCGAAGGCGTCCGAATAAATGATCGCATTCGCATCCGATTCGTGGATCACATTGAGGATTTCATTCTGCGTTAAATTTTTGTCGATCGGGACGATGACATAATTGAAGCACATGGCGGTGAGATAGCTCAATGCCCATTGAACGCGGTTGTCGCTGATCACGGCGATGTGACTGCGCGCCGGAAGATCCATCTTTTGGAGCGCTGTGCCGAATTTCAACACCGTGTTCAGTAAGGCAGCGTATGTTACGCGCGGGATCGGCGTCGGGGAGCAATCCTCGAGGGCCAATTTATCTCCGAACGACCGCGCCGATCGCACGAGCATGTCTTGAACAGACGAAATATGGGGAACCGGATAGGATGGTATGTCGATTTTCATGATCGTTGGCGCTGGTAAGTACTGGTGATCGGAAACAACCGTTGCGTAATGTAAGAGAGATTCAGAACAAATACAATATCGGCGGACAAATAGCCGCCCACACTAGTCGGCAAATAGCCGCCAAATCATCAGCAATGGCGCATCATCCGATCTTCGACTTGAAATATGCGAGCGTTTTGACCAATCCTTCGGCACGGTTCACCGTTGGTTCCCAGCCGAGAAGTGCTTTGGCTTTCGTGATATCGGGCTGACGCAATTTGGGATCGTCCGTGGGAAGTTCCTTGAAGACGATCTTGCTGGAGCTCTTCGTGAGCGCGATGATTTCCTGTGCGAGCTGGAGCATGGTGAGTTCTTCGGGATTGCCGATATTCACCGGCATCATATAATCGGAAAGCATAAGGCGGTAGATGCCTTCGATGAGGTCGGACACGTAGCAGACGCTTCGGGTCTGCGAACCGTCGCCGAACACTGTGACATCTTCGTTCCTCAGTGCCTGGGAGGCAAACGCGGGAATGGCGCGGCCGTCTTCCAGGCGCATGCGTTCGCCATAGGTGTTGAAGATCCGCACGATGCGCGTCTCTACTCCGTGATAGCGATGATAGGCCATCGTCAATGCTTCGGCAAACCGTTTGGCTTCGTCGTATACGCCGCGCGGCCCGACGGGATTCACGTTGCCCCAGTACTCCTCGACCTGCGGATGCACTTCGGGATCGCCGTATGTTTCGGATGTGGAGGCGAGGAGGAATCGCGCGTTTTTCGCCTTCGTGAAACCGAGGGCCTTATGCGTTCCGAGCGACCCGACCTTTAATGTCTGTATGGGAAGCTTCAGATAGTCGATGGGGCTTGCCGGCGACGCAAAGTGGAATACGTAATCGATCGTTCCGGGAACGTGAATAAAATTCGTCACGTCGTAGTGGATGAACTGAAACGATTTATTTTCGAAGAGCCCTCCGATATTATCCAGTGAGCCGGTGAGCAGATTGTCGATGCAGATCACTGCATGGCCTTCGTTGAGCAACCGCTCGCACAGATGCGAGCCTAAAAATCCGGCACCGCCGGTAACGACAGATGTTTTCACAAGGTGTCCGTATGAATAGTGAGGTGATGAGTTAACGGCTTCGAACGGCCTGACGGCCGATGCTGAAATACGTGATGTTCAGTGCAGCCATTTTTTCGGGCGTAAAAATATTCCGACCGTCGAAAATGACCGGCGCCTTCATCTGCGCTTTGACCCTTTCGAAATCCGGATTACGGAATTCGTTCCATTCTGTAAGCACAAGCAGTGCATCGGCCCCGCCAAGAGCGTCGTATTCGTTTGCGGCATAGGTGATCGTGTCGTCGAGGTCGAAGCGCGATGTTTCCATCGCAGCCGGATCGTAGGCGCTGATGGTTGCACCGAGTGCGAGCAGCTTTTTAATGATGACCACCGATGGCGCTTCGCGTACATCGTCGGTGTTCGGTTTGAATGCGAGACCCCAGACCGCAAAATGTCTGCCTTTAACGGAGCCGTTAAAATACTCGAGGAGCTTCTTCACCAGCACGAGTTTTTGTTCCTTGTTCACAAGGTCCACGACCTTCAGCAGCTGCATCGGCGCCTGCGCCTCTTCAGAGGTTTTAATGAGCGCGTTCACATCCTTCGGGAAGCAGGAACCGCCGTAGCCGATGCCGGCGAAGAGGAAACGCTTGCCGATGCGCTGATCGGTGCCCATGCCTTTGCGGACGATATCCACATCGGCGCCGACACGCTCGCAGAAATTCGCGAGCTCGTTCATATACGTGATGCGCATGGCAAGGTACGAATTCGCGGCATACTTCGTCACTTCTGCGCTCTGAATATTCATTTCGATGATGGGATTGCCCTGGCGCACGAACGGCTCGTAGAGTATTTTCATTTTTTCCATCGCCGCAGCGCTCGATGCGCCGAGCACGATGCGGTCGGGCCGCATGAAATCGTCGACGGCAAATCCTTCGCGCAGAAACTCCGGATTCGAGACCACATCCACGTTCGTCGCTCCGGCGGCGGCGAAAATCGCCGCGACCTTTCCGGCAGTGCCCACGGGAACCGTGCTCTTGTTGACAACGATCTTATACTCCCCGTTCCCGGCTTCCGTGAATATGTGCGCGAGCTGCTCAGACACGCCCATGATGTATTTCAGGTCGGCGGACCCGTCTTCGCCCTGCGGCGTGGGAAGGCATAAAAAAACAATTTCCGACGACAGCGCCGCAGACGCCAGGTCGTTCGTGAACGTGATGCGCTTCTGCACGATATTGCGCTGGAACAACATATCGAGGCCTGGTTCGTAGATCGTGACCTCTTTATTGTGCAGCTTCTTCAATTTTTCCTTATCGACATCCACGCACGTCACAAAGTTTCCCGTATCGGCGAAACACGTTCCCGTCACGAGACCGACATACCCTGTTCCGACAACTGCAATTTTCATTGGCGCCCCCTACATTGTGTGTGTTCACGTCAGGCGGCAGACATGCCGACCTGAAAAAAAAAGCATGCAACATCAGCCCTGCACGGCGCAGGGCGGGTTAGCTCACACTCAGTCTATTTAGAATTTTTATTGTTTTTCCGGTACCAGTCGATGGTGCGTTCGAGTCCCGCGGGAAGCGAGACTTTCGCGCGCCATCCCAGCCCTGCGATCTTTGAGACGTCGAGCAGTTTTTTTGGTGTGCCGTCGGGTTTCGATGCATCGAACTCCAGCTCCCCTGTGTACCCGACTTTTTCGGCAATGAGCTTTGCGACGTCAAGAATGGTCGCATCGTCGCCGGTGCCTATATTCACGATGCTGCTGTCGTTGTACGTATTCATCAGGAAAAGGCATGCCTCGGCCATATCGTCGACATATAAAAATTCGCGCCGCGGCGTACCGCTGCCCCACAAGACAACCGAGGGAAGGGACTTCGCATGCGCGTCGACAAACTTACGTATGAGCGCCGGCAGCACGTGTGAACTTTGAAGGTCGAAATTGTCGTGGGGCCCGTAGAGATTCGTGGGCATCACGGAAATGAAATTGACGCCGTATTGCCGGGCGTAGGCCTGGCACATGATGATGCCCGCGATCTTCGCAATGGCGTACGGTTCATTCGTCGGTTCAAGAGTTCCGGTCAGGAGGTATTCCTCCTTCATCGGTTGCGGCGCCATCTTCGGATAGATGCACGAACTGCCGAGGAAGCACAATTTCTTCACGCCATGCGTGTAGCTCGCATGGATGAGGCTGTTCTGTATCTGCAGATTTTTATAGATGAAGTCCGCCGGATACGTGCTGTTGGCATGTATGCCGCCGACCTTCGCTGCGGCGAGGAAGACATACTCGGGACGTTCGGCATCGAAGAACGCCCGAACGGCGCCTTGATCTTCGAGGTCCAATTCGGCATGCGTCCGTGTGAGGATCGATGCATATCCCTCGGCTGCAAGCGCGCGCACAATAGCCGAGCCGACAAGTCCGTGGTGGCCGGCGACGAAAATTTTAGAGTCTTTGTCCATAGTATCAGTTAGGAAAATGCAAAAGGGGGATGGAAAACATCAATTCGCCATACAGAAATCTGGGCGAGATACCATCTCGCCCTGCAATGCTGCGTCTGCGAAACGGGTATTTTCATGCGGGGTGATGAACCCTGGATTCATGAAAGATACAGTTAATACCCGCGCTTTTTGACCTTCTCAAAATCGGCGCGCGCCATAAGGCGGGCCAGATCGGCGAACGTTGTGTGCGCTTTCCATCCCAATTTTTCTTTCGCCTTCGTCGCGTTGCCCAGCAGCTGCTCGACTTCGGTGGGGCGGTAGTATCGCGGATCGACGGCAACGAGCACGGAGCCGTCCTTTTTTGAGAGGCCTTTTTCATCGGCACCCTCGCCGACCCAGTCGAGTTCGATGTCGACCTCATTGAATGCGGCGTTGACAAATTCCCTGACCTCGTGCATTTCGCCGGTGGCGAGCACAAAATCCTCGGGAACGTCGCGCTGCAGCATGCGCCACATGCCTTCGACGAATTCGGGAGCGTATCCCCAATCGCGCTTTGCGTTCAAATTGCCGAGCAGCAGGTCCTTCTGCAGGCCGAGTTTGATGCGCGCGGCGGCGAGCGTGATCTTGCGCGTCACAAAGGTTTCGCCGCGGCGCGGCGATTCGTGATTGAAGAGAATGCCGTTGCACGCGAAGATGTTGTATGCTTCGCGGTAGTTGACGATGATCCAATAGCCGTAGAGTTTTGCAACGCCGTACGGGCTGCGGGGATAGAACGGCGTCGTTTCGGACTGTGGAACTTCCTGCACCAATCCGTAGAGCTCGCTCGTGGACGCCTGGTACAATTTCGTCTTCATGCCGGTCTCTCGTATCGCATCGAGGAACCGCAGCGTGCCTACGGCATCGACCTCGGCCGTATATTCGGGGACTTCGAACGACACTTTCACATGGCTTTGCGCGGCAAGGTTATAGATTTCCTCCGGGTGAATTTTTTCGAGGAGGCGGTTGAGGTTACTCGTATCGGTCAGGTCGCCATAATGCAGGAACAATGTCTTTCCTGAAATTTCCGGATTATTATAGAGATGGTCGATGCGTCCGGTGTTGAACGAACTCGAGCGGCGTATGATGCCGTGCACCTCATAGCCTTTTTCCAGAAGGAGTTCCGTCAGGTACGAACCATCCTGGCCCGTGATGCCTGTGATGAGCGCTTTTTTTGCCATGGTCAATTCTCCTTTTTCATCCAGTAATCGTAAAGGTCTGTCAGTGTCGTGTGAAAATCAATCTGCGGTTTCCATCCGACGGAGTTCACGATCGCCGAATGGTTGCCGGCCAACAGTTGAATATCGTAGCCGCGGAGGCGTTTGGCCTCGACGATCAGCTCGAAGCGTTTGCCGGCGATCGTTTCATACATGTCGATGATCTCTTCGATAGAAAAAATATGTCCGGAGCAGAGGTTAAAAATAAAATTTGAGCGGTTATCGATCTGTGACAGCATCCAATAGCCGCGGACGATGTCCCGCACGTCGGTAAAATCGCGGCGTGCTTTTATATTACCAACTTTTAAATTCAAAGGCGAATTATTTTTTACGAGCGTCGTGATTTGCCGGGCGAGGGACGAGCAGACGAAGGCAGGTTTTTGCCGCGGCCCCGTATGGTTGAAGGGGCGGGCGATGACGATATTGAGCCCCTCGTAATTTTTATATGTCTGCGCGACGTAATCGACGCTTGTTTTGCTGGCCGCGTATGGGTTGACCGGGCGCGGCACGGACTGTTCCGAGTGGAGCGCTGGCATGCCGAAGGTTTCGCCATACACTTCGCCCGAGGTGACGACGACGATGCGGGGGTTGGTTTCGCAGGCCTTGACGGCTTCGAAAATATTGATCGTGCCGATAACGTTTGTTTTGAACGTGTCGGCGGTGAACTCGAACGAACTGGGCACGAACGCCTGTCCGGCGGTATGGAAAATGATATCGGGTTTGGTTTCCTTGATGACCTTGAAGACGGACTGGAACTCGGTGATGTCGCATTGGTGAAGCGTCACCTGGTTGAGCAGCGTTTTCAGGTTATCGGTTTTTTCGAAGTCTCGGACGATGCCGAAGAGTTCGGCGGAGGGGTGAGCTGTGGCGATAAAGTCGGCGAGGTGGCTGCCGGCGAATCCGCCGATACCGGTGATGAGAATTTTCATATGCTGTCCGTAAGAGTGACGGGAAGTTCAAAGATACAAAAAAAAATCCCGTCCCGCAAAAAAGCGGAACGGGATCATTGAAAAAATAAACCAGGCGTCTTCCTACTCTCCCATGTCGTTACCAACATAGTACCATCGGCTCTACGGGGCTTAACTTCTCTGTTCGGAATGGGAAGAGGTGTAACACCCGCGACATCGACACCTGGAAAAAATTTAAGAAGAATGAATCGTGTATAGCGCATGCATTCCACGCTCGTACGATCTGCAAAGGTTTATTGATACACCAACAATGTGTATAATAAAAATATTTGGTAAAGCCTCACGGATTATTAGTACTACTCGACTCACGTATTACTACGTTTATATCTGTAGCCTATCAACCAAGTCATCTCCTTGGATCCTTTAGGGGATTACTCCCGGGAAGCCTAATCTTGAGGTGGGTTTCGCACTTAGATGCTTTCAGTGCTTATCCCTTCCGGACGTGGCTACTGAGCAATGCCACTGGCGTGACAACTCATTCACCGTCGGTCCGTTCATTCCGGTCCTCTCGTACTAAGAACGACACCTCTCAAGCTTCCTGCGCCCGCACTGGATAGGGACCGAACTGTCTCACGACGTTCTGAACCCAGTTCACGTACCGCTTTAATTGGCGAACAGCCAAACCCTTGGGACCTTCTCCAGCCCCAGGATGCGATGAACCGACATCGAG
>CAISDA010000042.1 GCA_903884005.1 uncultured Ignavibacteriota bacterium | reverse complement strand
GCGCCGAATTATTTATCGGTGCTTACAATCGTTCGAGAATAAACCCGTTCGCAGATGGAAGGAGCGCAATGATCCTCCCATTTTACACGCGGATTATAGGTTGGTGAAAGTCTTCCAACAAGGCCGGCTCCGATACGTTCAATGATAACTTCGTCAAAATCGGATTTTCTATCACGAGCTTTTTGGCGTCGTTTTGCAGTGAATCCCTCATTGGGCCGCGTTCGCAGAACGGGATCATCCAGTGGCAGTGGATTCTGGACGATTGCTCGGCAATAATCCACAAAAGTTTTGACGGGCGCATCGTTTTTCATCAAATTGATGACAACGCAACACACTGCGATATTTCCCTCAACATACGAGCGAGTCGAGTCGATCCGGTCGACGGATGCAGTATTATCGAGTCCGGGTTCCCAGGTCAGGTCATCGTCTGTATAATAGCAACGATGCCTCTGCAACTCAAACTGTGCTTCAACCGTCTCTGCGGTGATCTCACAGAGTCGGTTCTTCTTGGTCGCACGATCAATACAACCCCATACCTTCTCGGTGATAAGTGATTTTGTCGTATGTTTGTCGAGACCCCTTTTACGTTCACAGACATAGCACCGGTATTCAAGACCATCAGCACTGGGGCTGCTGGGACCGCGCTTGGCGAAGCAATCCTGGGGCAGTATCTCATGGCAGGTTTGACACCGTTTCACGCCAAATATCGACAATATCTTACCTTCTGCCTCTCTCTCTGGCTTTGTAAAATTTGCCTTGCCGGAACACGATGCAGATTTTGCCGTAGTTGTACCATTGGTCCTTATGGCGGCCGTACTAGTGTTCCTTGGCCCGTGTTCATTAATACCGGATTGCAGATCAACCACTTGGCGCTTTACGAGAAACTGACCATCGTGCTGTTGCTGTATAGGCTCGCGTTCGACAACAGGAATGTGGTGGTCCACAACTTTCTGGCAATTTTTCAGCAACGTCTCGTAGCTGCGATCGCCCTTCATAACGGAAACGTAATTACAGGTTAATACGACGTTCGTTCTCACGTAGGGTTGATCCGGATCGAGTTTGGTGATTGCCACGGTTTCCAACAGATTCGGCTTCCATGACATCAACTTCTTTGAGAAGTAACAGAGGCCGCCCTGTATCAGGAATAGCTCGGCAATGAACGCCGCAGTTAGGTCAAAGGGTTCTCCTTTAGCCTTTGCACGCTGTTTTGCTTCCCGCACCCTTCTGGTGATGCGTCCTTCGTCATCCGTTGTGAGAGTGATACCGCTAGGCCATTTTGTTGTGCAGAAAAGCCCTCCGGTGCCGAAAACACTCATAAAATCACTTGGCATTGATGTATGTCCCAGGACACAGGCCAACGGCAGTGCGATCAGACCGACGAGGATTATGAGAGCGAAGTACTTGTAGGTTGTCGGCATTGGATTCGTATGACGATTCATGAATGGGCGCAATGCGATGGCGCCAATACCAGCACTCAGAACGAGCGCGAGTATTACAGTTACAGAGTTTAGTTGTAACATCGAGGGTAACCTCGACACATGAGGAGAGTTGTGGAAGGCTATATTACTTTTCTATGGACTGGGGAAATTGGAAGGCGCTTCAGCGTTTTGAGTGGGTAAATTCATTGCAGAT
>CAISDA010000041.1 GCA_903884005.1 uncultured Ignavibacteriota bacterium | reverse complement strand
CGATACATTCGAAGCATTCAGTATTCCGGACGAGAGATCTGTCGCCGATGCCATAGTCGATCAGACCGCATACCGAAAAGACAACCTAGTAAAACTCGTGAATAAAACCGGCGGCCGCGGCTGGCTTGCTACGAATGAGAATATCGAAACTGCCCGCGATCTGGTCCTAGATCATACTGGCGGCCTAGAAATTTCTACGAACAGCGCCCTATCAGTTGCCGGAGCTATTCAAGCCGCGTATCTCGGTTATGAGACAAATGGTGCCGTAGTTTGCATGATTTGCGGTGAATAAAATTAGCGAGAGGACATATTAATTTTTCTTGGTCGAGGACCTGTCTGAGTGGCCTATAAATTGTTAGGTATTTTGGCTCGGGTTGCTGACGTCCCGTGAGCCAAAATACCTTACAATTTAAGGACACGAGTTCCGCAGACCAAGAAAAATTAATATGTCCTCTCGCCAATTTTATTCACCGCCCAAAATTACAATCCACGAACCACCCTCACAAACCTCTCCCCGCGCTCTTTCCTCGAAACATCGAACCCTCCCGCATCAAACCCAGGACTGAACAACACCTTATCGCCAACCCTCGCACTTTCACTCGCGAGAATGATCGCCTCCTCCAGTGAAGGGACCGATAATGTATCCGTATGATCGATTTTCTGCATAGCCTTCCTCTCCTTGAGCGTCCCACTCCCCGGCAAAAGAATGATCGTATGCGCATATTGAGGCAACACCGCGTACAATTCACGGTAATCAGAACCACAATCTGCGCCTCCAAGAATAAGAACAAGGTTGCGATTTTCCGCCAAAGAAATGATTCCCGCAATAGTCGAGCTCGGTGCAATCGATGCGGAATCATTATAGAAATCGATTCCCTTCACCTTTTTTATAAATTCAATACGCCCTTTTAGCGGTTTCCAAGCCATGAGTATCCTGTGCGCCGTTTCATCTTCAACCTTGAATAATTTCGACGCCTGCAAAGCTAACGAGGCATTTTCTCTGTCATGAGATCTCCCTGCAAACTCCCAGACATCTGGAATAAGCGCTGATTTTGTTCGAAGCATTTTTGCTTTTGATTGAAATTTGTAGAGACGAGTGGAGTCGATGACTTCGTCGCTGGCAATGATGAAATTGTTATAAGTTTGGAATTTCAGAATATCAAAAGGCGAATCATCATAAGACGACCTCGAAAGCCTAGAAACATATATCGCAACGTGCGGACTGATGCGCACACCCTCGAGTTCACGCATCATATTTTCCTCGATTCTCATAATCAGAATATCCCCACTACGGATCTTTTTCAGATGAACCATAATACCTTCACCGGTTTCTGGATCAGCCACGAAACATTGCTGATTTCCTTCACCTCCTTTTCGCATCGCGATCTCACACGCTTCTTCGATCATCGGAGCGAGCATCGAAACTACAGTTGCCTTGCCACATGAACCCATAACTCCGACTAGAGTGACTGGCGGCGCCAGTTTGAAAAACAAAGTCTCGGGATATTCTATCGGAATTTTCTTTTCTTTGACCCCTTTCAGGAATGTCGAATCACGTGGATATTCATGCGACAAGATGACTACATCCATATCGAGTAGATCATCGGCAGGAATAGGTCCACAAACATAATTCGCAAGCCCGACAGATCGGAGGAATACCAAATGACTTTTCAGTCTCGATTCACTGCGCAAATCATAAATCGAAAGCAATGCCCCCTGCTTTATCATGAATTTTGCATCTTCCACCATTTCACCATGGGGACCGAGTCCTATTAAAGCCACCCTTTTACCCTTGAAGTAGTCGCGTGAAGTCATGTTTATAGTTTACAGCGCAAATGGCAAAACGCCAACTATTTCTTAGCTAAACAATTGAGTGATATATTACTGAACATTTACTCAAGTGTTGAATAGTGCCAACATTTGTTTG